>NZ_JAMQOF010000002.1:0-860669 GCF_023717215.1 Pseudonocardia sp. DR1-2 | reverse complement strand
GGAGTTCGGCGCGCGCCCGTAGCGCTGCTCGAACAGCTCGAACAGCTCGCCGGTCTTGGCGGTGACCGCGCGGCGACGCTGGGAGAACAGCGCCATCGTCTCTTCGGCGATGCCGACGACCTCGCGGGACTTCCCGTCCGGGCGGGTCGCGAGCAGCATCCCGAGGGTGTGGGTGATCCGCTCTTCGCACGTCCGCTCCGCGACCGCGGCGGCGGCCGGGCGCCACCGGTAGAGGCTGCGCCCGTCGAGGGTCCGCCACACCCCGTCGGGGCCCTCGACGCGGTTGAGGATCGTGTCGTGGATGTGCAGCTGCGGGTCCCGGTCGCGGGAGTCGTGCTGGAAGAACGACGCGACGACGAAGTTGTGCGCGTCGACCCACCGGCCCGCGGTGCCGCCGTGGTGCCCGACCCGGGAGTACCCGGCCTTGTCCTGTAAGTACGCGAGGGCGGCGTTGTTGCCCGCCCAGATCGCGTCCTCGACCGCGGTCCGGAACTCACCCCACGCCGCAGCGGTCTTCTCATCGCCGGCGTTGCGGGCGGCGACCTCGCGGGCCTCGAACGCGGTATGCAGCAGCGTCACCGACTTCTGGACCGAGAAGGTGACGTCGAGGAACGCGACGTTGTGCCGGGCCGCCTTCCCCGCCTCGGTACGCAGCTCGGCGCGGCGTTCCGCCGCCGCGTCCGGTTCGCGTTCCAACGCGGCCGCGTAGATCTCGTCCTCGGACAGGTACCGGCGTCCCGTGTGTCCCAGCGTCCCGACCTCGTCCCACCGGGACGGATCGTGGAACCCCTCCTCCCGTGGGTCGATGAAGCGTTCGTAGACCGCGCGCATGTCCTGGGCCTCGACCAGCCCGCGTAGGCCGAGCTTCTCCGCCCCGGCGCCCCACCAGCGCCCCGGCGGCTCGCCCTCGGCGACCGCGCCGGTGTAGTAGTTCTCCCGCCCGGCGGCGACCTCCTTCAACAGGTACTCCGGGCTGTAGCCCGAGGCGATGCTCAGCACCCCGTCCACCTCGACACGGTCTTCCGACGGGTCCCGTCGAGGTCGGCGGCGCACGGCCGGTGGCGTGGCCGGCCGGAGGCCGGCCCGCCCCCTCGGATCGTGATGCATCGGTGTGCTGGCGTTGATCTTGCGCACTTGTTGCTCTGTTCGGGGTAGTCGCTCTCGGTTCTGGTGTTCTGCTCGGTCGCGGTGGTCTTCTCGCTACTGGTGGTCATCGGGTGGTCCTGTTCTGGGGCTCGTCGGGGACGAGGTGCAGGCCGCTCGCGGCTTGCGTTGGGGTGTCGCGGAGCTGCTGGAGTGCTCGGGCGGCGGTACCACGGCCGACCTCGGCCATCTCCTGCAGCTCGCGCACCGTGGGGAGGGCGCCGTGGCGCTCGCGGTGGGTGAGGGCGGTGGTGCGGGCGCGCTCCTGCGCGCCCGCACCCGACCCGCCCGTCCCACCGGCCGAGGACGGCGCGGGCCGGTCCGGCCGGACGGCCGGGCGCGGTGCCGGGTGGGACACCGGCCGCGGCGGGCCCGGGATCACCGGCCCGTCCAGCGCGGGCGGGACACCCGTCCCGTGTCCCACGGTGTCCGGGCGTTCCACCGGTGTCCGGTCGGTCGAGGGGACGGTGATGGTCGCCCGCACTCGCGGTCCGGCAGCGCGGTCCGGCTCGACCGGGCCGTGGTCGGCCGCCGGGGCGGCGGTGCGGGTCTCGGCGAGGAGGTAGAGCAGGTGCGCGACGACGGCGGCCGCGACCGCGGGCCACGCTCCGACCCCGAACCGCAGCGCCGAGTTCACGGCCAGCTCCCCACCCGCGGTGACCGAATCGGAGGCGAGATACACCGCCTGCGCGAGCCCCGACAGCCCGGCCGAGACGATCACCACCGACCAGGCGTAGCGGGCAGCCGACCCCGACAGCCGGGCCGTCGCGGTGTAGGCGACCAGCGCGAGGCCGTCGGTGATCAGCGGGTAGATCCAGGCGATCCCGGCCGGGACCCGGGCGGCGAGAGCGACCTCGAACAGGCCGTGCGCCGTCGCGACCGCAGCGCCGAGCGCGACGGCCAGACCCGGCAGCCAGATCGCGGCGCGACCGGCCCGGCCGGTGCTGCGTGCGGTCATCGCAGCGCACCCCCTATCGAGCCCTGCGCCACACGGTCGTCGGTGGGCGGCTCGGGTGGCGTCTGCTCCCGCCCGGTCGCCCACCAGTCGACGATCAGGTCGGTGTGCCGGGTCCCGGGCACCGGCGCGGGGGCCCCGGGCGGGGCTCCCCAACCGGGCCGGGTCTGGTGCGCCTCGATCGAGCACGACCCGACGCTCTTGCGGAGCCGGTTGACCACGCCGGGGCGCTGGCGGTCGTGCCAGTCCCCGGCGAGCTGCACCGAGGCGTCCGGGCCCTGGTAGGCCGCGCACCAGCCGTGCATGAGCCACAACAGTTCCTCGACGACGTCGGCGTGCCAGGCCCAGCACTCCGGCACGACGGCGGCGCCATCGGGGTAGCGCAGGAACACCCGGCGCAGCCACTCGGTCAGCTCGTCGAGCAGCTGCGCGACCTGCTCCGGCTCGGCCGGGGCGAGCAGCCACGACGGCGCAGCAGCCGGACGGCGGCGGGCCGCCAAGGTCGCCAGGACCTGCGCGGTCTCGGCCACGACCTGCGTCAGCTCGTCGATCCGGCCGTTAACCGGGCCGAGCATGTCGAGGCGGCGGGTCAGGTCGTCGACCTGCCTGGCCAGCCCGACGACGGCGGCGCCGGTCGCGCCCCCGTTCTCGGGCCGCTCCGCGCGGGGCTCGGGGTGCGGGGGCGTGTTCATCGACCCCACCCCCCGTCGTCGGCGGCGGAGTCGGTCACCCGGTCCGCTGCCGGCGGGTCGCGGTGGTCCAGGTCGTCGGTGACGGCATCGGCTTGGGTCGCGCGGACCAGACCAGAGACGCGGCGTATCTCGGTGTCGGTCAGCGGGCGGACACCGCCCGGGGCGGTGTCGTCCGGGGTGAACCACATCCCGCCCGTCGGGTCACGGTCATCCGCGTACTTCGCCTCGGTCGCGGCGGCCCGGTACGGGGCGTTGATCATGTCCTCGACCCGGCGGAGCTCCATCTCCGTCGCGGCCCGGTCGTCGGTCGGGTCGTCGTCGACGTGGGCGATCGCGTCGGGGCGCGCCTGATGCGCGGCGTCGTGACCCTCGGAGAACCAGCCGTCGTCTCCGGACTGCTGCTCCATCTCCGCGCGCAGCCGGCGTAGGGCGCCGTCGTACTCGCGCTGCTCGCGCATCTGGTCTCCGATCAAGTCCAACAGCCGGTCGCGGTCGGCCTCGTAGCGGGCGATCTCGTCGTCGTTCAGGGCTCCGGCGGTGCGCGCGGCGAGGAGGGTGCGCAGGCGCTCCTCCAGCGCGACGACCTCGGACTCGGTGATCTGCGGTCGCCGCCTCATCGGTCCGCCTGCCCGTCCGTGCCCGGCCGCGGGGCGGCGGGGGTGTGCAGGGACTGGTCGTGGATGACGGCCAGCTCGCGGAACATCGCGTTGGCGTCCCGACGCCGCTCATGGCGCTCGGCGAACCGGTCCGGCCACCACGTGGCCAGGACCGAGAGCGCGGCCTGGGCGACGTCGTCGCGCCACATCCGCAGCTCGTCGAGCTGCAGCGCCCGTGCCGCGCGGGCGTCGGCCCGGCGGGCATCGCGACCATGGGCACGGACGTCACGACGAGTCCACGCCATGCGGGCCCGGCCGATCACCGGCGCGATCCCCCGGCGGATCACCACCACCCGACCCGCCGGCAGGTTCGCGATCTGCGCCGGAGCCAACACCGGCACCTTCCGCACCGACCTCGACGCCACCCGGCCGTGCTCGTCGGTCGTCGACACGCGCTCGTCGCGCTCGCCCGCGAGGGTGGACCAGAACTCCAGGTCCGCCTTGTCACGGGTACCGCCGAAGAGCATGACCGCGGCCGTGTTGTTCAGGATCGTCGCGGCCTTGTGCTCACCCCACCGGGCGAGAAGCTGGGCGCGGGACTGAAACGCGCACAGAATCGTCACGCCCCGACCGCCCATGTCGGCAGTCCAGGACTCCAGCGGTACCGGGGAGATGAGGGCGGCCTCGTCGAGGAACAGCCCGAGCGGCGGATCCAGCCGGCCCTTCGGCTGCCCGGCCGCGAGACGGCGCGCCTCCCGGGCGATGTGACCGGTCAGCGCACACACCAGCGGCGCGGTCTGGGCCTCCTCCGCTCCGAGCAAGAACACCGTCGCCCGCTCGCCCAGGAGCCGAGCGACGTCGAACCCTGCACCCGGCTCGGCCGCCGCGGCGGCGGCCGGGTGGGTCAGCCACCCCAGGGCGGGCATCACCGACGAGGTGATCGAGGAGCGAGTGCGCTCGTTGGTGGTGATGAACTGCATCGCGTCCTGCTCGAACGCCGTCACCCCCGAGCGACGCAACAAGGCCGGGACCTCGCGACCGGCCGCGTCGGGGTCGGCGACCCATCCGAGCACGTCGGCCATCCGACGTCCGCCGAGCGCCGCGGCGTGTAGAAGAGCGGCCAGGACGCGGCGGGCCTGACCGTCCCAGAACTCCCGATCCCCACCGCCACCAGAGGCGACGGCAGCGAGCATGTCGGTGGCCCGCTCGGTCGCCGTGACCGGGTCGGTGCAGCCGGTGAGCGGGTCGAAGGTGATGGTGGAGGTGCGGTCGCCGAGTCCGGCGGGGTTGAACACGAACACCTCCCCGCGGGCCTGGCGCCGGATCGGCGCGCACAGATCGAGCAGGTCGGTGCGGGTGGAGGTGACCAGCGCGGCGCCGGGGGCGTCGAGGACGCGTCCGGCGAGCCAGCCGGTCTTCCCGGTGCGCGGGCCGCCGACGACGATCACGACGTCCTCGACCAGCGCCCACACCCGCAAGGCCCCGGTGCGGCACAGCTCGACCGCGGCCTCGGTGGTCGCGAGCCGGGCCCGCTGCCAGCGCGGCAGCTCGGACAGCGAGGGGCGGACGGTGCCGGTGCGGCGCCGGACCGCGAATGTCCCGGCGTGCCGCACGATGTCCAACGACGACGCCACACCCACCTTGCGGCGGGACCGGGACGCCCACCGCGACACCGTCGCGGACGAGCGGGTCCAGCGATGCCAGACGATCACCGCGGCCAGCCCGGCGACCGCGACGAGGGCGGGCCAGGACAGGGTGGTGACGATCGTCGCCGCCGGGAGCAGCGCGACCGCGGCGAGCCCGGCGGCCAGGCCCCGGGCGCCACGGGAGAACGCGAGCAGCGCGCCCCCCGCGAACACGGCCAGGACCACAGCGGTGGAGCTGTACAGGATGCTCATCAGTCCTCCACCCCCGTCAGCTCGACCCACGCCGCCACGTCCGCCCGGTGGCGAGCGCAGGAGTCGGCGTGACCGGTCTCGTTGTCGGTCGGGTGGGACTCGAACGGCCCGTCGTCGGTGACCTGCTCGCCGCAGGTCGAGCACCGCCAGAACGCCGACGGCGTTCGGAACGACCGGATCCCCTCCCGCTCCGGGTCGGGGACCCGGCCGCACACCAGCCAGTCGAACGCCGCCTCCCCCACCGGCGCCCCACCGGTCGGCAAGCTGAGGACCGCGCCGATCTCGTCCCACGACCGGCCCGCCGCCCGCGAGGAGCGGGCGTAGTCATAGAGCTGGGCCTCGGCGACGCTGCGCATCAGCAGCGCGGCCCGGACCCCCGCCAGCGGGTCATCCAGCTTCTGGTCGGTGAACACCGTGAACCCGGGGATCAGGACCTCGACCTCGGTCGTGCCGAACACCTCGACCGCGATCCGGCGGACCAGCTCCCGGATCCGACCGGCGGCCTGCCCGGACTTCGACACCCTGAACGGCTCGCCCATCACCGACCACCACCAGCGACAGCGGCCAGCTCCGAGGCCCAGCGGTCGACCGTCCGGCGGGACACCCCGAACGCAGCCGCGACCTCCCGCCGCGGGACGCCCTGCGCGAGGGCGGCCTTGCCGTCGGCCACGATCGGGGACCGGCTCCGCGACGGGACCTGTCGGGCTCCTGCCGGGACCTGGAAGGTGACCGCGCCCTGGCACGCCGTGACCCGGTGCGCGGGCCGGGCCGGGCGGGCCCGTCGGCGCTCCGCCGCGGTCATCCCGCCGGCGATGCCGTCCGGCTGGCACTCGATCGCCCAGGCCAGGCACGCGGCCTGCACCGGGCACCGCCCGCAGACCCGCTTTGCGCGGGTGACCTGCCGCGAGTACGCGGCACCGTCCTCCGCGACCGGGAAGAACAGCTCGGGGTCCACCGACAGGCACCCCGCGCGCTCGCGCCACCGGTCGTCGTGTCGCTCTACCATCGTCTCCTCGCCTGCCTTCTGCTGATGTGCGGTGAGAGCGGCCCGGCGGCTGTGTCCCGCCAAGAACCCGTCGCCGGGCCGTCCCTCGTGGTGTGTGCTCGCCTCGGTCATCGCGTGTCCCCGTGCTCCGGGGTCCGGGCCGGGGCGGCGAACAGCCCCGGCATTGCGTCCAGCTCGTCGCGCCGCCGGTCCCGGTCCGCGGCGCTGTCGCGACCCGCCCGGGCGCCGGGCACGACGTCGGTCAGGTGCGCCAGCCGCGCCGGCAACGGCCGGTTCTCCAGCAGCGCGAGCGCGACCTGTCGCGACGGGCACTCCTGGCGCCGCGGCACCGGCCACCCGCACCCTGGGCACCGACCCGCGGTCGGGTTGTAGTGCTCGACGACGATGCGCAGCCGCTCCGTGCGTCCGGTCGGGGACAGCAGCCGCGGGTCGAGGTCGTCGGGCTGCGCGACCGGGTCCCGGACCCCGCAGTCCGTGTCCGGCCGGGTGCTCACGTCCACCACTCCCGGGCGACGCCGAGCGACGCGCCGGAGCCCTGCTCGGTGAGCGCGTAGCGCAGTCCGCCCGCCTCAACCGGCTCCGGGACACGTCCGGCCCCGTCCGGGCACAGCACCGACCCGTCCTCGTGGGAGAACTCGGGCAGGTGCCCGGCCCGGGCGGGCCAGCCCGCCGGCGGGACGTCGACGACCGGGGACCAGCAGCCCGGGCACACCAGGTCCGCGACGTCGACGACGTCGTCGCCGAGCACGTGGTCGACCGGGTACTCGGCCGCCGCGCTCACGACTTGCTCCCGGATGTCCCGGCCTGCTGCGTCCCGTTCAGCGCGGGGGTCGCGGCCTGGTCGAACGCGGACATGAACGTCCCGACGGCCGCGGGGACCCCCGCTCCGACCGGGGTGGCGATGAACAGCACCAGGGCCAGCGCGGCGAACGCGACCGCGCCACCGGCCGAGCGGGCCTTGGCGCAGATGAACGCCCCGACCAGTGCGACGAGGATCAGGACTCCGACGCTGCCCATCACGCACCGCCCCGCAGGTCGGCGGACGCCCCGGCGACGGCGTTCTCGACGAGCGTCTCGATCACCCGAGCCGGGACCAGCCAGCGGCCCCGCACGCGGACCGCCCGCAGCTCCCCGGTCGAGATCGCCCGGTAGACGGTCATCCGCGACATCTTCAGCATCGCGGCCACCTCCTGGACGTCGTAGAAGGTCGGCCCCGCACTCGGGGCTCCGGTGGTCGTCATCTCTGCTCTCCGTTCGTATCCATACACACATGGTGCACCATATGCATATGGTGCACAAGGTTGCGTTGAGGTGGCTCCCGCCGTGCGTGGCGACTACGCGCCCGTCACCGGGCTGCGTAGGCTCCCGACCGGAGGAGGCCGATGACCGAGCACACGGGGCGCCCGAAGTACCTGCAGGTGGCCGACGAGCTACGCCGCGCGATCCGCGCCGGCTCTTACCCCGTCGGGAGCGAGCTGCCCTCGACCTCGCAGCTCACCCGCACCTACGAGGTGTCGACGACCGTCGTGCGCGCCGCGGTCCGCGAGCTGAGACAGGAAGGCGTCGTCCAGGGCCAGCCTGGCAAGGCCGTCTACGTCACAGCCGAACCCGGCGAGACCCCCGACGGCGCTGACCGTTCCGACCTCGCCGTCCGACTGCGGGAGCTGGAGGACCGCACCTCGACCGCCCTCGCCGCGCTCGAAGCCCGGGTGACGGAGCTGGAAGGGCGGGTCTCGCCGCCGTAGCTCCCCGGACCGCCTGTTTGCTTCTGCGATGCTCTCCATGCGAATCAGCAAACAATGTCGGTGCCCCTACCTACAGTGTGCTCAGGGGGTGCATCCGTGCACAGGGGGTGCACACGGGGTGCAGGCAGCCCCTCCGGGCGGTGGTACGGATGGGCGGGGCGACGCCGAACGTCGCGCTCGGTCGCGCGATGGCCGAAGCCGAGATGACCAACAACGGGCTCGCCCGCCGGGTCCGTGACCTCGCCGCGCGGCGCGGCGTCCGTAGCGCCGCCGACCACGTCGCCGTCAAGCGCTGGCTCGACGGCACGCAGCCCAAGGCCGAGACGGCCGTGCTGATCGCCACCTGCCTGTCGGAGAAGCTCGGTCGCACCATCACCACGTACGGACTCGGCTTCACCGCCGTCGTCACCGGCGACGACGCCCCGACGCTCCCCGTCGAGCCGGTCGTCTACCCCGACGACGCCGACACCGCGACCGACCGTCTCGACTCCGTCGCCGCGGCCGACACCGCGGGCATCCTCGTCCCCGGCCCGCACGCCTGGGACGGCTTCTCCACCCCGTCGATCATCACCGGCTACCTGTTCGACGACCGCAGCGAGTACCGCCGACCCGACACCGACGACGCCCCGGTCGACGCCGAGGCGATCCGACTGACCACTGCCCGCCTCATGGAGCTGGACTTCCAGCTCGGCGGCGGACACACCCGCGAGCTACTGCTGTTCTATTTCCGCAGCCAGGTCCTCCCACTGCTCCGCTCGCTCCCCCGCGGAGCCGGCCGCGCGGACATCCTCTCCGCAACCTCGGAACTCGCCCAGATGCTCGGCTGGAGCGCCTACGACGCCGGACGCCACGCCGCCGCGCAGCGCTACCTCACCTACGGCCTGCGCCTCGCCCGCGACGCCGGGGACGTCCTACTCGGCGCGCGACTCCTCGCCAACCTCAGCCACCAGGCCAACTACCTCGGCCGCTACCGCGACGCCGTTCAGCTCTCCCGCGCGGCGATCACCACCAGCACCGGCATTCCCGCCCCCGCCACCCTCGCGATGCTGCACGCGATGGAGGCGCGAGCCCTAGCCTCGCTCGCCGACGGGCCCGGCGCCGAGCGCGCCCTCGGGCGGGCGGAAGCGTCGCTGCACCAGGGCGGCGACGCCGACCCGGCATGGATCGGCTACTTCGACCCCGCCGAGCTGGCGGGCGAGGCCGCCCACTGCTTCCGCGACCTCGGCCGCGGCGAGGAGACCCGCTACTTCGCCGGACTGGCCGTCGCCTCGGATGCGACCCCGCCCCGGACCCGGGCGTTCATCAACATGGTCTCCGCGGCCGGGGCGCTGCAGGAAGGGTCGCTTGACGAGGCAGCTGCGATTGCCCTGTCTGGGATAGAACTTGCAGGGCCTCTGCAGTCAACTCGCTACCAGCACTACGTCACCGACTTCGTGCGGCAGGCAAGTTCGGCGCATCCACGAGATCAGCGAGTAGTGAAGCTCGCCGCTTTCACTGATTCACTACTACGATCGAACCGGCGAGGATTCACTTGAAGTGAGGAGAATTGAGGAGGAGAAGGATCGACTCACCTGACTGGATGGAAACTAAGGCCACTGGGCCTATTAATCGGATCTACCTTACTTCATAGAATCGAGTGCCAATAAATGCGTCTTCGTGAGATCTTTCTTCGATGGTATAAGTCTTTCAACTACGACTACGAAATGAAGGCCAACCCCAATGCAACGAAGAAGGGGTGGCAGGACACGAGCGATGGATGGCTTCCTCATGTTCGAGTACGTCTTGAAGACGATATTACGGCAGTAGTCGGAGCCAATGAGTCCGGAAAGTCTCACTTGCTCGATGCAATAAACATAGCGCTGACTGGAAAGGAACACAGTCAGCGCGACTTCTGTCGATATTCGAATCTATTCTCAGTTGAAACAGGACAAAGACTTTACCCCGAGATCGGCGCTCGGCTGGAAATTGCCGAAGCTGACGCCGCAGCAATCGCAAACCTCGACATCCCTCTGCTGTCTAACAATGAGCTACTCATGATCCGGCCCGAACCCGGAACAATCCAGGTCCTGAACTCGACGGAAGAACGAGTGCGACTGACCGAATTTCAGCGAGTCGGACTGGAAGCGCTCCTGCCCTACGCCTACCACCTCAAGACTCAAGTTGACCTTCCGGACTCGGTTTCAATTGCCGCGCTAGCTGGAACCGAAGCCCTATTCACTAACCGCCGACAGAGGATCAATATCCTCCGACTCCTGTCGGACGTAGTCGACTCGGATGGTATTGGAGCAAAGGCGCCCGAACTGCTCAAAGCAATATCTGGAAGCGCCAACTTCGAGGAAGAACAGCAGGCGCTTGGTCGCCTCCTGCTAACGAAAGTTGCGAGAATCGATTCATCCGCTTTTATAGATCTCCAGGACGCCATCTCTAACGAACGCGAGGGGCTCGTCAACGCCCTAATCCAGGAGATGAACGACTCCATAGCGAGACACCTGAACATCTCGAAGTGGTGGAGTCAAGACGAGGACTTTCAGCTTCGCGTGTCACCTCGCGAGCACGAACTCGTATTCACTATCCGTGACAGGACAGGAACGGATTACTCGTTCAGCGAGCGCAGCCGTGGGCTCACGTTCTTCTTGAGTTACTACGTGCAGCTAAGGTCCCACGATAGGCCACAGAATCGCCCTGAGGTCCTATTGATGGACGAACCGGACGCATACTTGTCTGCTCTCGGACAGCAAGATCTACTCCGCGTACTTGAGAATCATGCCAACCCTGAGGACTCTGAACGCACTGACCAGATCGTATACGTCACCCACTCACCGTTCTTAATTAACCGAAATGCCGGATATCGGGTTCGAGTGGTCGACAAGGGTGCGCGCGATGAGGGGACTCGCCTCGTCAAGGACGCTACACAGAACCACTACGAGCCTCTACGCACTTCCCTCGGAGCATTTGTAGCCGAGACGGCCTTCATCGGGGGTGACAATCTCTTTATCGAGGGCATTGCGGATCAGGTGCTTATCTCTGGGATGAATTCTCGTCTCCGTCGACAGGGCAAGCCGCCAAGCGAGTGCCTAGACCTTAACCAGGTGACTCTGGTCGCAGGCGGAGCCAATATTCCATACATGCTCCACCTCGCTCGTGGTCGTGATCAGTACAAGCCAGCTTGTGCCGTGCTCCTAGATGGCGACTCCGCCGGAAAGTCTGCAAGACGAGCTATCCTCAAGGGAGGCGATAGAGGCCGCCCGACAGTACCTGAGGATTTGATCATCATGGTTAGCGACTGGGCACACAAGGTCGACGCACAAGGTGCCGACGGCGTCACCATCGAAGAACCCGAAGACCTCGTCCCAATCGACCTGGCAGGAGCTGCGGCACGTCGCTATGCCGTCAAGTTGCTGGGAGCCACCAGCGATGAGACGGCAGCGCTCACCAATGAGCTCATTCAAAGTTCCATCACTCCTGACAATCCGTCCCTCTGGGACGCCGTCGCAAAGTGCTTCTTGGATGCATTCGAAACCGAGATCGGCAAAGTTGGGTTCGCCAAAGAACTAGTCTCGCTCTTGAACGAGTACGATAGCGAACCAGAAGCACGTACCTCTGTCGGAGTCCTTGATGCCAACTTCGCAGCCCTCATTCGGCATCTCGCGGAGAAGCTTCGCCTCGCGCGCGACAGAGAGTACGACAGTCGACGAGAGCACCGAGTCAATCGGATTATCGAAGAATTCGCAGACGACTATCCAACAGGATGTATTCGAGATCGAGCTTCCGTCATGCTGAGTAGAATCGATGCAGCAACCGACAACAGCACTGCCGGAGACACTATTCGCGCCGGAACGACAGCTCTGCGTCGAGACTACCGACTCAGCTCCGAGCCACTCGAACGAGTTCCCGACTATCCGCTCTTCCTAGAGCGCCTTCGGCACATACCCGTTCTTGTGCGCCTGGAAGACCAGGGAGTTTTGGACAAAGAAGCCTTAACGGCCGACACGTCAAAACCAAGGGGGCGCGCGGCAGGCAGGCCGACTACGTCGAAGAGTCAAAGGAATTCTTGAAGCATCCGAGAGGAGACCAGTCAAGAACGTTGAACTCGACTCGCCAGCCCGGCTACGGCTCCACCATCAGAACGGGCGCCACTCGCCACTAGTGAGTTGACCTCGAATCGTCCTCATTCTACGCTCATACTCGCTACGAACTTCCGAGCCCTCATTTATATTTTGCATCAGCCAAGTCGTCATTTTGATTGACTGGACTCGAAGGAGCGTATCGAATCCCGACCAACGAGTCACATCGAACCCATAGGCGTCGACGAACTCCGAGTACTGCTGGCGGGTCCAGAAGCCCGCGACCTGACGTTCGGTAGCAGTCACATTTAGATCCCATTCCGGCTGCCCTATTGCCATGTTCTCCAGGTCAATTACGAGCGGCTGACCGTCAGCCCGGACCATCAGGTTCTGCACATGCGCGTCTCCATGCATTACCGTGAGGGCAAGTGGGAATTCCAATTCCCGGAGCTGTACCCGAACCTTGTCGAGGGTTTGAGCGAGGAACGCTCGGTCATCTTCTGGGATGGGCGACTGCTCGATTCGGTGGGTGACCCGAGCGAACGGGTCGAACGCAGGCAGCTCGGGCGCCTGTTCGACGGGCAGCTCGTGGATGGACCGCAGGATGCGGGCGAGGTCCCCGACGTCGCTCGGCCGTCCCCGCCGACCGTCGATGTACTCCCAGAACGTCACCGGGTGCCCGTCGACGTCGAACGGCTGCTCGTCGACGCTCGCAAGCCGAACCACACGGACGCCCTGCTCCGCGAGCCACCGCGACATCCGGACTTCCTTTACCGCGTCGGGCCACCGGCGCGAGGAGCGTGCGATCCGGACCACGACGGGCGCACCCGCGAGCCGGTAGATCGCGTTCTCGCCGAGGCGGAGCAGCTCGGCACCGTCGGCCGGAAGACCGGCACGGCGGCAGGCCTCACGCAGAACGGGGAGGGTCGATTCACGCCCGAAGGTCGGGGAGCTGGGTTCACCGGCCACCCCGCAACCGTACGGAGGGGCCGCTACCACCGCAGCGTCATCGGAGCGACGGGGGACGTCGGGTCGACCGGCGCCACCTCCAGCTCGTAGCGCCCGATCCAGGACTCGCCGCTGTCGGTGTGGTCGGCGTCCTCGATCCTGGCGATGCCGACCAGGTGGGCGCGGAAGCCGTCGAGGTCGGCGAGGCTGCCCGCGACGACGCGCGGCGGGTAGCGGACCCCGTCCGGTCCGCGAACGGTGAGCGTCCAGTACGACGACGGCCCCGCCGGCGAATCGGCGGGCGCCGCCGCCGGCGCAGGCGCCGGGTCCGGCGGCTTGACAGAGGCGGCACGGGCGGCCACACGCGGCCGCCCGGGGCCGTCGGCGATCACTCCGGTCGCGCGCAGCACACCCACCGCCCGGCGCGCGGTCGACAGCGACACTCCGTGGTCGGCCGCGAGCGCCTCGGCCGTCGGGATCGGTTCGCCGGTGACCAGCGCTCCGACCTCGATCCGTCGGGCGACCGCGGCGGCGACGAGCTCGTAGGGATGGCGAGGCGCACGGGCCACCGGCTCGCCCTCGACCGGCCGGGACGGCATCCCGGCCCCGATCCCGACGGCGGCCCGCTGGTCGGCCTCGGAGACCCACGCCGTGTACGTCCGGAGCGTCGTCACCCCGCCGCTGCCGTGGCCGAGGCGTCCGGCGACCGTCCGCAGGTCGACGCCCGCGACGATCAGCTCGGTCGCGGAGTAGTGCCGGAGCTTGTGGAACGTCGTCCTGATCCCAAGCCGCTTCGACAGCCGCTCGTAGCGCTGGGTCACGCTGTCGGGCAGGACGAAGTCCGTGCCGTCCGGTGAGCGGCCGAAGACGAACCCGTCGGGGTTCGGCGTCAGACCGAGCGACTCGGCCCGGCGTTCGTACCGCCGACGGTGCTCCCGCAGGACCTCGGCGGTCTCCGGGTCGAGTGCGATCCGTCGTTGCTGGTGGGTCTTGAGGTCGCCCTCGACGGGGCGGCCGTCGTCGCCCTTCACGATCGCTCGGCGCAGCCAGATCGTCTCCCGGCCCTCGTCGAGCACGACCTCGGGCCAGCGGACGGCGCACAGCTCTCCGCGACGGGCGCCGGTCGTCATCGCCGACCAGACCAGCGCGCCCCAGTCCGGGTCCTCCCACGCCGCGGTGACGATCGCCGCGGCCTGCGCCACGCTCGGCGGCTGCGGGTTCGGTTTCGACGCGGGCGGCGGCTCTGCCTGGCTGAGCGGGCTGGTGACGATCCAGCGCCAGCGGACAGCCTTGCGGAATGCGCCGGACAGGATGAAGTGGATGTGCCGGACCGTCGACGCGGACAGCGGGCGGCACCGGTGCGGTCCGCACAGGGCGTCGCAGTCGTGCGGACCTCTCGTCCGGTGGTCGGTCCGGCGGGACCCGTCACAGTGGTCCCGACACCGGCGGAGCTCGGCGTAGTAGGAGTCCAGGGTCTCGGGGTCGAGCTGCGCCACCTTGACCGTCCCCAGCAGAGGCACGACGTGGTTGCGCACGTAGCCGCGGTAAAGGATCCGGGTGCTCGCGGCGCCGTCGAACTGTTCGAGATAGCGGTCGAGGAGCTGCTCAATCGTCGCCGCAGTGCGTGGGTTCCGGCGCTCCGCGACCTCCTGGACCAACCGGGCGCGGACCGCCTCGGCCCTGGCCTCGACGTCCGGCCCCGCTGGCACGACCTCGACCAACCGGTGCTTCTTCTTCGTGACCGGATCGGTCCCGGCGTGCACGCGCACCCGGCGGGCGCCGCTGGGAAGGACGTCGATCGCGCCCCGTGGGCTCCGTCTGCGCTGGTCACGAGGGGCCATGTGGTCACGGTAGGTGCTCACGTGGGTCACAAAAGGGGTCATGCGAGCGGTTCTACCGGAGACGGTCCGGGAGTAACCGCTGGTCAGGCGTGGAGCCGGAGGTCGGGATCGAACCGACGACCTACCGCTTACAAGGCGGTTGCTCTACCACTGAGCTACACCGGCGGGCGTCCCCAGCCTAACCCGCCCCTCCGTCGCAACCGCTCACCCCGCCCGGCCGTCGGACGGTGTGAGGTCGGCCGACGCCCCGACGCCGGTCGGCGGCCCGCCCCTAGCCTGGTGGGCGACACCGGACCCGCACGACGGAATGGAGGGATCGTGGCCGAGGAGACGCCGACGGCCGACCGGTTCGCACGGCGACTGCGCGGCGCGCTGCGGCGTGACGCGAAACGGCTGCTCACCCCGGGTCCGTCGACGGTGCCGATGCTCATGCTCGGCCCGCAGGTCCCCGACGACGCCCGTGTGCAGGAGGTCCTGGACCTCTGCATGCGGATCGGTGAGATCGAGCTGTCCTCCGGCGAGTCGGTCGACGAGGTCACGGCGACGATGCTGCGGCTGGCCAACCTGGCGGGTCTGCCCGCCGTCGACGTGGACATCACGTTCACCTCGATCACCATGTGCTGCCACCGGGGCAACGCCGCGCAGCCGGTGACGACGATGCGGCTGGTCCGCTACCGCACGCTCGACCTGTCCCGGCTGGCCGAGACCGAGGAGATCATCCGCGACGTCGAGGCGGGCCGGCTCGACGTGCGGGCGGCGTCGTCGAAGGTGTCGGAGGTCGTGCGGCACCCGCACCCCTACCCCCGCTGGGTGGCGACGTTCGGCTGGGCCGCGCTGGCCGCGTCGATCGCCCTGCTGCTCGGTGGCGGTCCGCTCACGGCGACGACGGCGTTCGTCACCACCGCGATCATCGACCGGATCGGCCGGTTGCTGGCCCGGCGCGGGGTCGCGGCGTTCTTCCAGCAGGTGGTCGGCGGCTTCCTCGTCACCGCCTCGACGGTCGCGCTGGTGCAGCTGGAGGTGTTCCCGCCGGGCACCCGGGCGTCCTACGTCGTCGCGGCGGGCATCACGGTGCTGCTGTCCGGGCTGAGCGTGGTCTCCACCGTGCAGGACGCCCTGACCGGCTACTACCTGACCGCGGCCGCCCGCATGGTCGAGATCTCGCTGCTGTCGGCGGGGCTGCTGACCGGTGTCGTGCTCGGGCTGCAGCTGGGGCTCGCGATGGGCACCCAGATCGAGGTGTCCGGGGACCTGCCGTCCGGGCCGGGCCAGTTCGGGCTGTCGCTGGTCTCGGGTGCGCTGGCGGCCGCGTTCTACGCGCTCGCCGGGTACGCGCCGCTACGGTCGCTGCCGATCGCGGGTGCGGTCGGCGCGTCGAGCTGGCTGGTCTACGGCCTGCTCACGCAGAACGCCGGGCTCGGACAGGTGCCCGCGACCGGGGCCGCGGCGCTCGTCGTCGGCCTGGCGGCGGGCCTGCTGCGCCGGGGCACCCAGACCCCGCCGATGGTCGTCACGCTGGCCGGGGTCACCCCGCTGCTGCCCGGTCTCGCCGCCTACCGCGGCTTCTACCAGCTGGCGATCGAGGGCCCCTCCGAAGGGCTCGTGACGATCACGATCGCGCTGGCCGTCGGGCTCGCGCTGGCGGCGGGTGTCGCCCTCGGGCAGTTCGTGGCCAGCCCCCGGCGCCGGCCGGAGGACCGGCCGGGCGGAGCCGAGAACTCGCCCACCGGCGGCGCGGCCGTCGGTTCCCCGGTGTCGGACGCCACGGCCGACGGGGCCGATCCGAAGTAGGGTCGGCCGCGGGGCGAGCGTCGAGGAGGGCATGTGTCCACAGGGGAACCGGTGACCGCAGCGGATCTGGTGGTGGTGGCCAACAGGCTCCCCGTGGACCTGGAGCGGCATCCGGACGGCAGCACCACCTGGCGTCGCAGCCCGGGCGGCCTGGTCACGGCGTTGGAGCCGACCCTGCGGGCCCGGGAGGGTGCCTGGGTCGGCTGGCCCGGCGTCCCCGACGCCGAGGTCGAGCCCTTCGCCGAGGACGGCCTGTCGCTGTTCCCGGTGACGCTGACCGCGCAGGAGGTCACCGACTACTACGAGGGCTTCTCCAACGGCACGCTCTGGCCGCTCTACCACGACGTCGTCGCGCCGCCGCAGTTCCACCGGCACTGGTGGCGCGCCTACACCGCGGTGAACCAGCGCTTCGCCGAGGAGGTCGCGAAGGTCGCCGCCCAGGGCGCGACCGTCTGGGTGCAGGACTACCAGCTCCAGCTCGTCCCGGGGAAGCTGCGCGAGCTGCGCCCGGACCTGCGGATCGGCTTCTTCCTGCACATCCCGTTCCCGCCGGTGGAGCTGTTCCGCCAGCTCCCGTGGCGGACCCGGATCATGGAGGGCCTGCTCGGCGCGGACCTCGTCGGCTTCCACACCGACGGTGGCGTCCGCAACTTCCACTGGCTCGCCCAGGAGCTCGCCGGGGCCTCCCCCGACCGCGACCCCGAGGTGCTCCACCACGGCGGACGGCGGATCCGGCTCGGCGCGTTCCCGATTTCGATCGACTCGCACCGGCTCGACGAGCTGGCCCGCACCCCCGAGGTCGAGAAGCGCGCCGCCGAGATCCGGACGGAGCTCGGGAGCCCGGAGAAGATCGTGCTGGGGGTCGACCGGCTCGACTACACCAAGGGCATCGACGTCCGGCTCCGCGCGTTCCACGAGCTCCTCGAGGAGGAGCGGGTGTCCGTCGACGACGCGGTGATGATCCAGCTGGCGACGCCGTCGCGGGAGCGGGTCGAGCACTACCAGCAGATGCGCGCCGACATCGAGCAGGCCGTCGGCCGGATCAACGGCGAGTTCGCCCGCGTCGGGCACCCGGCGGTGCACTACCTGCACCGGTCGCTACCGCGCGAGGAGCTCGCCGCGTTCTTCCTCGCCGCCGACGTCATGCTCGTGACCCCGCTGCGCGACGGCATGAACCTCGTCGCCAAGGAGTACGTCGCCTGCCGCCCCGACGACGGCGGCTGTCTCGTGCTCTCCGAGTTCGCCGGTGCCGCGATCGAGCTGACCAGCGCCCTGCTGGTCAACCCGCACGACACCGACGGCGTCAAGGAGGCGCTCTACGCGGCGCTGACCATGAACGCCGAGGAGGGGCGCAAGCGGATGCGCACGCTGCGCCGCCAGGTCCTCGACCACGACGTCGACCGCTGGGCCACCGGGTTCCTGGAGGCGCTCGGCATCCGGGTCGAACAGTGAGCCCCGACGCCGCCCTGGAGCAGCTCGCCGGCGTGGGGCGGCTGCTCGTCGCCCTCGACTTCGACGGCGTACTGGCCCCGCTGGTCGACGACCCGTCGGCCTCGCGGCCGCTGCCCGCCTCGGCCGACGCCGTCCGGCGCCTCGCGGCGCACGACGCGACGACCGTCGTGATGCTGTCCGGCCGGGGCCGCGACGACCTCGCAACCGTCTCCGGGTTCGTCCCGCCGGTCGGGCTGGTGGGCAGCCACGGCGCCGAGTACGACGACGGGCTCGCCGCCCTGCTCGGGCGCGGCGGCCTGCTGACGCCTGAGCAGGAGCGCCGGCGGACCGCGCTGCTCGACGGCCTGCGCACCCTGGTCGACGGGACCCCCGGGGCGCGGCTGGAGACCAAGCCCGCGGGCGGAGCGGTGCACGTGCGCGGCATGGACCCGGCCGCCGGGGCGGCGCTGCTGGAGCGGGTCCACGCCGAGTGGGCCGGTGACGGGGTCGACGCCGTCGCGGGCAAGGACGTGCTGGACCTGGCCGTCGTCGAGACCACCAAGGGCTCCGCGGTGGAGGCGCTGCGGTCGGCCCTGCACGCGGACGCGGTGCTGTTCGCCGGGGACGACGTCACCGACGAGACCGCGTTCCGGGTGCTGGGCGGCGGCGACGTCGGCATCAAGGTCGGCGACGGCGCCACCGCTGCCCGCTTCCGGGTCGCCGACCCGCAGGAGATGGCCGGGGTCCTGGAGCGGCTGGCCGCGCTGCGCTGCGGGTCCTGACCGGGTCCTGACCGGGTCGCGGCAGCTCAGTCGAGGTCGGCCAGCGCGGCCGGGGGCTCGCGGCACGGGTCGTCGGCGGCGGGCAGGTCGGAGGCGTTGCCGGGGATCCCGAGGCCCTCGGTGGCGGCGAGCCCGCCCATCTGGGTGTACCAGCGCGGGGCGCGCTCGCGGGCGTGCCAGTAGCCCTTCGCGCTGATCCAGCCGCGTTCGCCGGGGTCGGCGACGCCGTTGCCGTTGGCGTCGCCGAGGAAGCGCATGCCGCCGCCGGGGGCGCGTTCGACGTGCAGCGGGGACGGCAGCAGTCCGATGAGCTGGGCGGACTCGTCCACGCTGAGCGAGCGGCTGGACTTGCCGAAGTAGTACCAGGAGGCGGCGCAGACGCCGTAGACGCGCGGCGCGAACTGCGCGACGTTGACGTAGATCTCCAGGATCCGGCGCTTGGACATGACGAGCTCCATCGTCTCCGCCGGCGGGATCTCCAGCGCCTTGCGCACCGGTTCCAGCGGCGGGTAGCGCCCGGCCCACAGGAACAGGTTCTTCGACGTCTGCTGGGTGATGGTCGACCCGGACGGGTCGTCGGTGCCGTCCATGTACGCCTGCACACGCGCCCACTGCATCCCGTAGTCGACGGCGAGGGTGCGCTCCGGGAACTGCTGGTCCTCCTGCCCCATCACCACGATCAGGAAGTTGCGCGACACGTGCTCGGCGTCGGTCCACTGCGCGACGGTCGGCCCGAAGTTCCACAGCCGGAACATCGTGTACGGCGGGTTGACCAGGGTGAACAGCAGCACCAGGACCAGCGGGACGGCCTGGGCGACCAGGGCCCAGCGCAGCAGCCTGCGCAGCCGGGCCCGGGTCGACGGCGGCGGGGTCCCCGGGGGCCGCTGCGGCCGCAGCCGGCGCAGCCGGTCCCGCAGGGCCGCGACCTGCGGCCCGATCGGGCGGCGCGGGGCGGGCCCGGACTCCGGGCGGGGCACCGCGCCCGCACCTCGGCGCGGGGGCGGGCCGGTCCGGCGGGCGCCGCGACGCGTGGGCAGTGGCCGCTGGGCCGGGTGGAGCACGTCCGGGCGGTCGGACGCCACGGGGCGCGGGATCGGGCGCCGGGCGTCCGGGGAGTCGGACGGAGCGGGGCGCGGGGCCCGACGCAGGCCGTCGGGGCGGTCGGGCGGCGCGGAGGGCCGCGGGGCCGGCGGGGGTGGCACGGCGCGGGCCGGCCGCCCGCCCGCCGGCGGACGTCCGGGAGGCGGGGGCGGCACGACACGTGGCGGCCCGGCCCCGGGACGCGACGCGGGAGGCGGCATCGGGGGGCGCCGCCCGGCGGGGCCCGGGGGCGGTGGTGGCGGACGGCGACGTGGGTCGCGCTCGTCGTTCAGCGCAACCTCCCCCTCGCCCGGTCCGGCCACCCGGACGGGCGACCCGAACCCGACGATACCGACGGGGCGGGAGGAACCGTGGCCGGTCCGGGTCAGCGCGGCGGGCCGCAGGCCGGGTCGACGGCGTCGAGCACCTCGACCTCGTCGCCGACGGCGATCTCGGCGCCCGGGTCGTCCGGGATCAGGTTGACCCCGAACCACACCTTGCCGTCGAACCGCCGGTGCCGGGCCAGGGTCGCCATCGGCTCGCGGCCCTTGACGGCCGTGTCCGGGTCGACGGTGGTGAGCACGCAGCGGGCGCAGCCCTTGGCCACCCGGAACTCCGCGGCGCCGATCCGGATGCGCCGCCAGCCGTCCTCGGCCCAGGCCGGTGCGCCGTCGACGACGGCGTTCGGGCGGAACCGGGTCATCGGCAGCGGGGCCTCGGCCGCGTTCGGGCCGTCGGCGACCAGCGCGTCCAGCGCGTGCAGCGAGGCCGTGGAGGCGAGCAGCAGCGGGTATCCGTCGGCGTAGGAGACGCGGTCGTCGTCGTGGGAGAAGCCGGGGTCGGGACGGCGCCGGGCCGGGTCGTCGAGGTGGATCAGCCGCACCGGGTCGCCGAGCAGCTCGGAGAACCAGGCGTCGGCCGCCGGGCCGACCGGGACGCCCGCGGTGTCCCAGCGGTGCACGCGGGCCGGCACCGGCTCGCCGTCGGGCACGGGGACCGTGAGCGGCGGCAGCCCCGGTCCGGTCAGGCGGAGCCCGTCGGCGGCGGGGGTGGGCGCGACGAGCACGAGCCGCGGGTGGGTGCGCGCGGTGACCACGGCGCCGTCGTCGCGGACCAGCATCCAGCGCCGGTCCCCGGCGAGACCGGCCCGTTCGACGACGGCGCGGGCGACGTCCGCGCCCCGGCAGGACTTGACCGGGTAGCGGCGCAGCCCCGTCAGGCTCACCATCCGGAGAAGAACTCCCCGGACTGGCGCAGCCCGCGGGTGGTCGTACCGACGATCAGCTCGGTCGGGAGCGTGACGTGCTCGGGGACATGGCGGTCGCCGCGTTCGAGCAGCAGCCGTCCGGCCTCGAGGCCCTTCTCCCGGAACGGCTGGCGGACCGTGGTCAGGCCGACGCGCTCGGCGTCGGGCACGCCGTCGAACCCGGCGACCGAGAGGTCCTCGGGCACCCGCAGGCCGCGGTCGCGGGCCTCGCGCAGCGCGCCGAGGGCGAGGATGTCGGAGGTGCACACCAGCGCGGTGATCCCGGGATGGGAGTCCAGCAGGGTGGCGGCGCCGTCCGCGCCGGCGTCGAGGGAGTGCTCGAACCGCTCGATGACCGGGACGTCGGCCCAGTCGACACCGGCCTCGGCGAGCGCCGCGCGCAGCCCGGCGAGGCGCTCGCGCTGCACGGCGTAGGAGCTGCCCTCCTGCCGGGCGACGTCGGCCCTGCCGTCGTGCCGGTGCGAGGACAGGCGCATGCAGAGCACACCGACGCGGCGGTGGCCGAGCTCGACGAGGTGCCGCCCGAGCGCGAGGGTCCCGGCGCGGTCGTCGACGCCGACGCGGTCCACCCCGGTGATTCCGGTGGGCTGGTCGCAGACGACCGTCGGCACCGGGCGCTGCAGGACGGCCCGGAAGTGCGGGTCGTCCTCGCTGACCGAGTAGACGACAAAGC
Organism: Pseudonocardia sp. DR1-2; assembly: GCF_023717215.1. NCBI lineage: Bacteria > Bacillati > Actinomycetota > Actinomycetes > Pseudonocardiales > Pseudonocardiaceae > Pseudonocardia > Pseudonocardia sp. DR1-2. Next base: position 838,757 of record NZ_JAMQOF010000002.1, on the reverse strand, counting down.
CGTCGACCCCGGCCTGGTAGACGGAGTCGACGTCGGAGTGCTCGGGGCTGACCGGGATCAGCAGCAGGCCGGTGCCCGCCTTCTCGCAGGCCAGCGCGAGCCCCTCCAGGAAGCCGGTGGCGCCCGGGTCGCGGAAGGCGTAGCTGAGCGCCTCGGTCAGCAGCAGGCCCACCGCTCCGGCACGCCGGGTGCGCAGCGAGCGGGCGACCGGGTCCGGGCCCGGGTAGCCGAGCCGCCGGGCCGCCTCCAGGACGCGCTCGCGCAGCGGCGCGGACAGCTGGTCGGGGCGGTTGTAGGCGTTCGACACGGTCGTCCGGGAGACCCCGAGCTCGGCGGCCAGCGACGCGAGCGTCGCCGGGCGCCGCGGGTGCTGGGGGCCGGTCATTCCCCGAACGGTAGCGGCGCGGTCACGCACGTGAAAGTCCGCCCCGACCGGCCACGACGGGATCACACGCCGCGCGCGTTCCGGGCTCCCCGTACAGCGGTAGAGTGAATCTGAGAACGATTTCCAATAAATCTATGCCGATATGTTGATGGGAGTTCCGTCCGTGTCCCGATCCCCGCTCCGCCCGGCCGCGCTCGTGGCCGGGCTGGCCGCACTCGCCCTGGGTCTGACCGCCTGCGGCTCCGGCCAGGTCGACGCCCCCACCAGCGCCGACACCCCGCAGGTGAAGATCGTCGCCTCCACCGACGCCTGGGGCGCGGTCGCCCGCGCCGTGGGCGGCAACTACGCCAGGGTCGAGTCGGTCATCAGCTCCCCCGACGTCGACCCGCACGGCTACGAGCCGACCCCGCAGAACGCGGCGACCGTCGGCGAGGCCCAGCTGCTGATCATGAACGGCGGCGGCTACGACGCGTTCATGACCGACCTCGTCGCCGCGTCCGGCAACAAGGCCCCGCTGGTGGACGCCGTCGAGGTCTCCGGCATCGAGGGTGCCCAGGAGGCCGCCGCCGACGACCACGGCCACGACCACGCCGCCGGGGCCACCCCCGAGCCCGCGGGCGAGGCGGACCACGAGCACGAGCACGGCTCGTTCAACGAGCACGTCTGGTACAACCCGGCCGCGGTCGGCCGCGTCGCCGAGCAGCTCGCCGACCAGCTCGGCCGCATCGACCCGAGCGCCGCGGAGTACTTCCGCACCAACGCCCAGACCCTCGAGGGCGGCGTCGCCCAGCTGACGTCGAAGGCCACCGAGATCGGCCGCGCGCACCCGGGGGCCCGGGTCGCCGTCACCGAGCCGGTGCCCGCCTACCTGCTGCAGGCCGCCGGGATCGCGAACGCGACCCCGCAGGAGTTCTCCTCGGCCGTCGAGGAGGGCACCGACCCGCCGGCCGCCGTCGTCGCGCAGATGCTGGGGCTGTTCACCGCGCAGCCGCCGGTCGACGCGCTGATCCTCAACAGCCAGACGACCTCGCCGACCACCGACCAGGTCCGGGACGCCGCCCAGAAGGCAGGCGTCCCGGTGGTCCAGATGTCGGAGACGCTGCCCGCGGGCACCACCGACTGGGTGCAGTGGATGAACGCCAACCTGGACGAGCTCTCCGCGGCGCTGAACCGCTGACATGGGTTCCTCGCACCAGTCCGCGCTGTCGCTGCGCGGGGCGGGCCTCCGGTTCGGGGACCGGACCCTGTGGTCCGGCCTCGACCTGGACGTCGCACCCGGCGAGTTCGTCGCCGTCCTCGGCCCGAACGGCTCCGGCAAGACGACGCTGATGCGCGTCCTGCTGGGGCTGCTCCCGCTCTCCGACGGCACCGTGACCGTCGGCGGGCACACCCCTCGGCGCGGCAGCCCCGAGATCGGCTACGTCCCGCAGCAGCAGCCGCTCGACCCGGACCTGCCGCTGCGCGGGCGCGACCTCGTCGGCCTCGGGCTCGACGGGCACCGCTTCGGTCTCGGCCTGGGCCGGCGACGCGAGCGGCGCGAGCGCGTCGACCGCGCGCTGGCCCAGGTCGGCGGCACCGGGTACGCCGACGCCCCCGTCGGGCGGCTGTCCGGCGGCGAGCAGCAGCGGCTGCGGGTCGCGCAGGCACTCGTCGGGGACCCGGCGGTGCTGCTGTGCGACGAGCCCCTGCTCAGCCTGGACCTGTCCCACCAGCGGATCGTGACCCGGCTGATCGACGAGCGCCGCCGCGCCGCGGGCACCGCGGTGCTGTTCGTGACCCACGAGATCAACCCGGTGCTGCCGCTGGTGGACCGGGTCCTCTACCTCGTCGACGGCCGGTTCTCGATCGGCACCACCGACGAGGTCATGACCTCGGAGACGCTGTCGCGGCTCTACCGCACCGACGTCGACGTGCTGCGGGTCCGCGACCGGCTGGTCGTCGTCGGGGCCGAGGACTCCCCGGTCACCCGGGACGAGCACGCCGAGCACGGCGTCGCGGTCGGGGGTGGCGCGTGACCGAGTTCCTGGCCCGGATCCTCGACCTGTCCGGCACCGGCACGCTGCTGGGCTACCCGTTCGTCCGCAACGCGCTCATCGCCTGCGCGGTGCTCGGGCTGGTCGCCGGGCTGCTCGCCCCGCTGATCGTCAGCCGCGGGATGGCCTTCGCCGTGCACGGCACCGCCGAGCTGGCCTTCACCGGGGCCGCGGCCGGGCTGCTGCTCGGCGTCGCCGTCGGGGTGGGGGCGGTGGTGGGCGCCGTCGTCGCCGCAGTGATCTTCGGTGTGCTGGGCCTGCGCCAACGCGAGCGGGACTCGGCGATCGGCGTGGTGATGGCGTTCGGGCTCGGCCTGGGCGTGCTGTTCCTGGCCCTCTACGACGGCCGCTCCTCCAACCGGTTCGGTCTGCTGACCGGCTCCATCGTGTCGGTCGACCAGCAGAACCTGTGGGTGCTGGGGGTCGTCGCCGTCGTCGTGCTCGCGACCCTGGCGCTGCTCTACCGGCCGCTGCTGTTCGCCAGCACCGACCCCGACGTCGCGCTGGCGCGCGGCGTGCCCGTCCGCGCGCTGACCCTGGTGTTCGGCGTGCTGATCGGCCTGGTGACGGCACTGGCCGTGCCGATCGTCGGGGCGATCCTGGTGCTGTCGGTGCTGATCGTGCCCGGCGCCGCGGCGAACCGGGTCACCGCGAACCCGCTGCTGGCGACCGTCCTCGCGATCGTCATCGCGGAGGTCGCGCTGGTCGGCGGGACGATCCTGTCGCTGGCGCCGGGGCTGCCGATCTCGGCCTACGTGGCGACCATCGGGTTCGTCGCCTACCTGCTGTGCCGGCTGGTGGGTCGCCTCCGCGGCCGCGGACCGGTCCGCGCCTGACCTCCCCCGGTCGCACGAACGGGCCCCTCGTACGAAGGTTCGTACGAGGGGCCCGTTCGTGCAGGGAGGGGGGTTCGCTCAGCGGCCGACGCGACGGCGGCGGGCCACCTCGGCCAGAACGACGCCGGTGGCGACCGAGGCGTTCAGGGACTCCACGCGGCCGGCCAGGGGGATCGAGACGGTCACGTCGCAGGTCTCCCGGACCAGCCGGGACAGACCCTTGCCCTCCGAACCGGTGACGATCACCAGCGGCCCGGAGGCCAGGTCGAAGTCGTCGAGGGAGACGTCGCCGTCGGCGGCCAGACCGGCGACCATCAGCCCGGCGGAGGCGTACTCCTGCAGGGTGCGGGTCAGGTTCGTCGCGCGCGCGACCGGGACCCGGGCCGCGGTGCCCGCCGAGGTCCGCCAGGCCACCGCGGTCATGCCCGCGGCGCGCCGCTGCGGCACGACGACGCCGTGCCCGCCGAACGCCCCCACCGACCGGACGACCGCACCCAGGTTGCGCGGGTCGGTCACCCCGTCCAGGGCGACGGCCAGTGCCGGGCGCCCGGAGTGCGACGCGGCCTCGAGCACCTCGTCCGGGTGGGCGTAGGCGTACGGCGGCACCTGCAGGGCGAGGCCCTGGTGCAGCGCTCCCCCGCTGATCCGGTCGAGGTCGTTGCGCGGCACCTCCAGGATGGAGATGCCCCGCTCCGCAGCCAGCGCGACGGCCTCGGTGACGCGGTCGTCGGCGGACATGCCGGTGGCCACCTGCAGCGCCGTCGCCGGGACGCCGGCCCGCAGGCACTCGACGACCGGGTTGCGGCCGAGCACGGTCTCCGGGGTCTCCCCGTCACCGCGACGGCCCGCGACCGGGCGTCGGCGCTGCTGCTGGTCCTGGGCGGCGCGGCGCGCGGCCGCCCTCGCCTTCGGGTGGCCGGGTCGCATCTCGCCGGGCGGGGTCGGGCCCTTGCCCTTCAGTGCGCGCCGGGGCTGACCGCCGGATCCGACGACCATGCCCTTCTTGGTGCCTTCCTTACGGATCGCACCGCGGCGCTTGGAATTGCCTGCCATGAGTTCTACGAGTCCTAGTTGTCTTTGAGAGTCCAGGTGGAGCCGTCGGCGCCGTCCTCGACGGCGATCCCGGCGGCGAGCAGCTCGTCGCGGAGCCGGTCCGCGGTGGCGAAGTCGCGCTCGGCGCGCGCGGCCCGGCGGCGCTCGAGCATCGTCTCCACCAGGGTGCCCAGTGCCTGCCGGGCGGCGTCGCCCGACTCCTCGGCCACGCCGCCGGCTGCCAGCGGGTCCAGGCCGAGCACCTCGGTCGTCGCACGGACCGCGGACGCGGCCCGCAGTGCGCCGGTGACGTCCCCGGCGTCGAGGGCGGTGTTGCCCTCGCGCACCAGGGTGTGCACGGTGCCGAGCGCGAGCGGGGTGCCCAGGTCGTCGTCGAGTGCGGCGGTGAACGCGCCGGGCAGCTCCGCCGCGACCTCGGGCAGGCCGTGCCGCTCGCGCACCCGGTGCACGAACGACTCGATCCGCCGGTACGCGGCGACGGCCTCGTCCAGCGCGGCGTCGGAGTACTCGATCGCCGACCGGTAGTGCGGGCCGACCAGGTAGTAGCGCAGCTCGGCCGGGCGGACCCGCTCGAGCAGGTTCTCGATCGCCAGGGTGTTCCCCAGCGACTTCGACATCTTCTCCCCGCCCATGGTCACCCAGGCGTTGTGCAGCCAGAACCGGGCGAACCCGTCCCCGGCCGCGTGGCTCTGGGCGCGCTCGTTCTCGTGGTGCGGGAACACCAGGTCCAGGCCGCCGCCGTGGATGTCGAACTCCGGGCCGAGGTAGGCGGTCGCCATCGCCGAGCACTCCAGGTGCCAGCCGGGACGGCCGTTCCCCCAGGGGGTGGGCCAGCTCGGCTCGCCGGGCTTGGCGGCCTTCCACAGCGTGAAGTCCAGTGCGTCGCGCTTGGCGCCGCCCTCGCCCTCGCCCTGGTGGACGTCGTCGACGCGCTGGCCGGACAGCGCGCCGTAGTCGGGCAGGGTGCGCACGGCGAAGTACACGTCGCCGCCCGCGGCGTAGGCGTGACCGCGCTCGATCAGCCGCTCGATCAGCTCGACCATCTGCGTGATGTGCCCGGTCGCCCGGGGCTCCACCGACGGCGGCAGGCAGCCCAGCGCGTCGTACGCGGCGGTGAAGGCCCGCTCGTGCGTGGCCGCCCACTCCCACCACGGACGGCCCGCGGCCTGGGCCTTGCGCAGGATCTTGTCGTCGATGTCGGTGACGTTGCGGACCAGCGTGACGTCGTACCCGGACCGGGCCAGCCAGCGGCGCAGCACGTCGTAGTTCAGACCCGAGCGGACGTGGCCGATGTGCGGCAGACCCTGCACCGTCGCCCCACAGACGTACATCGACACTGCTCCGGCCCGCAGCGGCGTGAACGCACGCTGCTCCCTGGTCGCTGAGTCGAGAAGTCTGAGGCTCACGTCACCAGGGTACGGGCCTCCGATTCGTCCACTACACGCGCGGTGGGGCTGCGGCAAGGTGTCCGACATGGCTGTTCAGCGGATGTACCCGCGGCTGGTCGTGCACGACGCCGACGCCGCGATCGACTTCTACCGCGCCGCGTTCGGCGCGGAGCTCGTGGAGCGCTACACCGACGGCTCCGGCGCCGTGGTGCACGCCCTGCTGCGGGCCGGCGGCGCGGAGTGGGCCGTCAAGGACGGCGACGACGTCGACCCCGCGCCGTCGGGGCCCGGCGCGGTGATCCTGGCCCTGGAGGTCGACGACCCGGACGCGGTCGCCGCGGCGATGGTGGACCACGGCGGCCGGGTGCTGTTCCCGGTGACCGACCACGACTACGGACAGCGCGGCGGCCGGCTCGCCGACCCGTTCGGCCACGCCTGGATGGTGGCGGCCCACGCCGACGACCTCACCCCGGAGCAGATCCAGGAGCGGACCGGGCGTCTCTAGCCCGCGGGCAGCAGCAGCGCCGTCGCGACGGCGGCGCGGCCCTCGCCGCGCCCGGTCAGCCCCAGCCCGTCGGTCGTCGTGCCGGACACCGACACCGGGCCGCCGACCACCTCCGACAGCACCCGTTCGGCCTCGGCCCGGCGCTTCCCGATCTTGGGGTCGTTCCCGACCACCTGGACGGCGGCGTTGCCGACGGTCCAGCCGTCGCGGGTGAGCAGGCGGCGGACCTCGGCGAGCAGGGTCGCCCCGCTCGCACCCGTCCACTCCGGACGGCCGGTGCCGAACACCGCGCCCAGGTCGCCCAGCCCCGCCGCGGACAGCAGGGCGTCGCACAGGGCGTGTGCGGCGACGTCGCCGTCGGAGTGCCCGGCGCAGCCGTCGGCCCCGGGCCACAGCAGACCCGCGACCCAGCAGTCGCGGCCCGGCTCGACCGGGTGCACGTCGGTACCGATCCCGACCCTCATGCGTGTTCCTCGTGCTCGGTGACGCGGCCCGCCCCGGCGAGCAGCAGTTCGGCGATGCGCAGGTCCCACGCAGTGGTGACCTTGAACGCGAGCGGGTCCCCGGCGACGGTGGTGACCGGGTCGCCGAGCGCCTCGACCAGCCCGGCGTCGTCGGTGCGGGGATCGGGTGTGCCCGCGTGGGCGCGACGCAGGTCGGCCGCGCGGAACCCCTGCGGTGTCTGCACCGCACGCAGCTCGGAGCGGTCCACGGTGGACACGACGGTCCCGGCGCCGTCGACCCGCTTGACCGTGTCGGCCACGGGGAGCACCGGGATGACCGCGGGCGCGCCCGCGCGCACGGCGCCGACCACCCGGCGGACGACGTCGGGTGGTGTGAGCGGGCGCGCGGCGTCGTGCACCAGCACGACCTCGGCGTCCGTCCCGGTCGCAGCGAGACCGGCCGCGACGGAGGCGGTGCGGTCGGCACCGCCGGCGACGACGGTCGCCGGGCGTCCGGTCAGCATGGCGGCGGCGGCGTCCACCTGGTCCGCGGGGACGACGACCACCACGTGTCCGACGACGTCGGACGCGAGAAGGCCGTCGACCGCGCGTACCAGCATGGGAACCCCGGCCAGTCCGACGAACGCCTTGGGCACACCTGCACCCAGACGCACCCCGGAACCGGCCGCGGGAAGCACCGCGACGACACCCGCCCCGGAGGACGGTCCGTGCACGCCGGTCAGGCGTTCGCGGTGGCGAGCACCTCGTCGAGCAGGACCTCGGCCCGCTCCTCGTCGGTGCCCTCGGCCAGCGCGAGCTCACTGACCAGTATCTGCCTCGCCTTGGCCAGCATCCGCTTCTCACCGGCGGACAGGCCCCGGTCCTTCTCCCGCCGCCAGAGGTCGCGGACGACCTCGGCGACCTTGTTCACGTCACCGGACGTGAGCTTCTCCCAGTTCGCCTTGTACCGGCGCGACCAGTTCGTGGGCTCCTCGGTGTGCGGCGCGCGCAACACCTCGAAGACCCGATCCAGCCCCTCCTGGCCCACGACGTCACGAACACCGACCACCTCGACGTTGTCGGCGGGGATGCGCACCGTCAGATCGCCCTGCTGAACCTTCAGGACGAGGTACTGCACTTCCTCGCCCTTGATCGTCCGGGTCTCGATCGCCTCGATGAGCGCGGCACCGTGGTGCGGGTAGACGACGGTCTCTCCGACCTTGAAAACCATGTGTCCTCTGGCCCCTTTCGCTGGGTCCAGATTAACACGTCGCCCGGGCGGGACGGTGACCGGCTTTCACCGTCGTCGCAGGTCAGGGGGTTGACAACGGCGGAGGAACGTGTTCCCCGCGGGCGTGGCGCCCATCCGGACCGGCCCGGCCACGTGCCGGTCGCCGCCGCGTCACGTCCCGGACCACCGGGTCTGCCGCCCCGCCGTCCGGCGGGGACGCGGTCGTCACACCCGGGTGCCCGACCGCGCAACGCGCCGGAGCGCGCGACTAGGCTGCCCCTCGACAGACCCAGCATGTGCGCCGGGGGCACTTCGGGGCACCGGCAAGGAAGGACACGACGACCGTGAGCCGCACCCGCCGTTCCGCCCGGACCCTGGCCGGGGTCGCCGGCGCCGTCGCCCTGACCGGCCTGCTGATCAGCGGCTGTGGAGCCGGGCAGATCGCGCAGACCGCAGAGCAGGTCGCCGCCGTCAACGGCGCCAACGCCACGGTCGGCTCGGTCGACCTGCGTGACGTCCAGGTCGCCTACCCGACCACGCCCGCGGGCCCGGACGCGCTCTACCGCCAGGGCGGCGCCGCACCGCTCGTCGCCACCCTGGTCAACACCGGCTCGGTCGCCGACCGCCTGGTCTCGGTCACCTCGCCCGCCGCCGCGTCGGTGCAGATCCAGGGCGACGCGACCATGCCGCAGGACATCGCGCTGGTCTCGCCGGGCAACCTGCAGCTGGCCCCCACCAACGCCAAGCGCGTGCAGCTCGTCGCCGAGGGTCTGACCCGTCCGGTCCCCTCCGGCGCGCAGCTCCCGATGACGTTCGTGTTCGAGAAGGCCGGCTCGGTGACCCTCACCGTCCCGACCGGCGTGCCGACCGTCGAGGGTTCCCCCGGGCACGCCCCGGAGCGCGCGTCGTTCGCCGACGGCGAGGAGGGCGCCAACGGCGCCGAGACCGGCGTCAACTCCGAGACCGGTGGCCAGGCCGAGGCCCCGCCGGTGGACCGGCCGAACCCGGTCCCGGCCGGTGAGGGCGCCCCCGTCGCGCCCGGCAACGAGGGCAGCGGCGCCGGCGGCGCCGCCGGCAACTGACCCCCCGGTCCCGCGCCGCCCGCTCGGGCGGCTACCGCTGCACGGAGTGCGACCACCGCACGGCGCAGTGGGTGGGGCGCTGTCCGGGCTGCCAGGCCTGGGGGTCGCTCGAGCAGGTCGAGCCGGTGCGCACCGGCGGGGGCGGCCGGACCGTCGTCGCGGGGGCGCCCAGCACCCCGGCCCGGCGGATCGCCGAGGTGGAGCTGGACTCCGCCCGGGCCCGGCCGACCGGGGTCGACGAGCTGGACCGTGTCCTCGGTGGCGGGCTCGTCCCGGGCGCGGTGGTGCTGCTGGCCGGTGAGCCGGGCGTCGGGAAGTCCACGCTGCTCCTGGAGGTCGCCGCACAGGCCGCCGCCCGGTCCCGGGTCCTCTACGTCTCCGGTGAGGAGTCCGCGGGCCAGGTCCGCTTGCGCGCCGAGCGCACCGGCGGCGTCCACGACGAGCTCTACCTCGCCGCCGAGTCCGACCTCGAGTCGGTGCTCGGCCACGTCGACGCGCTGCGGCCGTCGCTGCTGGTGGTGGACTCCATCCAGACCATGTCCACCGCCTCGGTCGACGGCAGCCCCGGCGGGGTGACCCAGACCCGCGCCGTCACCGTGGGGCTGACCGCGCTGGCGAAGGAACGCGGCCTGGCCGTGCTGCTCGTCGGCCACGTCACCAAGGACGGCGGCATCGCGGGTCCGCGGGTGCTGGAGCACCTGGTCGACGTGGTGCTGCACTTCGAGGGCGACAAGCACTCGGCGCTGCGGATGGTCCGCGGGGTGAAGAACCGGTTCGGTCCGGCCGACGAGGTCGGCTGCTTCGAGCTGCGCGACTCCGGCATCGTCGGTCTCGCCGACCCCTCGGGGCTGTTCCTCGGCCGGTTCGGCCAGGGCGCCGACGCGGTGCAGCCGGGGACCGCGGTGACCGTCGTGATGGACGGGCGACGGCCGCTGCTGGCCGAGGTGCAGGCGCTCGTCGCGGGGGCGAACATCCCCAGCCCGCGCCGGGCGGTGACCGGGCTGGACTCGTCGCGGGTGCCGATGCTGCTCGCCGTCGTCGAACGGCGGGGCGGGCTCAAGCTGCACGACGCCGAGGTCTACACCGCCACCGTCGGCGGGATGCGGATCACCGAGCCGGCGGCCGACCTCGCGATCGCGCTGGCGGTCGTCTCGGCGAAGCGGGACGCGGCGCTGCCCGCGGACCTCGTCGTGCTGGGCGAGCTCGGGCTGGCCGGCGAGCTGCGCCGGGTGCACGGTGTGGACCGGCGCCTCGCGGAGGCCGCACGGCTGGGCTTCACCCGGGCGATCGTCCCCACCGGGGCCGAGGTCGGGCGGACCGGGATGCAGATCACCGAGGCGTCGTCGCTGCGCGAGATCATGGCCCGCATCCGCTGAGCCTCAGCTCATGAGCAGCGGGGCGGGCTCGCTCACGACCCGGTCGAGCCGGGCCAGCACCCGGTAGCCGCCCGGGCCCACCCGGGTGCGCTCGCCCGCACAGCCGGGCTCGGAGGCGAGCCCGGTCCAGGTCACGGCGAAGGCCACCGGCTGGCCGGGCACCAGGGTGCGCAGGTCGTCCGACGACGGGTTGGAGCAGTCGTTGGACGACCAGAGCTTGGTCGCCCCGTCGCCGCTCCAGACGGCGATCTCCTGCTGGGCGCCGTCGAGGTCGCGCACGCAGGGCTGGCCGGAGACGTTGGTGACGACCAACCGCAGCTCGGGCCGCGCGCCGGAGGGGTAGGTCGGCTGCCCGGTCTCGGCACGCACCTCGATCATCGCGTCGGTGCAGGGCACCGGACCGGTCGGCGGGGAGGGTGCGGCCTGCGGCACCTGCACGGACGGGCGTGGTGTGTCGTCGGGGCGGACCGTCTCGTCCGCCGGGCCCGCGTTCGGGGTCGCGGGCCCGGCGGACGTCCCCGCCGCGGCGGCCGGCGGGGGTCCGGGCGCGGCGGGGTCGGGGAGCGGCACGGACGGGGGTGCCCCCGTCCCCGGGGCTGGGGATGCCGGGGACGGGGACCCCGGGGGCGGCGCGGGTGCGGCCGTCCCCGTGTCCGGTGTGGTCTGCGACGACTGGGGGGTCGTCCGTGCGGCCGTCCCGGCGGGCTCGTCGGAGCCCCGCGGGATCAGCAGCCAGGTGGTGAGCCACAGCAGCGCGAAGAGCGCGAGCAGCGCGACGCCGACCGCGCACGCGCGCCGGCGCCAGTAGACCGACGCCGGCAGGGGACCCACCGGGTGCATGTCACCGACGGTAGATCTCCGGTTACACGAAGTCGCCGCCGCCGCGCCGGGACCGGACATGTCCGGCGAGGTCCACCCGGCGGGGCGACCCTCGCCTCCCGACCGGGTGAGCGCAGCGGCGGAACGGCCGCCCGGGTGCCCCCCGGACCGGCCCGGACGGGGTCCGCGCCCCGGATCGCCCGACCCCCGGGCGGGTGGCGCACCGACCCGGGGTGACCGGCGCCGTCCGACGACAGGGTCCCGCCCGGCACCCGAGGACGGGAACCGCCCCGGTCGTGGCGCGCGCCCCGGTGGCGGGCGCGGTAGGGACCGTGATCCACGCGCCGGCACCCGGGACGGTCGCCGGGCGACGCCGACGGCGCCCGGTCCGCGGTCACGGCGGGGCCGTCGCCGGGGCCCGGCGGGGGGCGCGCGACACTGGGACGGTGGTGGCCGATCTGATCTCCCCGTGGTTCCGGGCGCACGCCCGCGACCTGCCGTGGCGGCGCCCGGAGACCACGCCGTGGGGAGTGCTGGTCAGCGAGTTCATGCTCCAGCAGACCCCGGTCGCCCGGGTCGAACCGGTCTGGCGGGACTGGATGGAGCGTTGGCCCGCGCCGTCGTCGCTGGCCGCCGCGCCGCGCGCGGACGTGCTGCGGGCCTGGGGCAAGCTCGGCTACCCGCGCCGCGCCATCCGGCTGCACGACGCGGCCGCGGCGATCGCCGCCCAGCACGGCGACGCCGTCCCCTCCGACGTCGAGGCACTCGAGGCCCTGCCCGGTGTCGGCTCCTACACGGCGCGGGCGGTGGCGGCGTTCGGCTTCGGGCTGCGCGCCGCCGTCGTCGACACCAACGTCCGCCGGGTCGTGGCCCGCGCGGTGCACGGTCAGGGCGACGCCGGACCGGCCCGCACCCGGGCCGACCTGGCCGACGTGGACGCACTGCTGCCCGACGACGACGCCGAGGCCGCCGTCGTCTCGGCCGGGCTGATGGAGCTGGGCGCGGTCGTCTGCACCGCCCGCTCGCCGCGCTGCGCGGACTGCCCGGTCGCGGCCCGCTGCGCCTGGGTGGCGGCCGGCAGGCCCGCCTACGACGGCCCGCGCAAGCCGGTCCAGGGCTTCGCCGGCACCGACCGGCAGGTGCGCGGCAAGCTCATGGACGTGCTGCGCACCGCGCACGGGCCGGTCGAGCGGGCCGCGCTGGACGCCGTCTGGTCCGACGCGGGCCAGCGCGACCGGTGCCTGCACTCGCTGCTGGTCGACGGCCTGGCCGAGCAGACCGACGACGGCCGCTTCGCCCTCCCCGTCTGAGCGGGGGACCGATGCCCAGCACCGTCCGCTTCCGGCTCGACGACGACGGCGCCGCCGCGCTCACCGCACTGCGCGACCGGCTCGCCGCGGCCGGGATCCCGGTCGCGGCCGGCACGCCGCACGTCACCGTCGCGGCGGCGGGCACGGTCCCGCCGCCCGCCGTGCGGGAGCTGACCGCCCAGCTGCGCCTGGTCGCGCTGCCGGTGCTGTGGCTGGCCGGTCTCGGCTCGGTCGGCCCGGACGCGCCGGACGCGCTGGCGCTGACCGCCGTCACCGACCCCGAGGTGCTGGCCGTGCACACGGCGGTGCACGACGCGCTGGCCGGGCGGGTGCGGGGCGCGCACGCCGCGCACCTGCCGGGTTCCTGGCTGCCGCACGTGGTGCTGGCGACCGGGCGGCCCGCCGAGGCGTTCGCGCGGCTGCACCCGGTCGAGCCGGTACGGGCGCGGATCACCGCCGTCGAGCTGCACGACTCGCGCACCGGGGAGACGGTGGCCCTCAGCGCGGGCTGAGCCCCGCGAGGGCCTGCTCGACCAGCGCCTCCACCATGGGGGTGAGCGGCCCGCGGCGGTCGGCCGGGATCGCACACCAGCGCAGGACGGCCCCGAGGTAGCCGTCGAACAGGAGGTCGGCGGCGACGTCCGGGTCGGTGGCCGGGTCGATCCCCCCGCCGTCGCGGCCCCGCTCGATCCACTCCGCCAGCCGCCGGGCCGCGGTCGTCCGGTGCCGGACCGGCCCGAGCGCGGCGAGCCAGCCGAGCATCATCTGCTCGGTCCCGTCCGGGTCGGCGTCGGTCAGTGCGCCCAGCTCGCGGAACCAGGCCCGGATCCGGTCGGGGACGTGGTCACCGGGTGCGGGCCCGCCGGTGGCCGCGGTCGCCGCGACCTCGCGCCGCATCGCCCACTCGACCGCGAGCTCGCCCTTGCTCGGGAAGTGGTTGAACGCCGTGCGGCGGGACAGTCCCGCGCGGTGCGCGATGTCCTCCATCGTCGTCGCCGCGAACCCCCGCTCGGCGACGAGCGCGGTCGCGGCCTCGTAGAGCAGCTCGCGGCTGCGCACGCGCCGCGGGTCCGGGGCCCTCGTCGTCATCGTCCTCCGCCCTCGACATTTTCTGCATCCGAGTGCATTCTATCCTTGTTGCACTCAAGTGCAGAACAGGAGGCCTGTCATGCCACAGGAGTTCGCCGACCGGGCCCTGGCCGAGTTCGCCGCCGCGTCGTCCGCATTCGGCTCGTCCGACGTCCCCGCGATCCGCGGGGCGATCGCGGCCCGTGCCGCGGGTCGGCCGCGGGGCCCGGAGATGTACGAGGTCCGCGAGGTCACGCTGCCGACCTGCCCGGGCCGGCTGTACCGGCCGGGGCCGGAGCCCGCGCCGCTGGTCGTGTACCTGCACGGCGGCGGCTGGACGGTCGGCAGCGTCGCGTCGTTCGACCGGCCGGTGCGGCGGCTGGCCGCGGCCGCGGGCGCCGACGTGCTCGCCGTCGACTACCGGCTCGCGCCCGAGGCGCCCTGGCCCGCGTCGGTCGACGACACCGTCGCGACCCTGCGGGCCGTCGCCGCCTGCGGGCCGGGGGCCACGCCGGGCGCCGTCGTCGTCTGCGGGGACAGCGCGGGCGGCACGCTCGCGACGCTGGCCTGCCTCCGGCTGCGCGACGAGGCCCCGGAGGCGCTGCCGGACCTGCAGGTCCTGGTGTACCCCAACGCCGACCTGTCCGACACCACCTCGGCCTCGATGCGGGAGAAGGCGACCGGATACGGCTTCGACGCCGCCTCCGCGACCTTCTTCGCCCGGCTGTGGGTCGGCGGCGACGGGTCCCTGCTCCGCGACCCGCGGGTCAGCCCGCTGCACGCCCCCGACCTGTCCGGGCTGCCCCCGGCGGTCGTCGTCACCGCCGAGCACGATCCGATCCGCGACCCGGCCGAAGCCTACGCCCGGCGGCTCGCCGCGGCGGGCGTGCCCACGACCCTGCGCCGCGAGGCGGGGATGATCCACAACTTCCTGCAGCTCGACGAGGTGTCGCCGGCCGCCGCGGCGGCGGCCGACCGGGTCGCCGCCGACGTCGCCGCGGTGCGGTCCGGGACGGCGACGGGCTGACACCTCTCCCGCCGGCACCGGGCGGCCTCCCGGACGGCACCGGCGGGCCGCTCCCGCCGTCGTCGCCGCGGACGGCGCACCGTCCCCTGTGGTGCTCGCCGCCCCTAGGCTCGCCCCGTGGCGGACGAACAGGACGTGCGGCGGATCGCGCTCGCCCTCGACGGCGTCGTCGAGAACCCGAGTGAGGGGTTCGACTTCCGGGTGCGCGGCAAGGGCTTCGTGTGGTCCTGGCCGGAGCGGGTGCCCGGGAGACGACGGGTGATCAGGACCGACGTCGCCGTGCTGTACGTCGGCGACGAGGCGGAGAAGCAGGCCCTGCTGCTCGGCGAGCCCGACCTGTTCTTCACCGACGCCGGGCACGCGCCGTGGCCCCTGGTGCTCGTCCGCCTGGACCAGGTGGACGACGACCGGCTGGCCGAGCTGGTCGGTGACGCGTGGCACATGCGCGTCGACGAGGCCGGGCGGGGATAACGTGGCGGACATGGCCATTGTGAAGATCAACGCGATCGAGGTCCCGGAGAACGCGGGCCCCGAGCTGGAGAAGCGGTTCGCGAACCGCCTGCACGCCGTCGACGGGCAGCCCGGCTTCCTCGGGTTCGAGCTGCTGCGCCCCGTCTCCGGCGACGACCGGTACTTCGTCGTGACCCGCTGGGAGACCGAGGCCGACTTCCAGGCGTGGCGCGAGGGCCCGGCCGCCGAGGCGCACGCCGGCCAGCGCTCGCCGCAGCCGGTCGCCAAGGGCGCGTCGCTGCTGGAGTTCGAGGTCGTCGACCTGCAGCAGATCGCGGCGGGGTCCTGATCGACGCCCGCGAGGTCGCCGCGGCCTTCTCCGACGAGATCGCCGCGGCGGCCCGCCTGGTCCGCGACGCGGACGCCCTGCTGGTCACCGCGGGCGCCGGGATGGGCGTCGACTCGGGGCTGCCGGACTTCCGCGGCGGCGAGGGCTTCTGGCGGGCCTACCCGCCCTACGCCCGCCTCGGCCTGCGCTTCGAGGAGCTGGCCGATCCCGCGCACTTCGCCGACGACCCGGCGCTGGCCTGGGGCTTCTACGGCCACCGCCTGCACCTCTACCGGGACACCGTGCCGCACCCGGGGTTCGCGGTGCTGCGCCGCTGGGCCGGCCGGGTGCCCTCGAACGTGTTCACCTCGAACGTCGACGGCCAGTTCCAGCGGGCCGGCTTCGCCCCGGACGACGTCGCCGAGGTGCACGGCTCCATCCACCACCTGCAGTGCCTGCGGCTCTGCGGTCACGGCGTGTGGCCCGCCGACGGCGTCGAGGTGCCGGTCGACGAGGCCACCATGCGTGCCGTCGGCGAGCTGCCCCGCTGCCCGGGCTGCGGCGGCCTCGCCCGTCCGGCGATCCTGATGTTCGGCGACGGCGGCTGGGACGACGCGCACGCCGCGACGGCGCTGCAGCGGCACGTGGACTGGCTGGCGGCGCACCGGACCGGGGTGGTCGTCGTCGAGCTGGGGGCGGGCGGTGCGCTGCCCACGGTGCGTCGCCGCTCGGAGCTCGCCTCGGCCGCGACCGGCGCGCTCGTGCGGATCAACGTCCGCGAGTCGCAGGTGCGCCACGGCCGCGGCGTCGGCATCGCGGCCCCCGCGGCCGCGACCCTCGCCGCGATCGACGCCGCCCTCTGACCCACCCGCCCCGCGCACCTGCGTGCCGCGGGGCGGGGGCAGGGCTCAGGAGGGGACGGCCTTCTGGTCCGGGACGACGATCGCGGGCAGGTCGGCGAGGCCGGCCAGCGCCGCGTCGTGGACCTCGGACGCCGGGACGGTGCCGTGCACACCGGGCAGGGCCCGGGTGGCCGTGGCCGCCGCGACGACGGTCGGCACGTAGCCGCCGGAGAACGCGCTGCGCGCGGTGGAGTTCACGCACATGTGCGTCATGAACCCGGCGAGCACCAGGTCCTGGTAGCCCTCCAGCAGCTCCGCCAGTCCGGTGTGGACGAAAGCGCTGGGGAAGTTCTTGGTCACCACGGCCTCGCCGTCACGCGGGGCGACCGAGTCGTGGATGGCGCCGATCGGCGCGGTGACGTCGTACGGGCTGCCCTCGCCCGCGTCGTGCCGGATGTGGATGATCCGGGACCCGGCGGAGCGGGCGCGGTCGAGCAGCTCGGCCGCCTCGCCGAGGGCCGGCTCGACGTTCTCCAGCCGCATCACGCCCTCGGTGTAGGTGTTCTGCAGGTCGATCATGATGAGTGCGGAGCGGGACAGCTGGGCCGGTTCCGCCGGCAGGCCCATCAGTCCGCGCAGGGTGTGCGTCATCGGTGCTCCTCGGCCGGGGACGACCACGGCCCGGGACGGTCGTCCCGGGCCGTGGTGGGGGGTGGTCAGTCCTGCATCGCCCGGTACTCGTCGTCGGTGAACAGCCGCGAGCGGATCAGGAACCGGACGCCCTCCGGCGCCTCGACCGAGAACCCGCTGCCGCGCCCCTTGACGACATCGACCGTGAGATGCGTGTGCTTCCAGTACTCGTACTGCGACGCCGACATCCAGAAACCGATCGGCCGGTCCACACCCTCGACGACCAGGTCGCCGAGGTGGACGTCCGACCCGCCCGTCCGGAAGTCCCCGTCCGGGTAGCACATGGGGGCGCTGCCGTCGCAGCACCCACCGGACTGGTGGAACATCAGCGGGCCGTGCAGGTCGGTGAGTTTCACGAGCAGATCGGCGGCGGCCGGCGTCAGCGTCACCCGCTCGGTCGGGGTGACGCCGACGTCCGGCTCACCCATCAGAAGAAGCCCAGCGCGTTCGGCGAGTAGCTCTGCAGGATGTTCTTCGTCTGCTGGTAGTGGTCCAGCATCATCTTGTGGTTCTCGCGCCCGATACCGGACTGCTTGTAGCCACCGAAGGCCGCGTGTGCCGGGTAGGCGTGGTAGTTGTTCACCCACACCCGGCCGGCCTGGATCTCGCGGCCCGCGCGGTAGGTGGTGTTCGCGTCGCGGCTCCACACGCCGGCGCCGAGACCGTAGAGCGTGTCGTTGGCGATCTTCATGGCGTCGTCGTAGTCGCTGAAGCGCGCGACCGACACGACCGGGCCGAAGATCTCCTCCTGGAAGATCCGCATCTGGTTGTTGCCCTCGAACACGGTCGGCTTGATGTAGTAGCCGCCCGCGAGGTCGCCGCCCAGCTCGGCCTTCTCGCCACCGGCGAGGACCTTGGCGCCCTCCTGCCGGCCGATGTCGATGTAGGAGAGGATCTTCTCGAACTGGTCGTTCGAGGCCTGCGCACCCATCATGACGTCGGTGTCGAGCGGGTTGCCCTGCTTGATCTGCTCGACGCGCTTGACGGCCTGCTCGATGAACTCGTCGTAGATGCCGCCCTGGATGAGCGCGCGCGACGGGCAGGTGCAGACCTCGCCCTGGTTGAGGGCGAACATCGCGAAGCCCTCGAGCGCCTTGTCGTAGAAGGCGTCCTGCTGCGAGGCGACGTCGTCGAAGAAGATGTTCGGGCTCTTGCCGCCCAGCTCCAGGGTGACCGGGATCAGGTTCTCCGAGGCGTACTGCATGATCAGCCGGCCGGTGGTGGTCTCACCGGTGAAGGCGATCTTGCGGATGCGCTTGTTCGACGCCAGCGGCTTGCCGGCCTCGACGCCGAAGCCGTTGACGACGTTCAGCACGCCCGGCGGGAGCAGGTCGGCGACCAGCTCGAGCAGCACGTGGATCGAGACCGGGGTCTGCTCGGCCGGCTTGAGGACGATCGCGTTGCCGGCGGCCAGGGCCGGGGCCAGCTTCCAGATCGCCATCAGGATCGGGAAGTTCCACGGGATGATCTGGCCGACGACGCCCAGCGGCTCGTGGAAGTGGTAGGCGATGGTGTCGGCGTCGATCTCCGACGACGTGCCCTCCTGCGCCCGGATCGCACCGGCGAAGTAGCGCAGGTGGTCGACGGCGAGCGGGATGTCGGCGGCGAGGGTCTCGCGGCAGGCCTTGCCGTTGTCCCAGGACTCGGCGATGGCGATCAGCTCGAGGTTGGCCTCGACCCGGTCGGCGATCTTGTTCAGGATGTTCGCGCGCTCGCCGGCGGAGGTCTTCCCCCACGCCGGGGCGGCGGCGTGCGCGGCGTCGAGCGCCTTCTCGACGTCCTCCGCGGTGCCCCGGGCGACCTCGGTGAAGTTCTCACCGGTGATCGGGGTCGGGTTCTCGAAGTACTGGCCCTTCACCGGAGCGACGTACTCGCCGCCGATGAAGTGCTCGTAGCGCGGCTTGAAGGAGACGACGCTGCCCGGCTGACCGGGGTTGGCGTAGACGGCCATGAATGTTCCTTCCCTGAGGTGCTTCGTCGAACCGAGGGCGCGGTGCGGAACGCACGTTGCGCGTGACCGCCGACACTAGGAAGGTGGGGGTTGCACGGAAGTTGCACGCAGATGCGGAACCTGACCCTCCGGTGAGTACCGACGACGCGGATTCGATTCAGGTAAGGCAAAGCTGACCGTAAGGTGAGGACGTGGCTGCGCAGCACGCGGATCGCCGGGTGTACGAGCGGGCGCGCGACGCCGTGCTCGGCGGCTCCTCCGGTGCGCGCGGCGCCGGGGTCCGGCCCGAGGTCCGCGCCTCCTGGGCCCGCTCGCTGGCCGCGGCGGTCGACCCGGAACGCTCCCGTCCCCCGCACGACTACGACCGCGCCGAGCTCACCGACCGGCGGGCGGCGCACCCCCTCGCGTCCGTGCTTCCGGTGTTGCGCGACACGCTCACCGACGCCGCCGAACAGGCGCGGCACATGATGATCGTGACCGACGGGCAGGGGCGGATCCTCTGGCGCGAGGGCGCCCGCGCGGTGCTGACCCGGGCCGAGCGGGTTGACCTGGTGGAGGGCACCCGGTGGAGCGAGGACGCCGTCGGGACCAACGCGATGGGCACCGCGCTGGCCGGCGCCGCGCCGGTCCGCATCCACTCCGCCGAGCACCTGGTCAGCGCCTACCACCCGTGGACCTGCGCGGCCGCCCCGGTGCACGACCCGGCGACCGGACGGGTGGTGGGCACCGTCGACGTCACCGGGCCGGAGGAGAGCTTCCACCCGACGACGCTGGCGCTGGTCACCGCGGCCGCGCGGCTGGCCGAGCACCGGCTGCTGGCCATCGCCGAGGCCCACGACCGGCGGCTGCGCGAGGAGTACTGGCCGCACCTGACCCGGCTCGGCGGCACCCCGGGCGCGCTGTTGTCCGCGCACGGGCGGGTGCTGGCCGCGTCGCCGGGCAGCGAGTTCCCGGAGCGGATCGCCCTGCCCGACGGCGGGGACCGGGTCGTCGTCGACGGCGTCGCGGTCGGCGGGGCGCCGCTGGGCGGCGGGCCCGTCGCGGGCGTGCTGGAGCCACTGGGCGAGGGCTGGCTGCTGCGGCTGCCCGCGGGCGGACCCGTCCGGACGGCCCTGACGCTGCCGCTGCTCGGAGCGCGTACCCCCGTCGTCGCCCGCCGGGACGGGCGCCCGGTGCGCCTGGGCCTGCGGCACGCCGAGGTCCTCGCGCTGCTGGCGCTGCACCCGGAGGGGCTGACCGCCGACCAGCTCGCCGCCGCCCTCTACGGCGACGGCGGCCGCGCCATCACCGTGCGCGCCGAGGTGCACCGGCTGCGCCGCGCCGTCGGCGAGGACACCGTGCGGACCCAGCCCTACCGGCTCGTCGCCGACGTCGACGCCGACTTCCTGCGGCTGCGCGCGGCGCTGCGGGAGGGCCGGATCCGCGACGCCGCGGCCGAGGCCGCCCGCGGGCCGCTGCTGCCGACCTCGGACGCGCCGGAGGTCCGCCGGGCCCGCGAGCAGCTCGCCGTCGCCGTCCGGTCGGCGCTGCTGCGGGCCGACGACCCGGACGCGCTGTGGACCCTGGTCCGGGCCGGCCGGGGCGACGGCACCGACGACGACGAGCTGCGCCACCGGCTGCGGGCGCTGCTGCCGTCGTCGGACCCGCGGCGCGACGAGCTCGGCTGAGCGCTCAGTCCGGGTCGGTGTGGTCGGGGATGCCGTCGTCGTCGGAGTCGGGCAGCCGCGGGTCCTCCTCACCGGCCCGCACCGCCTCCAGCTGCGCGGACAGCGCCACCCCGGCCAGCAACGCGACCCCGGTGATGTTCGCCCAGATCAGCAGGGCCATCACCGCCGTCAGCGGACCGTAGGTCTCACCGAAGGTGTCCGCGACGGCGACGTAGAGCCCCAGCAGCCCGGACGCGACCAGCCACAGCAGCACCGTGACCGCGGCGCCGGCCCCCAGCCAGGACAGCCCCGGCTGGCGACGACGCGGCGCGAACCGCAGCAGCACCGTCACCGCGACGACGAGCAGCGCCAGCCCGACCGGCCAGCGCACGACGTCCCACACCGTCTCGGCGACCGCACCCCACCGGTACACCTCGCGCACCGCGTCCCCGAACGGCTCCCCCGCCACGATCAGCAGCAGCCCGGTCGCCATCGCGACGCCCGCGGTGGCGGTGAGCGCCGCGGCACGCGCGTACTTGGCGAGCGCGGGCCGGTCCCGCTCGGTGCCGTAGATCCGGTTCGCGCCCCGCTCCAGCTGCGCGAACGCCGAGGTCGCCGCGGCGAACGCGGTGAGCAGGCCGAGCGCGAGGACCAGCTCACCGCGTTCCCCGGTGGGGGTGTCGTCCCGCTCGGCGGGCTCACCGGGGTCGTCCGGGTCGGCCTCCCCCGCTCCGGTACCGCGGACGGCCTCGGCGACCAGCTCGTCGCTGGTCCCGGGGGACAGCGCCAGCACCGTGCGGGCGACGACCTCCGAGGCGCCCTCGGCGCCCGCCGCGGCGGACAGCCCGACCCCGGCGATGATCAGCGGGACGGCGGCGAGCGCCAGCTGCAGGCCGAACGCGCGGGCGTGGGAGAAGCCGTCGCCGTAGCGGAAGCGCAGGAAGCCCGCGGACAGCAGGTGCCCGAGGCCGTAGCGGCGCAGCGTGTGGGCGGCGTCGTCGGCGGAGAGCTCCTCACCGGTCATCAGCCGGGTCTCGGGGACCGGGCGCACCGAGCTCATGCGCAGAACCTAGCCGCAGGCGGGCGAGAATGACGCTCGTGGACACCCCGGCACGGACCGACCGCTTCGACGAGCTGGTGGAGCGCGCGCGGGCGCTCGCCACCGGACGGCGACGGGCGGTGCTCGGCATCGCGGGCGCCCCCGGGGCCGGGAAGACGACCGTCGCGCTGGCCCTGGTCCGGGCGCTCGCCGCCACGCCCCCGGACGGGCTCGGCCCCGGCTGGGTCGCCCACGTCCCGATGGACGGCTTCCATCTCGCCGACGTCGAGCTGGACCGGCTGGGCCGCCGTCATCGCAAGGGCGCCCCGGACACCTTCGACGCCGACGGCTACGCCGCGCTGCTCGCCCGGCTGCGGCTCATCCCCGACGACGGCGCGGGCCCGGTGTACGCCCCGGCGTTCGACCGGGAGATCGAGCAGCCCGTCGCCGGGTCGGTCCCGGTGCACCCGGAGTGCCGGCTCGTGGTCAGCGAGGGCAACTACCTGCTCCTCGGCACGCCCCGCTGGCGGGCGGTGCGGGCCGGGTTCGACGCCGTGTGGTTCCACGAGACCGACGAGGCGCTCCGGCTGGAGCGCCTGGTCGCGCGGCACGTACATTTCGGCAAGACGCCCGAGGCCGCCCGGGCCTGGGTGGAACGGACCGACGAGCCGAACGCCCGGCTCGTCGAGGCCTCGCGGGACCGGGCCGACCTGGTCGTCGCGCTGCCCGACCACGCCCCCGGCCCGCTCCCAGGGGAACCTTCGTAGCGCTCTACGCCTCGAAGGTTCCCCTGGGGGCCACCGGGCCGGGGCCGGAACCGGGCTCCGGACCGACGACGGCGGGCCGCCCCGGGAACTCCCGGGACGGCCCGCCGTCGTCATGCGTGGGTCTGTCTCACTCCTCGCCGGCCAGCGCGGTGGGCGGGGAGTCCGGCACCGGCTCGGACGGCTTGCGCTCACCACGGAAGGTGAACTTGGCCTTGTCCGACCAGGCGTTGGAGCCCTCCTCCGCGGAGGTGTCGAGGCCCTCGACGTCGACGATGACGATCTGCCCGGCCTCGATCTCGCCGAACAGGATCTTCTCCGACAGCTGGTCCTCGATCTCCCGCTGGATCGTCCGGCGCAGCGGCCGGGCGCCCAGGACCGGGTCGAACCCGCGGTGGGCCAGCAGCTTCTTGGCGTTGTCGGTGAGCTCGATGCCCATGTCCTTGTTCGCCAGCTGCTTCTCCACCCGCCCGATCATCAGGTCGACCATCTGGATGATCTGTTCCTGGTTGAGCTGGTGGAAGACGATGATGTCGTCGATGCGGTTGAGGAACTCCGGCCTGAAGTGCTTCTTCAGCTCGTCGTTGACCTTCGTCTTCATCCGCTCGTAGTTCGACTTCTCGTCGCCACCGGAGGAGAAGCCCAGTCCCACGGCCTTCGAGATGTCCTGGGTGCCCAGGTTCGAGGTGAAGATCAGCACGGTGTTCTTGAAGTCGACCGTGCGGCCCTGACCGTCGGTGAGACGGCCGTCCTCGAGCACCTGCAGGAGCGTGTTGTAGATCTCCTGGTGCGCCTTCTCGATCTCGTCGAACAGCACCACCGAGAACGGCTTGCGCCGCACCTTCTCGGTGAGCTGGCCGCCCTCCTCGTAGCCGACGTACCCGGGAGGGGCACCGAACAGCCGCGAGGCGGTGTAGCGGTCGTGGAACTCACCCATGTCGATCTGGATGAGGGCGTCGTCCTCGCCGAACAGGAAGTTCGCGAGCGCCTTGGACAGCTCGGTCTTACCGACACCGGACGGGCCGGCGAAGATGAACGAGCCGGACGGGCGCTTCGGGTCCTTCAGACCGGCGCGGGTACGACGGATCGCCTGCGAGACGGAGCGGACGGCGTCCTCCTGGCCGATGATCCGCTTGTGGACCTCGTCCTCCATCTTGAGCAGACGGGTCGTCTCCTCCTCGGTCAGCTTGAACACCGGGATGCCGGTCCAGTTCCCCAGCACCTCGGCGATCTGCTCGCCGTCGACCTCCGCGACGACGTCGAGGTCGCCCGACTTCCACTGCTTCTCGCGCTCGGCCTTCTCGCCGAGCAGGGTCTTCTCCTGGTCGCGCAGGTGCGCGGCCCGCTCGAAGTCCTGCGCGTCGATCGCCGACTCCTTGTCCCGGCGGACGTTCGCGATCTTCTCGTCGAACTCCCGCAGGTCCGGCGGAGCCGTCATCCGGCGGATGCGCATCCGGGCGCCGGCCTCGTCGATCAGGTCGATCGCCTTGTCCGGCAGGAAGCGGTCGTTGATGTAGCGGTCGGCCAGCGTCGCGGCCGAGGCCAGTGCGTCGTCGGTGATCGTGACGCGGTGGTGCGCCTCGTACCGGTCGCGCAGACCACGAAGGATCTCGATGGTGTGCTCGACCGACGGCTCGGACACCTGGATCGGCTGGAAGCGGCGTTCCAGCGCGGGGTCCTTCTCGACGTACTTGCGGTACTCGTCGAGCGTCGTCGCACCGATGGTCTGCAGCTCGCCGCGGGCCAGCATCGGCTTGAGGATCGAGGCGGCGTCGATCGCGCCCTCGGCGGCACCCGCACCCACCAGGGTGTGGATCTCGTCGATGAACAGGATGATGTCGCCGCGGGTGCGGATCTCCTTGAGCACCTTCTTGAGGCGCTCCTCGAAGTCACCGCGGTAGCGGGAACCGGCGACCAGCGAGCCCAGGTCGAGGGTGTAGAGCTGCTTGTCCTTCAGCGTCTCCGGGACCTCGCCCTTGACGATCGCCTGGCCGAGGCCCTCGACGGCGGCGGTCTTGCCGACGCCGGCCTCACCGATCAGCACCGGGTTGTTCTTGGTCCTCCGCGAGAGGACCTGCATGATCCGCTCGATCTCCTTCTCCCGGCCGATGACCGGGTCCAGCTTGCCCTCACGGGCCTGCTGGGTGAGGTTGCGACCGAACTGGTCGAGCACCAGCGACGAGGACGGGGTGCCCTCGCCACGGCCACCGGTGCCGCTCTCCTGCGGCTCCTTGCCCTGGTAGCCGGACAGCAGCTGGAGCACCTGCTGGCGGACACGGTTGAGGTCGGCGCCCAGCTTGACCAGCACCTGGGCCGCGACGCCCTCGCCCTCGCGGATGAGACCGAGCAGGATGTGCTCGGTCCCGATGTAGTTGTGGCCGAGCTGCAGCGCCTCGCGCAGCGACAGCTCCAGCACCTTCTTCGCCCGGGGGGTGAAGGGGATGTGCCCGGACGGGGCCTGCTGCCCCTGGCCGATGATCTCCTCGACCTGCTGTCGCACGCCCTCCAGAGCGATACCGAGGGACTCGAGCGCCTTCGCGGCGACGCCCTCTCCCTCGTGGATCAGGCCAAGGAGGATGTGCTCGGTCCCGATGTAGTTGTGGTTGAGCATCCGGGCCTCTTCCTGGGCCAGGACGACAACACGTCGCGCTCGGTCGGTGAACCTCTCGAACAATTCGCACTCCTTGCCTGCTGCGCCTCACTGACGGCGCGACCAGCATCTCCGTACGGTCCGGGCTCGCCCGAACCGACACTGCGCCCTCGCGTGACACCGCGCCAGGCCACCCTCGCGGGAGACCTCATACCACTGTATCGGTCGAAGGGGCCCCGGCGCCTCCACCTGACGTGCACCGGGGCACGTGCCCGCAGTAACACGGGTGACACCTGCCGTGTTCCCGGCGGCCGTCAGCCGGTCGTGGCGGCGGCCTCCTCGCGCTCCCGCTCGGCCGCCTTGAACTGCCGGAACCCCTCCTCGTCGCGCCCGCGGCGCCAGTACCCGGAGATCGACAGGTCGTCCTTGGCGACGCCGCGCTCGCGGGTGAGGTGCCTGCGGAGTTCGCGCACGGCGATCGCCTCACCGTGCACGAAGGCGTGCACGCGCCCGGGGAGGAACTCCAGATCCGCGACGACGGCGGGCAGCTGCTCCGAGTCCGGGTCGCCCCCGGCGTCGGTGCGGTACAGCCACCGCACGTCCACCCCGGGGCCCGTGGGCACGTCGATCTCGTCGCCGGGAGCGTCCACCTGCAGGACGGCGACGACCGGCCGCCCGGCCGGGATCCGCTCGAGCGCGGCGCAGATCGCGGGCAGCGCGGCCTCGTCGCCGACGAGCAGGTGCCAGTCGGCGTCCGGGTCCGGTGCGTAGGCGCCGCCCGGGCCGAGCATCCGCAGCCGGTCGCCCGGGCGGGCGGCGGCCGCCCACGGGCCGGCGAGGCCGGTGTCGCCGTGGTGGACGAAGTCGATGACGAGCTCGCCTGCGGCGTGGTCGAGCGAGCGGACGGTGTAGGTCCGCTGGGCGGGCCACCGGTCGCGCGGCAGCTCGGCGTGCACCCGGTCCATGTCGAGCGGCTCGGGGTACTCGACGCCGGGGAGCGGGAAGAGGATCTTGACGTAGCGGTCGGTGTACTCCGTGACGGGGAACGCGGCCAGGCAGTCGCCGCCGGCGACGACGCGCACCATGTGCGGGCTCAGGCGTTCGGTGCGGAGCACCCGGAGATCGGTGACGGGGCGGGCCATCAGGCTGCCTCCCAACGACGAGAGGGGAAGGGGCCGTCGCGACGGTACCCCTCCCCCGCCCCGTCGGGTAAGGCAGACCTTAGTTCTCCTGGTGGTAGGCCTCGAGCACCTCGGCCGGGATGCGGCCGCGGTCCGAGACCTTCATCCCGCGGTTGCGGGCCCACTCGCGGATCGCCTGGTTCTGCTCGCGGTCGACCGACGGGCGGCGGGCCGCCCCGCCCGACGAGCCGCCGCTGCGCCGGCGGGCCGCGCCACCGGCGCGACGGGCGGCCGCGACGTAGTCGGCGAGCACGTCGCGCAGCTTCTTCGCATTCCCGTCGGACAGGTCGATCTCGTAGTTGCGTCCGTCGAGACCGAACTCGATCGTCTCGTCCGCCGCGTCGCCGGTCAGATCGTCGACGAGCCGGACTTCCTTGATCTGCGCCATCTCCGCAGCCTCCCTGAATGGCCGAACACGTTCATGATGAGGGACCGGGGCGGACATCGGCGACTGCGCGATGCAATAGCAGGACGCAATATGAGGCCACCGGGTACCGGTTCCGACTCGAATCAGAGAGTATCCGAGAAATGTTCGTGTCGTCGACCTGGGTACGGAGAATGCGGCGAAACGCGTTCGACACCACTCGTACGGGTCCGACAAACACGACGTCCCCGGTCGCTCCTCGCGGCCGGGGACGTCGTCGGATGTGCGTTCGGAACCGGTTCAGGACTCGCCGCGGACCAGCGGGAACAGGATCGTCTCGCGGATTCCGAGGCCGGTCAGCGTCATCAGGAGGCGGTCGATACCCATTCCCATCCCACCGGTGGGCGGCATGCCGTACTCCATGGCGCGCAGGAAGTCCTCGTCGAGCTGCATGGCCTCCGGGTCGCCCGCCGCGGCCTTGAGCGACTGGGCGTGCAGGCGTTCCCGCTGCTCCACCGGGTCCACCAGCTCGGAGTAGGCCGTGGCCAGCTCCACGCCAAAGACGATGAGGTCCCAGGACTCCGACAGCCGCGGGTCGTCGCGGTGCGCACGGGTCAGCGGCCGCACCTCGACCGGGAAGTCGCGCACGAAGGTCGGCTCGTGCAGGGTGTGCTCGACCAGCTTCTCGAACAACTCGAGCACGATCTGTGCGGCCGTCGGATAATCGGTGATGTCGACGTCGTGGGCGTGCGCGATCCGCTGCAGTTCCGACAGTTCCGTGTCCGGCGTCACGTCCCGCCCGACGGCCTCGGACACCGATCCGTAGATGGTCACCGATCGCCACTCGCCACCGAGATCGTGCTCGGTGCCGTCGTGGTGGCGCACCGTGGTGGAACCGAACAGCGCCTGCGCCGAGGACTGGATGAGCTCCCGGGTCAGGACCGCCATGTCGTCGTAGGTCGCGTAGGCCTGGTAGGCCTCCAGCATCGCGAACTCCGGGGAATGCGTGGAGTCGATGCCCTCGTTCCGGAACACCCGGTTCAGCTCGAAGACGCGCTCGATACCACCGACCACGCAACGCTTCAGGAACAGCTCCGGTGCGATCCGCAGATACAGATCGGAGTCGAGTGCGTTCGCGTGCGTCACGAACGGGCGCGCGGTGGCACCGCCGTGCAGGTTCTGCAGCATCGGCGTCTCGACCTCGATGAAGTCGCGGCCGGTGAGCGACTCGCGGACGGTCCGCAGCACGGTGGACCGCGCGCGCACGGTCTCGCGGGCCTGCGGGCGCAGGATGAGGTCGACGTAGCGCTGCCGGACCCGGTTCTCCTCGGAGAGCTCCTTGTGCGCGGTCGGCAGCGGCCGGACCGACTTCGCGGCGACCGACCACTCGTCGACCATCACCGAGAGCTCGCCCCGTCGCGAGGTGATGACCTCACCGCGCACCGCGACGAAGTCACCCATGTCGACGACGGCCTTCCAGCCGGCCAGCGCCTCGGCCCCGACCCGGTCGAGCGAGAGCATGGCCTGCAGCTCGGTGCCGTCGCCCTCGCGCAGCGTCGCGAAGCACAGCTTGCCGGTGTTCCGCACGAAGATCACCCGGCCGGCGACGGCGACGGTCTCGCCCGTCGCGGTGTCCGCGGGCAGGTCCGGATGGGCGTCGCGGACCTGGCGCAGCGAGTGCGTGCGGGGGACCTCGACGGGGTACGGGTCGGTGCCCGCGGCGATCAGCTCCGCGCGCTTGGCCCGGCGCACCCGCATCTGCTCGGGGAGGTCGGCCTCGGTCGCCGGGTCGGACGGTGTGCCGGGAGTGTTCACGGCAGGTCAGGCTATCGGCGGTACCCGGGAGCGCCCGTCGTCACCCCCCACCCCCGCGCCGAGGCATCGCGCGGTGGCCGGCCACCGGCCTACCGTGCGGAGGTGCCCGACGACGAGGTGGACCGCGGCCGCACGTTCGGTGCCGTCGCCCGCGCCTACGACGACCACCGCCCCGCCTACCCCGACGCCGCCGTCGACGCGGCGCTGGCCGGGACCGCGGAGCGGCCCCGCGTGCTCGACCTGGGAGCGGGGACCGGCAAGCTGACCCGCGTCCTGACCGCGCGCGGCCTCGACGTCGTCGCGGTGGAGCCGGACCCGGCGATGCTCGCCGTCCTGCGGGAGCGCTCCCCCGGCGTCGAGGCCCGGACCGGGTCCGCGGAGGGCATCCCGCTGCCCGACGGCCACGTCGACGCCGTGCTGGTGGGCCAGGCGCTGCACTGGTTCGACCTCGGCCGGGCCGCACCGGAGATGGCGCGGGTGCTGCGGCCCGGCGGGGTGCTGGCCGGGCTGTGGAACGGCGGGGACGACGACGTCGCCTGGATCCGCGAGTTCGGCGAGCTGACCGTGCGCGGGCGGCGTGTGCCCGGCAACCCGGCCGGTGGCGGCGACGCGACGCCGCACCCGGGCTCCCCCTGGTTCGTCGACGACGGGGAGGAGCGCGTCACCTGGGGCCGCCCGACCACCGTCGACGAGCACCTCGCCGACATCGCCACGCACTCCTGGGCGCTGCTGAGCACCCCGCAGGACCGGGACGCGGTGTTCGCCGTCGCCCGGGAGTTCCTGACCGGGCGGGTCGCCGGCCCCGACGGCCGCTTCACCATGCCGATGCGCACGATCGTGCGGCGGTCCCGCAGGCTCTGAGCCCGGCCGGCGGGCGCGGTCCACGAGACCGGTCAGCGGGGCCGGTCAGCGGGGCCGGTGGTGGCGCAGGTGGGTCAGCCGCAGCCCGTGCAGCGTCAGGTCCGGGACGTGGTGGGTGACGGTGTCGGCACGGCCGTGGACGAGCTCCGCGAGCCCGCCGGTGACGATCACGGTGACCGGCAGCGCGTCCGGGCCCAGCTCGGCGAGGATGCGGCGGACCAGCCCGTCGACCTGTCCGGCGGCGCCGTAGAGCACCCCGGCCTGGACGGCCTCGACCGTCGTCCGGCCGATCACCGAGCGCGGCTCGACCAGGTCCACCGGCCGCAGTGACGACGCCCGCTCGGCCAGCGCCTGCATCGCGATGTCGATGCCCGGGGCCAGCGCCCCGCCGAGGAACTCGCCCTTCGCGGTGACCACGTCGATGTTCGTGCAGGTCCCGAGGTCGACGCAGATGCAGGTGGTGCCGAACAGGTGGTGCGCGGCGAGCGAGTTCACGACCCGGTCCGCGCCCACCTCGCGCGGGTGGTCCACCAGCAGCGGCACGCCCGTCCGCACCCCCGGCCCGACGACGAGTGTGCGCATCCGGTCCGACCAGCGCGAGAGCAGCGTGCGCAGCTCCCGCGACGGCCCGGGCACCGTGGACAGCGCGGCGACCGCGGTGACCTCGGGGAAGTGCGCGCCGAGCATCCCGGTGACGGTCAGGTCCAGCTCGTCGGCGGTGGCACTGGTGTCGGTGCGCAGCCGCCAGCGCCGCTCCGGCTCCGGGTCGAGCGCCTCCGCACCTGTCCCGGTATCGGGGTAGAGCCCCAGCGAGACGTGGGTGTTCCCGACGTCGATGCAGAGCAGCACCGTGTCGTCCTCAGCGGGCCGCGCTGGTCAGCAGGCCCGAGCCCTCCGGGGCGTGTCCCGGGTCGGCGCCCAGGTCGGCGATCCGGTTGTCGGCGTCGACGAAGACGACGCGCGGGCTGTAGCCGCGCAGCTCGGCCTCGTCGTACGAGCCGTAGGAGATCAGGATGACCAGGTCACCGGGGTGCACCAGGTGCGCGGCGGCGCCGTTGATGCCGATCACCCCGGAGCCGGGCTCGCCGGTGATCACGTAGGTCTCCAGGCGGGCACCGTTGGTGATGTCGACGATGCTGACCTGCTCGCCCTCGAGCAGGTCGGCGGCCGCCATGAGGTCGGCGTCGACGGTGACCGAGCCGACGTAGTGCAGGTCGGCCTGCGTCACGGTGGCGCGGTGGATCTTGGACTTCATCATCGTGCGGTTCACGGCGGTTCTCCTCGGGACGCGGTCAGAACGCGATGGGGGCGTTGTCGATCAGGCGGGTGGCGCCGACCCGGGCGGCGACGAGCAGGCGGCCGTCCCCGGCGCCCGGCGCGGGGGCCGGTCCGAGGTCGGTGTCGCGCAGCTCGAGGTAGTCGACGTCGACCTCCGGCTCGGTCGCCAGCTCGGCGCGGGCGGCGTCCAGCACGGCGTCGTGCCCGCGGACCGACACCGCGGCCCCGGCCGCGAGCGCGCGCGACAGCACGGCGGCGGCGCGGCGCTGCCCGGGGTCGAGGTAGACATTGCGCGAGGACAGGGCCAGGCCGTCGTCCTCGCGGACGGTCGGGACGCCCACGACCCGGGTCGGGAAGTCCAGGTCGCGCACCATCCGGCGGATCAGCGTCAGCTGCTGGTAGTCCTTCTCGCCGAACAGCGCGACGTCCGGGCCGACGATGTGGAACAGCTTGGACACGACGGTCAGGACGCCGTCGAAGTGGCCTTTCCGGGAGGCACCCTCCAGCTCGTCGCCGAGCGGCCCGGCGGTGACGCGGGTCTGCGAGCCCGGCGGGTACATGTGCTCGACCTGCGGGGTGAACACCAGCTCGACGCCCTCGTCGCGGCAGGCGTCCAGGTCGGCCTCGATCGGGCGCGGGTAGCGGTCCAGGTCCTCGCCCGCGCCGAACTGCAGCGGGTTCACGAAGATCGACACGACCGGGACGACGGCGCCGGGGATCCGCTTCGCGTGCCGGATCAGCTCGCGGTGGCCCTCGTGCAGGGCGCCCATCGTGGGGATGAGGACGACCTTGCGGCCCGCACCGCGCAGCGCGCGGGTGACCGCGGCGAGCTTCGCCGGGTCGGCGTGCACGGTCAGCCGGCCGGTGCCGTAGCCGTTCCGGGTGGAGCCGGGGGTGCTCACTTCTCCTCCAGTGCGGTCTCGATGTCGCGGACGCCGTCGGGGCCGAGGAGCCCGGCGGCGGCGGCGCGGTGGGCGGTGCGCCCGGCCAGCGCCCGGTAGACGGCGGCCAGGTCGGCGTCGGCGTCGCCGATGTGCTCCAGGTGGGTCCGGACGGTGCCGGCGTCGCCGCGGGCGACCGGTCCGGTCAGCGCACGGTCGCCGTGGCGCAGCGCATTGTCCAGCGCGGCCGACAGCAGCGGCGCGACGAGCCGCTCCGCGGGCCGGATGCCGGCGGTCTCCAGCAGCTGCACGCAGTCCCCCACCAGGGTGGTCAGGTGGTTGGCGCCGTGGGCGAGCGCGGCGTGGTAGAGCGGGCGCATCGCCTCGGGGATGCGGACGGGCTCGGCCGACATCTCCAGCACGAGTGCCTCGGCGACGCTCCAGCCGACGGCGTCGCGCGGGTCGCCGTGCTCCGGGTCGCCGGGGGCGGTGACGCCGATGCAGCAGGCGGCGAGCCGGTCGACGTCCTCGGGGCGGCCGGTCACCGTCATCGCCGGGTGCAGCGCCAGCGGCAGCACACCCCGCTCCGTCGCCGGGTCCAGCACCGCGACGCCGCGCGACCCCGCCGTGTGGACGGCGATCTGGCCCGGGCGGAAGCATCCGGCGGCGGCGAGGCCACGGACCAGGCCGGGCAGCACGTCGTCGGGGACGGCGAGCAGGACCAGGTCGGCGCGCGAGCAGACCTCGTCCGGCGGGAGCAGGGGGACGTCGGGCAGCAGGGTCTCCGCCCGGCGCACCGAGGCCTGCGAGACCCCGGAGGCGGCGACGACGTGGTGGCCCGCGCGGGCGAGCGCGGCGCCCAGCACCGCACCGACCCGACCGGCCGAGACCACCCCGACCGCGAGCCGCGCGGGGCGACCGCCATCGATCGCAGAGTCCATCACGAGAATCCGTTTCCTCCCGTTCCGGTCCTGGTGGGGTACCGGTCGGGCAATCCGCGGGTGGCGCGACCTCCGGTGGCCGCGCGCCGGACGCGAGGGTAGACGGGCGCCGGGTGGCGGGGCGTGCTCCTGAGACCGGCCTCACCCCCGGCCCCGCCGGTGATCGACGGTTGTGGAGATCAGCGCCCGCCTCGCGAACGCTCCGCTCCACAACCGGTGATCATGGAACGGGGTGGGGGCGGGCGGTCCCCGGCGCCCCGGACCGGCCCGGGTCAACGGGCGGCGGGACGGTCCGGGTCGTCGTCGGGGCGGAGCATCGGGCGGGTGGGGCCGGGGTCGGACGGGTTGTCGTGGTGGCGGCCGCGGGGCTCGGCGGCGGGTGGTTCCGGACGGCGGACGGCCCGGGTGAGGTGCTCGTCGCCTCCCCCCGGGGCGGATCCGGCGGTGCCGGGGACCGCGGGGCCCTGCGCCGGCGAGGCGGACGGTGCCGGGCCGGGGCCGGACACCGGGGAACCGGGCTGCTGGTGTCCGGGCTGCTGGTGTCCGGGCTGCTGGTGTCCGGGCTGCTGGTGTCCGGGCTGCTGGTGTCCGGGTGACGGCGAGCCCGCTCCCCGGCCACCGGGGACCGGACCGGGCCCGGCACCCGGCTGGCCGGGACGTCGGGCGGGCTCCTGCGGACGGCCGGGCACGCCCTGGCCGTCGGAGCGGGCCTCGGGATCGGCCGCCCCCGGACCGCGCGGACCGGCCGGACGGGCGCCGGCGGGCGGTCCCGGGGTGTACGGGGCGGGCGGGGTGGGGGTCCGCGGCGCGCCCGACCACGGAGCGACCCGCGGTCCCTCGGGGCGCCCCCAGGGCGCCGCGGTCATGAGCGTGTCCGGGCCGGGCGGGAGCGGCGGCACGGCGGGCCCCGCGGAGGCGGACGCGCCGCCGCCGTCGGGGAAGGTCGGGATCCGGAACTGGCCGGAGAAGCTGCCGTCCGGCGCGGCCGGGGGCGGCGGCTCCCAGTCCGACGGACGCTTCCGCGCCCAGGCCGCGACCAGCGCCTCCGGCACCCCGACGGCGACGGCGCGGGCCCGCAGCACCGCGGCCAGCTTCTCGTCGTGCAGGGCGTGGGCGCTCTCCTTCACTGCGCCGCGCGCGATCCGGTTCCGCATGAACGCCAGCTCGGTGACCGCGGACTGGTACTCGGCGACGGCCTTCGCCGCCGCCGGGCCGGAGCGGCGCCGCACCAGCGTGCGCCAGCCCTTCCGCCGGGACAGCCGGGCCAGCAGGGTCACCTCGCTCGGCGCGATCCAGCCCGCGGCGGCGAAGCCGGGCAGCTGCGCGGCGACGATCCGCGCCTCGCGGCGACGGGCGAACACCACGAGCAGGATCAGCCCGACGAAGATCGGGACCATCACGAACAGGTAGATCTGGAAGAAGCCGCCGGGCGTCGCGGCCAGCACCGACGCGCCGTTCCACAGCGCGTGCAGCACCACCGCGGCGACGTAGCCGGCGATCATCGCCAGCACCCGCACCCCGATGCTGCGGCTGGCCACCGCGATCCCGGCGGCGATGCCGATCATGCAGGTGAACAGCGGGTGCGCGAACGGCGAGGCGACGCCGCGGACGAACAGCGTCGCGAGCACGCCGGCCGACTCCGGCTCGGACACCGCGCGGCCGAGGTAGAGGATGTTCTCGCTGAACGCGAACCCGGCGGCGACGATCCCGGCGTAGACGACCCCGTCGACGATCCCGTCGAACTCGCGGCGCCGGAACAGCAGCAGCCCGACCAGGAACAGGCCCTTGGTGAACTCCTCGACGACCGGGGCGACCACGACCGGGCCGAACAGGTCGCCCGCGCCGCGCCCGGCGGCCGCGTCGAGCACCGCCGAGGCGCTCGTGTTGATCAGCAGGGCGACCAGCGCGGCGAACCCGGCGCCCCAGAGGAACGCGCCCATCAGCATCCGCGGCGGCTCGGGCTCCCAGCGGTCCACCCAGAGGAACGCCGCCACCACCGGCACGACCGGCAGCAGCGCGGCCAGGGTCCCGACGATCACACCCGGCGTCCCGATCGCGCGTTGCAGCACCCCGATCGTGATCACCGCGAGCAGGGCCAGCACCACCAGGCCGACGACCGGCAGCAGCACGCCCCGTCGCTTGGCGGACGGCGCCGGCACCGGTGTGTACGGGCGGCCGAGCGTCGGGGACGTCATGACCGTCCAGCGTAGAGAACCGGCCCCGCCCGCGCGGGGGGACGCGCCTCAGGTCGAGCGGATCCCACCGTCGGTGTCGTCCGGGTCGTCGGGGGCCCGGCAGCAGTACTCCAGCCAGAACGCGGCGCCGATCAGCAGCAGCGCGCTGACCACACCGAACCCGGCGACGACGCTGTCCCGGAACGCGGCCACCACGACCGCGGCCCGCGGCAGCGTGTGCATCAGCACGCCCACCCACAGCCCGGCGACCACCGCGCCGCCGACCGCGGAGGCCTTGGCGAGCAGCACCGCCCGGGCCGCGACGAGCGGCGGTACCGGGACGGCCCCGTTCCGGCGCTCGATCCGGCGCCGCAGCACGACCCCGCCCGCGGCCTCGGCGGCGGCGAGGACCGTGACGACGACCGCCGCGGCGACCGGCAGCGTCGGCAGCGACCCGTAGGTCAGCTGGACGAGAATGTTGCCGAGCAGGGCCGCGACCACGGCGATCGCGGCGACGTCGCGGACCCGGGTCGGGCGCACGGTCGGGCGCGGGTCGCCGTCCGGGCCGCGGCCGGGGCGCCGTCCGCCCGGTCCGGGCGCGGTCATGCCGGGTCCCGCAGGACGACGTCGTCGCGGCGGTGCACACCGGCACGGCCGTCCGGGCCGAGCCGGTCCAGCAGGTCGGCGACCGGCCCGTGCCCGTGCAGGACGGCGCCGGGCTCGGCGAGCAGCCAGGGCAGCAGCACGGTGGCCCGGTCGGGGGTGCCCGGGTGCGGCAGGAGCAGCTCCGGGTCGTCCGAGGTGACCGGGGCGCCGGCGTCGGTCACCTGGACGACGTCGACGTCGAGTGTGCGCGGCCCCCACCGCTGCTCGCGGACCCGGCCCGAGGCGTCCTCGAGTGCCTGCCCACGGCGCAGCCAGCCCCACGCATCGAGCCCCGGGTCGTCCGCGACCAGCACCGCGTTGAGGAAGTCCGGCTGGTCGGTCACACCCCACGGCGCCGTCTCGAACACCGGCGACACCGCCACGACGGCCGCCCCCAGGTCCGCGACGACCGTGCGCAGGTGCGCGGCCCGGTCGCCCAGGTTGGAGCCGAGGGACAGGACCGCGCGGGTCACGCCCGGCTCCGGGTCAGGACGACCGCGACGTCGTCGAAGGTCAGGGGGATCGGCGCCGACGGCTTGTGCAGCGTCACCTCGACGGCGGCGACCCGGGCGTCGTGGTCCAGTACGGCCTGCGCGATCTCCCCGGCGACGGCCTCGACGAGGTCCCGGGCCGGACCGCCGACGATGCCCGCGGCCAGCTCGGCGAGCTCGCCGTAGTGCAGCGTGTCGGCCAGGTCGTCCGAGGCGGCGGCGGGCGCGAGGTCGGCGTGCACCACCAGGTCGACGACGAACTCCTGGCCGTCGCGACGCTCGTGGTCGAACACGCCGTGGTTCCCGCGGACCCGCAGACCCCGGAGCTCGATCCGGTCGCTCACCGCCCGGTCTCCCGCGGGGTGCGGGCGCGCGAGGCGCCGAGCCGGCAGGCGGCGGCGACCGCGATGGCGTCCATCGTGGACTCGACGTCGTGCACCCGCACGCCCCAGGCGCCCGCGTTGGCGGCGAGCGCGCTGACCGCGGCGGTCGCGATGTCGCGGCCCGGCGGGGTGCGCGGCTCGCCCTCGGCCGAGGCCAGGAGCTCGCCGAGGAACCGCTTGCGCGAGGCCCCGACCAGCACCGGGAAGCCCAGGTCGACGAACACGTCGAGCCGGCGCAGCAGCGCCCAGTTGTGCGCGGCGTTCTTGGCGAACCCGAGACCGGGGTCGAGCACGATGCGGCCGGGGTCGACCCCGGCCATCACGGCGTGGTCGACCCGGGCGACGAGCTCGGACCGGACCTCGCCGATCACGTCCTCGTAGCCCGCGAGCTGCTGCATGCCGGCGCTGTGCCCGCGCCAGTGCATGATCACCCAGGGCGTCCGCGACTCGGCGACGACCGCGGCCATCCGCGGGTCGGCCAGGCCGCCGGAGACGTCGTTGACCATCGCCGCACCGGCCTCGACGCAGGCCTGCGCGACCTCGGACCGGGTCGTGTCGACGCTGACCCGCACGCCCGCGGCGACGAGCTCGCGCACCACCGGCAGGACGCGGTCCCGCTCGGTCGCGGCGTCGATCCGCTGTGCCCCGGGCCGGGTCGACTCCCCGCCGACGTCGACGAGGTCGGCCCCGGCGTCGCGCATCGCGACGCCGTGCGCGACGGCGTGCGACCGGTCGACGTAGCGGCCGCCGTCGGAGAACGAGTCGGGGGTGACGTTCAGGATCCCCATGACCGCGCAGCGGCCGAGCTCCGGCAACGCCCCGCCGGGGGCGACCACGTCAGCGCCCCCTGATCAGCGAGAGCGCCTCCGCGCGGGAGGTCGCCGAGCTCTTGAACAGCCCGCGCACCGCCGAGGTGGTGGTGCGCGACCCCGGCTTGCGGATGCCGCGCATGGCCATGCACAGGTGCTCGGCCTCCAGCACGACGATCACCGCGCGCGGGTTCAGCTTGCGCACCAGGGCGTCGGCGATCTGTGCGGTCAGCCGCTCCTGGACCTGCGGGCGCTTGGCGTACAGGTCGACCACCCGGGCCAACTTGGACAGGCCGGTGACCTGGCCGTCGACGGCCGGGATGTAGCCGACGTGGGCCACCCCGTGGAAGGGCACGAGGTGGTGCTCGCAGGTGGAGAACATCGGGATGTCCTTGACCAGCACGAGCTCGCCGTGGCCCTCGTCGAAGGTCTTCTCCAGCACCGTGTCCGGGTCGACGAACAGGCCGGCGAAGATCTCGCCGTAGGCGCGCGCGACCCGGGCCGGGGTCTCCTTGAGGCCCTCGCGGTCCGGGTTCTCCCCCACCGCGATCAGCAGCTCGCGGACGGCGCGCTCCGCACGGTCCAGGTCGACCCCGCCGGGTACGGCCCGGGTCACCCCGGCCGCCACCGCGGCGGACTCCACCGGTCCGGAGCGTCCGTCCGTCGTCGACGTGCTCAGTGTCCTGCCTCCGGGTCGTGTCCGCGTCGCTGCTCGCCGGCGCCGGGATCGTTCGCACCACCCGGCGCGCCGTTGCCGTGCGCGCCGTTGCCGTTGCCGCCGTCGCCCGGTCCGGGACCGGACCAGGGACCGCCCTGGGCGGGGCCCTGCGGCCCGCCCTGCTGCGGCGGCTGCGCCCAGTTCGGCGGCGGCCAGCTCTGCCCCTGCGGGGTCGTCGCGGGCCGCCAGTCCGGCGGGGCGCCGTAGTTCGGGGCGACGGCGGGCGGCGGGGGCTGTCCCGGTCCGCCGTAGGACCCGGCCCGGCCGTGGCCGTGGGCCGGCGCGCCGTGCCCGTTGCCGGGCGCGCCGTAGCCGTTCCCGTTCCCGTTGCCGCCGCCGTGGCCCTGGCCGCCGTCGCCGGGGCCGTAGCCGCCGTCGTTCGGGGCGTCCGGGCGGCTCGGGACCGAGCCGCCCGCCGGGAACGGGGAGGCGCCGGGGGTGCCGGGCGCGTCGCCGTAGCCGTTGGCGGAGCCCGAGCCGACCTCGGCCGGGGTCCGCTCGTCCTCCTCGGGCGGCAGGACCTCACCGCGCTCGTGCGCCAGCTCGCGCCGGGTCTTGATCGGCGGCTTCTCCGACGGCGTGCGCACGCCGAAGTCGTCGAACGCGGTGATCCGCGGCCGCTTCTCCACCGACCCGAAGATCCGCTCGAGGTCCTTGCGGTTCAGGGTCTCCTTGTCCAGGAGCTCCAGCACCAGGTCGTCGAGCACGTCGCGGTAGGTGTTGAGGATCTCCCACGCCTCGGTGTGCGCGGCCTCGATGAGCTTGC
Source organism: Pseudonocardia sp. DR1-2 (assembly GCF_023717215.1). Lineage (NCBI taxonomy): Bacteria > Bacillati > Actinomycetota > Actinomycetes > Pseudonocardiales > Pseudonocardiaceae > Pseudonocardia > Pseudonocardia sp. DR1-2. The sequence goes on along the minus strand of NZ_JAMQOF010000002.1, from coordinate 800,594 downwards.
GCACCTCCTCGTCGATCTCGTGGGCGACCTCGAGCGAGTAGTCCGCCTGGTTGCCCATCGAGCGGCCGAGGAACGGGTCGCCCTGCTCGCGGCCGTAGCGCACGGCGCCGAGCTTGGCGCTCATGCCGTACTCGGTGACCATCGCGCGGGCGATCTTGGTGGCCTGGTCGATGTCGGAGGACGCGCCGGTCGTGGGCTCGTGGAAGACGAGTTCCTCGGCCGAACGGCCACCCATCGCGAACACCAGCCGCGCGATCATCTCGGCGCGGGTCATCAGGCCCTTGTCGTCCTCCGGGACGACGAGCGCGTGCCCGCCGGTGCGCCCGCGCGGCAGGATCGTGAGCTTGTAGACCGGCTCCAGGTCCGGCATCGCCCACGCGGCCAGCGCGTGCCCGCCCTCGTGGTACGCGGTGATCTTCTTCTCGCGCTCGGAGACGATCTTCGACTTGCGCCGGGGGCCGCCGACGACGCGGTCGACCGACTCCTCCAGCGCGGCGCCGTTGATCAGCGTGCCGTGCTCGCGGGCGGTCAGCAGCGCGGCCTCGTTGATCACGTTGGCCAGGTCGGCACCGGACATGCCCACGGTGCGCTTGGCCAGCGACTCGAGGTCGACGTCGTCGGCGAAGGGCTTGCCCTTGGAGTGCACCTTCAGGATCGCGCGACGGCCCGCCAGGTCGGGGGCGCCGACCGGGATCTGCCGGTCGAACCGGCCCGGGCGCAGCAGCGCCGGGTCCAGGATGTCCGGCCGGTTCGTCGCGGCGATCAGGATGATGCCGCCGCGGGCGTCGAAGCCGTCCATCTCGACGAGCAGCTGGTTCAGGGTCTGCTCGCGCTCGTCGTGCCCGCCGCCGAGGCCGGCGCCGCGCTGGCGGCCGACCGCGTCGATCTCGTCGACGAAGATGATGCAGGGCGCGTTCTGCTTGGCCTGCTCGAACAGGTCGCGCACCCGGGAGGCACCGACACCGACGAACATCTCGACGAAGTCGGACCCGGAGATCGTGTAGAACGGCACGCCCGCCTCACCGGCGACCGCACGGGCCAGCAGCGTCTTGCCGGTGCCGGGCGGGCCGTAGAGCAGCACGCCCTTGGGGATCTTCGCGCCCAGGGCCTGGTAGCGGCCCGGGTTCTGCAGGAAGTCCTTGATCTCGTAGAGCTCCTCGACCGCCTCGTCGGCGCCCGCCACGTCCGCGAACGTGTTCTTCGGCATGTCCTTGTTCAGCTGCTTGGCCTTGGACTTGCCGAAGCTCATGACCCGGTTCCCGCCGCCCTGGGCGTTGTTCAGGAACCAGAACAGCAGGATCAGGACCAGCGCCAGCGGGATCATCGTGATCAGCAGCGTGGAGAGGAAGGAGTCCTGACGGACGACGGTGTCGTACTCGGCGATCCCGGGGACCTGGCGGACCTGGTCGAAGATCTGACCGGAGATCTGCGCCGGGTACTGGGTGAGGATCTGGGTCGTCTCGTTGCCGTTGACCTCGATCGGGCGGTCCAGCGTGAGGCGGAGCTGCTGCTCACGGTCCTCGACGAGGGCGTCCTTGACGTTCCCCGACTGCACCTGGGAGAGCGCGACCGACGTCGTGACCTCGGTGTATCCGCGGGTGTCGTCGAACAGCTGGCTGAACCCGAGATAGATCAGGAGTGCGACGAGGATCCAGATCAGCGGGTTGCGGAGCAGGCGCTTGCGGTCCATGCAACGTCGGCCTGGGTGGCCTTCACCTTCCCGGGAGTGGTTCTCGGCAGCGGCGGCGGACGGTGTACCGCCCCGCCGGAGGGCCCTGACCCGCCAGGATAGCCCCACGGTGGGTGGCGTGCTCCGGACGGACCTGGCCGGACCGCCCGGTGAGCGGGCGGCCGATCGGTGAACGAACCGGCGACCTGCCCGGTTCCCCCACAGGGGTGTCCCGACGCACACGTCGACACCGTGGTGTGGGACAACTGTGCAGCACGCTCGGTACCGGGACGGCGGCGGAGGGCAGCGGCGCCCTGCTCCGTCCGGTCCAGCGGCGATGGTCTGCGGGTCGGGAGGGACGATCGGATGGCGCTGCACACGGTGGCCGGACCCCGGCGGACGGTGTCGGTGCTCGCCGCCGGTCTCGCCGCCGCGGCGGCACTGGCGGTGTTCACCGTGCCGGTGGGGACGGCCGTCGCCGTGCCCGTGATCCCGCCGCCCGCGGCCGCCGCACCGACGCCGCCGGTCGTGACCGCGCCGCCGGCGACCACCGCCCGGGCCGAGGCGAGCGACCTCGTGCCGCACCCGGCCGTCGTCGCGGGGCCGGGGTCGATCGGTCCGGGGACCGTCACCGAGACCACCGGCGCGGGCCTGTGCACGGCCGGGTTCGTGTTCACCGCGGGCGAGCGCACCTTCCTCGGGCAGGCCGCGCACTGCGGCGGCACCGGCGACGAGACCGAGACCGACGGCTGCACCTCCGACGCGGTGCCGCTGGGCACCCCGGTGCTGGTGCACGGCCGCGACGGCACGGTCACCGGGACGCTGGCGTGGAGCTCGTGGAACACCATGCAGGCCCGCGGGGAACGCGACCCCGACGCCTGCGCCTACAACGACCTCGCGCTCGTCGAGCTGCCCGCGGGCGCCCGCCCCTCGGTGGGTGCCGCGGTGCCGTTCTTCGGCGGTCCCGGCGTGGTCCGCACCGCGCCGCTGCCCGCCGGCACCCCGGTCTACGGCCTGACCAACCCGCCCGGCGCCGGCGGCGTCCGCACGGTCGGGGTGCGCGCCGGTGCGGCCGCCGCCGAGGTCGGTGGCGGCTGGGGACACGCGGTGTTCGCCGTGCAGGACGGCGTCGCCGGGGAGTCGGGCAGCCCGCTGCTCGACGCACAGGGCCGCGCGATCGGCGTGCTGTCCAGCCTCACCACCACCGACGACCTGCCCAGCATCGAGTACACCGACCTGGCGAGGGCGTTGGACTACGCCGCCCGCACCGACGGTCCGGCCGGTCTGGCACTCGCCGGCGGACCCGCGTTCACCGCGGCCCCGGCCGGGGTGGACCCGCGCGCGCTCGCCACACCGGCCGGGCCCGGGCTCGGCTGAGCCGCGCTCAGGCGTAGACCGACGGGTCGAGCGTGCCGATGTAGGGCAGGTCGCGGTAGCGCTCGGCGTAGTCGAGGCCGTAGCCGACGACGAACTCGTTCGGGATGTCGAAGCCGACGTAACGGACCGGGACGTCGACCTTCACCGCGTCCGGCTTGCGGAGCAGCGTCACGACCTCCAGCGACGCGGGCGAGCGGGTCTGCAGGTTGCCCAGCAGCCAGTTCAGGGTCAGCCCCGAGTCGATGATGTCCTCGACGATCAGCACGTGCCGCCCGGCGATGTCGCGGTCGAGGTCCTTGAGGATCCGCACGACGCCCGACGACGAGGTCGACGAGCCGTAGGAGCTGACCGCCATGAACTCGAGCTGGGCCGGGATGGGCAGCGCGCGGGCGAAGTCGGTCATGAACATGACGGCGCCCTTGAGGACGCCGATCAGCACGAGGTCGGACTCGCGGCCGTCGCGCACGAGGCCGGTGTAGTCACCGGCGACCTGCTGCGCCAGCTCCGCGGTCTTCTCGCGCACCTGCTCCTCGGTGACCAGCACCGAGGAGATGTCCCCGTCGTACACCCGACCCCCTCGCACGGACCGTGTGACGGCCCGGTCGACACCTCCACCGGACCCGCGGTCACGCCCGGTCACGCGGCCGGCTGCGGCGGCGCAGCACGAGCCTGCCACGGGCGCGGGTCAGCACCAAGCCGCCGCCCAGCGCCGGTCCGCCCTGCCCGCGCCAGGCCCCGACGAGGTCGTCGGCGGCCCGCAGCTGCGCGTCGGTGAGGGCCCGCGCGCCCGCTCCGGCGAGCCATTCCCGCAGGACCCGGCGCCGTACGGCGGGCTCGGCACCGGCCAGGACCCCGGTGTCGAGCGCGGTGCCGACGGCCTCCCCGACCCCCGCCGCGGCCCCGGTCGGGTCGGTCGCGGCGGTACCCGGTGGTGAGCCGTTGTCGCCGGAATCACCCGGCCCGGGCTCCCCCGCCGGTGCATCCCGCTCACGGTCCGTGGCCACGCGGGCCGCGGACAGCAGCCGGGCCGCGGCGACGGAGAGGGCGGCGTCGTCGTCGTGGAGCTGGTCCGCGGTGCGGGCGAGCGCGGCCGCGACCCCGCCGCCCAGGACGTCCTCCAGCAGCGGCAGCACCTCGTGGCGCAGCCGGGAGCGGGCGAAGCGGGGGTCGGCGTTGTGCGGGTCGGCCCAGACCGCGACGCCGGCGGCCGCGCAGGCGGCGACGGTGTCGGCCCGGCGCACCCCGAGCAGCGGGCGCAGCCACGGCTCGGTCCACTCGCGCATCCCGGACAGCGACCGGGCCCCGGAGCCCCGGCCGAGGCCCAGCAGGACCGTCTCGGCCTGGTCGTCGAGGGTGTGCCCGAGCAGCACCGGCGACGACGGCGTCGGCCGCGCCGCCCGCAGCGCCGCGTACCGGGCGGTCCGGGCCGCGGCCTCGGGGCCGCCCGCGGCGCCGACGACGACCGGGTGCACCGTCGCCGTCACCCCGAGCCCGCGCAGCAGCGTGGCGAGTTCCGCCGAGCGCTCCGTGGACCCGTCCTGCAGCCCGTGGTCGACGACGGCGGCGTGCACCGGCCCCTCGACCGTCTCCCGGACGGCGAGCACCAGCGCGGTGGAGTCGGCCCCGCCGGAGCAGGCGACCAGCGGCGGGGCGGCGGCCGCGCCGGCGGGCAACCGGTCCAGTGCGGCCCGCACGGCGCGCCGGACCCGGCCCGCCGCGGCGGGCCCGTGACCCGTCAGGCGACGCGGCGCAGCCACGCGGCGGGATCGTCCAGCTCGGCGCGGGTCGGCAGCGTCTCCGGCGACTCCCAGACCCGGTTGATCCCGGCCATCCCGGCCTCGCGCTCGACGGCCCGGCAGAACGCGGCGCCGACGGCGTACTGGCGCATCTTCGCCTCGACCCCGAGGAGCGCGCGCAGGATCCGGTCGATCAGCCCGCCGCCGCGGCGGCGCTCGGTGAACCGGCGCCGGATGAGCGCGACGTCGGGGACCACGTCCGGCCCGACGGCGTCCATGACGTGGTCGGCGTGCCCCTCCAGCAGGGTCGACAGGGCCAGCAGCCGGTCGAGCACAGCCCGCTGCTCGGGGCCCTGCAGCAGCTCGACGAGCGCGAGCACGTCGGCCTTGCGGCCGTCCTCGCCGCGCAGCGCGCGGATCGCGTCGGGCAGCCGGGCGAGCCGCGCGGTGTCCGGTTCCTGCAGCGACAGCAGCTCGGTGACCAGCCCGGAGAAGTGGTCGCGCAGCCACGGCACCGCGGTGAACTGGAGCCGGTGGGTGGCCTCGTGCAGGCAGACCCAGAGGCCGAACTGGTCGCCGTCGACGTCGAGCGAGCGCGAGGCGGCGTAGACGTTCGGGGCGACGACGATGAGCCGCCCCGCCCCGCCGGGCCCGCCGAACGGGTCGTACTGGCCGAGCACGCGGGCACCCATGTAGGCGAGCAGCGCGCCGAGCTGCATCCCCGAGCCGGTCGCGGTGACCGTGCGCAGCGGCCACGGCGAGTCGGGCAGCCGGGCGCCGGAGGTCAGCGCCTCCATCCCCCCGACGGCGGCACGCGCCCAGGCGGGCCGGTCCAGCACGTCGGCGGGCAGCAGCGGCAGGTCCGCCCCGAGGCCGGTGACCTCGCGGACGTGTCCCTCGGCGCGGGCGGAGTCGGTGCGCAGGCGCTCCACCAGCGCGCCCGCCACCGCGGGGGTGGTGCGGGGCCCGGCGGGCATCAGCGATGCCGCCGTCGACGCGGCCAGGGACCAGTTCACCGGCAGCCCGGCGCCGGTGATGTCGGGCCGGGGGCGGCCGGTGACCGGGCCGGTCGTGTCGGTCTCCATGCGTCCCACGCTACCCGCGACGACGGGTGCGCGAGACCGGGTCAGCCGCGGCAGCCGCAGCGCGACAGCGTCGCCGCGATGCGGTCCAGCGCGGGCCGGGCGTCGGCGGGCGAGGTGCCGTTGGACAGCAGCGCGAACACCAGCAGCCTGCCGTCGACGTCGGTGACGACCCCGGCGAGGCTGGAGGCGCCGGACAGCGTGCCGGTCTTGGCGCGCACGACACCGCGCCCGGCGACCGACCGCGGGTCGCCGAACCGGTCGGCGAGCGTCCCGCCACCGCCGGCGACCGGGAGCCCGGTGAGGATCGGGCGCAGGAACTGCACGTCGGTCGGGCTGTCGGACTGGGCGGCGGCCGAGGACAGCACCGCGCCGAGCAGCCGGGCCGGGATCAGGTTGTCCCGGGACAGGCCGCTGCCGTCGGCGAGCTGCAGCCCGGACACGTCGTAGCCGGCCTGGACCAGCGCCTCGGTGACGGCCTTCGAGGCGCCGTCGAACGAGGCCTCGCCGTCCTTGGACACCGCGACCTGGCGGGCCATCGCCTCGGCCGTGACGTTGTCCGAGGCGGTGAGCATGTACTCGATCAGGCTCGCGATCGGCGGGGAGGACACGCTGCCCAGCACCGGCGCGTTCGCGGCGGCGACGCCCTCGCGGACGTCGGAGGCGCCGAGCGCGCGGGCCAGCGCCTTCCCGGCGGCCGCGGCGGGGTCGGTGCTGCGCGGGCCGTCCTGCTGCAGCGGGTCGGTGCGCCCGCCGTCGAGCATCAGCGCCGACATCGGGGCGACGTAGCCGTCCGCGACGTCGGTGGGCCCCCAGCCCGGGGACTCGGCCGGGCCCTTCCAGAGGCTCGCGTCGGTGTAGACCGTCGTGATCGGGCGGCCGACGGCCTTCTTCACCTGCTCGGCGAGGTCGGCGATCCGCGCGGGCTCCGGGTAGAGCCCGTCCTGCCCGTCGGGCAGCGCGGTCAGCGACGGGTCGCCGGACCCGACGAGGACGACCGAGTCCGGGGACGGACCGGGCACGACCCGGGTCGCGAGCCGGTCGGTCGGGTTCAGCGACAGCAGCGCGGCCGCGGCGGTGAGCAGCTTCGTCGTGGAGCCGGGGACCATGCCGCGGTCGCCGTCGCGCTCCCAGATCGGCTTCACCCCGCGCGGGGCCGCGGAGTCCATGACGACCCCGGTGACCTCGCCGAGCTCGGGCGCGTCGAGCTGGGAGGACAGGGCCTGGGTGATCCCGGCGGCACTCGGCACCGGCGCCGTCGGTGTGAGCGGGCGCAGCGCGGGCATCGGGACCGGCGGGTACTGGGTGGCGGTGGTGCCGAGCCCGAACGAGCTGCGGGCGTCCGGCCCGGCCAGGGCGACGGCGCCGAACAGCGAGGCCAGTGCCATCACCGCGACCGCGACCACGGCGAACCGCCGGTAGCTGCGCTCCGGCCGGCGATGCCTGCGTCCCACGGACCCTCCTGTACCTGCTCGTCCGGCGGCCGACCTGCCCGCACGGTGGTGCGACGCGGGCCACATCGGCCCGCTCCGCCCTCACCGGCGTGCACCCGTGCCCACCCGGTCCCTCACACTAGGGGGCAGCACCGACACCGCCGGAGCGGGCGGGCCAGCGGCCCCGCCCCGGATCCGGTGGAGCCGTGACACAAGACCGCTGACCCTCTTCAAGGAGCAACGAACCGTGGACTTCGACGTCACCATCGAAATCCCCAAGGGCGGCCGGAACAAGTACGAGGTCGATCACGAGACCGGACGTATCCGGCTCGACCGCACCCTGTTCACCGCCACCCAGTACCCCGCCGACTACGGGTTCATCGACGACACCCTGGGCGAGGACGGGGACCCGCTGGACGCCCTGGTCCTGGTGCAGGAGCCGACCTTCCCCGGGTGCGTCATCCGCTCCCGCGCGATCGGCATGTTCCGGATGAAGGACGAGAAGGGCGGCGACGACAAGGTCCTCTGCGTCCCCTCGGACGACCCCCGCCAGGAGCACCTGCGCGACATCCACCACCTGGCCGAGTTCGACCGGGCGGAGATCCAGCACTTCTTCGAGATCTACAAGACCCTCGAGCCGGGCAAGAGCGTCGAGGGCGCGTCCTGGGTCGGCCGGGCCGACGCCGAGCGCGAGATCAAGGCGTCCTACGAGCGCGCGAAGAACGCCGGGCACTGACCGCTCGCCGGGGCGGCCGTGCACGGCCGCCCCGGGTACGGGTCACACCTTCTCGAACACCGCGGCGAGCCCCTGGCCGCCGCCGATGCACATCGTCTCCAGCCCGTAGCGGGCGTCGCGACGCACCATCTCCCGGGTGAGCGTGGCCAGGATGCGGCCGCCGGTGGCGCCGACCGGGTGCCCCATCGAGATCCCCGAGCCGTGCACGTTGGTGCGCTCGAAGTCGGCGTCGGTGAACTTCCACTCCCGCGTGCAGGCCAGGACCTGCGCCGCGAACGCCTCGTTCAGCTCGATCAGGTCGATGTCGGCCAGGGTGAGCCCGGCCGCGTCCAGCGCCTTGGCCGTCGCCGGGACCGGGCCGATGCCCATCGTCTTGGGCGGGACCCCGCCCAGGCCCCAGGACACGACCTTCGCCAGCGGGCGCAGTCCGAGCTCGGCGGCCTTCTCCGGGCTGGTCACCACGCAGATCGCGGCGCCGTCGTTCTGGCCCGACGCGTTGCCCGCGGTCACGGTGGCGTCCGGGTCGTCCTTGCCCAGGATCGGGCGCAGCGTCGCCAGCTTCTCGACCGTCGAGTCGGGGCGGACGTGCTCGTCGCGCTCGACGACGGTGTCGCCCTTCCGGCCGGGCACGGTCACCGGGACGATCTCGTCGGCGAACACCCCGGACTCCTGCGCGGCCGCCGCCCGGTGGTGCGAGCGGACGGCGTACTCGTCCTGCTCGGCGCGCGGGATCGCGTAGTCGCGGCGCAGGTTCTCCGCGGTCTCCAGCATGCCGCCCGGCACCGGGAAGTTCTTCCCGCCGGCGGTGACGCGGCCGCGGGCCAGCGAGTCGTTCAGCATCACGCCGGGGCCGCCCTTGACCCCCCAGCGCATCCCGGTGGAGTAGAACGACGCGCCCGACATCGACTCGGCGCCGCCCGCCAGCACGACCTCCGCCGCGCCCGTCCGGACCTGGCCGGCCGCGTAGAGCACGGCCTGCAGGCCCGAGCCGCAGCGGCGGTCGATCTGAATGCCGCCCGCGGTCACCGGCAGGCCGGCGTCGAGCGCGGCGACCCGGCCGATCGCCGGAGCGTCCATCGTCGGGTAGCAGTGGCCCAGCACCACGTCCTCGACGACGTCGGGGTCCAGCCCGGTGCGCTCCATCAGGGCGCGGATCACGGTCGCGGCGAGGGTGTGGGCCGGGACGTCGCGCAGCGACCCCCCGAACCCGCCGACCGGGGTCCGCAGCGGCTCGCAGATCACCGCATCACGCATGGGTTCTCTCCTCCTAGACGAACTGCCGGGTCAGCCATTCGGCGACCAGGGCGGGCTTCTCGGATCCCTCGACCTCGACGGTCACGCCGATGGTGAGCTGGACGCCGCCGGGGACGTCGCTGACGTCGGTCAGCTCGACCCGGGCGCGGATCCGGCTGCCCACCGGCAGCGGGCTGGTGAACCGGACCTTGTTGAGGCCGTAGTTCACGCCCATCTTGACCCCGTCCACCTTGTAGACGGACTGGACCAGCTTGGGCAGCAGCGACAGCGACAGGAAGCCGTGGGCGATCGTGGCGCCGAACGGTCCGGACGCGGCCCGCTCGGCGTCGACGTGGATCCACTGGTGGTCGTCGGTGGCGTCGGCGAAACCGTCGATCCGCTCCTGCGTGACGGTCAGCCAGGGCGAGGTCCCGATCTCGGTCCCCTTGGCCGCCCGCAGCTCGTCCACTCCGTCGAAGACGCGCATCTGTCACTCCGTTCGTGGTGCGTGATGGGTGATCCGTTTCCAGCCTTCCCTACCGCACCGCGGGCCGCCGGGGGGTGCGACGTCGTCGAACACACACGCCCCGCACCGCACGACCGGTGCGGCTTGGTTATGGTCACCCCGTCAGGAGCCGCCTTGAGCAGATGGGCACAGCTTCGACGTGGAAGGCCTACGCCCCATGACCCCGACCGCCCCCGACCGCCGATGACCACCACCACCCCGCGTCCCGACCCGGACGGCCTCGTCCACCGGGCCGTGCCGTACCGGGATCCCGAGCACCAGGCCGCCGCCCTCACCGCACCGGTGACCGAGGCACTGGACTCGGGCCGCCGCGCGCTCGTGGTCGTCGACCCGCGGTGTGCCGCGGTGCTGCGCCGCTCCCTCGGCCACGACGCCGGGGTGGAGTTCCGCACGCCGGACCGGATGCACTCGGCCCCGCCGTTCACGGTCGCGGGGCGCTGGAGCCGCGCGGTGCGCGAAGCGCTGGCCGACGGCGCGTCCGGGGTGTGCACGGTCGGCCAGCCGGTCGAGCTGCCCGGCGCGGACGCCGCCTACTGGACCCGCCTCGACCTCGCCCTCTCGCACGCCCTGCGCGCGCTGCCCGTCGAGCTGCTGTGCTGCTTCCCCGACGTCGAGGCCGACCGCGCGCACGCCGGGGCCCTGCACGACGAGTTCCTCGTGGACGGCGCCCCGGTCCCGAGCGGCTGCCGGCGCGACGACCACGAGCTGCTGGCCGAGAACCCGCAGTGCCCGCCGGACGAGCTGGGGCCGGCGATCGTGACGCTGCCGGTGACCCTGGACGACCTCGGGTCGATGCGGCGCGTCGTCGAGCGGCAGGCCGAGCTGTCCGGGCTGGGGCCCAGCCGGATCTCCGACCTCGTGCTGGCGGTCAACGAGCTGATCAGCAACGGCGTCGAGCACGGGTCGGGTCACCCGGTCCTGCGGATGTGGCGCACCGAGGCGGGGCTGGTCTCGGAGATGAGCGACGCCGCGACGTGCCGGCTCGCGTTCCCCGGGCTCGCCGCGCCACCGGTCGCCGGGAACCGCGGCCGGGGGATGTGGCTGGCCTCGGAGCTGTCGGACGTGCTGCAGGTGTGGACCGCGGAGGACGACCCCGGTCAGGTGACGGGCACGGTCGTGCGCGTCACGATGTCGCCCCCGTGAATCCCGGTACGGTCCCGGGGTGACCCGGCACGACCGCGCCGACCCGGTGACCCGCTTCCTGCGGATGGTGACCGGGCCCGAACCGCCGCTCGACGAGGCCGCACTGGCGATCGCCGCCGGCGCCGCCCCGGACCCGGAGGTCGCGGCGGTGTCCACCGCACGGGCCCGCGCCACGCTCGACGAGCTCGCCGACGGTGTCACCGGCTTCGAGTCGCTGCTGCACCGGCTGTTCACCGAGGCCGGGTTCCGCGGCAACTCCGCCGACTACGCCGACCCGCGCAACTCCTTCCTGCCCGACGTCCTCGAACGCCGCACCGGCATCCCGATCACCCTGTCGGTCGTCGCGATCGAGGTGGGCCGCCGGGCCGGGGTGCCGCTGGAGGGCGTCGGCATGCCCGGGCACTTCCTGGTGCGGGTGCCCGGCACCCAGCGCCTCGTCGACGCCTTCGACGGCGGCAGGCGGCTCGACCCGGCGGGCTGCGAGGAGCTCTTCCGCGCGACGACGGGCGCCGGCCCGGAGGTGCCCTTCGACCCGGGCATGCTGCCGCGGACCTCGACCCGCCAGATCCTCGCCCGGATGCTGGAGAACCTGCGTGCGACCTACGGCCGCTCCCGCGACCACGACGGCCTGGAGTGGGTGCTCCGGATGCGGCTGGGCCTGCGCCACCAGGGCCCGGAGCTCATCCGCGAGCTCGGCGAGGTGCTCGCCGCGCAGGCCCGCTGGGACGAGGCGGCCCGGCTGATGGAGTCCTGGGTGGACGGTCCGGGGCGCGGATCGCGCTCGGGCGCCGATGTGCTGGACCAGGTGCGCACCGAGGCGATGAAGCACCGGGCCCACCTCAACTAGGACGCCGGTCAGGTGTGCGGGGCCCGGGTCGGTGCGCCGGAGTCCTCGCCGAAGCGCCACGGCTGCCCGGTCGACTCCAGCACGGCCATCCACAGGTCGCCGTGCGGGTCGACCTGGTTGCGACGGCTGACGGCCAGGCTCATCGGGATGTGCACGAACCGGCGCCGCACCCGTCCGACCACCATCGCGGTGCGCCCGGACATGGCGGCGTGCACCGCGGCCTGGGACAGCCGGACGGTGTAGACGCTGTCGTAGGGGTTCGCAGGGACGCTGCGGATGATGTAGCTCGGGTCGACGTAGCGGACGGTGGTCTCCATCCCGGCGTCGGCGAAGGAGTCGGCGATGCGCTCCTTGAGCCAGGGGCCGACGTCGGAGAGCTTCGCGTTGCCGGAGGCGTCGGTGCGCCCGACCGGCGGCAGCATCTCCTGCCCCGCCCCCTCCGCGACGACGACGACCGCGTGCCCGCGCTGGGACACCCGTCGTCGCAGGTGGTTCAGCAGACCGGTCTCGCCGTCCAGCTCGAAGGGCACCTCGGGGATCAGGACGGCGTCGGCGTCGGACCGCACGAGCGAGGCGTAGCAGGCGATGAAGCCGGAGTGCCGGCCCATCAGCTTGACCAGGCCGACGCCGCCGGGGGTGGACTTGGCCTCCACCGTGACCGACCGGATGGCCTCGCTGGCCTGGGAGAACGCCGTCTGGAAGCCGAAGGACTGGTCGATGAACGGGATGTCGTTGTCGATCGTCTTCGGGATCCCGACGACGGCGATCCGCAGCCCCCGCTCCCCCACCACCCTGGCGATCTCCATCGCGCCGCGCATGGTGCCGTCGCCGCCGATCACGAACAGCACGTTGAGGTGCATCTGCTCGAGGCAGTCGACGATCTCCTCGGGGTCCTGCGGACCGCGCGAGGTGCCGAGGAAGGTGCCGCCGTCGACCGGGATGTCGCGCACCGACTCCGGGCTCAGCTCGACGACGTCGTGGCCGTAGGAGGAGACGAAGCCGCGGTAGCCGTTGCGGAACCCGACGACCCGGCGCACGCCGTAGTGGTAGGTCAGGGTGCGGACCAGGCCGGAGATGACGTCGTTGAGCCCCGGGCACAGTCCGCCGCAGGTGACGATCCCGGCGCGGGTCTTCGACGGGTCGAAGTAGATCTGCCGGCGCGGCCCGCACGGCTCCAGGCCCGGCAGCTCCTCCGGTTCGACGCCGCGGGCGCGGATCCCGGCGGCGGTGTCGTCGAGCAGGACCCGGTCACCGGCGTCGACGTAGTGCTCGGTGGTGCGGCGGGCGTCGAGCAGCGGCGCCAGCGGCGAGGTGATGCGGGCCGGGCCGAGCGTGTCGATGGCCAGGTCCCCGGGCGTGATGCTGCTGTACTCCGAGGTGGTCACGCGCACACTCCGTCTGGATCGATTCGCCCGGGGGCCGGGCGATCATCGTGACGCACACCGGGCGAATCGTCGATCCGACCCCCCGGAGACGACGCCGCGGGACCACCCGCGGGTGCGCCGGGTCCCGCCGATCGGACCATCGTCGTCGCCGGTGCGTCACCGGCCGGCCGGCGGACCGCCCCGCGTCCCCGCGGTGTGCATCGCCGGGCGTCACCGATTTCGCCCACCCTGTCGCACACGCGCTGTGAACGAAACGAGCACCCGGGGTGAACACCGCAGGTCGCGTAGGGCAATATTCGTCCATGCGGAGCATCGACCCCCGTCACACCTGGTCCACCGGATTCGCCCGCACCATCGCCGAGGAGTTGCGCCACGGCGTCGCGACCGGCGCGGTCACCTGGAGCGAGGCCGACGAGCTGCTCAACCGTCTGCGTACGGTGATCGACCAGGCGCTGGACGTGCATCCGCAGCCGCTGTGACCGCGTCCTCGACGGGGACGCCGCGGTAGGCCCGTCCGACCCACACCAGGGGTCGGCCGCGACGGCGCAGCCCGAGCAGCTCGACGACCTCGGCCGCGATCAGCAGCGACGCGCCGACCTCGGTGACCGACAGGACCCGGCAGCGCAGCGCGGTGCCCACGTCGACCAGCCACGGCTCCCCGGTCGGCAGGGCCATCCACCGGACACCGGCTCCGAACCGTTCCGCGCCCGGGACCGCGAACGCCGTTGCGAGACCGGTGTCGGTGTCGTCGAGCAGGTGCACGACGACCGTCCCGCCCCCGGCGAGCGCACCGGCCAGCCGCGAGTCACGGGCGGTCGAGAACGACACCGCGGGCGGGTCCACCCCGACCGAGGCGACCGACGACGCCGTCATCCCGACCGGCCCGTCGGGCCCGGTCGCGGTGAGCACGGCGACCCCGGCGGGGTGCCCGCGGAACGCCGTCCGCAGGCCCCCGGCCGGATCGGCGACCGTCACGCCCGCGCCCGGGCGAACCGCTCGGCGGCGTCGGCCCAGTTGACGACGTTCCACCAGGCCTTGACGTAGTCGGGCTTGACGTTCTTGTACTGCAGGTAGAAGGCGTGCTCCCACATGTCGAGCATGACGATGGGGGTCTGGCCGGCGGGGAGCTGGGACTGCTGGTCGTAGAGCTGGTGGATGAGCAGGCGGTCGCCGAGCCGGTCGTGGCCGAGGACGGCCCAGCCGGAGCCCTGGATGGTGGTGGCGGCGGCGGTGAAGTGGGCCCGGAACGCGTCGAAGGACCCGAAGTCCTTCTCGATCGCGGCGGCCAGGTCGCCGGTGGGCTTGTCGCCGCCGTCGGGGGAGAGGTTGTTCCAGAAGGCGGAGTGGTTGACGTGGCCGCCGAGGTTGAAGGCGAGGGTCTTCTCCAGGCCGACGATCGCGCCGAAGTCGTCGCGGTCGCGGGCGTCGGCGAGCTTGTCGAGGGTGGTGTTGAGGCCCTGGACGTAGGTGTTGTGGTGCTGGGAGTGGTGCAGCTCCATGATCTCGGGCGCGATGTGCGGGGCGAGCGCGGAGTAGTCGTAGGGCAGATCCGGAAGCGTGTACTCGGCCATGCCCGCAGCCTGATAGCTGAACCGGACTTCAGGTCAAGTGTGACGGCGGCCGCACGGCCGACCTCAGTGGTCGTCGCGCCCGGTGAGCGCGTGCTCCAGCTCGTCGGCGAGGTGGACGACCTGGCGGAACGGGAACTCGAACCCGTCCAGCGCGGCCGGCCCGAGCGGGATCGAGTGCCGGAACACCACGACGCCCTCCTCCGCGGCCAGCCCACCGACCACCGACGGCCCCGCGAGCTCCAGGGCGCGGCCGAGGTCGACCTCGCCGAGCCGCGCGACCGGGGACTCGATCTGCACCCACTCCTGGTCCGGGTCGGCGACCGCGGCCGCCGCGTCGGTGACCTCGACGCCGGGGCGGCCCGCACCCTCCCGCACCCGCTTCACGACGACGAGCTGGTCCCGGTCCTCGGTCGTCGGCAGCCGGAACCGCAGCTCGTCCGCACCCTGGCGGACGATCTCGTACCGGACCACGACGTAGGCCTTCAGGTCCTCCCAGGTCGCCACGCCCGTCTCCCCCTCGATCGTCCGACGGGGCCCACCGGACCCCGTCACCGACCCTAGCGTGGTCCGGACCCCGCGCGGCCGGGCCTCGCCTCCCGGTGCGCCCGCCTCCCGCGAGGCAACGTCCCGGGCCGTCCGCGCCCGGACCGGAGTCGCCGAGATGCAGCTCAGCGGGCGCCGGAGATCCACAATTCCCGCTGAGCTGCATCTCGGCGCAGCGGGCCGCCGGGCGGGACGGGTCAGGACGGGGCGCGGAGGGGGCGGCGCCCTACCCCGTCAGACCGGTGGTGATCAGCTGGTCCACCGGGGCGCGGTCGTCGGTCAGGACCGGGGTCCCCGCGGTGAACGCGGCGGTGCGGGCCGGGTCGAGGACCGTGCCGGCCGGCTCGGAACGGGCGACGGCGGCACCGAGGGCGGCCGGGTCGAGCGGCCGGTCCGAGGCGACGACCACGACGTTCCCGCCCCCGCCGGGGGCGAACTCGTCGGGGAGGGCGAGGAGCATCGTCGTCGCGAACCGGGACTCGACGGTCGCGGTGGCGGCCTTCACCAGGTCGAGCGGGTACCGGTCGATCACGTTGAGGACGTAGAGCCCGCCCGGGCGCAGCACCCGCGCCACCTCGTCGAGGAACTCCGCGGTGGACAGGTGCCAGGGTACCGAGCGGGCACCGAAGGCGTCGCCGACGACCAGGTCGGCGGAGTCGTCGGGCAGCGCGGCGAGGTTCACCCGGGCGTCGCCGGTGCGCACGGTGGTGCCGGGGATCCCGCCCGCGTCCAGGGAGCGGACGCCGAGGTCGATCACGCCCTGGTCCAGCTCCAGCACGGTCGAGGTGCTGCCGGGGCGGGTCGCGGCGAGCCAGCGCGGCATGGTCAGCGCGCCGCCACCGACGTGCACCGCGTCGACCGGGCGCCCCTGCCCGAACGCGGTGTCGACGGCCGCGGCGAACCGCGTGGTGTAGGCGAACTCCAGGTGCGCGGGGTCGCCGAGGCGGACGTAGGAGTGGCGCAGGTCGTCGAGCACCAGATAACGACCGGCCGGGTCCGCGGGGTCGGTCCGGACGGCGGCGCAGTAGTAGGTGGTGTCGGCGTCGCAACGCCCCGGCAGCGCGACGAGCGCGACGGCCAGCAGCAGTGCCGCGGCACCACCCTTCGCGATGTCCGAGCGCCGGCGCCGGGGCGCCAGGACGAGCCCGAGCACGAGGCAGGCGGCCGCGGTGACCAGCAGGATCGCGCTCACCGGCAGCAGCGCGACCAGCACGAACCCGGTGAGGAAGGTCCCGGCGAGCGACCCGAGGGTGCCTGCCGCGGACAGCCCGCCGACGACCTCGCCGGAGCGGTCCAGCCCGGTCAGCCGGGCCTTGGTGACGGCCGGGGTGACCGCGGCGAGCGCCGTCACCGAGACCAGGGTGGACGCGGCGACGAGCACCACGGCGGCGTACGGCCCGGCCCCGAGCAGCGGCCCGAGCAGCCGGACCACCGGCCGCACGGCCAGCGTGCCCAGCCCGCCGACGACCATCATCAGCGCGGCGACCGCCACCGGGTCGCGCTCGTCGGCCCACCGCCCACCCAGCGAGGCGCCCGCCGCGATCCCGGCGAGGGCCACCCCGATCACGGCGGTGGTCGACTCGAGCGTCAGTCCGACGTAGGGCGCGACGAGCCGGGTCGCGAGGGTCTCGACGACGAGGATCGCCGCCCCCGAGACGACGACGGCGGTCCGGGCCATGGCGAGGCGCACCCCGCCATGGTGCCCTCCGGGGTCAGGCCCGGTTCAGCCGGAGCACGAGCTTGCCGGTGTTCTCGCCGCGGAAGAGCTTGAGGAAGACCTCCGGGAAGTCCGCGACGGTGCCGTCGACGACGTCCTCACGGCTGCGCAGGCGGCCCTCGGCGAGCCAGCCGGCGAGCTCCGTGCCCGCCTCGCCCCAGCGGGGGAGGTAGTCGCCGACCAGGAAACCCTCCATGCGGGCCCGGTTGACCAGCAGGTTCATGTAGTTCTTCGGGCCGGTCATGCCGCCCTCGGCGTTGTACTGGCTGATCGCACCGCAGATGACGACGCGGGCGTGCATCGCGAGCCTGCCGAGCACGGCGTCGAGGATGTCCCCGCCGACGTTGTCGAAGTACACGTCCACGCCCTCGGGGGCGAGCTCCTTCAGGCGCTGCGACACGTTCTCGGACCGGTAGTCGATCGCGGCGTCGAACCCGAGCTCGCCGGTGATCCACGCGCACTTCTCGGGGCCGCCCGCGATGCCGACGACCCGGGCGCCCCTGACCTTCGCGAGCTGCCCGACCACCGACCCGACGGCCCCGGCCGCACCGGAGACGACGACCGTGTCGCCCTCCTTCAGCGCACCGACGTCGAACAGCCCGAAGTAGGCGGTCATGCCGGTCATGCCGAGCAGCGCGAGGTAGCGCTCCGGCGGCACGTCCGCGGTCGGGGAGACCTTCTGCAGGCCGCGGCCGTCGCTCTCCACGTACTCCTGCACGCCGAGCACACCGGTGACGGTGTCGCCGACGGCGAAGTCCGTGTTCCTGGAGGCGACGACCTCACCGAGGCCGAGCGCGCGCATCACCTCGCCGATCCCGACCGGGGGCGCGTACGAACGCCCCTCGTTCATCCAGCCGCGCATCGCCGGGTCCAGCGAGATGTGGCTGACCCGGACGACGATGCGGCCCTCGCCGGGCTCGGGCACCGGCTCGGTGGTGTGCTCCCACACCTCCGGGCCGGGGGTGCCCTGCGGGCGTGCGGCGAGCCGTACCTGGTGGTTGACCTCGTTGCTCATGACACCGGTCTACCCCCGTCACGCGCGCGGCACCGCATCACGGTCGTCACGCGCGTGACGGGAATGTCGTTCGGGGACCGAACGGATCGTCGCTACAGGCCCAGGTGCCGCGCGATCAGCATCTTCTGCACCTCGGAGGTGCCCTCGCCGACCTCGAGGATCTTGGCGTCGCGGTAGAACCGCCCGACCGGGTACTCGTTCATGAAGCCGTAGCCGCCGAAGATCTGGGTGGCGTCGCGCGCGTTGTCCATCGCGGCGTTCGACGAGACGAGCTTGGCGATCGCCGCCTCCTTCTTGAACGGCTCCCCCGCGACGAGCAGCCGCGCGGCGTGCTGCCAGGCCAGCCGCGCGGTGTGCGCGCGGGCCTCCATGTCGGCGATCTTGAACTGGATCGCCTGGTAGCTGCCGATGGTGTTCCCGAACGCCTCACGCTCACCGGCGTAGCGGACGGACTCGTCGACGCAGCCCTGGGCCAGCCCGGTCGCCAGCGCCGCGATCGCGACCCGGCCCTCGTCCAGGATGGACAGGAACTGGGCGTAGCCGCGGCCGCGCTCGCCGAGCAGGTTCGCCTCGGGGACGCGGACGTCGTCGAAGAAGAGCTCGCGGGTGTCGGAGCAGTTCCAGCCGACCTTGGAGTACTTCTCGCTCACCGTGAACCCGGGCGTGCCCGCCGGGACGAGGATCGCCGAGATCTCCTTGCGACCGTCGGGCTTCTCGCCCGTCACGGCGGTGACGGTGACGACCGAGGTGATGTCGGTGCCGGAGTTGGTGATGAAGCACTTCGACCCGTTGATCACCCACTCGTCGCCGTCGAGCCGGGCGGTGGTGCGGGTGGCGCCGGCGTCGGAGCCACCGCCGGGCTCGGTGAGGCCGAACGCGCCGAGCGTGCGGCCCGCGGCCAGGTCGGGCAGCCAGCGCGCCTTCTGCTCGTCGGTGCCGAAGCGCAGGATCGGCATGGCACCCAGCCCGACGCCGGCCTCCACGGTGATCGCGACCGAGGAGTCGACCCGGGCGAGCTCCTCCAGGGCCAGGCAGAGGGCGTGGTAGTCGCCGCCCATGCCGCCGTAGGACTCGGGGACGGGCAGGCCGAACAACCCCATCTCGCCCATCTTGGCGGTGATGTCGTAGGGGAACTCCTCGCGGATGTAGAGGTCGCCGATGACGGGCGCGACCTCCTTGCGCGCGAACTCCTCGACCGAGGCGCGCAGCGCCTCGTACTCCTCGGCGGTGGTGACGTCCTGGGCGGTGGTCATGCCTGCTCCTCCTGCGTGGCGGGCTCGACCACGAGCAGCACCGCGTCCTTCGCGACGGTGGCTCCGGCCCGGGCCCTCAGCTCGCGCACCGTCCCGTCGACGGGGGCGGTGAGCACGTGTTCCATCTTCATGGCCTCGACGACGACCAGCTTCTGACCTGCGACGACGGCGTCCCCGTCGGCGACCTCGACGACCGTCACCGTCCCCGGCATCGGCGAGACGACCGGCCCGCCCGCACCGCCGGCGGCCGCGGCGGCCTCCGTCGGCGCCTGCTCGCGCACGCCCCAGGCCTGCCCGTCACGGCCGATCCAGACGACCCCGTCGGCACCCTCGGCGACGGCGAACCGGCGGGTGCGGCCGTCCTGGGTGTGCTCCACGACCCCCGGCGCGACGGCGGCGGTGCGGCACCGGACGACGGCCGCGGCGGGTGTCGCCGACGCCGGG
Source organism: Pseudonocardia sp. DR1-2 (assembly GCF_023717215.1). NCBI lineage: Bacteria > Bacillati > Actinomycetota > Actinomycetes > Pseudonocardiales > Pseudonocardiaceae > Pseudonocardia > Pseudonocardia sp. DR1-2. The sequence goes on along the minus strand of NZ_JAMQOF010000002.1, from coordinate 780,884 downwards.
ACGGCGGTGTCCCCCGCGTCCCCGTCCGCCGCTCCACCGGCGGCGGGCAGCGCCAGGTCGAACCCGGCCGCCCGGCCGCGGGCCCGAACCTCCACGGCGCCGTCGGCGCCACCGGTGACCAGGCGGCTCACCGCCCAGGCGGGCTCGCCGACCCGCCAGCCACCGGGGACGTCGAAGGGGTCCACCACGGGCCCGGCCGGCTCCCGGCGCAGCAGCCCGAGACCCGCGACCGCACCGAGGACGTCGGCGGGCACCGCGTCGTCGACGAGCGCGGCACCGCGCCGGGCGATCAGCCCGGTGTCGAGATCACCGGCGCGGACGTCGTCGTCGGCGAGCAGGGCCCGGAGGAACCCGATGTTGGAGTCGAGCCCGAGCAGCACCGTGTCGCGCAGCGCGGCGTCGAGCCGGCGCAGCGCCTCGTCGCGGGTCGCGCCGTGGGCGATGACCTTGGCCAGCATCGGGTCGTAGTCGGACCCGACGACGGTGCCGGTCTCGATCCCGGCGTCGACCCGCACTCCGGGCGGCGGCGTCCAGTCCAGCACCGGCCCGCCGGAGGGGAGGAAGGTGAGCGCGTCGCCGGACACCGCGGTGGCCTCGGCGTACACGCGGGCCTCCATCGCGTGCCCGGTGAGCACCACGTCGTCCTGGGTGAGCGGCAGCGGCTCCCCCGCGGCGACGCGCAGCTGCAGCTCGACCAGGTCCAGGCCGGTGACCTCCTCGGTGACCGGGTGCTCGACCTGCAGGCGGGTGTTCATCTCGAGGAAGAAGAACTCGTCGGGACGGTCCGAGCTCACGATGAACTCGACGGTCCCGGCGCCGGTGTAACCGACGCTGCGGGCGGCCTCGCAGGCGGCACGGCCCATCTCGTCGCGCTGCGCGGGGGTGAGCAGAGCCGACGGCGCCTCCTCGATGATCTTCTGGTGGCGGCGCTGCAACGAGCACTCGCGCTCGCCGAGGTGCACGACGGCGCCGTGCGCGTCGGCCATCACCTGGATCTCGATGTGCCGCGGCGTGGTGACCAGCCGCTCGACGAGCAGGGTGTCGTCGCCGAAGGAGCCGCGGGCCTCGCGGCGCGCACCGGCGATCGCGTCGGCCAGCTGCTCCGGGGAGTGCACCTCGCGCATGCCCTTGCCCCCGCCGCCCGCGGACGGCTTGAGCAGCACCGGGTAGCCGATGTCGGCGACGACGGAGGCCAGGTCGTCGTCGGTGAGGCCGGAGCCGTCGGAGCCGGGCACGACCGGGACCCCGGCCTTGGCGACGGTCTGCTTGGCGCGGATCTTGTCGCCCATCGCCTCGATCGCCGACGACGGCGGCCCGACGAAGGCGATCCCCGCCTGTTCGCAGGCGGCGGCGAACGCGGTGTTCTCGGACAGGAAGCCGTAGCCGGGGTGGATCGCCTGCGCACCGGTCGCCCGGGCGGCGGCGATCACGTTCTCCACCGACAGGTAGGACTCGCCGGCGGCCGCCGGGCCGATCCGGACGGCCTCGTCGGCGGCGCGGACGTGCGGGGCCGCGGCGTCGGCGTCGGAGTACACGGCGACCGACCGGACGCCCAGCGAGCGCAGGGTGCGGATGACGCGGACCGCGATCTCGCCGCGGTTCGCGACCAGGACGGTGTCGAACAGTGCCGATCCCATGGGGGCCCTCACATCCGGAAGACGCCGAAGGCCGGGTCGGCCAGGGGCGCGTTGGCGGCGACGGACAGGGACAGCCCGAGGACGGTGCGGGTGTCGGCGGGGTCGATGACGCCGTCGTCCCACAGCCGGGCGGTGGAGTAGAGGGGGTGTCCCTGCTCCTCGTACTGGGCGCGGATCGCGTCCGGGTCGGCGTTGCCGACGGTGCCGAGCACGGTGGCCGCCTGCTCGCCGCCCATGACCGAGATGCGGGCATTGGGCCACATGAACAGGAACCGGGGCGAGTACGCCCGCCCGCACATGGCGTAGTTGCCGGCGCCGAAGGAGCCGCCGATGACGACGGTCAGCTTCGGTACCCGGGTGGAGGCGACGGCGGTGACCATCTTCGCGCCGTTGCGGGCGATGCCGCCCGCCTCGTACTCGCGGCCGACCATGAACCCGGAGATGTTCTGCAGGAACACCAGCGGGATGCCGCGCTGGTCGCACAGCTCGACGAAGTGCGCGCCCTTGGTCGCGGACTCGGAGAACAGGATCCCGTTGTTGGCGACGATCCCGACCGGGTGGCCGTGGATCCGGGCGAACCCGGTGACCAGGGTGGTGCCGTACTCGGACTTGAACTCGGCGAACCGCGAGCCGTCGACGACGCGGGCGATGACCTCACGCACGTCGTAGGGGGTGCGGGTGTCGGTGGGCACCGCGGCGTAGAGCCCGGCGGGGTCGACGGCGGGCTCCTCGGTGGGGCGCACCTCCCACGGCCGCGGGGCACGCGGGCCGAGCGTCGCGACGATCGCGCGGACCCGGGCGAGCGCGTCCGCGTCGTCGACGGCGAGGTGGTCGGTGACGCCGGAGACCTTCGCGTGCAGGTCCCCGCCGCCCAGTTCCTCGGCGGTGACGACCTCGCCGGTCGCGGCCTTCACCAGCGGCGGGCCGCCCAGGAAGATCGTGCCCTGGTTGCGGACGATGACGGCCTCGTCGCTCATCGCGGGGACGTAGGCGCCACCCGCGGTGCAGGAGCCGAGGACGGCGGCGATCTGCGGGATGCCCTGCCCGGACATCTGCGCCTGGTTGTAGAAGATCCGGCCGAAGTGCTCGCGGTCGGGGAACACGTCGTCCTGCTCGGGCAGGTACGCACCCCCGGAGTCCACCAGGTACACGCACGGCAGCCGGTTGTGCAGCGCCACCTCCTGCGCGCGCAGGTGCTTCTTGACCGTCATCGGGTAGTAGGTGCCGCCCTTGACGGTCGCGTCGTTGGCCACGACCACGACCTCCCGGCCGGCGACCCGCCCGACCCCGGTGATCATCCCGGCGCCGGGGGCCTGGTCGTCGTACATGCCGTTCGCGGCCAGCGGGGACAGCTCCAGGAACGGCGACGACGGGTCCACCAGCGCATCCACCCGGTCGCGCGGCAGCAGCTTCCCGCGCTCGACGTGCCGGGCCCGCGAACGCTCCGGCCCGCCGAGCCGGGTCCGCTCCAGCCGGTCGCGCAGGTCGGCGACCAGGGCGCGGTGCGCGGCGTCGTTCTCCGCGGCGCGCGGGTCGGCCGGATCCACCGCCGTGCCGAGCCGCGGGGCCTCCGGGGCCGGCGCGGGTGGGGCCTGCGGTGCCGTCATCGGACCTCCCGGGTAACGCTGTCTGTTAATGACCGTTAACAGGTTAGCGGTTGTTAACACGTGGCGTCCAGAGCGGGCATCCCGCGGACTACGCTGGGGTGCGTGCGCCTGCTACTGGTCGAGGACGAGAAGCCGCTCGCCGAGCTGGTCCGCCGCGGCCTCGCCGGGGAGGGGCACGAGGTGGAGATCGCACACGACGGACCCACCGGGCTGCAGCTCGCGCTGACCGGCCGGCACGACGTGGTCATCCTCGACATCATGCTGCCGGGCCTGTCGGGCTACCGGATCCTGCAGCACCTGCGCGACCGCGGCGTGTGGACGCCGGTGCTCATGCTGACCGCCAAGGACGGCGAGTACGACGAGGCCGACGCCTTCGACCTCGGCGCGGACGACTACCTGACCAAGCCGTTCTCGTTCGTCGTGCTGCAGGCGCGGCTGCGTGCGCTGCTGCGCCGGGCCGGGGAGGCCGCACCGACCGTGCTGCGGGTCGGGGACCTCAGCCTCGACCCGGGCACGCACCGGGTGCACCGCGGCGAGACCGAGATCCCGCTGACCCCGCGCGAGTTCGGCGTGCTCGAGCACCTGATGCAGAACACCGGGCAGGTCGTGACCAAGACCGACATCCTGCGCTCGGTCTGGGACGCCCACTACGACGGCGAGGTCAACGTCGTCGAGGTCTACGTCGGCTACCTGCGCCGCAAGATCGACGCGCCGTTCGGGACGCACAGCATCGAGACGCTGCGCGGCGTCGGCTACCGGATGTCCGAGCCCGCGCCCGCGCCGCCCCGCTGACCTGCGGGGACCCGCTCAGCGACGACGGTCGAACGGCCGCCGCGGCGACGGCGCCCCGACCGGCTCCCGCTCGGCCCGGACGGGCTCGCGCCCGGTGTCCCGGGTGTCGCGGGACGTCTCCCGGCTGGCGACGGCGGTGCCGCCACGTCCCCGCTGCCCACGCGGCGTGACGACCGGCAACGGCCGGGTGGCGTTCTCGTCGAACGGGCTGCCGACGGTGTTCGGCCGGATCGGCAGCGGGCCGGTCGGCGGGTCGAGGCGACTGTGGGCGGGTGGTGCGGACACGTCGTCCTCCGGGTCGGGCGGGGTCGTCACCGGACCGCTGTCCGGGGTCCGACCGTCCGTGCCCGCGCCGTGGGTGACGGCCGGGTCACCGGGCGTGCGCATCATGCCATCCGGAGCGGCGGTCCCGCGCGCCGACGCGCCCGCCCCCACGGGGCCCGCGGGCACCGGGCGGGCCGGGGCCTCGGGAGGGACCGCGGAGCCCATGACCGGGCGGACCGGAGCGGTGCCGCCCGACGCCGTGCCGTTCTGCGCCGTGCCGTTCTGCGCCGTGCCGTTCTGCGCCGTGCCGTTCTGCGGTGTCCCGTGGTCGGCGCCGCCCTGCCCCAGCCATGCGTCCGGGCCGAAGTCGGCGGGCTCCTCGGCCCGTGCCCACGGCGACCGCGTGGTCACCCGCGGGATCGGGCCGGAGGGCCGGTCGTCGCACAGCTCCGCGGCCGGCTCGCCGTCGAGCCCGGCCCCGGCGTGGTCGGCGTCCACCGGTCCGGAGCCCTCCTCCTCGGGCAGCGGCGCCGTCACGGCGGGCACGGTGACCCGGAACCGGGCCCCGCCCAGCGCGGGCGACGAGGCCGCCTCCACGGTCCCGCCGTGCGCCGCGACCAGCTCGGCGACGATCGCCAGGCCGAGCCCGGAGCCGCCGTCGCCGCGGGAACGGGCCTCGTCGAGCCGCACGAAGCGCTCGAAGACCCGGGCGCGGTCGGCCTCGGGGACACCGTTGCCGTCGTCGTCGACCTCGATCACCGCGAGGTCGCCCTCGGCCCGGACCGACACCGCGACCGTCGACGACGCGTGCCGCTTGGCGTTGTCGACCAGGTTGCGCAGCACCCGGACGAGCTGGCCGCGGTCGCCGACCACCCGGACGGGCTCACTGGTCACCCGGACCGCGACGGCGGTCTCGGCCGACGGCCGCTCCCGCTCGGCGTCGGCGATCTCGTCGAGGTCGACCTCCTCGCGGCGCGGCGCGATGCCGCGCTCGTCGGCACGGGCGAGGAACAGCAGGTTCTCGACCAGCCCGGTCAGCCGGGAGGCCTCCCCGCGCAGGACGTCGACGGTGGCCCGGTCCGCGGACGCCTCCGGCATGCCCGCGCCGAGCAGCTCCAGACCGGTCGACACGGTCGCGAGCGGGCTGCGCAGCTCGTGGCTGGCGTCGGCGACGAAGCGGCGCTGGGTCGCCTGGGAGGACTCGATCCGCCCGAGCATCTGGTTCATGGTGCGAGCGAGACGGCCGACCTCGTCGCGGGCGACCGGCTCGTCGACGCGCTGGGAGAGGTCCTTGTCCCCCATCCCGGCGACCCGGGACCGCATGTCCTCCACCGGGCGCAGCGCGCGGCCGGCGAACAGGTAGGTGAAGCCGCCCGCGACCAGCACCAGCAGCGGGACCCCGCCCGCGACGAGCCAGGTGACGAGGTCGACGGCGCTGTGCATCTGGTCCGTCGGCTGGGCGGAGTAGATCGTGATCGGCCGGTCGAAGGCCCGCACGCCGAGCCCGACGACCATCATGTTCTCGGTCTCGAGCGGGCCGGGCTCCGGCTCCGGGCCGCCCGCGTCGTGGAAGGTGACCGGCACGTCCATCTGGGAGCGCGTCTCGTGCGGGGCGAGGACCCAGTCCACCAGCTTCGGCTGCCCGTCCAGCGGCTCGGACGAGGCGAACACCTCGATGTTGCGGCCCTCGCCGTTCGACCCGACCCGGTCGTCCGGCGCTCCGGTCCGGTCGCTCCAGGCCGTGACGACCTGCACCAGGTCGGTGCGGCGGGCTGTGGTCACCACCGCGTTCTCCTTGGCCGGGTCGCCGGGGCGGTAGTCGGCGAAGTTGGCCTGGATGCGCTCGGCCACCTGCTGGGCGTTGGCCAGGAGCGCCTCCTCGGTGTTGCGCTTCAGCTGGCTCTCCAGGACCAGCACCAGCGACACACCGGCGACGACGAGCACCATCGCGACCGCCGTCGCCGCCGCGAGGGCGGACGCGGCGCGCACGCCGAGACGCTCGCGCATCCGGCGCAGGGTCCTCATCACGCCCACGAGGGTATCGCCGCCGACCTGTGCGGAGCCTGAGACGGACCGCACGGCGCGTTAACAACCGTTAACCGACGACGCTACGATCGTCCGATGGTCGCAGCAGGCCCCTCCCCCGCGGACGGCGCGGGCGCGCGCACGGAGGCCCCGTCGCGGCGCGAGCAGATCCTCACCGAGGCGGCCCGGCTGTTCGCCCGGCACGGCTTCCACGGGGTGAGCATCGCCGACCTGGGCGCCGCGGTCGGCGTCAGCGGCCCCGCCCTCTACCGGCACTTCCCCGGCAAGGAGGCGCTGCTCGCCGAGCTGCTCATCGACATCTCCGAGCGCCTGCTCGACGGCGGCCGCGCCCGCGTCCACCACGACGACCCCCGTGCCGCGCTGGCCGACCTCGTCGACTTCCACGTCGCGTTCGCGACCCGCGAGCCGGAGCTGATCGTCGTGCAGGACCGGGACCTGGCGAACCTGCCCGAGGAGCCGCGCCGCACCGTGCGGCGGCTGCAGCGCACCTACGTCGAGCTGTGGGTGGACACGCTGCGCCGGGCGCACCCCGACGTCGCCCCGGCCGAGGCCCGCACCGTCGCCCACGGGGTGTTCGGCCTGCTCAACTCCACGCCGTACGCACCGCGGGCCGAGCAGCCGTCCCCGCGCGGGGCGGACGCCCGGGCCGCGGTGCTGCGCCGGATGGCGCTGGCCGCGCTGGCGGTCGCCCCGGCCTGAGCAGCACCGGCCGGAGCACCCGTCAGGCCCCGACGCGCTCCCGTTCGGGATCCACGGCGACCGGCGCGACGGCGGCCCGGGCCCGCCGGTCCTCCCGGCGCGCGACGACGAGCAGCCGCAGCCCGTTCAGGCACACCAGCACCGTGGACAGCTCGTGCCCGGCGACGCCGACGACCAGCGGCAACGTCCCGATCAGGTCCCACCCGACCAGGACCACGATCACCGTGGCGGCGAAGGCCAGGTTCGCCCGCGCGATCCGCCGAGCCCGCCGGGCCAGCACGACCAGCGGGGCCAGCGAGCCGAGCGGGTCACGGGTGAGCACGCCGTCGGCGGCCTCCAGGGACAGCGCCCCCGCCCCCTCGGAGACCACGAGGCCGACGTCGGCCGACGCGAGCAGCGGCGCGTCGTTGATGCCGTCGCCCGCGGCGAGCACCCGGCGGCCCCGGGCCTGCTCGGCGCGGACGACCTCGACCTTGCCGTCGGGCAGCAGCCCGGCCCGCACCCGGGTCAGGCCGAGCCGGTCGGCGAGCACCCGGGCCGGGCGCTCGGCGTCGCCGGTGAGGACCTGCGGGTCGCCGCCGACCTCGCGGCGCAGCGCGGCGAGCGCGGTCGCGGCACCCGGACGCGGCTCGTCGGACAGCCCGACCACCCCGGCGGGCTCGCCGTCCACCAGCACGACGACGGCGGTCCGCCCCGCCTCCTGCAGCGCGGCGACCCCGGGGACCTCCACGTCACCGGCGAGCTCCGGGCGCCCGACGGCGACGGTCCGCCCGCCGACGACCGCCCGCACACCCTCGCCCGGGACCGCGGTGAACCCCTCGGCGTGGGGCAGGTGCAGGCCGCGCTCCAGGGCGTGCGCGCGCACCGCCCGGCCCAGTACGTGCTCGCTGCCGGCCTCGGCGGCCCCGGCCAGGGCGAGCAGCTCGTCGGCGCGACGGGACCCGAGCGGGGTCACCGACACCACCTGCGGCCGGCCGGAGGTCAGCGTGCCGGTCTTGTCGAGCACCACGGTGTCGACCTCGGCGAGCGCCTCCAGCACGGTGACGTCCTTGACCAGCGTCCCGCGCCGGCCGGACACCGCGACCGCGGCGAGCAGCGGCGGCATCGTCGCGAGCACGATCGCGCACGGCGAGGCCACGATCATGAAGACGATCGCGCGCAGCAGCGTCTCGGTGAACGGGGCACCGAGCAGCAGCGGTACCGCGAGCAGCAGCACCGTCCCCGCGACGACCAGCACCGAGTAGCGCTGCTCGACGCGCTCGATGAACAGCTGGCGGCCCGCCTTGGTCTCGGCGGCCCGCTCGACCTGCGCGGCGACCCCCGCGACGACGGTGTCCGCGGCGTCGCGCGAGACCCGGACCCGCAGCACCCCGGTGCCGTTGACGGTGCCCGCGAGGACCGGGTCGCCCGGCCCGGTACGGGCCGGGACCGGCTCGCCGGTCAGCGCGGAGGTGTCGACCTCCGAGACCCCGCCGAGCACGGTGCCGTCGCCGGGGACCCGCTCGCCCGGACGCACCAGCACCGCCTGTCCCGCGACGAGCCCGGCGGCGGGGACGACACGCTCGGTGCCGTCCTCGTCGACGACGGTGGCGGTCTCCGGGGCGAGGTCCAGCAGGGCGTCGATGCTGGCCCGGGTGCGGGCGGTCATGACCGATTCCAACGCCCCGGAGGTCGCGAAGATGACGATGAGCAGGCCGCCGTCGAACCACTGCCCGATCGCGGCCGCGGCCACCGCGGCGACGATCATCAGCAGGTCGACGTCGAGCCGCTTCTCCCCGAGCGCACGCAGGCCCTCGAGCGCGGGCTCCCAGCCGCCGAGGACGTAGCAGGCCAGGTACAGGCCGACGACCACCGCGGACGGCGCGCCGAGCAGGTCGGCCCCGAGCGCCGCCAGGAAGGCCAGCAGGGAGGCCCCGGCCCAGCGGACCTCGGGCAGGGTCAGAGCGGATCGCATGCGTGGAACCGTACCTGCGCATTCACGAAGATACGCAGTCAGCCATCCACATGGTGAGACGGTGGACCATCCGCGCAGTCACGCAGGTATCCTCGGCGTCGTGCACGAGTCCATCCACGGCTTCGCGATGCCGCCCGAGGACGAGGTCCGCCGGGTGGCGGACGCGATGCGCATGCTCTCCGACCCGACCCGGGTCAAGATCCTCTGGGCACTGCTGCAGGGCGAGTCCTCGGTGGCGTGCCTCGCCGACCTGGTCGGCGCCGCCCCCACCGCGGTGAGCCAGCACCTGTCGAAGCTGCGACTGTCGGGCCTGGTCGAGAACCGGCGCGAGGGGACCTACGTGTACTACACCGTGGAGGACGCGGCCGTCCGCGCCGTGCTGGAGCGGATGCTCGGGCAGGGCACGGTCGTCGACGGGTAGGTTCGCGGCGGGGCGGGTACGCGGATCGGGAGGACACAACCGATCTTCCCGGAGGAGTGCACCCCCATGCCCCAGCTCAGCATCGGTACCGAGAACGGCAGCCCGGTCGAGCTGCACTACACCGACCAGGGCTCCGGCGCCCCCGTCGTGCTGATCCACGGCTGGCCGCTGTCGGGGAGGTCCTGGGAGAAGCAGGTCCCCGCGCTGGTCGACGCCGGCCACCGGGTCGTGACCTACGACCGTCGCGGCTTCGGTCAGTCCTCCCAGCCCTGGGACGGCTACGACTACGACACCTTCGCGGACGACCTGCACGCCCTGCTCGTGCACCTCGACCTGCGCGAGGCCACCCTCGTCGGGTTCTCGATGGGCGGCGGCGAGGTCGTCCGCTACATCGCGAAGCACGGCACCGACCGGGTCGCCCGCGCCGTGCTGGCCGCCGCCGTGCCGCCGTACCTCTACCGGTCCGACGACAACCCCGACGGCGGTCTCGACGACGCCACCATCGAGCAGTTCCAGGGCGGCGTCACCGGTGACCGGATCGCCTTCCTGGAGGAGTTCACGTCGAACTTCTTCGCCGCGGGCGACCGGACCGACCTGATCAGCGAGCCGAACCGTGCCTACCACCGCGCGATCGCCGAGTTCGCGTCGCCGAAGGGCACCCTGGACTGCATCACCGCGTTCGGACGCACCGACTTCCGCGACGACGTGCAGAAGGTCTCCGACGCCGGCGTCCCGACCCTGGTCGTCCACGGCGACGCCGACGCCATCGTCCCGTTCGAGGTCTCCGGCAAGCGCTCGCACGAGGCGATCGAGGGCGCTCAGCTCGTGCTGATCGAGGGCGGCCCGCACGGCCTCAACGCCACCCACCCCGACGAGTTCAACGCCGCGCTGCTCGACTTCCTGAAGGCCTGAGCGCCCGCCCCGGGTTCCGCTGTGGGCGGAACCCGGGGACCGCGGCCCCCGCCGGGCCCTACCGTGCCCCCATGAGCGAACCCCTCTGGCGGCACGCACTCGGTCGTGAGCTGCGACGACGGCGGCACGCCCGCGGTGAGACCCTGCACGCGACGGCCGGGCGCGCCGGGGTGTCCCCGCAGTACCTCTCGGAGGTGGAGCGGGGCCGCAAGGAGCCCTCCAGCGAGATGATCGCCGCCGTCGCCGGGGCGCTCGGGACCGACCTGGCCGCGCTGACCCGTGGCGTCGCCGACGGTCTCGCGACGGCGCCGCGGGCACGCGGGCCGCAGTGCGCCTACGCGCTGGCGGCCTGACCCGGCGCCGCTCAGCGACGCTCGCGGGTGCGCGGCGGCTGCGGTTCGAGCACGGTGTCGAGCAGGCCGTAGTCCCGGGCCGCGGACGCGGTGAACACGCGGTCGTGGTCGGTGTCGGCGCGCAACCGCTCGACCGTCTGCCCGGTGTGCCGGGCCAGGATCTCCTCGATGTCGGCGCGGATCCGGACCAGTTCGTCGGCCTGCAGGATCAGGTCCGGGATGGACCCGCGGCCCTGCGCCGCCGGCTGGTGCAGCACGACCCGGGCGTGCGGCAGCGCGCCGCGACGGCCCTCGGTCCCGGCGGCGAGCAGCACCGCACCCACCGAGACGGCCTGGCCGACACACGTCGTCGCGACCGGGCAGCGGACGTGGCGCAGGGTGTCGTAGATGCCGAGCATCGCGCTGGGGTCGCCGCCCCCGCAGTTGACGTAGAGCTGCACCTCGCGGTCGGGGTCGTCGGCCTCCAGGAACAGCAGCTGGGCGATCAACGCGTTCGCCACGCCCGCGTCGATCTCGGTGCCCAGGTAGACGACCCGCTCGGTGAGCAGGTGGGAGTAGACGTCGAGGACCCGCTCGCCGCCCGGGGTGCGGGCGATGACGTTCGGGATCGTGTAGGTGCTCACCGCCGTCACCGCCCCACGCCGAAGCCGGTCGGGACGGCACCGCGGCGCGGCACCACCTGGTCGAACCGGTCGACGACGGCGTCGACGAAGCCGTAGTCGAGCGCCTCGGCCGCGGAGTACCAGCGGTCGTGCAGCGAGTCGGTGAAGATCCGGTCCACCGGCTGCCCGGTGTCCCGGGCGATGAGGCCGAGCACGGTGTCGCGGGTGTGGCGCAGGTCGTCGGCCTGCAGCTCGATGTCGACGGCCGTCCCGCCGATCCCCGACGAGCCCTGGTGCATCAGCACCCGCGAGTGCGGCAGCGCGCGGCGCTTGCCCGGGGTGCCCGCCGAGAGCAGGAACTGCCCCGCGCTGTAGGCGATGCCGAGCACGAGCGTCGAGACGTCGCAGGGCACCAGCCGGAACAGGTCCCGCAGCGCCAGCATCGCCGGCACCGACCCGCCGGGCGAGTGGATCCAGAAGGCGATGTCGGCGTCCGGGTCACGGGCGGCCAGTGCCACGACCTGGGTGGCGAGCAGGGTGCCGTTGTCGTCGTCGAGGGGGCCGTCGAGCACCACGACGCGCTGGTCGTAGAGGTCGCGGCGGGCGCGGTCGTCGAAGCGCGGGGTGCGCGGTGAGTCGCTCATGACCCCACCGTGGCCGGGGGACGGCCCGGTCCGCGCCCGGTTCTGCCCAGGGCAGCTCCGCCCAGGGCGAACGCGCCGGTCAGCCGGGGTGACCGCCGTTGTCGCGGTGCCGGTCGGCGAACACGTCGTAGTCGGCACCCCGGTCGCCCTGGACCAGGCGGCGCAGCGCCTCCTGCGCCGCGGCCCGCGGGTCGGCGGCCGCCTCACCGGTGACCGGCTGCGGGCCGGTCGAGGACGCGTCGAGGTAGGGCCGGGGCCGCGACGGCGGCGGGGCCGGCGCGGGCCGCGGCGGCGGGGCGTGCGCGTCGGGCGGGGGCGCGACCGGGTCGTCCATCCCGCCGCCGTTCGCGGCCGGGCGCGGGCGCGGTGCGACGTCGTCGGGACCGCGGTGCCGGGCCGCGGCCGACGGCTCCGGGGACGGCCGCGGCCCGACGCCCTCCCGCCCGGTCGCGGCGACGACGATGCGGTCCCCGGCCGGGTTCCGGCCGGCGTCGACCGGGCCGGCGTCGCCCGGCTCCTCGGGCAGGTGGGCCAGCGCCGCGCGCAGGTCCGCCAGCGGCAGCGGCCGGGTCCTCGTGACCGCGAACGCGACCCGCCCGGCCAGCGCGATGCCCGGCCAGCCCTGCGAGGCCAGCGCCAGGCGCTCGCCGACCCGGTCGCAGAGCCCGGCCAGATGCCGGTCCGAGGCACCGGGCACGACCAGCGCGAACTCGCGCTCGGACAGCCGCAGGGCCGCGTCGACCGGGCCGAGCGGCTGGGTCATCGCCGCCGCGACCTGGTGGGCGGCGAACCAGGCGGCGCGGTCGTCGTCGTGCACGACGGAGCCGTCGAGGCCGGGCAGGTCGAACAGCGCGACGCCGACGGGCAGCGTCTCCGGCCCCGCCGGACCGGCGAAGCGGTCCAGGGCCTCGGCGGTGGGCAGACCGCTCGCCGGGTCGACCGCGGCGGCGGCACGGGCGGCCGCGGCACGCTGGGCGTCGGCCAGCTGGGACCGCAGCTCACGGGTGCCGGCCCGGGCCGACAGCAGCCGGTCGATCATGTGGTTGAGCGAGGTCGTCGCCCAGGCCTCGCCGGTGGTGCCCGCCGAGGCCGCCGGGTCCCCGCCGGTCGGCATCGAGGAGCCGAGCAGCTCGTCGACCGTGCGCCGTACCGAGGCCGGCAGCCGGTCCCCCAGCGCGAACCGCAGCCGCGCGAGCTCGGTCCCGGCCTGGGCGCGGGCGTAGCCCCAGCGGCCGAGGAACACCCGCCCGGCCTCGCCCCGCTCCCGCGGGTCGCGGGCGTACTGGTCGGTCGCGACCAGGAACGCACCCGCCCCGGACCCGAGCGCGACCACGCTCCACTCCGACGCCAGCGGCTCGTCCGGGTCCAGCACCACGAGGTGGACGCCGTCCGGCACGTCGTGCACCCCGCCGTCGGCGAACGCGACGACGACGTGCATCCCGGCCTGGGCCATCCGCGCGTAGACCTCGCGCTCGCGGTCGAAGAAGCGCAGCTGCTGGAACAGCGCGACGACGACCGTCGGGTCCTCCCGCGGCCCGGACATCACCGCGCGCTCGATGGAGTGCGACAGGTGCACGAGCAGCCGCTTCGACGCCGGCTCCGGGCGCGCGCCCGAGGCCCGCTCCCAGGCCTCGCGGCGGCCCTCGGACAGCCCGTCGACGTAGGCCTGCTCCGAGGCCACCCGGACGGCGTGGGCAAGCGGTCCCTCGGACATGGGTGACCTCCGGTCGTCGGACGGCGCCCGGTTCGCGACACGGGATCACGCCGTGTGTCGACCCAACAACCGCGGGTCGCCGAGGGCAACCGGTGGCCGGGTACGTCCGGTGGGGCCACAGGTCACTGCGACCAGCGGTGTGACGATCGCCGGTCCGCCCACCGCGCAGCCGAGCGGGAGGACGAACGCGACGAACGGCGATCAGCCGTCGAGAGCGGCGACCGCGCGGCGGGCCGCGATCGGGTCGGCCGCGGCGCAGGCCGCGCGGGCCCGCTCCCGGCACTGCTCCACCGTCAGCCCGGCCAGGTTCGCCCCGACCGCGGCGAGCGCACCCGAGCCCATCGACAGGCTCGCGACGCCGAGCCCCACCAGCACCGCGGCGAGCCCCGGGTCGGCCGCGGCCTCACCGCACACCCCGACCGGGGTGCCGGTGCGCGCCGACGCCTCGCCGAGCAGCCCGATCAGCCGCAGCAGCGCCGGCTGCCACGGGTCGTTGAGCGCGGCCACCGGCCCGGACTGGCGGTCCGCGGCGAACAGGTACTGGGCCAGGTCGTTGGTGCCGACCGAGACGAAGTCGACCTCGGCCATGATCTCGTCGGCGGTGAGCACCGCGGCCGGGATCTCGATCATCACGCCGGCCTGGGAGATGCCGTGCGCCCGGCAACGCTGCACGAACCAGCGCGCCTCCTCGGCGGTGGCGACCATCGGCGCCATCACCTTGAGCGCGACGCCGGTCTCCTTCGCCGCGGCGGCGAGCGCGGCGAGCTGGCGCTCCAGCACGCCGTCGCCGTTGCCGGGGACGCGGGCGATCCGCAGGCCGCGTACGCCCAGCGCCGGGTTGGGCTCGCCGTCGAGCGACAGGAACGGCAGCGGCTTGTCCGCGCCGGCGTCGAGGGTGCGGGCGGTGACCGGCTTGCCGCCGAACGCGGACAGCACCGCGGTGTAGACCTCGCGCTGGGCGGCCTCGGTCGGCTCCTCGGCCGCGGAGAGGAACGCGAGCTCGGTGCGGAACAGGCCGACCCCCTCGGCCCGGGCCTCCGCGGCCTTCGCCGCGCCGGGGCCGTCGCCGACATTGGCCAGGACCGGCACGACACGGCCGTCGGCGGTGCGGCCGACGCCGTCCCACTCGGCGGTGACCGAGGCGGCGGCGGCGAACGCGGTGGCCTCGTCGAGGGTGGCGACCTCGACGACCTCACCGGTGCCGCCGTCGACGGTCAGCGCGGCGCCCTCGGCGATCCGGGTCGCGCCCGCGCAGCCGACGACCGCGGGGATCCCCAGCGAACGCGCGAGGATCGCGGTGTGGCTGGTCGGGCCGCCCTGCTCGGTGACCAGGGCGAGCGCGACGCCCGGCTTCAGCCCGGCGGTGTCGGCCGGGGCCAGGTCGGTCGCGACGAGCACGGCGGGCGCGTCCAGGTCGGCGACGCCCGGCGCGGGCAGCCCCAGCAGCTCCGCGACGATCCGGTCGCGCACGTCGTGGATGTCGCGGGCGCGCTCGGCCATGTAGCCGCCCATCGACGACAGCATCTCGGCGAAGGAGTTCGCGGCCTCCCACACCGCGCGCGCGGCGGGCCGCCCCTGCTCGGTGACCAGCGCCTGCGCGCTCTCCAGCAGCGCCGGGTCGCCGACCATCGTCACGGTCGCCTCCAGCACCTCGCGCGCGTCGCCGGTGACGGTCGCGGCGCGCGCGGTCAGGCGCTGCGACACCAGCTCGACGGCCGGCGCGATCCGGGCGGCCTCGGCGGCGGCGTCGGCCGGGGCGGGGCCGGCGGCCGGCTCGCCCGGCGGCTCGGCGACGCGGACGACGCGGCCGCCGGCGCGGCCGGGGCTGGCGGGGATTCCGGTGAGGGCGGTCGTGCTCGGCATGAGTGGCTCCCGGGGTTACTTCGACGTGACCCGTTGACAAACACAGTAAAACCCACATACTCAGACACAATCAAGCATCGAAGCGGGAGCGAACAAAGATGTACGCAGCGGAGCGTCAGCAGTGGCTGCTCGACCGGACCCGGGACCGGGGCCGGGTCGACGTGGCCGCTGTCGCCGAGGAGCTCGATGTCACCCCCGAGACCATCCGCCGGGACCTCGGGGCCCTGGAGCGCCAGGCCCTCGTCCGGCGGGTGCACGGCGGGGCGATCCCGTCGGACCTGCTGAACTTCGAGCCCGGGGTCGGCCAGCGCGACAGCCAGTTCGGCGCGGAGAAGGAGCGGATCGCCAAGGCCGCCCTCGCCGAGCTGGGCACCGCCGCGACCGTCCTGCTCGACGCCGGGACCACGACCTCCCGGCTCGCGAGCACCCTGCCCCGCGAGCGCGACGTCACCGTCGTCACCAACTCGCTGCCGATCGCGTCCTCGCTGGCCGGGCGCCCGAACGTGGACCTGCGGCTGCTCGGCGGCCGGGTCCGCGGGACGACGCTGGCCACCGTCGACGACTGGGGCACCGAGGTGCTGGCCGGTCTCACGATCGACGTCGCCTTCGTCGGGACCAACGGCTTCTCCGTGACGCGCGGCCTCACCACCCCGGACACCGGCGAGGGCGCGACCAAGCGGGCGATGCTGCGCGCCGCCCGCCGCACCGTCGTCCTCGCCGACGCCAGCAAGTTCGGCTCCGACCAGTTCGTCCGCTTCGGCACGCTGGCCGAGGTCGACACGCTGATCACCGACACCGGCCTCGACCCGGCGGACGCCGCCGGGTTGGAGGCCGCCGGCCCGAAGGTGGTACGCGCATGACCCCCCGCACGCTCCCGACCCCGCCCATGTTCGTGACGGTCACCCCGAACCCGAGCCTGGACCGGACGATCGCGCTGCCGCACCTGGTGCGCGGCGAGGTGCACCGCGCCGGGTCCGTCCGGGTCGACCCCGGCGGCAAGGGCGTCAACGTCGCCCGTGCGCTGGCCTCGGCCGGGCACCGGGCGGTGGCCCTGATGCCGTCGGGCGCCACCCCCGGTGAGCGCCTCGCGGCGCTGCTGGAGCCGACCGACGTCACGACCGTCGCCGTCCCCGTCGCCGAGGCCACCCGGGTCAACATCACCCTGGTCGAGCCGGACGGCGTCACCACCAAAATCAACGAGCCGGGCCCGCGGCTGTCCGCCGACGAGGTCGAGGCGTTGTTCCAGCGCGCCTGCGCCCTCGGCGCGGGCGCCACCTGGCTGGTCAGCTGCGGGTCGCTCCCCCCGGGGGTCGGCGACGACTTCCACGCCGAGCTGACCCGGCGCTGCCGCCGTCCCGGCCTGAAGGTCGCGATCGACACCTCGGACGCGCCGCTGCACCACGCCGTCGCGGCGGCCCCCGACCTCGTGAAGCCCAACCACGCCGAGCTGGCCGAGCTCGTCGGGCGCCCCCTGGGCAGCCTCGGCGACGTGCTGCTGGCCGCCCGCGAGCTGCGTGCCCGCGGGATCGGTGCGGTCCTGGTCAGCCTGGGTGCCGGTGGCGCCCTGCTGGTCGACCGGTCCGGCGAGTACCACGCCCGGACCCCTCCGATCACCGTGCTCAGCACGGTGGGCGCCGGTGACTCCACCCTGGCCGGGTTCCTGGCCGCGGGTGGGGAGGGACCCGACGCCCTGCGGCAGGCCGTGGCCTACGGCGCCGCCGCCTGCCGACTGCCCGGCTCCGCCACGCCGGGTCCGGCCGACATCCGAATCGACGACGTCGAACTGGCCCCCACGCCGGACGTCACCCTCGCCCTCACCGGAGATGCCGCATGACTGCCCTGATCACCGCTGATCTGGTCGACCTCGACGTGCCGTCGGCCGACCGGAAGACCGCCGTCACCGCGCTCGCCGAGCGCCTGGTGAAGGCCGGCCGGGTCACCGATCTCGACCGGTTCCTCGCCGACATCGAGGCCCGCGAGGCCCAGATGCCGACCGGCCTGGAGGGCGGCATCGGCATCCCGCACTGCCGTTCCGCGGCCGTCACCGAGCCGACCCTGGCCTTCGGCCGGGCGCCGTCGGGTGTCGACTTCGGTGCCGAGGACGGCCCCGCCGACCTCATCTTCATGATCGCCGCCCCCGAGGGCGGGAACACCGACCACATGACGGTGCTCGCTGCGCTGGCCCGTCGCCTGGTCCGTGCCTCGTTCAAGAACGAGCTCCGCAACGCCACCGACCCGGCCGCCGTCGCGACCTTCATCCAGCAGGAGGTGGGAGCATGAAGCTCCTCGCCGTCACCGCATGCCCGACGGGCATCGCCCACACCTACATGGCCGCCGAGGCCCTCGAGGTCGCCGCCGAGGAGGCGGGTCACGAGATCGTCGTCGAGACCCAGGGCTCCGCGGGCTCGACGCCCTTCACCCAGGCCCAGCTCGACGAGGCCGAGGCGATCATCCTCGCCGCCGACGTCGAGGTGCGGGACAAGGAGCGCTTCGCGCACCTGCCGACCGTCACCTCCCCGGTCAAGAAGGCCATCGGCGGCGCGCCGGGCCTGATCGAGCAGGCCGTCGCCAAGGCGACCGCGCAGCCCAAGGGCAGCGCGGTCGTCCCGGCCCAGCGGGCCGACGGCGAGCCGGAGATGGCCACCAAGAACTTCGGAGCCGGCTTCGGCTCGAAGCTGCGCGGCTGGCTGATGACCGGCGTCTCCTACGTCATCCCGTTCGTCGCCGCGGGCGGTCTGCTGATCGCGCTGGGCTTCGCGCTCGGCGGCTACCAGATCACCGAGGCCCCCGACATCGTGTCGTTCGACGACAACGGCGTCGCCTCCGTCGCGTTCGACCCGGGCGCGCTGCAGTCCTGGGCGGCGCTGCTGTTCCAGACAGGCGCGCTCGCGTTCGGCTTCCTGGTGCCGGTGCTGGCCGGCTTCATCGCCTACGCCATCGCCGACCGCCCGGCCCTGGTGCCCGGCTTCGTCGGCGGCATGATCGCCGTCAACACCCACGCCGGGTTCCTCGGCGGCCTGGTCGCCGGCCTGCTCGCCGGTGCGGTCATCTACGGTCTGAAGCTGTGGCAGCCGCCGCGCGCCCTGGCCGGGATCATGCCGGTGCTGGTGCTGCCGCTGATCGGTACGGCCGTCGTCGGCTTCATCATGTTCGTGCTGGTCGGCACCCCGCTGGCCGCCGCGACGACCGGCCTCACCAACTGGCTCAACGGCCTCTCGGGCACCAACGCGATCCTGCTCGGCGCGCTGCTCGGCCTGATGATGGCCTTCGACATGGGCGGCCCGGTCAACAAGGCCGCCTACGCCTTCGCCGTCGCCGGGCTGTCCACCGGCTCCGAGACCGCGCTGATGATCATGGCCGCGGTCATGGCCGCCGGCATGACCCCGCCGCTGGCGCTGGCCCTGGCCACCGCCGTCCGCAAGAACCTGTTCACCAAGGCCGAGCAGGAGAACGGGCGCGCCGCCTGGCTGCTGGGCGCCTCGTTCATCACCGAGGGCGCGATCCCGTTCGCCGCGGCCGACCCGCTGCGGGTCATCCCGTCGCTGATGGCCGGGTCCGCGGTCGCCGGCTCGCTGTCGATGGCCTTCGGCGCGACCCTGCGGGCCCCGCACGGCGGCATCTTCGTGGTCCCGCTGATCGGCAACCCGTTCGCCTACCTGCTGGCGATCATCGCGGGCACCCTGGTCTCCGCCGCCCTGGTCGTCGGCCTGAAGTCGGCCCGCCGCACCCCGGCTCCGGCCGCCGCCGAGCAGACCGCCACCGCCCCGGTCGCCGCGCCGGTCGCGGGCTGACCCACCCGAGAGAAGGAGCACCCACCATGGCCGAGCGCCGTGTGAAGGTCGGTTCGTCGGTCGGGCTGCACGCCCGCCCCGCCAACCTGTTCGTGACCGCCGCCAAGGAGCAGGGGGTCAAGGTGAGGATCGGGACCGCCGACGGCGAGCGTGGTCCGGTCGACGCCGCCTCGATCCTGTCGGTGATGGGCCTGGGAGTGAAGTCCGGCGAGGAGGTCGTGCTGACCTCCTCCGACGACGAGCAGGGCGAGGCCGCCGTCGCGGCCCTGGCGGAGCTGCTGGAGCAGGACCTCGACGCGAGCTGACCCCGCGTCACCCGGTACGACCCCGACGCCCCGCCGCGCCTCCCGCGCGGCGGGGCGTCCGGCCGTCCGCACCCCGATCCCGCCGCCGCTGCCGAGATCCCGCAGCTCAGTCCCGCAGGACGGCCACCCCGCGCGGGGGCAGGGTGCCTGCCGGGCCGGCGAGCACCTCCGCCGCGCCGAGCGGCCCCAGGTCGACGGGGACGTCGGTCCGGTTGACGACGAACCGGAAGCCGTCGCGGCGGACCAGCTCCACCCGGCCCACCAGCTCGCCGGGCAGCTCGGGGGCGATCCCGGCGGCGGCCAGCAGGCGTCGCAGCAGCGGGGCGCGGTCGGCGAGGCGGGTCGGGACGTAGGTCGCCGATCCGTCCCCGACCGGGCGGCGGGTCACCGCGGGCAGCCCGGCGAGGTCCCCCGCGGCCGGGTCGGTACCGCCGCCGGTCCAGCGGGCGAGCACCTCGACGGCCGGGTCCACCACCTGCACGGCCTCGCTCCACAGGTCACCGGTGGAGCCGTCGTCGAGCTCGACGACGGCGCCCGGGTCGAGCGGCGCGAACTCCTCGACCCGGATGCCCAGCAGGTCGCGCAGCGCGCCCGGGTAGCCGCCGAGGACGGCGTGCGCGTCGTCGTCGACGGTGCCGGAGAAGTAGGTGGTGACCAGGTGCCCACCGGCCCCGACGTAGGCGGTCAGCGCGGCCGCCCGGTCCGGGCCGACCACGTGCAGCACCGGGGCGACGACCAGCCCGTAGCCGGACAGGTCCGCGTCGGCGGACGTGACGTCGGCCCGCACCCCGGCGTCGAGGAACGCCCGGTACCAGCCGAGTGCCTCGGCCTTGTAGCGCAGCTCGGTGGTCGGGGTGAACGGCTGCTCGGCCGCCCACCACGACGGCCAGTCCCACAGCACCGCGGCCGGCGCGGGGACCCGTCGCGCCCCGGCGACCGGGGCCAGGTCGCGCAGGGTCGCCCCGAGCGCGGTGACGTCGCGGAACAGCGCCGAGGCCGGCCCGGCGTGCGGCACCATCGCCGAGTGGAACTTCTCCGCGCCCGCCGCGGACTGGCGCCACTGGAAGAAGCAGAGCGCGTCGGCCCCGTGCGCGAGGTGGGTGAGCGCGTCGCGGGCGAGCTCCCCGGGGCGCTTGGCGCGGTTGACCGGCTGCCAGTTCACCGCCGACGTCGAGTGCTCCATCAGCCACCACGGGTGCCCGCCGGCGAGGTTGCCGGTGAGGTTGGCCGAGAACGACAGCTCGTCGCGGGCGTCCGGGCCGGGGAACACGTAGTGGTCGTTGGCGACGACGTCGACCTCGGGCGCCCAGGTCGCGTAGTCCATGCCGCTGGTCTCGCCCATCACCATGAAGTTGGTGGTCACGGGCACGTCCGGGGTGAGCGCGTGAAGCAGGTCCCGCTCCGCGCGCAGGTGGTCGAGCAGGGCGTCGGAGGAGAAGCGGGCGAAGTCGAGCTGCTGGGTCGGGTTCGGGTGGGTGCCCGGGCCGGTGCGGCGCGGGGTGCCGATCTCGTCCCAGTCGCCGTAGTGCTGGGACCAGAACGCGGTGCCCCAGGCGTGGTTGAGCCGGTCGAGGTCGCCGTAGCGGCGCTGCAGCCAGGCGCGGAACGCGACCTGGGCGTCGTCGGAGTGGTCGTGGACGTCGTGGCAGCCCAGCTCGTTGGACACGTGCCAGGCGGCGAGCGCGGGGTGGTCGCCGTACCGGCGGGCGAGCCGCTCGACCAGGGCGAGGGCGTGGCGGCGGAACACCGGGGAGGTCGGGCGGTGGTGCTGGCGCCCGCCCGGCGCCAGGGTCCGGCCGTCGGCGTCGACGGCGAGGATCTCCGGGTGCCGGTGATGCAGCCACGGCGGGGGTGACGCCGTGCCCGTCGCGAGGTCGACGGCGATCCCGCCCGCGTGCAGCAGGTCCAGCACGTCGTCGAGCCACCCGAGGTCCCAGCGGTCCGGCGCGGGCTGGAGCAGCGCCCAGGAGAAGACGCCGACGGTCGCGACCGTCACGCCTGCCTCGCGCATGAGCGCCACGTCGGACTCCCACACCGCGCGGGGCCACTGCTCGGGGTTGTAGTCGGCCCCGAACTCGATGCGGGGACGGGAGGCACCGGGGGTGCGACGCAGCCAGCGGGTCATGCGCCCAGTGTGGCCCGCGATGATGTGCGATGTCGTGCGGATGTGTCCGAGTTCGTGCGGATCAGGTTTCCCCGGGGTTACGGGCGGCGCCAGCGATGGCCCCGCCCCGCGCCGGCGGGGGACGATGCCGCTGCCCGAAACCCCGTTCCCGACGACGCGAGCGGCCCGTCCCGACCCGCGCCACCGCGCGGAGAACCGGAGAGCCTGCGTGAGCCCCTCGGAGACCACCGCACTCGCCCCCGACTCGCTGACCGCGCACTCGGGCGTCGTCAGCGAGAGCGAGCAGAAGGCGCTGCGCGCCGACATCCGGCGGTTGTCGACGATGCTCGGGCGGACGCTGTCCGACGAGTCCGGTCCCGAGGTCCTGGAGCTGGTCGAGCAGGTGCGCCGGGCGGCCCGGGACTCGGCGCGCGGCGAGGCCGGACCGGACGTCGTCGCGGCCCTGCTCGACGGGATCGACACCGGCACCGCGGTACTGCTGGCGCGGGCGTTCTCCCAGTACTTCCAGCTGGCCAACGTCGCCGAGCAGCTGCACCGGTCCCGTGAGCTGCGGGAACTACGCCCGGTCGACGCACGACCGCTGCGGACGGTGCTGCGCCGCCTGGCCACCGAGGCCGACCCGGACGAGGTCGCCGACGTGCTGGCCCGGGCCGAGCTGCGCCCGGTGTTCACCGCGCACCCGACCGAGTCGACCCGGCAGTCGGTGCTGGGCATCCTGCGCCGGATCGTCGACGCCCTCGACGACCGGGCGCCCGACGAGGAGCTCGCCGCGCTGGTCGACCTGCTCTGGCAGACCGACGACATCCGCCCCGGCAAGCCGATGGTGATCGACGAGGCCCGCAACGTCGCCTGGTTCGCGGCCCGGCTCGGCGAGCGGACCGTCCCCGACCTGCTGGGCGAGTTCGCCCGGGAGGCCGCCGAGGCCGGGCTGGAGATCCCCGACGACGCGCGTCCGCTCGTACTGGGGTCGTGGGTCGGCGGCGACCGCGACGGCAACCCCAACGTCACCCCCGCGGTGACCCGCGAGGTGCTGGAGCTCAACGCCGACCGGGCGATCCGGATCCACACCGCGCTGGTCGAGAAGCTGGTCTTCGAGCTGTCGGTGTCGACGCGGGTGATGGGGGTGTCGGAGGAGCTGCGCGGCTCGCTGGCCCGGGACCGCCGCGCACTGCCCGCGGTGCACGACCGCTACATCCGGCTCAACGCGCACGAGCCGTACCGGCTCAAGCTGTCCTACGTCGCGGCCCGGCTGGAGAACACCCGCCGGCGGATCGCGGCCGGCGCCGCGCACGAGCCGGGCGTCGACTACCTGGGGTCGGCCGGCTACCTGGAGGACCTGCTGGTCGTCGACCGGTCGCTGCGCGGCCACCACGGCGCCCGGATCGCCGGCGGCACCCTGGCCCGGGCGATCCGCTCGGCCCGCGCGCTGGGCCTGCACCTGGTCGAGATGGACGTGCGCGAGCACTCGCAGAAGCACCACGACGCGCTCGGCGCGGTGTTCGACGGGCTCGGCGAGCTGGAGAAGCCCTACGCCGAGCTGACCCGCGACGAGCGCCGGGAGCTGCTCTCGGCGGAGCTGCGCAGCAAGCGGCCGCTGTTCCGCCGCCACTACGGCGTGCCCGAGGCCGCCGCGCCGGTGCTGGACCTGTTCGACACGGTGCACGCGCTGCAGCACGAGTTCGGCGACGAGGTCGTGCGGACCTACATCGTCTCGATGGCCCGCGACGTCGACGACCTGCTCGCCGTCGCCGTGCTGGCCCGCGAGGCGTACATGGTCGAGATCGGCGACGACCCGCGCTCCTCGATCGACCTCGTGCCGCTGTTCGAGACCGTGGAGGAGCTGTCCCGGGCCGGGGAGCTGCTGGAGGGGCTGTTGTCGGACCCGGGGTACCGGCAGCAGGTCCGCAACCGCGGTGACCTGCAGGAGATCATGCTGGGGTACTCCGACTCCAACAAGGGCGCGGGGATCACCGCGTCGCAGTGGCAGATCCACCGGGCGCAGCGCCAGCTGCGCGACGTGGCCGCCGAGCACGGGGTGCGGCTGCGGCTGTTCCACGGTCGCGGCGGGTCGGTCGGGCGCGGTGGCGGCCCGGCCGGTGAGGCCATCGCGTCGGCCCCGTTCGGGTCGGTCGACGCCACGATGAAGCTCACCGAGCAGGGCGAGGTCATCTCCGACAAGTACTCGCTGCCCAGCCTGGCGCACGACAACCTGGAGATCCTGCTGGCGTCGATGCTGGACGCGTCGCTGCTGCACCAGGCGTCGCGCTGGCCGGCCGAGACCCTGAAGCGGTGGGACGAGGTCATGGACTGTGTGTCCGAGGCGGCCACCGCGACCTACCGGACGCTCGTCGACGACCCGGGCCTGCCGCTGTTCTTCACCGCGGCGACGCCGGTGGAGGAGCTGGGGCGGCTCAACGTCGGGTCGCGGCCGTCGAAGCGACCGGGGCAGGGCGAGCCGACGCTCGACGACCTGCGGGCGATCCCGTGGGTGTTCGGCTGGACGCAGACCCGGATGGTCGTGCCCGGCTGGTACGGCCTGGGCTCGGGGCTGAAGGCCGCCCGCGAGGCCGGCTACGCCGACGAGCTCGCCGAGATGCGGGAGTGGGCGTTCTTCCGGAACCTGATCGGCAACGTCGAGATGACGCTGGCGAAGACCGACCTGCGGATCGCGTCGAACTACGTCGCGACCCTGGTGGAGCCGGAGCAGCAGGGACTGTTCGCGCAGATCCGGGCCGAGCACGAGCTGACCCGCCGCGAGCTGCTCGCGGTGACCGGGGAGGACCAGCTGCTCGCCCGGCACCCGGTGCTGCGGGGCACGCTGTCGGTGCGCGACACCTACCTCGAGCCGCTGCACCACCTGCAGGTCGAGCTGCTCGCCCAGCGCCGGGCCGCGGGCGACGACCCGGACCCCGACCTCGAGCGCGCCCTGCTGCTGACGATCAACGGGATCGCGGCCGGGATGAAGAACACCGGCTGAGCCCCGGCGCCCGGGCCGGGCCGGACGCGGGCCCGGACCCGGGGCGGCACCGCCGCCGCGCCCGACCGGTACGTTCCGGACATGGAGCACGATCGGAACACACCCGGCCCGGAGGGCCCCGCGACCCGCCGGGTGGTCGCCTGGGTGCTGATCATCGCGCTGGCCGGGCTCCCGCTCAGCTACCTGGCCGGGACCGCGGGCCCGCAGATCGTCGGCGCGCTGGTGGTCGTCGCGCTGCTGGTCGGCGGCGTGGCGTTCTGGCTGCACCGCCGCACCCGCTGACCGGCCACCCGCCGGAACCGGTGCGCGCGCGGGCTGCTGGACTGCCCGGGTGCAGTACCGCCACGCCCCGGCCGCGAACCACGCGGCGCTCGATGCGGTGCTGGCGTCGGCGCCGGGCCGCCCGACCCTCCCGGTGCGACTGACCGTCGAGCTCGCCGGCCGCGCCCGCGTCCACCTGCCCGCCGACGCCCCGCTCACCGTGTGGGACCCGTGCTGCGGCGCCGGGGCGACGCTCACCGTGCTGGGCCTGCTCGTGCCCGGCCTCGCGCGGGTGGTGGGCACCGACGCCGACCCCGGGCCGCTCGACCTGGCCCGGCGCAACCTCGCCCTGCTCGACCCGGGCGGCCTCACCGCCCGCGCCGCGGACCTCGAGGCCCTCGCGGCCCGGCACGACAAGCCGTCCTACGCCGAGGCCGCGACCGCCGCCCGGACCCTGGTCCCGGCGGGTACCCCGGCCTGGTCGGTCACCCTCGCCGACGCCCGCGACACCGCCGCCGTCCGCAGCGCACTGGCCGGGGCGGGTCCGCACGGGACCGGCCCGGACCTGGTCCTGGCCGACCTGCCGCACGGGCACCGGACGACCTGGGCCGCCTCCCCCACCCGGACCGGCGGCGTGGCCGGCACCCCGGCCCCCGACGCCGGGCCCGTCCGCGCCGCCGCCGACGACCGGGACCCCGGGGTCGAGTTCCTGCGCGCGGTCGCGACCGCGCTGCGCCCGGACGCCGTGGTCGTGGCCGTCGGGCGCGGGCGGACGGTGCCGCTGCCGGGCGGGGCCCGGCCCCTCGAACGGGTCCGCGTGGGGCACCGGGCCGCCGTCCTGGTGCGGGCGGGGGCGTTGCAGGAGGGCTGACGGGGCAGGGCTGCCCGCCGCCCTCGCGCCGGGGCAGGGCCGGTCGGTCCCCGTCCGTGCCTCGCCCCGGCTCCCTCGGTTCCGCGGAGGCCCGACGTCCGCAGAACCGTTCCCGGGACGCACTGTTCCTCGCAGGACAGGATGCCGATGAGGCGACGCGCCTCCACGCCGGCAGGAACCGGCCCCCGGACACCCCTGTTCTCCGAATCCGCTTACCGGGTAAGCGAGTTCGGAGAACCAGCACCCTCCCGTGCCCCCGGGCCCGGGCGAGATGGCCCGATCCCGGGCCGCCGGGCCCAGGAGCTCCGATCTCCGAGCGAGCCGACACCGGTCACACTGGGCCCCGGACCGACACGGACTCCGACGCAGACACCGAGGACACGCCCGTGAGCACGATCGACCTGAACGCCGACCTCGGTGAGTCCTGGGGCCGGTGGACCCTCGGCGACGACGAGGCGATGCTCGGGCTCGTCACCTCGGCGAACGTCGCGTGCGGGTTCCACGCCGGGGACCCCTCGACGCTGCGGGTCACGACCACCGGGGCGGCCGGGGCGGAGGTCGTCGTCGGGGCGCAGGTGTCGTACCCGGACCTGCGCGGGTTCGGGCGCCGGTTCCTCGACATCGAGCCCGACGCGCTGACCGACGACGTGCTCTACCAGATCGGCGGCCTCGAGGCCCTGTGCCGGGCCGCGGGTACCCGGGTCCGCTACGTCAAGCCGCACGGCGCGCTCTACAACGCCACACGGACGCACACCGCACAGGCGCGCGCGGTGGTCCGGGCGGTGCGGGCGTACGACCCGTCGCTGCCGGTGCTCGGGCTGCCCGGGTCCGAGCTGCTCGCGGAGGCCGAGCGGGCCGGGCTGCGCGCGGTGGGCGAGTTCTTCGTCGACCGCGGCTACACCGGTGCGGGCGGGCTCGTGCCGCGCGGCGAACCGGGTGCGCTGCTCGACGACCCCGCGGAGGCGGCCGAACGGCTCGTCCGTGTGGTCGGGACGGGGACGGTGCGCGCGGTCGACGGCAGCGACGTCGCGGTCCGTGCCGAGTCCGCCTGCCTGCACGGCGACTCCTCCGGCGCCGTCGCGACCGCCCGGCGGGTCCGTGACGAGCTCGCCCGGGCCGGGATCACCGTCGCACCGTTCGTGTGAGCGATGATCGGGTCATGACGAACGACCCGCACGCCTGGCTCGAGGACGTCACCGGCACCGAGGCCCTGGAATGGGTGTCGCAGCGCAACGCCCGCACCGAGGCGCGGCTGACCGGCACCCCGCTGTTCGCCGAGCTGGAGTCGGGGATCCGCGAGGTCCTCGACTCCCGCGACCGGATCCCGTTCGTCACCGCCCGCGGCGGGCACTACTACAACTTCTGGACCGACGAGCAGCACCCGCGTGGCCTGTGGCGGCGCACCACGCCGGAGTCCTATCGCAGCGCCGACACCGAGTGGGAGGTGCTGCTCGACGTCGACGCGCTCAACGCCGCCGAGGGCGAGAACTGGGTCTGGCACGGTGCCCGGTTCCTGCGCCCGGACCTCGACCGCGCGCTGGTCGACCTGTCCCGCGGCGGCGCCGACGCCGACGTCACGCGCGAGTTCGACATCCCGAGCCGCAGCTTCGTCGACGGCGGGTTCTCCCGGCCCGAGGCGAAGGGTGGGATGAGCTGGATCGACCGCGACACCGTCTACCTGTCCACCGACCTCGGCCCGGGCACCATGACCACGTCGGGCTACCCGCGCACGGTGCGGCGGCTGCGCCGCGGCGAGGCCCTGGAGTCCGCCGAGCTGGTCTACGCCGGCGAGGAGACCGACCTCAGCATCTCGGCGTTCCGCGACCACACCCCGGGCTTCGAGCGGGACTTCCTGCGGCGCGCGCTCGCCTTCTACGCCGACGAGCTGTACCTCATCGGCGCGGACGGGACCCTCACCAAGATCGACGTCCCGGACTCCGCGATGACCGACGTGCACCGCGAGTGGTGCACCGTCGAGCTGCGCGAGGACTGGGGCTCGTTCACCGCGGGCTCCCTGCTCGCCGCCCGTTTCGACGACGTCCTGGGCGGCACCCCCTCGTGGGAGGTGCTGTTCGAGCCCACCGACTCCTCCTCGCTCGCCGGGTACGCCTGGACCCGCCACCACCTCGTGCTCGACGTGCTGGAACACGTCGTCGACCGGCTCGTCGTGCTCACCCCGGGCGAGCAGGGCTGGACCCGCGCGCCGTTCACCGGGGCACCGGAGTTCGGCAGCGTCACCGTCGCCGCGGTCGACGCCGACGAGAGCGACGACGTCTGGCTGATCGTCACCGACTACCTGACCCCGTCGACGCTGTCGATCGCGACGGTCGGCGAACAGCCCCGTCCGCTGCGCAGCGCGCCCGCGTTCTTCGACGCGTCCCGCCACGTCATCGAGCAGCACTTCGTGACCAGCGACGACGGCACCCGGGTCCCGTACTTCCTGGTCCGGCGCGACGACCTGCCCTTCGACGGCTCCGCCCCCACCCTGCTCTACGGCTACGGCGGCTTCGAGATCCCCATGACCCCCGGCTACTCCGGTGGCACGGGCCGGTCCTGGCTGGAGCGCGGCGGGGTGTACGCGGTCGCGAACCTGCGCGGCGGCGGCGAGTACGGGCCGCGCTGGCACCGGGCGGCGCTGCGCGAGAAGCGGCCGCGGGCCTACGAGGACATGGCCGCCGTCGCCCGGGACCTGATCGACCGCGGCATCACCTCACGGGCACACCTCGCCGTGCAGGGCGGCAGCAACGGCGGCCTGATGGCCGGGAACATGCTGGTCCGCTACCCGGAGCTGTTCGGCGCGGTGGTCATCCAGGTGCCGCTGCTGGACATGAAGCGCTACAGCCACCTGCTCGCCGGCGCCTCCTGGATGGCCGAGTACGGCGACCCGGACACCGACGACTGGGAGTTCATCCGGACGTTCTCGCCGTACCACCTGATCGACGACGCGGCCGACTACCCGCCGACGATCCTGCTGACCTCCACCCGCGACGACCGGGTGCACCCCGGCCACGCCCGCAAGTTCACCGCCGCGCTGGAGGCCGCCGGCCACGACGTGACCTACTACGAGAACATCGAGGGCGGGCACGGCGGCGCCGCGGACAACGCGCAGGCCGCCAGGATGGCCGCACTGGCCTACGGATTCCTGTGGGAGAAGCTGGCATGAGCGACGTCGTGATCAGGGTGCGGGGCGAGCACGAGCGGCAGGTGCCGGCCGAGCGCGGCACCGCGCTCGTCGTCGTCCAGGCGCAGGGCCCCGAGGCCGCCCCGGTGCGGGCGGAGGTCGAGCGCGGCACCGCGGCGCTCGTCGCCGACGTGCGCGGCCTGCACGACCCCGACGCCGGGCCGGTCCGGCGCTACGTCGTCGACCAGGCCCGCAGCTGGGTCGAACAGCCCTCCTTCGAGGGGCGCCCGCAGCCGCCGGTGCACCACGCGTCGGTGTCGGTGTCGGTGGAGTTCGACGACGTCGCCCGGCTCGGCGCGTGGCTGTCCGGTGTGGACCGGTTCACCGGTGCGCAGGTCCAGGGGATCACCTGGGACCTGGCCCGCGACCACCGCCGCGAGGTCGAGCGCGCGGCCCGGCAGGACGCGCTGCGCCAGGCCGTCGAACGCGCCCAGGACTACGCCGACGCCCTGGACCTGGGCACCGTCGCCCCGCGCTCGGTCGCCGACACCGGGATGCTCGGCGGCCGGGCGGTCGCGATGAGCGCCCGGGCCGTCGGCGCGCCCGGCAGCTGGGGCGCCGAGTCCGCCGACGGCGGGCTCGGGACGCTGCTCGCCCCGGACGACATCACCGTCCGGGCCGAGGTGGAGGCCGAGTTCGTGGTCCGGCCGGGCTGCTGACGCCCGGGACGGGCTCAGCCCTCCCGGGCGGCGATGTCGCCGTGCTCGGTGCGCAGCTCCCGCTTGAGGATCTTACCGCTGGGGTTCTTGGGGAGGGCGTCGGCGAACACGACGTACTTGGGCCGCTTGTAGCCGGCGAGCTTGTCCCTCGCGTGCGCGTCGACCTGCTCGCGGGTCAGCGTCACCCCCTGCTTCGGGACGACGACCGCTGTGACGGCCTCGATCCAGTGCGGGTGGCTGACGCCGAACACGGCGACCTCGGCGACGCCGTCGAGCAGGTAGAGCGCCTCCTCCACCTCGCGGGACGCCACGTTCTCCCCACCGGTCTTGATCATGTCCTTCTTGCGGTCGACGACGGACAGGTACCCATCGGCCGTCATCACGCCCAGGTCGCCGGAGTGGAACCAGCCGCCGGCGAACGCCTCGGCGGTCTTCTCCTCGTTCTCGTAGTACCCCAGTGTCACGTGCGGGCTGCGGTGCACGATCTCGCCGACCTCACCCGGCGGGACCTCGTTCCCGGCGTCGTCGACGACGCGCGTCTCGACGTTCAGCGACGCCCGCCCGGCCGACCCGGCGTGGCTGAGCTGCTCGTCCGGGCCCAGCAGGGTCGCCAGCGGCGAGGTCTCGGTCTGGCCGTAGAAGTTCCACAGCCGCACGTCGGGCAGCCGCCGGGACAGCTCCTGCAGCACCTCGACCGGCATGGCCGCGGCGCCGTAGTAGCCCTTGCGCAGACTCGACAGGTCCCGGGTGTCGAAGTCCGGGTGGCGCAGCAGCGAGATCCACACCGTCGGCGGGCAGAAGAGCTTGGTGACCTTCTCCCGCTCGATGGTCTCCAGCAGCCGGGCCGGGTCCGGCGCCGGGAGGATGATGCTGGTCGCGCCCAGGTAGACGTCGACGGACAGGAAGCAGTCCAGCTGCGCGCAGTGGTAGAGCGGCAGCGAGTGCAGCTCGACGTCGTCGTGCTCCATTCCGCCGTCGACGACGCACGACACGTACTGGGTGATCAGCGACCGGCTCGGCAGCATGACGCCCTTGGGCCGCGACTCGGTGCCGGAGGTGTACATGAGGCGCAGCGGGTCGTCGTCGGCGATGTGCACGTCGGGCTCACCGGGGTCGCCGTCGCCGTCGATCCAGGCGTCCAGGTCGGCCCAGTCGCCGGTCGGTGCCTGCCCGGACAGCCCGATCCAGGCCCGGACCGACGCCGGCTCCGACGACTGCGCGAGCGCCTTCTCCCCGGCGGCGGCCAGCGCGTCCTCGACGACGAAGGCCGTCGCCCCGGAGTGGTCGAGGATGAACGCGATCTCCTCGGCGTTCAGCATGAAGTTGATCGGCACGAGCACGACGCCGAGCCGCGCGGTGGCGTAGACGAGCACCGCGAACTGGCGGCAGTTGTGCGAGAGCAGCGCGAGCCGGTCGCCCTTGGCCAGCCCCTGCTCCGCCAGGGCGGCGGCGCACCGGTTCACCGCCGCGTCGAACTCGGCGAACGTCCAGCGGGTGTCGCCGTCGACGACCGCGGTCTTGCCCGGGTACCGGACGGCCGTGCGGTGCAGGAGGTCCCCGAGCGAGTGCCGTCGCACCCGCTGGATCGCCGCGGCGGTCTGCTCACTGAACCCGGTAGCGCCGTTGCCCATGGCGGCATCCTGCCCGAGGACACCCCGACAGTCACGTACGACTGTTCTCCCCGGATCCGACGGACGCGGCGGTGTCCTGGGCGTGCTCGGCCGGCACGCAGACCCCGGTCGGCTCGTCCCGTCCGCGCAGCGTCACCGACTCCCCGGCCCGCCACCGCGCGGCCTCCGCACCGGCGGCGTCGACGGCCCGCGCGGACGCGACGACCATCCCCGGCACGGACTTCGCCAGCTCGGTGAGCCGGGCGGCCTCGTTCACCGGGTCGCCGATCACGGTGTACTCGTAGCGGCGCGGGTCCCCGATGTTGCCGGCCACGGCGTCGCCCGCGGACACGCCGATCCCGGCCTCGACCTCGGGCATCTCCTCGGCCAGGCGGGCGCCCAGGCAGCGGGCGGCGCTCAGCGCGGCGCCGGGGGCGTCGTCGAGGTCGAGCGGGGCACCGAAGACCGCGAGCGCGGCGTCGCCCTCGAACTTGTTGATCCACCCGCCGGCCTGCTCGACGCACTCGACGACCACCCCGAAGAAGCGGTTCAGCACCGCCACGACCTCCTCGGGCGGGCGGCGGGCGGCCATCGTCGTCGAGCCGACGAGGTCGACGAACAGCACGGCGACCGGGCGCACCTCGCCGCCGAGCCGGATGCCGTCGCCGCGCGCCGAGGCGGCCTCGGCGACGTCGCGACCGACGTGGCGGCCGAACAGGTCGCGGATCCGCTCCCGCTCGCGCAGGCCCTCGACCATGCTGTTCGTCCCGGCCTGGAGCTGGCCGAGCTCGGTGTTGTCGTAGACGGGCAGGCTCACGTCGAGATCGCCGTCCTGCACCCGGGCCAGCGCGCGGCGCACGGCCAGCACGGGGTCGGCGATGGCGCGGGCGGCCCCGAGCGTCGTGATCAGCCCGACCCCGATCGCGGTGCCGCCCAGCGCGAGCATGGTGACCGCGAGCTGGGTGGGTGAGGAGTCGCCGAACACCAGCGCGACGAGCCCGGCCAGCATGATCCCGGAGATCGGGACCGCGGTGCCGAGCGCCCAGAACCCGACCGAGCGCAGCATGACCCCGGTGACCAGGCGACGCCGCTTCGGCGGCCGTCCGGACAGCACCCGGGCCGCGGCACGGCGCAGCATCCGCTCGACCAGCAGGTAGGACAGCGACGACGTGGTCACGCCGCCGATCAGCACGGTGGCGGTGACCGAGAAGCCCAGCCGGCCGGAGTAGCGCAGGTTCAGGAAGCAGAACAGGACCGCGGCCACCATCCACAGCAGCGCGACCATCGACGAGATACGGGCGGGCGCCCGCAGGACCAGCGCTCGCTCGTCGGCCTGCGGGTCGCGTGAGGAGCGGCGCAGGGTCAGCTTCCGGCGGCCGAACCAGATCCCGACCGGAACCGCGACGAGCAGGTAGATCCCGAACACGACGAGGTTGACCAGCCGGATCTCGACGGCGTCGAGCAGCTGCTCGCGGGGCAGGACGAAGGCCGCGATGACCAGCACCACGCCGCCGCCGATGACGTTCGCCGACGCCACGACGAGGGCGAGCAGGGCCCGTACCGACAGCCCGACGACCTGGCGGCCCGGCCGCGTCGCGGGTCGCTGCGCATCCATGGGCCGGAGTCTAGGCCGATCGAGTGAGCTGGGCCGCCGGAGATCGGGACCGGGTGCCGGCCCCGTCCCGCGCTCCGGCCCGCCGGGTCGGGGAACCGACGCCACCACCGTGCTGCGCAGGGGGATGGCCGCCCACCCTGCGCGCTCGGCCGCCTGGGCCGAACACGCGACGGCGGCTCCCCGTTCGCGTGTTCCCGTCGCCGCGACGTTGTGAGACCCAGCTCACGGGTACTGGGCCCGGGTAGGTCACACATCGGGACGGGCCGGCTCCGGCGGGGCCCGTCACACAGAGGGGACGACCAGATGACCAGCACGTACGGCACTACCGGGCGCGGCGCCGTCGCAGGCGGACCGGCGGAGCACGTGGGCGCGGTGGCGCCCGGGCGCGCCGATCCCGTGCACGCCGACCACCGGCACGCCGAGCACGCCGTCACCGACCGCAGCACGGTGGACCACCGGTCGGGCACCGCGCACCACCCGGGCGGGGTACCGGTCGCGGGCGGCCCGCGGCTGGACCGCATCCGCTGGGGCGCGGTGTGGATCGGCGCACTGACCACGTTCGCGACCAACATCGTGCTGCAGCTGCTGTTCTTCGCCTTCGGCTGGCTGGCCCTCGGCGGTCCCGGCACGACGACGGCGGCCGTGGTGTCGGTGGTCATCGGCCTGCTGGCGTTCTTCCTCGGTGGCATGGCGACCGGGTCGTCGACGCTGTGGGACAGCCCCGGCGACGGCGTGGTCAACGCACTGGCGATGTGGGTCCTGACCACGATGCTGCTGGTCGCGCTCGCCCTCGCGGGTGGCGGCGCGCTCGCCGGCTACGCGGGCTCGGCGTTCGCCGGCGTGAACGGCGCGGGCGTCGTCGGTCTCGCGCGCGAGGCCGCGGGCTGGTCGGTCCTCGGAATGGGTGTCACCGCCGCGGCCGCGGCGATCGGTGGTGCCGTCGGTGCCCGCCTGTGGCCGGGTGCCGCGCAGCGGACCGCCCGGATCTGACCGCGCCCGGCGCCGTCCGGGCGCCGCGACGGCACACGACCGCCCCCGCCACCGTCGCCACAGCGACGGGACGGGGGCGTCGCCGTGTCCGGGCCGGTGGGTGGAGAGCCGATCTCCACCCGGGGTCGGTCCCCGGGTGGATCCGGGAGGGGGTCCGCGCGCGGGACCGTCGTCGGGTCCGATCCGCCGTACTCCGGAGGCACCGATGACCCCGACCACCACACCGACGGCCACCCCGGCGGCCACCGCCCCCGCGGGCCGCGGCGCCGTGCTGCGGCAGACCGTGGGCTCGCTGCTGGTGGACGCGGCGCTGCCCTACCTCGTCTACGTCGTGCTGACCGGGCAGGGCATGTCCGACGTCGCGGCGCTGGCCTGGTCCGCGCTGCCGCCCGCGCTGAACGTGCTGGTGCAGGCGGTGCGGCACCGCAGGCTCAACCCGGTCGGGATGATCGTGCTGGTCACCATCGCCGCCGGGCTGGCGACCTCGCTGCTCAGCGGCGACGCCCGCTTCGCCGTGGCCCGCGACGCGATCCAGAGCGTCGCGTTCGGGCTGCTGCTCGCCGGGTCGCTGGTGGTCGGGCGCCGGCCGCTGGTGTTCCACGTGTGCCGGTTCTTCGGCAGTGCCCAGCGCCCCGACCTGCCGGAGCTGATGGAGCGCCAGTGGGCGGCCAACCCGGTGTTCCGGCGGACGCTGCGCCGCGCGACGGGCGTCGCGGCGCTGGTGATGGCGCTGGAGGCGGCGCTGCGGATCACCCTGGCCTACACGCTGGCCCCGGTGGTGGCGCTGCCGATCCTGTCGGTGCAGTCGATCGTGGTGTGGGGGGCGATGTCGGCGCTGCTGGTCGTCAGTGTCAAGCGGGCGGCGCGGGCGGGTCACTGACCAGCAGGGCACGCAGCCGCTCCAGGTCCGCGAGGACGGCGGCGACGTCCGCGGCGTGGTCGGCGTCCGGTGTCCCGGGGGTGCGCCGGACGCCGAACACCACCTCGGCGCCGTCCGGGTGTTCGACGACCCGCACCGGATTGTGGAAACGCCGCCCGTCGGCGGTCAGCACCTCGTGGTCCAGGACGCCCCACGGGTTGTCCGCGGCGAACCGGATCTCGATCTCACCGAGCGGGCCGCCGGGCACGACCCAGCGGCCGCCGCGCTCCTCGACCCGGTCCCCGACGCCGGCCGCCCACCGGGGGAGGTTGCGCGGGTCGCGGGCGAACACGTGGACCCGCTCCGGGTCGGCGCCGACGACGACCGACACCCAGCTCGCGCCCGGGCCCGGCACCGCGGTCACGCCCGCAGTCCCGCGAGCCGCCCGGCCGCCTTCTCCAGCACGTCGTCACGCTTGCAGAACGCGAACCGCACGAACGGCCGGTACGCCCGCGCCGCCTCGGGCGACGGGCAGAACACCGACACCGGGACGGCGGCGACCCCGCACAGCCCGGGCAGCTTCCAGGCCAGGTCGACGCCGTCGTCGAACCCGAGGGGGCGCGGGTCGGCGACCACGAAGTACGTCCCGCGCGGGGTGAGCACGTCGAACCCGGCCGCCCGCAGCCCGGCGGACAGCAGGTCCCGCTTGCGGGCCAGGTCCGCGGTGAGGCCGGTGTAGAAGTCGTCGCCCAGGGCCAGCGCGTGCGCGACGGCGGGCTGCAGCGGGGCGCCGCCGTGGAAGGTGAGGAACTGCTTGACCGCCCGCGGCGCGGCGACGAGCTCCGGCGGGCCGTGCACCCAGCCGACCTTCCAGCCGGTCACCGAGAACGTCTTGCCCGCCGAGGAGATCGTGAGGGTGCGGTCGGCGAGTCCGGGCAGCGACGCCATCGGCACGTGCCGGGCGTCGTCGAAGACCATGTGCTCGTACACCTCGTCGGTGACGACGACGGCGTCGTGCGCGACGGCGAGCTCGCCGACCCGGGTCAGCTGGTCGCGGGTGAGCACGGCGCCGGTCGGGTTGTGCGGGGTGTTGACCAGCACCACCCGGGTGCGGTCGGAGAACGCGCCGGCCAGCGCGTCGTCGTCGAAGCCGAAGTCGGGCGGGAGCAGCGGCACGGTCCGCAGCGTGGCGCCGGCCAGCGCGACGGCGGCGGCGTAGGAGTCGTAGGCGGGCTCGAAGGCGACGACCTCGTCGCCGGGGCCGCAGAGGCCGAGCAGGGTCGCGGCGATCGCCTCGGTCGCCCCCGTGGTGACGACGACGTCGGCCGGGTCGACGTCGAGGCCGTACCAGCGCTGCTGGTGCGCGGCGACGGCCTCGCGCAGCGCGGGTACACCCGGGCCGGGCGGGTACTGGTTCAGGCCGCGCTCGGTGATGTTGGCGGCGGCGTCAGCGAGCAGGGAGGCCGGACCGTCGGTGTCCGGGAAGCCCTGGCCGAGGTTGATCGCACCGGTCTCGACCGCGAGGCGGGAGATCTCGGTGAAGATCGTCGAGGTGAACGGGCGCATGCGCTCGACCAGCATGGGCCCGACACTATCCGGGTGGGCGGGTGGCGCAGCTCCTGATCGAGGGTCTGCGCGAACCCGTGCCGGTCCGCGGACGCCGGTGGGTTCCACCGCGCCGGGACGAGCTCCTCCGCCCGACCTAGTCGAGTCCGCGGACGATGTGGGACTCGTCGTCGTGCTGCTCGTCGGTCTCGATCGAGATGTCCTCGTTCATCGCATGGCCTCCTCACGGATGTCGGATGACGAATGATGGACACAGAGGAAGACGTCCGTCATCGGGAAAACGTTGCTGTACCGGCCTGTGGACCGATCCAGAATCACCCGACCGGGTGAGCAGACCTGCCCACCCGGTCGGGGTCGTTCCTCGTCCATGCGCCTGGTCTACCCGCCGATGCGGCCGACCAGGTGGAGCTTTTGCGCGTCCTTGGCGCTGCGCAGGGCCAGTCCCCACGCCCCGCCTGCGGCCTGCTCGGTCACGAGCTCGACCTTCGCCGGGAGCAGCACCGGCTTGCGGAACACGACCTCGTAGGTGCAGGCGTCGGGGACCCGGCCCTCCAGCGCCGCGGCGGCGTGCGCCGCGGTCCACATGCCGTGCGCGATCGCCCGCGGGAAGCCCATCGCCTTCGCGGTGAGCGGATGCAGGTGGATCGGGTTCACGTCGCCGGAGACGGCCGCGTAGCGGCGCCCGATGTCGCCCGGGACCCGCCACAGCGCGTTCGCCGGACCGGTGGGCACCGGCGGCTCGGCGATGTCGGCCGTGCCGTCGCCGCCCACCGGGCCGTCCGGGGCCGTCGCCCCGCGGGCCAGGTAGGTGCTGCGACCCTCCCAGACGGTCTCCCCGCCCGCGGAGACCTCGCCGATCAGATCCACCTGCGCGCCCTTGGGGTGGCGGGTGAACCGCTCGGCCCACACCCGGACATCGAGCGTCTCGGTCGGGGCGATCGCCCGGTGCACGGTGATCCGGTTGGCGATGTGCACCAGTCCGGGCAGCGGCAGCGGGAACGACCGGCCGGCCATCAGCACGACCTGCAGCCCGAAGGTGAGCATGTGCGGGTAGGTCACCGGCAGGGCGTTGCCGACCCGGAACCCGCAGACCCGGGCGTAGTCGGCGAGGTGCCCCTGCTCGACGGTGACGCCGCGGCGGACCAGCTCGGTCGCGGGGAGCGACCGGCCGGAGCCGCCGGGCAGCGCCGCCCGGGCGGCCGCGGAGGCGTAGTACTGCCCCAGCGACGGCGGGCCGGGCAGCTCGGTGACCTTCCGGTCCTCGGCCACGGTCATCAGGCCCCCAGCATCGACTGGCCGCAGACCCGCACGACCTGCCCGTTGAGCCCGCCGGACTCGGCACGGCCGAACCAGCCGATGGCCTCGGCGACGTCGACCGGCAGCCCGCCCTGCTTGAGCGAGTTGATCCGGCGGCCGCCCTCGCGGGTGGCGACGGGCATCGTCGCGGTCATGTCGGTCTCGATGAACCCGGGCGCGACGGCGTTGATCGTCGCGCCACGCTCGGCGAACCGCGGGGCGAGCGCGCGGACCATCCCGATCACACCGGCCTTCGAGGCGGCGTAGTTGGTCTGGCCGCGGTTGCCCGCGATGCCCGACTGCGACGACACGCAGACCACGCGGCCGGCCTCGTGCAGCGGGGAGCCCTTCGCCAGCAGCGCCTCGTTGATCGTCAGCTGGGCGCCCAGGTTGACCCCGAGCACCGAGTTCCACCGGTCCTCGGTCATGTTCGCGAGCAGCTTGTCGCGGGTGATGCCCGCGTTGTGCACCACGATGTCGACGCCGTCGTGCCGGTCGGCGAGGTGCGAGAGCAGCCGGTCCGCCGCGTCCGACGCGGTGATGTCCAGCTGCAGCGCGGTGCCGCCGGTGCGGTTCGCGGTGCGGGCCAGGCCCTCGCCGGCCGCCGGGATGTCGACGGCGACGATCGTCGCGCCGTCGCGGGCCAGGGTGTCGGCGATGGCCGCGCCGATACCCCGGGCCGCCCCGGTGACCACCGCGATGCGCCCGGCGAGCGGCTGCTCCTCGGCGCGCGGGTCGTCGACCTCGGCCGGCTCCCGCGGGGTCCCGACCGGGGCGGCGACGTGCGCGACCTGGCCGTCGACGTAGGCGGAGCGGGCCGACAGGAAGAACCGGACCGACGAGTCGATCGCCGCGGGGGTCACGTCGGAGGTCACCACGAGCAGGTTCGCCGTCGCGCCGAACCGCAGCTCCTTGCCGATCGAGCGGACCAGGCCGTCGAGCGACTGGGCGACGGCGGCCGCCTCGGCCCCGGACGCCTCGGCGGGCTCGGCGCCGATCAGCAGCACCCGGCCCGAGGGCCCGAGCCGCTTCACCGCGGGGGTGAGGATCTGCTGGGCGGCGGCGAGGTCGGCCAGCGTCCGCGCTCCCGACAGATCGACGACGACGCCGTGCAGCCGGTCCTCACCGACCGCCGTGAGCGCGGGGACACCCTGCTCCTCGACGAACGCGGTGACGGCCTCGGCGAAGCGCGACTCGCCGACCGACGCCACGAGCACCGGGCCGGCCAGCAGCGGGTCCCCGGGGCGGTGCCGGCGCAGCGTCGGCACCGTGGGCAGCCCCAGCTGCTTGGCGATGCCGGTGTTGGACAGGGTCGCGAGCAGGTCGCTCATGCCTTCTTCGCCTCCAGGATCGCGACGACGCCCTGGCCGCCCGCGGCGCAGATCGAGATCAGGCCGCGCTGGTCCTTCTTCTCCGTGTCGGCCTTCTCCCGCAGGAGCTTGGCCAGGGTGGCGACGATCCGCCCGCCGGTCGCGGCGAACGGGTGCCCCGCGGCGAGCGAGGAGCCCGCGACGTTGAGCTTCGCGTCGTCGACGGCGCCCAGCGGCGCGTCGAGGCCCAGGCGCTCCTTGCAGAAGCGCGGGTCCTCCCAGGCCTTGCGCTGCACGAGCACGACCGAGGCGAACGCCTCGTGGATCTCGTACAGGTCGAAGTCCTGCAGGGACAGGCCGTTGCGCTCGAGCATCCGCGGGACGGCGAACACCGGCGCGGTGAGCAGCCCGTCCGGGCCGTGCACGTAGTCCACGGCCGAGGTCTCGGCGTCGACGACGTGGGCCAGCACCGGCAGCTTGTGCTCGGCGGCCCACTCGTCGGAACCGAGCAGGACGAGCGCGGCGCCGTCGGTCAGCGGGGTCGAGTTGCCCGCCGTCATCGTGGCGTCCGGGCCCTTCCCGAAGACCGGCTTGAGCTTCGCGAGCTTCTCCACCGAGGAGTCCGCGCGCAGGTTGTTGTCGCGCGTCAGCTTCAGGTAGGGCGTGACGAGGTCGTCGAAGAAGCCGCGGTCGTAGGCGGCCGCCAGGTTGTGGTGGCTGCGCGCGGTCAGCTCGTCCTGCTCGGTGCGGCCGATGCCCCACTCCAGCGCGGTGCGCGCCGCGTGCTCGCCCATCGACAGGCCGGTGCGCGGCTCGGAGTTCTCCGGGATGTCCGGGACGATCTGGCCCGGCCGCAGCTGCCCGACCAGCTTGAGCCGGTCCACCGCCGTCTTCGCGGCGTTGAGCCTGACCAGCACGCGACGCAGGTCGTCATTCAGCGCGATCGGGGCGTCGGACGCGGTGTCCACACCGCCGGCGACGCCGGACTCGATCTGGCCGAGCGCGATCTTGTTGGCGACGGCGATCGTCGCCTCCAGACCGGTGCCGCAGGCCTGCTGCACGTCGTAGGCCGCGGTGGCGGGGTTCAGCCGGGAGCCGAGGACCGCCTCGCGGGTCAGGTTGAAGTCGCGGGAGTGCTTGAGCACGGCGCCGGCGACGACCTCACCCAGGCGCTCGCCGGCCAGCCCGAAGCGGGCCACCAGACCGTCGAGCGTCGTGGTGAGCATGTCGAGGTTCGAGGCGGAGGCGTAGGCACCGTTGGCCCGCGCGAACGGGATGCGGTTGCCGCCGATGACGGCGGCGCGCCGGGTGCTGGCTGGCATGGGGGTCGTCCCTCCTGGATCGGGTCCCGCCCCACCCGATCGGGTCGCCGCGCTGCACGCGGCTCCGGGCGGGCGGAGCATCAGCTCGTGGTTCGTCGTTACCACGGGGTAGCCGGTACTCAAGGTACACGGTACTATGGGTTTCGTGAAGGCCGGACGGGACAGACGCGACAGCCGATGGGACGCCCACCGCGAGCAGCGGCGGGTGGCACTCGTCGGGTCCGCGATCGGGGCCATCCGCCGGCACGGCGCCGGCATCGGGATGGACGAGATCGCCGCGTCCGCCGAGACCAGCAAGACCGTGATCTACCGGCACTTCGGCGACCGGGCCGGCCTCTACACCGCGATCTGCGAGTCGGTGGCCGGCGTCCTGCTGGCCGAGGTCCGGCGGGCCACCGCCGAGGCCCTGTCCGACGCGGGCCGCGGGCCGCGGGCGGCCGTCGCGGCCGGCATCGACGCCTACCTCAGGCTGATCGAGATCGACCCGGAGCTGTACCGGTTCGTGGTACAGCGACCGCTGCTCACCCAGGGCACCACCCGGCGCGCCCCCACCGCCGACACCGGCCGTACCGAGACGAGCGACCCGGTCAACGACCTCGTGACCGTGATCGGCGACGAGGTGGCCGTGGTCATCGCCGGCAACCTCGGCACCGCGGCGGGGACCGGCACCGACCCGCGGGCCGCCGCCCGCATCTGGGGCCACGCGATCGTCGGCCTCGTCCGGGGGGCGGCCGACGACTGGCTCGCCCGCCCCGACGGCACCCCCCGCGAGCGGATCGCCGCCCATCTCACCGACCTGGCCTGGTCCGGACTGTCCGGCCTGGCATCGCACGTGCAGCAGGAGGTTCAGTCATGACCCGCAGCACCCTTCCGAGCCCCGACGCCGTCCCCGCCGAGGCGCTCCGCACCGTCGTCGACGGGCGCTGGGCCCGGGCCCGGCAGGAGACCCGCGAACAGCTGGCGGCCAACGCCGAGATGCGCGCGGACCCCGACCTGAGCTCGGCGCAGTACCGCGAGTGGATCACCGACTCGCTGAAGTTCCTGACCTCCTCGGGCCGCCCGCACACCGGGTTCGACCCGTCGGTCGGCGGCCAGGGCGACGTCGGCGGGGTCGTCGCCGCGTTCGCGATGCTGGCCTACGGAGACCTGTCGCTGCTGGTCAAGGCCGGCGTGCAGTGGGGCCTGTTCGGCGGCGCGGTCCAGGTACTCGGCACCGAGCGGCACCACGAGCAGTACCTCC
This sequence comes from Pseudonocardia sp. DR1-2, assembly GCF_023717215.1. Classification (NCBI taxonomy): domain Bacteria; kingdom Bacillati; phylum Actinomycetota; class Actinomycetes; order Pseudonocardiales; family Pseudonocardiaceae; genus Pseudonocardia; species Pseudonocardia sp. DR1-2. The sequence goes on along the minus strand of NZ_JAMQOF010000002.1, from coordinate 739,398 downwards.
GCAAGATCATCGACGGCGAGCTGCTCGGCTGCTTCGCGATGACCGAGACCGGGCACGGCTCCGACGTGCAGCACCTGCACACCACCGCGACCTACGACCGGGAGGCGGGCGAGTTCGTCGTCCACACCCCGTACCCGCAGGCCCGCAAGGAGTACATCGGCAACGCCGCGCGGGACGGCCGGATGGCGGTCGTGTTCGCCCAGCTGATCACCGGCGACGAGAAGCCCGGCGTGCACGCCTTCCTCGTGCCGCTGCGTGACAGCGACGGCAAGGCCCTGCCCGGCGTGCAGATCGGCGACGACGGCCGCAAGGCCGGCCTCAACGGCGTCGACAACGGACGGCTGGCCTTCGACCACGTCCGCATCCCGCGCGAGAACCTCCTCAACCGCTTCGCCGACGTCGCCCCGGACGGGACGTACTCGTCGTCGATCGAGAACGAGACGGCGCGGTTCTTCTCCATGCTCGGCACGCTGGTCCGCGGCCGCATCTCGGTGGCGGGCGGTGCCGGCGCGGCGACCGAGAAGGCGCTCACCCTGGCCGTGCGCTTCGGCGAGCGCCGTCGCCAGTTCGCCAACCCGGCGACCGGCGAGGAGATCGCCGTCCTCGACTACCTCGCCCACCAGCAGAAGCTGCTGCCCGCGCTGGCGACGACGTTCGCCCTGCACTTCACCCAGGACGACCTGGTCCAGCGGATGCACGACATCCAGGCCCCGGGCGCCGGACCGGTCGGCGCACGCGAGCAGCGCACGCTGGAGCAGTCCGCCGCCGGGATCAAGGCGATCGCGACCTGGCACGCCACGCACACCATCCAGACCTGCCGGGAGGCCTGCGGCGGCGCGGGCTACCTGGAGGAGAACCTGCTGCCCGCCCTCAAGGCGGACACCGACGTGTTCACCACGTTCGAGGGCGACAACACGGTCCTGCTCCAGCTGCTGGCCAAGGAGCTGCTGTCGGACTACGGCCGCACGATCAAGAAGGGCAACCCGCTCGAGATCGCGCCGCTGCTCGGCCGTCAGCTCGCCGGGGTACTGGCCGAGCGGACCGGGGCCGCGTCGCTGACCCGGCGGCTCCCGTTCCGCGGGATCGACCTGACCGACCGCACGCGCCGCCGGGAGCTGCTGGCCGTCCGTCGCGAGGACACCCTGGCCGCGGCGATCCGCAACCTGGCTCCGGCCATGCGCAAGGGCAACGACGAGTTCGCCGTCTTCAACTCCGCCCAGGACCTGCTGCTCACCGCGGCCCGCGCGCACGTGGACACGCTGGTGGAGGCGTCGTTCGCGGACAAGCTCGTGACCGTCGACGACCCGGCGGTGCGCGCGCTGCTGGAGCGGGTCTACGACCTGCACGTGCTCACCGTGATCGACCGCGAGCGGGCCTGGTACCTGGAGACCGGCCGGCTCACCGCGGCCGAGTCCCGCTCGATCCGGCCGCTGGTCAACGGGCTGTGCGCCGAGCTGCGTCCGCACGCCCGGACCCTGGTCGACGGCTTCGGCGTCCCGGACGAGTGGCTGGCCTGCCCGATGCTCGACGACGAGGCGTGGGCCCCGGCCCCCGGCCGTCCGGCCGAGCCGCTCACCGACCAGGTCGAGACCGGCTGAGCCGCGACCACCCCGCACGACCGACGGCCGGCCCCGGAGCTCCCGGGGCCGGCCGTCGATCGTCTGCCTCAGGGGCGGGTCAGGCCTCGAACCCCAGCGCGTCGACCACGGCGCCGATCGTCGACGAGAGGTCGGCGACGGTGTCGTCCACGTACTCGGCGATCGGCGTGATCTCCGCGGCGTTGGCGGTGCCGGTGGCACCCAGCATCACGAGCGGTGCGGCGACGGCGGCAGCGGCCAGACCGGCGATACGGCGCTTGTCCATGACGGTTCCTTCCTTCGGGGGAGCTTTCGTACGCCCCGAGAGTGGAAGACCGGAGCGTCCGATTTCCAGGTTCCGGCAGTACCTGTAACCGACCGCTTACATCGATGCGTTTGCCGTCATCTGTCGGACACATCGACGGAGACGGTGATCACCCGCAAAACCTGGACAACGGATATCCTGGATATGTAGTGTCCAGTTCATGCGGATGGGACAGGGCGTCGAGTGGGCGCTGCACTGCTGCCTGAACCTGGCCTGGGTCGGCGACGCCGTCCCCGGCGCCCGGCTCGCCGGGTTCTACGACCTCCCGCCCGCGTACCTCAACAAGCAGCTCCAGGCCCTGGTCCGGGCCGGGGTGTGCGAGTCCGTGCCCGGCCCACGGGGCGGGTTCCGGCTCGCCCGGCCCGCGGACGAGGTGTCCCTGCTCGACGTCGTCGTCGCGGTCGAGGGGCCGGAGGACGCGTTCCGCTGCACCTCGATCCTCGGTGCGGCGCCGGGCGGGGACCCGTCGCTCGACTACTCCGGCCACTGCGCGATCTCGCTGTCCATGCGCTCGGCCGAGCTCGCCTGGCGACGCGAGCTGGCCGGCCGCTCGCTCGCCGAGGTCGCCGAGGACGTCGTCCGCACCGCCCCGGACGCGCCGCAGCGCGTCCGGGCCGCACTCGCACCGTGATCACACCACCCACGACACCGTCCACGAACGCCACCGACCCGAAGGGCACCGTCATGGAACCGCGCATCACCCGGCCCTACCGCCACGTCCCGGACGGCTACCGCGCGCTGCTCGCGCTGGAGGCCTCCACCCGCGACGACGCCGTCCTCCCCCGCGCCGTGCAGGAGCTCGTACGACTGCGCGCCTCGCAGGTCAACGGCTGCGGGTTCTGCGTGGACATGCACTCCCACGACGCGCTGGAGGCCGGGGAGAGCATCGAGCGCCTGCTCGCCGTGTCCGCCTGGCGGGAGGCCCCGTGGTTCACCCGCTCCGAGCGCGCCGCGCTCGCGTTGACCGAGGAGCTCACCCGGCTCGCCGACCGGACCGACGCGGTGCCGGACCCGGTGTGGGACGAGGCCGCCGCCGTCTTCGACGAGAAGGCGCTGATGCAGCTCGTCCTCACCGTCGCGACCATCAACGCCTGGAACCGGGTCAGCGTCGCCACCCGGCAGGTCGCGGGGAGCCACCGGCGCGCCGCGGCCGCGGGACGTCCGTGACCTTCCCCGCGCATCCGCGGACCGGCTGGGCACGGCGTCCCACGCTGGGGCAACATCGTTTCCGTGCCCCGCCCGCGTGGGTAATCCGCCCCGTTCCGCCGTCGTCGTGTTCCAGATGAGGTGCCCGTGTCTCCCACCCCGGTCAACAGCGCCCCGATCCACCCCCCGGTCGACACCGAGGAGTCCGATCTGCGCGTCTCGGAGCGGAAGACCTCCGCCGCCGGGGCGAAGGCCGTTGCGATCTCCATGAAGCGCTCCCTCGCCGAACAGGGCGTGGTGAAGACCGCCAAGAACCTGCTCACGATGAACCAGGTCGACGGCTTCGACTGCATGAGCTGTGCCTGGCCGGACCCGGCCCCGGGCGAGCGGCACACCGCCGAGTTCTGCGAGAACGGCGCGAAGGCCGTGTCCTGGGAGGGCGACCGCCGCCGGGTCACCCCGGAGTTCTTCGCCGAGCACTCCATCGCCGACCTGCGGGACCGCAGCGCGCACTGGCTGGAGAGCCAGGGCAGGCTCACCCACCCGATGGTCCGCCGGGCCGGCGGCACGCACTACGAGCCCATCTCGTGGGACGACGCGTTCGACCTGGTCGGGACCCACCTGCGCGCCCTGTCGAGCCCGGACGAGGCGCTGTTCTACACCTCCGGCCGGGCGTCGAACGAGGCCGCGTTCGTCTACCAGCTGTTCGCCCGCGCCTACGGCACGAACAACCTGCCCGACTGCTCCAACATGTGCCACGAGTCGACCTCGGTCGGCCTGGCCGAGGCGATCGGCGTCGGCAAGGGCTCGGTCTCGCTGCAGGACCTGCACGACGCCGACCTGATCGTCATCTCCGGACAGAACCCGGGCACCAACCACCCGCGCATGCTGTCGGCGCTGGAGACGGCCAAGAAGAACGGCGCGCGGATCCTCGCGGTCAACCCGCTGCCCGAGGCCGGGCTGTTCAAGTTCGACAACCCGCAGACCCCGCGCGGCATGTCCGGCATCGGCACCCACCTGGCCGACGAGTTCCTGCAGATCCGCAGCAACGGCGACCTCGCGCTGTGGCAGGCGTTCGGGCACCTGCTGCTCGCCGCCGAGGACCGCAACCCGGGCAGCGTGCTGGACCGCGACTTCATCGAGCGGCACACGAACGGCTTCGAGGCCTACGCCGCGCACGTGAAGGACCTGGACCGCGACGCCGTCGTCGCCGCGACCGGGCTCACCTGGGGCGAGATCGAGAAGGCCGCGGAGATGCTCGCGACCTCGAAGCGGATCGTGAACTGCTGGGCGATGGGCATCACCCAGCACCGCAACGCCGTCGCCACCATCAAGGAGATGGTGAACGTCGCCCTGCTCCAGGGCATGATCGGCAAGCCGGGCGCGGGCCTGTGCCCGGTCCGGGGCCACTCGAACGTGCAGGGCGACCGCACGATGGGCATCTGGGAGCGGGTCGCGGACAGCTTCCTCGACGCGATCCGCGACGAGTTCGGCTTCGAGCCGCCCCGCGAGCACGGCCACGACTCGGTCGCGGCCGTGCAGGCGATGGCCGACGGGCGGGCGAGCGTGTTCGTCGGCCTGGGCGGCAACTTCTCCCAGGCGATGTCGGACACCGGCGTCACCGAGCCGGCGCTGGAGCGCTGCGCGCTGACCGTGCAGATCTCGACCAAGCTGAACCGGTCGCACGTCGTCGCCGGGACCGACGCGCTGATCCTGCCCGCGCTGGGCCGCACCGAGAAGGACCTGACCGGCGGCCGGGCGCAGCGGGTCACCGTCGAGGACTCGATGTCGGCGGTGCACGCCTCGCACGGCCGCTCCGAGCCGGCCGGTGAGCTGCTGCGTTCCGAGGTCGACATCCTGTGCGGGATCGCGCGGGCCACCCTCGGCGCGGACCACCTCGTCCCGTGGGCCGAGTTCGCGGCCGACTACGACCGCATCCGCGACCGGATCGGCCGGGTCGTCCCGGGCTGCGAGGCCTACACCGAGAAGGTCGCCCGCTCCGGCGGCTTCACCCTCGCCCACCCGCCGCGGGACAGCCGCACCTTCCCGACGGCGTCGGGCAAGGCGGAGTTCACCGTCAGCCCGCTGGAGGTGCTGACGCTCCCCGAGGGCCGGCTGGTCCTGCAGAGCCTGCGCAGCCACGACCAGTTCAACACCACGATCTACGGCCTGGACGACCGCTACCGCGGCATCCACTCCGGCCGCCGGGTCGTGTTCATCTCCGACGCCGACCTGCGCGAACTGGGCTTCGCCGACGGCGACCGGGTGAACCTGGTCAGCGAGTGGACCGACGGCAGCGAGCGGCGCGCGGACGACTTCCGGCTGGTGTCGTACTCGACGCCGAAGGGCTGCATCGCCGCGTACTACCCGGAGACGAACCCGCTGATCCCGCTCGAGTCGTACGCGGAGTCCTCGCGCTGCCCGACCTCGAAGTGGGTGCAGGTCCGGCTGGAGCCCGCCACCCGGTGATCGACGTGTGAGCGTGCTCACCCGTCCGGTGATGTCCGGGCGGAATCGGCGTCACCCCTCGTGAGGTTGCACCGTTCGGCCACACGAGGGGGGACGTCCGAGTGACCACCACTGCAGTCACCGCGCCGAGCCGGCTACGGATCGCGCTGATCCTGGGCGCGCTGATCGCGCTCGGTCCACTGACGATCGACACCTACCTGCCCGCGCTGCCGGACGTCGGGCGCGACCTCGTCGCGTCCGAGCCGGTCGTGCAGCTGACGCTGACCGGCACACTCGCCGGTCTCGCGCTCGGCCAGCTGGTGATCGGCCCGCTGTCCGACGCCTACGGCCGTCGCAGGCTCCTGCTCGCCGGGACCGCCGTGCACGTGCTGGCCTCCGCGCTGGTCGCGGTCGCCCCGAGCATCGAGGTGCTGGCGGTGCTGCGGGTGCTGCAGGGCGTCGGCGCCGCGGCGGGCGCGGTGATCGGCCTCGCCGTGGTCCGCGACCTGTTCACCGGCCGGGCCGCGGCGACCATGCTCTCGCGGCTGATCCTGGTGATGGGCGCCTTCCCGGTGCTCGCCCCGACCCTCGGCGCCGCCCTGCTCAACTGGGTCTCCTGGCGCGGGGTCTTCCTGTTCCTGGCCGGCTACGGCCTGGTCATGCTGGCCGTGGTCACCTCGGGGCTGCCCGAGACCCTCCCCGTCTCCCGACGCCGGTCGGCCCGGTTCGGCCCCACCCTGCGGACCTACGGCGGGCTGCTGCGCGACCGGACCTTCGTCGGCCTGGTGCTCGTCGCCGGGCTCGCGATGGGCGCGCTGTTCAGCTACGTCTCCGGCGCCGCGTACGTCTACCAGCAGCAGTTCGGGATGGACCAGCAGACGTTCGGCATCGCCTTCGGCGCCGGCGCGATCTGGCTGGTCGTCGGCACCCAGCTCAACCCGGTGGTGCTGCGCCGCTTCGAGCCCCGCCAGGTGATGTCGACCGCCGTCGCCGCCGGGGTGCTCGTCGGGCTCGTGCTGGCCGTGCTCACCGCGACCGGCACCGGCGGCCTGCCCGCCGTGCTCGCCGGGGTGTGGGCACTGCTGCTGGCCTGTGGCTTCGTCCTGCCGAACGCGCCCGCGCTGGCCCTGGCCCGGCACGGCGAGTCCGCCGGGACGGCGTCGGCGCTGCTGGGGTCGCTGCAGTTCGGGATCGGCGCCGCGACCTCGCCCGTGGTCGGGCTGCTCGGCAACGACGCGGCCGCGATGGGCACCGCCATGTTCGGCGCGATCGCGCTCGCCGGGATCGCGCTGGTCGCCGTCGCACGGCCGTGGACGCTGCCGGACCTGAACGACGAGCCCGAGCTCGCGGCCGCATGAGGACGCACGTTTGACCTGAAGTCAGCTTCACGTCCTAGCGTCGCCCACCATGGACGCGAGCACCTGGACGGCACTGCGCAACGCGAGCACCGAGCCCGGCAGGCGCACCCGCCCGGCCGGGGAGACGGCCCACCGGATTCTGGCCTTCGCCCGGCCGCACCGGCGGCGGATCGCGGCGTTCCTCGCCGTGAGCACCGTCGCCGCGGTGCTGACGGTGGCGGTGCCGCTGCTGGCCGGGCGGGCCACCGACGCGGTGACCCGCGGCGAGCGGCTGTCGGTGCTCGCGGTGCTGGCCGGGCTGATGGCCGCCGTCGCGCTGGTCGAGGCGGCGCTGTCGATGCTGACCCGCTGGTACTCGGCGAACCTCGGCGAGAGCCTGATCCACCAGCTCCGGACCACCGTGTTCGACCACGTGCAGCGGATGCCGGTCGCGTTCTTCACCCGCACCCGCACCGGCGCCCTGGTGTCGCGGCTGAACTCCGACGTGCTCGGGGCGCAGCGGGCGTTCTCCGACACCCTCGCCGGAGTGGTGTCCAACGTCGTCGTACTGGTGCTGACCCTCGCCGCGATGCTGGTGATCTCCTGGCCGGTGACCCTGCTGGTGACGCTGCTGCTGCCGGCGTTCCTGGTCCCGGCCCGGCTGATGGGGCGGCGGCTGGCCGCGCTGGAGCGGGCGGCCGCGGACCACAACGCGGCGATGAGCACCCGGATGACCGAACGGTTCTCCGCGCCCGGCGCCACCCTGATCACGCTGTTCGGCCGCCCGGAGCGCGAGTCCGCGGAGTTCGCCGAGCGGGCCGACCGGGTCCGCGCGATCGGGGTGCGATCGGCGATGCTGCAGTGGACGTTCGTGACGGCGCTGACGCTCGCGTCGTCGCTGGCCGTCGCCGTCGTCTACGGGGTCGGGGGCGGCTTCGCGCTGGCCGGGGCGCTGTCGGCGGGGAACGTCGTGGCGCTCGCGCTGCTGCTCACCCGGCTCTACCAGCCGCTGACCGCGCTGGCCGGCGCCCGGATGGAGATCATGACCGTGCTGGTCAGCTTCGAGCGGGTGCTCGAGGTCCTCGACCTGGAGCCGATGATCACCGACGCCCCGGGGGCGCGCCCGGTGCCCGACGGGCCGGTCGGCGTCGAGTTCGACCGGGTCTCGTTCGCCTACCCCACCGCCGAGCAGGTGTCGCTGGCGTCGCTGGAGGAGGTGGCGACGCTCGACACCCGCGGCGGGGAGCAGGTGCTGCACGAGGTGTCGTTCAGCGCCCCGCCCGGCGCCGTGGTGGCGGTCGTCGGGTCGTCGGGGGCCGGGAAGTCCACGGTCGCGCAGCTGCTCGCCCGGCTCTACGACGTCGGCGACGGCGCGGTCCGGATCGGCGGGGTGGACGTGCGCGAGCTGACGACCGCCTCGGTGCACCGCGCGGTCGGGTTCGTGACCCAGGACGGGCACCTGCTGCACGACACGGTCGCGGCGAACCTGCGGATCGGGGCACCGGATGCCACGGACGCCGAGCTGTGGGCGGCGTTGCGCCGGGCCCGGCTCGACGGCCTGGTGGCGGCCCTGCCGGACGGGCTCGCGACCGTCGTCGGGGAGCGGGGGTACCGGCTGTCCGGCGGGGAGCGCCAGCGGATGACGATCGCGCGGGTGCTGCTGGCCCGGCCGCGGATCGTGGTGCTGGACGAGGCCACGGCCAGCCTGGACACCACCTCGGAGGCCGCGGTGCAGGCGGCGCTGGCCGAGGCGCTGGACGGGCGGACCGCACTCGTCATCGCACACCGGCTGTCCACCGTCCGCCACGCCGACGAGATCCTCGTGCTCGAACAGGGCCGGATCGTCGAGCGCGGGGACCACGCCGGGCTGCTGGCCCGGGGCGGGCGCTACGCCGAGCTGTGGGCCGGGGCCCCGGCCGCGGCCTAGCGGAAGTCCTCCGGCGACACCTCGTCGATGAACTCGCGGAACTCCTGCATCTGCTGCTCCGGCGGGACGTCCGCCGGGCCGGCGGTGGCCGCGCGGGCCTGCGCGGCGGCCCCGGTGGTGTCGTCGCCGTCGGGGGGCAGGACGTCGTCGACGGCCTGGCCGACCTCGTCGAGCACGTGCTCGGCCATCCCGATCGGCAGCCCCTCCCGGACGGCCAGCGACAACGCGTCCGACGGGCGCACGGCCAGCCGGGTGCCGCCGTCGAAGACCAGCTCGGCGGTGTAGACACCGTCGACGAGGTCGGAGATCTCGACCTGCTCCAGGGTCCGGCCCAGCGCCTCCACCACCGGGAGCAGCACGTCCTGGGTGAGCGGGGTGCCCTCGTCGTCGCGCGGGCCCACGGCGATGACCTCGGCCTGCGGCGGCCGCAGGAACACCGGCACGCAGCGGTCGCCGTCGGCCTCGCCGAGCAGCAGCACCGGCTGGCGTGACCGGGCATGCACGATCAGGCGAAGGACGTGCATCCTCCGAGTCATTCGCACAGTGTCCCCCGCGACGGCAGGTGACGGAAGTCTCAGAAAGAGACGGCCCTCAGCCCCGGGCGAGCCAGGGCATCGTCGTCGCCGCGACGGTCAGGAACTGCACGTTCGCCTCCGGCGGCAGCCCGGCCATGTAGACGACGGCGTCGGCGACGTGCCGGACGTCGAAGGTGGCCTCCGGGCGCACCGACCCGTCGGCCTGCCTCGCACCGGTCGCGATGCCCGCGGTCATCTCGGTGGCGGCGTTGCCGATGTCGATCTGGCCGCAGGCGATGCCGAACCCGCGGCCGTCGAGCGAGAGCGACTTGGTCAGCCCGGTGATCGCGTGCTTGGTGGCGGTGTAGGGCGCGCTGCCCGGCCGGGGGACGTGCGCGGAGATCGAGCCGTTGTTGATGATCCGCCCGCCCTGCGGGTCCTGGTGGCGCATCGCCGCGAACGCGGCGCGGGCGCAGAGGAACGAGCCGGTGAGGTTGACCGCGACGGCCGCGTTCCAGTCCTCGACGGAGATCTCGTCGACGGTGCCGCCCGCGCCGAACGTGCCGGCGTTGTTGACCAGCAGGTCGACCCGGCCCCAGCGCTCGTGCACCGCGGCGAACAGGGCGTCGACCGACCCGGGGTCGGTGACGTCGGTGGGGACGGTGAGCGTCCCGTCGCGGCCCGCCGCGGCCCCGGTCAGGGGCTCGCGCCGGCGCCCGGCCAGTGCGACCCGCCAGCCGGCGTCGAGCAGGCCGCGGGTCACCGCCTCGCCGATGCCCGACCCCGCCCCGGTCACCACCGCCACACCGCTCATGGGTCCACCCTGCCACGCGCCATCCGTGACCCCGGACACAGATCGTCACGCGGTGGCCCCGTGCGGTGTCGGTATCCCGACAGCGCACACACGGGAGGACGCGACATGGACGCGACAGTGCTGGTGGTCGGAGCGGGATACGCGGGGGTCGCGGCAGCGAACCGGATCGCGGCGGGCGGGGCGGCGGTCACGGTCGTCGACCCGCGGGAGGAGTTCGTCGAGCGGGTGCGGCTGCACCGGCTCGCCGCGGGCACCGGGGCGGCGACGGTGCCGCTGCGCGAGGTCCTGCACCGGCGGGTCCGCACCCGCGCGGCGCGGGTCACCCGGATCGGGGACGGCACGGCGACCCTCGACGACGGCGACGTGCTGCGGTTCGATCGGCTCGTGTACGCGGTCGGCAGCGGGGCGGGGACGGCCCCGGACGGCGCGCTGCGGGTGGACACCCTGGAGAACGCCCGCCGGGTGCACGACGCCACCGCGGCCCTGCCCGACGGGGCGGTCGTCGCCGTCGTCGGGGCGGGGCTGACCGGGCTGGAGACGGCCACCGAGCTCGCCGCCGCCCGGCCCGGCCTGCACGTGCGGCTGCTGTCGGCGGGCCCGGTCGCCGCGGAGCTGCCCGCCCGCAGCCGGGACCGGGTCCGTGCCCGGCTGGCGTCGCTGGGGGTGGAGGTCGGCGAGGGCGTCACGGTGACCGACCCGGCCGCGCTCGGCGCCGGCCTGGTCCTGTGGACCACGACGCCCGCGATCCCGGGGCTGGCCCGGGACTCCGGCCTGCCCGTCGACGACGACGGCCGCCTGCGCACCGACGCCACGCTCACCTGCACCGGCGACGCCAGGATCGTCGGCGCGGGCGACGCCGTCGCCGCCCCGCCGGAGGTCGGGCTGGTCCGCGCGAGCTGCCAGGCCGCCCTCCCGCTCGGGGTCGCCGCGGCGCGCACCGTGCTCGCGGGCCTGCGCGGACGCCCCGCACCGGCGGCCTCGGTGTCCTACGCCGCGCAGTGCCTGGCGCTCGGGCCGGACGCCGCGCTGATCCAGCTCGTGGACCGCCACGACGTGCCCCGGCCGGTCGCGCTCGGCGGCGGCGCGGCGGCCGTGGTGAAGGAGCAGGTGTGCCGCTACGCGCTGCGCCGGGCCCGGGGGCGGGTGGCCTGAGGTGGACCCGCTCGCCGAGTTCGACCGCCATCGCGGCCTGCTGTTCGCCGTCGCCTACGAGATCCTCGGCAGCGTCGCCGATGCCGAGGACGTGCTGCAGGACAGCTGGCTGCGCTGGTCGGCCACCGCGCACGACGAGGTGGGGAACCCGCGGGCGTACCTGGCGCGGGTGGTGTCGCGGCAGGCGCTGAACCGGCTGCGCACCGTCGCCCGGGCCCGGGAGACCTACCCCGGACCGTGGCTGCCCGACCCGCTGCCGACCGGCGACGACGGCGCCGCCGACCGCGCCCTACGCACCGACGACGTCACCGTCGCGATGCTGCTCGTACTGGAGATTCTCGCCCCGGAGGAGCGTGCGGTGTTCGTGCTGCGGGAGGCCTTCGGCACCGGCTACGACGAGATCGCCGCCGCGACCGGGCGCCCGGTCGCCACGGTCCGGCAGATCGCGCACCGGGCGCGCGAGCACGTGCGGGCCCGCCGGCCGCGCTTCACCGTGCCCCCGGACCGGGCCCGGCGGGTGGCGGAGGCGTTCGTCGGGGCGGCGCTGGGCGGCGACGTCGCGGCGCTGACCGCGCTGCTGGCCCCCGAGGTCGTCTCGCTCGCCGACGGCGGCGGCGCGGTGTCGGCGGCCCGGCGCCCGATCCGCGGGGCGGAGAAGGTCGCCCGGTTCCTCGTCGGGCTGGCGGCTCGGCCGCTGCCGGGCGCGCTGACCGGCGCCGCGGAGTTCAACGGGCTCCCCGCGGTGGTGGTGCGCGGGCCGGACGGCGTCGACAGCGTCGTGCTCATCGAGGTGTCCGAGGTCGACGGGGCCGACCTGGTCACCGCGGTCTACGCGGTGCGCAACCCGGAGAAGCTCGCCCACCTGTGAGCGTCCGACCGGCGCGGGCGACGGGCGGGACGACACGACCGTGCGGTCAGAACATGCCGTTGTCGTTGGCCGAGGTCGCAGGCACGACCTGCAGGACGTCCCAGTGCTCGACGACCCGGCCGTGGTCGTCGACCCGGAAGATGTCGATGCCGGCGTAGTCGTCGCCGCCCGGCCAGGTCTGGTGGCAGTGCAGGACGACCAGGTCGCCCTCGGCGATCGTCCGGACGAACCGCACGTGCTTGCCCGGGTACTCGGCGGCCATCCGCTCGAAGTACGCGACGAAGGCCTCCTTGCCGTCGGCGACGTGCACGTTGTGCTGGGTGTAGGTGTCCCCGGCGTAGCGCTCGAGGGCCTCGGCCGGGCGGCATCCGTTGAACATCAGGTCGTAGAACGCCCGGACGGTGTCCGTGTTGCGTCGCAGGTCGGCTGCGGACGTCTGCGATCCGGACCCGGTTCGCGGGGTCACGACGCGACCCGCATCAGGACAGCACCGCCACCGCGTCGACCTCGACGAGGTAGCCGGGCGCGGCCAGCGCGGTGACCCCGATCCAGGTGCTGGGCTGCCGGAACTCCACGCCGAGCGCCGCCGCCGCGCGGGTGCGCCCGGCGACGAACTGCTCGGCCCGGGTCTCGTCGAGGTCGACGATGTACACGACCACCTTGGCCAGGTCGGCCGCCGTCGCCCCGACGGCGTCGAGCGCGGCGACGACGTTGAGGTAGCACCGCTCGGCCTGCGCGGCGACGTCGCCGCGGCCGACCAGGTTCCCCTCGAGATCCCAGGACACCTGTCCCGCCAGGTACACCGTGCGTGTCCCCCGGGTGTCGGCCACCTGGTGGTGGACGTCGACCCGGTGGACCCCCTCGGGATGCACCAGTTCCACGCTCATCGCGCCTCCTCCGTCGGTCGTGCTCTGCGCCGACCCTCCGACGACGGAGCACCCACCGTCCAGGGCATCTTTCCCCGCTCCGTGAACCGTATGGTTGTCATCGCAGTTCAGAGGCAGGAGGAACCGGTGGTCGCGACGTTGAACCTGCACCTCGCGCGCTACCTGGCCACCGTCGTCGACGAGGGTCACTTCGGTCGGGCGGCGCGGAGGCTGCACGTGTCCGGGTCGGCGCTGAGCAAGCAGGTCCGCACGCTCGAGGACAAGCTGGGGGTCGAGCTCGTCGACCGCAGCGCGCATCCCGTGGTCCCCACCGAGGCGGGCCGGCTCTTCCTGGCCGAGGCCCGCGAGGCACTGGCGGCGGCCGACCGCGCCCTCGCCGCGGTCGCGGCCCACCGCCGCGCCGGCGCCGGGGTGCTGCGCCTGGGGTTCATGACCGCGACGACCGGCGCGCACACCCGCAGGATCCTGGAGCGGATGCGGCAGGAGGTCCCCGACGTCTCGGTCCAGCTCGTCCATCTGCCCTGGTCGGCCCAGGCCGACGCGGTCCGCGACCGGACGGTCGATGCCTGTCTCGTCGGTCCCCCGATCCTGGACGCCGCCGGTGTGCGGCTCGATCTCGTGCGACACGAGACGCTGGTGGTGGCGCTGTCGGCCGGCCACCGCCTCGCCCACCGTTCCTCGGTCGGACTCGCCGATCTGGACGACGAGGTCCACATCACCGACGACCGGGCCGACCCGCGGTGGGTCCGCTGGTGGGCGCACGACCCACGGCCCAGCGGTCGTCCCGTCCGCTACGGCGCGTCCGCGCACACGGTCGACGAGATGCTGGAGGTCGTGGCCTCGGGCGTGGCGATCGCCATCACCGGCGGCTACGTGGGCGGCAGCCACCGCCATCCGGGGATCGTGTTCCTGCCGGTCGTGGACGCACATCCGTGCCCCATCTCCCTGTGCAGCCGCGTCGACGACACCTCACCGGCGGTCGAGGCGCTCCGGCAGGCCGTGGACGCCGACCGCACGGCCTCGGACCGGTAGCCCCCGCCCGGACGGGCCTCTGCACCTCGGGCTTTCTCCGACCGTCTCGCGGACACGCTAGAAAGCAGCAGAAGACCCGAGCACTGGGCCGGACGTAGCGATCTCTAGCCCTGTCTCGAACTCCACCGAGAGAAGCGCAGACGAGTACATCGATCGTCGATCCGGTTCTGTACCGCTTTCTCGCACGAGCGCTAGACAGCGTAAGACGACGGCATCGACACACGGGCATGCCGTCGCATACCGCCGTCTAGAACGGTCGCGAGAGATCTGGATACGGGACGATCGACCTGATGCGCTGCTCCTCTCCCGGTGGCGTCGTCGCAGCGTAGCAGCCCTGTGTCGAACGTGTGTGCGAGGGCCCGGAGTCAGCTCCGGAAGGCCGCGAGGGCGTCGGCCGTGCCCGCGAGCCCGTGCCGGCGCACCCGTCCGGCGGGCTCCCCGACGACCCGCGAGAAGGCCCGTGCGAACGCCGCCTCGGACCGGTAACCGAACCGGTGGGCCGCCTGCGCCACCGTCCCACTCCCCCCTGACAGGAACTCGGCGGCGGCGTGCATCCGCCACCGGGTCACGTAGCCCATCGCGGACTCGCCGACGAGCTCGGTGAACCGGGCGGAGAACGCCGACCGCGACATGGCCGCCGTCGCGGCGAGCGCGGCGACGGTCCAGTCCCGCTCCGGCTCGCGGTGCACCGCGGCGAGCGCGCGGCCGATCCGGTCGTCGGCGAGCGCGCCGAGCCAGCCGGTACGGGTGGCCGCGTCGGCCTGCAGCCGGCCGCGCACCGCCTGGAGGACCAGCACGTCGGCCAGCCGGGTGATCACCGCGTCGCTGCCGGGGCCGCCGTGCTCGACCTCCGCGGCCAGCAGCCGCAGCGTGTCCTGCACCCGGTCCCCGATCGGTGACGGCTCGACCCGGACGAGGTCGGGCAGGCTCGCGACGAGGTCGCCCGCGGCGGGGTGGGAGAACCGGACCGCGCCGCACACCATCCGGGTCACCGGACCGTCGCCGCCGTGCCGGAGCAGGGCGTAGCGCCCGTCGAGCATCGGGTGCGGGATCGACCGGATGTCCGGGGCGGACACACCGGGCGCACTGCGCAGCACGTGCCCGGTCCCCCGCGGCACGACGACGAGCTCGCCGGGGCGCAGCTCGCGGTCGGCCCCGTCCCGGCCGCCGGCGCCGTCGACGGTGAGCCGGCACCCGCCGGAGGTGACGACGTGGAACCAGAGGCAGCCCGGCGTCGGCGGCAGCGTCATCCCCCACGGCTCACCGAGCTCGGAGCGGCAGTAGAAGAGGCCGTCCATCCGCAGCACGTGCAGCGCCTCCCCGAGCGGGTCGGCGGCCGGGAACGGCGGCGCGGTGGACACGGTGCACAGCATGACAGTCCGTCCACAGCTCATCCCCATCTGTGGACGGATGAGCATCAGTTGTGGATTCACGGCCCTTCTGCGTCCACTCGGTGGCGGTGATCGTGGACGGACACCGACGAGAAGGGTTCGACATGATCACCGTGCTGGGTGCGACCGGGAACGTGGGATCGCAGGTCGTCCGGGAGCTGACCGCGGCCGGGGTGGACGTCCGCGCCGTCGCGCGCCGCCCGGCCGTCGCCGCGCCGGGGGTGCGGCCGTGGCCCGGCGACCTGGGCGACCGGGCGTTCCTGCGCCGGGCGTTCGACGGCGCGGCCGCCGCGTTCGTCCTGCTGCCGTTCGACGTCACCGGGCCCGACCACGCCGCCCACCAGGCCCGGCTCGGGGAGTCGGTCGTCGCCGCGCTGCGGGACGCGGCCGTGCCCCGGGTCGTCGCGCTGAGCTCGCTCGGGGCGGAGGTCCCGGGCGGCCCCGGTCTCGCCGCGACCGGGTACCTGGGCAGCCTGCACGACCAGGAGGCCCGGCTGGCGACGCTCGACGCGCACGTCACCCGGGTCCGGCCGGGCCTGTTCCTGGAGTCGTTCCTGTGGTCGGCCGACGCCATGCGGGCACACGGGGTGCACGCCGACTCGGTCGACCCGGACGTCGCGCTGCCGATGGTCGCCACCCGCGACGTCGGCCGCGCCGCCGCCGCGGCCCTGCTCGACCCGGACGCACCGGACGTCGTGGAGGTGCAGGGCGCGGCGGACCGGACGGTGCCCGACGTCGTCGCCGCGCTCGGGCCCGCGCTGGGCCTGCCGGACCTGGCCTACGTACGCGTCCCGGACGGGGAGATGGAGGGGCTGCTGCGCGGGGCCGGACTGTCCGCCGACGGGGCGCGGCTGCACGTCGCGATGAACCGGGCGTTCAACGAGGGCCGGGTCCGGGCGCACGGCCCGCGGGGCGCCGCCGACGGCGTGCTGACCGTCGAGGAGTGGGCGGCGGGGGTGGCGGGATGACCGGCCTCCTCGACGGAGCCACTCTCACCGGGGCGGGCCTGCTCGGCGGGGTCTACCTGGCGTTCTCGGTCGCGGCGCTCCCCGCCCTGCGTCGTCGCCCCGCCGCGGAGGCGGTCGCGGTGATGCGCGGGGTGAACCGGGTGATCGTGAACCCGGTGTTCGGGACACTGTTCGCCGGCACCGCACTGCTCGCCGGCGCGGTGACGGTGGCCGGGGCGCTCGGCGGGCAGCCGCTGCGGATCGCGGGCGGGGTCGCGGTGCTGGCCGGCTTCGCCGTGACCGCCGCGGTGAACATCCCGCTCAACAACGCCCTGGAGCGCGACGGCGACTGGGCCGCGTTCGCTCCGCGGTGGAACGTCGCGAACCACCTCCGGGGGGCGTTCTCGGCACTCGGCGTGGTCCTGCTGCTGCTCTGAGTCGAACGTGTGTGCGACATCTCGGGGACCCGCCTGGCGCCTGCCGGGGCGGGCGGGGCACGCTGGTCGCCGCGCCCGCTCCCCCGGGTGCGGACCGGCCGTCGCCCGCGACGGCTCCGCAGCGACGACCGGGGGAGCATGAACACCCACGAACGACGGCGGCTGGCCGCCCTGCGCACCGACCGCGAGACGGTGCTCGCCGCCGCGGCCGCGCTGCGGCACGAGGCCGTGCAGGCGCGCTACGCCGGGCTCAGCCGCCCCGAGATCGCGTTCGGGCTGGCCTCGGTGCTGGAGATGCTGGCGATGCGGATCGCCGACCAGCCCCCGGACGTCCGCGCGCACGTGGTGCGGATCGCCCGGGAGATGGCCGGCGACACGATGGACTCACCGACGATCCGGCGTACCCGTCGTCGGTGATCCACCGGAGTTGTCCACAGGTGTGTGCACAGCTGGGGACGGATCGAACCGGTGTTCGACCAGAGCCTAGCGGACGCCCTCCATCAGGACCTTCAGCTTCGGCACCAGCGCGACGACGACCAGGCCGACCACGATCGCGGTCACCCCGGTGATACCGAAGTAGGCCACCTCGGCGCCCTCGCTGTAGAGCTCCGCGAGCAGCCCGGAGAGCACGGTGCCCATCGAGACCGACAGGAAGAACAGCGCCACCATCTGGGTCTGGAACGCCTGCGGCGCCAGCTTGGTCGACAGCGACTGCCCGACCGGCGAGGTGAACAGCTCGGCCAGGCAGAACACCAGCAGGATCCCGACGACCGCGAGCAGCGGCGTGCCGTTGGCGCCGGTGCCGGCGAACGGCACGAACAGCAGGAACGCGCAGCCGACGACCACGGTGCCGATCGCCATCTTCAGCGGCGACGACGGCTGGCGCGGACCGAGCTTGGTCCACACCGTGGCGTAGACGCCCGCGAGCAGGATGACGAAGACCGGCTCGATCGACTGGGTCCAGGTCACCGGCATCTCCCAGCCGAGGATCGTCCGGTCCAGGCGCTGGTCGGCGTAGATGGTGAGCACGGTGAAGATCTGCTGGAAGATCGCCCAGAACATCACCGAGGCGAGCCACATCGGCAGGAACGCCAGCACCCGGCGACGCTCGACGCGGTCCACCTTCGGACTGGTCAGCATGAGCGTGAAGTAGGAGACGGTCGCGACCAGGACGATCCCGAACACGATCCACTTCAGCCGGTCGGCGGTGATCACGTCGGTGGCGATCAGGACGCCGACGACGACCAGCAGCGCGACCGCTCCGATCCCGGCCCGGGTCCGGGTGGCGGCCGGGAGCGGGTTCGGGACGACCCAGCCCGACTCCGGGAGCGCGCGCCGGTTGAACCAGTACTGGACCAGGCCGATCGCCATGCCGACCGCGGCGGCGCCGAAGCCGATGTGGAAGCCCCAGGTCGACTGCAGCAGCCCGGTGAGCAACGGCCCGCTGAAGGCGCCGATGTTCACGCCCAGGTAGAAGATCGAGAACCCGGCGTCGCGACGGTCGTCGCCCGGGCCGTAGAGCGAGGCCAGGATCGTCGAGGCGTTCGCCTTGATCCCGCCGCTGCCGAACGCGACCAGCACCAGGCCGATCGCGAGCCCGGGCGCACCGGGGACCAGGGCGAGCGCGATGTGGCCCGCCATCACCGAGACGGCGCTGCCGAACAGCACCCGCTCGGGACCGAAGAGCCGGTCGGCGGACCAGGCCGCGAGGATCGTCGAGAGGTAGACGGTGCCGCCGTAGGCGCCGACGATGCCCGCCGCCACCCCCTCGTCCAGGCCCAGGCCTCCCTGGGTGGCCGAGTAGTACATGTAGATGAGCAGGATCCCCTGCATGCCGTAGAAGGAGAACCGCTCGAACATCTCGACGCCGAACAGGGTCGAGAGCTGGACGGGGTGGCCGAGAAAGGTCCTCTCCCGGCGCTGGGATGTGGTCGTGGTGTCGGACACGCCGTTCGGTCTACTCCGCGACGCAACGGTCGTAAAGCGCTTGACGAGTGACCGTCACCGCATCGCGACCCGTCAGAGGGACGCCGGTCCCTCTTCCGGGACCATCCCGACCCGGTCGGCGACGGCGGCCATCACGTCCTGGACGGCGACGGTGTCCGCGAGCGGCATGACCGGGCTCTCGGTCTCCCCGGCCGCGACCCGGCGGGTCACCTCCTCGATCTCGTGCGCGTAGCCGCGCCCGGTGGCCGGCAGCACGATCTCCTCGGGGTCGGCGCCGTGCCGGTGCACCACGATCCGGTCCGGGTGGTGGAAGCGCGGCGGCACCTCGATCCAGCCCTCGGTGCCGATCACCCGGGCCGAGCCGGGCATCGCGCACTGCAGGCTGACCTGCAGTGCGGCGCTGCGGCCGTCGGGCCAACCGAGCAGGATGGACTCCTCCAGGTCCACACCGGACGGCGTCAGCGCACCGCTCGCGGCGACCGTGGCCGGGCTGCCGAGCAGCATCTGGGCGAAGGAGACCACGTAGACGCCGAGGTCGAACAGGGCGCCGCCGCCGAGCTCCGGGGAGAAGAACCGGTCGTCGGCCCCGGAGCGGTTGCGCACGCCGAGATCGGCCTGCACGGAGCGGACCTCCCCGATGGCGCCCTCGGCGACGAGCTCGCGCAGCCGGACGACGGCCGGGAAGAACCGCGTCCACATCGCCTCCATCACGAACACGCCGCGGTTGCGGGCGGCGGCGGCGATCTCGCGGGTCGCGACGGAGCTGACGGTGAACGCCTTCTCGATCATCAGGGCCTTGCCCGCCTCGATCGCGGCCAGCGCGATCGCGCGGTGCTGCGGGTGCGGGGTGGCGACGTAGAGGACGTCGACGTCCGGGTCGTCGAGGATCGCGCGGTAGCCGGTGTGCACCCGGTCGACGCCGTGCCGGCGGGCGAAGTCGGCACCGCGTTCCGCGGAACGCGACGCGACGGCGACGAGCTCGGCGCCGGGCACGTGCGCGAAGTCCGGTGCGACGGCGTCGGCGATGCGGCCGGGCCCGATGATTCCCCACTTCACGGTCATGCCCCGATCCTGCCCGGAGCCCGGCCGAAGTTCCCGGCGCACGACCGATGAGTCCGGTCACCGCCCACGGTCCACCCCTTCGAACGGCACCGGGACCCCGGCGCCACCGTCCACAGGAGCCCCCGATGCCGAACATGATCTTCGTGAACCTGCCGGTCAGCGACCTGGACGCCGCGAAGGCGTTCTACTCCGCGCTCGGCTTCACCCTGAACGAGCAGTTCTCCGACGAGCGCACCGCCTCGTTCGTCGTCAGCGACGCCATCGTGGTCATGGTGATGGCGCAGGACCGGTTCCGGGAGTTCACCGAGCAGCCCGGTGTCGCCGACCCGCGGACCGCCCGCGAGGTCATCAACGCCTTCGGCGTCGAGAGCCGCGACGACGTCGACCGGCTGATCGACGCCGGTCTGGCCGCGGGCGGGACGCTGTCCGGCAAGACCGAGGACCACGGCTTCATGTACGGCCGCGGCATCGACGACCCGGACGGCCACCACCTCGAGTTCGTGTGGATGGACCCGTCGGCCGTCGCCGGGGAGTGATCCCCGCCCGGTCGGTCGCCGCCGTCCGAGGGGTGCGGCGACGGACCGGGCCGATCGGCGCCGGCCCGGTCGGACGGCGCATGATCCGGCGGCGCACCGGCCGGGCAGCGCAGCGGCGACGGGCGGCGCGGGTTCAGACGGCGCGCAGCGGGCGCACCTTGCGGACCAGCCCGTCGATGGCGAGCGCGTAGCCGTCGACGCCGAACCCGACGACGATCCCGGCCGCCACCGGCGAGACGAACGAGTGGTGCCGGAAGGTCTCGCGGCCGTGCACGTTGGAGATGTGCACCTCGACCGTGGGGAGCTCGGCGCCCTCGATCGCGTCGTGCAGCGCGACCGAGGTGTGGGTGTAGGCGGCGGCGTTGAGGACCAGGCCGACCGCGTCGCCACGCTTCACCGCGGCACCGGCCTCGTGGATCCAGTCGACGAGGACGCCCTCGTGGTTGGTCTGGCGGAAGTCCAGCTCGAGGTGGTGCGCGGCGGCCGACTCCCGGCACAGCGCCTCGACGTCGGTGAGCACGGTGGTCCCGTACACCTCCGGCTTGCGGGTCCCGAGCAGGTTGAGGTTCGGGCCGTTGAACACGAAGACGGTGGTCACGCCCGCGATCCTCTCAGCCGCTCCAGCCGGGGCGGACCAGGCCCGACTCGTAGGCCAGCACGACCAGCTGCGCGCGGTCCCGGGCGCCGAGCTTGGTCATCGTGCGGCTGACGTGGGTCTTCGCCGTCGTCGGGCTCATGTGCAGGCGGGCGGCGATCTCGTCGTTGGACAGCCCGGCCGCGACCTCCGCGAGGACCTCCCGCTCGCGGTCGGTGAGCTCGCCGAGCCGGACCGCGCCGTCGGGGCCGCCCCGGGAGCGCGCCGCGAACTCGGCGATCAGGGTGCGGGTGACCGTCGGGGCGAGCAGGGCCTCCCCTCCGTGGACGACCCGGATGGCGTGGATGAGGTCGGCCGGTTCGGAGTCCTTGACCAGGAATCCGCTGGCGCCGCCACGGATCGCGTCGAAGACGTAGGAGTCGTCGGTGAAGGTGGTCAGGACGACCACCCGGGTGCCGGCGAGCTCCGGGTCGTCGGTGATCTCCCGGGTCGCGGTGATGCCGTCGGTGCCGGGCATGCGGATGTCCATGAGGACGACGTCCGGGTGGTGCTCGCGGGCCGCGGTGACGGCCTGTGCGCCGTCGGCGGCCTCGGCGACCACGTCCAGGTCGGGCTGGGAGCCGAGCAGGGCGCGGAACCCGGAGCGGACGAGCGCCTGGTCGTCGGCGAGCAGGACGCGGATCACCTGTCGGCTCCCGGGGTCGCGGGGCGGTCGGGGACGTGGGCCCGCCCGGGACGGTCGGTCGCCCCGGCGGCCCCGGCCCGTCCGGTCGGGTCGGCCGGAGCGGGTTCCGCGGGGGAACGCCCGGCCGGGGCGGAGTCCGGGGCGGCGGAGCCCTGGGCCGCGGGGTCCGGGGCAGCGGGGTCCGGGGCAGCGGGGTCCGGGGCAGCGGGGTCCGGGGCAGCGGGGTCCGGGGCAGCGGGGTCCGGGGCGGCGGGGTCCGCGGCGGCGGGGTCGGCCGGCGGCGCGGGCAGGTGGGCGCGCACCCGGAAGCCCCGCTCCGGGCCCGGCCCCGCCTCCAGGGTCCCGCCGACCGAGCGCGCACGCTCGCGCATGCCGGTCAGCCCCGTGCCGTCCACCGCGCCGGGCGCCGCGCCGGCACCGTCGTCGTCGACGGTCAGGTCCAGCGCGTCGTCGCCGAACCGCAGGGTGACCACCGCGCCACCGGCCCCGGCGTGCCGACGCGTGTTGGTCAGCGACTCCTGCACGATCCGGTACGCCGCCAGGTCGACCCCGGTCGGCAGCGGTCGCGGGGTCCCCTCGGTGCCGCGGCGCACCGGCAGCCCCGCGGCGCGCACCTCGTCGAGCAGCGCGTCGAGCCGGTCCAGGCCGGGGGTGGGCGCACGCGGGGCCTGCTCGTCGACCCCACGCAGCACGCCGAGGGTGGAGCGCATCTCGCGCAGCAGGTCGCGGCTGGCCCGCTTGATCTCGGTGAGCGCGGTGCGGGCCTGCTCCGGGTCGTCGTCCATCAGGTAGAGCGCGACCCCGGCCTGCACGTTGATCAGGGAGACGTGGTGGCCGAGCACGTCGTGCAGCTCCTGGGCGATGCGCAGCCGCTCGGCGTCGGCGCTGCGCCGACGCTCGGCCTCGGCGGCCCGCCGGGCCTGCGCCGTGCGCTCGCGCCGGACCCGCCAGAGGGCGCCGCCCGCGACGAGCGCCGCCAGCCAGGCCAGGACCGGCGCGGTCGCCGGCCACGGGATCGGCCGCCCGGTCACGAGCAGCCACCCGGTCAGCACGGCCAGCGCGACGGCCACCACGGCGAGCGCGCGGTGGTGGCGCCCCGCGGCGACCGCCGACACCAGCGCCACGGCGAACGCGAACCCGAGCGGCCCGATCGGCGGGTACCCCAGGCCCAGGTAGACGACGACCGCGACTGCGCACACCGCGAGCGCCACGACCCGGTTCAGGTGCCGGAACAGCAGCGCGACCGGCCCCACCGCGAGCAGTGCGACGGCGAGCCCGTCGAGCGGGAGTGCCGTCGCGTCCGGGTCCGGGTACTGCGCGCTGCGGACGGCGTAGAACGCCGTCCCGCCCACGGTGAACAGGCCGACGACCAGCGCAGGGACGAGGATCCGCGCGATCCCGCCCCACCTCGGACGTCGGTCGGCGGGCACGCGGGACACCGTAGACCGGGGCACCGACAGCGGTCGTCGTCCGGACGGTGACCGGTGCCGTACACCCGCGGGAGTACACGGGCGGCCGCTCCTTCCCCGGGGGCGGCAGCGGGATCGGCGACCGCGGACGGACGCGCGCGACCCCCCGGCACCGCGACGCTGGCCGTCATGACAGCGACTCCGGACACCCGTCCCGCACCCGGACCGGCCACCGCCCCGGCACCGGCCGCACCGTCCCCCGTCACCCCGCCCCCGGCCGACGCGGTCCCGGCCGCGACCGCGCCCACGGCGACGACCGCGGGCGGTCTCCCGCCCCGGTCCGACGCCGTGCTCGCCTCGGACGCCGAGCGCGAGCACGTCACCGCCCGGCTGCGGACGGCCGCCGCCGAGGGGCGCCTGACCCTCGCCGAGTCCGACGAGCGGCAGGCCGCCGCCTACGCCGCCCGCACCCGCGACGAGCTCGTCCCGCTGCTCGCCGGGCTGCCCCGCCCGCCGCGGCCGCGTCGCCCCCGGCGCGGTCCGCTCACCCCCCGCGCGCAGCGCAACCTGCGGATCCACGCCGGGGTGACCGTCGCCGTGCTGCTCCTGCTGGTCCTGGGCGCCGTGCTCGGCCCGGCGCCGCTGTTCGTCCCGATCGGGCCGGCGTTCTGGCTGGGCCTGATCCTGTTCGTGCACTCCCGGCGGGCCGAGCGCGAGGCGTCGCCGGACGAGGAGATGCCCGAGGAGCTGCGGTGACCGCCGTCGCCGAGCGGGCCGGACGGACCGCACCGCGGCGGCTCGCCCGGCGCCCGCGGGCCGCGCTGCGGACGGTGCACGTGCTGCTCGCGGTGGCCTGGACCGGCGCGTCGCTGGTGATGCTGGTGCTGCCCGTGGCGGTGCTGCTGCGGGGTGGCGACGCCGGGTTCGCCGTCGCGGTGATGGGCACCGTGGGGAACGGGATGATCCCGTTCCTCGCCGTGGGCGCCGTCCTCAGCGGGGCGGCCCTCGGCCTCGGAACGGCGTGGGGGCTGTTCCGGTACCGCTGGGTCGTCGCGAAGACCGTGCTGGCGCTGGCGGTGATCGTCTCGTCGGTCGCGCTCACCACCGGGTGGGTCGACGCCGCCGCGGCCGGGGACCGGTCGGTCCTGCCGCTGCTGGTCGCGGCGTCGGTGCTGCACCAGGTGATGCTGCTGGGCGCGACGGTGCTGTCGGTGGAGAAGCCCGGCGGACGGCTGTCCCGGCAGCGGTTGACAGGCAACCGAATGGTTGCATAATTGGCGGCGTGACCGACGTGGACGCCGTCTTCCGCGCACTCGCGGACCCGACGCGGCGGCGCATCCTCGACCGGTTGCACGAGCAGGGCGAGTCGACGCTCGGCGCACTGTGCGAGGGGCTGGACATGAGCCGGCAGGCCGTCTCCAAGCACCTCGCGCAGCTGGAGTCCGCCGGGCTGGTGACCACGCTGCGTCGCGGCCGGGAGAAGCTCCACCACCTCGACCCGGTCCCCATCCAGGAGATCCACGACCGGTGGATCGGGAAGTTCGAGCGCAGCCGGGTGCAGGCGGTCACCGCCCTGCGCGCGGCACTGGAGGAGCACGATGAGCAGTGAGCGCAGGTTCGTCTACACGACCTACATCCGCAGCACCGCCGAGCAGGTGTTCCGGGCGCTGACCACGCCCGCGTTCACCATGCAGTACTGGGGCGGCGCGGAGCTGACCTCGGACTGGCGGGTGGGCAGCCCGCTCGAGGCGGTCCACCCCGACCGCGACGACTTCATCGGCGAGATCCTCGCCGTCGAGCCGCCGCACCGGTTGTCCTACACCTTCACCGGGCAGGCGGAACAGGCCGCGGGACGGCCGCCGACCGTCGTCGAGTTCACGCTCTCCCCGTTCGGCGAGGAGGCGGTGAAGCTGCAGGTCGTCCACACCGGTTTCACCGACGACGAGCAGGGCGCGCAGGACGCCCGCGACGTGGGCGAGGGCTGGCCCGCGATCCTGTCCGCGCTCAAGACGCTGCTGGAGACCGACCGGCCGCTGGCCTCCCCCGGTCACTTCGCGCCACGGACACCGGCGACGCCCGCCCGGTGACTCCGCGCGCGGACCTGTCGTCCCGGTGGTCTCCGGGGCGAGGGGCCCGACGGCTCTCAGCGGCCGAACAGGCGTGCCCACCAGCCACGGCGGGACCCCGGCGCGGTCTCCGCGGTGGCGGGCGGCGGCGCGGCGGGCCGGGCGGCGGCCCGTCGCCGCTCCCGGGCCGCGTGCCAGCGCGCGACGACCTCGTCGGCGTCGAGCCTGCGGATCGGTACCCGCGGGCCCATCGGGTGGCGCATGTGGTCGACGACCCGGGAGTTGACCTCCTCGACGTGCTCACGCACGCGGCGCTCGTCGACGAAGCGGGTGACGGTCTCGTCGATCCGGTCCAGCTCCTTGCGCAGCTGGATCGACGGCGGCAGCATCGCGTCGCCCGGGACGCCCTCCCGCTCCAGGTAGCCGCGGATCCACCAGTTCTCGTCGACCGGGCCGATCCGTCCCGCCCCGGGCAACGGCTTGCCCTTGCCGGGCAGGTCGTCGAAGTCGCCCCGCTCGACGGCCTCCCGGATCGTCCGGTCGACCGGTGACTCGAACCGCGGGTCCACACCGTTCATGGCTGCACCACCCCGTCGCGAGGTTACCGGCGAGCGCCGTTTCCTGTCGGTGGTCGGGTGCACACTCCGCGCCATGACGACGACACCCGCGACCCCCGCCACCGACCGTTCCCGCGCACTGGACCTGGCGCGCCACTACCCCGGCCGGCGGGTGGGGCACGTCGCCGCGCAGCAGCGGAGGGCGGGGTTCCCCGACCGCAACTGGCGCCTCGGCGCCGACGGCGAGCAGCGCACCGCGCACCTGCTGACCGCGCTCACCGGACGGACCCGCCGGGACCGGCTGCTCGGCAGGCCCCCGGCATGGCAGGTCCTGCACTCGGTCCCGCTCGACGGCGGCGCCGCCGACCTCGACCACGTCCTGATCGGGCCGCCCGGCATCTGCGTCGTCGACACCCGCCACCACCGCGGCCGCTCCCTGCTCCTCGACGGCGATCGGCTGGTCGTCGCGGGGACGGCCACGGACGCGGTGCCGCGGGCCCGGGCCGAGGCGCAGCGGGTCCGCGAGCTGCTGCTCCCCCGGCTCGGGGCCGCCGCCGCGTCGACGCCGGTCCGCCCGGTGATCGCGCTGGTCGGAGCCCCGCTCCGGGTGCGCCGCTGGCCCGACGACGTCGTGGTCGCCACCGAGGGCGCGCTGGTGTACGCCCTGCGCGGGCTGACCCCGGTGCTCGGCCCGCGGGAGGTGGAGCGGATCCACGCCGTCGCCCGGCGCCCGGAGAGCTGGGAGTGAGGCGTGCGCCGGGTCACGGCGCCTTCCCCGCGCGGGGCCGGATCAGCATGCTCTCCCGGTGACCTCGACCGCCCCGGCCCGGACCGGGCTGCACCGTGTCCCGGTCCCGGACGGTGTCGCACCGTCCGGGGTGGCGGCGGCGGTGCGCCTGCTCGCCCACCGGCCGCGGCTGGTCGCCTTCGGCGGGAGCTGGTCGTGGGGGGCACTGGTCGCCACCGACCCGGTGCTCACCGCACCGGACGGGGCCGACCCGTTCACCGTGCTGGACGCGCCGCCACGGTCCGCGGGCCCGGCGGCGAGCCCGGGCGCCGGGACCGCCGGGGCCGTCGGAGGCGGCTGGTTCGGGCTCCTGGACCACGCCCCACCCGGTGTGCGGCCGACGGCGGTGCTGTCCTGGTACCGCGACGTGCTGCGGCACGACGGCGAGCGCTGGTGGTTCGAGGCGCTGGTCGCCGGCGGAGCCCCACTGCCGGGCCTGCCGGACGACCCCGGTGCGGTGCACCCCGACACCGGCTCGGCCGAGCGCCGGTACACGCAGCTGTGCGCCGACCTCGCCCGCCCGGCGCCGGACCGGACGGCCCGGATCGCGGTCACCCGGTGGCCCGACCGCGACGCGCACCTGGCCGCGGTCGAGCGGTGCGTCACCGAGATCCGCCGCGGCGAGATCTTCCAGGCCAACATCGCGACCCGGCTGGAGGTGCGGCTCGACGGCGACCCGCACGAGGCGTGGGCCCGGCTGGTCGAGCCGGTCGCACCGGCCCGCGCCGCACTCGTCGTGACGCCGGAGCGGGCCGCGGTCGGCGCGAGCCCGGAGCTGTTCCTGCACCGTGCCGGGGACCGGGTCACCACCGCGCCGATCAAGGGCACCCGGCCGCGCACCGGTGGCGACGCCGACGACGCCGAACGCGCGCGGCTCGGCGCCTCGGTGAAGGACGCGGCCGAGAACGTGATGATCGTCGACCTGATGCGCAACGACCTGGCCCGGGTCGCACGGCCCGGCGGGGTGCGGCCGGGGCGGCTGCTCGCCGTCGAACCGCATCCGGGGGTGTGGCACCTGGTGTCGCGGGTGCACGCGACGCTGCGCGACGACGTCACCGACGCCGACCTGCTCATCGCCACGTTCCCGCCGGGCTCGGTCACCGGCGCGCCGAAGATCCGGGCCTGCGAGGTGATCGCCGACTGCGAGGACGGCGACCGCGGGCTGTTCACCGGCGCCGTCGGCGGGGTGAGCCCGCTGGCCGGACTGGAGCTGAACGTCGCGATCCGCACCCTGGACCTCGGCCCCGCCGGGCCCGACGGCAGCCGCAGCGGCCGGCTCGGCGTCGGCGGGGGCATCACCGTCGACTCCGACCCGGCGGAGGAGTTCGGCGAGGTCCTGACCAAGGCCGCCCCGGTCCTGGCCGCGCTGGACGGCCCGCCCCGGCCGGTCCGGCCGCCCGTCGCCCGGCCCGCCGACCGGGCCGCGGGCCTGTTCGAGACGCTCGCCTGCGTCGACGGCCGGGCCCGCCGGGTCGGCGAGCACGCCGCCCGGCTGCGCCGCTCCTACCTCGCGGTCACCGGCCGCCCCCTCGACGCGCGGGTCGAGGCCGAGGTCGCCACGGCCGTCGCGGGGGCGGCCGGGCACCACCGGGTCCGGGTCGAGGCGACACCGGACGACCCGTCGCGGGTCACCGTGGGCGCGGTCCCCTGGCCCGGACCGGTCCCGCTCGACGCACAGGGCGGGGTGGTCGCCGTCGTCCGGCGCGGCACCGACGGCGAGTCCCACAAGTTCGTCGACCGCCGCTGGCTCGACGCCCACGAGGCCGGGGTCGGGGACGGTTCGCCGCTGCTGTGCGACCCGGCGGGCCTGGTGCTGGAGACGACGCGTTCCGCCGTCGCCGCCGTGCACCGGGGGCGGCTGTGGGTCCCCCCGCTCGACGGCCGCATCCTGCCCGGCACCGGCCGCCGCGCGCTGCTCGACCTGCTGGGACCCGGCGCCGTGCGGATCGCCCCGCTGCCCCTGGCCGCGCTCACCGGGGCCGACGGGTTCCTGCTGGTCAACGCGCTGCGCGGGGTGCAGTGGGTGCGCCGGGTCGAGGACGACGGCCAGACCGTCGCCGCGTGGGCCGCCCCGGACCCGCTGACCCGACGCCTCGCCGCGGCGCTGTCGCGCTGACCGGGCGTCGCGCCACCACACCGCCCTGGCGACCGCCGGTGCCGCCCCGCGGTCCCCACCCGGCACCGGGCCGCGGCACCGCGACCGGCGGCGCGACCGGCACCGCCCCGTCCGGTACGGACCGCACGGACCTCGCACCTCGCAGCCCCTGCAGACGGTGCGAGGTCCTCGAGGTGTGCGAGGCCGGCCCGCACCGGCAGGATCGGGTCGTGAGCACCGACCGGATCGCCGCCGAGCTGCGTCGCCCCCTGCGGTGGGTCCCACCGATCCCGCTGCACCGCCCCCGGCTGCTGCGCCTGCTGCAGCGGCTGTCCCGGCGCGGCAGGCCCGCCACCGTCGACGGGGTCCGGTCCACCACCCACCCGGGCCCGCCGCTGCTGCGCGTGCACGTCCCCGACCACCGCACGACCGCCGCGGCGCTGCTGTGGTTCCACGGCGGCGGCCTCGTCCTGGGCTCGCCCATGATCGACGACGTGCGGTGCGGAGAGCTCGCCGCGGACCTGGGGATCGTCGTCGTCTCGGTGGACTACCGGCTCGCGCCCGGTGACCCGTTCCCCGCCGCGCTCGACGACTGCCACGCCGGCTGGACCTGGCTGCGGGACGCCGCCGGCCGGCTGGAGGTCGACCCGGCGCGGATCGCCGTCGGCGGGGCGAGCGCCGGGGGCTGCCTGGCCGCCGCGCTGGTCCAGCGCCTGCACGACGAGGGCGGACCGCAGCCGGTCGCGCAGTGGCTGGTCTACCCGATGCTCGACGACCGCACCGCCGCCCGTCGCGAGCTCGACCGGCCCCCGCACCGGGTGTGGAACAACCGCAACAACGAGGTCGGCTGGCGCGCCTACCTGGGGCGCCCGCCCGGGACCGGCGAGCCCGCCCCGTACGCGGTGCCCGCCCGTCGCGCCGACCTGTCCGGGCTGCCGCCCGCGTGGATCGGCGTCGGCGACGTCGACCTGTTCCACGACGAGGACATCACCTACGCGCGGCGGCTGCGCGAGGCCGGGGTGCCCGTCGAGCTCGACGTCGTCCCCGGCGCCCCGCACGGCTTCGACGGCTGGGGCAAGGGCGTCGCGATCGCCGACGACTTCACCGGGCGCTCGGTCGCCTGGCTGCGCGGCGCGCTCGGCAGCTGATCACCCGGCCAGGTCCAGCAGCAGCGCGGCCAGCTCGCGGGGCCGGTTCTGCGGCACCAGGTGGTGGGTGTCGATCTCGGCGTAGCGCCAGGCGTCGGAGGTCCGGGCGCGGTCGGCGGCCGCGGTGAACGCCCCGCCCGCGACGTCCTCCCGGGTGGCCCGCACGAACGTCCGGCCGCACGGCCACTGCTCCAGCGGCCGGGACAGCCGCACCGGCTCGGTGAGCGTGCGGACCGGCTGCGGGGAGCGCCGCGGCGCCGACCACGCGGCCTCGGCCGGGTCGTCGTAGTGCCGCTCCGGGCCCGGGACCAGCCACGACGACCCCAGTCCCGGTGCGCCCGGCGCCGGCACCGCGCCGGCGAGGCCGGGCGCCAGGTCCAGCGCGGACTCGCCGTCGGCCGGGACGAACGCGTCGAGGTAGACCAGCTCGCGGACCCGGTCGCCGATCTCGTCGAGCGCCCCGGTGACGACCATGCCGCCGTAGGAGAACCCGAGCAGCACGATGTCGCGCAGGTCCTCGTAGAGCACGGCCGCGACCACGTCGCGCACGTGGACGGACAGGTCGATCCACGGCCCGGCCAGGTGCGAGCGCTCCCCGATGCCGGTGAGCGCGGGCGTCACCACGTCGTGGCCGGCCGCGCGCAGCAGCGGGCGCACCAGGTGGAAGGAGTGGGCGCCGCCCCAGGCGCCGTGGACCAGCACGAACGTCGTCATGACGGCAGACTTCCACGACGATGAGCGATTTCCCCGACGGCTTCTTCGACCGCGCCGACCCGGCCGACGACCGCGAGTTCTACCTGCCCCCGCGCTTCGTCCAGCACATCGACGAGGGCGCGATCGCCGCCGCGTCGGCGTTCTACGGCGAGATCGGCACCACCGGCCGGGTGCTGGACCTGATGTCGTCGTGGGTGTCGCACCTGCCGCACCGCCCGGAGCACCTGACCGTGCTGGGCATGAACCGGGCCGAGCTCGCCGCCAACGAGATGGCCCACGAGGCCGTCCGCCACGACCTCAACGCCGACCCGGTGCTCCCCTTCGCCGACGCCGCGTTCGACGCCTGCGTCTGCACCGTCTCGGTCGACTACCTGACCGACCCGGTCGCGGTGTTCGCCGAGGTGGGACGGGTGCTGGTGCCGGGCGGGGTGTTCGCCGCCACGTTCTCGAACCGCTGCTTCCCGACCAAGGCGGTCCGCGGGTGGCTCGCCTCCGACGACAGGACGCGGGTCGCGATCGTCGGGGAGTACTTCCGCCGCAGCGGCGCGTTCGACACCCCGGTGGCCCGTGACTGCGGCGCACCCGGGGATCCGCTGTACGCGGTGTGGGCCCGCACCCCTACCGGCTGACGAAGTCCAGCACCGCCCGCTCGAACTCCCGCGGACGCTCCATGTTCGGGTAGTGCGCGGTCCCACCGATCTCGCCGGAGCGGCCGTCCGGGACGGCGGCGACCGCGTCGGCGACGATCCGCCGGTGGTCGTCGGAATCGAGGGCGCCGACGAGACCGAGCAGCGGCACCGGGAACGCGCCGGCGCGCTCGACGGCGTCGTCGAGGAAGCCGATCGGGCCCGGGGGCGCGGCCGGGTCCGCGGGCAGGTGGTGGGACAGCAGGTCGACCGCCATCAGCCGGATCTCGGCGAGGACGGCCGGGTCCACGTCGGCCTCCGTGCGGAACGGGCCGGGCACGAACTCCAGGAACACCCGGACCCAGCGCTCGGCGTCGAGGTCCAGGCGCGCCTGCTCCCAGCGCGCCATGGTGTCGACCGTCCACGGGTCGGTCCACACCGGCTCGCCCGCGCCGGCGCCGCACAGCACGACCCGGTCGACGAGGTCCGGGCGTTCCAGCGCGGTGTCGAACGCGACCCGCGCCCCCATCGACAGCCCGACGAGCGCGACCGGCCCGGCGTCGAGGTGCTCCAGCAGCGCGGCGAGGTCGGCGTGCGGCCGGTGGCCCTGCGGGCCGGGCGTCGACGACGCGCCGTGCCCGCGGGCGTCCGGCACCACGACCCGGTGCCGGGCGGACAGCGGCCCGATCTGACGCGACCACATCCGTCCGTCGACGGCGCCCCCGTGCAGCAGCACCAGCGGCGGGCGCCCGTCCGGGTGCGGGCCGGTGTCGCGGTAGGCGATCCGGCCGTCCTCCACGGGCAGGAACGTCGGGACGGTGACCTGGGCGAGGGCGAGTGTCATGACAACCAAGGTGTCATCATTCGCGCACCATGACAACCCGGGTGTCATACTCGGATCGTGCCCGACATCGACGACACCGCCGAGAAGCTGGCCGAGGTCTACGTACTCGTGGGCCCCCTCTACCGGCGGGTGCTGCGCGAGGTCGAGGAGTCCGCGCCGGACAACCGGGTCTCGGCGGGCGTGCGCGCGGTGCTCGACCAGCTCCGACGGCACGGCCCGATGACCGTGCCCGGGATCGGGCGGTCGCAGTCGCTCAGCCGGCAGTTCGTGCAGCGGATGGTCGACGACGCGCTGGCCGCCGGGCTCGTCGAGCGGGCGGACAACCCGCGGCACCGGCGGTCCCCCCTGATCGTGCCAACGCCGGCCGGGCGCGCGGTGATCGACGAGGTCGTCGGGCGGGAGCACGCGCGGCTGCGCGCGGTCGCCGGACACCTCGACCCCGCCGACGTCGACGCGACGCTGCGGGTACTCGCCGTGATGGTCGCCGACCTGACCGAGATCGAACCGGAGACCGAACCCGGGCATTGACCCCCTCGGCCCGGTGGCGCACGATCCGACCGAGATCGACCCCCCACCACTGGCGGTGCCCACGCATGTCCGACACGTTCACCTTCTCCGGCCGCGACGGCGCCGCCGTCACCGCCTACCGCTGGCTCCCCGCCGCCGCGGGCGACCCGGTGCGCGGGATCGTCCAGATCACCCACGGCATGGGCGAGCACGCCCTGCGCTACGTCGCCCTCGCCGACGCGCTGACCGCCCACGGCTTCGCCGTCTACGCCCAGGACCACCGCGGTCACGGCGCCACCGCGGGCGGGCCCGAGAACTTCGGCGTCCTCGGCGACGACGGCTGGGAGCAGCTGGTCGCCGACATCGGGCTGCTGTCCGCGCACGCCCGCGCCGAGCACCCGGGCGCCCCGCTGGTGCTGCTCGGTCACAGCATGGGCTCGTTCGCCGTGCAGCAGTCCCTCGTCGCCGACGGGACGCCGCCGGACGCGGTCGTGCTGTCCGGCACCGCGCTGCTCGACCTGATGGAGCAGGGCCTGG
The DNA here is from genome assembly GCF_023717215.1 of Pseudonocardia sp. DR1-2. NCBI lineage: Bacteria > Bacillati > Actinomycetota > Actinomycetes > Pseudonocardiales > Pseudonocardiaceae > Pseudonocardia > Pseudonocardia sp. DR1-2. The sequence goes on along the minus strand of NZ_JAMQOF010000002.1, from coordinate 706,480 downwards.
ACCTGTCCGCGCCGCTGGACCTGTCGTCGTTCAACGCGCCGTTCGAGCAGCGCACCGGTTTCGAGTGGCTCAGCCGCGACCCCGCGCAGGTCGACGCCTACGTCGCCGACGCCCGCTGCGGCTTCGGTCTGGACCTGCCCGGCACGCAGGCGATGTTCGCCGCCGCCCGGCCGCTCGGCGAGGTCGCCACGCTGAAGCGGATCGCGGGCGGACTGCCGGTGTACGTCGTCGTCGGGGACGAGGACCCGGTCAACGCCGGGCTGGCCCTGGTGCGGCCGCTGACCGAGCGCTACGCCGAGGCCGGGCTGCACGACGTCACGCTGAAGGTCTGGCCGGGTGCCCGGCACGAGGTGTTCAACGAGACCAACCGCGACGAGATCGTCGCGGACCTGCTGTCCTGGCTCGACCGTGTCGTCCCCGAGCGGCGGGGCGCCTGAGTTGCGCGTCGACACCACCGGCGGCTTCTCCGCCTCCCCGCTCGAGACCGAGGCGGCGGCCGTCGCCGCGGAGGCCGAGGGCTACGACGCCCTGTCGGTCCCCGAGACCTCGCACGATGCGTTCGTGTCGCTGGCGCTGGCCGCCCGGGCGACCAGCCGGATCCGGCTGCAGTCGGCGATCGCGGTCGCCTTCGCCCGCAACCCGATGACGCTGGCCTACCAGGCCAACGACGTGCAGCTGCTCTCCGGCGGCCGGTTCGACCTGGGGCTCGGCTCGCAGGTCCGCCCGCACATCGAGCGCCGGTTCGGGATGCCGTGGAGCCGCCCCGCGGCCCGGATGGAGGACTTCGTCTCCGCCCTGCGGGCGATCTTCGACGCCTGGGCCACCGGGGACCGGCTGCATCACCGCGGCGAGTTCTACTCCCACACCCTGATGACCGAGTTCTTCTCACCGGGGCCGAACCCGCACGGGATCCCGCCGGTGATGCTGGCCGCGGTCGGCGAGCGGATGACCGAGGTCGCGGGCCGGGTCACCGACGGCCTGCTGGCGCACTCGCTGACCTCGCCGTCGTACCTGGCGGAGGTGACGCTGCCCGCGCTGCGCCGGGGACGCGGCCGCGACGACCTCACCGGCTTCGACGTGTGCCTGCCGGTCTTCGCGGTCCTGGGCGCCGACGCCGAGGCCCGGGCCGTCGCCGAGGCCGGGGTGCGACGCCAGATCGCCTTCTACGCCTCCACTCCGCCGTACAGGCCGGTGCTGGAGCACCACGGCCGCGGCGCGCTCGCCGACGAGCTCAACGGACTGTCGCGCCGGCAGGCCTGGGACGAGATGACCGGCCTGGTCGACGACGACCTGCTGGCCCTGTTCGCCGTCGCGGGCGACCCGGCCGGGGTGGCGTCCGGGATCGCGGACCGCTACCGCGGCCTCGTCGACCGGGTCTCGCTCAACACCCCCTACGACGCCGACCCCGCCCTGGTGCTCGACGTCGCCACCCGGCTGCGCGCGGCGTGAGCACCCATCCGGAGATCCGGGAGGGGGTCCGCGCGGTCTGCTCCGGCTTCGGGGCGGAGTACTGGCGCACCTGCGACCGCGAGCACCGGTTCCCGCAGGAGTTCCACGACGCGATGGCCGCCGGCGGCTGGATCGGCATCGCCGTCCCCGAGGCCTACGGCGGCGGGGGCGCCGGGGTCTCCGAGGCCGCCGCGGTGATGGAGGAGGTCGCCGCGTCCGGGGCGGCGATGAACGGGGCGTCGGCGATCCACCTGTCGGTCTTCGGGATGAACCCGGTCGTCCGGCACGGCTCGGAGGAGATGCGGCGGCGCTACCTGCCCCGGGTCGCCGACGGGTCGCTGCAGGTCGCGTTCGGCGTCACCGAGCCCGACGCGGGACTCGACACCACCGCGATCACCACGACCGCCCGCCGCGACGGCGACCGGTACCTGGTCCGCGGGCGCAAGGTGTGGACGTCGAAGGCGCCGTTCTGCGACAAGGTCCTGCTGCTGGTGCGCACCACCCCGCGCGCCGAGGTGACGAAGCGGACCGACGGGCTGTCGCTGCTGCTCGCCGACCTGCAGCGCCCCGAGGTCACGATCACCCCGATCGACAAGCTGGGCCGCAACGCGGTCGTGTCCTGCGAGGTCGTCTACGACGACCTGCCCGTCGACGCCGCCGACCTGGTCGGCGAGGAGGGCCGCGGCTTCCGGCTGGTCCTCGACGGGCTCAACCCGGAACGGATCCTGATCGCCGCCGAGGCGCTGGGCACCGGGCGGGCCGCGCTGGCCGCCGCCGTCGCCTACGCGAAGGAGCGCACCGTGTTCGGGCGGCCGATCGGCCAGAACCAGGGCATCGCGTTCCCGCTGGCCGAGGCGCACATGCGGCTCCGGGCGGCGTCGCTGGTGATCGCCGACGCCGCGGCCCGCTACGACGCGGGCGAGCCGTGCGGCGAGCAGGCCAACACCGCGAAGTTCCTGGCCGCCGAGGCCGCGTTCTTCGCCGCGGACCGGGCGGTGCAGACCCTCGGCGGGTTCGGCTACGCCACCGAGTACGACGTGAGCCGCTACTTCACCGAGGCCCGCCTGATGCGCCTGGCCCCGCTGCCGCAGGAGATGGTGCTCAACCACGTCGCCGAGCACGTGCTCGGGCTGCCCCGCAGCTACTGACACACGACGGCGGCCGGTGACCCGCCCGGGTCACCGGCCGCCGTACGTGCTGCGTACTACCGCAGGCCCAGCTTCTTGGAGCAGGCCGGCCACGCCTTCCAGCCCTGGGCGTCCAGGACGTTCTCGGCGACGCGGATCTGCTCGGACTTGCTGGCGTTGTGCGCCTTGCCCGACCCGCCGAAGGCCTTCCAGGTGGACTGCGTGAACTGCAGGCCGCCGGAGAAGCCGTTGCCGGTGTTGGTGTTCCAGTTCCCGCTGGACTCGCACTGGGCGAGCTTGTCCCACGTCGAGGTCGCGACGGACTGCGTGGGGACCGCGACGGCGGCGGGGGCGACCGCGGCGGAGGTCTCGGGGGCGGCCGTCGCGGGCCCGGCGAGGGCGAGCGGAGCGCCGAACGCCAGGACACCGGCGACGAGAGTTCCGACGAAACGCCCACGGATGGACATGCGCGTGCTGCTCATTGTGTGATCACCTGAGGTCCGGACCCACGGCTTTCCGGGCGGGCCGGTCGCGCGGGGAGCGCTGTGCCGGTGTCGTCGCGAGGGGACTCGCGGCCCGCGGCCCCGTCTCGGTCCGTGCAGGTCGACTGGCCGGGGACCGCGGGACGGGGCCGTGGTGGCGTGGCGGTTCCGGCGCTTCGGTGCATGCCCGGCCCGTGTGGACCGGAGCGACCACGAAGGTCGCCGACCGGCCGAGATCAGGTCAAGCGGACGACCGGTGACGTATCACACGGAGATAACGACGGGATACGTCGTCGCAGCTCAGAAGCACATTTCTACGATCACGGAACCGACACCGAACAGGCCGATGCTTTCGATCCGGAGATGTTCCACCGGCGTCAGCGGCGGGGCGCGCCCTCGGCCCGGCGCAGGGCGAACACCGCGATCCGCACGACCATCGCGTCGAGCAGCAGACCGCCGAACGCCCACGCGTCGAGCCAGGCGGTCCAGTTCCTCCCCTGCGCGACGGCGAGGAGCCCGGGCACCAGGAACAGCGCGACACCGAGCCCGCCGGCGACGGCACAGGCGAGCAGCGCCGGGCCGTCGGCCCGGCGCAGCAGCAGGAGCAGCGACACGACGGCGGCCGCGGCGACGAGCCCGTCCAGCCCGGCCAGGACCGGCCCCGTGGCGCCGAACGCGAGCCGGACGTGCACGGCGGCCGAGAGCACCAGCAGCACGGTCAGGATCCGGCGCCCGGTCACCGGGCCGCGGTCGTCGCTCATGGGTCCATCCTCACCTACCGCACCCGCAGCACCAGGAGGCGGCAGTCGACCTGCTGCCCGGACCGGTAGGGCGCGACCTCGATCGAGACGGCCTCGAACACGTCGGCGGCGGCGAGCCGGTCGACCTCGGCACGGTAGCCACCGGACTCCCAGACGTCGTCGAGGACGGTCGCGACCAGGTAGCCGCCCGGCCGCACGACCCGCGTGAACTCCGCCAGCGCCGAGGGCCCGACGTGGGCGTGGGTGAGCGTCCCGACGCAGACGACGACGTCGTAGGAGTCGTCCGCCAGCTCCAGCGCGGCGGTGAGGTCGGCCTCGCGCAGGTCCCGGTAGGCGCCGGTGGCGCGGGCCCGCTCCAGCATCCCGGCCGACAGGTCGATCCCGTCGACGGTGGTCGCGCCGCGCTCGCGGAGCGCGACGCCGACCAGCCCGGTGCCGCATCCGGCGTCGAGGATCTCCCCGCCGGGGCCCGCGGCCGCGACGACGGCGTCCGCGGTGACCGCGGGCGCGACGTAACCCTGGGCCTCGCCGGTGAGGTCGGCGTCGTAGGTGGGGGCCCACTCGTCGTAGAGGGCCCGGGCGTCGGCCGGGCCGCTCAGTGAGTAGGCGCGTTCCAGGTGGGGGTCGCCCCCGGTGCTCGTGGCCATCGCCCGATCATGGTGGACGGCCCGCGGGCTGTCATGCGCGCCCGAGCTGCCCCCGGGGCGGCGGATCGGCGGCGAGCAGCGAGAGCGCGCACAGTGCGCCCCAGCCGGCGGCGACCATGGTCGCCTTCTCCCGGGCGTCGCGGTCGGGGAGCTGTGAGCCCAGCACCACGAGGTCGACGATGTCGGCGCCGACCCGCACCGCGATGGCGGCCTTGAGCGGGGTGCCGGCCGGAGCCAGCGCCATGGCCAGGCCGGACGCGAGGTCCCGCCCGCCGACCGCCCGCGCGAGCAGCGTGGTCCCCGCGGACGGGGTCCGGCCGCCACCGGACAGCTTCGTCGGCGACAGCAGCACGTCCGGCTTCGCGGCGACGGCCGCGCCGTAGGCGGCGGTGGCGGCGCCCAGCAGGCGGGGGATCCAGGTCAGGTCACGACGGGGCATGTACCCGGTGTACCCGTTCCGCGCCGGTTCTCGCCCGCCCGCACGGACCGGCGACCGAGCGACCGGTGAGCGTGCCGAGCGCGAGCACCGCACCCCACGGCCCGATCACCCAGATCGGCCAGAAGTAGCCCCCGCCCCCGCCGAGCGCGACGGCGGCCCAGACCGTCAGGACGACCACCGCGGTCAGCGCCCACGGCCCCCAGGTCGCAGCCAGGACGGTCCGGCGGACCCGGCGCTCACGCTCCGGGTCGGCGGGTCGCGGCAGCCGGGGCAGGTCCGCCTCGACCGCGGCGAGCTCCGACGCCGTACGCGCCGCGGTCACCTGCTCGCTGCGGGTGGAGAACTCGGCGAGGTCGAGCCGCCCGTCCCCCACGTGCCTGCCGAGCCGTTCCAGTGCGCGCTCCCGCTCGGCGTCACCGATGCGTACGTCCATCATGACCACCCTCCTGATCGGATATCGAGACTATCCGCTATCCGTGCCGGGAGCACAAGTCAGAGCTCGTCGAGGAAGGCGAGCGCCGCCTCCGCCGAGGTGCGCCGCCAGGCGGCCAGCATCCGGTCGAACTCGTCGGCGCCGCCGTCCCCCGCCCGTCCGGCCCGGTCCTGCTCGGCCCGCAGCGCCGCGACGATCGGCGCCAGCTCGCGACGCTGGGCGTCGACCAGCGCGGTCGCATCCCGGCCGTGCCGGTGCAGCACCGCCAGCTTCAGCAGGAACTCCGAGCGCAGGTCCCGCACGTGCGGAACCGGGGTGCCCAGCCAGGCGTCGACGTGGCCGCGGCCGGTGGGGGTCGCGGCGTAGAGGGTGCGGGGCGGGCCGCCTTTCGTCTCGACGGCCTCGGCGGTGATCAGGCCGGCGTCGACCAGCCTGCCGATGGCCCGGTAGACGACCGGGCGCGGGATCTGCCACACCCGGCCCAGCTCGCCGTCGGCGGCGGTGAGCGCGGCGACGGCGAAACCGTGCACCGGACGCTCGCCGGCCACGGCCAGCACCACCCATTCGGCGAGTCCCAGCCGCGGAAGCATCGGGCCAGCGTAGGGCCTCAGCGGTTGACGGCCGCCCCGTTGCCCTCCGCCCAGGAGAAGCCGCGGTCGTAGAGGAAGCGCAGCTCCGGATCGCTCTCCAGCACGAGCCGCTGCCCGTCCCCGGCCAGCTCGACCCGGCCGTCGGGCCGGACCGCCCAGGTGAGTTCGACCGTCCGGACGGCGGGCTCGAACATCGGGGCGGCCCCGGACTGCGGCGGGTTCCACTCGACCCGGATCGTCCGGTCCCCCACGGGCCGCCACGTCCCCCGGACGACGGTGCTGTCGGCGAGCCGGAGCGAGATCCCGGCCGACCCGGACTGCGGGTAGCCGGGGATCGGGATCGACGGGCCGACGTAGGTCCACTGCCCGACGGCGACGTGCTGCCAGCGCCGGTCGTCGGCGAGCCGCGCGGCCGGGGCCGTCGGGTCCTCCACCACCCGGTACACCCCGGCGAGCGCGAGGTCACTCCGCTGGAGGGCGGGCTGGAACTGCTGGAACAGCACGCCCTGCGCGGCGACCAGGGCCAGCCCGAGCACCGGGACGAGCCACCGGGTGACCCGGCGGACCCGCGGCCACGGCAGCAGCCGCGGGGACCCCTCGGTCGCCGCCGTCGGACGCCCGGCCAGGAATCGCACCACCCGCGGCAGCTCGGGGGCCGCGACGAGCGCGAACCCGACCGTCAGGGCGAGGGCGAACTGCTTGACCGGCACGTCGTAGGTCATGTTCAGCAGGAAGACGGTGCCGAGCGCGACGGTGCCGAGCAGGCCGCCGATCCACGCCGTGCGCCGGAACACCAGCAGCAGCACGACGACGAGCTCGGCGAACCCGGCGAGGAACTGGATCACCGGGGAGTAGGCCATGAGCCCCCACAGCAGGCCCATCGGACTCTTCTCACCGGTCATGGCCAGCGCGTCGGAGTAGTCGGCCCGGCCCATCTGGGTCAGGTTGAGCTTCGACCACACGTAGGCCTGCATGACCATGATCAGGACGAACCGCAGCAGCGCGTGCAGCGCCCAGCCCACCCGGTTCCACCACGGTCGCGGCGTCGTCGGCACCGCCGTCGTCGCGGCGGCGCCGTCCACGTCGTCCTCCCGCCGCACCGCGGCGTCCCCCCTCGTCCCGGTCATGACACGACGGTAGGGACGGTGGCGCGGCCGCGGATCCCTCCTCCGACGGATCCTGCGCTCCTCCGCGGGTGGGAGACGTGAACCACAGCCCGCCGATGCATTGTGCACAACCATCGACGGGTAGCCACATGGCGATGCGGCCGTACGAAGGCCGCCCGTCCCGCCGCGGCACCGGAGCCCGGCCATCCCAGACACGACGTCCACACGCGACGCCGACCAGGAGGAAACGTGCCCACGACCGTGCCCGCCATGACCACCGCCGGCCCGAACAAGCCGTTCGAGCGCGGGACCGTGACCCGCCGCGACCCGAAGCCGCACGACGTCGTCATCGACATCCGGTACGCCGGGATCTGCCACTCCGACATCCACCAGGCCCGCGACGAGTGGGGCGAGGGCATCTACCCGATGGTCCCCGGCCACGAGATCGCCGGCGTCGTCTCCGCGGTCGGCGACGACGTGACCCGCTACGCCGTGGGCGACACCGTCGGCGTCGGCTGCTTCGTCGACTCCTGCCGCGAGTGCGAGAACTGCAGGGCCGGCGAGGAGCAGTACTGCCTCAAGGGCGAGGTGCAGACCTACAACGCGAAGGAGTACGACGGCGAGCCCACCTACGGCGGCTACTCCACGCAGATCGTCGTCGACGAGAACTACGTGCTGCGCATCCCGGACGGCGTCGAGCTCGACGTCGCCGCGCCGCTGCTCTGTGCCGGCATCACGCTCTACTCCCCGCTCCACCACTGGGGCGCGGGCCCCGGGAAGAAGGTGGCGATCGTCGGCATGGGCGGTCTCGGCCACATGGGCGTGAAGATCGCCGCGGCGATGGGCGCCGAGGTCACGGTGCTCTCCCGCACGCTGTCCAAGGAGCAGGACGGCAAGCGGCTCGGGGCCGCGCACTACTACGCGACCGAGGACGAGTCCACCTTCACCGAGCTGGCCGGATCCTTCGACCTGATCGTCAACACCGTCGCCGCGGTGATCCCGGTGGACGACTACCTCGGACTGCTGAAGCTCGACGGCTCGATGGTCAACGTCGGTGTGCCCGAGGAGAAGCTGTCCTACCACGGGTTCTCGCTGGTCGCGGGCCGCAAGAGCCTGTCCGGCTCGAAGATCGGTGGCATCCGCGAGACCCAGGAGATGCTGGACTTCTGCGCCGAGCACGGCCTCGGCGCCGACATCGAGACGATCTCCTGCGACCAGGTCGACGAGGCCTGGGAGCGGGTCGTGCGGGGCGACGTGCGCTACCGCTTCGTGATCGACACCGCGACCTTCGCCTGAGGGTTCGTCAAGCCCCCCGGCGTCGCACTTCGAGACGCCCGCGGTGCCGCGATCCGTGGAACGATCCCCGGCGACGTTGCCGACCAGAAGTGAACCGGAGGCTCACGTGATCCTCATCGTGCTCAAGGCCCAGATCCGCCCGGACAAGCGCGAGGAGTGGCTGTCCGGCATCTCGCAGTACAAGAAGGACGTGAACTCGGAGCCGGGCAACATCTCCTTCGACTACCACGAGAACTACGAGAAGCAGAACGAGTTCGTGATCGTGGAGGTCTTCAAGGACAGCGCGGCCGGCGACGCGCACGTCAAGACCGACCACGCGCAGAAGTTCTTCGACTTCATGGGTTCGGTCGTGCCGGAGAAGCCGCTCATCAACTTCCAGAGCGAGGACGGCAAGGACGCCTGGGTCGAGATGGGCGAGGTCACCCCGCACTGATCCCCGGCCCTCCCAACGATGCCGGCGACCCCACGGGTCGCCGGCATCGTCGCGTCCACCGGTGCCGTGAGCAGGTGTCCCGGCTGCGCCGGACGGACGGAGCCGGGCGGACCGGACATCGGAACCGAGACGGTCCTTCCGGGTGATCGGGACGGGAGCGCACCGCGTCCGGGCCGGTCGGGACCGGGGTGCAGACTGGCTGCGCACGGCAGAGCTTTTCGTCACGCAACCTGGGCGCTCCCCGCGCGTCTCCCACGGTGACGGAACGATCACGTGGCGTCGCCGCCCCGGGCGACGCGGACGAACAGGAGCACCCCATGGACACCGTCCGACAGCGGCCCCGCCGCCTCGTCGCACTGGGCCTCGGACTGGCCACCATCGCGGGTGTCGCCGTCGCCGGGACGGCACTGGCCGGATCCCCCGCCGCCGAGCAGGCCCGCGCGCAGCCGCTCGTCCCGGGCACCCCGTGCTCGATCACCGCCAAGGCCTGCGTCGACCTGGACTCGCAGAAGTCCTGGCTCATCCAGGACGGCAAGGTCATCCGTGGCCCGATCGGCATCTCCTCGGGCGGCAACGGCCAGGAGACCCCGGTCGGCCATTCGCTGCGCGTCTACCGCAAGGACGCGACCCACAAGAGCGAGGAGTCGCGGCTGCCGAACGGCGACCCGGCCCCGATGCCCTGGTCGGTGTTCTTCAACGACGGCGGCATCGCCTTCCACAGCGGCGACCCGAACCGCTCCTCGGCCGGCTGCATCCACGTCCCGCCGGCCGAGGCCAAGGCGTACTTCGACTACCTGCAGATCGGCGACCAGGTGCAGGTCGTGAAGGCCTCCGAGGAGACCGCGGCCCGTCAGGGGCAGTGAGCGCGCCGGTCACCGCATCGGGGAGTGCTCGGGCATCCGGCGTAACGCGGAGGTGGTCGTCCGGCGACACACGGGACGAATCACCCGTCCGTCCCCGGGAGCGCCCGATGGCCGAGAGCCGACCCGCCCGTCGCACGCCGATCGACCACGCCCGGCGGATCGCGCGGCTCTCCCTGAGCGGCGGCGCGCGTGCCGCCGCGGTCCCGGTGCGCGGCCTGGCCCGGTTCGGCCGCGCCGAGCACGACCCGCGCTGGACCGGCCAGACCTGGCTGTGGCAGCCGGGCTGGGGCCGGCGCACGCACGACCGGCTCTACCGCAGCCCGGACCCGTACTCGATCGGGCTGTCGGCCTACGAGCAGCAGAAGTACGGCACCGTCATGGATGCGCTCGCCGGACGCCGCTTCGACCGGGTGCTGGAGGTCGGCTGCGGCGAGGGTGACCTGTCGGTCCGCCTCGCCGGGCACACCGCGGCGCTGCTCGGGGTCGACATCTGCTCCGCCGCGGTCCAACGGGCCGCCGCCCGGGTGCCGTCGGGGACCTTCGTCCGCCGCACGCTCCCGCACGAGATGCCCGAGGGCGACTTCGACCTGATCGTCTGCTCCGACGTCCTCTACTACTGGGAGACGGTCACGCTGCAGGTCGGCCTGGCCGCCCTGCTGGACCGCCTGCGGCCGGGCGGGATGCTGCTCGCCTACCACTACCGCGGGGCGTTCGGGCAGGCCGGGACGGCCGACCGGGTGCACGAGGCGCTCGCCGCCGCGGCGGCCGCCCGCGGGCTGACGGTCCGGGCGCACGAGACCGTCGACGGCGTCGGTCCCGACGGCGCCGGGGCCCGGTTCGACGTCGTGGTCCGCCCCGACGTCGCGGTGCCGTCCCCGCGCCGCCCGGAGCCGGGCGTCGCAGCGCGCGCACGCCGTTCCTGAGGGGTCGGCTGGGCCGGGTGGCGGTGCGCCCGCTGGGCCGTCCAGCCGTTCTCGTCAGGTCGACGTGGACCTGTCGTGACCGGGCGGTTCCTGGTTACCGTCCGGAGCCATGACGGTCGAAGCCGACGGACCCGCCGGAATGGCCGACGCGCAGCGCGTGGTCACGATCCCCGAGCTGAGCGCACCGAGCTACCTGCAGGCGGTGCTGTCGATCGCCTACCGCGACGAGCGCAACAGCGTCCCGCTCACCGTCGCCACACCGGCCGGGCTCGTGTTCGGCAACGCCGTGCACCCCTCGGCCTGGCTGCGCGGACTCGGGGACCAGCTGCGCCGGCTCACCGCGGGTGACCCGGGCAACGAGTCCGCGGCGTCGATGGCCGACATGTTCGACGACATGGCCGACGGCCGCGGCGACGAGCGCCCCGGCCGGGACATCCCGGTGAAGGACATCCACTGGATCTACTTCACCGACGCACTCGTGGTCCCGACCGCCGCCGGCGGGCCGAACTACGTCGAGCCGGCCTGCTGGCAGGTGGCACTGCGCGACGTCACCGGCTGGACGATCGGCCTCCCGCCCGGCTGAGTGCCACGTCCGATGATCATCTGATCGGGTGATCGCAAACCGGGGGACCGGGACCCCCTTCGCGGACCTCCCGTCGCAGGTCACAGGGCTCCTGCCCAGGTCAGCGGCCCGCAGCTCCGACCGCGGTGTGACGACGACCACGCGAAGTCGTGCGTGAGGATGCGCCACCCCCGGACCTCCTATGTGTGTCGAGCGGATCGACGGGGCACAACCGGAACGAACCGGCCCCCCGATCCGGACCACTGTGAGGCCCGATACCGGGCCACGACCTGGAGGCGCACATGAGCACCACCGAGACCAAGGCCCCGGCCGTCACCGGCACCCCGTCCGCCCTGCAGTCCGAGCACGGCAGCACCCGCATCGCCGAGACGGTCGTCTCGAAGATCGCCGGTCTGGCGGCCCGCGAGGTCAGCGGCATCTACGCCCTCGGCGGCGGCGCGGCCCGCGCGTTCGGCGCGCTGCGCGAGCGCATCCCGGGTGGCACCACCAACGCCTCGCAGGGTGTGTCGGTCGAGGTCGGCGAGAAGCAGGCCGCCGTCGACATCAACGTCGTCGTCGAGTACGGCGTCTCCATCGCCGACCTGGCGAAGGCCGTGCGCCGCAACGTCATCTCCGCCCTGGAGCGGATGACCGGGCTCGAGGTCGTCGAGGTCAACATCTCGGTCGACGACGTCCACCTGCCGTCCGAGGACGACGGCAAGGACGAGGAGCCGAAGAAGATCGAGTCCACCTCGCGGGTGGCGTGAGCGCCCGCGTCGCCGCGGACGGCGACGGGATCGTCGCCACGGGTGCGGTCGACACCGACCGGATCGCCGACGCGGTGCTGGGTTGCCCCGGCGTCGCACAGCTGCACGGCGGCCGGTTCGGTGAGATCGCCACCTACCTGCCCGGACGCCGGGTGAGCGGCATCCGCGTGGACCCCACGGCCCCGGCCGTCGAGGTACACGTGGTCGGCCGCTACCCGGCCTCCGTGGCCGAGATCGACCGCCAGGTCCGCACCGCGCTGCTCCCGGTCGTCGGGGGCGCGCGGGTGGACGTGGTGGTCGGCGACTACGCCGGCCCCACCGAGTCGACGCCGATCCGGCCGTCGGACTCGGCACCCGCCACCGGCGAGCTCCCGGTCCCTCCCGCGGCCACCCCCTGACCCGCCCGGACGCCCGCCCACATCCCCGGACGTCCGGTACCTCCTCGTCTCGAAGGACGTGACTGTGATGTCCCTGTCCACCAACACCCAGATCGGCCTGATCGCCGGTCTCCTCCTGGCCATCGCCGGCATCGTCGGCGGCTTCGGCGGGTTCGTCCTCGCCCTGATCCTCGGCGCGATCGGCCTCGCCGTCGGCCGCTGGCTCGACGGCGACCTCGACCTGTCCGAGCTCTCCGAGCGGTCGGGGCTGTCCGGGCGCGGCCGCGACAAGGTCCGGTGAACCCGGTGAGCACCGTCGAGCCGGCGGGGACGGCGACCGGGGACCCGGACACGATCCGGGCCACCCGCCTCGCCCCTCCCCCGCCGGACGACACCCCGACCCGCACGATCGACACCGGTACCGCCTCCGCGGGTGCCGACGGCTCCGGCGGCACGGCCCCGGAGGACCGCGGCCGGATCGACGTCGCCGACCAGGTCGTGCAGAAGATCGCGCTCGGGGCCCTGGAGGAGACCGAGGGTGTCGGTGGCACCACCGGCACGGTCGGGCGGATGCTCGGCCGCGACGACTCCGGCGGCCACCCCCGCGTCGAGGCGACCGTCTCCGGGCAGTCGACCCGGATCGACGCGCGGATCTCCGTCGCCTACCCGTCCCCGGTGGCCGCGGTCTGCGACCGCGCCCGCGCGCACGTCGTGCGGCAGGTCGAGGCGCTGACCGGGTTGTCCGTCGCGCGGGTCGACGTCGTCGTCACCGCACTCACCGTCCCGGGCGCCGCCCGGCCGGCCGCGAGGGAGCTCGAATGATCCGCCGCCCCCGCAAGTCCCTCGCCGCGGGCATCGTGGCGCTGGTCCTGCTCGCGCTCTGCGTCGTCGTCGCCGTCGCGGTCGTACAGCTGCTCCTCGGACAGCAGCCGATCGTCGACTTCGGCGTGCTGGGGTCCACCGTCGCCGGGTTCACCGGAGCCGACGTGCCCGTGCTCGTCGTGTCCGGTCTGGTGGCGCTGGTCGGGCTGGTGCTCGTCGTGGTCGCACTGCGGCCGGGCACCCCGACCGTGTTCCCGCTGACCCCGGCGGGCGGAGCCGAGCACCTCGACTCCGGGATCACCCGGCGCAGCCTCAACCGGGCGCTGGCCGACGCCGCCACCGGCGTCGACGGCGTCACCAGGGCGTCGGTGAAGAGCACCGGGCGCCGCGCCGCCGTCACCGCGCACGCCGCGTTCGGCGACCCGAAGGACCTGCGTGACCGGGTCCGCAGCGCGGTCGCGCAGCGGCTCGACGCCGTCGGACCGGCCCGCAGCCCCAGGGTCACGGTGTCCGTGACCGGCACGAAGCAGAAGGAGGCGTGATGGCCAGCGCGACCCCACCGGCCCGGCTCAACCGGACCCTGCTGTTCCTGATCGGGCTCGTCCTGCTCGCCGCGGGCGTGTTCGGGCTGCTGTTCGGCACCGGCGTCCTGCGCCAGGTGCTCCCCGGGATCGACCCGTCGGTCCCGCTGCTGCCCGCCGATCTCACGCTGCCCGAGTGGGCGCCGTGGGTGACGCTCGCCGTCGCCGTCGTGGTCGGGCTGCTGGCGCTGCGCTGGCTGCTCGCCCAGGCCCGGCGCAGGCCGCGCACCTCGGCGTGGACACTGCCCTCCGCACAGGTGGCGGGCCGGGACGCCGGGACGACCCGGATCCACTCCGACCACGCCGCGGACGCACTGGCCGCCGACATCGAGAGCTACGACGGCGTCCAGCGGGCCGCCTCCGCGCTCGTCGGCGACCGTCGCCGTCCGGAGATCCACCTGGACGTGACCGCGGACGACGGTGCCGACCTCGCCGCGCTGCGCACCCGGATCACCGACCACGCGCTGCCGCGGTTGCGGTCCGCACTGGACATCGAGTCCGGGCGTGCCGACCTGGTGCTGCGCCTGGCCGAGGCGAAGGAGCACTCGCGGGTGGGCTGAGCACCGCACGCACACACGACGACGGGGCCCCGGATCACCGGGGCCCCGTCGTCGTGTGCGGGTGGGTCAGCGGGACCGGTCGACGAACCCGGCGCCGGCGATCCGCAGGCCGCTGCCGCCCGCCATGCGGAGCAGCCCCGCCATCGCGATGACCAGGCCGGCCATCTCGAAGGTCTCCTCGGTGCCTGCCAGGACGTTGTAGGTGAAGGACTGCACGTCACCGGTCTGCTCGAACAGGGCTCCACCGGCCGACTCCAGCCCGACCGCGCCGAGCAGGAACACCGCCGCCCCGGCGACGACCAGCCAGGCCCCCGGCCGGCGCAGCACCATCGGCAGGCACAGCGCCGCGACGACGGCGACGAGCACCACGGCCGGGATGATCCAGGCGTAGGTCAGGAAGCCGCTCGTGCCGAACGTGGTGTGGATGATCCAGCCGATCTGCTCGTGGTTGGCCGCGGTCTCGTCCATCGCGACGACCGCGCAGGACAGGCTGAGCAGGATCCAGCGCCACCGCTCGCGACGCACCGAGTTCGCCGCGATCAGCGCGAGCAGCGCCGCGTTGGTCAGGTGCATCGCCGAGCTGAACCAGGTCGAGATGTTCAGCTCGGTGCCCAGCCGGATCGGGGCGGGGATCTCGAAGCCGGGCCGCCCGATGCCGTAGACGGCGGCGCCGTAGTGCGCCAGCGCCAGCACGGCGACGATCGCGGCGGCGGTGCCGACGACCGGCCCGCGACGCAGCAGCGCCAGGTGCGGTGCGCCGGGCGCGGCGGCCTGGGCCTCGGGCGACGGCTCCGCGCGGGCCGGGCTCGCGGCCCCGGGCGCCGCCGCGGGCCGCGGACCGGCCCCGGCGTCCTCGGTGTAGCGCGGGATGACGACCGTGGCCGGGTCGTCGTCGGCGCTGTGCGCGCCGCGTCCCCGGGCGCCGCGGCCCCGTGCGAGATGGTCCTGGGCGGTCATGTCCCCTCCTCCTCACCACACGGCCGGGCGGCATCGGCGGACGACGTCGACTCCGACCGCAAGGTGGCTGGAAGGTAAACGAGCGTATGTCCGCCGGGAAACGCGGGGTCAGCTCCAGGGGCGCGCGGAGCGGGTGGCCCAGTAGTGCTCGGCCGGTTCGGCCAGCGCGGCGAGCTCCTCGACCACGTCCGCGGGCAGCGTGAGCTCCGCGCCCGCGAGGTTCGACGCGAGCTGGTCGGTCCCGACCGGGCCGAGCAGCACCCGCCACGCCCACGGGTTCGCCAGCGCCGCGGCGACGGCGATCCGGTCCAGCCCGATCCCGGTCCGCGCGGCGAGCGCCGCGGCCGCGCGGGCGCCCTCGGTGCCGTCCTCACCGCCCGGGGCGAGCCTGCCGTTCGCGAAGACCTCCTTCACGATCACCCGGGCCCCGGCGTCGGCGGCCTCGGCCAGCGCCGGGCCCACCGAGGGTTCGAGCGGGTTCCAGGTGCTCTGGAACGAGGTGAACAGCGGCTCGCCGTCCACCCGGACGTCCAGCGCCCGGCGCACCGCGTCGGCCTGGGCGGGGCCGGAGGTGGAGATGCCGACCCGGATCCCCCGGTCGCGCAGGTGGGCCATCGCGCGGTGGACGCGCCCGTCGTCGAGGACGCCGGTGTCGAGCGTCGCGGAGTGCACGTGGTAGGTCCCCAGGTGGTCGCCGAGCAGGTCGTGGCTCAGCGCGTACTGCTCGGTGAAGGCGTCGAGCGAGTGGTCCTTGACCTCGTGGGTGTCGGCGTCGGTCCGCCACCCGCCCACGTAGCGGTAGCCCCACTTCGAGCCGATCTCGACGGGGTCCCCATCGCCGGTGACCCCGGGCCGGTCGGCGAGCCAGCCGGCGAGGAACTCCTCGGCGCGGCCGTAGGAGCGGGCGACGTCGAGGTAGCGGACGCCCGCGGCGTACGCGGCGTCGAGCAGGGCGCGGGAGCGGTCGCGCAGGGTGGCGACGTCGCGGTCGTCGCCGAGCTCGTCGGCGCGGCCGGAGGTGATGTAGGCGGGGCGGGCGATCGCGGCCAGGCCGAGGCCGAGACGGTGCGCGGGGGCGGGCATGGCCCCAGCCTGCCGCACCCGACGGCGGCGCCGCACCCGACGAAACACCTGTTGCACGCCGGTGCCGGCCGGTACCGTCCCCGAGCATGACCGACGCGCCGCCCGGTGGCTGGGTCCTGCTGCTCGCGCAGCTGCCCGCCTCCCCCTCGAGCCCCCGGGTCACGCTGTGGCGCCGGGCCCGCGCCGCGGGCGCGGTCGGCCTGCAGAACGGCGCCTGGGTGCTGCCGTCGACCGACGAGAACCGCACGTTCCTGGAGGGGCTCGCGACCTACGTCCGCGAGTCCGGCGGGACCGCGTACGCGCTCGACGTCGCCGCCGGAAGCAGCGACGACGGCATCGTCGCCCGGATCCGCACCGAGCGCGGCAAGGAGTTCGCCGAGTTCACCGAGCGCGGCGAGGCGCTGCTGGCGGAGCTGGAGAAGGAGTCCGCCCGGGACAACTACTCCTTCGCCGAGCTGGAGGAGAACGAGCAGGACCTGGAGCGGCTCACCCGCTGGCTGGCCACGATCTCGTCCCGGGACTTCTTCCCCGACGAGCGCGGCAAGGACGCCGAGGCCCTCCTGGACCGCTGCCGGCGCGCGCTCGACGCGTTCACCGCCGCCGTCTACCGCGCCGAGGGCGTGGCCCCCGACCTGCCACCGCGTACGGACTGAGCCCGTGAGCAGCCCGTGAGCAGCGGGGCGCACGCCGCGACCGGCGCGGCCGTGGTCGACGACCTCGGTACGGACGCACTGCGGGGCCTCACCGGCGCCGAGGCCGCGGCGCGGCGGGGGCGGCACGGTCCCAACCGGTGGGTCGTCCCGCGGCGGGTCACCTTCCTGCGGGTGCTCGCCGACGAGGTCACCGAGCCGATGATGCTGCTGCTCGCGGCGATCGCGGTGCTCTACGGCGTCTGGGGGCGGCTCGACGACACCGTCGCCGTCGTCGTGATCATCGCGGCGGTCGTCGGGGTCGAGGTGTTCGCCGAGTTCCGCGCGAAGTCGGTCATCGCCTCGCTCGGCGAGCTCACCGCCCCGACGACGCCGGTGGTGCGCGACGGGAGCACCCTCTCGGTCGGGGTCGACGACGTCGTGCCCGGCGACCTCGTGCCGCTGGCCGCGGGCTCACGTGTGCCCGCCGACCTGCGCCTGGTCGAGACCTGGGGGCTGCGCGTCGACGAGTCGACCCTCACCGGGGAACCCGTCGCCGCCCCCAAGGACGCCGCCCGCGTGCTCTCCGGCGACACCGCACTGGCCGAGCGGGCGAACCTGGTGTTCGCCGGGACGACGGTCGTCGCCGGGCGGGCCCGCGGCGTCGTCGTCGCGACGGGGACGGCCACCGAGCTGGGCACGCTGACCGGGCTCGTCGTCGCGGCGCGGCCGCCCCGGACCGCGCTCCAGCAGGCCATGCGCGAGCTCGCCGGCAGCCTCGCGACACTGGCGATCGCGTTCAGCGTGCTCGTCCCGCTGGTCGGCGTGCTGACCGGGCGGCCGTGGCGGGAGATGGTGCTGACCGGGCTCACCCTGGCCTTCGCGACGGTCCCGGAGGAGCTGCCGATCATCGTCAGCCTGGTGCTCGGGCTCGGCGCGTACCGGCTGTCGCGACGGCGCGGGCTGGTCCGGCGGCTGCGCGCGGCGGAGGCCCTCGGGCTGGTGACGGTGCTCGCCACCGACAAGACCGGCACGCTCACCCGCAACCGGATGGCCGTCGCGCGGGTCGAACCGGCCCCGGGCGTCGACGAGGGCACCCTGCTCGGCCTCGGCGCGGCCTGCACCGAGACCGCCCCCGAGCCCGACGGCGGCTGGTCCGGTGACCCGACCGACGTCGCGTTCCTCGTCGCGGCCCGCGACCGGGGCCTGCCGACGCCCGCCGAACCGGTCGCCCGGTTCCCGTTCGACCCCGGCCGGGAGACGATGACGGTCGTCCTGCCCGCCGGCGCGTCCGGCACCGCCACGGTGGTGACCACCGGCTCGCCGGAGTCGGTGCTGGCCCGCTGCGCGGCGCCGTCGCCGGAGACCGCGGGCCGGGTGGCCGCGCTCGCCGCCCGCGGCCTGCGGGTGATCGCGGTGGCGAGCAGGCCGGCGTCGCAGGTCCCGGCGACGGTCGGCGACGCCGAGCGCGACCTCGTCCTCGCCGGGCTCGTGGCGCTGTCCGACCCGCCGCGCCCGGGCGCCGCCGAGGCCGTCGCCGCCGCGCGGCGGGCCGGGGTGCGGGTGGTGATGGTGACCGGCGACCACCCCGCCTGCGCCCGGGCCGTCGCCGCGGAGGTCGGGATCGACCCGGACCCGGTGCTGACCGGCCGCGACCTCGACGGTCTCGACGACGCGACGCTGGCCGCCGCCGTCGCGTCGACGCCGGTGTTCGCCCGGGTCTCGCCCGCGCACAAGCTGCGCCTGGTCACGGCGCTGCAGGCCGGCGGGGAGGTGGTGGCGGTGACCGGGGACGGCGTGAACGACGCCCCCGCGCTCGCCCGGGCCGACGTCGGCGTGGCCATGGGCTCGTCGGGTACCGACGTGGCGCGCGAGGCGGCCGGGCTGGTCCTGGCCGACGACGACGTCTCCACCCTCACCCGGGCCCTGCACGAGGGCCGCACGCTGCACGGGAACCTGCGCAAGGGCGTCGCCTACTACCTGGCCTGCAAGGCCGGGCTGGTCGCGACCGTCGCCGCCGGGGTGCTCACCGGGATGGCCGTACCGTTCACCCCGATCCAGATCGTGGTGCTGGAGATGTTCATGGACATCGCGGGGAGCGCGACCTTCGCCGCGGAACCCGCCGAGCGCGACGCCATGACCCGCCCACCGCGTGACCCGGGTGCACGCTTCCTGGACCGGGCCCTGCTCGGCGACCTCGCCGCGGGGGCGGCGGCGCTGTTCGTCGCCGTCGGCGGGCTGTACCTGGTGACCGCCTCGCAGACGGTCGCGTTCGTGGGCTGGCTGTCCGGGCACCTGGCGCTGGCCTGGGTGATGCGCACCGAGCGGACGCCGGTGCTGCGGGCGGGGCTGTTCGCGAACCGGTTCCTGCCGTGGTGGACGGTGGTGACCGCCGTGGCGGTGTGGGTGGTCACGACCGTGCCGGTGCTGCGGGAGACGCTGCGGCTCACCCCGCTGACCGGTCCGCAGTGGACGGCGGCGGTGCTGGTGCCGGTGGCCGCGGTCGCGGTGCTGGAGCTGCGCAAGGCCGGGCGGCGGGCCGCCACGGGGCGCCCGTCGGGATGATCCGTGCTAGACCACCGGTCGTGAACGGATCGGTCCTGTCCCGCCCGGCCCCCGAGCCGCCCCGCTCCGTCGCCGTCGGCGACGACCCCGACCAGGTCATGGACCTGTGGCCGGACGGCGGGCCCGGCCGCCCGCTGGTCGTGCTGGTGCACGGCGGGTTCTGGCGGCCCCCGATCGACCGGACGCATCTGCGGTCGACGGCGGCCGCGCTGAACGCACTGGGGCTGCCGGTGGCCTCGCTGGAGTACCGCCGGGTGCCCGGTGACCCGGACGCGACGGTCGCCGACGTGCTCGCCGGTCTGCGGGCCGCCCGCGCCGTCGCCGGGCCGGTCGTCGCGGTGGGGCACTCCGCGGGCGGGCACCTGGTGCTGCACGCCGCGGCCGTCGAGCCGTCGCTGGTGCGGGCGACGGTGCCGCTCGCCCCGGTCGCGGACCTGGCGCTGGCCGACGTGGAGGACCTCGGCGACGGCGCGGTCCGCGCCTACCTCGGTGGCCCGGCGGCCGGGCGCACCGACCTGGACCCGGCGGCGGGCCCGCCCCCGCCCGGGCCGGTGACGATCGTGCACGGCGACGCCGACGACCGCGTCCCGCCGGCCGTCTCCCGCTCCTACGCCGGCCGGCACCCGTCGGTGCGGCTGGTCGAGCTGCCCGGCTGCGACCACTTCGCGGTGGTGGACCCGCTGTCGGCGGCCTGGGAGACGGTGACCCGGGAGATCCTGGCGGTGGCGACGTGACCGCACCCGGCGGCCTGCCCCGCCATCAGCTCACGATGACCGTGCTGATGACGCCGGACATGGCGAACTTCTCCGGCAACGTCCACGGCGGTGCGATCCTGAAGCTGCTCGACCAGGTCGCGTTCTCCTGCGCGAGCCGCTGGGCCGGGACCTACGTCGTGACGCTCTCGGTGGACCGGGTCCGCTTCCGCGAACCGATCTACATCGGCGAGCTCGTGACCTTCCTGGCGTCGGTGAACGACACCGGGCGCAGCTCGATGGAGATCGGCATCCGGGTCACCACGGAGAACATCACCGAGCGGACCCAGCGGCACGCCAACAGCTGCTACTTCACGATGGTCGCGATGGACGAGCACCGGCGTCCGGTGCCGGTCCCGGAGCTGGTCCCGTCGACCGACACCGAGCGCCGTCGCCGGGACGAGGCGCGCCGGCGTCGCGAGGCACGCCGGGCCGGTGGCTGACCCCGGACACGACGGTGCCCCGGGACCACACGGTCCCGGGGCACGTCGCGGTACGGGAAGGTCAGTTGACCGAGTCGCCCGCGCCGGAGGTCTGGCCGCAGCTGTCGGACTGGTCGGTGGCCGAGTCGCCGGAGACGGCCTTGGCCTTGCCACCCAGGCCGAGGGCGCCGGTGACGCCGCTCAGCAGGTTCGCGTCCTCGACCGGGACCTGCACGCCCAGCACGTTGACCGGGATGTTGTTGTTGCAGACCTGGATCGGCACGTTGACGTTGTTGCCGTTCAGGCCGGAGACGAGGCCCTTGGCGTCCTTGTCGATGTGGCCCGACTCGTGCGAGCCGTGGTGCTTGCCGTCCTTGGCGGAGTCGCCCGCGTAGTCGCCGGCGAAGGCCAGCGGGGAGACGGCGAGCAGGGACGCGGCGGACGCCGCGACGATGATTCCGGCCTTCTTCAGCACAGTTCTTCTCCTGATGAGGTCTCAGGGCCGTGGTGAAGGCCCCGTTCCATGACGGCACGCTGACAAAAAGGGGGAGCCCGTGCCGACTGGCTGCGAATCTAGCTGTGCGGGAGAGCCCGAACAATTCTTCTACCACCATCGGGTGGCCGAATTACTTTCCGTTCGGATACTCCCACGATCGGGTCGAATGCGATCGGGGCGAACCGCCCGGAGCGGCGCCGGGACCGGCGACGACGACCACGGCGGGTGGTCACGCGACCCTGCCCCGGACACGGACGTGCCCCGGGACCGCGAGGGTCCCGGGGCACGTCAGCGGCGAGGAGTCGGTCAGTTGACCGAGTCGCCCGCGCCGGCCTCCTGGCCGCAGGTGTCGGACTGGTCGGTGGTGGAGTCGCCCGACACGGCCTTGCCCTTGCCCGCGATGCCGGCGGCACCGGTCAGGCCGTTGCCCGCAGCGGCGTCCTCGACCGGAACCTGGACACCCAGGACGTTGACCGGCACGTTGTTGTTGCACGCCTGGACCGGGACCTGGGCGTTGTTGCCGTTGGCACCCGCGACGAGGCCCTTGGCGTCCTTGTCGATGACGCTGTCCGAGCCGGCGAACGCCAGCGGCGACAGGCCGATCAGGGCGACGGCGGACACGGCGGCGACGAAACCGGCCTTCTTCTTCTGCACAGTCTTCTCCTGGTGAGTCACGGATCCATTCGGATCCGGGCACGTGCCGGCCCGACGACAAAGGGGGAGCCCGAACCGGCTGAGAAGAACCGTAATGGCGGGAAAGGTGCCCATCAAGCTCAGAACACCATCGTGGGGAACAATCACCGAGCGTCAGATATTCACACGATATGGTTTCGTCGCCGAGTCGGCGGTTCTGCACGACGACAGGGCGGAACCGCGTCCGGTCCCGCCCCGTCCGCCCGGACGTGCGTCAGCCGACGCGACCCCATTGACCTGCGGGCTCGTCGCCCTCCATCTCGGCGACGGCCTGGACCATCGCCAGCAGCTCCGGGTCGAGTCCCGGTCCGAACTCCTCGGGCCGTTCGACGGCGATGTCCATCGGGACGCCGTCGGGCGCCTGCGCGGTCGACAGCGTCGTCCCGTCGTTCGACGGCGACGGCCCGCGGTAGAGCTTGCCCGCCTCGGAGAGCTGGTCGAGGCTGAACGTGTACTGCTTGCTCTGCAGACCCTGCTCCAGCAGCGTCGCCACCTCGGGGAACTTCTCGGCGTTCGTCTTCGGGATCGGCAGCAGCGTGTTCCAGTTGACCCCGAGCGCCTCGAGCGCCTTGGCGTAGGCGTTCTCGTGGGCCTGGTCGCGCACGATCAGGTAGGCGATCGTCGAGCGCGCCGT
This sequence comes from Pseudonocardia sp. DR1-2, assembly GCF_023717215.1. Lineage (NCBI taxonomy): Bacteria > Bacillati > Actinomycetota > Actinomycetes > Pseudonocardiales > Pseudonocardiaceae > Pseudonocardia > Pseudonocardia sp. DR1-2. The sequence goes on along the minus strand of NZ_JAMQOF010000002.1, from coordinate 684,031 downwards.
CCTGTTCGCCGTCATCTCGTAGAGCCGGCACTTCTGCAGCCGGCCGGTCGACTCGAGCATGAGGTTGTAGAGCAGGTTGAGCGGCAGGTTGCCGCTGTCGTAGACGTACTTGCCCGTCCACGGGTCACCTTGCGCGTCGACCGGCAGCGCCCCCTGGGCCCCCACCAGGTAGTGGTGGATGTTGCCCTCGGTCAGGGCCGCGCTCAGCGGGGTCGCCCCGCCTGCGCCGGGCGTGTCCATGTCGTCGGTCGCGCTGCCCTGGTAGCGGGGCGAGCCGTCGGTGAGCCGGGCGATCGTGGTGGCGATCAGCTCGACGTGCCCGATCTCCTCGGTGCCGACGCCGTAGAGCAGGTCCCGGAAGGGTTTCCCGTCCGGACCGCGGAAGTTGAAGCTCTGGAACAGGTACTGCATCATCGTGCGCATCTCGCCGAACTGGCCGCCCAGCCCCTCCTGCAGCGCATTCGCCGCGGCGGGGTCGGGCTCGTCGGGGACGATCTCGTTCAACAGTCGCTGGACGTGCAGGAACACGGGTGACACCTCGTGGGCTGTGGGGCGCGACCCCTTCCGGGGTCGTGGACACGGCCTGCGGGGTTGAAGCCGTCGGACCCCGGCCTACCCGGACCCCGTGGGTCCACACCCACGCGCTGTCCGCACGGCCGCGGCCGCCGCGGCGGGCCAGGCGGCGTAGACCTCGGCCGACGGCGCGGCGGCGACCGCGGCGGCGAGCAGCGGGCGCAGGTCCGGGCGGTCGGTCCCGACGGCGAGGACGAGTGCGACCGCGCGGAGCTGCCACGGCCGGTCGAGCAGCCGCTCGTCGAGGTCGTACCCGGGCAGGCCGCGGGCCCACCGGGCGTCCGGCGGCGCCGGGGACGGGGCGGGGTCGAGACCCCGCAGCGCCGCCCGGCTGACACGTCCCTCCAGGTCGGCCGGGCCGTCGGTGCACCGCGCCGGCGCCCCCGGGACGACCAGGTGGTGGACGCGGGCCGAGTCCGACCAGATCGCGGTGCGGACCCCGGGGCCGGTGTCCCCCGCGACGTCGAGCAGGTACTCCGAGCGCGGCCGGTACCAGCTCGGGGGCACCCCGAGCACCGGCCAGCCGCTGCACCCGGTCGCGGCGGGGAGCACCACGTTGCGGACACCGGGGGTGTCGCGGTGGGTGCGCCAGACCCGGCCGCACCCACAGCGGCCGAGCCGGGCACCGGCCGCGTCCGCGGTGTCCGGCCGCCCCGTGCCGGTCCAGATCCGGGCGACCGCACGGGCACCGGCGCGGGGGCCGACCTCGTCGGCGTGGTGGTCGTACCAGCGGTCGATCGTGGCGGCGGTGGTGAGGCCGTGCCGGAGCACCGCGCGTTCGGCCAGGTTGACCAGCAGGTCCACGGTGCCGCCTCCGATCGGGGTGTCGGGCAGGACGTGCGGGACCGGCCCGCGGGGAGCGCGGACCGGTCCCGCACGCGTCGTTCAGCGGGCCGGGTCGATCGCGACCGGCTCGCGTCGTGCCTCGTGGTGGTTCGCGTTGCGCGGCGTGGCCAGGACCTGACGGGTGCGGTCGTCGAGCGCGACGGAGTCGGACAGGGCCCCGCTCGCGGCGAGCGTGTGCTCGAGCGCGTCCAGCCAGTGCTGGTAGTAGCTCCAGGGCTCGCCGCCGTCGCCGTTCTCCCAGGCCTTGATCGCCTCGACCAGGGAGAGCTGGAACTCGCTCCACTCGTAGTGGCCCTCGTGGTACGCGGCGACCGCCATGGCGAAGGCCCGCAGCTCCCACGGCTCGGTGAACGGCTTGTCCGCCCCGGGCATGTCGCAGACGAGCTTCTCGATCCGGCGGCGGGCGTCGCCCAGCTCGGTGGCGTCCGTCCGGACCCCGGCGCTCATCCGCGGGCCGCCTCGGTGACGACCGGCTTCGCCGTGCCGACGCCGATCATCGAGTCCCGGGTGACCAGCGCGGCCAGCTCGTCCTCGGAGAGGTGCTCGCTGCCGGCCGGGCGCTGCGGCAGCACCCAGTAGCGCAGCTCGGAGCTGGAGTCCCACACCCGGATCTCGACGCTGTCCGGCAGCGGCAGGTCGAAGTCCTCGGCCAGCACCTTGCGGGGCTCACGCACGATGCGGGCACGGAACGGAGGCGCCTTGTACCAGTTCGGGGGCAGCCCGAGCACCGGCCACGGGTAGCACGAGCACAGCGTGCAGACGATGACGTGGTGGACGTCGTCGGTGTTCTCGACGGCGACCATCTCCTCACCCTGCAGGCCGCCGACACCGAGCTCGCGGCAGGCGGCGGAGGCGTCCTCCAGCAGGCGCGCCTTGAACTCCGGGTCGGTCCACGCCTTGGCGACGACCTTCGCCCCCAGCTGCGGGCCGACCTCGTTCTCGTAGACCTCGGCGAGACGGTCGACCGCCGCGGTGGTCATCACGCCCTTCTCGATCAGCAGCGACTCCAGGGCCTTGACCCGGGCGGTGATCTCCTCCTGCGTGCGGAGCGGGGTGTCGGTGGGCTTCGCGGTCATGGGTCAGGCTCCCTGGGTGGCGGGGACGGGCGAGAGGTACGGCTCCCACACGTCGAAGTAGTTGACGCCGTTCGGGTCCGCGTACTCGACGCCCCACAGCTCGGTGGCGTCGAAGCGGACGGTGTAGAGGTGCTCGGGGCAGTCGCCGAGCCCGTTGCCGGCGGTGTCGGGGTAGAGGTAGGTGCCGTGGGCCGCGCTGATCACGCCGCGGCGGCCGCGGATGTAGCGGGCCCGGCGGGTGTGGCCGAAGGGGCTCTCGGAGGAGACGACGACCTCGTCGCCGACGGAGAACTGCGCGACCTTGTCCGACTCGCGGTGGGCCGGGAACCCGTTGGTGACCGCCCAGTCGACGAACTCGACGATCTCGGTGTCGGTCTCCCGCTCGGGGAGCGGGGCGTCGGGGTTCTCCAGGTAGTGCCGGGTCCGCGCCTCCAGCTCGGCCGGGTCCAGCACGCCCGCGGCCTCGGCGTAGTGCTCGACCGTGTGGACCCAGTGCTCGTAGTAGTTCGAGATCAGGTACTCGGCAGGGTCCATCTTCTCGATGCCGTGCCGGAACTGGTCCACGTTGAACAGCCCGGCGCGGGCACTCTGCGCGAACATGGAGAAGGCACGCTTCTCCCAGTCGGCACGGAACACGGGCTCGGACATGTGGTCGTTCTCGACCTTGCCCAGCCCGTCGGTGCCGCCGAGATCGAAGACTCCGTTCACTGCTGTCCTCCCACGGTGGTGAGGGCCGGCGGAGCGGGGAAGCCGCCGACGGCCTGCTCGAAGGTGTGCGCGACCCGCAACACGGTCGCGTCGTCGAAACGCCGGCCCACGATCATCAGACCGGTCGGGAGCCCGTTCACGAGCCCGGCCGGGACCGACGCGGCCGGGTGCCCGGACACGTCGAACGGGGCACAGTTGCCGATCATCCCCAGCGCGGTCGGCAGGTAGCTGTCCAGATCGGCGTCGAGTCCGAGCAGCTCGGGCGCGGTGTAGGGCACGGTCGGCATGACCAGCACGTCGTACCCGGTCAGGGCCGCGTCGTAGGCCGCCCGCACCTCGAGGGCCAGGTTGCGGGCCATCCCGTAGTAGGCGCCACCCGCGTGGCCGAAGGTGTAACCACCCGAGAGGCCGACGAGCTTGACGGTCTTGGACAGCTCCGACCCGCGGGCGTGACGCCCACGGTGGTAGTGCGCGATCAGCTCCGGGTCGTAGAGACCCGGGTAGTTCATGCCGTAGGCGTTGCCGTCGATCATCTGGTGCGCGGCGCCCTCGGTCCCGATGACGTTCCAGACCGCCATCGCGTCCAGGTGCCAGGGGATCGAGATCTCCTCGGCGACCAGACCCGCGTCGGTCAGCGTCCCGATCGCCGCACGCACGGCCTCGTCCACGGCCGGGTCGCTCTCCGGGCGGGCGAAGCCCTCGGTCACGATCCCGACCCGCAACCCGCCCGCCGACCGCTCCAAGGCCGCCAGGTAGTCGACCGGCTCGAGCTCGGTGGGCTGACGCACATCGAGCCCGTCGACCCCGGCGATCACCCCGAGCATCAGTGCGGCGTCGGACACCGTGCGGGTGATCGGGCCCAGATGGTCGATCGTGGCCTCGATGGGGAACGCACCGGTGTAGGGCACCAGGCCGTGGGTGGGCTTGTGCCCGACCGTGCCCGAGAACGCCGACGGCATACGGATCGAGCCGCCCTGGTCACCACCCACGGCCATGTCGACCGCCCCGGACCCGACCAGCGCCGCACTCCCCGAGGACGAGCCGCCCGAGACCCGTGCCGGGTCCCAGGGGTTGCCCACCGGCCACGGCCGGGAGGTGAAGCTGGCCCCGGAGAAGCACAGGTCCTCGCACATCGCCTTGCCGGTGATCGTCGCCCCGGCGGCCAGCAGGCGGGTCGCGACCGTCGCGTCCCGGGAGGGGACGAACCCCTCGACCGTGGCCGACCCGTTGGTCATCGGCACTCCGGCGAGGGAGATGTTGTCCTTGAGCGCCACGGTCCGCCCGGCCAGCGGGCCCTCCGCCGCACCGTGGACGGAGGTCGTCACGTACCAGCCGCCCAGCGGGTTGTCGGTGGGCTCGGACCACTCCCGCTGCGGCGCCCGGGGCGCGGTGGCCCGGTAGAGCTCCTCGACCCGCTCCGAGGACGCGAACGTCGCAGCCACCGCCGGACCGAACTCGGCCAGCTCGGCCTCCGACAGGCCGAACGCGTAGTGCTCGTTCAACGCCGCCAGGCGGGCGGCGTCAGGGGGTGGGATCGCCATCAGGTCGTGCTCCTCACATCGGGGGATGCGAGAAAGCTAGGGTCCATGCCTGCACGTGTCAATCAATACAGACTCATTGACATGAGGCCTGACGCGTCCGTTCCACCCCTGTCACATGCGCGTATTCACGACCGTCCCTCGCTGTCGTCCATCGAGCCGAAGGTCGCGCCGCGGGCGGTCGCGAGGTGCAGCGGCTGCTCGACGTGGTGGTGGCCGTCGAGCGCCAGGGTGCCCCGCGGGAGGTCGTAGCGGCCGAACCGGATCTCGTCGGCGACGGGTACCGGCTCGGTCGAGCGGACCCGGCGCGCCGCGACGGCCCACACGTGGATCGCCTCGAACATCGACTCCGACAGCGACGACAGCGGGGGCGCCCACTGCCCGAAGCGGGCCCGGTAGCGCTCCAGCAGCGTGCCGTTGCGCTCGGTCTGCAGGTGCTGGAAGTAGCCCGAGACCCCGTGGATGCCCTCCGCCGCCCGCAGCCCGACCCGCTCCAGGGTCGCCTCGTCCATCGCCGGGCCCAGGCTGACCGTCTGGTCCCGCAGCCCCATCGCGTGGCACTGGCGCTCGAACGCGGCGGCGTCGGCGCCCACGAAGGTGTTGAGCACGACGTCGGCACCCGAGGCCGCGATCCGCTCGACCAGCGGGGCGAAGTCCCGCGCCCCGAGTGCGGCGTAGCCCTCGCCGACCAGCACCGCGCCGTGCGCCGGGAGCACCTCCCGGGCGGCGGTGTTGACCGCACGGGGCCACACGTAGTCGTTGCCCGCCAGGAACCAGCGACGCCCGCCGGCCGCCCGCATGACCGGTCCCGCGGCCGTCGCGAGCTGGGTCGCGGGCCGCTCGCCCAGCCGGATCCGCAGCCGGGACTCGCCGCCGCCCTCGTTCATGTTGGTGTGCACGAGGAGCACGTCGCGCCCGGTCAGGGCGGTCGAGACGGCGTGGTAGGTCGCCGAGGTCGTCGTCAGGAAGACGGTCCGGCAGCCGGCCCGGGCCAGCCGCAGCGCTTCCAGGGTCCCCGTGCCGGGGTCGGTGGCGTCGTCGCCCACCATCAGGTCCAGCGGGCGCCCGCCGACACCACCCGACTCGTTGATCTCCTCGACGGCCAGGGCCGCCGCGTTCGCGACGGCCGAGGCGAACACGCTGCCCGACCCGGACCGGCTGGTGAGCACACCGATGCGGGGGCCGTCCGGGGCGTGGTCGGGAACCGGGTGGCCGCGCCGACGCATCAGCCACTCGAACCCGAGCCGGTCGATCTCGGCGTCGAGCCGGATCCGCGTCCCGCCGGGCGCGGCGGAGAACCGCAGCCGGATGCGGCCCTGCCAGGGCTGGTCGTGGGTGATCGTGATGGTGCGCGGTCCGCGGAGCTCGCTGATCCGGCCGAGCACGTCGACCGGCGGCCCGCCGGCGATGGGCGCCCGCAGGGTGACCGGCTCGCCCACCGCGACCCGGTCGCACGCCGCACCGAACAGCCAGCCCGCGCCGGAGTCGCGCCCGAAACGTCCGAAGACGACCGCCGGGGCGGCGGCGACGAACTCCTCCACCGCGAGCGCGATCGTCCCCACGGGGGTCAGTCTCCCGGCACGGAGGGTCCGGTCATCCGGTCGCGCCCTCCCGGTCCGTCGCGGGACGGCTCTCCACGGCGGAGCCCACCTCCCCGAGGGAGGACTGGAACAGGCTGCGCAGCAGCGCGATGACGTCGGCGGCCGCACCACCGGGCTCGATGGAGTAGTAGCGGTACCGGCCGGAACGGCGCTCGGTGATCAGCCCCGCGACGCGGAGCACCCGCAGATGGGTGGAGACGGCCGTCCGGCCGACCGAGGTGATGCGGTCGGCCAGGTCGCCCGCGCTGACCTCGTCGTGCTCGGAGAGCACGGCCAGGATGCGGCGGCGGACGGGATCGGCGAGCGCGTCGAAGGCGGGGCCGGCGTCCCGGCCGGCCCCGGCCGACGCGTCAGGATCCGATGACATGATGCCGAGTCTAACGCGGACGGACCCGCACGGTGGCCCGGCCGGGCCGAAGCGCCGACACGACGGGGAGGCCCGCCGGGCAGGGCGTGGCCGGCGACACCCCGGTCCGTGCACGCTGGTGCACGCAGGCGTGCAGTCGTGTCCAAGGCCGCCCGTGGAGTCCGCTCCTAGCGTCGGGTTCCAGGACCCCGTCACGGGACCGGACCGGAGGATTCATCATGATCAGCTCGGACACGCTCGCCGATCTCGAGGAGATCCGCGCGCTCAACGCCCGCTACAACTTCGCGGTCGACCAGGGGACCCCCGAGGAGTGGGCCGCCACCTTCTCGACGGACGGCGTGTTCCACGCCCTCATCGAGGGCCAGACCCCGAAGGGCCACGCCGAGCTCGCGGCCTTCGTCCCGCTGTGCCGGGACACCTTCGGCCCGATGCGGCACCTGACCATGAACGAGGTGGTCTCGGTGTCCGGTGACACCGCCACCCAGACCTGCTACCTGCTGTTCTTCGCGAACACGGCGGGGACGGTGAGCGGCACCGTCTGTGTGTACACCGACGAGCTGGTCCGCGAGGACGGCGCCTGGCGCTACCGCGACCGCAAGGTCGCGCCGGTCATGCCGTTCACCAGCTTCGCCCCGCCCGCCTGAGCGCGGCGGGTCGGTCGGCCCGGGTCCGGCGAGCCCACCGCTCGCCGGGTCCGGGCCGTCGCCGTCTCAGGCCGGGCGCAGGTCGGCGGGCCGGTGGCCGCGGTGGGTGCGGAAGGCCCGGTTGAGGTGGGAGAGGTCGAAGAAGCCCCACCGGGCGGCGAGGGCGGTCAGCGACTCCCGGCACGCCGGGTCGGCGAGGTCACGGGCGCAGGCGTCCACCCGTAGCTTCGTGACCGTCTGGGCGTAGGTGTGCTCGGAGTCCCGGAAGACGTTGTGCAGTGTCCGCACCGACACGCCGAAGTGCGCCGCCACCCGGGCGGCCGCGAGGTCGCCGTTCCGCAGGTTGTCCTGCAGGTGGGTGCACACCGACGTGTAGAGCGACGCGGCCAGCGTGCGGCGGCCGGCGCCGCGGGCCTCGTCGGTCGCCCCGCAGGCCGTGGCCAGCAGGGTCGTGAAGCCGGAGCTGACCGCGCGGGCCTCGGCGTCGCCCAGGTCCTCGACGGCGTCCCACACCGACCGCATGGTGCCCGCGACCACGGCGCCGAGTGCGCGGGAGCCGTCGACGGTGGTCGCCGTGACGTCGTCGGGCCGCGCCACCAGCGACATCAGCCGGTCGCGGGGCACCCGGAACGACAGCGACCGCCAGTCCCCGGCGTAGTCCAGCCGGAACGGCCGTGTCGCGTCGAACAGGGCGAACGAGCCCGCCGGGACGTGGCAGGTGCGCCCGCCCTGGGACCCGACGCACGATCCGGCGAGCTGCAGGTTGACGAAGACCGTGGCCTCCGCGGTCCGGGCGACCTCCCGTGTGCCGTGCAGGTTCACCTGCCCGACGGTGGCGATCTCGGCGCAGTTGACGTCGGCCACCCGCCGCGACCGGACCCAGCCCGCCACCCCCTGGGACGCCCAGTCACCCGCCCGCGGGTGGGGCAGCGGGACCAGCGGGGTGAACGCGTCGCAGACGACCTCGCGCCAGTAGGCGTGCTGCTCGCGCACGGGACGGTCCCGGGTCGACCAGTAGCCGGATGTCACGACGCCTCCAGGAGTGCGGGTGACCGATGTGACCACCGGTTCGTTGCCTGGCTGTTTCGCCCGCCGGACCAGTGGGTGACGCGGCCCGCACCGCGACGGCGACGCCCGTGTGAGACCCGGCGGTGCGCGCCGGTACCTGCGCCGGTGCACGGCCGTCCGGGCGCCGCGGCCCCGCTCCGGCCGAGGCTCGGTCCCGTCAGCACGACCGGAGAGAACGGAGACGACCATGGATTTCGACGGCAGGACGGTCCTCATCACCGGAGCCGCGGGCGGCATCGGCGCGGCGGCCGCCGCGGCGTTCGCGGCGGAGGGCGCCTCCCTCGCGCTCGTCGACCTCGACCGCTCCGCGCTGGAGAAGGTCGCGGCCGGGCTCGGCGTCGACGACGCCCGGGTGCTGCTGCACGTCGCGGACGTCCGTGACGAGCAGCAGGTCAAGGGCTACGTCGCCGCCACCCGCGACCGTTTCGGCGCGATCGACGTGTTCTTCAACAACGCCGGCGTCGAGGGCGCCACCGGCCCGCTGGTGGACACCGACCTGGAGACGGTCGACACCATCCTGTCGGTCAACGTGCGCGGCTCCTTCCTCGGGCTCAAGCACGTGCTGCGGGTGATGACCGCACAGGGCCACGGGTCGGTGGTGAACACCTCCTCGATGGCCGGGGTCATCGCGTTCGCCGGGCTGGGCATGTACACGGCGTCCAAGCACGCCGTCGTGGGCCTCACCCGCGTCGCCGCCGTCGAGGCGGCACCGGCCGGCGTCCGGGTCAACGCGGTGTGCCCCGGGCCGGTCGACACCAGGATGATGCGCTCGATCGAGAACGGGATGTCCCCCGACGACATCCCGGGCGTCCAGGAGCAGTTCGCCGGGCTCACCGCGCTCAAGCGCTACGCGGACCCGGCCGAGATCGCCTCGGTCGTGCTGTTCCTGGCCTCGGACCGGGCCAGCTACGTCAGCGGCAGCATCTACACCGTCGACGCCGGGATGACCGGGATCTGATCCGGGGCAGCCGGCCGGTGTCGGCGTCGGGCCGCCCGGTGGCGACGAGCGCACCGAGCACCAGCCGCGGCCGCACCGGACGCTGCTCCCCCGACCCGCTCCTCGGGCCTCGTCCGGGACCGGCCGGCGCGCCCGGGGTCCGCCGGCCGCGCCCGGCGTCCGACGGCACCCGGCATCATCCGGGCCGCAGCAGTGCCACGAGCTCGTCCGGCCGGTCGAGGGGCACGATGTGCCCGCAGTCGTCGAACAGATGCCCGTCGAGGACGTCGGCGACCCCGCGCAGCTGGTTCTCCAGCGCGCGGCCGACCGGCGCGGCTCCGACCGCGGTCGTGGGCACCGTCAACCGGGCACCGGCCACCGCCGTGGAGATCTGGTGTCCGGTCTCGGGCAACGACCGGTAGAGGGCGAACGCACAGCGGAGGGCGTCCGGGCGCGCGAACGTCCCGGCCATCGCGGACCGCAGATCCGGACGGATTCCGCGCCCGCGGGTGCCCTGGTCGAGGAACCACCCGGCGTACGCCGCCTCGTTCCCGCGCAGCACGCTCTCGGCCAGGCCCGGAACCCCGTGGAAGCCGAACCACCACGGGGGTCCGCCCTCGAAGAAGTCCTCGGCGCCGGGGAGCGTCCCCAGCGTCGACTCGACCAGGACCAGCCGAGCCACGAGATCCGGGCGGCGCATGCCGAGCAGGAACGCGGCGGGCACGCCGGCGTCGATCGCCACCACGACCGCCGGCGCCGCACCGAGGGCCACGATCAACTCCTCCAGGTCCCGGGACAGGTTCCCCGCATCGAGGCCCTCGGTCGTGCGGGTGCTGGCCCCGAACCCGCGCAGGTCCGGCACGACGACACGGTGGTCCTCCCTCAGCGCGTCGCGGACGTCGGACCACACCAGGCCAGTGTGCGGAAAGCCGTGCACGAGCACGATCGACGGCCCCTGCCCCACCTCGTCGACGGCCAGCTCGACCCCGTTCACGGCGACCATCCGCACGACGACCTCCAGTCGGTAACTTCTGGTGACCACGTCACCTAAGCTCACCGACCATGAGGACGGAAGACGGCACGTCGACGGCACCTGGTGAGCCCGGGGTGACCGGCGACCGTCGCGGGGACCTGTTCTCCCCGGACTGCCCCACCCGCCGCCTCCTCGACCGGCTCGGCACGAAGTGGACCTCGATGGTGGTCGGATCCCTGGCCGACGGCGGAGAGCTGCGGTTCACCGAGCTACGGCGGCGGGCACCGGGGATCTCGCAGAAGATGCTGTCCACGACGCTGCAGAACCTCGTGCTCGACGGCCTGGTCGCCCGCCGCGTCGAGGACACCGTGCCGCCCCGTGTGCACTACCGGCTCACCGAGCTCGGGGTCTCCCTCGAGATCCCGCTGTCCGCGCTGCGCGAGTGGGCGCAGCAGAACATGGCGCACATCGACGACCACCGGACACGGGCCGGGGCGGACCGGTGATCGGGAGCCGCACCCCGGACGACCGCACCAGGCAGGCCGCGGACACCGGCCGACCTCAGGAACCCTGGGAGAGCAACGAGGCCGCGACGGCGCGGATCCGGTCGAGGTCGACGTCGTCCTCGAGCGTGGCCGGATCCGGTCGACGGGGGAGGGCCGGGCGGACGCCGAGCAGGCAGCCCAGCAGGTCCGGGTGCGCGGTCTGCGCGATGAGGGCGCGGGCCGTGGCTGCGGCCGCCTCCGGAGCGAGGACCGTGCGACGTCCGAGGAACTCGCCCAGCCGCGCGGTCGGCATCTCGAAGACCGACTCGTAGTAGCCGGCCGCCAGCCCCGGGACCCTCTCGGCCTCGGTGATCCCCATCCGGAGGCTCTGGACCGACGTCGTCCACAGCAGAACCTGCAGCAGGCGACCGCAATAGCGCGCCGCCGCCTCGACGGGATCGGCGAGGTCGCCGTCGGGCACCCCGATCTGCAGATCATCAGCGGGCACTGGGGCGAGATGGTCCCGTTCTACCTCCCACGCCTCGACGACGTGCTCTCCCCCGGTGACACCGGCCTGTCCCGGACCATCACCGACACCTATCGATCTCATGTCTGGGTCACCCCCAGCGGGATGTACCACCGGCCCCAGTTCGACTACGTCCGCGACGTGGTCGGCATCGACCGCATCATCTGGTCGACCGACTACCCGTTCCTCCACCTCGGCGGCACACAGGACTTCCTCGGTGAACTCGACCTCTCCCACGGCGAGCGCGAACAGGTCACCCACGGCAACGCCGACCGGCTCCTCGGTCTGACGACGCAGCGGCTCTGACCGTCCGCCCCCACGGTGGGACGGCACCTGCTCGATCGCTACGGAAGGTGCGGAGAACCAGTCGATACGGCCGGCGTCTCGACCGAGGAGCGGGCCTACGCGTCCGGCTCGTGCCGCGGACGATGGCTCCGACCGCGGACAACGCGAACGGGCTGTCCGTGTCGTCATGGCGACGCGGACCCTGCTCCGGATCAGTCCGGTGACCTGCAGGAGATGGAGCCGCCTTGGGGAGTCGAACCCCGGACCTACGCATTACGAGAACTCGTGTCACCGGACACACCGTCCCCGCCGAGTCCGTTCGTGCACGTCGCCCGGTTCATCGTGCGCACCGCACACCTCCGTGCGCCTGCGTTGGAGGCCATGAAGGAGGCCACACGGAATCGAGTTCTCGCCGACCGGGACACCGCGTCCCTGTGGTCGGCCGTGGTCGACCTGCCGGCCGGCGCCGGACCGCCACATGGCGGGCGACAGGTCGAGATTCTCGTCGCGCCGTCGGTTACCAACTGATGTGGTTCCGACCACACTCAAGACCGTCGCGGAAGGCGTCACGCAGGCCTATCGGGCATCGGCGACCAGATCTGAGCCAACGGAGGTTCCGTGTCGAGGAACATTGAAGGATCCCGCATCGACCAGGTGCTGAAGGGGGCAGTGGACGCCGGTGCCGTACCGCACGTGGCCGCGATCGCCGCGGACGCCGACGGCGTGTTCTACGAGGGGGCCGCCGGAGTTCGGCTCGACGACGCCGGTGCGAAGCCTGTGTCGACGTCGACCCATTTCCGCATCATGTCGATGACCAAGATGGTCGCCACCGTGGCCGCGCTGCAGCAGGTGGAGCGCGGTGAACTCGATCTCTCGGCCCCGGTCGAGCGCTACGTTCCCGACTTCGCCGAGCTGCAGGTCCTCGACGGCTTCGACGGTGACACCCCGCGCCTACGCGCACCGAGGTCGAAGGCCACCGTCAAGCAGCTGATCACCCACACCTCGGGACTGACGTACTGGTTCTGGAACGAGGACCTGGTCAAGTACGAGCAGGTCACCGGCATCCCCAACGTGGTGCCAGGAGACATGGCCGCGTTCAAGGCGCCACTGGTCGCCGACCCCGGCACGAAGTTCGAGTACGGCATCAACACCGACTGGCTCGGCCGCGTCGTCGAAGCCGTCGCCGGCTCGACCCTCGACGTGGTGATCAAGGAGAACATCACCGGTCCGCTCGGCATGGACGACACGATGTTCGCCCTCGACGAGGCACGTCAGGCGAACAAGACGCCCGTGCACGTCAAGGGCGAGGACGGCAAGTGGATCTCGGCGGGCAACGTCCTGCCCGACGACCCGCAGTGGTGGGCGGGTGGCCACGGTCTGCACTCGACCCCGCGTGACTACATCCGCTTCGAGCGGGCGTTGCTGCGCGGCGGTGAGCTGGACGGTGTACGGATCCTGAGCCGGGAGACCGTGGACGCGGCGTTCACCGACCAGCTCGACGGCGCTCCGATGCCGACGGAGATCAGGACGGCAGACGCTCCGATCACCGACACGCTGAAGCTCGGTGAAGGGTGGGCGTGGGGCTACGGGCTGCTGATCAACACTCAGGACGTCCCCGGCGCCCGGCGGGCCGGGACGGGCGCGTGGGCCGGGCTGTTCAACACCCACTTCTTCATCGACCGCACCACCGGCATCTGTGCGTCGATCTACACGAACTCGCTGCCGTTCATCACCGAGCACGAGGCGTGGAAGCTCTACGGGGACTTCGAGGCCGCCCTCTACGCTTCGCTGTGATCGTCGACCCGCCGCGACGCTGCACCCGCCGGCAGCGTCGCGGCGGTCGTCGTCTCCCTGCCGCCGCACCCTGTCGGAGGAGCCTGTGTCGTCCAGAGCCCGGCCGGAGTTCGACCCGGAGCTGAAGGCCGGCCTCGCCGTGGTCGGTGGTGTGTTCCCGCCGACCATCACCCCGAACCTGATCGCGTTCATGCGGCGGTCTTATGCCTCCCCGCCGATCGACGACACGCTGCGGGGACGCGCGATCACGCGCAGCGAGCACACGATCGCCGGCCATCGAGGCGAGCCGATCCAGGTGTCGGTGCTGCGCCCCACCCGAGCCGGCTCCCCCCGGCCCGGCATCGTCTTCGTCCACTCCGGTGGGCTGATGTTCGGCGACCGCTTCAGTGGAGCCGACCTGGTGCTCGACTGGGTCGACAACCTCGGCGCAGTCCTGGTCGCCGTCGAGTACCGGCTCGCGCCGGAGTTCCCGGACCCCTTCCCCCGAGAGGACTGCTACGCCGCGCTGGAGTGGGCGGCGGCGACGGCCGGGCAGTTGGGCATCCGCCTCGACCGGCTCATGGTGGCCGGGGCCAGTTCCGGTGGTGGGCTCGCGGCCGGGATGGCGCTCGCGGCGCGGGATCGCGACGGCCCAGCCCTGTGCGGCCAGGTCCTCGACTACCCGATGCTCGACGACCGCGGCGTCACCGCCTCAACCGGCCAGTTCGACGGCGTCGGGGTCTGGGACCGCGTCAGCAACGAGACCGGCTGGTCCGCGCTGCTCGGCGAGGCGCGCGGTGGGCCGGACGTCTCCCCGTACGCGGCGCCGGCCCGGGCGACGGACCTGTCCGGGCTCCCGCCCGCCTTCATCGACGTCGGCGCCGCCGAGATCTTCCGCGACGAGGCGATCGCCTACGCCGACGGCCTCTGGGCCGCCGGTGGCGACGCCGAGCTGCACGTCTGGTCCGGCGGGTTCCACGCGTTCGACATCTTCGCCCCGCACACCGTCGTCGCCCGAGGCATGGTCCGGACGCGGGACACCTGGGTCGAGAAGATCCTCGCGGACTGATCCGGTGACCCACGCCACTAGACTGCACCCACCAGTCGTCGGGAGGCGCCCGTGCAAGAACTCCTCGGTCGGATCTCGGCGCTCGACCCGCAGGCGAGCCTCGGTCTGCGGGTCATCGCCTGCTTCGACGAACTGATCATCGGCAACGTCAACACCCGAGCACTGCTGAGTGCGGCCGCCTCCCTCTCCGGGTGCAACGCCGGCTACCAGAGCGATCTCCCCCCGCGGTCGCTCCGGGTCAGCCCGCGCGGCGAGATCGTGGCCCCCGACGACGGGCCGCCGACGCCAGGGAGCTGCTCGGCCATCACGGCCGAGGGGTTGACCGTGTGGATCGAGCGCGACGGCGAGCCGCATGCGAACGACGCGATCGTCCTCGAACGCCTGGCGCTGGCCGTCCGCATCCGCCTCGGAGGAGGCCGACGAGAGATCGACGGCCGCCGCGATCTCGGCCTGCTGCTCGACCCGACCGTCCCGACCGAGACCCGCCGTCTCGCCGCGGCCCGACTCAATCTCGTGTCCACCGCGCGATACCGCGTCATCGCGGCGCCGTTGTTCGCGGTGTGGGACGAGCACCCGTCCGGCGCCGAGGACGTCGTCGCGACCCCCTACGGATCGATCCACGCCCTGGTCGTACCCCACGACCACGCGCCCGTCCCGGCACGGCCGATCGGAACCGGGCCGGCCACCGACGTCGACCACCTGCACAGGTCGTTCCGCACGGCGGTGGTCGCCCTGCGTCTGTGCGATCCCGAGGTCGCACCGTCGGTCCTCGCCGACGACTACGGCGGCCTGGTCGGCCTACTCGCCGACCTCCCCCTGGACAGCGACCTGCCCGACGTCGACTCCCTGGACGCGATCATGTCCCACCCGTGGGGCTCGGCCACCGTCGACGCACTCGTGCGAACCAGCTCCGTACGCCAGGCGGCGCGGAACGCCGGAGTCCACCACAGCACGTTGCAGACCCGGCTCGACACGATCATCGCCGAACTGGGTTACGACCCCCTCGACAACGGCATCGGACGAACCCGATTCGGACTCGCTTCACTGGTCTGGCGACTCCGCAACTCCCGCGTTCTGGACCTCCCCGCCCCGACCACACCGTCGTCGCCCACCCCACTCCGATAACGAAGCGCCCGACGACGGTGTGGGTGGCTCCGCCGTCCCACCGATGTCGGTGATCACCGCCGACGATCGGAAGCAACGATCAATGTCGGACAGCCGCACCCGCTGTGGACAGAGAACCATGAGCAAGGAGGTGCAACCGACCGACGCACACACGGGTGGAGGCCACGTCGCAGGCAGCTGACCGGCAAGAACCCGCCTGAGAGAGGCCACGAGCCACGAGAAGGCGACAGGCAAGATCCATAAGCGCGATCTGACCTGCGAAAACGAGCCGCCTTGGGGAGTCGAACCCCAGACCTACGCATTACGAGTGCGTCGCTCTAACCGACTGAGCTAAGGCGGCGTGGTGCGAAGCCAGTGTAGCGACCGGGCTCCGCCGCCTGCACAAGCCCCCACCTGTCATCCGGTGAAGGGGAACCGCGGCCCCGGCTCCCACGGCCCACCGTCGTAGCGCCACAGCGCCAGGCCGGGGACGCCGGCGTCCCACGGGGCGAACCCGGCGGCCAGGTCGTCGTGCAGCGCCCGGGCCACGGCCGGGGTGACCTTGTTCTGGACGGTCACGTGCAGGTCGGTCTTCCCGGCGTCCTGTCGGGTGAGGCGGGACCGCCATCGGTCGGCGACGCCGCGGCGCAGGGCCGTCAGCCCGGGGCTGTCGAGGGTGAAGGCGACCCCGCGGCCGAGCAGCCGCAGGCCGGTGACGCGGGCGGTCATCGGGGCCCGGTCGGTCGCGGCGGTCAGGTCGGCGGCGAGTTCGGCGGCGGCGTCGCCGGGCAGGGCGTGGAACAGGGTCAGGTGTGCGGCGAGGTGGTTGCGCCCGGCCGGGAAGTGCCGTTCGCGCAGGTCGTCGAACCGGGTCTGCGTGGCGTCGTCGAGCAGGGCCGTGAGGATCAGCGGCCGGTCATCCACGGTGCAGGGCCGTCATCATGGCCTCGACGGCGATCCGCGGCTTCACGTTCTGCTCCAGCGCGTCGCGGCAGGCGAGCACCGCCTCCAGGCGACGCAGGCTCGACTCCGGGCCCCACTCGGCGGCGGCCACCCGGATCTCGCGGTCGCGGTCCGGGTTGGTCAGCGGCACCGTCGCGCCGGTCGCGGTGATGATCGCGTCCCGGTAGAAGCCGGCGAGGTCGACCAGGGCGCGGTCGAGCGCGTCCCGCTGGGTCCGGGTGGCGCGGCTCTTCTGGCGCTTCTCCAGGTCCCGCTCGGCCGCCTTCGCCGAGCGGGCCGCCGACGCGGCACCCTTGCCCGTGCCGCCGGCGCCCATCGCGACGGCCAGCTCCTCGCGCTCGGACTCATCGCGGGAGGACCGCAGCTCGTCGGCCTCGGCCTCGGCCGCGCGGATCAGCACGTCGGCGTGGAAGAACGCGTCGCCGAGGCGGCGGAGCTTCGTCGGCACGCCGAGGATCTCCTCGCGCCGGGCACGGGCCTGCGGATCGCGGGCGAGGCGCCGCGCGCGACCGACGTGGCCGCCGCACACCGACGCGGCCCACTGCGCCTGGTCGGGGTCGATCCCGTCGCGGTCGCGCAGCACCCCGGCGACGGCGTCGGGCGCCGGGCTGCGCAGGTGCACCATCCGGCAGCGCGACCGGATCGTGACGGGCACGTCGTCGGGGTGGTCCGACGGCGCGCACAGCAGGAACACCGTCTCCGGCGCCGGCTCCTCGACCGCCTTGAGCAGCGCGTTCGACGCGCCCTCGGTGAGCCGGTCGGCGTCGGCGATGATCACGATCTGCCAGGTCCCGGTGGCGGGCTTCCGGGCGGCGAGCTGGACGAGCGAGCGCATCTCGGCGACCGAGATAGACAGTCCCTCCGGGACGATCTCGCGGACGTCGGAGTGGGTGCCCGCCATGACGGTCCGGCAGGCCGCGCACTCGCCGCAGCCGTGGTAGCGGCACTGCAGGGCGGCCGCGAAGGCGCGTGCGGCGTTCGACCGGCCGGATCCGGGCGGGCCGGTGAACAGCCAGGCGTGGGTCATCGCCGTCGGGTCCGACGCCGCCCCGTCCAGCTCGGCGACGGCGGCGGGCTGGCCCACCACGTCGTCCCACACGCTCACGACGACCCCTCCTCCGTCATCTGCCGGCGCGCGACGACACCGACCACCGCCGCCAGGACGCCCCCGCCGGCGAGGACGAACCGCGTGCCGTCGACCAGCAGCGCGGTGTCGCCCACGGTCACCGTCCGCGTCGCCACGACGCCGACGACGATCGGCACCACCGACATCGCCCCCAGCAGCACCAGCCGCACCAGGGACTGGACGAACGCGTTGACCCGGCCGCGGATCCCGTCGGCGACCTCGGTGCCGATGATCGTGAGCCCGGTCAGGAACGCGACCCCGGCGAACGCGCCGACGAACAGCACCGCGGCGATCGCCATGAACAGGTGCACCGCCACTGCCACGACCACGAGCGACACCCCGGCCCCGATGATCGCGCTGCCGAACAGGCGCCGGTGCGGCACCTGCCGGGCCAGCACCGGACCGGCGGCCATGCCCGCCGCGAGACCGGCGAACACCGACGCGAACAGGATCGAGTACGCCGCGTCCCCGCCGCCGAGGCTCGACGCGTAGAGCTTGGCCGTCGCGATCACAGCGCCGCCCGCGGTGAACGCGCCGACGATCCCGACGACCAGCCCGCGCACGAGCGGGGTGCGGACGACGAAGGTGTAGCCGTCGCGCAGCAGGAACAGCATCGACGGCGGGGCGTGCCGCCGCTCGGCCTCGGTGGCCCGGCCGGAGATCTCCGGGATCGCGAGGTACACGACCAGCGCCGAGGCCAGGAAGGCGAACGCGTTGACGCACAGCGCCGCGTACACGGTGGTCGCCTGGTCCGCGCCGAACAGCGGACCGACCTTGCTGACCAGCGCGAAGAGCCCCGCACCCCCGACGACGGCGACGCCGTAGGTCACCAGCAGGCTCAGCTGCGCCGCGCTCTCCATCTGGGCCGGGCTGCGCAGCAGGTTCGGGACCGCCGCGTCCTTCGCCGGGATCCAGAACATGGTGCACAGCTCGAGGAGCAGGGTCACGACCAGCAGCCACCACAGCTGCCCGACGAACGGGATCGACAGCAGCAGCACGAACTTCGTGAGGTCGCAGGTCACCATGACCTTGCGCCGGTCGAAGCGGTCGGCGAGCACCCCGGCGAGCGGCCCGAACAGCAGCGACGGCACGAGCTTGGTCGCGACGACGCCCCCGAGCGCGAAGCTCTGCGCGGTGAACCCGGCGCCCGCGGTGAGGTGGGTGGCCAGCGACGTGAGCGCCAGCAGCGCCAGCCACTCACCGGTCGCGGTGACCGCGGTGACCGACCAGAGCCTGCGGAAGGCGGGGATCGCGAGGACCGACGTCAGGCGGTGCGACGTCGACGACGGGGTCGTGATCGCGGCTCACCTCCTCCTCACCCGGCACGGCGTGCGGATCTTCAGGCTAGACCGGGCCACCGACAGCGGACACGCTGCCTCAGACGATGGTGGACAGCGTTTGGACGAGGATCACCAGGTAGATCAGGACGAAGACGATCGTGAACACCCGGGCCCCGACCCGGCCGCGGGTCAGCCGGGAGAAGCCGAGCAGGCCGTTGTCGAGGTCGACCGGGGGCCGGGCGGACACCGCGGGCGGCCGGTAGACCGTGCCGACGGGTTCGTCGCCGTCCGCGCGGGGGCGACGCGGGGCGGGCAGCCGGGGCACCGGGCCGGTCGGCGACCGCCGGGGCGGGGGCGGGACCGGCGACGACGGGGTGGGCGTCACCGGGCGGCGGGGGCCGGGGACCGGGTCGCCCGCGTCGTCGTCCGGGGTGGGGATGGCGGCGGGGCCGGGCCTGCGGCGCCGGACCGCGGTCAGGGTCCGCTGGGTGGGGCCGTCGAGGTCGGGCTCGCGCGCAGCGGGCCGCTCCTCCTCCGCCGACGGGTCGGGGTCGGGGGCCTCCACGGGGGCGACCCGCTCGGGGACGCCGGTGCCGTCCACAGCGGCCGGTCGGGCAGCCGGAGCACCGGGCCCCCGCTCCACGCCGGACGCGGGCCGGATCCCGTCGGACGCGGGCCGTGACACGGCGGGACCCGCGGGGCGGTCACCCCGCTCCCGGGCGAGCCGGTCCGCCTCGCGCTCGGCGACCAGCCGCGCCACGCCCCAGCGCCCGTCGTCGGCGGGCGCCGGCGCGGGACGCCTGCTCCTCCACCGCACGGCCATGACGGCATGCTAGGCCGCGACCAGCGGTGATGCCTCGTTCCGACGGGGTATGGCGCGCGGTGCCGCCCGGCCGGGTGACCCGGCCGGACGGAGCGTCACCCGCCGTCGGGCGGCTGGTTCCCGTCGGGACGGTCCGCCGGCGGGCCGCCGTCCTGCCCCGGGGCCGGGCCGGGCGTCGGGGTGCCCGGGGGCGGCGGCGGGGCCGGCACCGACCCACTGCTCACCTGCAGGGTCACCTGCTCACCCGGGAGCGCGGCGCCGCGGGGCTCCTGCCCGACGACCGTCCCCTCCGGAGCGTTGTTGTCGACGGTGCGGGTGGTGACCTGCCATCCGGCGCCCTCCAGCTCACCGCGGGCGGCGCCGGCCGACCGGCCGACGACGTCCGGGATGCGGGACTCGGCGCCGCCGTCGAGGTAGCGGGGGTCGGTCGCGGGCAGCGGCGTCGGCGGGGTGTTCGCCACCAGCGGGGTCACCGCGCCGTACCACGTCCGGGCCGGGGTCTTGCCGCCGAAGATGTTGCCGTTCCCGCAGGCGAAGGGGGCGCCGCCGCCGTCGCAGAGGGGTCGCGGGCGGTTGGAGTTGTCGAAGGTGATGACCGCTCCGGCCATCTCCGGGATCCCGCCCATGAACGCGGCCGACTTGTGCTGCTGGGTCGTCCCGGTCTTGCCGGCCATCGGCCGGTTCCAGCCGGCGGCCTTCGCGGCGGCGGCGGAGGTGCCGGCGATGTCGTCCTTGCTGAGGCCGGTGACGAGGGTGTTCGCCAGGGCGGGCTCGACGGCCTGCTGGCACGGCTCCTCGGTGATCGGGACGGGCTCGCCCTCGGCATCGGTGATCGAGTCGATCGGCGTCGGCGGGCACCACTTGCCCTGGGAGAACAGGGTGGCGCCGACGTTGGCCAGCTCCAGCACCGAGGTCGGGGTGACGCCGAGCGTGAACGACGCGAGCCGCTGGTCCTTGATCACCTCGGCGATCGAGCGGTCGGTGCGCTTGCCGGTGCCCGGGTCGACGAACGGCGTCGTGGCCAGGGACTTCATGCCGAGGCGGACGGCCATGTCGACCACGTCCGGCACCCCGGTGAACTCCTCGAGCTTGATGAACGCGGTGTTCGGCGACTGCGCGAGCGCGTCGGTCAGGCTCATCCGGCCGGGGTAGTTGCCGGCGTTCGCGACCGGGACGGGGCGACCGCTGCCGTCGACGTAGATCGGGGAGGCGTAGCCCGAGGGCGGCACCTGCATCGAGTAGTTGATGCCGAGGCCCTTCTCCAGCGCGGTGGCCGCGGTGAAGATCTTGTACGTGGACCCGGCACCGAGGTTGACCGGCTGGTACGGCAGGCCGTAGCTGGTCTCCTCGGCGTCGGCGTTCAGTCCGAACGTGCGGCTCGACCCCATCGCGAGCACACGGTGCTTGTCCTGGCCGGGCTGGACCAGCGACATCACGTTCGCGACGTTGGGGGTGTCCGGCGGCACCTCCTTGTCGAGGGAGCGCTTGACCTCGGTCATCGCGCGGCGGTCCAGGGTGGTGCGGATGGTGTAGCCGCCCCGCTGGATCTGCTCCTCGGTGAAGCCGGCCTCGGTGAGGTACTGCGTCACGTACTTGCAGAAGAAGCCCATGTCGCCGGCGCCGATACACCCGTTCGGCACGCGGACCAGCGGGTTCGCGACGCCGAGCGGAGCGGCCATGGCCTGCTTCGCCTGGGCGTCGTCGATCATCTGCTGCTGGCGCATCTGGTCGATGACGACGTTGCGCCGCTGCAGCGCGGTCTGCGGGTTCTGCACCGGGTCGAACTGGGTGGTCGAGCGGACCATCCCGGCCAGCATCGCGGCCTGCGGGACGGTCAGCTTGTCCGGCGTGGTGTTGAAGTAGGTGCGCGCCCCCGCGGCGACGCCGTAGGACCCGTTGCCCAGGAAGACGATGTTGAGGTAGCGGTTGAGGATCTCGTCCTTGGACAGCTGGCGCTCCAGCTGCAGGGCGATCCGCGCCTCCTTGAGCTTGCGGGCCGGGGTCTGCTCGGTGGCCTTGAGCCGCTCGGCCTCGCTCGTCGCGTCGACGTAGAGCATGTAGTTCTTGACGTACTGCTGGGTGATCGTCGAGGCACCCTGGACGACGTCGCCGGACGCCGAGTTCGCGACGACCGCGCGCAGCGTGCCCTGCCAGTCGACGCCGTCGTGCTCGTAGAACCGGCGGTCCTCGATCGCCAGCATCGCGCCCTTCATCGCGGTCGAGATCTGGTCGTTCGTGACCTCGGTGCGGTTCTGGTCGAACAGGTAGGCGATCGGGCGGCCGTCGGAGTCGGTGAGCGTCGTCGTCAGCGGCGGGCGGGTGCCGACCAGGTCCGCCGAGCTCGACGTGACGCTGTCACCCGCCTCGTTGGACAGCACGCCGAGGCCGCCGACCAGCGGGAAGGCCATGCCCGCCGTGACCACACCGAGCAGGATGCACAGGCCGGCGAGGACGCCGAGCGGGCGGAGCAGACGCCGGGGGAACCTCACAGGGACAAGCCTACGGGCCGGGAGGTCAGGACACGGTCAGGATCGTGTCCCCGGTTGCGTAGTTTTGCGCGCTGACCCGGGCACCCTCCGCGTCCCAGGATCGAGGCATCACGTCGCGGGCCACCGGGCCCGCCCCGGCCCGAGAGGCGACCCGATGCTCGACACCCTGCGTCCCGTCACCGGCAGGCCCCGCCTGCGCCCCGCCGTCGTCGTCCGCGCCTGCACCGCGGTCTGGAACTGGCGTTCGGCCGCACGCTGCCGCACCTCCGACGCCGAGAACCTGTTCGTCACCGGTGCCGACCAGCGCGAGGCCCGCGAGTTCTGCCTGTCCTGCCCGGTCCGCACCGAGTGCCTGGCACACGCCCTGGACCACCGGGTCGAGTTCGGTGTGTGGGGCGGGATGACCGAGCGGGAGCGCCGCGCGCTCCTGCGCCGGCGCCCGGACGTGCGCGACTGGGCCGCGCTGCTCGGACGTGCGCGCTCCGACCACTACTCCGGACGCAGCAGGAGCGCCTGACCCGATAGCGTCAGGCGCGTGCTCGACTTCCTGGCCGGCCTCTACCGGACGCACGCCGACGACCTCGCCACGGTGATCGACGGGCAGCGGGAGCTCCTCGCCGACGGCACGATCACCCCGCAGCTCGACGACGTCGAGGCCGAGCTGACCTACCTGCTGCTGCGCCATCACCGGCCGTCGCAGGTGGTGGAGGTCGGCACCTACTACGGCTGGTCCACCACCTGGATCCTGTCCGCGTTGCGCGACAACGGGTCCGGTCACCTGCAGTCGTTCGACCTGGTCGACCACGTGTGCGGCACCGTGCCCGAGGAGCTGTCGACCGGGCGCTGGACGTTCCACCGCGGGGACCTGCGTGAGACCGTCGAGAAGGTCCCGGCCGACACGGGCTACCTGTTCGTCGACGCCGACCACAGGCGCCGCTTCGCCCGCTGGTACCTGGAGCACCTGTTCGGGCGGATCGCGACGGGCACCCCGACCAGCGTGCACGACGTGTTCCACCTGCCCCGGGCGCGCCCGTTCACCGAGGGGTCCGAGGTGCTGCGGCACCTGGAGCGCAGCGGCACCGAGTGGTTCACCTCCTCGCGCGCGGCGGCGCCGCGGAACCTGCGCGCGCTCGACGCCGTCCGGGCCGAGCTGGGGATCACCGGCGTCCGCGGGACCTCACGCAACCCCATGATCTTCTTCTCGATGCCCTGAGATCAGCGCCCGGGATCGCGCAGGCCCTCGACGAGACCGTCGAGGACGGTGGCGAACCGGTCGGCCTCCGAACGGTCCAGCGCCGACAGGAGGTCGGCCAGGCGTGCGTCGAGCCGTCCGCGGGCACGCTCGACCGCGGCCCGACCTCGGTCGGTGAGGGCGACGGCGACGGCGCGGCGGTCGGCCGCGTGCGGGTGACGGCGCAGCAGGCCGTGCGCCTCCAGAGCACTGACGTGCCGGCTGGTGACGCTGCGCTCCAGCCCGACGGCCGCGGCCAGCTCGGTGGTGCTGACCCCGTCGCCGAGCCGGGCCAGCCCGGAAAGCACCGGGTAGGTCGTCGCGTCGAGACCGTCGATGTCGCTGGTCAGCGCCGTGTGCAGCCCGGTGCGGGTGTCGCGCAGCAACAGCCGGCCGAGGGCCTCCGCGCAGCGGCGTTCGGGGGTCACCCCCTCACGATACGTGCATCTTGCACGCTCCCTACGGTCGGGCGTACCGTTTGAATACGTGCACAGTGCACGCTGATGGGGGGAGCGGTCATGGACGGAGCAGTAGATCCCGAGGACGTCCTGCCGGACGGGACCGAGTACGCGGAGCTGGGTGGGGAGCAGGTGCGCAAGGGGACGGTCGCCGCGTTCGTCGCGACGGCGCGGTCCCTGGAGGCGCTGCCCGCGGGGGACCCGGCCGAGGCCGGTCTGGCCTCGCACCTGCGGGACCTGCTCCCCGGCCTGCGCGCGGTCGGGGTGCTGGATGTGTTCGCGCCCCGCTCGGCCCGGCTGCGGGCGGTGCTCGGCGTGTCCTGAGCCTCAGCCCGCCGTCGCCGCGGCGCCGGTCTCGGTCTCGCCGGCCAGCAGCGCGCCGACCCGGCGCAGCCCGTCGAGGTCGGCGATGTCGCCGGCCAGCGCGGGGACCCGCGTCACCGACACGCCGGGGTGCGCGGCGGAGAACCGGGTGAGCAGGTGCTCCTCCCGTTCGTGCAGGTCGACGCGGTCGGCGTGCAGCCGCAGCACCGCGGCCGCGATCTGCGACCCCGGTCCGCCGACCTGCTCGGCTGCGGCCCGTGCACGCGCCGCGGAGACCGGCGCGAGCACCGGGTGGGTCCGGTTCAGCACGAGCCCGGCCAGCGGCATGTGCTCCGACGACAGCCGCTCGGTGAAGTACGCCGCCTCGCGCAGCGCGTCCGGCTCCGGCGCGGCGACGACGAGGAACGCCGTCCCCTCCGAGCGCAGCAGCGCGTAGGTCTTCTCGGCCCGCTCGGCGAACCCGCCGAACAGGGTATCGAAGGCCTGCACGAACGCCGACGCGTCCTGCAGCATCTGCCCGCCGATGATCGACCCGACGGCCTTGGCGAACAGCCCGAACCCGGCCTCGACGATCCGGCGCAGCCCGCGGCCACCGGCCCGGGCGGGCGCGGCGAGCAGCCGGATCATGCGGCCGTCGAGGAAGCGGGACATGCGCTGCGGGGCGTCGAGGAAGTCCAGCGCCGAGCGCGACGGCGGCGTGTCGACGACGACGAGGTCCCACGTCCCGGCACCGGCCAGCTGGCCCAGCTTCTCCATCGCCATGTACTCCTGCGTCCCGGAGAACGAGGAGGAGATCGTCTGGTAGAAGGGGTTCTCGATGATCTTCTGCGCCCGCTCGGGCGGGGCGTGCGACTCCACCATCTCGTCGAAGGTGCGACGCATGTCCAGCATCATCGCGGCGAGCTCGCCGTCGACCGTCCCGACCGGGGCGGGGTCGTTGGACAGCTCGCTCACCCCGAGGGCCTGGGCCAGGCGGCGCGCCGGGTCGATGGTGAGCACGACGACCTGACGCCCGCGCTCGGCGGCGCGCACCGCGAGCGCGGCGGAGGTGGTCGTCTTGCCGACGCCGCCCGAGCCGCAGCACACGATCACCCGGGTGCCCGGGTCGTCGATCAGGGCGTCCACGTCCAGCGGGGCGGTCATCGGCGGGCCTCCAGGTGCACACCCTGCGCGGTCATCGACTCGGCCAGCTCGTACAGCGAGCCGAGGTCCACCCCGCCGAGCAGCGCGGGCAGCGTGAGCCGCGGCAGCGGCGGGGTCGGCTCGGTCTCCAGGCGGCGCAGCGCGGCGGTCTCCCCCTCGACGGCGACGGCGTGCTCCACGGTCTCGGCGACCAGCCCGTCGATCTCGGTGGGGGCCAGCTCGATCCCGGCGCTCTGCAGGCCGTTGCGGATCCGGGTCGCGTCGACCCGCCCGCCCGCGGCGGCGGTGACCGAGCGGTCGGGCAGCCACTGCTCGCGCATCCGGTTCACCACGACCGAGCCCAGCGGGATCCCGGCGGCGTCGAGCTCGGCGGCCGCGTCGAGCGTCTCGGTGACCGGCAGGTCCGACAGCAGTGTGACCAGGTGCACCGCGGTGAGCGGGGAGTGGATGAGCGCCTCGACGCCCTTGGCCTGCCCGTGGATGGGCCCGACCTTGGCCAGGTCGGCCATCGCCCTGGTGACGTCGAGGAACGACACGAGGCGGCCGGTGGGCGGCGCGTCGAGGACCACCGCGTCGTAGGCGGGGAGACCGTCGGCCTCCGTGCGGGTGACGCACTCCTTGGCCTTGCCGGTGAGCAGCACGTCGCGCAGGCCGGGGGCGAGCGTCGTCGCGAACTCGATCGCGCCCATCCGGCGCAGCGTCCGCCCGGCCACGCCCAGCCGGTAGAACATCTCGAAGTACTCCAGCAGGGCGGCCTCGGCGTCGACGGCCAGCGCCCGCACCTCGCCCCCGCCGGGCGCGACCGCGATCCGGCGCTCCTCGTACGGCAGCGGGGCGGTGTCGAAGACCTGGGCGATGCCCTGGCGGCCCTCCACCTCGACGAGCAGCACCCGCTTCCCGCCGCCGGCGAGGGCCAGCGCGAGGGCGGCGGCCACGGTGGTCTTGCCGGTGCCCCCCTTGCCGGACACCACGTGGAACCGCGCGCGGGAGAGCGCGTCGGGCCACGGGTCGGGGCGGGTTCCGGGCTCGGGCCGGACGGTCGTGGTCACGGATCCAGCGTACGAGCGCCCACCGACAGCGGCCCGTCGGCGAGGTGCGTCCCACAACGGACGGGGCCCGCCCCGTGCTCCGGCGGTGGGCGTCCGTCGCAGGGGGACGGCCATCCGTCGCGCCACGGCGGTTCGGTGTCGGGTGCCCGGGTTACAGTCCCGCCCATGAGCTCCCCGGTCGTGAAGTGGGAATACCTGACCGCCCCCCTGCTGATCCACAACACCAAGGCGATCCTGGACAACTTCGGCCAGGACGGCTGGGAACTGGTCACGGTGACGAGCGGCGCGAACGCCGAGCAGCTGGTGGCGTTCTTCAAGCGGCCGGTGCAGCAGTGAGCGCACTCGCCCGGCTGAACGAGCTGGGGCTGACCCTGCCCGCGGTGGCCGCACCGGCCGGCGCCTACATCCCGGCCCGGCGCAGCGGGAACCTCGTGTTCACCGCCGGGCAGGTCCCGTTCGTGGACGGGAAGGTCGCCGCGACCGGCAAGGTCGGGGCCACGGTCACCGCCGAGCAGGCGTACGACCTGGCCCGGATCTGCACGCTGAACGCGCTCGCCGCGATCGACGGGCTGGTCGGCCTCGACAGCGTCACCGGCGTCGTGAAGGTCGTCGGGTTCGTCGCGTCGGACCCGTCGTTCTCCGGCCAGCCCGGCGTGATCAACGGCGCGTCGGACCTGCTCGGCGAGGTGTTCGGCGAGGCCGGGGCGCACGCCCGGTCGGCCGTCGGCGTCGCGGTGCTGCCGCTGGACGTGCCGGTCGAGGTGGAGCTGACGGTCGAGGTCGGCAGCTGACATGGATCGGCTCGCCGGGGTCCCGGCCGGTCACGAGCTGCTGCTGCGGCTCGCCGGCCGGTTCCCCGACGAGCTGCTCTGGCGGCTGCGCGACTGGCTGGTCGCCGGGGACACCGCGGCGCTGGGCGCGGTCCTGCCGCGCACGCTGCTGCGGCACCGGATCGGGCTGACCGGGCACGAGCGCACGCTGCTCGCCGAGGTCGTCGGGCCGGACGCGCCGTCGCGGCGCCTGGTCGAGGCGGTGCTGCCCGGCACGCCGCCCGCTCCGCCCGCGTTCACGGCGGGCGAGCCGGACCTGGCGGCGTGGTCGGCGCTGTCGGTCGTGCGCGACGAGGCGTCCGCGCTGCTGCTGGCCGTGCGCGACGACGGCGCCCGCGTGCTGCTCGTGCGTGACGCGCAGCGGCCGCACCTGCTCGCCGCCGCGGTCGCGCGGCTGCTGCGCGTCCACGGTGACCGTGTCCCGCGCGTCGAGGCCCTCACCGGCGACGCCCCGACCGAGTACCACGAGGCCGCGTGCACCGCGGCGGCGTCGCTGTGGAGCCGCGAGCCGGTCCCCACCGGCTGACGCGGGACCGCGAAGGAGGCCCCATGTCCGACCCCACGTACCGCCTGCTGCGGGAACTGGCCGGCCGGGTGGACGACGACCTGCTCGCCACCGGACGCGAGCTCGTCGCCGTCGGCGAGGAGGGGCACGCGCTGGAGCTGCTGGTCGCCGAGCTCGTCGCGGGACGGGCGGTGCTGCCGCACGCGGTGCGCTCCGAGCTGGTCGCCGAGGCCGCAGCCCGCCGGGTGCAGCCCGACGCCGACGCCTGCCTGCCGCCCGCCGCGGACGTCGCCGCCGCTCCGCACCGGTTCGACGGCGACGGCCCGCCCGGTGCCGCGGAGGCGGTCGCGGCCGCGCTCGCCGGCGTCCCGGTCCCGGAGTCGGGCTGGACGCTGGCCTGGCGCACGACGCCCGCCGGTGCCGCCCCCGGCCCGCTGCCGCAGCCGGTGCTGCTGGCCCGCACCGGGTCGCACGGCGCACCCGAGGTCCTGACCTACCAGGCCCAGTCGGCGCTGGCCCGGGCCGGACTGGTCGTGTCGGTCGAGGTCGGTGACGACGGTCCGGACCCCGGCTACCACCGCGCCGCCCGGGAGGTCGCGCGTCCGCTCCCCGCCACTCCGGTTCCCGACGCCGCCGCTCCGTCCCGGGAGGACGTGTCGGCGTCCCTCACCGGCGACGCACCGTGGCCCGCCCCCGACACGTCCCGGTCCCCCCTGGTGGAGCGCGGGGACGGGGGCGGGGTTGCGGACGGCGACACGTCCGGCCCGCCGGCCCACCGGGATCCCGACGACCGGCCCTCCGACCGGGTCGGGCTCCTGTCCTCGGCGACGCCCCCGGCCCCGCGGCCCGACCGGGACGGGATCCCGGCCGCCCCCGGACCCGACGCCGTCGAGGACGCACCGGGCGGACACCGCACCGACAGCTCCCCCGTCGACTCCTCCGTCGACTCCTCCGTCGACACGGACATCCCCGCCTCCGACCCACCGCCCGCACCGGTGCGCATCGACCACCCCGCGCCACTCCCCGGGAGCCCCGCCACCGAGACCCCGGACCCGGAGGACCGGCCCGGCCGGGCCGCCCCGGAGCCGACGACGGAGGGGTTCGCCGCGGCAGCCCCGTCGCCGGGAGCAGCCGGCGGACCCGACG
The DNA here is from genome assembly GCF_023717215.1 of Pseudonocardia sp. DR1-2. NCBI lineage: Bacteria > Bacillati > Actinomycetota > Actinomycetes > Pseudonocardiales > Pseudonocardiaceae > Pseudonocardia > Pseudonocardia sp. DR1-2. The sequence continues at coordinate 655,091 of NZ_JAMQOF010000002.1, read as the reverse complement.
CCGGGCCGGACCGGACCCCGGGCGCAGCCACGTCCGGCGCCGGGCCGGGCCCGGTTCCGGCCGCGGAGGCCTCCGCCACCGGAACCGGCCACGCCCCGGGCGAGGACGCCACCGGGTCCGGCTCCCCGGCGAGCGCGCCCGACCCGACCGGGTCGTCCCCCGAGACCGGCATGTCGGACGACGCCGCTCCCGGCCCGGGGACCGGCACCTCCGAACCGACGACTCGCGGTCCGGGGACGGCCGCCTCCGGCCCGGCCACGTCCGGTCCGGGCACCGACACGTCCGACAGGGCCGCTCCGGTCCCGGGGACCGGCACGCCCGACGGGGCCGGTCCCGGCCCCGCCGGGCCACGCGGCTCCGCGGCCCGACGCGTCGCGGCACCCGCCGAGGGGGACGACACGGCGCATCCGGCGCCGCGGCCGTCGCCGCCGATCCGGGCGCTGCGGGAGGCCTCCGCGGGCGACTGGTTCGACTCTCCGCCGGAGGGCGACAGCCCGGACCCGACCCCGCCGAGCGGGGTCGGCGAGGTCCCCCGGCACCGGTTCGTCGCCGGCCCCGGACCCGGCGGCAACGGCCACCTCCCCGACGCGAACGGCGCGCACCCCACGACCGCGGGCCGCGGGCCGGTGGCGGGGCCGCCGGAGCGGCGTCCGGTCGGGCCCGCCGCGACGCCGGCCGGGCGGCCGTCGGCCCCCTCCGACGAACCGCCCCCACCACCGGTCGCCCCCGCACCTCCCGGGATCCCGGCACACCCGGCCGCCTCGTCACCGCCCTCGGCCGCGGTGTCCCCGGCCGCGTCCGTCCCGCCGGTCGCCCCCGCGGACCCGGCCCCGACCGGCCCCCGGGCGGCCCCGCGCGACCTCGGCGTGCCGCTCCGCAGGCGGGCCGGGGAGGGCCGCGCGCCCGCGGGCGGCGGGCCCGGTCCGGTCGTCGGGCGTCCGCCCGTCGGGCCGCCCGCGGCACCGGGACCCGACGAGGCGTCCTGGCTCGCCGACTGGGCCTCCGGTGCCTGGGCCGGGGAGATCCCGCCTCCGGAGACCGCGGCGCGGACCGACCGGAGCGACGTCGAGGAGACCGTCCCGGGCACGCCGCCCGTCGTCCCCGCCGCGACCGCCACCGTGACCGTCGACGACGACCGCCGCGACGGCTCGGCGCATCCCGCCCACCGTGTGACCACCGGCGACGACCCGGCCCTCCCCACCTCCGGGCCGGCACACCCGGGGCCCGGATCCGACCGGACCCACGTCGGCACGTCCCCCGCCGGGGCGAACGGAGCCGCACCGGCCACGGAGGGCGCCCCGGCCCACGCCGGACCGGCTCCGGACGTCCGGGCCGGACTCGACCGCCCCGCAGGCACCGGACCGGCCGGAACCGGGACGCCCGGCCCCCCGCCCCCGGCCGACGAGGCCGATCCCGTCGACGAGGCCCCCACCCCACCTCCGGGGGTCCCCATCCTGCGCGCCCCGACGCCACCGGCCCCGGCCGACGGGGAGCGTCGCCCCCGGCACCTCCTGCTCACCGACGACGAGCCGGACGAGTGGGACGCCACGGAGCGGGACACCACCGGGTGGGACGGCACCGTGGAGGACCCCACGGAACCGGCCGACGTCGTCGCCCCCGCAACGGAGCCCCCCGCACGGGCGGCGGAGCACCCCGAACCGGGTCCGGCGGCGGAACCCACGACGGGGCCCGCGGACGAACCCACGCCGAGGCCGCGGCCGCGACCCCGTCCCGCCGGGGGCCTGGCCGACCGGCTCACCCCGACCGAACAGGACCTGCTGCAGCGCCTCCACGAGGAGCTCGCGGCCCGCGAGAACGGCGGCGAGCCGACCCCGCGCAACGGCACCGCCCGCACCGACCGGGGCTGAGCCCGGCCGGGCCGGCGGCCGGTGCGGGGGATCAGGCGACCGCGCGCACGATCCGGTCGATCACCCGCTGCAGGTGCAGCGCCCGTGCGGCGTCCACCGGGAGGTCGGCGCCGGAGCCGATCGCGTCGGCGAGGTCGTCGAGCAGCGCGCCGAAGCAGGCGACCGCGTCGGCCGGGCGACGGTCGAGCACGTACCGGCCGCGGCCGTCCTCCCCGAGCCCGCCGACCAGCGCCACCTCGAACTCGGTCGGGTCCACCGGGACACGCAGCGACAGCACCACCGAGCTGCGGGCGCCGCCGTCGTGAACGAGGCCGATCCGCCACAGGTCGGGCTCGTCGCGATGGGCGTGGTCGACGTCGACGACCGGTCCCAGCGCCGCGTCGAGCAGGTCCACGACGTGCGGGCCGACGTCGAGCAGCGCCCCGTGCTCGGCCCGCCACGACGACGCCGCGAACGGCCCGCCGAGCAGCGCCCCGGACAGCCAGCGGGCGGTCGCGGTCGTCCCGGGACCGCCGGCGCCGGCCGGGACCGCGTCGAGCCAGGCCCGGATCGCCGGGTCGAACCGCAGGGTCAGCATCGTCGCCGACCGGACGCCCGAGGCCGCGACCGCGGCGGCGGCCCGTTCCGCGGCGGGCAGGTCCGCGGCCAGCGGCTTCTCCAGCACGACGTGCTTCCCGGCGGCCACCACCCGCTCCAGCAGCTCGGCCTGCACGGCGGGCGGGACGGCGAACGCGACGGCGTCGCACGCGTCGAGCAGGTCCTCGACCGAGGCGTGCACCGGACCCCCGGAGACCGCGGCGATCCCGGCGGCCGCCTCCGGCCGTCGCGCCCACACCCCGGCCGCCGACCAGCGGGGATGCGCCGCGATGGCGGGGGCGTGCACCTGGCGCGCCCACGGTCCGGCGCCGAGCAGTCCGATACGCATGCGGGCATTCTCACCGCCGACCGGCCCCGATCATGACCTAGGGTCGGCGGCCATGAGCGATGATCCGGCAGCGCAGCCGGTCGAGCCGAGGGCCGCCGCGACCGTCCTGCTGGTCCGCGACGAGCCGGGCACCGGTGACCTGCAGGTCTTCCTGCAGCGGCGGGTGGCCGGGATGGCGTTCGCCGGCGGCATGACCGTGTTCCCCGGTGGCGGGGTCTCCGCCGGTGACGAGCCGGACCCCGCCCGATGGCGCGGACCGGAGCCGGAGCGGTTCGGTGCCCGGCTGGCCCAGCCCGCGGACCTGGCCGCCGCGCTGGTGACGGCCGCCGTCCGCGAGACGTTCGAGGAGTGCGGCGTGCTGCTGGCCGCCCCGGCCGGCACCGAGCCCGGCCCGCTGGACGCCGCCGCGGCCTGGCGGGACGACCTCGTCGCCCGCCGGATCACGCTGCCGGAGCTGCTCGCGGCGCACGACCTGGAGCTGCGCGCGGACCTGCTGGTCCCGTGGTCCCGCTGGATCACCCCGCCGCGCAACCCGAAGCGCTACGACACCGCGTTCCTCGTCGCACGCGTGCCGGACGGCCAGGTCGCCGACGACGCCACCACCGAGGCCGTCGAGGCGCGCTGGTGGAGCCCGGCCGAGGCCCTGTCCGGCCACGACGACGGCGACCTCCAGCTGATGCCGCCCACCCTGCGGACCCTGCAGGAGCTGCACCGGCACGACAGCGCGGACGAGGTGCTGGCCGCCGCCGCCGCGCGCGACATCGAGCCGATCACCCCCGAGGTGCGGCGCGAGGGCAGGGTCGTCACGATCACCCTGCCCGGCGACCCCGACTGGATCTACGAGGAGACGACCCGGTGAGCCACCCGCTCTACGGCACCCTGCGCGCCGCGCACCCGCTGGCATCGGTGCTCCTGCAGGACAACCCCGGCCCGATGACCCTGGAGGGCACCAACACCTGGGTCCTCGCGGCGTCGGACGCGCACGACCGGATCGTCGTCGACCCGGGTGAGGACGACGGCACGCACCTGGAGGCGCTGGCCGACGGCCCGCCGGTGACCGCGGTCGTCCTGACCCACCGCCACCACGACCACGCCGGCGGCATCGGCCGGTTCGTCGAGCTGACCGGGGCACCCGTGTTCGCCGCGGACCCGTCGCTGGCGTCGGGGACCACCCCGCTGGTCGACGGCGCCGTCGTCGCCGGTGGCGGGGTCGAGCTGGAGGTGCTGACCACCCCCGGCCACACCTCGGACTCGGTGTCGCTGCTGCTGCGCGGCCCCGGCTCCGACGGCGTCGCGCTGCTCTCCGGCGACACCGTGCTCGGCCGCGGCACCACCGTCATCGCCCACCCCGACGGCACCCTCGGGCCCTACCTGGACTCGCTGCGCCGGATCGCGGAGCTGCCCGCGGGCACCCCGGTCCTCCCCGGGCACGGTCCGGAGCTCCCGGACGCCGCCGGGACCGCGCGGCACTACCTCGCCCACCGCGAGCAGCGGCTGGAGCAGGTGCGGGCCGCGCTGGAGCGGCTCGGGCCCGACGCCTCGGCACGCGACGTCGTCGAGGTCGTCTACGCCGACGTCGACACCTCGCTGTGGGACGCCGCCGAGCTGTCCGTGCGCGCACAGCTGGATCACCTGCGTGGATGAACGGGACCGCACGGAGCGTTGAACCGACACGACCGACCGGCCTAGGGTCCCCGCATCTCGACGGGGCATCGCCATCCGTCGGCCCCGTTCCGCTCGAAGGAGACCCCGTGCGTCGCACGATCCTGGCCCTGGCCGCCGCGCTGCTGGCCCTCACCACCCTCGTCGGCTGCAGCAGCGGCGGGTCCGACACGCTGCGCATCGGCACCGAGGGGACCTACAGCCCCTTCAGCTTCCAGGGCCCCGACGGGCAGCTGACCGGTTACGACGTCGAGGTCGCCCGTGCGGTCGGCGCCAAGCTGGGCAAGGAGGTCGAGTTCGTCCAGACCCCGTGGGACTCGATCTTCGCCGCGCTCGAGTCGAAGCGGATCGACCTGGTCGCCAACCAGGTCACGGTCAACGACGAGCGGAAGGCCAGGTACGACCTCTCCACGCCCTACACCGTGTCCGAGGGCGTGATCGTCACCCGCGCCGACGACACCGCGATCCGGAGCCTGGCCGACCTGCGGGGCCGCACCACCGCCCAGTCCGCGACCAGCAACTGGGCCGAGGTCGCCCGCGGCGCCGGCGCGAACGTCGAGGCCGTCGAGGGCTTCGTCCAGGCCGTCCAGCTGCTCAAGGACGGCCGGATCGACGCGACCGTCAACGACACGCTCGCCGTCGGCGAGTACGAGAAGTCGACCGGGGACAAGGGCGTCAAGGTCGCCGGCACCACCGGGGACACCAGCGAGCAGGCCTTCGCCGCCCGCAAGGACAGCGGCCTGATGCCCGACGTGGACCGGGCGCTGGCCGAGCTGCGGGCCGACGGCACGCTGAAGCAGCTGTCCGAGAAGTACTTCGGCAGCGACGTCAGCGGGAAGTAGATGGATCCCGCCACCTGGGAGCTGATCGGCCGCAACCTGTGGCCGATGCTGCGGGCGACGGTCACGACGACCATCCCGCTGACGGCGATCAGCTTCGTCATCGGGCTGGTCCTGGCCCTGCTGCTGGCCCTGGCCCGGATCTCCTCGAACAGGCCGCTGTCCTGGCTGGCCCGCGCCTACATCTCGGTGGTGCGCGGCACCCCGCTGCTGGTCCAGCTGTTCATCGTGTTCTACGCGCTCCCGCAGCTCGGGCTGGTGATCGACCCGTTCCCGTCCGCGGTGATCGCGTTCAGCCTCAACGTCGGCGGCTACGCGGCCGAGGTCATCCGGGCGGCGATCCTGTCCATCCCGAAGGGGCAGTGGGAGGCCGCGCAGACCATCGGCATGGGGTACCCGACGACGCTGCGACGCGTGATCCTCCCCCAGGCCGCGCGCACCGCCGTCCCCCCGCTGTCGAACACGCTGATCTCGCTGGTCAAGGACACCTCGCTGGCCTCGACCATCCTGGTGACCGAGCTGCTGCGGGTCGCCCAGCTGGCCGCGGCGCCGACGTTCGACTTCTTCGCCCTCTACGGCGTGGCCGCGGTGTACTACTGGATCGTCTGCCTGATCCTCTCGTCCGTGCAGGTACGGGTGGAGACGCGGCTGGAGAGGTACGTGGCGCGATGAGCGACCTGCTGACCGTCCGGGGCCTGCGGAAGTCCTTCGGGACGCTGGAGGTCCTGCGCGACATCGGGTTCGACGTCCCGGCCGGGACCGTCACCGCGGTGATCGGGCCGTCCGGTTCGGGCAAGACGACGGTGCTGCGTGCCCTGAACGCACTGGACCGGGCCGACGCCGGGGTGATCACCATCGGCGACCTGGCCGTCGACTTCGGTGCCCCCGTCGACCGGTCCACGCTGGCCCGGTTCCGGTCCCGGACCGCGATGGTGTTCCAGTCGCACAACCTGTTCCCGCACCGCACCGTCCTGGAGAACGTCATCGAGGGCCCGGTGGTCGTGCAGCGGCGCCCCCGGGCCGACGCGACCGCCGACGCCCGGCGGCTGCTGGACCAGGTGGGGCTGGCCGAGAAGGCCGACCAGTACCCGTACCAGCTCTCCGGCGGCCAGCAGCAGCGCGTCGGGATCGCCCGCGCGCTGGCCCTCGACCCGCAGCTGATGCTGTTCGACGAGCCCACCTCGGCGCTGGACCCCGAGCTCGTCGGCGACGTCCTGCGGGTCATCAAGGACCTGGCGACGGCGGGCCGGACGATGGTCATCGTCACCCACGAGATCCGCTTCGCCCAGCAGGTCGCCGACCAGGTCCTCTTCGTCGACGGCGGGGTGGTGGCCGAGTCCGGTCCGCCGTCGCGGGTGCTGGTCGAGCCGGAACAGCCCCGCACCCGGCAGTTCCTGAAGCGGATCCTCGACCCGATCTAGACCCCGGGCGGGGCGCCGTCGGAGTCGCCGTGGGCGTCGACCCACTCCTCGCGGAACCGGCGCAGGAACTCCTCCAGGGCCGCGTGCCGCCGTTCGCCCATCTCGCGGCCGGCGGCGGTGCGCAGCTCGCCGCGCAGCCGCAGCAGCTTCTCGTGGAAGTGGGCGACGACCGAGCCGGTCGGCCCGGACCGGTAGCCGCCGGTCGCGACGCCCGCGGCCGGGTCCCACAGGGGCTCGCCGATCGCGCCGCCGTAGGCGAACGCGCGGGCGATGCCTGTGGCGCCCATCGCGTCGAGCATGTCGGCGTCGTGCAGGCAGGCCGCGATCCGGTCCGCCGTCGGCGCCGACGCCGCCTCCGAGAACGAGTAGCGGCCGGTGGCCTCGACGGCGTCGAGCACCGGGTCCCACAGCTGCTCGGCGACCCCGCCGCGACGCAGTGCGTCCCGGGCGTCGTCGCGGACCTCCGCGGGGGCGACGACGCGGCCGAGCCGGGCCTCGGCGGCCCGGTGGTGGTCGTGCACATAGGCGGCGACGGCGGCGACGAACCCGTCCAGACCCTCCCGCACCGCGAGCCGGGCCGACAGGCCGGCGACCCGGTCGAGGTGCCCGAGGTCGTGCGCGACGTCCGCGCCGGCCATGTCACCGGCGACGACGTCGCGCAGCCGCCGCAGCTCCCCGGCGCCGCTCACGCCGGGCTCCCGGCCGCGACGACGCGGGGCTCGGTGTCGGCGACCGAGCCGCGGCGCAGCCACAGCAGCCCCGCGACCAGCAGCCCCAGGGCGCCGCCCGCCGCGTACCCGCCCGGCCCGACGAGGTCGATCATGACGCCGGACAGGGCCTGCCCGACCGAGACCCCGAGCACCGCGGCCATCACCATCCAGTTGAACGCCTCGGTCGCCGACCCCGCCGGAGCGGTCTGCTCGACGCCGAGGGAGTGCGCGGTGACCTGCGGGGTGATCAGCGCGCCGGCGGCCATCATCACCACGGCCAGCAGCACCAGCGAGCCGAGCGGGGAGACGAGCCCCATCGTCGTCACCAGGACGGCGAAGCCGGCGAGCAGGACCGGCAGCCGCAGATGCAACGGCCGCGGCCAGGGCCGCATCCCGTAGAGCACCCCGGTCAGCACCGAGACCACCGACCAGAGCGAGAGCAGGACCCCGCCGGCGGCGGGCGAGCCGGCGAACGCGGTCGCGGCGATCACACCGACCTCGGCGGTCCCCGCCACCAGCCCGAACCCGAGCGACGCCAGCGCCACCGTCCGCAGCCCGGGGCGCCGGAACACCCCGAGCAGCCCGGCCTCGACCGGCAGCGACCCGTCGGCGCGCTCGGCGCGGATGCGGGCCGAGCGGCGTCGTACGGCGGCGGTCAGCGCGAACCAGGTGGTGCCGACGATCTCCGCGGTCGCCGCGACGACGAGCGCGGTGCCCGGCCACGGCGTCGCCACCACCAGCACCGCGGCCAGCGCGGGACCCATGATGAAGAAGATCTCGAGGCTGATCGCCTCGTAGGTGTAGGCGGCCTCGCGGCGCGGCCCGGGCGGGGTCAGGTCCGACCACAGCGCCCGCGACGACCCCTCGAACGCCGGCGTCGCGAGCCCGGTGACGACCGCGACCGCGACGGTGAGCGGCAGCGCCGCCCGGTACTCGATGCTCAGCACCAGCCCGGTGACGCACAGCAGGTAGACCGCGACGAGCACCAGCATCGGCCGGGTCGGGCCCAGCCGGTCCAGCACCCGCCCCTGCACGACCGTGCCGACCGCGGTCCCGACCAGCAGCGCCGCGGAGACCGCTCCGGCGACGGCGTAGGAGCCGTGGACCTCACGGACGTAGAGCAGCGTGGCGAGACTGTGCATCGCGATCGGGAACCGACCGAGGACGGAGGCACAGACCGGCGCGGCCGCCCCGGGGGTACCCAGGGCGGCGCGGTAGTCGGAGAGGGCGGCGGGCACACCCCAGCATCACATGATCTGGGACGCCCGTACCAGAGAATTCAGCGCGCGCGTCGTGCGAGCCGCTCCGGCTCCAGGATCAGCACGCTCTTGCCCTCCAGACGCAGCCAGCCGCGGTGCGCGAAGTCGGCGAGCGCCTTGTTCACGGTCTCGCGGGAGGCGCCGACGAGCTGGGCGATCTCCTCCTGCGTGAGGTCGTGGGTGACCCGCAGCAGACCCGACTCCTGGGAGCCGAACTGGCGCGCGAGCTGCAGGAGCGACTTCGCCACCCGGCCCGGCACGTCGGTGAAGATCAGGTCGGCGAGCATGTTGTTGGTGCGGCGCAGGCGACGGGCCAGCACGCGCAGCAGCTGCTCGGCGATCTCCGGACGCTTGCCGATCCACTCCCGCAGCGCGCTGCGGTCCATGGTGTAGCAGCGCACCTCGGTGACCGCGGTCGCCGACGACGTGCGCGGGCCCGGGTCGAAGATCGACAGCTCGCCGAACATGTCCGACGGGCCGGCCACCATGAGGAGGTTCTCCCGGCCGTCGGGGGACTTCCGGCCGAGCTTCACCTTCCCGCCCGACACGATGTAGAGGCGGTCACCGGGCTCACCTTCGGAGAAGATGACCTGCCCGCGGGAGAACTCGGCAGTCTCCAGAGCTTCGGCCAGCGCCTCGGCGGCCTGGGGCTCCACACCTTGGAAGATCCCTGCCCGGATCAGAACCTCGTCCACTGCAATGCTCCTCGTTCACCGGCCGTGTCGTCACGGCGGGTCGTCGGCGCGTCAGTGTAGAGGTCTTCGCCACACACGTGCGCACCACTGGCCCGATCGGATTGACATCCGATCGGGTCCGATTCGTCGCGGGGCGCTGTCCCGCGCCCGTACGCGATCCTGTCAGGCCGACGGGACCTGGCTCCGACGAGCCCCCCGGCGACGCCGGTTGCGCAGCCGGAACAGCTCCAGCGCGCGGCCCGTGCCGGACCGGAACAGGGCACGGACCTCGTCCGGACGCGGCTGTTCGAGCATCTCGTCCAGCTCGTCCTGGCGCACGGTGGACTCCCGCATGCGGGACTCCACGCGCTCCATACCGAGCGCGAAGAACATCACGAGCAGCGGGACGAGAACGCTCAACCAGGCAGTCATGGCAACTCCGATCCTCCCGTACGTGTTCGCAGCCCGGCCGGTCGGGGGTGGCCGCGTCGACGTCTTCGTGACGCGACCGTGACCTCGTAGCCCGTTCGGCGCACACCCGGCCGGGTGCGCACACCGCTCGTCGGACGCGTCGCCACGCCGGCCGGTCGAACGCCCCCCGCCGCGGACCGGACCGCGCCCGGCGACGAGCGGTGCACGGCGCGACACCGTGACACGACTGTCGGTGCCCACCCGTACGCTCGGTCACGTGAGCACCTCCGCCGGACGGCCGTCGCGGGCGTCGCGGCCCACCCCCCGCGCCGCCGCCGGTCTGGCCGCGCGCGTCGCGGCCGGGGAGAGCCCGATCGGGCGAGCGCGCCGGGTCAACCGCATCCTCAGGTCGCTGGCGGAGGCCTATCCGCACGCGCACTGCGAGCTGGACTTCACCACCCCGCTGGACCTCGCCGTCGCGACGATCCTGTCCGCGCAGTGCACCGACGAGCGGGTCAACCAGGTCACCCCGGCGCTGTTCGCCCGGTACCCCACCGCCGCGGACTACGCGGGCGCCGACCGGACCGAGCTCGAGGAGCTGATCCGCTCCACCGGCTTCTACCGGAACAAGGCGACGTCGCTGACCGGGCTGGGCGCCGCCGTCGTCGAGCGGCACGGCGGGGAGCTGCCGTCGACACTGGACGAGCTGGTGAAGCTGCCCGGCATCGGGCGCAAGACCGCGAACGTCATCCTCGGCAACGCGTTCGGCGTCCCCGGGATCACCGTCGACACCCACTTCGGACGCCTGGTGCGCCGCTGGGGCTGGACGACCGAGGAGGACCCGGTCAAGGTCGAGCACGCGATCGGCGAGCTCGTCCCGCGGCGGGACTGGACGATCGTGTCCCACCACGTGATCTTCCACGGGCGCCGGGTCTGCCATGCGCGCAAGCCGGCCTGCGGCGCCTGCACGCTCGCGGCGGACTGTCCCGCCTTCGGGCTCGGCCCCACCGACCCGGGCGAGGCCGCGGCGCTGGTCAAGGGCCCGGAGCGGGACCACCTGCTCGCATTCGCGGGGATCGCGGGGCCGCCCGGGGACGGCCGGTGACCCGGACAGGCGCCTCCCGCTCCGAGATCGTCTCGACCGTGGTCGTCGTCGTCCTGGTCGCGATCGCGGTCTGGGCGCTGTGGCCCTCGGGCCCCACCTCCGGCGGGAGCGGCGGTGCCGGTCCCGCGGCGAGCGCCGCCCCGGCCGACCGGCCCGAGACCGACCTCGCCGCCGCGGACCCGCAGGCACTGGCCGCCGCGCGGGCCTCGGCCCGGCTGGCACCGTGCCCCGCCCCGTCCGGCAGCACCCCGGCCGGTCCGCTCGCCGGGATCACCGTGCCGTGCCTGGGCGCCGACGGCCGTACCGACCTGGGCGCGGCCCTGGCCGGGCGTCCGACGCTGATCAACTTCTGGGCGTCGTGGTGCGTGCCGTGCCGCGACGAGCTGCCCGCGCTGCAGGCCTACGCACAGCGCCCCGGCGCACTGCCGGTGCTCACCGTCGACGTGCAGGACGACCCGGTGGCCGCGCTGACCCTGTCCGCGCAGCTGGGGGTCACCCTGCCGGCCGTGACCGACCCGCAGCGGGCCGTGCGTCGCGCGCTGGACACCCCGCCGCTGCTCCCGGTCAGCTACGTGACCCGCGCGGACGGTGGCGTCGCGATGGTGGACCCGCCCGTCCCGTTCCGGACCGCCGACGACGTCGCGGCCGCCGTGGAGCGGTTCCGGTGACCGCGCAGGCGGGCGTGCCGCAGGTGCCCGACCCCGACCCCGCGGCGGCGCCGGCGTCGCTGCGCCCGCTCGTCGACGGGGCGCTGGGCCTGGACCCGGCCTGGTTCGGCTGGCGACGCCTGCAGCCCGACACCGGCGAGCCGCGCCGGGCCTCGGTGCTGATGCTGTTCACCGACGGGGAGTCCGGCGGGCCGGACGTGCTGCTCACCGAGCGCGCGGCGACGCTGCGCTCGCACGCCGGGCAGGTCGCCTTCCCCGGTGGGCGGCTCGACCCGACCGACACCGGCCCGGTGCACGCCGCACTGCGGGAGGCCCGGGAGGAGACCGGGCTGGACCCGTCCGGGGTGGTACCGCTGGCCCTCCTGCCGGACCTGTTCATCCCGCCCACCGGGTTCCTGGTGACCCCGGTGCTGGCGCACTGGGCGTCGCCGTCGCCGGTACGGGTGGTCGACACCGCCGAGGTCGCCCGGGTCGTCCGGGTCCCGGTGGCGGTCCTGACCGACCCGGCGAACCGGTTCACCGTGCGCGGCCCCAGTGGCCACACCGGCCCCGCCTTCGACGCCGCAGGCCTGATGGTCTGGGGTTTCACCGCGGGCCTGCTGTCCGCACTGCTGCAGCGTTCCGGCTGGGAGCGTCCCTGGGACGCCGGCCGGGTCCTCGATCTCGACGACGCCTGGGCCCGCGCCCGGCGGAACGAACCGGAAGGAGGCCGGGTGGACGACCACGGCGTGGTGGACCGGTGAGCATCAGCTGGGTCGACGTCGTCGTCGTGATCCTCGCCCTGCTGGCCGCGGCGTCCGGCTGGCGGCACGGGGTCGCGGTGGCGCTGCTGTCGTTCGCCGGCGTGCTGACCGGCGCGGTGCTCGGGCTGCGGCTCGCCCCGTTGCTGGCCGGGCAGGTGGAGTCCCAGCAGGGGAAGGTGCTGCTCGGGATCGGCGTGGTGGTGCTGCTCGTCGCGCTCGGCGAGGCGACGGGCGTCTACCTCGGACGGTTCATCCGCGACCGGATCCGCGGCGAGGGCACCCTCAAGGTCGACTCGACGCTGGGTGCCGGCGTGCAGGCGGTCGCGGTGGTGGTGGCGGCCTGGCTGATCGCGCTGCCGCTGTCCTCGACGAGCTTCTCCACCCTGACCAGCGGCCTGCGCGACTCGCGGGTGCTCGCCGGCGTGGACGACGTGATGCCGGACGCGGCGCGCAAGCTCCCCGCCGAGCTGCGCCAGCTCCTCGACGACTCCGGCTTCCCCGACGTCGTCAGCCCGTTCTCGCGGACGCCGGTCGCCGCGGTCGGCCCGCCGGACTCCGCGCTCGCGCAGTCCCCGGTGGTCACCGAGGTCCGCGACCGGGTGCTGAAGGTCCGCGGGCGCGCCCCGTCCTGCCGTCGCGCCCTGGAGGGGACCGGGTTCGTCGTCGCCCCGCAGCGGGTGATGACCAACGCCCACGTCGTCGCCGGGACGTCGAGCACCACCGTCGAGGTGACGACGTCCAGCGGCCGGGCCCGCCAGCTCGACGCCCAGGTCGTCTACTACGACCCCGAGGTCGACGTGGCCGTGCTCGACGTGCCCGACCTCGAGGAGCAGCCGCTGCAGTTCAACCCGGACCCGGCCCGCGTCGGCGACGACGTGATCATCCTGGGCTACCCGCTGGACGGCCCGTACACGGTCACCCCGGGCAAGATCCGCGAGCGGATCCGGCTGCGCGGCCCGGACATCTACGAGCAGGGCAGCGTGCTGCGCGACGTCTACACCGTCCGCGCGGTGGTGCGCTCCGGCAACTCCGGCGGCCCGATGATCGCCCCCGACGGACGGGTGGTCGGCGTCGTCTTCGGCGCCGCGCTGGACGACACCGAGACCGGTTTCGTGCTGACGGCCGAGCAGGTCGGGCAGGCGCTGAACGTGGCCGCGAGCGGCGCGTCGTCCCCCGCCGACACCGGGAACTGCGCCTCCTGACCCACCGCATCCCGTCCCACGATCCGGGAACGAATGGCCGGATCGTGGGACAGATGCTTAGCGTGGGTACATGACCTCCGTCGACGTGACCCGTACCCGCCGTCGCTGGCTGGTGCTGGCCGTCGGGGTGTTCGCCCAGACCGCGGCCTGCTCGTTCGTCTACGGGCTGCCGTTCGTGGTGCCGCTGCTACGCGACACGGAGGGGCTCTCGTTGGCCCAGGTCGGCGCCTACGTCGGCGCTCCGACGGTCGGTCTGCTGTGCACGCTGGTGCTGTGGGGCGCCGCCGCCGACCGGTCCGGCGAACGCGGGGTGATGACGGTCGGGCTCGCGCTGTGCGCGGCGGCCGTCGCGGGTGCGGCGCTGCTGCCGATCGGGCCCGGCCCGCTGCTGCTGGTGCTGCTCGGCCTGGGCGGCGCAGGCGCGGCGTCGGTGTTCGCCGCCAGCGGCCGGATGGTGATGGGCTGGTTCGCCGCGCACGAGCGCGGCACCGCGATGGGGATCCGGCAGACGTCCCAGCCGCTGGGCGTCGCCGTGGCCGGGCTGACGCTGCCGACCCTGGCCGCAGCCGCCGGGCCGTTCCGGGCGCTGCTGCTGCCCGCGGTACTGTGCGTCGTCGCGTCGGTGCTGGTCGCGACGCTGGCGCCGGACCCGCCCCGGGCGCCGCGGCCCGCGGGGGCCGCGCCGGAGCGCTCCCCCTACGGGACGTCGGTGCTGTGGCGGGTGCACGGCGCGAGTGCGCTGCTGGTGGTCTCGCAGTTCGCGGTGGCGTCGTTCGCGACCGAGTACCTGGTCCGCGAGCAGGGGTGGCACGTGGCGGCGGCGGGCGCGTTCGTCGCCGGTGGGCAGATCGCCGGGGCGGTCGGCCGGATCGCGACCGGCGTCTGGTCGGACCGGGTCGGGTCCCGGCTGCGCCCGATGCGCCAGGTCGCGGCCGCCGCGGCCGCGGTGCTGCTGCTGTTCGCGCTCGGCGACGCCGTCGCCGGATGGCTGGCGGTCACGATGCTCGCCGTCGGGGCGGTGGTGACGGTCGCCCCGAACGGGCTGGCGTTCACCAGCACCGCCGAGATCGCCGGACCCGCCTGGTCGGGGCGGGCGCTGGGGGTGCAGAACACCGGCCAGAACGCCGTCGCATCGGTGGTCCCGGCCGCGCTCGGCGCCCTGGTCGGCGCGACCGGCTACGCGGCGGCGTTCGCGATCGCCGCCGCGGCACCGTTGGCCGCGATCCTGGTGACACCGGTCCGCGAAGAGCGCCGGCGATCGTCGTGACGCCGCCGGCGCAGCCGGTCAGCGGGTGATCGTCTGGTCCCGCCCGGGGCCGACGCCGATCGCGGACACCGGCGCGCCGGTGAGCTCCTCGATCCGCTGCACGTAGGCCTGCGCGGCGGGCGGCAGGTCCTCCCAGGTGCGGGCACCGGAGAGGTCCTCGACCCAGCCGGGCATCTCCTCGTAGACCGGGACGGCGTGGTGGAAGCCGGTCTGCGTCATCGGCATCTCGTCGACGCGGTGGCCGTCGACCTCGTAGCCGACGCAGATCGGCACCGACTCCAGCCCGGACAGCACGTCCAGCTTGGTCAGGAAGAGGTCGGTGATGCCGTTGACCCGCACCGCGTAGCGGCCGATGACGGCGTCGAACCAGCCGCAGCGCCGCGCACGGCCGGTGTTCACACCGACCTCGCCGCCGGTCTTGCGCAGGAACTCGCCCATCTCGTCGTGCAGCTCGGTCGGGAACGGACCGGAGCCGACGCGGGTCGTGTAGGCCTTCAGGATCCCGATCACCCGGGTGATCTTGTTCGGGCCGATGCCGGAACCGACCGACGCGCCGCCCGCGGTCGGGTTCGAGCTGGTCACGAAGGGGTAGGTGCCGTGGTCGACGTCGAGCAGGGTGCCCTGCGAGCCCTCCAGCAGCAGCGTCTCACCGCGCTCCAGGGCCTCGTTCAGCAGCAGCCGGGTGTCGACGATCTTGTCGGCGAACTCCTTCGACTGCTCCAGGACGGTGTCGACGACCTCGTTGAAGTCCAGCGCGCGCCGGTTGTAGACCTTGACCAGGATCTGGTTCTTCAGCTCGAGGGCCGCCTCCACCTTCTGGTGCAGGATCTTCTCGTCGAGCAGGTCTGCGGCGCGGACGCCGACCCGGGCCACCTTGTCCTGGTAGGCCGGGCCGATGCCGCGACCGGTCGTGCCGATCTTGGCCTTGCCCAGGTAGCGCTCGGTGACCCGGTCGATCGCCACGTGGTACGGCATGATCAGGTGCGAGTCGGCCGAGATCAGCAGGCCGGAGGTGTCGACGCCGCGCCGCTCCAGCCCGGCCTTCTCCTCGATCAGCGCCTCGGGGTTCACGACGACCCCGTTGCCGATCACGTTCTTCACGCCCGGGGACAGGATCCCGGACGGGATGAGCTTCAGCGCGAAGTCGCGGCCGTCCGGCGTGACGACGGTGTGCCCGGCGTTGTTGCCGCCCTGGTAGCGGACGACCCAGCCGAACTGCCCGCCCAGCAGGTCGGTCGCCTTGCCCTTGCCCTCGTCGCCCCACTGGGCGCCGATCAACACGATTGCGGGCATGTAAGAGACTCCAGTTCACACACGCTCGTCACGGTCGCGGGACCGGGCGTGATTTCCGGTTTCCGCGGCGAGGAGGGTACTCGATCAGTGGTTCCGACCGATCCCGAAGCGGTTCTCCTCGACTGCCTGCCGCAGCGGCGTCACCGGCTTCCCTTCCACGGTATCCGGCCCGGCGCGCGTCGGGAACGCCCACCGTCGTCGCTGGTGTCCGATCCCGCGGTGCGTTCGGTCACCGTGGGTCCGCGCCCCGGCAAGGCCGAGATCGACGGCCTGCTCCCCGTCCCGCGCCTGATCGTGCACGGCGACGACGCCGACCTCGCCGCCGTGCTCCTCCGGCTGCTCCGGCGGGACGCGCTGGCGACCGAGGTCGCCTACCTGCCGGTGTCCCGACGGTCGCGGGCCGCCGCGAACTGGGGCGTCCCGACCCGGTTCGACGACGCCGTCGCCCTCGCCCGGTCCGGCACCGCGCGCGAGATGCCGCTGGTGCGCGACGACAACGGCGGCGTCCTCGCCGGCCGCGGGGAGATCCCCGACCTCTACGGCGAGGCCTACTGCGACGCGACGCGCGTGCTGCACGGCCGCGTGAAGATGCTCGTCGTCGACGCGGGGCCCGAGGGCGTGCACGTGCGGGCGGGCCGCGGGGTGACCGGCACGACCGGGCGGGCGATCCAGATCGGGACGACCGGTGCGACGCCCGTCCGCGACGGCGTCGCGCACCCACGGGAGATCAAGCGGTGGGCCTGGTACCGGCACACCGAGCCGTGGCGGCCGGTGCTGCCGGGCTGATCAGCGCCCGGGGTCCTCGGGGGCGAGCACGGCGTCGGTCGCGGTGATCCCGACGTCGAACACCTCGTCGGTGGGGACGACATAGCGGTTGCGGTGGTCCCGACCCTCGCCGCGACCGCCCGGGACGCCGCCTGCCATCGGGCCGTAGCCGGCCCCGCCGCGAGCCTCCGCCGCCTTGGCGCCGGTCCACGGCTCGGGCGCGCCGCCGCTCCGTGGCCCGGGTGTGCGGGGCTCGGTGCCCCACGCCGCCCCGGCCCCACCGCGACCGCCGGGTCCGTACGGTTCGGTCGCCGCGCCCGGCAGCCGCGCGGTGCCGCGGGACTCGCCGAACGGGGCGCCGAGGGCGCCGCGGCCCGCTGCGGAACCGGCTCCGTACGGCCCGGTCCCGCTGCCGGAGCGGGTCTGCGGGGCGGGGCCGGTCTGTGTGAGGGGGCGGACGAGCTGCTGCCGACGTGCCTGGTCGCCGAAGCGGCGTGCGAGGTCCTCGCGGGTACGGGCGGCGTCCGGCGCCGGGGTCGGGGTCCGAACGCGGTCCGGAACGGGCGGGATGCGGGAGCCCGGCGCCCCGGCACCGCCTCCACCGGCGCCCGAGGACGCCGGACCGCTCGGCAGCGGGACGACGGGCGAGGGCCCGCCACCGCCTCCGGCACCGGCACCGGCGCCACCACCGGGGCCGCCGCCCGCACCGACGCCGCCCGACGAGCCGGGAGGCGCCGACACCGGCTGCGAGGCCGACCCGACCGGGGGAAGCCCGACGCCGGCCGGACCCGGTGTCGGGCCGGGAAGTCCGCCTCCACCCGGAGCGACGGAGACGCCGGGCTGCGGTCCCGGCGGACCGCCGGGACCCGGCGTCACGCCCGGAGACGTCGCGGGCGGGGGCGCGGCGGCCGCCTCGGTGGTGAAGCGGTCGTCGATCGCGGAGGTCTCGGACTCGTACCTCTGGAGCGCGCGGTTCGCGACCTCGTCGTTGATCTGGTTGTGCTCGGCGATGGTGACGTGGTCGGCGCCCCTGCCCCGGAGGGACTGCCAGGCCTCGCTGATGTTGTCGCCCGCGCGCTGGATCCAGGAGAACTCGGCGGGGTCCATGAAGCGGACCTGACCGCGCATGCGCTCGAACGCGCTGCCGTGGTCGAGCATGCGGTCGGCGCCGTTCCGGGCGACGTTCGCGGTGCCGTCGACGCCGGTGGCGGTGCGGTCCAGGGACTCCTGGGCGGCCCGGGCGGCGGGGCCCTGCCACGAGATGCCGAGATCGGCCATGCCGCGGTCGAGGGTCTGCTTGGTGGTCGCCATGTCGTCGACGAGCTTGCGGAGACCATCGGAGGTCTGTCGCATGGCCTCGGCGCCAGGCTTGTCGAGGATCCAGGCCGCCTTCGTGGCGATGTCGAAGGCTTCGAATGCGTAGCAACGCGGCAGCGCCATCGTCGTCCTCAGCGGGTGACGTGAGGACCGCGATACTGCAGCCCCGAGGAACCGGAGAAGGACGCCGCGTTCTCGTCCTCCGTGAGGCCGTATTCCTCGACGGCTTTGACCAACCTGTTTCGGGCCTCGATCAACTCGTTGACGTAGTCGGAGTGCGTCTTACGGAGGGCATCGACCTTGGGCTGGAAGACCACCACAGCGTCCTTGGATACCGGGTCATCGGCACACGGGGGCATGGCACGCAGAGCCACCGAGCCCGCAAGCGTCCGCCGCGCTGCATCCACACGCTCGTCGAACAGGCGTTTGACCTGCAGCACGTTGTCGACGTCGATCTGGGCCATGAAAGAGTCCGACGCCAGGCCCTGGGGGTGTCGTGCTGGAACGTCCATCGTGCGGACGCTAGCCATTACAGATGGCGTCCGAGGTGGATCGGGACGGACTGTTCGCATAAGCGAACCGCCCGACATCGTCACCCGTGTCCGGTCCTGGCATTCTCGACCACGAATCCGGCGAGTGAGCGTGCCTGTTCGCATACGCGTGTCATCGCGAGAGGCTTGCCGTCATCCCCGTACCCGACAGCCTGCACCTGCACTCGGAGCGTGTCTGCGTCTCCGGCGTCCATGTAGTACTCGCACAATGGCGTCGATTCGGCATCAGCCGTGACTCGAACGGCACCGAAGCCGCCGATGATGTCCGACGACGAATCCGAAGCACCCACTGCAGCCGAGGCAGGTTCGCTGATGGTCTGCACCGCATAGGAGATGACCGCGTCGTTGTCAGGCCATGTGCAGGTACGACTGGGGCCCTCGGGAAGTACCACGTTTCCAGGCTCGCCCTCGTCCACCGAGAGCTGGGCACGTTGAGCTGGAGTCAGCAGAGAGCAGAGGTCTAGCTTGCTCACGTCGATCTCCGCCGGCCGCGGCGGAAACGGCCCCTCCGGCTCCGCAGCCCCACACCCCACGACCACCCCGCACACGAACAGCAGGACGACAACGAGTCGGACCACCGGCGACGCTCCCCCGGACAGGAACAGGACCGCAGCAGGCTAGCCCGCCACCGTCGCCACCGGGCCCGTTCCGGTCAGGCCGCGGCGGCCGAGTCGTCCGGGCGCCGGTGATAGCTGTCCACATAGGTCTGCCCGGACAGGTCCGCGATGGCGTCCATGATCTCGTCGGTGACCGCGCGCCGGATCGCCGGAGCGCCCTCCAGTCCCTCGTAGCGGCTGAACTCCAGCGGCCGTCCGAAGCGGATCTCGACCCGGGCCAGGCGCGGGAACAGTCGTCCGATCGGCTGCACGCGCTCGGTCCCGATCAGGCCGACCGGCACGACGACCGCCCCCGTCGACAGTGCCAGCGACGCGACGCCGGTGTGGCCGCGGTGCAGCTTGCCGTCGAGGGAGCGGGTGCCCTCCGGGTAGATGCCGAACGCACCGCCGCGATCCAGGACCTTGCGCCCCGCGGCGAGCGCGGCGAGGCCGGCGCGGGCGTTGGACCGGTCGACCGGGATGTAGCCGAGGGCGCCGAGGAAGGCGGCCATCAGGCGTCCGCGCAGACCACGGCCGGTGAAGTACTCGGCCTTGCCGAGGAAGGCGACCTTGCGCGGGGCGACGAGCGGGATGAACGCCGTGTCGACGGCCGCGCGGTGGTTCGCCGCGAGGATCACCGGTCCGGTGGCCGGGATGCGGTCCGCGCCGCGCACGCGGGGCCGCCACACGAGCCGGACGAGTGGCGCGAGGACGTAGCGGATGAACAGCTGCACCGTGAACCCCGATCAGTGAGCGACGTCCACAACTCCGTGCAGGGGGGACCGACGTCCCGGCGCCGAACGAGGCCCGATTCTGCTCCGTGACCGGCCCGTGACGGAAGCCCTTCCGCCCGTTCAGTCCCCGTGAGGATCGGTGAGCTGCCCGCGCAACGCACGCAGCGCCTCGCTGCGGGTCATCCCGGTCGCCTGCAGCAGGTCGACGGCGATCGAGCGGACCTGGGCGACCAGCACGGGCGCCGAGACCGCGGGCGCCGCGGCCGGCTGTCCCTCCGCCGGCCGGGCGACGACCGCACCGGGGTCGGCGAGGACCGGTGCGTGCTGCACGGCCTCCAGGATCGGGCCGCGCGCCTTCTCGCGGTCGCCGTCCTGCCCGAGCTCCCCGATCAGCGCCTCGACGGAGACGGCGAGCTCGGTGATCGCGTCCGGCAGACCGGGCGGGACCGGTTCGCCGTCCTCGATCGCGGTCATCGCGCGCCGGGCGAGCACCCGGGCGTTGCGGTGGGCGTAGTCGGCCCGCTCGGCGAGCGTCCGGTAGCGGCGCAGCATGGCCCGGCGCGGCCGGTGCATCGGTGAGACCGTCACGACCTCGCCCGCGGAGCTGACCGCCGTGCGCAGCTCGTCGATGACGGCCTGGGTGTCGCGGGCCCGGGCCAGCGCCCGCGACGCGCTCTCCCGGTCGCCCTCGCGCAGCGCCGTCGCGGTCTCGGTGAGCACGGTGACGAGGTCGTCGAGCACCCGGCGGGCGACCCGGCGCACGATCCGGACCGGGTGCGCGGGGATGACGGCGGCGACCAGGATCCCGGCGAGGCCGCCGATCAGGGCGTCGATGCAGCGGTCGATCCCACCGGTCTCGGTGGGCGGGAGCAGCGTCGTCACCAGCACCGCGGACACCGCGGCCTGGTTGACGAACAGGGTCCCGCCGTCGGTGAACACCGCGATGACCAGCGCGAGCGCGACGACGAGCACCAGCTGCCAGAGTCCGCTGCCGATCTGCGCGATCAGCAGGTCGCCGACCAGGACACCGATGCTCACCCCGACGACGAGCTCGGCCGTGCGGCGCAGCCGCGAGTTCAGCGACATGCCCAGGCTGAGCACCGCCGCGATCGGCGCGAAGAACGGCCGCGTGTGACCGACCAGGTCACCGGCCACCCAGAGGGCGAGGCCGGCGGCCATGGAGCACTGCAGGATCGGCAGCCACGACGCGCGGACGCGCCGGGCACCGGCCCGGCCGCGTGAGCGGACCCGGTCCCACGCGGCCACCGGCGTCAGGACACGCCGAGGGCGGCGAGCGCCTCCGGGTCCGAGTCGTTGATCAGGGTGCGCAGGCGCTCGACCTCGGGGGCCTCCCCGATCGCCGTGGCGGCGCGCAGCAGCGCGCCGCACGACCGCAGGAAGCCCTGGTTCGGCTCGTGCGACCACGGCACCGGACCGAAGCCCTTCCAGCCGTTGCGGCGCAGCTGGTCCAGGCCGCGGTGGTAGCCGGTGCGGGCGTAGGCGTAGGCGGCGACGGTCTCCCCGGCGTCGAGGGCGCGCTCGGCGAGCACCGCCCAGGCGATCGACGACGACGGCGACCCCGCCGCCACCTCCGACGGGTCCTTGCCCGCGGTCAGGTCCGCCGCGGCGGGGTCGACCGGGAGGCGCGTGTCGTCGGGCTCGAGCAGGTTGCCGTGCAGACTCATGCCGCCATCCTGGCGCGCGCCCACCGGTCGTCGCCAACCGGTGGGCACACGACGAGGATCCGGAGGAGGACTCAGAGGGCCTTGCCGGCGGACTTCAGCGACTCGCACGCCTCGATGACGCGCTCGCTCATCCCGACCTCGGCCTTCTTCAGGTACGAGCGCGGGTCGTAGACCTTCTTGTTGCCGACCTCGCCGTCGATCTTGAGCACGCCGTCGTAGTTGGCGAACATGTGCGACACGATCGGCCGGGTGAAGGCGTACTGGGTGTCGGTGTCGACGTTCATCTTCACGACGCCGTAGCCCAGAGCCTCGTGGATCTCCTCGAGCAGCGAGCCGGACCCGCCGTGGAAGACCAGGTCGAACGGCTTGGCGCCGGCGTCGAGCCCCAGCTTCTGCACGGCCACCTCCTGGCCCTGCTTGAGGATCTCGGGGCGGAGCTTGACGTTGCCCGGCTTGTAGACGCCGTGCACGTTGCCGAAGGTCGCGGCCAGTAGGTAACGGCCCTTGTCGCCGGAGCCGAGGACCTCGACGGTGCGCTCGTAGTCGCCGGGGGCGGTGTAGAGCTTGTCGTTGATGTCGTTCGCGACACCGTCCTCCTCGCCGCCGACGACGCCGATCTCGACCTCGAGGATGATCTTCGCCTTGGCCGCCTGCTCCAGCAGCTCGGCCGCGATCTTCAGGTTCTCCTCGAGCTCGACCGCGGAGCCGTCCCACATGTGCGACTGGAACAGCGGGTTCTGCCCCTTGTCCACGCGCTCCTGGCTGATCGCGATCAGCGGACGCACGAACGAGTCCAGCTTGTCCTTGGGGCAGTGGTCGGTGTGCAGCGCGATGTTGACCGGGTACTTGTCCGCGACGACGTGCGCGAACTCGGCGAGGCCGACCGAGCCGGTGACCATGTCCTTCACCCGGGTGCCGGACAGGAACTCCGCGCCACCGGTCGAGACCTGCACGATGCCGTCGGAGCCTGCCTCCGCGAACCCGCGCAGCGCCGCGTTGAGGGTCTCGGTGCTGGTCACGTTGATCGCCGGGTAGGCGAACTCGCCGCTCTTGGCGTTGTCCAGCATCTGGTTGTAGATCTCGGGCGTGGCGATGGGCACGGGGCCTGCCTCCTCGTCGTCGGCGGTCGCTGCTCCGCGCAGCGCTCCTTGTCTCCGGGTGAGTATCACGTACCCGCGGGGAAGGGGGAGCCATCGTCGGAATGGGCCTGGTCTCACCACGGGCGACGCCGTCGACCGCTGCACCGGGTAATGCTGCGGAGCCTGTCGGTGGTGGTCGCTAGTGTGGTGGGCGTGGAGGAGGAGCGCGCCGAGAACGCCGTCGACCGGACGCTGGGCCGGTTGCGCGCCATCGACAGCCGACCGGCGCCCGCGGGCACCGGGCCGCACCCGTTCGCCCCGGGCACGGCGGCGGCACCGGTCGACGGGCCGGGTGGTTCCGGGGCCCGGCAGGGCCCGGAGACACCCCTGACTCTGGCCGACCTCTACCGCGACCACCGCCTGCGGCTCATGCGCCTCGCGATGCTGCTGGTGGACATCCCGGCCACCGCGGAGGACGTGGTGCAGGAGGCGTTCACCGGCCTGCACCGGCACTGGACCGGCCTGCGGGACGAGACGGCCGCCGTCGCCTACCTGCGTGCGGCCGTGGTGAACGGGTCCCGGTCGGTGCTGCGGCGCCGTCGCACGGCACGCGAGTACGTGCCGCCGCACGCGGCGAACGCCCGCTCCGCGGAGTCGCTGGCCATGCTGTCGGCCGAGCACCAGTCGGTCGTCGACGCGCTGGGCCAGCTCCCACCGCGCCAGCGCGAGGTCCTCGTCCTGCGCTACTACGGCGGGCTCACCGAGTCCGAGATCTCCGAGGCCGCCGGGATGAGCCGGGGCACGGTGAAGTCGACCGCCAGCCGCGCGCTCGACGCCGTCGCCCGGATCATGGCCGAGCGGGCCGGGACCGAGGCCGTCCGGCGTCCGGGAGAGCTGCGATGACCGGCCCCCAGCCGCCGCAGCCCGGCCGCGACGACGCCGCCCGCCGGATCGGCGAGGCGCTGCAGGCGCAGGCCCGCGGGCGCCCGATGCCGCAACGCCCCGCGGCGGGCCCGGCCCCCGTGCCGCCGCGCGTCCCCGGCCGGCTCCCGCCGCCGGTCCCGCGTCCCGGGCCGCCCCCGCAGCGCCGGCCGCAGCAGGCCCCGGCGCCGGAGCCCGCCCGTTCGGCGACCGGCCAGATCGTCTGGGCCGCGGTGATCGCGCTGCTCCTCGGTGCCCTGCTCGGCGGGGGTCTCGCGCTGGTGTCGGTGCTCCTGCCGGGTGCGCTTCCCGCCCTCGGCTGAGCCGCTCACAGCACCCCCACAGCGACGGCCACGTCGATCCACATCACCCGGCCGGTACCGTTTCCCGACGTGACGGTTCTCGCCGCGACGCAGACGCTCGCCCTCGGTCCCGACTGGCTCGACCCGGCGGTGATCATCGAGTCCCTGGGTCCGTGGGCCCTGGTGGGCGTCGCTGCGATCATCTTCGCGGAGTGCGGGCTGCTGCTCGGGTTCTTCCTCCCGGGCGACTCGCTGCTGTTCACCGCGGGCCTGTTCGTCGCGCAGGGCGCGATCGGCGTGCCGCTGTGGCTGGTCTGCCTGGTGCTGGTGGTGTCCGCCTTCGCCGGCAACGCCGTCGGCTACGGCATCGGCTACCGCGCCGGCCCGGCGATCTTCGACAAGCCGAAGTCGAAGCTGTTCAACCCCAAGCACGTCGAGAAGACCCACGAGTTCTTCGAGAAGTACGGCAACCGGGCCATCGTCCTCGGCCGCTTCGTGCCGATCGTGCGGACCTTCATCACCGTGAGCGCCGGCGTCGCGCGGATGGACCCGAAGCGCTACCTGACGTATTCGCTGATCGGCGGCGTCGCGTGGGCGGCCGGCGTGACGGTGCTGGGCTACTTCCTCGGCCAGTTCGCGTTCGTCCGCGAGCACATCGACCTGATCCTCATCGCGATCGTGCTGATCTCCGTGCTGCCGATCGTGTTCGAGGTGCTGCGGGCGCGGGCCGCGTCCAGGCGCGGGGGCCCCGCCGGCCCGGTCGACGGCGTCGCGGGCGCCGCGACCGGTGCGGCCGTGGCGACCGTCGGCGGGACCGCACCGGAGCGTGAGGACGACCCGGCCGCCGTCACCATGCGGATGCCCGCCGTCGGTGACGGCCCGGTCCCGCAGGGCCCGCCCTCCGCGCAGCCCGGCCCGCAGCCGGGTCGCGCCCCGCGGTCGCCCTACGCCGATCCCGGCCCGCAGCCGGGCGGGTACGGCCCCGACGGCGCCGTACCCGGGCGCCCGCAGCCCGGCGCCGTGGAGCCGCCGTACCGCCACACCACCGGCCGCCCCGCCATGCCGCCCCGGCACGGCAACTGATCACCAGGCCTCGGACAGGTCCGCGTGCTCGCGGATCCAGCTGTGCATCACGATGCCGGACGCGACGCCGGCGTTGACCGAGCGCGTCGAGCCGAACTGGGCGATCGACACGACCAGGTCCGCGGCGTCGCACAGCTCCGGTGACAGCCCGGGGCCCTCGGCGCCGAACACGAGTACACAGTCCCGCGGCAGCGACGTGGCCTCCAGCCGGGCCGCGCCCGCGACGTTGTCCACCGCGACCACGGCCAGGCCGTGCTCCCGGGCGAAGGCGACGAGCCCGCCTGCCTCGGCGTGGTGGTGCAGCCGCAGGTAGCGGTCGGTGACCATCGCGCCGCGACGGTTCCACCGGCGTCGCCCGACGATGTGCACGCCGGCGACGCCGAAGGCGTTCGCCGTGCGCACCACCGTGCCGATGTTGTGGTCGTGGCCGAGGTTCTCGATCGCCACGTGGAACGGGTGCGCCCGCCGCGCGAGATCCGCCGCGACGGCCTCGCGGCGCCAGTAGCGGTAGCGGTCGACGACGTTGCGCCGGTCCCCCTGCTCCAGCAGCTCCGGGTCCCACCGGTCGCCCTGCGGCCACGGCCCGGCCCACGGGCCGACCCCGACCTGGCCGGGGACCGACCACTCGCTGGGCCCGGGCTCGCTCATCCCAGCTGCAGGTCCGCCAGCCCCAGCAGCGCGCGGTACGGCACGCCCTCGGCCTCGACGGCCTGCCGGGCGCCGGTGTCGCGGTCGACGACGGTGCACACCCCGACGACGTCGGCGCCGGCCTGGAGCACCGACCGGACCGCGGTCAGGACCGAGCCGCCGGTGGTGGAGGTGTCCTCGACGACCAGCACCGGGCGGCCGGTGATGTCCGGGCCCTCGATGAGCCGCTGCATGCCGTGCTTCTTGGTCTCCTTGCGGACGACGAAGGCGTCGACCGGGTCGGTGTCCGGCTCGGCCGCCGCCGCGTGCAGCACCGCCGTCGCGACCGGGTCCGCGCCGAGCGTCAGCCCGCCGACCGACCGGTAGGTCCAGTCCGCGGTGAGCTCGCGCAGCAGCCGTCCGATCAGCGGGGACGCCTCGTGGTGCAGCGTGACGCGGCGCAGGTCGATGTAGTAGTCGGCCTCCGCGCCGGAGGAGAGCGTGACCCGCTCGTGGACGACGGCGATCTCCCGGACCAGCGCGGCGAGGCGGGAGCGGTCGGTGTGTGCGGAGCTCATGTGCGGTCCCTGTCGAACGTCGCCGTGATGCGTCGCAGCAGGCCCCGGGGCAGCACCCCGGTCACCCCCACGATCGCCTTGTACTGCCTGGAGGGCACGGAGACGACCCGGCCCCGGTCGAGGTCGGTGAGGGCCTCGTCGACGACCCGGGAGGCCTCCAGCCACAGCGGGCCGCGGCGGGCGCCGACGTCGATGCCGGCCCGCTCGTGGAACTCGGTGCGCACGTAGCCGGGGCACAGCACCATCGCGCGCACCCCGGTGCCCTGCAGCGACGCTGCGACGCCCTCGGTGAAGGAGATGACCCACGCCTTGTCGGCCGGGTAGGTGGAGCCGCGCCCGGCCAGGAAGCCCGCGACGCTCGCGACGTTCAGCACCGCTCCGGTGCCGCGGTCGACCATCCCGGGCAGCGCGGCCCGGGTCAGCTCCAGCACGGCGGCCACGTTCACCTGCAGCTGGCGGGCCAGGTCGGCGGCGTCGTTCTCCAGGAAGGTGGCGCCGAGCGCGAGCCCGGCGTTGTTGACGAGCAGGTCGACCGGCGCGACGTCGGGGTCGGCGAGGCGGCGCACGACCCGGGCCCGCTGGTCCGGGTCCGACAGGTCGGCGGGCAGCACCTCGACGGCGACACCGAGGTCGCGGTAGCGCTGCGCGGCGGTCCGGAGGCGGTCGGCGTCGCGCGCCACGAGCACGAGGTCGCGGCCGTCGGCGGCGAGCCGATCGGCGAACGCGGCCCCGATCCCCGACGACGCGCCCGTGATCATGACGGAGGGCACGCGGGGAGCGTAGTGCGTCCGCACCCGACCGGCGCAGGCGCGACGGTTACCGACGGGTCGGGTGTGACCCGTGCGACAGGGGTGTGCGACGACCTCGTGAGACGGGCCGCTCTCGCGTGCCGGTGCACCATGAAGCCTTTACCGTCGAGACCATGACGTCCGAGGCGCTGCCGATCCAGCGGCCGGTCGATCCCGCTTCCCCCGGCACCTCCGACGTGCCGAGCGGCCCGTCGCCCCGTCATTCGAGGGTCGCCGTCGTGGGGGCGGGGTTCACCGGACTCGCCGTGGGCCTGGCCCTGCTACGGCGGGGTGTGCACGACTTCGTCCTGCTGGAGCGGGCGGACGACGTCGGCGGGGTGTGGCGCGACAACACCTACCCCGGTGTCGGCGTCGACACGCCGTCGCCGCTGTACCAGCTGCGCGCCATGACCAACCCGGACTGGAGCGACCTCTACGCGCCCGGCCACGAGGTGCAGGACTACGCCCGGCGCCTGGCCCGCTCGACCGGCCTGCTCGACCACGTCCGCTTCGACGCCGACGTGCTCTCCGCCCGCTGGGACCCCGCGGACGCCCACTGGCGGATCGCGACGCCGTCCGGGGAGTTCACCGCGAACGTGCTGGTCAGCGCGGCCGGTCTGGTCGCGGACCCGAAGCTGCCCGACGTCGAGGGCCTCGCCGACTTCCCGGGCCCGGTGTTCCACTCGGCCCGCTGGGACCACGGGACCGACCTCACCGGCTCGCGCGTCGCGGTCGTCGGGACGGGGGCGACGGCGATCCAGCTCGTCCCCGAGCTGCAGCCGCGCGTCACCGAGCTGCACGTCCTGCAGCGCACCCCGGCCTGGATCCTGCCCAAGCCCGAGCGGCCCGTCGGCGAGCGCACCCGTCGCGCGCTGGCGGCGAACCCGCTGCTGTGCCGGATGCAGTTCGACGTCATCTACGTCGGCGCCGAGCTGCTCGCCGCGACCCGTCGCTCGCGGCTGCTGCGCGAGGCACTCACCCGGGTCGGCCGCAGGCATCTCGCCGCCCAGACGCCCGACCCGCGGCTGCGCGCGCGGCTGACCCCCGACTTCGACTACGCCTGCAAGCGGCCGCTGGTCTCGAACGACTACCTGCCCGCGATGAGCGCGCCGAACACGACGCTGCACACCGGCGGGCTCGCCCGGGTCGAGGGGCGGACCGTCGTCTCCGGCGACGGAAGCCGCGCGGAGGTCGACGCGATCGTGCTGACCACCGGGTTCGAGGTCGGCGCGACCGCCCCGATCGCGCGCCGCATCCACGACGCCCACGGCAGGACGCTGCACGACCACTGGGGCGCCTACCCACGCGCCTACCTGGGGATGAGCTACCCCGGCTTCCCGAACCTGTTCCTCATGCAGGGTCCGAACGCGACCAGCGGGGCCAGCTCGACGCTGCTGTTCTCCGAGGCCCAGGCCCGCTACGTCGCCGACGCCGTGTGCCGGATGGCGGCCGAAGGCATCCGCGCGCTCGACGTGAAGCCCGCCGTCGAGGAGCGCTGGACGCGGCGGATCCGGCGCCGCTCGGCCCGCACCGTGTACGAGACCGGCGGCTGCGCGAGCTACTACCAGAACGACGAGGGCGTCAACGTCGTCATGTGGCCGGCCAACACCGCGGAGTACCAGCTGCGGACCCGCCGGTTCCGGCTGTCGCCGTTCGACGTCGAGCGGGGCCGGACCGGTGCCGGGCGCCCGCTGCACCCGTTGCGCCCGGTCCGGCTCGCCGCGACGGCCTGACTCACCCGCCGGCCGCGGCCCCCCAGTCGGCGACCTCGCCGAGCAGGCGCTGCACGGCCTCGTCGTCGAGGAACGACGAGGTGAACGAGTTGGCGGCCAGCGTGCGGAGCTGGTCGTCGGTGAAGCCGAGGCCCTCGCGGACCGCGGCGTAGTTCGCGTCGGCGTAGCCGCCGAAGTAGGCGGGGTCGTCGGAGTGCACCGACACGTTCAGCCCCGCCGCGAGCATCTCCGGCAGCGGGTGCAGCCCGATGCCGGGGACGCAGGCGAGCCGGACGTTGGACAGCGGGCAGACCGTCAGCGGGGTGCGGTCACGGACCAGGCGGGCGACGAGGGCGTCGTCCTCGATCGCGCGGATGCCGTGGTCGACACGCAGCACGCCCAGCTCGTCGAGGGCCTCGGTCACGTAGCCCGCCGGGCCCTCCTCCCCCGCGTGCGCGACCGGCTTGAGCCCGAGCCCGCGGGCCCGCTCGAACACCGAGGTGAACTTCGACGGCGGGTGCCCGACCTCGGCCGAGTCGAGCCCGACCCCGACGATCCGGTCCAGGTACGGCTCCGCCGCCCGCAGGGTCTCCTCCGCCTCGGCGGCCGACCGGTCGCGCAGGAAACAGAGGATCAGCCCGGCGGAGACGTCGTCGGCGTGGTGCTCGATCGCGTCGGTGAGCCCGCCGATCACGTCGGCGATCGCGACGCCGCGGGCGGTGTGCGCCTGCGGGTCGAAGAACATCTCGACGTGCCGGACCCCCTGCTCGGGGCAGGTCCGCAGATACGCCGACGCGAGCGCGGCGAAGTCGTCGCGGGTCCGCAGGACGGCCATGTTGGCGTAGTAGACGTCCAGGAAGGACTGCAGGTCGGTGAAGTCGTAGGCCGCCCGCAGCTCCTCCACCGAGGCGTACGGCAGCGCGACGTCGTGCCGCCGGGCCAGCTCGAACACGGTCTCGGGTTCGAGCGTGCCCTCGATGTGCAGGTGCAGCTCGGCCTTCGGCAGCGGCGGGGTCCCGGTGGTCGTCACCGGGACATCATCCCGTGCCGTCCCGCGCGGTCAGGAGCTGGTGACCGTCGACGTCATGTAGGCCGAGACCTGGTGGCCACGGGATCGGTCGCGGGCCGCGGCGCTCGCGCGGGCGCGCTGCGCCGCGGTGCGCACCGGACCGGCGGCCCAGTGCCGCCCGCAGTCCCCGGCGGCGACGACGGCGCGCCCCGCGCCCGGGCGGGAGGGCAGGTCCGGCAGCCGGGACGGCTCCCGGTGCCCGGCACCGCCGAGCAGCTCCTCGGGCGTGGCGGACGGGGCGGCCGGGATCGCCGCGGCCGGGGTGGCGACGGCCGCGGCGCCGGTGGGCTCCCAGGTCGCGTCGGCGAACAGCTCGGCGCCGCGCCGGGCCGCACGGACACCCGCGGCGACGGCGCGCCGGGCCGGGCCCGGGCGGGCCGGGCCGCTCTGCGGAGCGCTCACGACGAGGCCGGCGTCGAGGTCGTCGACCACCGCGTCGGCGGCGTCGGCGGTCCACTCCGGCCGGTCGTCGCCGCGAACGGCGACGACGTGCACGTCGCCGGTCAGGGTCGGGGCGAGCGAGGTCACGAACGAGACCGCCCACGCGGCCGACCGCTCGTCCCCGCCGATCGCGACGATCCCGCCGGTGCCGCGACGCAGCATACCGGGCAGCGCGGCGTGGGTGAGGCGCATCGTCGCCGTCATGCCGAGGTCGACGCTCGCCCGCCCGGCGTCCGGTGCGGCGCCGGCCGCGTCGGCGAGCGCGTCGTGCACGAGGACGTCGACGGCCGGGGCCTCCGGTCCGGCGAGGAAGGCCTCGAGCCGGAACAGGCCGTGCCGGGTGCCGAGGTCCGCGAGGAGGACGTCGGCGCGGATCCCGTACCGGGCGGCGAGCTCCCGGGCGGTGGGGGCGACCCGCTCGGGATCGCGGGTGACGAGCAGGAGGTCGTGTCCGCGCGCGGCCAGTCGGTCGGCCAGAGCCGCGCCGAGACCCGTACCGCCGCCGGTGATGAGAGCCATAGCCACACGATCAGGCTAGCGGTACCCGTTCGGCTTAACGCGTTCGGGTGGTCACATCGCGTTGCGGTGGATCAACGCTGCGTAGATACCCGCAGATCAGGACTCGATCGCGGGACGACGGGCGTGCAGCCCCTCCTCCAGAGCGGTGGCGACCTCGGCCAGATCGGCGAGCAGGTCCTGCATCCGATCGGCGGAGATGCCGACGGGCGCGGCGGCCAGCACCCAGGCGTCCTCGGCCCAGAGGAGCTCGACGTCCTCGCCGACCGCGTCGCTGGCGTCGGCGACGCGCGGGGTCAGCAGCGGGCGGACGGCGTCGGCGTCGCTGACGAAGGCGTAGCGCTCACCGACCGGCTCGAGCAGGTCGAGACCGGCGTCGTCGGGCAGCGGGGCCGACGGCAGCCGCAGCTCGACGGCGGCGGGCAGCGACTCGTGCACCTGCACCGCGCAGAGCACCGAGCTGATGCGGCCGGCCTGCTCGTGGTCGAACGCGTAGGCCTTGCGCGGGCCGTCCGGGGTGGGGACGTCGCCCGAGACCAGGTTGCGGGCCACACCGGGGCCGCCCTGGTGGATCGTCCCGTAGCGCCAGCGGCTGGGCAGGACGGGATCGGACTCGAGGTACTCCCACTCCCGCATCGACGCCCAGCGGCGGCGGTCCCGCGTCGCGCCCCCGCGGAACCGGTCGAACAGCAGCAGACCGACACCGACGACGATCGCGACGAGGGCGATGACGAACCAGACCGACATGCCGGGCAGCGTAGTCCCGACGGGCCCCGTGGAGTGGTAGCGCCACGGCTCCGGACGTGCACGTTCGTCGCGGATCAGCCGGCCGGCGCCGTCGGGACGGGCCCGTCCCACTCCGCAACGGTCTCGCGGGCGGACGCCTGCTGTTTCTGGCTCTCGACGACGGCGTCGAGGGCGACGGCGCCCGCGGACTCCGCACGCGAGGCACGGACCGCGTTCGACGGCGAACGCGTCTGCAGGCTCTGCCCGATCCGGGTGGCGGTGCCCGCGGCGTCCTCCAGCATCCGGAGGATCTCCTCGAGCCGGGCGACCAGCGTGCGGGCGAACTGCACGATCTCGAGGACGACGGCGGGGACCGTCACCGCCCCGGCGCCGGCCGTGGCGACGGTGACCGCGGTGGCCAGGACGATCCTGGACAGGATGGAACCCAGGAAGTCCGCGATGGCGTCGCGGATCAGTGCCCGCTCGGTCCCGACGAGGACCCCCGAGTCCAGGACCAGCCCGGCCAGCTCCCGGGTGTCACCGGCCAGCTCCCGCAGGCTCGTCACCTGCCGGGTGGCGGCGGCGAGGTAGGCCCCGGCCGCGGCACCGGTCCAGACGGCCGGGACGTCGGTGATCGCCCGGTCCAGCTCCTCGGCCCGGCCCTCCAGGTGCCGGGACAACCGGGCCCAGCCGTCGGCCCGTTCCCCGATCTGCTTCCCGTCGCCGCACAGGACGTCGAGCACCTCACGCAGGACCTCGATGTGCTCCATCGCCCAGCCGGCGACCGCCGAGCCCAGGGCGGCCACCGGGTCCTGGACGACGCTGACGTGGTCCAGCGCCAGCGCGGCTCCGGCCGAGACGATGCCCAGGCCGTCCTGCCCGTCGACGGCCTTGCCCATGTCGTGGAAGGACGAGGCGATGCCCGCGCCCTCGAACCGGTCGTCGACGAGGTCCTCGCCGGTGGGCGGCGGCGCGTCGAACAGGTGCGGGGTCGGCGCGCTCACGATCCGCTCCGGGCGGATGACGGACCGACGTCGACTGCGCAGACCTCGGCGGTCAGGTCGGCGTCGAAGGTCCGGTACGACGCGGCGGACTCGGCGAGGTCGCCCGCCACCCTCGCGAGCGCCTCGGCCCCTCGGGCCACCTGCCGTGCGCCGATCGTGGTCGGCGCCAGCAGCGCACCCGTCAGGACCGTGCCGAGCACGCCGTAGGCGTCCGGGGAGAGGTCCGTCCAGCGCGGCACCGCGGCCGCCGTCGCCTCGGCCAGCGCGGACACCCGGCGCGAGTGGTCGGTCAGTCTCGTCGGGTCGACGGAGAAACCGGTGTCCGTCACCGCCCGGCCCCCGTCAGCGGTGCCATGATCGCCTCCACCTGCGCCGCCGCGTCCGCCGCGGCCTCCCGGCTCAGCCGCAGCACCGTCTCGGCGAGCCGGGCCCGCGGCATCTCCTCGGCGCGCACGCCGAGCTGCAGGTCGGTGAGGCTCCCCGACGGGTCGACGGTGACCACGACCGCACCGTCGCGGGTGCGTGCGGTCGCGGTCACCGTCGCGACCCGGTCCCGGGCCTGCTCGGCCCGGACCCGGATCGACTCGATGCGGGTGCGGTACTCGTCCAGCCAGGTCCGTCCCGCGTGCGGCTGCTCGGCGGTGAAGTGCTCCATGGGCCCCGACGATGACGTGCACCGCCGGGGCCCACGGGCGAACCGGTGGATCAGTTCGCGATCGCGACCGCCGGGTCGGCCGCCCCGACCGCCTTGCCCACGACCAGGCCGCCGGTCCCGCCGTCGGCCGACGGGTCCAGGTCGACCCGGACCGTGTCGCCCTCGCGGACGCCGCCGGACAGCAGCTCGCGGGCGAGCTGGTCGCCGATCGCGGACTGCACCAGCCTGCGCAGCGGGCGCGCGCCGTAGACCGGGTCGAACCCGTTCATGGCGAGCCACTCGCGGGCCGCGTCGGAGACCTCCAGCGACAGCCGCCGCTTGGCCAGCCGGCGCCCCAGCACCCCGACCTGGATGTCGACGATGTGGGTCAGCTCCTCGGTCGACAGCGCGTGGAACACCACGACGTCGTCGAGCCGGTTGAGGAACTCCGGCTTGAAGTGCGACCGGACGACCGCCATGACGGCGTCCGTACGCCCCTTCTCGTCCAGGGACGGGTCGGCGATGGCCTGGCTGCCCAGGTTGGACGTCAGCACCAGGATCGTGCTGCGGAAGTCCACCGTGCGGCCCTGGCCGTCGGTGAGACGGCCGTCGTCGAGCACCTGCAGGAGTGTGTCGAAGACGTCCGGGTGGGCCTTCTCGACCTCGTCGAGCAGCACGACGCTGTAGGGCCGCCGCCGCACCGCCTCGGTGAGCTGACCACCCTGGTCGTAGCCGACGTAGCCGGGAGGGGCACCGACGAGGCGGGCCACCGAGTGCTTCTCGGAGTACTCGCTCATGTCGATGCGGATCATCGCCCGCTCGTCGTCGAACAGGAACTCCGCGAGCGCCTTGGCCAGCTCGGTCTTGCCGACGCCGGTGGGCCCGAGGAACAGGAACGAGCCGGTCGGCCGGTTCTCGTCCGCGACGCCGGCACGCGCCCGGCGCACCGCGTCGGACACCACGCGCACGGCCTCGGACTGGCCGACGACCCGGTGGCCGAGCTCGTCCTCCATGCGCAGGAGCTTGGCGGTCTCACCCTCCAGCATCCGGCCGGCGGGCACGCCGGTCCAGGAGCTGACGACGTCGGCGACGTCGTCCGGGCCGACCTCCTCCTTGAGCATCACGTCCTCGGCGCGCTCGACCGTCTCGGTGGCGGCGGCGAGCTCCTTCTCCAGCTGCGGGATGCGCCCGTAGCGCAGCTCCGCGGCCCGGCCCAGGTCGCCGTCGCGCTCGGCCCGCTCGGACTCGCCGCGCAGCTGCTCCAGCTGCTCCTTGAGCTCGCGGGTGACGTCGATGGCGCTCTTCTCGTTCTGCCAGCGCGCGGTCAGCGCGGCCAGCTCCTCGCGCTTCTCGGCCAGCTCGGCGCGCAGGGCGACCAGCCGGTCCTTCGACGCCGCGTCGACCTCCTTGTCGAGCGCCATCTCCTCGATCTCCAGGCGGCGGACGGCCCGCTCCACGGTGTCGATCTCCACCGGGCGCGAGTCGATCTCCATCCGGAGCCGGGAGGCGGCCTCGTCGACGAGGTCGATGGCCTTGTCCGGGAGGAACCGGGCGGTGATGTAGCGGTCCGACAGGGCGGCCGCGGCGACCAGGGCGGCGTCGGTGATGCGGACGCCGTGGTGCACCTCGTAGCGCTCCTTGAGCCCGCGCAGGATGCCGACGGTGTCCTCGACGGACGGCTCGCCGACCAGCACCTGCTGGAAGCGACGCTCCAGCGCCGGGTCCTTCTCGATGTGCTGGCGGTACTCGTCGAGCGTGGTCGCGCCGACCATCCGCAGCTCACCGCGGGCGAGCATCGGCTTGATCATGTTGCCGGCGTCCATCGCGCCCTCGCCGGACGCGCCCGCACCGACGATCGTGTGCAGCTCGTCGATGAAGGTGACGACCTCGCCCGCGGAGTCGGTGATCTCCTTCAGGACGGCCTTGAGACGCTCCTCGAACTCGCCGCGGTACTTCGCACCGGCCACCATCGACCCCAGGTCGAGGGAGACGACGCGCTTGCCGCGCAGCGACTCGGGGACGTCACCGGCCACGATGCGCTGGGCCAGGCCCTCGACGATCGCGGTCTTGCCGACGCCCGGCTCCCCGATCAGCACCGGGTTGTTCTTGGTGCGCCGCGACAGCACCTGGACGACGCGGCGGATCTCGGTGTCCCGGCCGATGACCGGGTCGAGCTCGCCCTCGCGCGCCCGGGCGGTCAGGTCCTGGCCGTACTTCTCCAGGGCCTGGTAGCTGCCCTCGGGGTCCGGGCTGGTCACCCGGGCCGAGCCGCGGACCTTGCCGAACGCCTCGCGCAGCGCGTCCGGCGTGGCGCCGTGACGCCCCAGCAGCTGGGCGACCGGGCCCCCGGAGCGCGCGAGGCCGACGAGCAGGTGCTCGGTGGAGACGTACTCGTCGCCCATCTCGGTGGCGAGCTGCTGCGCCGCGGTGATCGCGGCCAGTGCGTCCCGGGACAGCTGCGGCGCGCTCACCGACGACCCCGACGCCGACGGCAGCCGGTTGCCCAGCGCGGTCAGCTCGGATCGGACGGCGGCCGCGTCCGCCCCGACGGCGGCCAGCAGCGGCGCGGCGATGCCGTCGCCCTGGGCCAGCAGGGCGCCCAGCAGGTGGGTGGGCCCGACATCGGGGTTCCCGGCCAGCGTCGCGGCCTGGACGGCGGCGGAGATGGCCTGCTGGGTACGGGTGGTGGGGTTGAAGGAGTCCATGCTCCGCGTTCCTCCCGGTCCTTCTGAGGTCGATGGTCTGTGGATGGGGAGCGGCACCCCGGGCCGCTGCTCCACAGTCTGCCCGGCCGGTGCACCTCTCGACAGGGTCAACCGCAGAAAAGTTGAGTCCATTCCGCTCAACACCGAGAAGTTCCGGGAACGGCCGCGGCCCGCCCGGAAGGTTCCGGACGGGCCGCGGGTGGAACGGGTGCGACGATCAGCGCTCGCTGTTGTCGATCACCGTGACGCGGTTGTCGTTGTCGCTGAAGTTGTCGTTCGCGTTGTCCCGGACGTTGTCGTTCAGGAAGTCGCTGCAGTTGCCGGCCTGGCCGATGTTCGAGCCGGCGACCGGGGCCTGCGCCAGAGCGTTGAGCGAGCCCTCGGTGACGATCTTGCCCTTGGCGTCGGCGTCGCCACCCTCGAAGGCGCAGGCCTTCGTCGGGGCGCCGTGGTGCTCGCCCTTGTCGTGGCCGTAGTCGCCCGCGAAGGCGAACGGCGCGGCCGCGGCCAGCGTGGCGGCGGTACCGGCGACGACGAGGCCGAGCTTCTTCTTCGACAGCATGTCTGGCTTCTCCTGTGGTGTATCCGATACAGGACGACGCGAACGGCACCCGGAGCCCGTGGGTGTCGCCTGCCGTCCGACCGCCCGGGGGTTCGACCGAGCGTGCTCGGTCGGTGACGGTCTGCTGCTGTCAACGACCGGCATCGACCGGGGTCACGGCGCTCGGTTCACTTGATCGGAGTATCCTCTGGTGCGCAACCGTCGCCCCAGGTCAGCGGCCGTGCGGGCGGCCCCGGAGCGTCCGCGAGGCCCCCGCGCCGAGGTGGGTCGTGCTCGGGAACCGGCGACGCGAGGGCCGCGGCACCCGCGGCTCGGTCCCCTTGGCTCCGAAGAAGTCGCCGCCCTTGCGGGCCGGGTCGTCGGTCCCCCAGGCGCGCCGCTGCGTCACCCGCTCCATCCGCGGGATGTGCTTGCGGCAGTGGATGTAGGCCTCCTCCACGTCCACCACCACCCAGCGCTCGGCGCGGCGGCCCGCGGCGTGGTCGCGCGCGTGCCCGGGGTAGACGGTGCGGAAGGCGTCGTCGTCCATGATCCGGGCGCGGCCGTTGACGTGCAGCCCGATCAGCGACTCGGTGAAGTCGACCATCAGCATCCCGACGTGCGGGTTCTCCACCAGGTTGCCGAGGCTGGCGTACACGCCGTTGCCCCGGTACTCGGGGTAGGCCAGCGTGTGCGGGTCCAGCACGTGCAGGAACCCGGGCGGGCCGGCCCGCAGCGAGCTGTCGCACTCGCCGTGCGCGTCGGACGTCGCGACGAAGGCCATCTCCATCCGCCCGACGAACTCGATCATCCGCGGCAGCAGCCGGTCGCGGAGCTGGTCGTCGTAGAACCGGCCGGCGCGGGCGGAGCTGCCCACCTCGGCCTGCAACGCGTGCTCACCCGCGGAGCCGGGCCGGTGCGGTCCGTCGGTGACCTCCGGGGCGTCGGGCACGCCGCGCTCCGGGGTCGCGGGGACGACCACCGGCGGCGTGGCCGGACGGTCCCGTCCGGGCAGGACGACGGCGGGGATTCGCAACGGCACAGGACAACCGTGCCATCCGGCGCGGCCAGGACCAAACGATCACGGCTCCGACCGGCCCGGGACACGCCACGTCGGCATTCCCCGCGATGGGCGCTATCCTGACCACGGCGCCACCCACGCCATGACGAGTGACCGCCGTCCCCGAACGGATGATGAGTGACAATGCGTACCCGCTCACCACACACTGGTGAGTCGGTCGGCGTACGCCGTTCCGGCGGATGGAGTCTCTCGCGTACCCTAACCGGCGGAACGCGGGCGTCGACGCCCGGTGTCACCGCGGCACGGAGCACGACCGAGGAGAGTGTCCGCCAGGCATGACTGCTGACCAGCTGATCGCCGGCGACGTCGCCCCGCCGCGACGCCCCGCCTCGGAGGCGGACCGCACCGTCGAGCTCATCCGGACCAGCTTCGCCCTCGTCGAGCCGCAGGCCGAGGACATCGGCAAGCACTTCTACGCCACGCTGTTCAGCCAGGCGCCCGAGACGCGTGACCTGTTCCCCGTGAACATGGAGGTGCAGCGCAGCCGGCTGCTGCGCGCCCTCGTGCACGTGGTGCAGATGGTCGACCAGCCCGACGACCTCGTCCCGTTCCTGCAGCAGCTCGGCCGCGACCACCGCAAGTTCGGCGTACTGTCCCAGCACTACGACGCGGTCGGCGCCGCCCTGCTCTCGGCGATCGCCACGTTCGCGGGCGAGAACTGGACCCCGGAGATCGAGAAGGCCTGGACCGGCGCGTACGGGATCGTCGCGGACGCGATGCAGCAGGCCGCCGCGGCCGAGCGCGGGCCCGCGTCCTGGCTGGGCCGGGTCGTCGAGCACCGCCGGATCGGCTGGGACCTGGCCGTGGTCACCGTCGCGACCGACCAGCCGGTGCCCTACCAGGCCGGCCAGTACGTCTCGGTGGAGACACCGCACCGCCCGCGGCTGTGGCGCTACCTGTCCCCGGCCAACGCGCCGCGTCGCGACGGGACGATCCAGTTCCACGTCCGCGCGGTCGAGGGCGGCTGGGTCAGCCGCGCGATCGTCGCGCACAGCCGGGTCGGCGAGACCTGGCGGATCGGCCCGCCGATGGGCCGGATGGCCGTCCCGCAGAACACCCGTCGCGAGCTGCTGATGGTGGCCGGCGGCACCGGCGTCGCCCCGATGAAGGCGCTGCTCGACGAGGTCGGCCGGCGCCCCCAGCCGCCGCGCACCCAGGTGTTCGTCGGCGGCCGCACGTGGGACGACCTGTACGACTTCACCTCGCTGCGCAAGCTGTCCTACAACTACCCGTGGCTCGACGTCATCCCGGTCGTGGAGTACGAGGACGAGCCGTCCGGGGCCGAGACCGGCACCCTGGCCGACGTCGTGACCCGGTTCGGCGCCTGGAGCGACCACGACGTCCTGGTCTGCGGGTCGCCGTCGATGATCCGCTCCACGGTGTCGCGGATGCTGGTCGCGGGCACGCCGCTCGACCGCATCACCTACGACCCGTTCACCATGGACTGAGCCGGCCCGTACGCCACTACGGCCGCCCTCCCGCGCCGGGAGGGCGGCCGTCGTCGTCGCGGGGGCCGGTCAGAAGGCCTCGGTGGTGCGCACCGACAGCACGTGCAGCTCCCGGCTGCCGGTGAACGCGTCGCGCCCGTGCAGGAAGCGGTAGTTGTCGAGGACCAGCAGGTCCCCGCTCTCCAGCCGGAACCGCGGTGCGGCCTCGAACGCGGTGGCGAGCACGTCGGCGTAGGACTCGATGTGCGCGAGGTGGGTGTCCCAGTACGGCTCGCGCGGCACCGGCAGCGCGTAGTCGCTCGCTCGGACCGCACGCCGGCCACCACGGGTGTGCTCGATCATCCGGCGCAGCAGCGGGGTCGGCGGCACACCGCGCGGCGGGTTCGTCCGGCTGCCGAAGAAGTCCACGTCGCAGCCGGTCAGGAACCCGTGCAGCGACGGGTGCTCCGCGGCGATCCGCTCGGCGAGCGCATAGCCGTCGACGAGCACCGAGTCGCCCCCGGACGGTGCCGGGGAGGTGCAGTGCATGAACAGGAAGTCCTCGTCGGGGTCGCGCAGCCGTACGGTGCGGCCGTGCACGTCGGCCTCGAGGAACGCGCCGTCGTTGTGCAGGCCGAGGACCGGCGAGTCGGTCCCGCCCTGTGGCCGGATGCCGAACAGCTCGCGCAGCCGCCCGCCGAGCAGGGTGGCCGCGGCGACGACCATCGCCTCCGGGTCCGGGCCCGCGCCGGGGATCCGGACGACGCCGTCGCGGGCCAGCACCTCCCGGGCCTCGCCGAGCGCCGCCGCGCGGGGCACGACCCCGGTCTCGTCCACCAGGCTCTTCAGCTCCGGTCGCGCCTCGCCCCTGCGCCGTCCGTCGGTTCCGGTCATCGCCACGACGTACCTCCTGCCGTTCATCCGTACTCGCAGCAGTCTGGCAGGAACGAAGCGATGTCAGAACTGTCCGGTCGGACCGGTCGTCCACCGGCGTTCCAGCCCGCGGCCCAGCGAGGTGACGAGCAGGGCCGTCCCGACGACGGCCAGCGCGGGCAGCAGGACGAGCTGCGGGGCGTTGAACAGGAACTGCCGCCCGTCGGCGAGCATCGCCCCCCACTCCGGGGTGGGCGGCTGCGGACCGAGCCCGAGGAACGACAGCCCGGCCACGGTCAGCAGGACGTTCGCGAACCGCAGGCACAGGTGCGACAGCAGCGGCCGGGCGAGGTTCGGCAGGACGTGCCGGAACGCGATCCGCAGCGGCCCGGCGCCGACGGCGACGGCACCCTCGACGTACTCGCGGGCGCGTTCGCGGACCACGAGCTGGTAGGTGAGCCGGGCGAACGGCGTCCACCCGGCGACGACGATCGCCACCAGCAGCGACCACACGCCCGGCGCCCCGCCGGACGCGGCGACCACCACGAGACCGATCAGCACCGCCGGGATCGCGACGAGCACGTCGATGGTGCGCTGGAACAGCTGCCCGACCGCCCGTCCGCACCAGGCCGCGAGCACGCCCAGCACCGTCCCGATCCCCGCGCACAGCGCGAGTGCGACCAGGGTGAACCCGACCGAGAGCCGGGCGCCGACGGCGAGCCGGGCGAGCACGTCGCGGCCGAGCTGGTCGGTGCCGAGCGGGTGCGCGGCCGACGGCCCGGCGAAGCGGTGGGACAGGTCGTTGGCGACCGGGTCGAGCGGCAGCAGGGCGACCACGACGAGCACCCCGAGCAGGACCAGCGCCCCCGCCCGCCACCACGTCGCGTGCCGGGCGACGCGCGCGCGTGCGTCCGCCGGGCGGGCCAGTGCCGGGGCGGTCACCGGACGGCGCTCCGGGCGACCGGGTCCAGCGCGAGCGCGAGCAGCTCGGCGAGGATCCCGGCGACGGCGGCGACCAGCACAATCGCGAGGAGCCCGGCCTGCACGACCGGCAGGTCCTGGCCCAGCACGGCGTCGTAGAGCAGGCGGCCCAGGCCGGGGATCGCGAACAGCACCTCGACCACGACCGAGCCGCCGAGCAGACCGCCGAGGAACAGCCCGGACAGCGAGGTCACCGAGGTCAGGGCCAGGCGGCCGCCGTGGCGCCACAGCACCCGTCCGTCGCTGATGCCCTTGGACCTCGCGACGGCGACGTGCGGGCGGGCCAGCGCGTCGAGGGTCTCGGCGCGCACGAGCTGGGCGGCGAGCGCGGCGGGGAACGCGGCGAGCGTGACCACCGGCAGCACGGCCTGGTCGACCCCGCCCCAGCCGGTCGCGGGCAGCACCGGCACGGTGACGGCGAAGGCGAGCACCAGCGCCGTCCCGAGCACGAACTCGGGGATCGCGACACCCAGCACCGAGCCGGTGGTCAGGACCCGGTCGAGCCGGCCGCCGGGACGGCGCGCGGCGCGCACCCCGAGCGGGATGCCCACCAGGGCCGCCAGCACCAGCGCGGCGAGGGCGAGGGTCAGCGACACCCCGAGCGCGGGCCAGAGCAGGCCCGAGACGGGAGTACGGCTGGTCCAGGAGATACCGAGGTCGCCGCGCAGCAGCGCGCCGGCCCAGCCCGTGAACTGGTCCCACCAGGAGCCGTCGAGGCCGTACTGCTCCCGCAGGGCGGCCAGCACCGCCGGGTCCGGGTCGGACTCCCCGGTCCGGCTGCGCAGGATCGCGAGCGCGGTGTCCTGGCCGGAGAACCGCGGGAGCAGAAACACCAGCACCGCCGCGGCCACGGCGACCAGCGGTAGCGCCAGCAGCCTGCGCGCGACGAGTGCGGTCACTCCGTCGTCGCCAGCCCGGGGACGACGAGCGACCTGGCCAGCGGGTCGACGGTGTAGCCGGTGACCCGGTGCCCGACGCCGTTCGCGTTGGTGTGCACCAGCGGGACCCCGACGACGTCGGCGTTCAGCTTCGCCGCGGCCTCGGTGAAGACCTTCTGCCGTGCGGCCGGGTCGGTCTCGGTGGCCAGCGGGGCGAGCAGGGCGTCGAACTCCGGCGAGCAGTAGTGGTTGAGGTTGTAGGAGCCCTGGCAGGTGTAGTCGGTGGTCAGCGTGGCGCCGGCGTCCGGCACGTCGAGCAGGTAGCTGCGCGAGAGCAGGTACATGTCGAAGTCACCGGCGAGCAGCTGCGGCTCGCGGGCGTCGTAGTCGCCGATGCGGACGGTGGCCTCGATGCCGGCCCCGCGGAGCATCTCCTGGACGGCGGTGGCCAGGGTCGGGAGCTCGGGGCGGGCGCCGTAGGCACCCAGCTCGATCCGC
Organism: Pseudonocardia sp. DR1-2; assembly: GCF_023717215.1. Classification (NCBI taxonomy): domain Bacteria; kingdom Bacillati; phylum Actinomycetota; class Actinomycetes; order Pseudonocardiales; family Pseudonocardiaceae; genus Pseudonocardia; species Pseudonocardia sp. DR1-2. Next base: position 612,932 of record NZ_JAMQOF010000002.1, on the reverse strand, counting down.
AGCGGGTTTTCCGGGCCGTAGCCGGCCTCGGTCAGCAGCTGGCGGGCGCGCGCGGGGTCGGCGGGCGGCGGGGCGTCCTGCGAGCCCCATGCCACCGCCGGGCCGAACAGCTCCGAGGCCGGGACCGCCGACCCGGCGAGGGCCTGCTCGCCGAGCGCGGTGCGGTCCACCGCGGCGGCGACGGCCTGACGCACCCGGATGTCGGCGAAGGGCGTGCGGGACTGGTTGAGGATCAGCGACGCCGTCCGGGGCGCGGCGACGGTCTGGTTCACGTACTCGTCACCGCTGAACTCCAGGGCGCTGGACTCGGGGAGCTCCTGGGCGATGTCGGCGTCGCCGGCCCGCAGCGCCAGGGCGCGGGCGGCCGGGTCGGGCACGAAGTTCGCGGTGACACCGGCCAGCTGCGGGCGCTCGCCCCAGTAGCGGTCGTTGCGGACGAGGGTCACCGACTGGGTGCCGTTCGCCTGGGTGATCGTCATCGGGCCGGTGCCGGTCTGCTGGACCGACGGCGGGGTGGCCCGGTACGCCGACGGCGCCAGGATCGCGGTGTTCGCGCTGGACAGCCGCAGCGGCAGGATCGGGTCGGGCTTCGTCGTCGTGACGCGCACGGCGTCCGCGCCGTCCGCGGCGGCCTGCATGCCGATCCCGCGCACCGCGCGCGGCGGCGCGGCGACGCCGGCCACCCAGTTCAGGGCGGTCGCGGCGGCCTCCCCGGTGAGCGGCTCGCCGTTCTGGAAGGTCACGCCGGGGCGCAGCTCGAACCGCCAGGTCCGCGGGTCGGACTGCTGGGCCCACGCCGTCGCCAGTGCGGGTCGCGGCCGGCCGTCCGGCCCAGACGCCACCAGGGACTCGGTCACACCCAGCTGGGAGACGACGAACGCGTCGTCGGTGTCCACCCCGTAGCCGGCCGACGGGCCGAAGGCCATCGCGATCGTGGCCTGCCCGTCCGGGACGACCCGGCCGCTCCCGCCGCCGCTGCCACCGCAGGCGGTGAGGACCACGGCGCTCACCGCCACGGCGACGGCGACCCGCAACCGGGAACGACGGGGTGCTACGACGGCGCGCGCGGCGGGCATTGCGACCTGTCCTCTCCGGCGCCCCTCGACCGTGTGTCACCCGGCGCCCGGAAGATCTTCGGTAAGCCTGTACACACGGTCAAGTGTGTGCACGCATGCGCATATGTCGTTACTGCCATCGAGTCGCGGCTGCAGAGGGCGACCTGGTACCACTTCGTGGTGCTCCGCAGTCTGCTCCGCCGCCCCGCCGATCCCGAGTCGGACCCGCGTCCCGCGGCTCCGCTCCGCATCGGTCGCCGGGAGCGCTTCAGCGGGCTCCCGCCGGTCATGAAACTGCTGATCAGCACCCAGCTGGCCTTCAACGTGGGCTTCTACATGGTGCTGCCCTACCTGGCCACACACCTGGCCGAGGATCTCGGGCTCGCCGCGGCGGCCGTCGGGCTCGTGCTGGGGCTGCGGACGTTCAGCCAGCAGGGGCTGTTCGTGATCGGCGGGACCCTGACCGATCGGTTCGGTGCGAAGCCGGTCGTGCTCGCCGGGTGCGCGCTGCGCGTGACCGGATTCATCCTCCTCGGGGCCGCCGGCACGCTGCCCGCGGTCATCGGCGGGGCACTGCTGACCGGGTTCGCGGCCGCCCTGTTCTCGCCGGCCGTCGAGTCGTCGCTGGCGCGGGAGGCCGGGGAACGGGAACGCGCCGGGGAGGGCCCGCCGCGGACCGAGGTGTTCGCGATGTTCGCCGTCGCCGGTCAGGTCGGGACGGTCACCGGGCCGCTGGTCGGCACCGCGCTCATGCTGGTCGACTTCCAGCTGGCCTGCCTGGTCGCCGCCGCCGGCTTCGTGCTGGTGGGGCTGGCGCACTGGCGGTGGCTGCCGTGGCGGGAGGCCGAGCAGGCCGGACGGCCGATGCTCGCGGGCTGGGGCGAGGTGCTGGGCAACCGTCGCTTCATGCTGTTCGCGGCCGGCTACTCGGGCTGGCTGCTGTCCTACAACCAGCTGTACCTGGCGCTGCCCGACGAACTGGAGCGCATCGGTCGCACCGCGGCACTGGGCTTCCTGTTCGTGCTGATGTCCGTGCTGGTGATCACCCTGCAGATGAGGGTGACGACGTGGGGCCGCCGGATCGGGGCCGGCCGCTCGGTGGTGCTCGGGTTCTGCCTGATGGCCGCGTCGTTCACCGTCGTCGCGGTGGCGCGGCTGCTGCCGGGCCTGCCGGGGTGGTGGGCGCTCGCACCCGCGGTGCTGATGGTGCTGCTGCTGACCTTCGGCGAGATGTTCGCCGTGCCGGTCGCGCAGGACCTGGTGCCCCGGCTCGCCGGGGAGCGCAGGCTGGGCGCCCACTTCGGGGTGCTGGCCTCGTTCGGCGGGCTGATGGTGCTCGTCGGCTCGACGGGCGTCGGCGCGCTGCTGGACCCGGCGTTCCCGCCGGCGCTGCCGTTCGCGGTGCTGGCCGCGGTCCCGCTGCTGGGCGCCGTGGTGCTCGGGCTGCTGGCCCGCCGCGGGGTCCTGACGGCGGCCTGAGCCGTCCGGGCCCGCACCGCCCGGGGGACTCAGCCGTCGTCTGCGGGGCGCCAGCGCACGACGGCCTGGCGCCGGTCCACCGGCACCAGGTCGCGCCGGTAGGAGCGGTGCACCGCCGCCGTGGCCTGCGCGGCGGCGGCACGGACCGCGTCGAGCTCGGCAGTGGCCTCCTCGAGGCGTGCCGAGAGCTCGTCGACCATCTGCTCCAGCTCGATGATCCGCTTGACGCCCGCGAGGTTCACGCCCTCCTCCTGGGAGAGCCGCTGCACCTCGCGCAGCAATGCGATGTCGCGCTGGGAGTAGCGACGCCCGCCGCCCGCGGACCGGCCCGGGCTGACCAGGCCGATCCGGTCGTAGCTGCGCAGGGTCTGGGCGTGCAGGCCGGACAGCTGCGCGGCGACCGAGATGACGAACACCGGGCTGTCGTGTGCCACGTCGACGGTCAGCGGTTCCTCCCCGTCCCGGGGGGTGCGTCGTCCGGCCACCGCCATCACCTCCTGGTGCTACCGAGCAGATCGGCCCGCGGGTCGAACGACGACGTCGCCTCGGCGTAGGCCTCCAGCGCACTGGTGGCCGCCTCGTCCAGCTTCTGCGGCACCGCCACCTCGACGGTGACCAGCAGATTGCCCTTCTTCCCGTTCTTGCGCTCGACCCCACGCCCCGACACCCGGAACGTCCGGCCGCTGGCGGTCCCCGGCGGGATCCGCAGCGAGACGGTGCTGTCGAGCGTCGGCACCGTCAGGGTCGCACCCAGAGCCAGCTCGGGGAAGGTCACCGGCACGGTGAGGGTCAGGTCGTCGGAGTTCTTCGGCGACCGCCCGAAGATCCGGTGCGGGGTGACCGAGACCGTGACGTAGAGGTCACCGGCGGGCGCGCCGCCGCGACCGGGCTCGCCCTGGCCCGCGAGCCGTACCTTCTGCCCGTCGTCGACGCCGGCGGGCACCCGCACCGTCAGCGACCGGGTCCGGGTGGACACGCCGTCGCCGTGGCACTCGGGGCACGGGTCGTCGATGATCCGGCCGGTCCCGCGGCAGTCGCGGCACGGCTCGGAGAACGAGAACGCGCCCTGGCTGCGGTTCACCAGACCCTGACCGGAGCAGGTCGGGCAGGTGCGCGGGGTGCTGCCGGGCCGGGACCCGGTGCCGCCGCAGCGCTCGCAACGCCCCGGCGAGGACAGCTTGATCGGCACCGTCGCGCCGCGCACCGCGTCGTCGAAGGAGATGGTCAGGCTGCTCTCGACGTCCTGGCCGCGGCGGGCACCGGCCGTGCCGTACCCGCCCGCACCACCGGCGTTGTTCCGCGCGGTGCGGCCGAAGATGTCGCCGAGGATGTCGCTGAAGTCGCCGGCCCCGGCACCGCCGGACCGGCCGGCCTGGCCGAACAGGTCGTTGATGTCGAAGCCGCCCTGGCCGGCGCCACCGGGGCGCGCACCACCGGGGAAGCCACCGCCGGTGCCGAACCCGCCGAAGCCGCCGCCGCCCGCGAACATCGCGCGGGTCTCGTCGTACTCCTTGCGCTTCGACTCGTCGCCCAGCACGCCGTAGGCCTCGGAGACCGCCTTGAAGCGGGTCTCGGCCTTCTCGTCACCGGGGTTCGCGTCCGGGTGCAGCTCGCGGGCGAGCTTGCGGTACGCCTTCTTGATCTCGTCCTGGGACGCCGTCGAGGAGACGCCCAGCTCGCGGTAGAAGTCCTTCTCGATCCAGTCGCGCTGGGTCACTCCGCCTCCTTCCCGATCAGACCCGCGGTGCGGCGGGAGGCCGGTCGCCTCCCACCGCACCGCGCGGTCACGTCCCTTCCCGTCCTGGTCAGGCCGGGTTCTGCGGCTCGCCGTCGCCGGCGTCCGCGCCGCCCCCGGCCGGAGCCTCGGGGCGGTCCTGCACGGTCACCATCGCCGGCCGGAGGACCCGGTCGGAGATGCGGTAGCCACGGCGCAGCACCGTCGACAGCACGGTGACCGTGGGGCCGGAGCCCTCGGCCGGCTCGTGCTGCACGGCCTCGTGGAGCTGCGGGTCGAAGGACTCGCCCTCGGTCCCGAACGGCTCGAGACCGAGCTTGGTCAGCACCGTGGTGACCTTGTCGGCCGCGGCCTTGAACGGTCCCGTGAGGTCGCCGTGCTGGGCGGCGCGCTCGAAGTCGTCGAGCACCACCAGCAGGTCGTTCGCGAAGGAGACCTTCGCGTCCACCTTGGTCTGCTCACGGTCCCGGTCGGCCCGACGCCGGTAGTTGGCGTACTCGGCGCTGACCCGCTGCAGGTCCGCGGTGCGCTCGGCGACCTCGGCCCGCAGCTTCTCGAGCTCCGGGTCCTCCCCGTCGGCCGGGCCCGCGACCTGCTCGCCGTCCCCGGCCGGGGCCGCCGTGTCGGCGGCCCCGTTCGCGTCGGCGTCGGGACGGACCTCGCCGGTCTCCGGGTCCACCTTGCGGCGGTCCCGGAACGTCACCGGCTCCTCCTGCTTCTGTTCGTCAGCCATGTCGACCGTCCTGTCGTCCCGTGGATGGCCGCCGGCCGTCACTTGCCGCCCTTGGCGTCCTTGTCGTCGTCCACGATCTCGGCGTCGACGACGTCGTCCTGCGCGTCGGAGGCACCGGCCGCGCCGGCACCACCCTCGGCACCGGCACCCGCGGCGCCCTCGGCACCGGGCTGCGAGTACAGGGCGGACCCCATCTTCTGGGACTCGGTGGCGAGCTTCTCCATCGAGGACTTGATCGCCTCGTGGTCGGTGCCCTTCAGCGCCTCCTGGGTCTCGCCCAGGGCGGCGTTCACCGCGTCCTTCACGTCGGAGGGGAGCTTCTCGTCGTTCTCCTTGACGAACTTCTCCGTCTGGTAGACGAGGGTCTCCGCCTGGTTGCGGGTCTCCGCCTCCTCGCGACGCTTGGCGTCCTCCTCGGCGTGCGCCTCGGCCTCCTTGACCATGCGGTCGATGTCGTCCTTGGACAGGGCCGACCCGCCGGTGATCGTCATCTCCTGGCTCTTGCCGGTGCCCATGTCCTTGGCGGACACGTTGACGATGCCGTTGGCGTCGATGTCGAAGGAGACCTCGATCTGCGGGACGCCGCGCGGCGCCGGCGCGATGCCGGTCAGCTCGAACATGCCGAGCTTCTTGTTGTACGCGGCGATCTCGCGCTCGCCCTGGAAGACCTGGATCTGCACCGACGGCTGGTTGTCGTCCGCGGTGGAGAAGATCTCCGAGCGCTTGGTCGGGATCGTGGTGTTCTTCTCGATCAGCTTGGTCATGACGCCGCCCTTGGTCTCGATGCCGAGGGACAGCGGGGTGACGTCGAGCAGCAGGACGTCCTTGACCTCACCGCGCAGCACACCGGCCTGCAGGGCGGCGCCGGCGGCGACGACCTCGTCCGGGTTGACGCCCTTGTTGGGCTCCTTGCCGCCGGTCAGCTCCTTGACGAGCTCGGTGACGGCGGGCATCCGGGTGGAGCCACCGACGAGCACGACGTGGTCGATCTGGTTCACCGAGATGCCGGCGTCCTTGATGACCTGGTTGAACGGGTTGCGGGTGCGGTCCAGGAGGTCCTGGGTGACCCGCTGGAACTCCGCGCGGGACAGCGTCTCGTCCAGGAACAGCGGGTTCTTGTCCGAGTCGACCGTGATGTAGGGCAGGTTGATGCTGGTCGACGAGGAGCTGGACAGCTCGATCTTCGCCTTCTCGGCGGCCTCGCGGAGCCGCTGCATCGCCATCTTGTCCTTGGTCAGGTCGATGCCCTGGGAGGACTTGAACTTGTCGACGAGCCAGCTGACGACCCGCTCGTCCCAGTCGTCACCACCGAGGTGGTTGTCGCCGTTGGTGGCCTTGACCTCGACCACGCCCTCGGCGATCTCCAGCAGGGACACGTCGAACGTGCCGCCACCCAGGTCGAAGACCAGGATGGTCTGCTCCTTGTCGCCCTTGTCGAGGCCGTAGGCCAGCGCGGCCGCGGTCGGCTCGTTGACGATCCGGAGCACGTTCAGACCGGCGATCTGGCCGGCCTCCTTGGTCGCCTGGCGCTGCGCGTCCTCGAAGTACGCGGGCACCGTGATGACGGCGTCGGTGACCTCGTCGCCCAGGTATGCCTCGGCGTCCCGCTTCAGCTTCTGCAGGACGCGGGCGCTGATCTCCTGCGCCGCGAAGGTCTTGCCGTCGATCTCCGACGTCTTCCAGTCGGTGCCGATGTGACGCTTGACCGAGCGGAACGTGCGGTCGGAGTTGGTGACCGCCTGGTTCTTCGCCGACTGACCGGTGAGGACCTCGCCGTTGCGCGCGAACGCGACGATCGACGGAGTGGTGCGGGCACCCTCCGAGTTCGCGATCACCGTCGGCTCGCCACCCTCGAGGACGGCGACGACGGAGTTGGTGGTCCCGAGGTCGATACCGACCGTACGAGCCATGGTGACTGCCTCCGAGATGTGTGGGGTGTGAGTGCGTCCGGCTCAAGTTGTACCAGGCCGGGGAGCGCCTCGTGCATCGCCCTTGAGTGGGTCCTGCTCAACTTGCTCTCATGGGGGTCAACGGGCGACCCGGAAGACTTGTTCCCAGGGGACTCAACTTTTATCCACGACGTTCGCGGGTGCTCCGAACGGCCGTCGACGGGGGTGGGGCGGGCTAGCCTGTGGCCGCTCGATCGTCGACGGAGGATCACCGTGCTCGTACCGGCTGCGCGTCGCACGGCCCTCGGCGTCGTGGGCACCGCTGTGATCGTCGGGCTCACCTCCTGCACGCCACAGCCGCCAGGTCTCGCAGCGGACCCCACCGTGCCCGCGCGCCCGGCCGCCATCGATGTGAGCGGACGCCATCCGTGCGAGCTGCTCGACACCGCACAGCGCTCGGACCTCGATCTGGGGGCCGGCAAGGCCGACGACGCGACGATCGGAGGTCGTCCTGCCCCGACCTGCGGCTATCTGGGCACAGGCCCGGCGGCGGTCGACGTCAACCTGCAGTTCATCCCGGTTCCGACGTCTCAGCTCCTGTCCGTTCCGGGAACGGCACCGGTCGACGTGTCGGGATACCGCGCCGCCGAGACCGTGTATCCGTCGAGCTCGTACCCCTCGTGCGAGGTGGGTGTCGACATCGACGATGCGACGTCGTTGCGAGCGCAGGCCATGGCGACGTCGTCGAACCTCCGGCGTTCCGGAACCACCGACCGCGACCTGTGCACGAGGGCCCGGGCCGTGGCCGCTGCCGCTCTGCCCTCGCTCCTGCGTCGCTGATCCGGCTCCGCGACTTCGCAATCGCGACGGGAGCTGCGGGAACCGCTGTCCCCGGGCGCCGGCGCACCTACGTTCCAGCCGTGGAACAGACCCAGCGAGGGACCGTGGGCGGCTCGTCGGACGCCTTGATGAGCCAGATCTCGCCGGACAACGTGCTCGAGGTCGGTCGCGCCCTGTCCGCCCAGATCGTCGCCATTCGCGAATCTCTCCGCAGCGCGCAGAGGACACGGGTCGGTCCCTGCGGGGACGATCCGATCTCGGGAGTCGCGACACCGGCGTTCCAGGACAGGTTCGAGCGGACGATCGCGACGCACGCGCAGCATCAGACCGAGTTGGAGGAAGCGGTCCGACGACTCCGAGCGACGGCGGTCGTCTTCGAGCTCGGCGAGGACGCCATCGCTCGTTCGTTCGCGATCTGAGACTCGCGGCACTCCGGGACGGACGATGGCGTTCTCACAGGGCTTCAACTTCGCTGCCAGGACCCTCCAGGAGAAGTACGCCTGGGTGGTCGGGAAACCCGGCTCGACAGCGGTCGCCGACGCCGCAGCCGCACTCCGCACCGCGGACGCCGAGCTGCGCTCCGCATCGGACGAGGCCCGGAAACGCATGGCCGAGCTGGGCATCTCCTGGCAGGGCCCCGCCGCGGCCGCCGCCCAGCAGTCCCTCGACGGCATCACCACCTCGATGATGTGCACCGCCCCCGTCACCGCGAACGGCGCGACCCAGCTGGACGCCTACGGGCAGTCCTTCGACCGCACCCAGGCCGCCATCGCCGCCCTGGACCCCACCCCGCCGGGCATCTTCACCAGCGGTGTCCGCAACCTCCACCTGCTGGCGAGCACCCCGTTGACCGGGCTGAGCGCCACCGTCGCCGACTACGTCACCTCGCTCGAACGCGACCAGCGGCACAGCGAGGAGGCCGACCGCGCCCTCCAGGAGCATCTCGACACGGCGTCCGCGATCGACGACCGCTTCCGCACCGTCGACCCGGAGTCGGCCGCGACGCCCACCGGTGCGGGAGGTCCGGCACCGGGCTCGGCCGGGGCCGGCGGTCACGGCCCGGCCGGTGTCGGGGCCGGCGGCGGAGCCACCCCTCTCGGCGGAGGCGGTCCGGGAACCGGCGTCCCGGACCAGCCGGGCGGCGGGCCCCGCCCCGGATCGGACGGCGTCGGTGCTCCCGGCGGGCCGGGGACCGACGGGCCGGGGACCGAGGGATCGGGGTTCGTCGGATCGGGCCCCGGCACGCCGGACGTCGGGAGAACCGCGGGGCCCGGTGGTCCCGGGACCACCGGCGACGGCGTGGCCGACCGGGACCGGGGCACCGGGCTTCCCGGGCCGGTCGACGTCGTCGCACCCCAGCACCTCGACCCGACGACCACGCCCGCCCCGGACCCGTACCGGCCGGCGGCGTCCCCGGGCCCGTACCCCACGACGACACCGGGCCCCGACCCGCTCGCCACCCGCGTCGACCTCGGACGCCGGTTCGGCGAACGGACCCGGGCCCAGCCGCTCGTCCCGCCGTCGGCCCGTGGTCCCGGGTACGGCGACCGGCTCCCCGGCGGCACGGGATCCGGTGGCGCGCGCCTGCACGAGCAGTTCGGTCCCGGCGCCCGGACCGCCGAGCCGGCCTGGTCCGCCCGCCCAGTCGAGACCACCGGACGCGGCGGCGCCCCCGGCGGCTACGGCCCGGTGGCCGGCGGCACGAGCAGCCGCGACACCCGGGACCACCGCAACCGCTACGTCGTCCCCACCGACGAGGTGTTCGACATCGAGATCGCCGCGACCGACGCCGTCCTGGCCCCCGAGGAGCCCCACCGATGATCGACTGGAACCGCGCCACCGTCCTCACCGCCGCCGAGTTCGACGTCGCCCGGGACCTGCTCGACCTCGGTCGCAACCCCGCGGTCCTGGAGCTGCTCAGCCCCGGGTTCACCGACGTCGAGCGGGCCCGTGTCGTGCGGGGGTGTCTCGACACCCTCGCCGCACGCGGCCTGTTCACCGGCACCGCGTTCGAGCCGGACCTGGTCGGCGACCTGCGCACGGTCGTCGCACCGGAGTTCCAGCACGACCTCGTGGTCGCACCGCCGTCGTGGCAGCGGGCGCTGGTCGCGCGGCGGGCCGGGCGCGCGGTGCTGGCCACCCGGATCGGCGACGACGTCGCGCTGGTCCGCGTCCCGCCCGACGCCGCGTCGGCCGTCCTGGTCGAGCTGCTCGGCGAGGTCGTGCCCGGCCCCGGGGCCGGGGTGCGGATCCCCGTCGCGGTACTGGGCGAGGCCGCCGAGCGCGCCGACGGCGATCCCGACCGGCTCGTCCACGAGCTCCTGCGGCGGGGCTGCAGCGGGACCGAGGCCGAGATGCTCCGGCGGATGGGGCAGGTCGAGGGCGTCGCCCAGCTCGGCGCCGGCCGGAAGGGACCCGACCCGTGCCGCGCGCCGGGCGTCCTGCTGGTGCACGCCACCACGGACGGCTGCTACGTCCAGCGGCGCCCGACCCCGGACGTCGTCGGCGGCCCGCTCCCCGACGACGCCGTCGTGCACGCCGGTCCGGCCGACGCCGCGTACCTGGTCCGTGAGCTGGACCGGCTCGCCGACGCGGCGCAGCGCCGTCGCGCGCCGGTCGGGACGCACCGGGCCTGGTGAGGGGCCCGGGAACTCGCTCACCGGGTGAGCGCATCCGCAGGGGAGGTGTCCCTGCCGCACGCCGAGATGCAGCTCAGCGGGCCGTGGAGATCGACGATTCCCGCTGAGGTGCATCTCGGCGACACCCCCGCGCACCGGGCCGGACCCGACCGGCGCGAGCAGCAAGCGGCGGCGCGGGGCGCGGTCAGCGCAGGACGACGGTCCCCCGCGGCACCTGCCCCGCCGACGCCGGCGGCACGGTGTCGGGCACCTCCACCCGGACGGGCAGCGACCCGGGGACGACGCGGTCGTCGGCGTCGCGGTACTCGAGGTCGCCGTCGGGCCCCAGCTCGGTGACGTAGCCGTGTGTGGCGAGCTGGGCGTCGTCGAGCTCGGTCAACGGTTCGGCCCGCACCGCGGACACGGCGTACTCCGGCCAGTCGACGCCGGGGTAGGCGTCGTGCAGGTCGGTGAGCAGACCGACGAAGACCTGCTGCCAGCGCAGCGGCATCGACTGGGCCAGTGACCGCGGCACGACGAGGTGGTCCGGGCAGGCACCGGGCGCCGCGGAGTCGAGATAGTCCGAGAGCGGGGAGCGCATGCCGCCCATGATGGCGCCTCGACCCCGCTCAGGCGGGGTTCGGCGTGGTCCCCGGCCGGGTGGCGAGCGGGACGAGATCGGAGAACTCCCACGACACCGGCTGCACGCGGACGGGGAAGTTGCGGTTCGGCGCCTCGACCATCTTGCCGTCGCCCAGGTACATCATCACGTGGTAGATCGTGGTCGGGTCCGAGGTGTCGTGGGCGTAGAAGAGGAAGTCGCCCGGCTGCATGTCCCGGACCGGCAGGTGGCCGCCGGAGTTGTACTGGTCGCGCGACACCCGCGGGATCGTGACGCCGGCCGCCCGGTACGACGCCTGCAGCAGGCTGGAGCAGTCCCAGGAGTCCGGTCCGGTCGCGCCCCACACGTAGGGCTTGCCGAGCTCGCCGAGCGCGAAGCCGATCGCGGCCCCGGCGACGCCCGGGGGCAGCGCGCCGGTCGTACCGGGGGCGCAGCCCGTCGGGTTGGCGACGTCGCCGATGTTCTCGACCAGCGACGCGGCCAGGCCCTCCCACTTGGCGTAGGCGTCGGGGAAGGCCGAGCGCTGCACGGTCTGCGCGGCCTTGGTGACCGGCATCGAGTCCCAGCCCGGAACCTCCATCAGCCGTTCGTAGAAGATCCGGCTGCTGTAGGCGGGGTCGGTGACCTGCGCGGGGGTGCCCCACCCCTGCGACGGCCGCTGCTGGAACAGCCCGAGCGAGTCCCGGTCGCCGTAGTCGATGTTGCGGAGCGTCGACTCCTGCATCGCGGTGGCCAGCGCGATCAGCCACGCCTTCGGCGGGAGCTGCATGTCCTTGGCGACCGAGATGATCGCGGCGGCGTTCTGCCTCTGCTCGTCGGACAGCGTCTCGAAGGTGGCTCCCCCGCCGCCACGGCCGACCGTCGCGGTCGAGATCCCGGTGTCGCACCAGGCCGCGTTCGACCGGCCGCCGCCGAGGTTGGGGCTGAACGCGAGGAAGCCGACGGTCAGGAACAGCACCAGCGCCATCCCGATCGCGAGGAACGGCAGCAGCAGCCGCAGCGGCCGCAGCGCACGCGTCAGCGGAGTGCTCATGCCCGGTCGTAGCGGGACACCTTCCAGCCCGCCTCGGTGTCGACGACCAGGATCCGCAGGGTCAGCGTGTCGGTCGGCACGGTGACCTCGATGCTCTTCGGTGCGACCCGGGTCGGGGTCGCGGGCCCGGTGACCCGGGAGGCGGGCACGTTCGACGGGTCGACGCCCGCGAGCACGCCGAGGAACTCGTCGGTCGTGTACGGCCGCAGCCCGGCGACCCACTGCTGGGAGGTCATCCCGTCGGGATGGTTCACCCAGGCCGCCGCCCACACCCGCGCCGTCTCCAGCGCCTGCCGCGGGGCCTGCGACACCGGCAGCGCCTCGGGGGTCAGCTCGGGCACCGGCGGCAGCAGCGTCGGGGTGGGCGTCGCGGAGACGCCGGACGATCCGCTGTCCCACCGGTTGCCGCCGGAGCCGCCCCCGGCGATCAGACCGCCGGACGCCGCCCCGCCGGAACCGCCGAGCGAGACCAGCCCGAACACGAGCCCGCCCAGGACCACCACCGTCACGGCGAGCCGGGCGGGGGAGCGCAGCGGCCACTGCCACACCGCGCGATAGGCGCCGGCGCGGCCGCGGGAGGACCTAATCGGCACGGTCGCCGCCGGTGCGGGCCGCCCGCGGGCGGTAGATCTTGTAGACGGGCACGCCGTCGACGAGCTCCGGGCTCACCGGGGTCGGGTCGCCGGGGCGGCGGGGTCCCGCGTCGTCGCGGCGGTAGATGGAGCGGTCGTCGACCTCGCCGGGGTCGACCCGCGTGGCGAACCCGGTGTCGGGCCGCCCGGACGCCCCGACCGGCAGCGCCCCGCGGCGCGGCTCGGCGATCCGGGCCGCCTGGGGCGAGGACACGTCCGGTGCCGCGCGACGACGGACCCGGGCCCCCGGCCCGGCCGCGGTCTCGGCCTCCGGTCGCGCCGCGCCCGGGTCGCCGGACCCGCCGGGGCCGCCGCGCTCGGACCACCAGCGGGACTGGCGCTCGTCGGCGTCGTTCGGGCCGCGCATCCGGTTCCACACCCGCGACACCGGGCCGCCGTTGATGCCGGGGACGATCCCGCCGAACTGCTCACGGGTCAGTGTCACCATCGACACCAGCCGCCGGAACGGCCGCGCGACCGCCCACAGCACGAGCGTGACCACGCCGGTGACCAGCAGCGCGAGCCACAGGTCGACCCCGGACCCGGGGGCGAACAGCGACACGACCAGCAGCGCGTGCAGCCCGGCCAGCGCCCCGACGACGAGGGTGTTCACGATCGCGGCGCCGCCGATGCGCAGGATCGCCGGGATGACGTCCGGTTTCAGCAGCGCGACGACGGCGATCGCCGGCGCCGTCACCACCATCAGCCGGATGATCAGTAGTGCGACCAGCACCAGGACCTTGGACAGCAGCTGGAACAGCGCGATGCACGCGGCCTGGATCAGCGCGAGCGTCCCGGCCCCGATCCGGCTGCCGGAGGCCCCGGTGAAGTACGGGTAGCGGTCCCCCATGCGGTCGGCGAGCGCGGCGTACTCGCCCTTCTTGCGCTCCGCCGTCTCGGACGTGTCCTGGCCCTGGTCGATCTCGTCGATGGTGAACGCCTGCGCCCGCAGCAGGTCCCGGCCCAGCTCCTGGGCCTGCGGGACGTCCGGCGCGCCGAACGTGCCGCGCAGCCAGTTCTGGTAGGCGACCTGGTCGACGAGCACCGTCGGGAGGGTGTCGCGGGTGCCCAGCCCGACCTGGCCGAGGAAGCCCTCCTGCATCTGCGTGACCCCGTCGAGCAGCAGGTTGTCCGCGGCGCGGGACCAGTCGACCGGTGCGAGGTAGGCGGCGGAGCCGAGCATCAACGCGAGTACGGCGATGCCGGTGCGCTGGGCCTGGCGCGCGAGCTCGCCGCGCATCGCCAGCAGCAGCACGATGATCGCGAAGCCGAGCAGCCCGAGGCCCACCCAGGTGGTGAACACCGTCTCGTACATCGCCCGGGTCGCGGTGGTGATGACCTGGTCGAGCGGCGCGAACAACGACCCGCCGTCGGCGATGAGGTAGTGCGCCCAGTTCACCCCACCGACGGTCAGCTTCGCCAGGTTGAAGACCTGGTTTCCCAGCCACGTGTCGGTGGTGACCGACGGGTTCAGCACCCCCGACGTGGCGCAGCCCAGGTCGTAGTTGTGCCAGACGAGACCGGCGTAGCCGACCTCCTCGTAGACGCTGCCGGCCTCCCCGTGCAGCGCCGAGGGCCGGTCCAGCGAGCCGACCAGCCCGGTGCCGGGGCGGTCCGGCTCCGGCGGGGACTTGCAGTCCAGCGCCTGCGCCATGGCCGGCGAACCGAGCAGCAGCGTGCCGCCGGCGATCGCGGTGACCACCAGGACCGCCGTCCGACGACGACGGCGGCGGGTCACCCCGGGCGTCTGCGGCGTACGGCGCCGGGTCCTCCGCACCGACACGACGACGGCCGCGAGCAGCACGCCCAGGACGACCCAGACGCCTGCGCCGCCGGACGGGTCGAGGCCCGCCGTCACCGTCCGTCCCCGTCGGGGGGAGCGGCCGCGGGGTGGCCGTTCGTGGCCGCCGTCCCCTTCGACGGGCCGGTGCCGTTCGTGGGGGCGGTGCCGTCTGCGGAGGCGGTGCCGTCCGCGGGGGCGGGCTCGTCGACCACCCAGTCGTCGTCGAGCTCGTCGAGCAGGTCGAGCTGCTCGTCGTCGTAGAGCTCCGCGCGGCCGACGGCGGCGTCGGTCGCGGCGACCGACACGACTTGCACCCCACCGGCACGGATCCCGCCGGCCAGGACCGGGTCGTCGTCGCCGGGGCCGATCCGGGTGTCGGTACGCAGGTCGATCTCGTCGCCGTCGAGGTCGGGCAGCACCACGGGGGCGGGGGCGCGCCGGGCGGGCAGCGGGCTCGGCTCGTCGGGTGCGGTCATCTCGGGATGCCCGGGCGCGGTGATCGCGGGACCACCCGGCGGGCGCGGGGCGACGACGCGGGCGGCGTCGGGGTTGGTGTCGAGCGCCTCGCGGACGTGCTCCAGGTGCGGTGCCTCCAGGTCGATGCGGACCTTCTCCACGCCGCCGTGGCCGTCGGCGAAGACGAACTGGCGGGGCGCGTCGTCGGGCCGGTCGTCGTGGCGGGGGCGCGGGGACAGGGTCCCGAGCATCTCCTCGTAGCCGACGTCGGTGGGCACGCGCAGCAGCCGCAGCGCCTCGGACTGGGCCTCCTCGTCGTCGGTCCGGCCGACGAACACGGCGTTGACCAGCGACGCGAAGCCCGAGACCCGCAGCAGGTCACCGGCCAGCTGGGAGGCGAACAGGGCGCGGACGTTGAACTTGCGGGAGTCGCGGGCGAGGCGGTCGATGAGCACCTTGCCGGTGGGCACCTGGGACAGGAAGTGCGTCTCGTCGAGCGCGACGCCCTTGCGCAGGTTGCGGTCGGCGTCGTAGATCGTGCGCTGGGTCAGCCAGGACGCCAGGTTCAGCAGCTCGACACCGAGCGACTCGTTGTCGGTCCACTCCTCGCGCGGGCTGCCCGGGCGCGGCAGCGACAGTCCCTGCATCGTCAGCACGGTGAGCCGGTAGTCCCGGTCGGCCTGCCAGGGATCGGCCCGGGTCTCGTCGGGGAACAGCAGCGCGGCCTGCGGCAGCTCGCGCCGCTCGTCGAGGAAGTCCGCGACGACGCCGGCGTGGTCCTCGCCCTCACCGGCGTGCCGGCGCAGCGCGTCGATGACCATGCCCGGGTGCCGGTCGGGCGAGCCGCCGACCTCGCGGACCGCGCGGAGCAGCACGATCCGGGTGTGGGGCTGGCGGGCGATCTCGTAGGGCAGCAGCCCGGACAGCACGTCGAGCACCAGCCGACGGCGGGTGGCCGCGGCCAGCGAACGCTCCCGCTTCCAGGCGCGCTCGGGGTCCTCGTCGTCGAGGAAGTGGTCCGGCCGCGGCTCGGCGACCACCCGGTACGGGTTGAGGATGCCGGGGTCGGCGCGGAGCAGGTTGATGTGCCGGGAGAACGGCGCCAGCTCCGGCAGCCGGGTCAGCTCGGCCAGCGGGCCGGACGGGTCGAGCACCGTCCAGCGGGCCCCGGCGCGCAACGTCTTGTAGACGACCAGACCGGTGAGGAACGACTTGCCCGAGCCCAGGCCGCCGACGATCGCGGTGAGGCCGGACGCGCGTCGGACCTCCTGGGCCAGCCACGGGTCCCAGGCGACCGGGCGGCGGGTCGCGGTGCAGGTCTCGCCGAGCATGATCCCGCGACGGTCGCCGACACTGGCCGTCGCGGCCGGGACCGCGGCGGCCGCCCAGGTGACCGACCCGCGTCGCCGGTAGGCCGTCGCGGCCAGCGGCTCGCCGGGGATGAACTCGCGGGCGTAGCGGTACTGCGCCTCGGGGTGCTCGATCTGCACCTTGGGCCGGTACAGGTCGACGACCTGCTGGGCGCGGGTGGTGGCCTCGGCCTCGTCGCGGCCCGAGACGGCGATCCGCCACCAGCCGTAGAGACGGGTGTTGAGCTGGGTGAGCCCGGTGGTGAGCTCGTCCTCGACCTCCAGGACCCGGTCGGCCTGCCGCGCGAGCGACATCGGCGGGTCGAGGTCGTGGTCGTGGGTGTAGTGCCGGATCTGGCTGCGCACCTTGCCCATCTGGCGCTGCAGCTCGCCGGTGACGTCCTCCGGACGGCGCACGTAGATCCGCGCGGACCACTCCACCGGGAACGGCAGCCGGTCGGAGTGCTGCATCCACGGGTCGTCGATCTCGGGGATCCGCAGACCCTCCATCAGCCCGACGCTCAGCACCGCGACGTTGCGGGTGACGGTCTGGCTGCGCATCCGCCCGACGACCTGCACCGTCGGCGCGTACGGCTCCTGGTGCAGGTCGACGCCCTCGGTGAACGCGGCGAGGTCCTCCGGCTCCCAGGTCGACACCCCGCGCGGCACCGAGGAGAGCCCGCGCGGGGCGGGCAGCCCGAGGGCGACCGAGCGGTGCATCAGCCAGGCCATGTCCTCCGCGCTCGCGGGGACGGCGTCGAGACCGGACCCGGCGACGAGCACGTCCAGGTGGTTGATCTCGGTCTCCAGCGCGGCGAGCTCGGCCTTGACCGCGGACGGCACGAGGCGGTCCAGGACCGGCGCGGCGCGCTCCACCCAGCGGTCGATCAGCCCGCGGCCGGAGACCTCGATGCCGAGGAAGACCTCCTTGTCCGCCATCGACAGCCCCATCAGGTGGCGCTGCTCGCCCTCCAGGAACCCGTCCCAGCCCAGGGCGCCGGGCACGTCGGGCATACGGCCGATCGCGTTCTGGTCGAACGACTCCGCCCACATGTGCACCGGGTAGGGCCGGGTCGTGACACGCAGGTGCAGCCAGCGCCCCTGCAGCTCGCCGAGCTGCGCGGCGATCTGGCGGATCAGGACCTCGCGCTGGTTGTCGCTGCGGAAGCTCCACGCCTGCGCCGCGAGCCGGTACCAGGCCATGACCTGCCCGTTGGTACGCGTGACGTGCCCGTCGATCGAGCGCAGCGCGATCGACGGGGTGTAGTCCGAACCGCCCTCGCCGGCACGGGCCCGGCCGCGCCGGGCCTTCGGCCGGGGGGTCCGCTCAGGTGCGGCCACGGTGGCCACTCCGGCGCCACGGGTCGGGACGGGGGGTGCGCGCGGGCACGCTCGCGCCGCGACCGCTGCCACCGCCGCGGGCCCGGCGGAAACGGCTCCGGCGCGGCGCGCTGCCCGGCTCCGGCAGTGGCGGGACCACGCGCGCGGGTGCGGCGACCGGCGCCTCGAGCCCCGGGACCACCGGAGCGGTGGTGGCGGGCGTGTCCACGACGGCGTCCACGGTGACCGGCGGCCGCGTCCCCGCGGCGTCGATCCGGGTGCGCTGCGCGGTGGACAGCGCGGGGGTCCGGCCACCGGCCGACGGGACGCCGGGGTGGGCACGGGTGGCGTGGACGCGGACGTGCCCCGCGCGGACCGAGCCGCCCGCGGCCTTCCGACCGGCCCGCGGCCCGGTCACCTCGGCCCAGAACTGGCCGAGGACCTGGCCCAGCGGCCGCTCGTAGTCGATCTTCTTACCGAGCAGGCGGGTGATCGCGACGGTGCCGACGAGCGCCCAGGCCACGGAGAAGAAGTCCAGGCCGATACCGAGCCGGCGCTGGACGAACATGATCAGCATCATGACGAGGAGTCCGACGCCGTAGCTGACGTAGCGGGCGCGCCAGGGGAAGGTGGCCCGTGGCGGCCCGAGCCAGACGGCGTCGACGCGGTAGACCTCGTCGTCCGTGCGAACGAGCACGGATCAGCCCGGGGTCACGAGCAGGTTGGCCAGCGCCTGTCCGATGGCCGGACCGCTGCCGGTCACGGCGATGCCCAGTGCGATCAGACCCACCAGCAGTCCGATGCTGCGCCGGGCCACGCCGGCATTGTCACCACGACCACCGATCCACAGCAGGATGACGGCGATCGCGAGCAGGATCAGCGGCACGATGTTGTTCGTGATCCAGTCACGGAGGTTGACCGTGGTCAGCTGTCCGCCCTGGGCGAGTACCAGCTGGATCGCCTCGTACGAGGTCTTCACAGCTCCTCCTTGCGGCAGTCCGCTTGTCCCGGTCGCTCCCGCAGGCGAGTAGACCACGAGACCCGTACGGGATCCTAGGGGCTGAGCCACCCGGCCCACCGGTGCGCCACGCTGCGCGATCGGGTCGACACGGTCGGACCAGCGCCGATCGGGCGTGACTCGTGTCTCCCCGCGGGACCGGCCCCGGTCCGAGATGTCATGGTCGTCCTTGGCTACTGTTCGGTAACAAGCACGACCCGACCATGACGGGGTCGGGCGACCCCAGGCCGGGCGCACTACCCTTCGCCCGACCGTCGTCGCACCCCACCACACCAGTGCGGCGACGAGGTCCGAGGAGGCACTGCGATGGAGAGGCCCGCCCGGTCCCGGCGGCACGGTACTCCGTGCGCCCCCGACCGCGCCCTCGCCGACGCGCGCCACCGGACCGGTTCATCGTTTCCCGTCCCGATCCGTCACGGCAGCACCACGCTCCGGCAGGGACCGCTGGGTGTTCAACAGGGAGGTTCCTCCAGATGACCTGGGTGCAGTACACGCTCGGCATCGTCACCGTGCTGTCGGCGATCGTCGCCGTGGCCCTCGTCGCGATGACCGTGACCCGGATGGTGAAGATCATCCGGCTCGGTGAGTCCGACCCGACGCGCACCGGCCCGTTCGGGCCGCGGTTCGCGACGATGCTCAAGGAGACCCTGGGTCACACCAGGATGCTCAAGTGGACCAAGGTGGGCATCGTCCACTGGCTGGTCATGGTCGGATTCGGCGGCCTGTTCCTGGCGCTGATCGAGGCCTTCGTCGAGGTCTGGAACCCGACCTTCCACCTGCCGCTGATCGGGCAGTGGTCGGTGTACTCGCTGTTCGTCGAGATCCTCGGCGTCGGCACGGTCGTCGGCATCGCCGCGCTGATCGTCATCCGCCAGGCGAACAACCCGAACCGGCAGGGCCGGATGTCGCGGTTCTACGGCTCGAACATGGGCCGCGCCTACTTCGTCGAGGCGATCGTGTTCCTCGAGGGCCTGGGCATCCTGGTGGTGCGCGGCGCGAAGATCTCCCTGGGCGCGTTCGACGTGCCGGTCTGGTCCGCCCCGGTCTCCTACGCGCTGTCCGCGGTCCTGCCCGCCTCGACCACGCTGGTCACCGTCTTCGCCGCGGTGAAGGTGCTGTCCGCGACGGTCTGGCTGATCGTCATCGCGCTCACCCCGACGATGGGTGTGGCCTGGCACCGGTTCACCGCGTTCCCGAACATCTACTTCAAGCGCAACGACGACGGCTACAAGGCCCTCGGCGCGACCCGGCCGATGATGTCGAACGGCAAGCCGCTGGACCTGGAGGAGGCCGACCCCGACACCGACACCTTCGGCGTCGGCAAGGTCGAGGACTTCACCTGGAAGGGCCTGCTCGACTTCACCACCTGCACCGAGTGCGGCCGCTGCCAGTCGCAGTGCCCCGCGTGGAACACCGAGAAGCCGCTGTCGCCGAAGCTGCTGGTCAACGCCCTGCGCGACCACGCCTACGAGAAGGCCCCCTACCTGCTCGCCGGTGGCAGCCGCGACATGGCGGGCGACGAGGTCGGCATCACCGGCGAGGGCGCCGAGGAGCGGCTCAAGGCCATCCCGGTCGACGCCCTGGAGGCCGCGGGCCGCCCGCTGGTCGGCGGTGAGGACGTCCTCGGCGTCATCGACCCCGACATCCTGTGGTCCTGCACCACCTGCGGCGCGTGCGTCGAGCAGTGCCCGGTCGACATCGAGCACGTCGACCACATCATCGACATGCGCCGCTACCAGGTCCTCATCGAGACCGAGTTCCCCACCGAGCTCAACTCGCTGTTCAAGAACCTGGAGAACAAGGGCAACCCCTGGGGCCAGAACGCCAAGGACCGCCTCGAGTGGACCAAGGGCCTCGACTTCGAGGTCCCGGTCGTGGAGAGCGAGCTCGACGCCGAGACCGAGTACCTGTTCTGGGTCGGCTGCGCCGGCGCGTTCGACGACGGCCAGAAGAAGACCATCCGGGCCACCGCGGAGCTGCTGCACCGCGCCGGGGTGAACTTCGCCGTCCTGGGCTCGGGGGAGACCTGCACCGGTGACCCGGCGCGCCGCTCGGGCAACGAGTTCGTGTTCCAGATGCTCGCCCAGCAGAACGTCGAGACCCTCAACACCGTGTTCGAGGGCCGCGAGGCCGGCACCCGCAAGATCGTCACGACCTGCCCGCACTGCCTCAACACCCTGGGCCGGGAGTACCCCCAGCTCGACGGGCACTACGAGGTCGTGCACCACACCCAGCTGCTCAACAAGCTGGTGCGGGACAAGAAGCTGGTCCCGGTGTCGGCCCCGGCGGGCGAGGAGACCGGCCCGGTCACCTACCACGACCCCTGCTACCTCGGGCGGCACAACGAGGTCTACGAGGAGCCCCGCGCGCTGATCAACGCGACCGGAGCGGCCGGGACGACCACGCTGACCGAGATGCCGCGGCACGGCGACCGGTCGATGTGCTGCGGTGCCGGTGGCGCCCGGATGTGGATGGAGGAGCGCATCGGCAAGCGCATCAACTTCACCCGCGCCGAGGAGGCCGCCGAGACCCTCACGAAGGCCGGTGGCGGCTCGGAGCCGTCCGGCACGCTCGCGGTCGGCTGCCCGTTCTGCCGCACGATGATGACCGACGGCGTGAACCAGACCGCCGGTGAGGCCGTGCAGGTCCAGGACGTCTCGCAGATGCTGCTCGCCGCGGTGAAGCGGGGCGACGCCCCCGCCGACACCGCGCCGGAGCCGCAGCCGGAGACCGAGGGCCAGAGCGCGCCGACCACCGACGCCCCGGGGACCGCCACCCCGGCCGCCGAGGTGGCCGACGAGGCCGCGAAGCAGGACCCGACCCCGGCCGGTTCGGACGGTGCGTCGAGCACCGGCACCCCGGCGACGTCGGGGAACGGCGCGGCGAACGGGTCGAGCAACGGGTCGTCGCCGGAGGAGGCGACGCCGGAGCGCTCGAACGAGAACTGACCCACCACCGACGACGGCCGGGTACCCCGCAGGGGGTGCCCGGCCGTCGTCGTGTGCGGGTCAGCAGGGGGTGAAGGAGCTGACCTGGAACGTCGCCGGGGTGGTGCGGGTGAGGACGACGCGGCCGAGCTGCGGTGCGGCCGCGCCCCACGCCGAGCCGCAGGCGTCGACGGCGGTGGTGGCGCCGACCGCCACCTCCGGGTCCGGACGCCGGTCCGGGACGGTGACCTGTGCCCCGGCGGGCATCCGCCCGTGCAGGACGGCGACGGCGTCCTCGCAGGCCGCCGCACCGGTCGCGGCGCGGAGCTGGTCGAGCGCGGCGGGTTGGACGAGCCGGCAGACCCGGGCCGGGTTCGGCGAGGCGACCCCGGTGTCCAGCGAGACGAGCGCGAGCTGCGGGCGGGCGACGCCGAGGTCGCTGCGGAACTGTGCGCCGGCCTGCGCGTCGACGCGGGCCTGGTCCTGCCGGATCTCGGCCGAGCGGAACGAGTAGCCGACCCCGGACACCACCAGCAGCACCACGCCGGCGGCGAGCACCGTCCAGCGCGGCAGCAGCAGCGCCCCGGCGACGATCACCCCCACCGACAGGGCCAGTGCCCACGCCCACGGGTTCTCCCGCGTCCCGTTCACCAGGGCCGCGACGAGCACGACCCCGGCGACGTGCGGTGCCCACCCCTGGAGCAGCCGGTCCAGCCGCAGCAGGGCCAGCAGGACCAGGGTGCCGAACCCGAGGCCGACCGGGACCCACCAGCGGCCCGGGTCGTCGAGGAAGGGCAGGAGCAGGACCGCGGCACCCGCGAGACCGAGCGCGGTGGCACCGCGGACGGTGCGGGGGCGCAGGCGGCGCCACGGGGCCCAGGGGTCCCGGTCCTCCGTCCCGCGGTCCGCCTGCGGCGGGTCCGCGGGGGCGGGTGCTGCCCGGCGGGTGAGGGCGCGTGAGCCCGGGTCGGGCTCCGGGGGGACCACGGGGGACACGACGAGCTCGGTGCCGGGCTCCGGCGGGGTGGCGGGCTCGGAACGGGCCGTGCCCTCACCGGCCGCGTTCTCCCCGGCGACGCCGGGCGCGGGTGTGCCGGAGGCGGGGGCGCCACGCCCGGCCGGGCCGGGACCGGCGTCGTCGTACCGGGGCGGGGTGGCGCGGCGGACGCCGCGGTCGGGGCGACCACTCCGACGGCGGCCGGTGGCCCACGGGTCCGGGGAGCTGCGGTCGGCGTCCATCACCGCCCAGCGTAGCGGCGGTGCACGCCCCCGCGGGCACGCTCACGCGGCGAAGAACGCGTTCATCCCCGGCTCGTCGGACAGGAAGGTCTCGATCTCGACGATCCGGTCGCCCCCGATCCGGCACACGGTGGCGAGGTGCTCGTCGAGCACCCGGTCCCCGCGGCGGGCCGTGTTGTGCAGCCCGAGCGCGACGTGTTCGGCGCTCACCAGGATGTGCTCGAGCGCGAAGTCCACACCGTAGGACGCGATCAACGCCGCACGTTCGAGCACCGCGTCGGCGCCGTCGACCCGACCCGAGACCGCGTTGTCGCCCGGCAGGGTCCAGGAGACCTCCGGATCGAGGATCGCCCGCAGCCGGTCGCGGTCCCCGGTGGTGAGGGCGGTGTGGAACTCGGTCGCGATGTGCCGACGGATGTCCATGACTCCTCCAATAGTTCGACTCTATTCGAACCATAAGAGGGTCGAGCGGTCTCCGCCAGATGACGGCCGCCACATCAGTTCGACTGTAGTCGTACTATGGGGCCGTGCAGGAGAACCCGCCCCCGGCCGCCGACGAGCTGCGCATCGAGACCGTGATCGCAGCACTCGACCACCCCGTGCGGATGCACGTCGTCCGCACACTCGCCGCACTCGGCGAGGACGAGACGCTCACCTGCCAGGAGATCCTGCCGGACATGACCAAGAGCAGCGCGAGTCACCACTGGCGGACGCTGCGGGAGTCGGGCGTGATCGAGCAGCGCCGCGACGGCAGGGTGCTGCGCACCCGGCTGCGGCGCGTCGACCTCGACGCGAGGTTCCCCGGGCTCGTGGCGGCCGTGGTCGCCGGGTGAGTTCAGGCCCGCCGGGTGTCGGTGCGGTGGAAGTTGCGGAACGCGCGCGACGGCGTCGGGCCCCGCTGCCCCTGGTAGCGCGACCCGACGCCCTCGGTGCCGTAGGGCCGTTCGGCCGGGCTGGACAGCCGGAACAGGCACAGCTGCCCGATCTTCATCCCCGGCCACAGCGTGATCGGCAGGTTCGCCACGTTGGACAGCTCGAGCGTGATGTGGCCGGTGAAGCCCGGGTCGATGAACCCGGCCGTGGAGTGGGTCAGCAGACCCAGACGACCGAGCGAGCTCTTGCCCTCCAGGCGACCGGCCAGGTCGTCGGGCAGCCCGACCCGCTCGAACGTGGAGCCCAGCACGAACTCGCCGGGGTGCAGCACGAACGACTCGCCGTCCGGCGTCTCCACCGGGGTCGTCAGCTCGTCCTGCTGCTGGGAGGGGTCGATGTGGGTGTAGCGCGAGTTCTGGAAGACGCGGAAGTACCGGTCCAGCCGGACGTCGACACTGGACGGCTGGAGCATCTCGACGTCCCACGGGTCGAGCACGAGCCGGCCGGACTCGATGTCCTTGCGCAGGTCACCGTCGGAGAGCAGCACGCCGACACCCTATCCAGGGCCCGCGGTCACGCCTCGGAGGACTCCTCGGAGTCCGACTCCACCCCGCCGGGGCTGTGCCGGCCGCCGCCGCCGAGGTCGTCGGGCAGCTGCGGCGAGCGGGTCAGCCCGAACATCCAGGCGACGGCCTGCTCGGCGCGGGCGGCCTCGAAGCCGTCCGACGCGGCGGCGCGGCGCCCGTGGTCGCCGTCGAGCACCTGCGCGACGGCGGCGGCCGCGTCGTGCGCGGCGATGCTGCGGATCGAGTCGCCGGGCTGCGGCACGTTCGGCCCGTCGACCAGGACCGCGAGGGTGCCGAGACCGGGTGCGTCGACGACGAGCTCGTGGTCGTCGCTGACCAGGACGGTCGCCGCGGTGAGCACGGCCAGCTGGTCGGGCAGCGCCGGTTCGGCCACGACCGTCACCCGCGGGTGGCTCCCGAGCGACTGCGCCGTCTCCCCGGCGGCGAGCGCACCGAACAGCACGATCTCGATCCGCGGGTACCGCTCCAGCAGGTCCGCGAGCCCGCGCAGCACCGGCGACGACGAGGCCCTCGCCAGGTCGACGACGATCAGCCTGCGGTGCTGGTCGTGCACCCGCTCCAGCGCGTCGACACAGCCCTGGTGCTGCGGGCCGGGCAGTGAGTTGATCGTGTCGCCGATCGTCAGCACGTTCGGGCCGAGCGGACTGCCCAGCGCGGAGCCGCTGGTGGTGAGGAACAGCGACGCGAGCTGGCCGATGACCCGCCGGTGCGCCTCCTGCGGGAACGGGCACAGCAGGTCGTCGGTACCCATGCCGGCCTGCATGTGCACGATCGGGATCCGCCGCCAGAACGCGACCGTCGCCGCGACCTCGGCCGCCAGCCCACCACCGTGCACCAGCACCGCGGACGGGTCCTGGTCGACGAGCAGCTGGTCGAGCCGGGTGAACAGCGCCGCGGCGACGTCGGCCATGCCGGGCCCGGTCTCCAGCGGCAGCAGGATCGTGATGTCGGTGGGGACGCCGAGGGCCTCGAACGCCTCGTGGACGGACATCGGGTCCGGGCCGGTGGCGACGGTGATCCCGCGGATGCGGTCCGCCGCCGCGACGGCACCGGCGACCGGAGCCAGCCGGGCGACCTCGGGACGGCTGCCGGCGATGAGCAGGACGTCGTGCTCGTGGTCCGGGGGGAACCCGGACACGTCGCCCGACGTCGGGTCGAACACCGTCATCGCAGTCGCCTTCCGGCCGAGGTCTGACCGACGGTGACGAGTGTGCGCGGAGCGGGCGGCCGGGTCGAGACACGCGCGCCCGGTGGTCGGATCGTGCGACGACCGGGCAGGGGAGGTCCGTGACAGGTACGCGGATCGTGGTGCTAGGGTGATCTCACGCCATGCGGATGTAGTTCAATGGTAGAACATCAGCTTCCCAAGCTGAATACGCGGGTTCGATTCCCGTCATCCGCTCTCACAGCGAAGGCCCAGCTCAGACGGTGTCCACACCGGAGCTGGGCCTTCGTCGTTCCTAGGTCCACTCATGCTGTGGGCCATTGACGGGCCATTAGCCGACCGGGACCAGGGCGCCCGCCGCCCCGCCCTCGTCGTCGCCCTGGCCGTCGTTGTCGATCTCGCGCCCCTCGACCAGAGCGCTCAGCCGGTCGGCGATGCGCTGGTCGGCCTCGCTCGTGGCGCGCTGGTCGAGGCGCCGCCTCCGGCGGAGCGGGCCGGCTACGCCGGCACCGCTCGGCTCGATCGCTCCTGCCTCCGGCCCGCTCGCGGCCGGCGGCACCAGCTACCCGGCCCTGTCCACCGTGACGACGATGATCCGACCGTCGGGATCCGTCAGCTTGTGCTCGCCCTCAGGCAGTCCCGGCGTCGCTGGCACCGTCAGCCCGAGCCGCAGACGGCCGGTGCTCCGCTCGGCGGTCGCCGGATAGATCTCCAGCACGAGGCCGCCAGCCAGCTCCACGGCGTAGTGCACCGGCCCTGAGCCGTGCTGCTCCCGCACGAGGTCCAAACCGAGCCCCGCATAGAAGTCCCGACACTCGTCCAGCCGCTCGGTGTAGATCACGATCAGTCCAGCCTTCACCTTCGCCACGGCAGGAGCATGCCTTGCCGCCCGAAGATCGACACCCGCTTTGCGGGCTCCGCCCACACCCGACACCGCTCGGAGACCAGGGGGATGCTGGTCTCCTCGCCGGGCCATTCGTGGGCCATTCACCCCGGTCAATCACGGTCATCCGGGCCACCCCAGACCGGAGCGCGGCCGACGTCAGAGCCCCCACGTCGTGGCGACACCCTGATTCCCACGCTGAATACGCGGGTTCGATTCCCGTCGCCCGCTCAGAACACGAAGGCCCAGGTCAGCGGCAGGTCTCCCGCCGAGCCTGGGCCTTCGTCGTCTCCGGGGAACGGTCCCTCGCGCCATTCCCGTGCGACGACGCCCCGCGACCGGTGGCGTGTGGCGCTCGCCGTGCGGCCTCATGATCACCGGTTGTGGAGCGCAGACGGCCGTGGAGTGCACTCCGGACTCCACAACCGGTGATCATGGAGTCAGAGTGCAGGCGGTACGTCCCGGCGGGTGACCCACCAGGTCGCGACCCCGGCCCCGGTGAGCAACGGGACGAGCACCAGCACCGCGGGGCCGGCGAACACCGCGACCACGCCCAGCGCGATCGCCGCGGTCCCCGCGCCGAGGCCGCTGGCCACGGCCAGCGCCGTCGCCCGCTCGCCGACCGGTTCCCCGGCCACCCAGGACAGGGTGCGGGCCACCCCGGCGACGACCACCGCCAGCACGATCCCCACGACCACCGCGGCCGGCGGCAGCGCGGCACCCGCCGCGAGCACGACCGGGATCGCGAGCGCGGTGAGGACGGCGGACAGCAGGGCACGCAGGGAGCGCCGCAGCGGCGGGACGGGGGGTGTCACGTCTCCCCATTGTGCAGGGTCTGACCTGCGGTTTCGATGTAACGTGCGCGACCCTCAGTAGAGCCGGGCCGCGTAGCCGGCACCGTAGTACTCCTCGATCCTCTCCAGTGGCTCGTCGGGACGGGCGAGCCGCTTGGCGAGCTGCGCGGTGGAGGGCAGCGCGTCCGGCGCGGGCCAGCTCGTCGTCGCCCACAGCTCGGAGCGCAGGAACGCCTTGGGACAGTGGAAGTAGATCTGGTCGATCGCGACCTCGCAGGCGAGCAGCGGCCGGCGGCCCTTCACGGCGAGCTCGTCGAAGTACGGCGCGTCCCGGACGAGCCGGGCCCGGCCGTTGATGCGCAGCGTGTCGTTGCGGCCCGGCACCAGCAGGATCACGCCGACGTGCGGGTTCTCCAGGACGTTGCGCCAGCCGTCGACGCGGCCGTTGCCGGGACGCTCGGGGATCGCGACCGTGCGGTCGTCGACGACGTGCACGAAACCGGCCGGGTCACCCTTCGGCGAGACGTCGCAGGTGCCGTCGCGGCCCGACGTCGCCAGCAGCAGGAACCGGGACGCCGCCAGCCAGGCGCGGTGCACGTCCACGAGGTGGTCGCGCTCCTTCGCCAGCGCGGGCGCGATGGGCTGCCCGGTGATCCCCTGCAGCTCGGCGAGGGTACGGATCTCGGTGCCGTGCGCATCGGAGGTCATGGGCCAACGGTAGGCGCGGACGCGCGCGGGGCCGAGTGGATTCCGGTCACGGGCGTCCGAGGACGGGCGGCGTCCACCCCCGCCACGGGAACAGCACGGACACGTCCGGCAGCGGCGTCCGCGGACACGGCCCGTACGGCGCGCTCACCGGTGCACCGTCGATCCCTGCGGGCCGTCGCTCCAGGAGATCTTCTTGGCGAAGCAGTCGTCGGAGCCGAAGCCCTGGGCGTCGCACCAGGCGTTCGCGCCGGCCGCTGTGGTGAAGGGCTGGGCGACGACCACGACCCAGTAGTCGCTGTTGCGGAAGACCGGCCAGTCGCCGGACCAGACCAGCGCGGCGCCCGGGTACTGCGCGGCGAGACCGCGGTAGTGGTCGAGGATGCCCTGCTCGTCGTAGGTGATGCCGCCGTCGCTGGTGCCCGCGCGCTTGGAGGACAGCTGCGGGACCCAGTAGCCGGCCGTCGCGGCGACGCGTGGGCTGTCGGCGGCGGCCTGCTCGGTGAGCGACGTCGTCGGCGACGGGGTGTAGCCCGGCACGTAGGTGGTCGGCGGGATCACGACCGGCGCCGCGGCCGGGGCGACCACCACCGGTACCGGCGCGGCCGCCGGGGTCACGGTGGGCGCGGCGCCGGGGAGCAGGTCAGGGCGCAGGACGAGCAGCGCCGCCCCCGCCAGCAGCAGCGTCACCAGCACCAGCGAGGCGACGACCCACGGCGTCCGCGACGGGGCGGGCGCCACCGGACCCCACCCGGCCGGGGCGTCCCAGCCCGGCGCGTAGCCGGTCGGCTGCGGGCCGGCCCAGGCCGACGGGGCCGACGCCGGCGCGGCGGGGCGGTACCGGTCGGCGGGGCGGTACTGCGCGGCCGACGGGTGCTGCACGACGGTACGCCCCTGCGGCACCGGGGCCCCGGCGCCGACCTGCACCGCCCCGGTCCGCGGCCGGGGGACGACGGCCTGCGCCCGCGGCCGTCCGCACCCCACGCAGAAGTGCAGCGAGCCCAGCAGCTCCGCCCCGCACCGGCACCGCTCCACCATGACGACCCTCCCCGACGACGGCGGCCGGATCCGTCCGACCGTGTTGCCCGCTCATCGCACGCGACACCCTGTCGTTATCGACGATCTTGGTCCGACCGGCGCACTTCATCTCTTGTGATGACGGGGCGAGACGGAGCAGCCCACCGGCCCGGCAGGAGGGCGTCGCGGGCGCCCCGGGTGCCGTCGTGGGACGTGGGCATGACCAGCACCGTCGAGCGGGGACGCATCGGGCAGCTGCAGGACGGTCCCGTCAGCATCACCTACTAGCCCAGCACGGGTGTCATCCCCGGCTCCCGCCCGGTGGCGGCGAGCGCGAGGGCGGTGTCGTCCCCCCACCCCGCGACGACGTCGGGACCGGCCAGCCGGGTCACCGTCTCCCGCACCACCGCGAGCCCCGACGCGGGCGGGGCCGGTGCGTCCGGCAGCGCGACGGTCATGTCCAGGTGGTGCACCACGACCTCGACGACCCAGGTGCCGACGAAGTCCCCGACGTCGAGGACGTGCCCCTGGAACTCCAGCCGGTACGGCCCGTCCAGGTCCGCGACGAGCCGGCGCAGGCCGCGCAGCGTCATCGCGACGTGGGCGATCTGCCCGGTCGGGCGGGCGTAGGCGGACGCGACGGCGCGGGCGAAGCGCTCGTGCGCCCAGTCCGGCAGCTCGGACCCGGGAAACGCGGTCCAGTAGGTCGCGAGATCGGCGTCGGCGGGGCGGTCGGTGCGGGCGGGGAACCCGGCGAGCATCTCGACCAGGCCCAGGTGCAGGTGCGCGAGGACGTCCGCGGCGAGCCAGCCGTGACAGCGGCTGCGGGCGTGCAGGTCGGTGTCGTCGACGTGGTCGAGCAACGCGGACAGCCCGTCGAGCGCGTCGAGGAACGCCGGGCGCGCCACGTCGAGCGGGTAGACCGTCACAGCAGGTCCGCACCCGACCGCGACGCCGGTTGCTCCCCGGCCGCGGCCATCTCCTCGGCCACCCGCATCAGCTCGGTGTTGACCGGGGTCGCGATCCGGTGCGCCGCGCCCAGGGCCACGATCTCGCCGTTGAGGTAGCGGGCCTCGATGGAGCCGGTCCCGCGCTGCAGGCTCTGCCACGACGAGGAGCCGCGCCGCGCCGCGCCCGCGACCGGCCGCTCGGTGATGGTGCCCTCCCGGCGGACGCGGTCGTCGTCGCCGGTCCGGACGGTGATCCCGGCCGCGTCCAGGACGGCGCGGCCCTCCGCGGTCACCGCCTCGACGAGGCGGGGAGCGTCCGGGTCGTCGAGCCCGCAGATCGCGTCGACGGCGTTGGCCAGGTTGGTGAGCAGCTTGCCGTACTTCGCGGCCATCACGTCCGGGTCGGCGCGGGAGGAGAACCCGGCCGCGGTGAGGTCGGCGACGATCGCCTCGGTGGTGGCGTCGACACCGGAGGGGAACCGGCCGACGTCGAGCACGCCCGGGACCGGCGACGACGACGCGACGACCACCCCCGGCTCGTAGTGCTCGGCGGGCAGGATCACCAGCATCGCCTGCACCCGGTCGGTGCGGCGTGCGGCGAGCCGCTCGTTGGCGACGCCGTTCTGCGCGCACGCCACGGTGATCCCGGGGGCCGCCTTGAGCAGCGCGGCCAGCGGCGGCGGGGTGTCCTGCGACTTGACGGCGAGGATCGCGACGTCGTCGGGGGTGGGCCGGGCCTCGCCGACCGTGCCGACGGCCTCGACCGGGTGGGTGGTCGACCCGTCCGGGGTGTCGAGGCGCAGCCCGCGTTCGCGGATCGCGTCGAGGTGCGCGCCCCGGGCGACGACCACGACCTCCCGCCCGGCCGCGTGCAGCCGCGCCGCGATCGTCCCGCCGACGGCCCCTGCCCCGATCACCACATAGCGCACGACGACGATGGTGGCTCAGCCGTCGCGACGGCGCACGACCGACGGCGGGGCCTTCCGCCGCCAGGCCTCCTCGACGAGCTCCGCGAGCTGCCCCGCGTCGACCCGGTCGAGGTCGACGAGGATCACGCCGTGGCCGTCGTAGTGCGGGGTCGTGAAGTACGCCGGGTCGCCCGACGCGAGCAGCGCCTCCTTCTCCTCGAGCGAGCACATCAGCACCAGCCCGCCCTCGGCCTCGGTGCGCAGCCGGGCGAAGCCCTTGCCACGGACCTTCAGCGACGGCGTCCGGTACCAGGTCGACTCCTCGACCTCCGGCAGCCCGGACCCGATCCGCACCACGTCGTCCCAGCTCGGCATGGGGTCATGGTGCCCGCGGCGGGCGCTGCCCGTCGTGGAGGAATCAGACCAGGTGGGCCGCGAGGAACCGGTCGACGGCGGCGCGGCCGTCGGCCACGTGCGGCTCGACCTTCCACTCCTCGACCAGCTCCGCGCCCGGCGCGAGCCCGGCGAGGCGGCGCGACACGGGCTCCGGGTGGAAGGCGTCGATCCCCATCAGCACCAGCCACGGCGTCGCGACGTGGGCGAGCGCCTCGTCGGGGACGGAGTACAGCATCCCGCCGCCGCCCCACATGTTCGTGCGGAACGCGGCCCAGTCGTCGTCGGGGACCCCGGGGTGGTCGGCCTCGATCCCGGCGCGCCACTCGTCGAACTTCTCCTCGAACAGGTGCTGGTTGTCGGCGCGGCCGATGGGCTGCAGCGCGACCGCGGCCCGGACGCGTTGCGGCGCGGTGACCAGCAGGTTCGCGATGAAGGCGCCGCCGATGCACATGCCGAGCACCGCGCACTCGTCGACGCCGAGGTGGTCGAGCAGGGCGAGCTGGTCGGCGGTGTAGGTGTCCCAGCCGTCGCTGCCGTGGACCTCGGCGACCGAGGACCCGGCGTTGCGCTGGTCCATCGCGATGACGCGGTACCGCTGCGCGAGGTGGGTGACCGGGTCCCAGGGGGCGTTGCCCCAGGCCGCGATCGTCGAGTTCATGCCGCCCGGGGCCAGCAGCAGGACCGGGAACCCCGTGCCGTGCTCCTCGTAGTGCAGGGTCACACCGGGGCGCTCGAAGGAGGGCATGGCCCGAAACTAGGCCACCCGCGGGGGAGTCCGCTTCTCCGGACGGCGCCGCGCCAGGATCGAGGTGCCGTAGACGACGAGCGCCAGCCCGAGCAGCAGCAGCCACCACAGACCGGGGCGGACGGTGTCGTCGAGCAGGGTGATGCCGACCAGACCGGGCACGACGACCTGGGTGACCATGTAGAGCGCGGTCACCGTGGAGACGTCGCCGAGCTGCAGCGCGCGGGCGTAGTTGTACAGGCCGGCCAGTGCCATGCCGACCAGGATGTAGACCAGCGGCTCGCGCAGCAGACCGGCCAGGTCGACGCCCTCGGACACGTGCATCGCGCGGATGCAGACCGAGCCGCCGCCCAGCCCGAGCCCGGCGAGCACCGCCGACGGCCACGGCTTGGTCGAGTTCGTGATCGCCAGCGTCACCCCCATGATCACGACGAGCGCCGCGATCAGGACGGCGACGGTCGTGCCGTGTCCGGTCAGGGCCTGCTTGCGCTCGGTCCCCGCGCTGCCGGCGACGAAGGCGAGCCCGAGCATGCTGGCGCCGATGGCGAGCCGGTGCACCGGCCGCAACCACTCGCCGCGGAAGTAGCGGGCGTACAGGGCGGTCATCGCGATGGCCCCGGCGAGCGTGGCCTGCACCGCGAAGATGGGGATGAACTGCAGCGCGACGACCATGCAGAGCCAGGTGACGATGTCCATCGCGATCCCGCCGAGGAACCGGGGGCGGGCCAGGACGGCGCTGGTGCGCCCGCCCTGGTTGGCCGCGTCGGCCTGGAGGATGGCGGCGACGGTGCTGCAGAGCATCGCGAACACCGCGAAGAGCATGCCGATCAGCACGGGCGGGCCCGGGTCAGGGCACGGGCGGCACGCGTAATGATCGGCACCGGCCGATTGTGACGTACTGCTACCGGGTGCCGGCCGGGCGGGCGTCCGACGGGGCGGGCCGCTGCTCGGGCAGCGCCGCGGGCATCTCGAAGAAGCCGCTCATCAGCCCGCTGCCGGGCTGCTCGTCACGTGTACCGGCGGCGGCCTGCCAGGGGGACGTGCCGCCCTGGGTCGCCCGGCGCTGCGCCAGCAGGGCCCGCGGGCGCTCGGTGAGGACCAGGATGCCGACCGTCAGGGCCACCCCCACCAGCAGCGGCCCTCCGACCACCAGGATGGGCCAGCCCACCACGACATACGCGAGCACCAACGCACCCGCCGCCATGCCGATGACCGCCCCCGCCAACCGCGTCACCACGCGCCCCTCTCACACCGTGCCCCAACCGTGACGACCAGTGTTTTACCACGTCGGAGGGGGTGGACACGGCCGACGCGACGCGGTGGCGGTCACACCTTCGAGCACGGCCCCGTCGCATGGTCCGTGGGGCCGAGCCGGCGTGGGGGCTCCCGTGTCCACGCCGGCCCGGCGGTCCGAATCATCCCGCCCCGGGGTCCGGGCGGGACGGGGTGGGGGTCACTCGGCGCTGTCGTCGCAGCGCAGAGGGTGATCGGCGGTGGATTCCCTGTCCGACAGGATGATCACGCAGCCGCACCCGCGGCCGGGGTGGTCGACGTCGGCGCGGGGGCCGTGGTCGTCGGGCCCGGGACCGGGGTGGTCGGGTCGGTGGCGGGCGGGGTGGTGACCGGCGGGGTGGTCGGGTCGGGCGTGCCCTCCGTCGGGGTGCTCGGGCCCTGGCTCGTCGCCGGCGGCGTCGTGACCGGCGGGGTCGACACCACGGGAGCGGGGGGTGCGGCCGGGGCCGGAGCCACCGGAGCCGGGGCGGCGGCCGCGACCGGAGCGGCGGCACCGGCGGCGGGGCGGGCCGCCGTACCCCCGGTGGTCGCACCACCCGGGGCACCGGCGCCACCGGTGGCGGCATGTCTCCCGCCCGCGGGGGCACCCGCGGCCGGACCGGCGGCGACGCCGGCGGCCGGGGCGGCCCCCGGGGCGACCGGGGCCGGCGCGACGGCCGGTGAGCTCAGCACGGGGGCCGCGCTCAGCTCACCGATCCCGGGGCTCGTCGTGGGCCAGAACAGCAGCGCACCCGCGATGGCGGCGGCACCGGCGAGACCACCGGCACCGACCACCAGGCGCTGCCGGGTGACCGTGGCGCGACGGGCGGTGGCCGGGGCGTCCCGGGTGACCAGGGTGTCCGGGGCGGGCCGCTCCGGGCGGACGGCGGACGGCGCGGGCGACTGTCCGGCCCCCAGGACCGAGGTCCGTGCGGGGGCGGGGGGCTGCGCCGTACGGGGGCGGGGAACCGCGGTCAGCGGGCCGGTCGGCGGCTCCGGGTCGAGCAGCGCGACGGCCGTGGCGGCCGCGGCGGGCTGCTCGGTCCGCGCGGTCCGCTCCCGCTCGCCGCGGGTCGGCCACGCCGGCGCGATGCGGTCGGTCGTGCCGGTGCGGTCGGTGCGCTCGGTGGCCTCCGTCCCCGGCCGGTCCCACGGGCTGCGCCCGGCCGGGTCGACGGGCTCGCGGGGCGCGGGGACACCGGTCAGCGGTGCCATCCGCACACCGGGCCAGGAGGTCCCGGCCCCCGGTGCGACGGCCAGTGCGGCACCGCGGGCGGCGTCGGCCACCGGGTCCGCGACGACGGCGACCGGGCGGCCCAGTGCCGCCGAGACCGCCTGCACCACGACCGGCATCCGCGCGGCACCGCCGGCGAGCAGCACCTCGGCGTCGGGGGCGGCGGCGGCGACGTCCTGCACCAGGTCGGCGACCGGCTCGAGCAGCGGGCGGGTGAGCTCGTCGAGGTCGGAGCGGTGGATCCGCACCGCGGTCCGCAGGCCGGGCATCTCCACCCGGACGGTCGCGACGGTGTCCCGGGACAGCAGCTGCTTGGCGGCGCGGCACTCGTCGCGCAGGGCGGTCAGGGCGGCGACGGTCCGCGGGTCGTCGGGGTCGAGCGCGTCGAACGCGGCGGCCGTGGCCGGGGAGGAGGACCGGACGAAGGCGAACACCGCGTCGTCGACGTCGGCGCCACCGGTCCGGCAGCCCAGCGTGCGGCCGACGGCGTCGGGCAGCACTCCGGGTGCGGCCGCGGCCAGCACGGTCGCGGTGGTCCCGTTGCCCCCCAGGTCGACGACGGCGAGCGGCCCCCCGGCCGGCACGACGGCGCGGTGGGCGAGCGCGACGGCCTGCGGCGCGGTCACCAGGGAGACGGTCAGCCCGCGGCGGCGCAGTGCGGCGGCCAGCAGGTCGCGCTTGTGGCGGCCCCAGCCCACCGGGCAGGTGACCCCGATCCGCGACGGCGGGCCGCCGTGCCGGGTGGACACCTCGTCGACCAGGACACGCACCAGCCGGGCGCACAGGTCCTCGGCCGCGTAGGCGTAGCCGCCCAGCGACAGCGGGGTCGGGTCCCCGACCCGGTCGAGGAAGCCGCGTGCGACGCGGTCCGGCTCGGCCGGGGCCCGGCGACGGGCGGGCTCACCGCACAGCAGGTCACCCCCGGGCGTCGCGACGAGCACCGCCGGGAGCACGTCGCTCCCGTCGCGGCCCCCCAGCCGCACGGGCTCCGCGGCACCGCCCGTGCGGAGCACGGCAGCGGTCACCGAGGTGGCCCCCAGATCGATCCCGAGCAGGTACGACATCACTGCTCCCCCCTCGTCGAACCGGCACGCCGGCGTAGTCCTCTCCGTGACCCATCGACGGGGGCCGCCCCGGTGTTAGCCCGTGCGGCGCAGCAGTTCGAGGTTGGGGACCGATCCCCTAACGGCCCCCCCACGGACCCGGAGCGATCCCCGATGGCCGGACCGGCCGGCGCCCCTAGCTTTCGTCGTCAACACCGGTCGTCGCCGACGGACCGGTCACACCCCGAGCGACACCGGAGGCCGTCATGGCTGCACACGACATCTCGCTGATCGACTTCATCAAGCTCCTGCTCGGCAACGGCTCCGAGAGCATCCAGGTCCGCGACTGGTTCAACGACAACCCGAACGCGGTCCTGCAGCACTACGGCCTCTCCGAGCTGTCCCCGGAGGACGTCCGCGACGCGCTGGTCATCGCGCAGGACAACGACACCGTCTCCTTCGACCGCCACTACGACACCGGCTTCAACTGGGGCGGCGACAAGGGCGGCTGGAGCGAGGGCAAGGGCCACGGCGACCACGGCGACCACGGCCACAAGGCCGCCGCGTCGCACGAGAACGTGCACGTCAAGGACGTCTGGCACACCGAGAACATCGACGACCGCGACACCATCGTCGACAACTCCGTGAACCAGCACATCGACACC
Organism: Pseudonocardia sp. DR1-2; assembly: GCF_023717215.1. Classification (NCBI taxonomy): domain Bacteria; kingdom Bacillati; phylum Actinomycetota; class Actinomycetes; order Pseudonocardiales; family Pseudonocardiaceae; genus Pseudonocardia; species Pseudonocardia sp. DR1-2. The sequence goes on along the minus strand of NZ_JAMQOF010000002.1, from coordinate 576,967 downwards.
CACGGCGGCGACTTCGACCAGGACATCGACATCCGGTCGACCTCCGCCTCCGGTGACGGCGCCGTGGCCGTCGGCGGCGACAACAACGCCCCGGTCACCACCGGCAACGGCAACGTCGTCGGCGACGGCAACCAGGTCGTGTCCGGCAACGGCAACACCACCGCCTTCGGCCAGGGCTCGGCCTACAACACCGGCGACATCTCCGCCGACAAGGGTGGCGCGGTCTCGCTGGGCGGCAACGCGACCGGTTCGCACGACGCCGACGGGTCGTTCAACAAGACCTGGAACGAGTCGCACCAGAGCACCGACATCAGCGACTCGTACAACACCGACAGCAGCACCGAGACCCACACGTCGGTGGACAACAACAGCCACACCCACACCGACATCGGCTCGCACAACGACCTCGACCTGCACATCGGCTGACGGTCCGCCCGGCCCGGTGACCGGGCCGGGCCCCCGGCCCGGTCACCACCCCCCGCACCACTCGAACCTCCGCCGCGCGCCCGAGCCCGGCGGCACCCCATGAGGAGAACGTCATGTCCGTCGAGAAGTCGCTGATCCAGTTCATCCTGGACCTGCTCAAGGACCCGAAGGCCCTGGCCGAGTTCAAGGAGGACCCGCACGGCATGCTCGCCCAGTGCGGCCTGTCCGAGGTCTCCGCCGACGACGTCCGCGACGCCCTGGTCCTGGCCCAGGACAACGACGACGTGTCCTTCGACCGTGACTACAACACCGGCGGCGGCCACGGTGGCGGCCACCACCACACCCCGCCGCCGCCGCCCGTGCACCACGGCGAGGACCCGGTCAAGTACATCGACAAGTACGTGACCAACAACCACTACACCTACAACGTCGACGACCGCGACACCATCATCGACAACTCGGTGAACCAGAACGTCGACACCGGCGGCGGCGACTTCAACCAGTCGATCGACACCAAGACCACCGTCGCGTCCGGCGACGGCGCGGTGGCCGTCGGCGGCGACAACAACGCCCCGGTCACCACCGGCGACCACAACGTGGTCGGCGACGGCAACCAGGTCGTGTCCGGCGACGACAACACCACCTCGTTCGGCTCCGGCTCGGCCTACAAGACCGGCGACATCTCCGCCGACCACGGTGGCGCCGCGTCCCTGGGCGGCAACGCCACCGGCTCGAACGACGCGACCGACTCGTTCAACAAGACCCACAACGAGTCGCACTCCTCGGTCGACATCGACGACTCGTACAACGCCGACTCGAGCCAGCACACCGAGACCCACGTCGACGACCACAGCACCACCCACACCGACGTGCTGTCGCACAACGACGTCTCCGCCGACGTCAACCTGCCGATCGGCCTCTGATCCGGTAGCGCTGCTCCGGGCGGATCAGTAGGGTTCGTCCGCCCGGACCGGCCGGCCCCGGTCACCCACCCGTGGGTGACCGGGGCCGTCGTCGTTCGTGTATCCATGACGGGAACGTGACGGGCGGTGTGGGGCACCGCCCGCGAAGTGACGGGGGGAGCGGCCGTGGCAGTGCCGGAGGCGGTCGCACTCGTCGACCTGGCCCTCAAGGCGGTCACTGCCTACGACCGCCCCGACCTGGCACCTCGGCTGCGGCAGACGAAGGCGCGGCTGACCGACCCGGTCGTGCGGGTGCTGGTCGTCGGCGAGTTCAAGCAGGGCAAGAGCCAGCTGGTGAACGCGCTGGTCAACGCCACCGTGTGTCCCGTCGACGACGACATCGCCACCGCCGTGCCGACGCTCGTGCGCTTCGGCGAGGAGACCTCGGTGACCCTCGTGCGCGAGGCCGCGGGCCCGGACGGCGCGGCGACCGAGCAGGCCGAGCGGACCGTCGTCGGGCTCGACCAGCTCGCCGAGCACGTCTCCGAGGCCGGCAACCCCGGTAACCGGGCCCGCCTCACCCGCGCCGAGGTCACGCTGCCCCGCAAGCTGCTGCAGAGCGGGCTGGCACTGGTCGACACCCCCGGCGTCGGCGGGCTCGGGTCCGCGCACGGCGCCGCGACGATGTCGGCGCTGCCGACCGCGGACGCGGTCCTGCTGGTCTCCGACGCCAGCCAGGAGTACACCGCCCCCGAGCTGGAGTTCCTGCAGGCCGCGCGCAAGCTGTGCCCGAACGTCGCCTGCATCGTCACCAAGACCGACCTGTACCCGCACTGGCGCCGGATCGTCGACCTCGACCAGGGCCACCTGCGCACCGCCCGGGTCGACGCCGAGCTGCTGCCGGTCTCCTCCGCGCTGCGGCTGCACGCGGCCCGCACCCAGGACCTCGACCTCATCGCCGAGTCCGGCTTCCAGGCGCTCACCAGCTTCCTGCTGCGCAAGGTCGTCGGCGCCGCCGACGACCTGGACCGCCGTTCCACCAGCCAGGACGTCCTCGTCACCTGCCAGGCCCTCGAGGCCACGATGCGGGCCGAGCTGATGTCGCAGAACGACCCGGAGAAGGCCGGTCAGCTCGCCCGCGAGCTGGAGGCCGCACGGTCGCGCGTCGATGGCCTACGCCAGCGGTCCGCCCGCTGGCAGACCACGCTCACCGACGGCGTCGCCGACCTGATCGCCGACATCGAGTACGACCTGCGCGACCGGCTGCGCGCGGTCTCCCGCGACGCCGAGCAGCTGCTCGAGGACGCCGACCCGGCCGACATCTGGGAACAGTTCGCCGAGTGGTTCCACAAGCAGGTGGCCCACGCCGTCGCCCAGAACTTCGTGTGGACGACCGAGCGGGCCCGCTGGCTGGCCGAGCAGGTCGCCGAGCACTTCGCCGAGGCCGTCGACGTGACCCTGCCCGAGCTGCGGGTCGCGGGCGGCTCGGTGGCCGGCCTGGTCGACCCGCTGGAGATGCCCGCGGACGAGAAGTTCGGCATCGGGCAGAAGCTGTTCGTCGGCGCCCGCGGCGGCTACGGCGGCATGCTGATGTTCGGTCTCGCCTCCACCTTCGCCGGGATCGCCCTGCTGAACCCGCTGTCGGTCGGCGCCGGGCTGCTGTTCGGCGCCAAGACCGTGCGCGACGAGAAGAAGCGCATGAAGCAGCGACGCCAGGCCGAGTCGAAGAACGCCGTGCGCCGGCACATCGACGAGGTGACCTTCCAGGTCGGCAAGGACTCGCGGGACAACCTGCGCCGGATCCAGCGCGATCTGCGCGACCACTTCACCACCGTCGCCGACGAGCTGTCCGAGGCACTGAAGGAGTCCGTCGCGGCCGCGCAGACCGCCCTCAAGGACGACGCCGAGCGCCAGCAGCGCGTCGCGGACCTGGAGGCCGAGCTGGAGCGGGTCACCGGCCTCGCCGAGCGGGCCAGGGCGCTGGCCGCCGCCGTGGGCGCCGGGAGCCCCGCGTGAGCGCGCTGACCGAGCAGACCCGGGCGCTGCTGCGCCGCACGCTGGACGCCTACGGCGACTCCCCGCAGGCCGCGGGCTGGCTGCGCCACCACCTCGACCGGTTCGACGAGCCGCTGCGCGTCGCGATCGCCGGCAAGGTCAAGGCCGGCAAGTCCACGCTGCTCAACGCCCTGGTCGGCGAGCGGATCGCCCCCACCGACGCGGGCGAGTGCACCCGCATCGTCACCTGGTACGCCGACGCGCCCGCCCCGGGCGTGCGGATGCACCTGCGCTCCGGTGCGGACCGCCCCCTCACCCTGGCCCGGCGCGACGGCGCGCTGCAGATCGACCTGCAGGGCGCCCGGGTGGAGGACGTCGACCGGCTGCACGTCGACTGGCCGTCGCAGCACCTGCGGCGCACCAATCTCATCGACACCCCCGGCATCGGGTCGCTGACCGCCGATGCGGCCGGCCGGGCCGGGGAGTTCCTGACGCCGGAGGACACGCCGTCGCCCGCCGACGCCGTCGTCTACCTGATGCGTCACCTGCACGCCGGTGACGTGCGGTTCCTGGAGGCCTTCCACGACCGCGGCGTCGCCCGCGCGACCCCGGTGAACACCATCGCGGTGCTGTCACGCGCCGACGAGATCGGCGTCGGCCGGCTCGACGCGCTGATCTCCGCGCGCCGGATCGCACGGCGCTACCGCGGCGACGACAAGCTGCGGGGGCTGTGCCAGACCGTCGTCGCCGTCGCCGGACTGCTCGCCGAGACCGCCCGCACCATGCGGCAGGACGAGTACGTCGCGCTCACCGAGCTGGCCGCGCTCCCGCGGGGCGACGTCGAGGCGCTGCTGCTCTCGGCCGACCGCTTCGGGCGCACCGACCTCGACCGGCCCGACGCCGCCACCCGGATCGCGCTGCTGGAGCGGTTCGGCCTGTTCGGTGTCCGGCTCGGGACGACACTGATCCGCCAGGGCGTGAAGGACCCGACCGCGCTGGCCGACGACCTGGTGCGCCGCTCCGGTCTCGACGAGCTGCGTTCGGTGCTCGACACCCAGTTCTCCGAGCGCCGCGACCTGCTCAAGGCCCGCTCCGCGCTGCTCGCGGTCGACCTCGTACTGACCCGCGAGCCCCGCCCGGCGACGGCCGCCCTGCGTGCCGAGGTGGAGCGGATCCTGGCCGGGGCGCACGAGTTCGTCGAGCTGCGGGCGCTGGCCGACCTGCGCGCCGGCAAGATCGTGTTCCCGCCCGAGGCGCTCGCCGACGCCGAACGGCTGCTCGGCGGCGAGGGCGGCTCGGCTGCGGCCCGGCTCGGGCTCGACGGTGCCGCGGGTCCGCGCGAGGTCCACGACGCCGCCTCCGAGGCGCTGCGCCGCTGGAGGCGGCGGGCGGAGAGCCCGCTGACGGGGCGGGCGTCGGCGGAGGCCGCGCGGATCGTGGTGCGGTCCTGCGAGGGGCTGCTCGCCGAGGCGTCCCGCCCGCACGCGCACCACTGAGGGATCAGGGCCGAGGGATCAGGGCGTCGCGTCGAGGGCGTGCAGCGCCGCGACCAGCGGGGCCAGCTCGGGGCGCGTCGCCGCGTCGGCCAGCGCCTGCTCCAACGCCCGGTCGTGGCCCGGACGGGCGCTCTCCAGGAGCCGGCGTCCCTGCTCGGTGAGCTCGGTGTAGATCCCGCGGCGGTCGGTGGGGCACAGGTACCGCTGCAGCAGCCCCCGGTCCTCCAGCCTGCCGACCAGCCGGGTCGTCGCCGACTGGCTGAGCACGACCACCGACGAGAGCTGGGCCATCCGCAGGTGGAAGCCGTCCTGGCGGGCCAGCGCGTCGAGCACGGTGTACTCCACCACCGACAGCCCGTAGGAGCGCTGCAACGCCCGCTCCAGGTCGTCCTCCAGCCGGGCGTGCAGGGCGGCCAGGGTGCGCCACCCCCGCGCCCGCGTCTCGACCGCGTCGTCGTCGAGCGACATGGTGTGCCTCCCCTTCGGCCCGGGTCACGGTGCTACGTTGTCGGCGTCAGCAATAACCAGCGTGTGCAACTATCGGCGTGCGCCGACTGTTGCACGTGCCGACACCACGATACGAGACGGCCACCCCGACTCCTGGAAAGAGACAGCCATGCACCTCGACCTCACCGGCCGGACCGCCCTCGTCACCGGCTCCACCCAGGGCATCGGACTCGCCATCGCCGTCGACCTCGCCCGCGCGGGCGCCCGGGTCGCGGTCAACGGCCGGACCCCGGAACGGGTCGACGCGGCCGTCGCCCGGGTGCGCGACGAGTCCGGCGGAGAGGTCGTCGGCGTGGCGGCCGACGTCACCACCGACGACGGCACCGCGACCCTGGCGGCGGAGCTGCCCGGGGTCGACGTCCTGGTCAACAACCTGGGCGTCTTCGGTGCCCAGGAGGCCCTCACCATCACCGACGACGACTGGCGCCGCTACTTCGAGGTCAACGTCCTGACCGCGGCCCGCCTCATCCGGACCTACCTGCCCGGCATGCGCGACCGCGGCTGGGGCCGCATCCAGAACATCGCCAGCGACTCCGCGGTCGTCATCCCGGCCGAGATGATCCACTACGGCGTGTCCAAGACGGCGCTGCTCGCGCTGTCCCGCGGGTTCGCCAAGGAGGCGGCCGGCAGCGGGGTCACCGTCAACTCGGTGATCGCCGGGCCGACGCACACCGCCGGCGTCGAGGACTTCGTGTACCAGCTTGTGGACCCGGCCCTGCCCTGGGACGAGGCGCAGCGCGAGTTCATGCGCGCCCACCGGCCCCAGTCGCTGATCCAGCGGCTGATCGAGCCCGAGGAGATCGCCCACATGGTGACCTACCTGGCGTCGCCGCTGGCCTCGGCCACGACCGGGGCCGCGGTCCGCGTGGACGGCGGCTACGTCGACTCGATCCTGCCCTGACCGGGCGGGTCAGCCGCGGTCGCCCAGGATCCGGCGGAGCTCGTCGAGCAGCTCGCTGCGGCCGCCCACGCCGAGACGCTGACGCATCCGGGCCACGTGGTGCTCGACGGTCTTCGCCGAGATGAACAGCGCCTTACCGATCTCGCGCTGGGTGCGCCCCTGCACGACGAGCTCGGCGACCTCCAGCTCGCGCTCGGACAGCAGACCCGACCCGGACGGTTCCGGGGCGGCCTCGACGGGCGCCGGGGCCGCGACGGCGGGCTCCTCCGCGACCGGGCCGGGCTCCTCCGCGGGGGGCGGGACGGTCCCCTGGCGCAGGTCCGTCCCCGCCGCCTGCAGCGCCCGCGCGCAGGCCAGCAGGGCCGACACCGCGCGCCGGTCCCCGGTCCGCAGTGCCGCCTGCCCGGCGAGGCGGCCGCCGTCGAAGGACAGGCCGACGGCGTGCAGCCCGCGGGCGGCGGCCTCGACCTCGGCCGCGTCGACCCGGTCCTCCAGCACGCCCACCCAGTGCGGGGCCGCCGTCGCCATGGCGTGGGCGAAGCGGCTGCCGCAGGCGGCGCTCTGCAGCTCGTCGGAGCGGGCGCAGGCGGCCTCGACGTCGTCGGTGAGCACCGCGGCCTGCAGCCGCGCCCAGTGCAGCGGGGCGACCCACAGCGCGGGGCGGCCGAGCCGGTCGAGCAGCGCGTCGGCCTCGGCGAGGTGCGGGGCCACCCAGCTCTCCTCCCGCAGCCGCGACGCCGCGGTCACCAGCTCCCCGAGCGGCTGCAGCACGTAGAGGTCGACCGGGTGGCGGACGATCGCCTGCCGGGCCCGGGTCCAGGACCGCATCAGCGCACCGAGGTCGGACTGGCGGCGGGCGATCGCGACCTGCAGCGCGGCGGCGAGGAACTCGTCACGCGGTTCGAGGGGGTCGTCGCCCGCGTCGACGGCGGCGAGCCGCTCCGACGCCGGGCCGGTCGCGCCGCGCAGCAGCGCGATCCAGCCGAGCAGCAGCCGGTGCCGGGCCCGGGCGGGCGCCCCGCCGAGCCCGGTCCGCAGGGCCCGGTCCAGCACGGACGCGGCGACGTCGAACTCCCCGGTGTGCACGGCCACCAGCGCGGCCAGCGCGGCCGGGGTGTCGGGCAGCAGCGCGGCGCCGTGCGCGGTCTCCAGCAGACCGGCGGCGCGGGCCAGGCCGGACAGCGCGGCGGTCGGGGAGCCCTCGACCGAGTCGAGCATGCCGCGGGCGGTGAGGTCGTCGGCGCCGTCGACGAGGGTGGGCGCGCGGCCGGCGACGAACCCGGAGCCGTCGACCCCGACGACGGCGCGGGCCTCCTCCAGCGCCCCGGTCCCGATCAGCACGGGCACGGCCGCCGCGGGCGGGCGCTCCCCGGACACCGCCGCGGTCCACCGGTACAGCTCCGCGCTGCGTGCCAGCAGCCCCCGCCGGGCGAGGACGGCGGCCGCGACCGACCCGGCGCGGACGGCGTCGGTGGCCTCGACGGCGTCGGTCGCGGACAGCACCGAGTCCGCGTGCCCGAGCGCGCCGTCGAGGTCCCCGGCGACCAGGTGGGCCTGCGCGCGGTGCGCGGCGACGGTCAGCGGGGGCGCCCCCGCGGCGACGGCCTCGGCGTAGAACCGGACCGCGTCCGGGCTCTCCGCGCGGGCCGCCTCGGCCGCGGCGGCCCGGAACACCGCGGCGGCACGCTCCCCGGTGGCCCCGGACCCGCGCAGGGTGCGGGCGACGGCGAGCACGCTCCCGCCACGGTCGAGCTCGATCTCGGCGAGGTGGCGGCGCAGCTCGGCCCGCCGGGCCGGCGCGACCCGGGTGCGGATCGCCTCGGCGACCAGCGGCACGACCCGCCCGTCGGGGGTGCAGAGCCCGGCGGCGACGGCCCGGCCGGACAGCTCGTCGAGCTCGGCGATCTCGGCGCCGACGCCGATGCCGGCCGCGTCGGAGATCCCGAGCAGCGGGACGAGCACCTCGCCGTCGACGGGGGCGCCGAGCGCGAGCACGGTGACCAGCTCGACCACCCGCGGGTCCTCGGCGTCGACGGCGTAGCCGATCTGCTCGGCGAGCTGCGGCGGCACCGGACCGCCGACCCGTCCGTGGGCGAGCAGCCGGTCGACCAGCACCGGGGCCCCGGCGGTGCGCTCGGCGACGACCCGGACGGCCTCGTCGGAGATCCGGACCCCGGCGAGGCGGGCGGCCCGGGCGGCGATCCCGGCGGCGTCGAGCGCGCCCAGGACCAGCGGCGGCGCGGCGGCGGCCAGCGTCGCGCCGAGCCGGGCCAGCGCGCGGCTGCGCGGCCACGGACGGAACGCGACGACCAGCCGGGCGCCCGGACGGCCCGCGCGCCCGCGCAGGTCGGCGAGCTCGTCGTCGCCGAGCTCGTGGGCGTCGTCGACGACCGTGACGTCCTGCCCGGCGCCGGCCTCGGTCCACACCCGGACCAGCTCGCGCAGCACGGTCGACTTGCCCGCACCGGCGGGACCGGTGACGGCCACCAGGCGCGGTGCGTCCGGGTCCTCGGCGACGGCCCGGACCAGCGCGACCGCGGCGGGGGCCCCGGCGAGCGGGCCGGTCGACGCGGCGGGCGTGGGGGACGTCGTCGGTGCCGCCATCCTCGTCCGCCCCTCCCGTCGCCCGATCGGGTCGCCCGATCGGGGACGGCCGAGGCTATCGGGTGCGGTGTCCGGTTCCCGCGCCGGACCCGGCAGGATCACCGGAGTGCGTGACCACGTGTGGGCGATCGTGCTGGCGGGCGGCCGGGGTCTCCGTTACGGCCGGCTGAAGCAGCTCGACGAGCTGGCCGGGTCCCGGCTGGTCGACCACACCGTCGCCGCCGCCCGGCGCACCTGCGACCGGGTCGCGCTGGTGCTGCCGCCCGGGGTGGACTGGGACGGCGAGCCGGTCGACGCGCTCGCCGTCGGCGGGGACCACCAGTCGGAGTCCCTGCGGGCCGGGCTGGCCGTCGTGCCCGCCGAGGCGGGGGTCCTGGTTCTCGCCGACCCGGCGCACCCGCTCGCCGCCGACCGGATCTTCACCGAGGTGGTCGAGGCCGTGCGGGCGGGCGCCGACGGGGCGGTGCCGGTGGTCCCGCTGCTGGAGGTGGTGCAGCGGGTGCGCGACGGCGTCGTCGTCGACACCCTCCCCAAGCAGGACGCGGTCCTCACGCAGTCGCCGCAGGCGTTCCGCGCGGACGTCCTGCGTGCCGCGCACGCCGACGCGCCCCGGCCGGTGGAGAACTCCGGGATGCTCGCCGCGCTCGGCCACCGCGTGGTGACGGTGCCGGGGGACCCGGCGAACCTGCACGTCGCGACCCCGGAGGACCTGGCCGTCGTCCGGCGCCTGGTCAGATGAGCGTGCCGACGTCCTGGGCGACCAGGTCGTCGGTGGCCCGTTCGACGACGGCGGCGATCGTCATCGACGGGTTGCAGGCGGCCGTCGTGCCGGGCATCAGCGACCCGTCGAGCACGTAGAGCCCGCGCTGGCCCTGCACCCGGCCCGCGACGTCGCAGACCGTGCCGATGCAGGCCCCGCCCAGCGGGTGCCAGGTCGTCGGCACCGCGTAGGTGGTGTCGAGGAAGGTGCCGCGCACCCCGGTGATGCGCCCCATCCGCTCGTGGATGCGCGCGGTGAGCGCCGCGTCGCCGTCGAGCGGCCACTGCACGACGCCCTCCTGGCGCACCGGGTCCCAGGTGACGCGGCCGCGGCCGGCGCTGACGCCGTAGCCGACGATCATCGTCGTGGTGCGGCCGAGCCCGAGCGGCAGCGGCGGCAGCGACGCCTGGATGACCGTGTTGGCCGACGCCGGGTCCGCCCAGTCCTTCGTCCCGAACACCACCGGCCCGCCCTGCACCGCGCCGAAGTCCTCGACCAGGGAGTTCCAGGTGCAGATCCGGTCGCCGTTGGTGCCCCAGTTCTCGCCGAGCGCGTCGGGCAGGTCCGGGACCGTGTCGTGCGCGCGGGCCCGCAGCAGCAGCCGGTTGGTGTTCTGGGTGCCCGCCGCGAGCACCAGCGCCGGGGTGGTGATGATCTTCTTCTCGAGCACGGTGCCGGTCTCGTCGATCCGGTCGACGTGCGCCTCCCAGCGCCCGTCGGCCGCGCGGACGACGTCGGTGACCTGGTGCAACGGGGCGACCGTGACCCGCCCGGTCGCCTCGGCGGCGGCGAGGTAGGTGACGTCGACGGTGTGCTTGCCGCCGTTGTTCACGCCGAACGCGGCGTCGCCGTTGGTGTAGGCGGGCCTCATCTCGCCGCGCAGCTCGGCCAGCGCGTAGTCCCAGTCGATCGGCATCGGGATCTTCTCGACCTCGTAGCCGGCGGCCTCCGCCCGGTCGCGGAAGACCCGCGGGGCGCGGTACGTCGGCGAGTCGATCAGCTCGTCCGGGGCGGTGGCCAGGCGGAGCATCCGGGCGACCCGCGGGTAGTGCTCGCGGGCGAGCACGTCGTAGTCCAGCTCGCGGGGCATCGTCGCGGCGAACACCTCGGCCGAGGGCTGGAGCGTCATCCCCTGGTAGAGCAGCGAGCCCCCGCCGACGCCGGCCGCGCAGAACGCGTCCATCCCGTTGCCGCCGACACGCTCCAGCAGCCCGGTGTACCGGCCGGGGGACAGCGGCACGGCGCCCGGGGTGCTCGCGGTGGGGCGCCCCAGCAGCACCGACAGCGGGTTCGGCGGTCCGTCCAGGGGGTCGGCGACCGTGTCGAGCCAGAACAGCCTGCGGTCGGGGTTCGTCGTCACCCGGGGGAAGGTCTCGGCGTCCGGCCCGGTGACCCACCGCCGTCCGCGTTCGAGGACGAGCACGTCCACACCGGCCTCGGCCAGGCGCAGCGCCGTGACGCCGCCGCCGAACCCGGAGCCGACGACGACCACCCGTCGCTCCTCCCGGGTCACGCGCATCCGGGACGGCGCGGCGGCGACCGCGGTGCCCGCTCCGAGCACCCCCAGCCCGGCGACACCGGCAGCACCCAGCAGGACCGACCTGCGGCTGATCGAGCGCATCGGGGAGCTCCTCTCGGAAAGACACCCGACTGGACACCTGTCCACCCGTAGTGGATCACGGTAACGGCACCGCCCGGCGACCCGGGGCCGGGGCGGTCGACGGCTAGGCTGGGTCCGGTGGACGGAGCATTCTCCCGGCGGAGCGAGGTCGCGCCGGCGACCCGGGACCGGCTGCTCACGGCCGGGGCCGAGGAGCTCGCCGACAGCGGCGCCGCGACGTTGACCGTGCGCCGGGTCGCGCGCCGGGCGGGGCTGTCCCCGGCCACCGCGTACAAGGTGTTCGCCTCGAAGGAGCACCTGCTCGCCGCGGTGTTCCTCGCCCACCTGCGCAGCGCACCGGGCGCCGAGCCCGCCGCGGACCTGCCGGTCGAGGAGCGCCTCGCCGGCTACGTCGACGGCCTGGTGACCGCCCTCGACGGCGGCGGCGACCTCGACACCGCACTGCGGTCGGTGTTCCTCGGCCACGACCCGGACGCGCGCCGGATCCGGGACTCCGTCGTCGCCGACTTCCAGGAGCGGTTCGACCGGGTCTGCGGCGACGACCTCACCGGCGACGCGCGCCGCACCGCCCGGCTGCTGCTCGCGGGCGCGCTGGTGCTGACCGGGACCGGCATCGACGACGCCGCCGCGACCCGCGCGGAGCTCGTCCGGGCCGTCCGCGCACTGCGGCCGGCCCCGGCCGGTCAGACCGCGAGCAGCTCCGTCGACCCGAGTCCCAGCTCGTCGAGCGTGGCGCGGACCTCGCCGGTGTAGACCGGGTTCATCAGCAGCACCGACCGCGGGGGCGAGTCCAGCAGGTCCTTCGGGGCGCGGATCGGCAGCCCGAGCCCGCCCATGAAACGCCCCTGCAGGCCGGGGTTGATGTCGACGACCGCGCCGACCGCGCCGGTCCCCTCCGCACCGCCCTCGACGACGTTGAGGAAGGTCAGCCCCTTCGCCCCGCCGCCCCAGACGACCACCTCGTCGCCGGTCGCGGCCCGGCCGCCGAGCCATTCCCGCCAGCGTCCGACCTGGTCCGACACCCGGGTCGCGAAGTCCCGGCAGGCGCTGCGCAGCGCCTCGCGCAGGTGCGGCTCCAGCTCGGGCGCACCCGGCGTCCCGTCCGGACCCGCCTCGGCGACGACGTACTGGTCGGCGTAGGTCAGCCGCACCTGCGGGTCGGAGAAGCCGACCCCGGTCAGGAACGTCCGCATGGTCGCCGGGGTGAAGTAGGAGCAGTGCTCGTACTGCAGGTCCCAGAAGGCGCCCTCGTCGAGGATCCGGCCCAGGTCGGGCACCTCGGCGAGCAGCGCCCGGCCGCCGCCGCGACGCAGCCCGGCGTACAGCTCCGCGCCGAAGACGGCGAGGTCGGGGATGTGCTCCAGGGTGTGCCGGCAGACCAGGGCCGCGGTGTCCGGCTCGACCTGGTCGCGGACGAACTCCGCGGGTACGGCGGTGAGCCGGTCCGCCAGCTCCGGGCGGACCCGCTGCGGCACGAAGTGCGGGTCGATCCCGGTCACCCGGCCGACGCCGGCGCCGAGCAGCTCGGCGGCGAAGTCACCGGACCCGCACCCCACCTCGACGACGTGCCGCCCGGCCAGCCCGAACCGCGCCACCCAGTCCGCGGTGATCTCCGCGGCGTAGGCGGCGAAGCGGGGGGAGTGGTGCTGGGACTCCTCGTGGTCGCCGGTGTAGTCGAGCAGCCCCGGGTCGAAGTCGCGGTTGAACACCAGCCCGCAGCGCTCGCACAGCACGAGAACCTGGTCCCCGGTGGCCACGGAACGCGCCGAGACCGGGTCGGGCAGCACCGCGGTGCCGTGCACCGGCAGCCCGGTCGCGGAGAAGAACGGGTCGCTCGCGGGCGCGTCGCACGCGGGGCAGCGGTTCAGCACCGGGCGAGACTAGCGGCAGGCCGTCACCCGTCCGTGCCGGCGCTCCGCCCACGCGGGACCCGCAGGTACGCCGAGCAGGCCGGGTGGAACGACGTGAGCACCGCGGCCACGGTCAGCACCCCGGCGGTGATGCCGAGACCCACCACGACCAACGGCGTCACCGTGCCCGGCACCCCGCCCGGCTCGCCGGGCGGCAGCAGCGCGACGAGCGCCCCCACCGCCCCGGCGACGGCGAGCGCGGGCCGGGCCGCGGGGTGCCCGCGCAGCAGGGCGCGGGTCAGGGTCGTGACCAGGCCGAGCAGGACGAGCACGAGCGCGCCGACGGCGTACACCCCGCCGGGGCCGGGTCCGACCGTCGCGGCCGCGAGCACGGCCGCCACCTGCACGGCGACGGCGGCCACCCAGCACCGGGCGGCGCGACGCAGCGGCGGGGGCGGGTCGTCCATGACGGCGTCACCGTACCGGCGCGACCCGCCGACGGGGACCCCTCAGCGGTTCAGCACGCCCTGCGGGTCCTGCGCGTCCGGGACGGCGCTGCCGGAGGTCCCGAGCAGCTTCTGCCACTGCGGGTGGTCGACGACGTCGGGCACGCTCTCCACCCGTCGTGCCGCCGCGAGCACCTCGACGGCACGGGCGGCGTCGTCCTCGGTCCCCGCGCGCACCGTGCGGGCCAGCTCCGGCCAGGTCTCCCCGCCGAGCAGGCCGTTGACGTCGTCGGCGCGGTGCGCGCGCTGGAACTCGCTCACCGCGGCCGCGGTGCGGTCGTCGAACCGGCCGTCGGGCTTCCCGGTCAGCGACCCGGCGTCGCGCAGCAGGTACTGGGCCGCCTCGACCATCGGGCCGCGGTCGCCGGTGCGCAGCAGCGGCCAGCTCGCCTTGGTCGACTCGGTGCGCGAGAGCCGCCTGCCCAGCAGCCCCGCCACCTCGCGGCGCAGCCGGGGCAGCGCGGCGTAGAGACGGTCACCCGGGCAGAGGGTGTTGCGGTAGTCGCGGTGGCCGTAGAGCTCGGTGGGGGCGATGCCGTAGCGCAGGCAGATGTAGGCGCAGGTGACGCGCAGCGAGTTCCACAGCGCCGGGGTCGGGTCGACCCCCGTGTAGGTGCCCTCGTTCTCGATGCCGATCGCGATGACGTTCTGGCCGGGCGAGTGCGCCCCCTCGACGACGCGGCGGCCCCCGTTGAGCTCGCCGAGGCTCCAGAGCCTGCCCTCCATGACGTGCCCGCCGCGCGAGATCGTGAAGTGCTGCCCCGAGTCGAGCCAGCCGTTGCGGTCCATGTGGTAGTTCTGGATCGCCCTGGCCATCCGGTGCGCGGCGCCGACGCTGTAGTCGTTCGTGTTCGCCCCGGCCGTGTGGTGCACCAGGATCCGGATCGGGCGCCGGTCCCAGATCCTCGGCGGGAACTTCGGCTTGCGCGCGCCCCACTCGAAGCAGCGCGCGATGTAGGGGACCGGCACGCCCTCGGCCAGCGGACCGGCACCGGCCGGGCCGGGCATGCCGTCCGGCCCCGGGACGGCCGACGGGCCGGGCACCGGACCCGTGGCGGGCGGAGCGGGGTCGGCGGTCGGCGGCGGTCCGGCGAACGCCCGGCCGGGCAGGACCAGGCCCGCGCCGGCGACCGCACCCCCGACCAGCAGCCCGCGGCGGCTCCAGCTCTGTCCCGGCTCGCCCATCGCTGCTGCCCCCTTCGGCGGCACCGCCGGCACCGCCTCCGTCGCACACGCCACATCCGTCCCGTGCGACTCCGCATTCTCTCGGTTCACGGGAAAAGGACGGCGCGGGCGCGCCGGTCGAGCGCGTCACACGGGTGGGCGGTCCCTGACGACGCAGCTGCACCTTGCTCTTGTTACCGGTCGGTAATACTCTGGAGTCAGTTACCGGCCGGTAAGTCGATCGGCCCTGGCACGAACGGCGGTGAAGGACGGATGGGCCACTACAAGAGCAACGTGCGCGACCTCGAGTTCAACCTCTTCGAGGTGTTCGAGGTACAGGACCACCTCGGAACGGGACCCTTCGAGGACGTCGACGTCGACACCGCCAAGGGCGTGCTGTCGGAGCTGTCGACCGTCTGCACCGGCCCGCTCGCCGAGCACTACGCCACGATCGACCGCAACCCGCCGGTCTTCCACCCCGAGGACCACACGGTCACCACCCCGCAGGAGCTCAAGGACGCCTACAAGGTCCTCTGGGACGGCGAGTGGTGGCGCCTCGGCCTGCCGAACGAGCTGGGCGGCATGGGCATCCCGCCGTCCGTGCAGTGGGCCGCCGCCGAGCTGATGTGCGGCTCCAACCCGGCCATCTTCATGTACATGGCCGGCCCGAACTTCGCCTCGATCCTCTACAAGAACGGCAACGAGGAGCAGAAGCGCTGGGCCCAGCTGATGATCGACCGCGGCTGGGGCGCCACCATGGTGCTGACCGAGCCGGACGCGGGCTCCGACGTCGGCGCCGGCCGCACCAAGGCGATCCAGCAGGACGACGGCACCTGGCACATCGAAGGCGTGAAGCGCTTCATCACCTCGGCCGAGCAGGACTTCACCGAGAACATCATGCACCTGGTGCTGGCCCGCCCCGAGGGCGGAAAGCCGGGCACCAAGGGCCTGTCGCTGTTCCTGGTGCCGAAGTTCCACTTCGACAGCGGGACCGGCGAGCCGGGCGAGCGCAACGGCGCCTTCGTGACCAACGTCGAGCACAAGATGGGCCTCAAGGCCTCCACGACCTGCGAGCTGACCTTCGGGGCGCACGGCACCCCGGCCGTCGGCTGGCTGCTCGGCGACGTGCACGACGGCATCGCCCAGATGTTCCAGGTCATCGAGTACGCCCGGATGATGGTCGGCACCAAGGCCATCGGCACCCTGTCGACCGGCTACCTGAACGCGCTCGAGTTCGCCAAGGAGCGCGTCCAGGGCGCGGACCTGACGAAGATGACCGACAAGACCGCGCCGCGGGTCACGATCACCCACCACCCGGACGTCCGCCGCAGCCTGATGCTGCAGAAGGCGTACGCCGAGGGCATGCGCGCCGTCTACATCTACACCGCGACCTTCCAGGACAGGGTGCGCCTCGGCGACGAGGGCAGCGGGATCAGCACCGAGCTCGCGGAGAAGGTCAACGACCTGCTCCTGCCGATCGTCAAGGGCGTCGGCTCCGAGCGCGCCACCGAGCAGCTCGTGCAGTCGCTGCAGACCCTGGGCGGGTCGGGCTTCCTGCAGGACTACCCGATCGAGCAGTACATCCGGGACGCCAAGATCGACTCCCTCTACGAGGGCACCACCGCGATCCAGTCCCAGGACTTCCTGTTCCGCAAGATCGTCCGGGACAACGGCCAGGCGCTCGCGCACGTCGCGGGCGAGGTCCAGGCGTTCATCGACTCCGACGCGGGCAACGGCCGGCTCAAGGAGGAGCGCGAGCTCCTGCGCACCGCGCTGACCGACGTGCAGGGGATGCTCGGCACGCTGACCGGCTACCTCTACGGCTCCACCAAGGACGTCACCGAGCTGTACAAGGTCGGCCAGCACACCGTGCGGCTGCTGATGGCG
The DNA here is from genome assembly GCF_023717215.1 of Pseudonocardia sp. DR1-2. Lineage (NCBI taxonomy): Bacteria > Bacillati > Actinomycetota > Actinomycetes > Pseudonocardiales > Pseudonocardiaceae > Pseudonocardia > Pseudonocardia sp. DR1-2. The sequence continues at coordinate 560,348 of NZ_JAMQOF010000002.1, read as the reverse complement.
GTCGGCGACCTGCTCGTCGGCTGGCTGCTGCTGCGCCAGGCCACCGTCGCGCTCGCCGCGCTGGGCACCGACGGCGTCTCCGCGAAGGACCGGGCCTTCTACGAGGGCAAGGTCGGCGTCGCGACCTTCTTCGCGAAGTCCGTGCTGCCCCGCCTGACCTCGGACAAGGCGATCATCGCGAACGCCGACAACGAGCTCATGGAGCTCGACGAGGCCTCGTTCTGATCCGGCCCCGATGACGAAGGGCCCCGGGCGCGGACTCCCCGCCCGGGGCCCTTCCTCGTCGCGCCCCTACTGCGCGATGTAGCTCTCCAGCTGCTCGCGCTCCTGCTCCAGCATGTCCATCCGGGCCTTGACCAGGTCGCCGATGGACACGATCCCGGCCAGCGCCCCGTCGACGATCACCGGCAGGTGCCGCACCCGGCGGTCGGTCATGACCCGGGCGAGGTCGCCGACGCCGTCGTCGGGCGAGCAGGTGACCACCTCGGTGGTCATCACCTCGGCCACCCGCGCGTCGAGCAGCGCGGCACCGTGGCTGTGCAGCCGGCGCACCACGTCCCGCTCGGAGACGATGCCGACCAGCCTGTCCCCGTCGACGACGGGCAGTGCGCCGAGGTTCCGCTCGGCGATCGCGCGCAGCACCTCGCCCATCGAGTCCTCCGGCGCCACGGTGCTGACCGCGCTGCCCTTGTTCCTCAGAACGTCCGCGATGCGCATGGGGTACCCCGATCCCTCGCTGTCCGACGACTGGAGGGATCAGGGTACGAATGTGACCTGGCTCTCGTCATCCCCCGACGGGGACGATCACCGGATCAGCCGCCGCACTGCACGATCGGCTGAGGGTTGTACTTGACCGTCCGCGTCTTGCTGGTCGTCTCCCCGGTCTGCACGTTGCGCATGGTCCGGGTGTCGGTCGCGGTGAAGCCGGGCGAGCCCTTGCTGGCGCTGCACGGCTGGCCGGCCGGGATGTTGACGACCTGCGGCTGGGTCGGGTTCGTCCGCGGCCCGGTCGCCGAGGTGACCTCGTACATCTTCTGCCCGATGAACGAGACGGTGACGTTGCTGGGCGTCCACGCCGTGCGGATCAGCACCGGGGTCGGGCCGTCGTTGCGGAACTTGACGTCGATGAGGTCGTTGAAGACCGTCGCCTCGCGGGCCACCGGGTAGCGGCTGATGTAGTAGCTGTGCTCCTTGTGCTCGACGTCGGTCATACCGGCGAAGTACGACGCGTTGTACAGCGTCGTCGCGAGCTGGGAGACACCACCACCGACGCCGCGCGCCGGGTGGCCGTCCTCGATGATGCCGGCCTCGACGTAGCCGTTCGCGGCGTTGCGGGGGTTGCTGACGCCGTTGAGGCTGAACGTCTCGCCGGGCTGCACGATCTGGCCGTTGATGGCCTCGGCGGCGCGCTTGATGTTCTGCCCCGAGTCGGCGGCGAACCCGCCGGTGGTGAACGTCGAGATCTCGGTGGCGTTGCCCAGCGACTCCAGGTCGGCCGTGGTGATCTCGGCCGGCTTGTTCGCGTAGACCGCCGCGACGGTGCGCTCGCCCTGGCCGGTGAGGATCGGCAGCACGTTCGCGAAGGTGGCGTCGTAGTCGATGCCGCGCCCGTCCTGCGACGGGACGACCCGCGGCGGGGTCGCGGCGAAGTCGAGCTGGGCGTCGACGCCGGGCTTCTCGGTGCTCGCCAGCTGCGGCTGCGCGACGTCCTCGAGGGTCTTGTTCGCGATCACCGGCTTCAGCTTCACGGGCCCCTCCGGGTCCGCGGTGAAGCTGAGCGCGGTCGTGATGTCCTCCGGGGTGATGGTCGCGTTCGCGCCCTCACCGGTGATCGTCAGCGGGCCGGCGACGGCGGGCTTGGCCACCTCGTCGATGGCCTTCTGCACGTCGGCCGGGGTCGTGACGGCCTGCTCGACGATCAGCGGGAGCTGCACCGGCTCGCCGGAGGCCCACTGCTCCTCGACGACGCCGACGGCCGCGTCGACGTCGAGCTGCTGGCCGGGCTCCGGCGCGACCGGGGTCGGGGTGACACCCTGCCACTGGACCGAGCCCTCCTTGGGCTCCTTCATGACCAGCGGGGCCATCTGCTCCAGCGCGGTGCGCACGGCGCGGTCGTCGGCGGAGTTGACCACCCCGACCTCGCGGGTGGTGAAGAACGAGGAGATCCGGGTGATCGGGTTCAGCGGCTGCTCGCCCGCCTCGTCGAGGGTGCGCGCGTAGTCGACCTGCAGGCCCGCGGCCTTCGGGTCGATCTCGGAGCGGACCTCACCGGCCTGGACCGGCACCGGCGCGGAGGAGCGGGGCTCGATCGCGGCCTGCAGCGTCTCGGTGGCCTGGGCGCGCGACATGCCGCCGATCTGCTGACCGGCGACGACGACGCCGCGCGGCACGCTGCCGGAGCTCAGCGCGAGGTCGCCCACATAGCCGAGGACGAGCACGCCGAGCGCGGCGGCCGCGACGATCAGGCCGACCGGGCGCTTGCGCTGCGGGCCGTCACCGCCCTCGCCGTCGCCGTGCCCGTCGCCACCACCGGGGCCGCCGGGACCTCCCGGCCCACCCGGACCGGTCCCGCCCGCGGGGCCGGTCGCACCGGCACCGAGGACCGCGGTGCCCGCGCCCGGGCCGCCGGTGTGGATACGGGCGGTCTGCTCGGCGGCGCCGCCCGCGGGCGGCGTCGCGGCCGCGGCCGGGGTGACCCGGGGCAGGACCTGGGTGCGCTGCTCGCTGAGCGGGGCGACGCGGACGGTGTCCTGGTCCTGCCCCTCGGGGGTGGCGGGGACCGGGCGGGTCGCGTCCGGCGCACCGGCCGGCCGGGGGCCGGGCTGCGGCGCGGCGGGGCCCGCGGGGGCCGGGGCGCCGCCTGACGGCTGCGGGGCGGCCGTGCCGGACTCCGGGCGCTGCGGCGCGGGGGGCTGCTGGTGCGGGGCGGGCGACGGCGCGGCCGGGCCGTCCGCGGTGGTCGCCTGCCCGACGACGGTGCGGGCCGCGGGGGACTCCGGCGGCGCCTGCTCGGCGGCCTCGGCCGGGTCGGCGGGACCGGACACGTCGGCGGCCGGGACCTCGGTGGCACCCTGCGGCGCGGGGGTCCCCTGCGGCGCGGCGGGGGCGACGGGACCGGGCGAGGGACGGCGGGCGGGCATCACGGGGCGACCGGCACCGGCGGCGTCGCCGGTCTGCGGGTCTCCCGGCTCCGGCGCGGACGTCACCGGCTGCTCGTCCGCGTCGTCGGACGAGGGAGGGCGCTCGGGCATGACGTGGGACTTCCTTTCCGCACTGCCATCGACTCTGTCATCGCGACCGGCGTCGTCGACTGCGTCGACACCGCTGTCGAACCGGGTGGGCCGCGGGTCCGTGCGGACCGGCGCGACCCGGGGGGTCAGAGGTAGAGACCGGTCCCGTGCTGGGTGGCCTCGGAGGCCACCGCGTGCAGGTCCCGCTCACGCATGACCAGGTGCCCGACGCCGGCGATCTCGACCTCGTACTGGTCCTCCGGGGCGAGCAGGACGCGGTCGCCGGCCTTCACCGTGCGCACGTGCTGTCCCACCCCGACCACCTCTCCCCAGACCAGACGCTTGGCGACCTGTGCGGTTGCCGGGATCACGATTCCGGCCGAGCTCCGTCGCTCGCCGGAACCCTCGACCCTCTTGATCATGACCCGGTCATGGAGCATCTGGATCTCGAGTTTGGGCTCGGCCACCGGGCCGATGCTACGGGTGACCCCTGACGCCCCCGGCGGCGCCCGGCACAGGCGACAGCATGCCCCGAACGTGGAACGCCCCGCGGCGCTACCGAGTCGGGGGTCGGGTGGCGCCGCGGGGCTCAGCAGGGGTTTCGCACCGATACGACGACCTGTTACACCGCAAACAGTTTTCACTCGTCCGGAGCAGCGGAACTCAGGTGTTGGCGAGCAGGTACCGCCCGAAGTGCGGCACGGTGAAGGCGATCTGGCCGCGCTGGGCGGAGAACACCAGGCCCTTCTTGAGCAGGCTGTCGCGCGCCGGGGACAGCGACGACGCGCGCCGGTCCAGGTGCTTGGCCACCAGCGACGTCTCGACGGGGTGGTCCTCCCCGTCGGTCAGCTCGGCCATCGCCCGCAGGTACTCGCGCTCCGCGGGCGTCGCCCGCTCGAAGCGCGAGCCGAAGAAGCCGACCGCGAGCTCGGCCTCGGCCTCGGGGGCGGCCATCTCGACGTCCTTCACGCCGATCGGGCTGGTCGGTGCGGCGTCCCAGGCGGCCTTGCCGTAGGCCTGCACGAAGTAGGGGTAGCCGCCCGAGCGGACGTAGAGGTCGTCGAGGGCCTCCTGGTCGAAGGTCGCCTCCTCGCGCTCGGCCGGCGCGATCAGCGCGAAGTCGGCGTCCTTGCGGTCCAGCCGGTCGATCCGGGAGTACTTGAACAGCCGCTCGGAGTAGGACTTCGACGCCGACAGCACCGCGGGCAGGTGCGGCAGCCCGGCCCCGACGACGACGAGCGGCACCCGGGCCTGGGACAGCTCGTGGCAGGCGGCGCAGAGCGCGGAGACGTCCTCGGGCCGCAGGTCCTGCATCTCGTCGATCAGCAGCGCGATGCCGGAGCCGACGTCCTGGGCCAGCTCCGCGACCTCGGTGAACAGCTCGACGAGGTCGATCTCGATGTCGCCGGAGTCCGCGCGCCCGTTCTTCACCGGGACGTCGATGCCGGGCTGCCAGCGCTCCCGCAGCTTCGTGCCCTCGGGCGACGACCGCAGCGCGAACGCCTTGAGCACGCCCAGCACCTCGTCGATGCGCTCGGGGGCCCGGTGCCGGACGGCGAGGTCGCGGATCGCGCGGTGCAGCGCAGCGGACAGCGGACGGCGCAGGTCGGCGTCCGGGCGGGCCTCGATCTTCCCGGCGCCCCAGCCGGCGTGCATCGCCATCGAGCGCAGCTCGCCGAGCAGCACCGTCTTGCCGACGCCGCGCAGCCCGGTGAGCACCAGGCTCCGCTCCGGGCGACCGCGGGCGACCCGCTCCAGGACGATCTCGAAGGCGTCCACCTCGCGGTCCCGGCCGGCCAGCTCCGGCGGGCGCTGCCCGGCGCCGGGGGCGAACGGGTTGCGCACCGGGTCCATGCGAGGACGGTATCCGCCGCTCTTCGGAATTCCGTAGACGACGTCGGCGTGTCGCGGCCCCGCCACCCGTGCGGCCCAGCGGCGACGTCGGTCACCCAGCGTGATCGCGAGGCCCGTCCGGGCCGGCTCCGGCGTCGCCCGTGCGATCCGCCGCGAACGCACCGTGCGAGCGGGGCGGGTGAACGCCTGCGTTGTCGTCACGATCCGGTGGCCCGCGCCCGGCGACCTTCCGCGACCGCGGTTGACCAGCAACACTCTGAGGCGTGCACCACCCTGTCGCACGTGACTACGCCCGGGAGGAGAGCGCTGTGGGCCGACACCGCGGACGGCACCGCGCCGACCGGATGCATCACTCGACGCTGCGGATGAAGCCGATCACGCTGCGTCGCCGACGGCTGGAGAGCCTGCGCAGCCTGCTCGCAGGAGCGCGCCCCGGCTGGTGAGAAGGACGGCGGGGGCGACCCCCGAACGCCCCCGCCGTCCACCACCCCGACCCGGACCCGCCGCGCCCGGCCGTCGCACCCCCGGTGCCGCCGTCGCACCCTCCGCACGGGGTGCGGAGACCGCCTGCGGGGTGCGCCGGGAGACCACGCATCGCGAGGCCCGGTGACGGGTCAGGTGCGGTCGGGGCCGTCCACGACCTCGCCGTCGACGACCGGGCCGGTGCCCGCGGCGGGACCGGTGATGCGCGGGTACGCGGCCGCCGAGCGCGGCTCGGTGACGGTCTCCCCCTCGACCACGGTGGCGCCGTAGCGGATCCGCGCGGTGCGCAGGCTCGGTGCGGCCCGCTCGGCGGCGTTCACCATGCGACGCCGGACCAGGGCCCGCGTCGGGGGGAACACCAGGGCGAGACCGAGCACGTCGGTGATCAGGCCCGGCAGGAAGATGAGGATGCCACCGGCGGCGACGAGCAGCCCGTCGGTCGCCTCCTCGTGCGCCAGCTTCCCGCGCTGCACGGCGGTGGCGAGCGCGCGGGCGGCGCGGACGCCCTCCCGGCGGGCGAGCAGGAGCCCGATCACGGACCCGGCGAGCAGGACCAGCAGGGTCCAGCCCAGTCCGATCCACGCGATCAGCCCGGCGAGCGCGACGATCTCGAGCACGACGTAGAGCAGCACGAACGGCATGCCCGTACAACGCACGGGCACGCCGTTCTGCTCCCGGATCGCCCGAATTCCCCGGATCGGTCCCCGGGGCCCCCGGATGATCTCCCCAGGTCACCAGGTGAAGGCGACCCCGGGGTCGTGCAGCAGCGCGCCGACGTCGGCGAGGAAGCGCGAGCCCTCGGCCCCGTCGACGAGGCGGTGGTCGAACGACAGCGCCAGCCGGCACACGGTGCGCACGGCCAGCTCGCCGTCGACGACCCAGGGGGCGGGCTTGATCGACCCCACCGCGAGGATCGCGGCCTCGCCGGGGTTGATGATCGGCGTCCCGGTGTCGACGCCGAGCACGCCGACGTTCGTGATCGTGAACGTGCCCCCGACCAGGTCGGCCGGGGCGGTCCGGCCCGCCCGGGCGGTGTCGGTGAGCGTCGTGAGCGCGTCGGCCATGCCGCGCAGGGTGAGCGTGTCCGCGTCGCGGATCTTGGGGACGACGAGCCCACGCGGCGTCGCGGCGGCGATGCCGAGCTGGACGCGGGCGTAGTAGACGATCTCGCCGGCGCGCTCGTCCCAGCTGGCGTTGACCGCCGGGGTCCGCGCGGCGGCGAGGCAGGCGGCCTTCGCGACGAACGCCAGCGGGGTCAGCTTGACCCCGGCGAACTCGCGCGAGGCCCGCAGCCGGTCGCGCAGGGCCATCATCTCGGTGACGTCGACGTCGAGGAACTCGGTGACGTGCGGCGCGGTGAACGCACTCGCGACCATCGCCGCGGCGGTGGCCTTGCGGACGCCGCGGATGGGCTCACGCCGGTCCTCGGTGGGCCGGGCGGTGGTCGTGCCCGGTCCGGCGACGGTGCCCGGCCCGGCGGTGGTGCCCGGCCCGGCGGCGGTACCCGGGTCGCCGGGACCCGAGCCGTCCGGCGCGGCACCCGAGGTCGCGGCGCCGGCGAGATCCCCGGCAGCGGCACCCCCCGTGGCGAGACCACCGGCAGCGGCACCCGCCGCGGCGGGACCCCCGGCGACCGGCGACCCGGCGGACGTGCCGGCAGCACCCGCTCCGGCGCCCCGGCCGTCGGCCGCAGCGCCGTTCCCGGCACCCGTGAGCCCGGCCCCCGACGCGGCGGCGTGCACGTCCTCCCGGGTGATCCGGCCGTCCCGCCCGGTCCCCGTCACCGCCCGCAGGTCGACGCCGAGCTCCCGTGCGAGCAGCCGGACCGGCGGCGGAGCGAGCGGGACCTGGGCGGCACGCGGTCCGACCGCGTCGCCCCCGGCCCGGCCGTCGGAGCCCCCGGCCCGGCCGTCCGAGCCCCCGGTCTGCCCGTCGGAGCCCCCGGCTCCCGGGTCGGCTCCGGTGGACGTCCCGGGAGCGGCCTGCTCCGGCGACCCGAGCGACTGCTGGGGCGACGGGACGGGGGCCGCGCCCGGCCCCGGGGCGTCCGGGCCCCCGGCGACGGGGTCCCCCGCGGCGACGGACCCGGCCGGCGCAGCGGAGGCGGTGGGCTCGCGCCGGGGCCGTCGCCGGGCGGAGCCCTGCCGCGGCCCGTACCCGACGAGCGTCGCGATCCGTCCGTCCCTGCCCGCCTCACCGATCTTCGCTCCGGTGTCGGCGCCGGCGTCGGGCGCGGACCCACCGGTGTCGATCGCGATGATCGGCGTCCCCACCGCGACGGTCGCGCCCGGCTCGGCCAGCAGCTCGCCGACCGTTCCGGCCCACGGTGAGGGCAGCTCCACGGCCGCCTTCGCCGTCTCGATCTCCACGATCACGTCGTTCACCGCGACCGTGTCGCCCGGCGCCACCCGCCAGGTGACGATCTCGGCCTCGGTCAGCCCCTCGCCGACGTCGGGCAGCTTGAAGTGCTCACGCATGTGCTCGTCCTCACCAGGCCAGGGAACGGTCGACGGCGTCGAGCACCCGGTCCAGGTCCGGCAGGTACTCGTCCTCCAGCCGCGACGGCGGGTAGGGCGTGTCGAAACCGGTCACGCGGAGGACCGGCGCCTCCAGCGAGAAGAAGCACTCCTGCTGGATCCGGGCGGCGACCTCGGAGGTCACCGACGACTCCGCGGGCGCCTCGGACACCACGACCAGCCGACCGGTGCGGCGCACCGAGTCCGCGACCGGGCCGAGGTCGAGCGGGGACAGCGACCGCAGGTCGACCACCTCGAGCTCGCGGCCCTCCTCGGCGGCCGCGGCGGCCGCGTCGAGGCAGGTCCTCACCATCGGCCCGTAGGTGGCGACGGTCAGCGTCGAGCCCGGCCGCACCACCCGCGACGCGTGCAGCGGGTACGCCGACGCCAGGTCGGCGCCGTCGAGCTCGCCCTTCTCCCAGTACCGGCGCTTCGGCTCGAAGAAGATCACCGGGTCGTCGGAGAGGATGGCCTGCTGGATCATCCAGTGCGCGTCCGACGGGGTCGAGCAGGTGACCACCTTCAGGCCCGCGACGTGCGCGAACAGCGACTCGGGCGACTCGGAGTGGTGCTCGACGGCACCGATCCCGCCGCCGTAGGGGATCCGGACGACGACCGGCACCGGCACCCGGCCCTGGGTCCGGTACCGCAGCTTCGCCAGCTGGGACACGATCTGGTCGTAGCCGGGGAAGACGAACCCGTCGAACTGGATCTCGCAGACCGGCCGGAAGCCGCGCACCGCGAGCCCGATCGCGGCGCCGATGATCCCGGACTCCGACAGCGGGGTGTCGAGCACGCGCTGCTCGCCGAAGTCCTTCTGCAGCCCGTCGGTGATGCGGAAGACGCCGCCGAGCCGGCCGACGTCCTCACCCATGACCAGCACCTTGGGGTCGCGCTCCATCGCGGCACGCAGGCCGTCGTTGAGCGCCTTCGCCATCGTGGTCGGCACGGCTCAGTCCTCCTGGTCCGCGAACGACGCGTGGTAGGCCAGGAACTCCTCGCGCTGGCGCTCCACCGTCGGCGACGCCTCGGCGTAGACCTGGGAGAACATCCGCTCCGGACCGGGCTGGGGCATCGCCCGGCAGAACGCCCGCATCCGCTCGCCGAGCTCGTCGGCCTCGGCCTCGACGGCGTCGAAGAAGTCGGCGCCGACGCCGTGCCGGCGGGCCAGGTGCACCCGGACCCGCTCGATCGGGTCCTTGAGCTTCCACAGCTCGACCTCGTCGGCGAGCCGGTAGCGGGTCGCGTCGTCGGAGGTGGTGTGGGAGTCCATCCGGTAGGTGAACGCCTCGATCAGCACCGGGCCGTTGCCGGTGCGGCACTCGTCGAGCGCCCAGCGGGTGACGGCGAGGCAGGCGAGGACGTCGTTGCCGTCCACCCGGACGCCGGGGAAGCCGTAGCCGCGGGCGCGCTGGTAGAGCGGCACCCGGGTCTGGCGCTCGGCCGGCACCGAGATCGCCCACTGGTTGTTCTGGCAGAAGAAGACCAGCGGCGCGTCGTAGGCGGCGGCCCAGACGAAGCCCTCGTGGACGTCGCCCTGGCTGGTGGCGCCGTCGCCGAAGTAGCAGATGGTGGCCTCTCCGGTGTCCCGGTCGCCGACCTTGGACTCGAAGCGCTGGCCCATCGCGTACCCGGCGGCGTTGAGGCACTGGTTGCCGATGACGATCGTGTACGGGTGGAACCGGGTCGCGACCGGGTCCCAGGTGCCGTGGTCGGTGCCGCGGAAGATGCCGAGCAGCTCGGTCGGGTCGACCCCGCGGCACCAGGCGACGCCGTGCTCGCGGTAGCTGGGGAAGCACATGTCCTCGGGTGCGAGCGCGCGGCCGGAGCCGACCTGCGCGGCCTCCTGGCCGAGCAGCGGCACCCAGAGGCCGAGCTCGCCCTGGCGCTGCAGGGAGTTGCCCTCGCGGTCGGCCCGCCGGACCAGGACGAGGTCGCGGTAGAGCGACTGCAGGTCCTCTGCGGTGATGTCGGCGGCGTAGCGGTCGAAGCGCTCGTCGGGCACCCGCTCGCCCTCGGGGGTGAGCAGCTGGACGAGCTCCGGCCCGCCCTCGTCGACGCCCTTCAGCCCGGCGACGACCTGGTCGTGGCTGGGCCGGGATCGCGGATCGGTCGGTATCCACGCCTGGGGTACGTCCACGGCAGACCTCCTCGGTCGCACCGGGCGGGGTCACGCCCGGGAGCGTCGGCTCCGGGCCCGTGCGGGTGGTGCGGCCCCGGGACGCGCAGGCGCGTCACCGCCGATCCTGGCACGTCACCGGCCCCGAGGAGAACCGGTGCCCCGCAGGTCGACGGGTGGACGACGGACCGTCGGACGTCCACAGACGACGGTCCCGGCACCCGGCCGGGACCGTCGCGGGAGCGGGTCAGGCGCCGTGCGGGCGCTCCGGGTCCGGCGGCGGGAACGCCGGGGGCTGCTGCGGGGTGCGCTGCGTCGGCGCGTCCGCACCGCCCGCCGGGTACGGCGGGTTCCCGGCGGCCGGGCGGCCCGGGGCGGGCGGGGTGGTGCCCGGCGCGCCGTAGCCGTAGCCGGGCTGCGGGATGCCCGCCGCGTCCTTCGCCTTGCGCGCGGCCCCGGCGATCTGGTTCGTGTACTTGCCCTTGGTCTGCTTGTCGACGAACTGGGCGGCGGAGTCGAGGGCCTTGCCCGCCTTGTCCGGGTTGGACCGGGCGTAGCGGCGGGCGGCCTCGACCGCTCCTGCCAGAACGGTGAGTCTGCGGAACAGCGACATCTTCGAGGACCTCCGTGACGGTGCGGCACCGCGTCGATCCCGCGGCACTCGGTCGTCGCACCAACAGTAGGCGAACGGGCACGGACCGGCGCGGCGCTCCACCGGCGTGCGACGAGCACGTAACGGATCGACCGTGCGGGCGGCGGTGACCCGTCGGTAAGTGGCAGGATCCCCGCCGTTCGACCCCGCCTCACCTGGAAGGCAACCGCATGACGACCGCGAGGACCCGCAGCGTCCGCTCCCTGACCGGGATCGCACTGTCCGCACTGACCGCACTGGTCCTGACCGGCTGTGGCGCCGGCGGCGACGGCAGCGGGGGAGGCGGCTCCGCCGAGGCCACCGGCACCGATGCTCCGATCCCGGCCGTCGCCAAGGACGACCGGCTCGCCGCGATGGTGCCGGCCGAGGTGCGGCAGGACGGCACGTGGGTCGTCGGCACCGACCCGACCTACCCGCCGAACGAGTTCACCGCGCCCGACGGCACCACGATCATCGGGATGGAGGTCGACCTCGGCAACGCCATCGCCCAGAAGCTGGGGCTGACCGCGAAGTTCGAGCAGAGCCAGTTCTCCGGGATCATCCCGGGCATCACCGGCGGCCGCTACGAGGCCGGCATCTCGTCGTTCACCATCAACGACGAGCGCACCAAGGTGCTCGACATGGTCGGCTACTTCTCCGCGGGCACCAGCCTCGCCACCCGCAAGGGCAACCCGGACGGGATCGACCCGAACGACCTCTGCGGCAAGGCCGTCGGCGTCCAGCAGGGCACCGTGCAGGTCGAGGACGTGCAGGCCCGCACCACGAAGTGCACCGACGAGGGCAAGCCGGCCATCCAGGTGACCGAGCTGCAGGCCCAGACCGACGTGACGCTCGCGCTGAACTCGAACCGGATCGTCGCGATGCTCGCCGACTCCCCGGTCGCGGCCTACGCGCAGACCACCACGAACGGCGCCGTCGAGGTCGTCGGGCAGCCCTACGACACCGCCCCGTACGGCGTCGCGCTGAAGAAGAACGACGGCCAGTACGCCCAGGCCGTGCAGGGCGCCGTCCAGTCGCTGATCGACGACGGCACCTACACGAGGATCCTCGACAAGTGGAACGTCGCCAACGGCGCCATCGCCACGTCCTCGATCAACGGTGGCTGAGCCGGCGACCACCGGCGCCCGCCCCGAGCCCCGCGACGCGGTCGCCGTCCGGCACCCCGGACGGTGGGTCGCGATCGCGGTGCTCGCGGTCCTGGGCGCGATGCTGGTCAACACGCTGCTGACCAACGAGAACTTCGGGTGGCCGATCGTCGCCCAGTACCTGTTCTCCGCGCCGGTGCTGAACGGCTTGGCGAACACCCTCGTGCTCACCGTGCTGTCGATGCTGATCGGCATCGTCGGCGGCGTCGGGCTGGCCGTCATGCGGCTCTCGCCGAACCCGGTGCTGTCCGGGGTGGCCGGGGTGTACCTGTGGCTGTTCCGCGGCACCCCGCTGATCGCCCAGCTGCTGTTCTGGAGCTTCCTGTCGGCGCTCTACCCGAACCTGTCGCTGGGCATCCCGTTCGGCCCGGAGTTCGTCGTGTTCGACACGAACTCGCTGATCACGCCGTTCCTGGCGTGCCTGCTGGGCCTCGGGCTGAACGAGGCCGCCTACATGGCCGAGATCGTGCGCGGCGGTATCCAGTCGGTCGACCAGGGCCAGAGCGAGGCCGCCGGGGCGCTCGGCATGACCCGCGCCCAGACGCTGCGCCGGGTGGTGCTCCCGCAGGCGATGCGGGTGATCATCCCGCCGACCGGCAACGAGACCATCGGCATGCTGAAGACGACGTCGCTGGTCGTCGTCATCGGCTACACCGAGCTGCTCACCTCGGTGCAGCGGATCTACTCGACGAACTTCCAGACCATCCCGCTGCTGATCGTGGCCGCGGCCTGGTACCTGCTGCTGACCTCGCTGCTCACCGCCGGCCAGCGGGTCATCGAACGCCGCTACGGCCGCGGAGTCGCCGGTGCCGTCACCGAGGCGACCCCGCTGGTGCGGCTGTTCTCGTTCCGGACGGGAGGGAAGACCTCGTGACCCCGATGGTCCGCGCCGAGACGGTCGGCAAGAGCTTCGGCGACGTCGAGGTGCTCCGCGGCGTCGACCTCGTCGTCGAGCCCGGGCAGGTCTGCTGCGTGATCGGGCCGTCCGGCTCGGGCAAGTCCACGCTGCTGCGCTGCATCAACCACCTCGAGACGATCGACACCGGGCGGCTCTGGGTGGGCGGCGAGCTCATGGGTCTGCGCGAGGAGAACGGGAGGCTGTACCGGCTGCGCGACTCCGCGCTCGGCAGGCAGCGCCGCGAGATCGGCATGGTGTTCCAGCGCTTCAACCTGTTCCCGCACCGCACCGCGGCGGAGAACGTGATGGAGGCGCCGGTCGTCGTCCGCCGGGAGTCCCGCGCGACCGCACGGAAGCGGGCCGTGGAGCTGCTCGGCCGGGTCGGGCTGGCCGACCGGGCCGACGCCTACCCCGCGCAGCTGTCCGGCGGGCAGCAGCAGCGCGTGGCGATCGCCAGGGCGCTGGCCATGCAGCCGAAGCTGATGCTGTTCGACGAGCCGACCTCGGCGCTCGACCCGGAGCTGGTCGGCGAGGTGCTCGACGTGATGCGCGAGCTGGCCCGCGAGGGCATGACGATGATCGTCGTGACCCACGAGATGGGTTTCGCCCGCGAGGTCGGCGACGCGCTGGTGTTCATGGACGACGGCCGGATCGTCGAGTCGGGCGACCCGCGCGCGGTGCTCTCCGACCCGCAGGAGGAGCGCACCCGCGCGTTCCTGTCGAAGGTGCTCTGAGAGGCGACGGTCCGGGAGGCGTCGCGGCGTTAGCATCGCGGGATGTACTCGGCGACGGCCTCCTCCTTCGACGAGTGGAGCGCGATCGCCGAGACCGGTTTCGTCCCGCTCCGGGTGCAGCCACCGGGCGGACGGCCCGCGGCCTTCCGCGGCGAGCTCGTCGGGCGCGGGCTCGACGCCCGCCTGGACGTCTCCCGGATCACCGCCGACCCGTGCCGCATGACCCGCTCCGGGTCGCTCGACGACGCGCCGGACACGCTGTTCCTCTCGATCCAGCGCGGCGGCTCGGTGCGCGTGTCGCAGGCGGGGCGGGTCGCCCGGGCCGTCGCCGGTGAGGCCGTGCTCTACCGCAGCCGCGACCGGCTGTCGCTGGTGTGCGAGCAGCCGACCACCTGCCTCACCCTCCAGGTGACGGCGGAGCACGCCGAGCTCGACGGGGCGGCCGTCGCCGCGGCCCTCGCGCGCACGATCCCGGCCTCGACACCGGCACTGCGCGTACTGGCCGCCACCCTCGCCACGCTCGAGCGGACCGCCGACGGCCTGGACCCGGTGCCGGCCGCCCGGATGTCGTCGGCGGTGCTGCAGATGCTCGACGCCCTGCTCGGCTCACTCGACGGCACCGAGACGCTCCCGACCGGCCCGGTCGCCCTCGCCGCGACGATGCAACGGTTCGTCCTGGACAACCTCACCGACCCCGGTCTGTCCGTCGACGCCGTCGCCCGGCGGTTCGGGGTCTCCGGCCGCTACGTGACGCGGGTGTTCGCCGACGCGGGCCGGCCGCCACCCGCCACGTTCCTGCGCGAGGAGCGTCTGCGGCGGGCCGTCCGACTGCTCGACGGGGAGCACCGCCCCACGGTCGCCGCCGTCGCCGCGCGGTGCGGGTTCGCCGACACGACCACATTCACCCGGGCCTTCCGGCGCCGCTACGGGGTCACCCCGGGAGCGTGGGGCCGTCCGGGGGCGTCCGACCGGCAGGTCGGGTCCCCGCGGCCGTGAGCACGGCCGCCAGGTCGGCGGCGATCGACGCCGCGTCCCGGGTGTCCGGCCAGAACCGGGCCGGGACGGCGGCGGGGTCGAGCAGGTAGGTCATCGCGGTGTGCTGCACGTCGTAGCCGTCCGGGGTGTCGCGGCGGCGGGTGAAGACGCGGAAGGCCGCCGCCGCGTCGCCGGTCTGCTCCTCGGTCCCGGTGAGTCCGGTGAACCGGGGGTGGGTGGCCGCGAGGTGGCTCCGCAGTCGGTCCGGGGTGTCCCGGCCGGGGTCGACCGTCACGTACAGGGGGACCACGGCGGCTGCCGCCGCGCCCAGCCGGTCGAGTACGTCGTCGAGCAGGACGAGTGCGCGGGGGCAGACCACCCGGCACGCGGTGAACCCGAACCGGACCAGCTGCCAGCGCCCGCGGTAGGTCGCCTCGGTGACCCCGACCCCGTGGTGGTCCACCAGCGAGTAGGTCGCGCGGATCGGTGGCGCGGTCACGGCGCGGCCACCAGGTCGACCGCCGCGCCGTCCGGCACCGCCAGCACCGCCGGGGTGCGCGGGGTGACCTCGGTGCCGTCCAGGCACAGCCGGGTCCCGGGTGCGAGGCCGGCGAGGGTCACGGTGCCCCCGCCGGGAACGCTCCGGTCGCGGCGCAGGCGGGCGTGCAGCACGCCGTCGACGACCTCGGCCCTGCTGACCTCGACGTCGCGTTCCACCTCGGCGAGCCGGGGCGCGTCGTGGTGGCCGGCCGGCCAGGGCTCGCGGTAGAGGCCCCGCAGGCCGTCCTCGACGTTCAACCGCGCGTAGCCGAGCAGGACGTTGCCGGTCATCGGCTCGATCTCGGTGCGCCGCCCGTCGGCGTCGCGGGGTGTGTCGTTGCGCGGGTAGTACAGGCCGCCGTCGCGCTCGGTCGGGGCCATGAACCGGTCGGCGTGGGCGAGCAGGCCGGCGAGGGTCTCCCGGTCGCCCATCTCCGAGGCCCAGGCCGCGACCCAGCCGAAGTCGCAGGTGTCGGACACGATCTCCTGACCCATGACCTGACGGGCGGGCGCGGAGGGCACCGAGAACGTCCCGTCGGGACCGGGTTCGAGGAAGTCGGCGACCTGTCGCCGGTAGTGACGGCGCACGAAGTCACCGTTCCAGGTGTTCATCAGCGCGCCGCACCACGCGTCGGCCCAGGGGGAGGGGAGGTCGTTGGGCCGCACCTCCCGGGTGTCCTCGGAGATCATCATGGCGTAGTGGCCGCCTTCGTCGAGGCGGCCGAAGTCGGCCCACGCCTTCTCGTAGCCGGCCACGACCTCGTCGGCACGGCGGCCACCGGTGATCTGGTCGTGCAGCCGGAACCCGAGGATCGCGGGCTGGTTGCAGATCTGGAAGACGCAGTTCGGCTCGCACGCGACGCCGAGGTAGCCGCTCTCGACCATCAGCCAGTACAGGTGCTCGGTCAGCGAGTCCCGGTCGTAGGCGAACCGCTTCTCCTCCCCGCCCCAGAAGAACGACCAGTGCCGGAAGGTCAGCGCGCCGGGGGCCGCGAAGTGGTCCGAGCCGAAGAGCTGGTCGTGCAGCGTGGCACACGACTGCACGTACGCCGAGTACATGATGTTGTCCCGGACCACCGGGTCCCACTGCTCGGTGTAGCCGTCGGAGAGGTGGGCGTTGAACACCGAGCCGCCGCGCGAGACGTCGCGCCAGTAGAGCCACACCTCGGGCTGGAGCAGCTTCTCGACCAGCCGGCGGATCGTGGGGGCGAACAGGCCGGGCGCCGCGGGCAGCCGATGCCGGTGGGTGAGGGCGAGCCCGTAGACCATGTAGGCGAGCTGGAAGCGATAGCCGCCGAAGTCGTCCTGGCTGACACCCTTGCCGTGCATCAGCGACCAGTCGTTGGGCAGCTGCCGGGACAGGTTGTCCCAGTGCCGCAGGTGGCCGAGCTGCTCGCGGGTCAGGATCCCGTGGGACACCGTCGTCCTCCCTCCGGCGGCCGCCCACGCGGTCCGCCGCGCCGGACCGTAGGCCGGTCCCCGGCCGCCGGGCCGTCGTTCCCGGAACCCGAGCAGGGCGTTCCGGGAACACCGGCCGCGGCGGACCGGGCCTCAGCTGCGGGGGATGCGCCCCATCAGGAAGAACTCCGGGTTGGGGCGCAGCGCGGTCAGGTGCGCGAGCCGGTTCGACATCGCGAACAGCGCGGTGATCGCGCCGACGTCCCAGATCTCGTCCTCGGACAGCCCCGCGGCGCGGGCGTCGTCGAGGTCGGCCTCGGTGAGCGCCTCGGAGTTCCGGGCGACCAGCAGGGCCAGGTCGACGATCGCGCGCTCGCGCTCCGACAGCTCGACGGCGTAGGGGTTGGTCGCGACGCGGTCGGCGACCTCCGGGTCCTTGTAGCGGACCCGGAGGATCGCGCCGTGCGCGACGACGCAGTAGGTGCAGTTGTTCGCCCCCGAGGTGGCGACGACGACCAGCTCGCGCTCGGCCTTGGACAGTCCGTCGTCGGAGTCCATCAGCGCGTCGTGGTAGTCCAGGAACGCCCGCAGCTCCCTCGGCCGCCGCCCCAGCGCGCGGAACACGTTCGGGACGAACCCCGACCGCTCCGCGATCGCGCCGATCCGCTCCGCCAGGTCCGGCGGGAGCCCGTCGGGATCGACGTGCCCGAACCTGCTCACCTCGTGCTGTGCCATGCCGCGGACGCTAGCCGTCCGGGCCGTCAGCCGGGAGCGGCGACGCCGGTCCGGTAGGCCCACACCACGGTCTGCAGCCGGTCCCGGGTCCCGATCTTCGCCATCGCCCGGCCCAGGTGCGACTTGACCGTGGACGTCTCGACGACCAGTTCCTCGGCGATCTCGGCGTTGGACAGCCCGCGGGCCAGCATCCGCACGATCTCGGTCTCGCGCGGGGTCAGCGGCGCGACCCCGCCGTCGGGCGCGGCGTCCGGGGCCGGGCGGCGACGCGCGAACTCGGCGATCACCCGGCGGGTGACGGTCTGGTCGATCAGCCCGTCGCCGCGGGCGAGGCGGCGGACGGCGTCGACGAGGTCGTCGGGGTGGGTGTCCTTCAGGACGAACCCGCTCGCGCCCGCCTCCAGCGCACCGAACACGTAGTCGTCGAGGTCGAAGGTGGTGACGACGAGGACCGCCGGGACCGGGTCGTCGAGGCCGGTGATCTCCCGGGTCGCGACGAGCCCGTTGCCGCCGGGCATCCGGACGTCCATGCAGACGACGTCGGGCCGGTGCGCGCGCACCAGCGCGACGGCCTCCGGCCCGCTCGACGCCTCGCCGACGACCTCGACGTCACCGGCCAGCTCCAGGAACATCCGGAACCCGGCCCGGACCACGGCCTGGTCGTCGGCCAGAACCACCCTGATCACGCGCGTCCCCCTCCGGTCTCCGGGCCGGGATCGTGCGGGACGACCAGGCGGACCCGCCAGCCGTCGTCGCCGGTCCGGCCCGCCTCGAACTCACCCCCGACCAGCTGCGCCCGCTCGCGCATCCCGGCCAGCCCGAACCCACGGGTGCCCGGCGCGCTGCCGGACTCCGGCGGGGTGCCGCGCGCGGGCCCGTTCACCACCTCGACGGCGACCCGGTCGTCGGCGTGGGTCACGGTCACCCGGACCGGGGCGCCGGCGGCGTGCTCACGGGCGTTGGCCAGTGCCTCCTGCACCACCCGGTAGCAGGTGACGTCGGCGACCGGGGACGGCTCGCCCGGGTCCCCGCGCCGGACCAGCTCCACCGGCCCGCCCAGCTCCCGGGCCTGCTCCACGAGCCCGTCGAGCTCGGCGAGGCCGGGGACCGGGGCGTCGGCCTCGGCGCCGCCCGCGCCCGGCTCCCGCAGCGCCCCGACCACCAGACGCAGGTCGTGCAGGGTCCGGCGACCCTGCTCCCGCAGCCGGGACGCCGTCCGGCGCGCCTCGTCCGGGTCCCGGTCCACCAGCCGCTCGACCACCGCGGCCTGCACGACCATCGCCGACAGGTGGTGCGCGGCGACGTCGTGCAGCTCGCGGGCCATCCGCGCCCGCTCCCGGGCGACGGCGGCGTCCGCCCGCTCCCGGTACGCCGCGACGACACCGGCCGTGTGCACCCGGTCGAGCTCGGCGTAGCGACGCCGGGTCCGCAGGTACACGCCCAGCAGCAGCGGGCCGCCGTAGACCAGGACCGCCGACAGCACCTGGGCGACGACCAGCCCGGCCGCGCCGAGCAGTGCACCGTCGGCCGGTCGCACCGCGATCCCGGTGAGCACCACGGTGGTCTCGACGACCGCCGCCGCGCCGACCAGGGCACCGGCCCGTCGCGTCGGGAGCCGGGACCCGCAGGTGCCGGCCGCGACCGCCGTCGCCGGGCCGCGCAGGGCCGCACCCACCGGCAGCAGGACGACGTTCACCAGCTCCAGCCCGACCGTCAGCGCCAGGCAGACCGCCGGGGCGGTGCGGCGCAGCGCCAGCAGCAGGTTCGCCGCGGTCACCACCCCCAGGGCCAGCGCCGCCGTGCCCGGCGCCAGGCCCAGCTCCGCGGCCGGACCCGGTGCCAGCACCACCGGGGTGACCACCGCGAGCGTCCCGGCCGCGACGAGCACCGCCAGCGCGGCGTCGCGGCGGCGCGGTCCGGCCAGGCCGAGCGCGGTGAGCCGGGCGTCGAGCCGTTCCGCGCCCGTGCGGGGCGGCGGTTCGGGGTGCGGGTGCATGGGGGTCTCCGGCCTCGGGTGGGGTGATCGTAGGGCTCAGTAGGTGAGGCTCGGCAGCAGCAGGCCCGCCACGACCGCCACCACCGCGACGCCGGCCAGCGCGACCAGCAGCAGCACCCGGCCGGTCACCTGCCACCCGCCGGCCCGGGAGCGCAGCGCGGTGACCACCCCGGCCGCCGCGACGGGCACGCCCGCCAGCCCGATCCACTGGAGCACCTGGAGCCCGCGCAGGACCGGGAGCGGCACGTCGACCAGCGACGCGATCGTGAGCACCGAGACCACCCAGCCCGTGAGCGCGACGAGCGCGGCCACCGCCGCCGCCCGGGTGAGGCCGTGCAGGACCCGGTCGGTCCGCGGCCGGGCCGCGACGACCACGCCGTACCGGCGCCGCCACAGCGCCCCCGCGGGCCGGGCGACCAGCGCGCCGAGCAGCACCACGACCGAACCGGCCAGCACCGTGCCGAGCAGCGCCGCGTCGCGCAGCGGGCCGACCGGCAGCTCGGTGAACGCCGCGTCGTGGCCCAGCGCGGTGACCCGGCCGTCGGCGTCGGTGCGCACGGTCAGCAGCCGCTGGCCGCCGACCTCCCGCCACAGCCCGGGCCGGACCTCGGCGTAGGCGGCCGGGCGGACGTCGTTCGGGGCGGGGGAGACCAGCAGCGTGCCGTCCGGGCGGGCCGCCACCCGCATCTGCCCCATCAGGTTCATCGCGCCCATGAAGGTGCTCGCCGACCGGCGCGCCGACTCGTAGGTCCCCGCGATCGCGGCGGCCCGGGCCGGGGTGCCGGCGTCCGGGGCGGGTGCCGGGCCCGCCGCGCCGGGCAGGTAGCGGTCGGTGAACCCCTCGGTCACCGCGCGCCGCAGCTCCAGGGTGTCCGCGCCGCCGCGGCCGCTGCTGTTCGTCGTGACGAACACGCCGATCCGCTCGGCCGGGTACAGCTGCAGGTGCGAGTGGAACCACTGGGTGTCGCCGCCGTGGCCGAGGATCAGGTGGCCGTTGCGGCTCTCGTCGAACAGGCCGGGTGCCATCCGCGGGCCGTCGGCGAGCGCACCGAGAGTGTCCGGGCCCAGCGCCGGGCGCTGCATCAGCGCCCACGCGGCCGGGGAGAGCAGCGGGGTCGAACCGGGCGCACCGAGCAGGGCCGAGGCGAACCGGCCCATGTCGGTGGCCGACGCGCTGAGCGACCCGGCCGGGGCCGGGCCGACGAACTCGAACGGTGCCGGCGGGGCGTCGACACTGGTGTAGCCCTCCGACATCGCCGCCGCGGCGGCCGCGGGCAGCGGCTGGTCGAAGGTCGCGGTGGTCATGCCGGCGCGGTCGAGGACCTCGCGCTGCACGTAGCGCTCGAAGGGCTCCCCGGTGACCCGCTCGACGACGTACCCGGCCAGGCCGTAGCCGTAGTTGGAGTACGACGGCACGGTGCCGGGGGTGCCGACCTGCTCGGGCGGGTCGGTGGCGAGGAACTCCCGCAGCGACGGGCCGCCCGGCGCGGTGCGGATGAGGCCGCGGATCTGCTCCTCGAAGCCCGCGGTGTGGCTCAGCAGGTTCCGCAGGGTCACCGGGCCCCGGGGCATCGGCACGTCGATGTCGAGGTAGCGGCGGACGTCGGCGTCGAGGTCGACCAGGCCGCGGTCGGCGAGCTGCAGTACGGCGACCGCGGTGGCCACCTTCGACACCGATCCGACCCGGAACAGCGTCCGGTCGGGGTCGACCGGCCTGCCCGGTCCGGCCGAGCCGTAGCCGCGGGTGGCGAGGACCTGCCCGTCGCGGACGACGGTGACCGCGGCCCCGGCGATGCCGGTCCGGTCGAGCGCGGCGGGGACGAGGCCGTCCAGCCAGGCGCCGACGTCGGCGGGGCCGAGCGGGGCGGTCGGGACGGCCGCCCGCGGGGCCGGGTCGGGGGCCGGCGCGGCCGGGGCCGCGCAGCCGCCGACCAGGGCCGCGACCAGCACGACGAGCAGGGCGATGGCGGCGGGGCGACGGCGGGGCGGGCCGCCGGTCCGGCGTGCGGTGATCATGTCGTCGAGCCTCGCCGGAACGGGTCCCCGGCACATCGGGCGCAGGTCGGCACCGCGGCCTACGACCTCCGACGGAGACCGCCCTTCCCCGCGCGAGGCCCGATCGGGGACCATGTCGCGCCATGGGAGTCCCGGAGCAGGTCCGCACGCAGCTCGCGACCTGGTGCACCGAGCAGGTACCCGACGGTGAGAGCGACCGGCGCCGGATCGCCTACACCACGGCCGGCAGCACCGTCACGATCCTCGACCGGCGGCCGCCCGCGTTCCCGGAACTGGGTGCGGCGTGGTCGTCGACGGCGCTGGCGCAGCTGCGGGCCGACGACCCCGAGCCGGGCAGCTGGACGCTGTACCGCGTCGCCGACCCCGCCTCGAGGCAGCGCTGGCAGCCGGCGGGGCCGCCGGACACCGACCCGTTCGTGCTGCTCGCGCAGGTCGCCGACGGGATCCGCGCGAGCAGCTGACGCTCAGTCCTCCCGGCCGCCCGTGACGGCCGGTCGCGGGCCCGGGGCCATCGCCGACGGCGTCGACGGGCGGGACGGCTCGTCGTCGCGCGGGGCCGGGTCCGACCCGCGCGGGGCCGGGCGCGGTGCGGGCACCGGCGTCTCGACCGCCTCGTGGGCGGTGACCGGTCCGGCCTGCGCCGGGACGGCGACCGGGACCTCCGGGGCCGTACGGGCGGCGGGCACCGACGACAGCGGCGGGACGACCGGGACCGCGGGGTCCGGCCGCACGGCGGCGGTGCGGTCCCCGGTGCCGCGCAGGAACCGCGCCGAGGCCTGGTTCAGCACCTCGAGCAGGGTCGTCCCGGACGAGGCGGCCCGCGGCTCGTCACCGACGACGGCGAGCATCCGCGGCGCCGCCGCGGTCAGCAGCAGCCCGTCGGCCTGCATCGCACCCGCTCCCAGCACGACCACCAGGTCGGCGGTGTCCGCCGGGGGCAGCGTGGCGAGGACGTCGTCGACGGGCTCGGAGACGACCAGGCCGAAGCCCGGGACGCCGCGGCCGGCGTCGGCCGCCCAGGTCTCGGCGAGCTGCGGGTGGGTCCCGGCGAGCTCGCCGAGCAGCCGGTCCAGCTCGTCCCGGTCGGCGACCTCGCGCCGGGCGCGGTCGAGCTCCTCGCACGCCTCGGTGTAGGCCTGCGGGTCGTGTGCCCGCAGCGCCGCGACGACGGCCTCGTGCTCCGGGGCCCGTGCCCCGTCGGGCACCCGGTCGGCGCAGGCGGCGGCCAGGCGCTCCAGCTCGTCGGCGGCCTCGGCGGGGTCGCCGTGCTCGTCGTAGTCGACGATCGCGCGGGCGACCCGCTCCGCGGCGGCCAGGTCCGGCACCGAGACCGGGGAGTCCTGCTGCAGGAACAGCACGTCGTGGCGGAGCGCGCCGACCGACCGTGCGGTCGCCGCCACCCGGTCCAGGGTGTCGGTGAGCGCGGGCAGCTCGGAGGGGTCCCGCGGGATCGGCAGCCCCAGCACCGAGCACAGCCGCGCGATCTCGTCGTCGCGGCGGGTCAGGTCGAGGTGGTGGACGATCGCGACCACGTGGTCGTGGTTCTGCGGGGCCTCACCGGCGACGCGGAAGCGGCGCAGGTGCGGCTCGGCGTCCTTCTGCTCCTGCGGGCGGAAGTAGGACCGGGTCCGGCCGCCGGAGTCGAGGAAGTCCAGGTAGCGGCGGATCACGTCGGCGCCGCCCTGGGGCAGCGGCTCCACGATCTCGATCGCGGGGCCGGCGGCGTAGCGGGCGCGGTCGTCGCGCTGGCGGGCGGAGTGGCCCTGGAGCGCCTCGAACTCGGCGCGCAGGCCCTGGTGGACCAGGCGGCCGACGACCTCGCGCAGCCGGTCGGCGTCCGGGGCCGCGGCGATGGTCTCCAGCGAGCGCAGCACGCAGCGGGCGACCTGGGTGACGGCCCCGCGCCGGTCGGCGTCGAGGTCGCGCAGCAGGCCGGGGACGATCCGGGCCTCACCGGTCTCGGCCCCGGCCACGACCCGTCCGGCCCGCTCGCAGCAGCCCGCGACGTCGGCCGGGTCGGGCATGCCGTCGGCGTCGGGGAGCTGCTGGCCGCGCCGGGCGGTGCGGTCGGCGCCGACCCGGGCGAGCAGGCGGCGCAGCCGCTGCAGCTCGGGGACCGGCAGCTCCGGGAACGACGTGGCGACGCGGCCCGCGACGCTCGCCGGCAGCGCGTCGTGCACCGCGGCGACGCGCTCGGCGGGCGCACCGGTCAGCAGGACGCGCATGCCGTAGCCGGTCAGCTCGGCCAGCGCCCTGGCGAGCTCGCCGGGGCTGGTGTCGGAGAGCACGACGAGCGGCTCCTCGGCCACCACGCCGAGCAACGTCGACGGGTGGGCGGGGTCCTCCTCGGGGCGCGGCGGGGCCGCGGCCCCCAGCGCGGTCGACAGGGTCCGCAGACCGGCGGGCACCCGGCCGGCGCGCACGTCGCCGGTGATCCGCGCCGCCGCCGTCCGCGGTGCCGCTCCGCCGCGGCCGGCCGACGCCAGCCGTTCGACGAACGCGACGAGCGCGTCGATGTCCGTGTCCTCGGACACCCGGACGTCCAGCATCTCGCCTCACACCTCCGCCGTACCTGTGTCGTCGCCCCGGGGACGACGTTCACGGTGTGTATCGCCGTGGACGGCCCGGTGTTCCGCCTCCGCCGCGACTTTCCGGCCGGGACCGGTCGGCCACCGTCACGACGAGCGACGGAGCCGGGTCCCTTTCGGGGCACACGGCGGGTGCGGGTTCGTCCACTCGGACGTCCCCGGTTCCCCGCGAGAGGCTACCTGCTGGGGCGCCACGCTGGGCCGATCTCGTCGATACCGTGCAACGACGCCCCCTTCAGCACCCTCCGCCGTCCACAGTGGGTGACCGAGTCCGTCCGGGCACTGCTCCATCGGAGTGAAATACCCGGTCAGCAGCAGCGAGCGGACGGGACGCGGTCCTGACGGTCGGTCCGCTCCCGCCAGAACTCGCGCTCGCCCAGCACCGGGGCACCCGGATGGTGGGCCGCCCGATGGGCGAGGTACCGCTCGTAGTCGCGCTCCCCGGCGAGCTCGCGCAGGAACGTCCAGACCGCCCGGACCCGGCTCATCCGGAGCCCCCGGCCCGCGCGAGCTCGCGCTCCTCGCGGGTGGCGACGAGTCCGGCCGGCGCCTGGATCCGGGACTCGACGTAGGGGTCCTCGGAGCCGCCGGGCAGCGGGCGTCCGCGCAGCGCGGCGACCCACACCCGGACCGAGTCGGCCAGCACGATCACGATGAGCACCGCGAACAGGGCGGTGAGCACGGTGTCGACGGTCGTGTTCACGACGACCTTCTGCATCGCCTCGACGGTCTTGGCGGTGCCCAGGCTGGTCTTCCCGGCGTCGAGCGCGGCCCGGTACTGGTCGCGCTGGGCCCAGAACCCGAGCTTGGGGTTGTCGGAGAAGATCTTCTGGTAGCTCGCGGTCAGCGTGACGACGGCGTCGAACACCAGCGGCACGAGCGTGATCGGTGCGTAGCGGGCCCGGCCGGTGCGGATCAGCAGCGTCGTGCAGACGGCCAGCGCGACCGCCGCGAGCAGCTGGTTCGCGATGCCGAACAGCGGGAAGAGCTGGTAGATCCCGCCCAGCGGGTCGTTGACGCCGGCGTAGAGCAGGTAGCCCCAGGCCCCGACGATGACCGCGCTGCAGATCCAGGCACCCGGGCGCCAGCCCGTGTCGCGGAAGCGCGGCCAGACGTTGCCGACCGTGTCCTGCAGGATGAAGCGCCCGACGCGGGTGCCGGCGTCCACCGTGGTGAGGATGAACAGCGCCTCGAACATGATCGCGAAGTGGTACCAGAAGGCCCGCATCGCGTCGCCGCCGAAGACCTGGGAGAACACCGTCGACAGCCCGACGGCCAGCGTCGGCGCCCCGCCGGAGCGCCCGACCAGGGTCTGCTCCTCCACCGCCTGCGCGGCCGCGGTCAGGTCGGCGGGGGAGATGGTGAACCCGATCTGCTGCACCGCGGCGGAGGCGGTCTCGACGGTCGGCCCGAGCACCGTCGCGGGCATGTTCATCGCGAAGTAGAGGCCGGGGTCGAGGATGCAGGCCGCGGCCAGCGCCATGATCGCGACGAAGGACTCGGTGAGCATCGCGCCGTAGCCGATGACCCGGATCTGGGACTCCTTCTGGATCAGCTTCGGCGTCGTGCCCGAGGCGACCAGGGCGTGGAACCCGGACAGCGCACCGCAGGCGATGGTGATGAAGACGAACGGGAACAGCGAGCCCGCCGCGACCGGGCCCTGCCCGTCCGAGGCGAACCGGGTCAGCGCGTCCATCTGCAGCGACGGCCAGGCCAGGAGGATCGAGGCCGCGAGCAGCACGACCACGCCGACCTTCATGAACGACGACAGGTAGTCGCGCGGCGCGAGCAGCATCCAGACCGGCAGCACCGAGGCGGCGAAGCCGTAGACCACCAGCGCGAGGGTCAGCTGGTTCGCGGTCAGGTGGAAGACCTCGCCCCAGGACGAGTTCTGCACCCAGCCGCCGCCGACGATGGCCAGCAGCATCAGCGCGACGCCGACCACCGAGACCTCGATGATCTTCCCCGGTCGCAGGTAGCGCAGGTAGAAGCCCATGAACAAGGCGATCGGGATCGTCATCGCGAGCGAGAACGTGCCCCACGGCGAGTCGGCCAGGGCCTGCACGACGACCAGCGCCAGCACCGCCAGCAGGATCACCATGATCGCGAGGACGGCGACGATGGCCGCCGTCCCGCCGACCGGCCCGATCTCCTCGCGAGCCATCTGGCCGAGGCTGCGCCCGCTGCGACGGGTGGAGAAGAACAGCGTGACCATGTCCTGGACCGCGCCCGCGAACACGACGCCGACGATGATCCAGATCGTGCCGGGCAGGTAGCCCATCTGCGCCGCGAGCACCGGACCGACCAGCGGGCCCGCACCGGCGATGGCCGCGAAGTGGTGGCCGAACAGCACCCGGCGGTCGGTGGGCTGGAAGTCCTGCCCGTCGTCGAGGCGCTCGGCCGGGGTGGCACGGGTGTCGTCCACGCGCAGCGCGCGGTGGGCGATGAAGCGGGAGTAGAAGCGGTAGGCGATCGCGTAGGAGGCGACCGCGGCGAACACCAGCCAGGCCGCGGAGATCTCCTCGCCGCGGGTGAACGCGACGATCGACCAGGCGATCGCCCCCACCACCGCCACCGCGACCCAGATCGCGATCTGCTTCGGGTCACGACGACGGGCCGTGCCCGTCCCCCCGCCCCGTGGATCTCCCGGTCGCTCCGTCGTGACCATGCCGCCCCCTGCTCGTGCACCGTGCGCGACCGACGCCGTCGTGGAGCCGGCCCGGTCGGGCACGTTACGTCGAGCAACGTTCGCTGTCACCGGTCGTGGGACCGCCGTTACCGAGTCTCGACCCGGGGTCCCGTCCGCGCGGGCGGCGGACGGGGCGACTCCGGTGTGGTCGGCACGCAGCACGGAGCCCCCGCACACCGGGCGGTGTGCGGGGGCTCCGCGGGTCCCGCGCGGCCGGGGCCGCGGTGGGTCAGGCGCCGAGGCGCTGCTTCAGTGCCTCGAACTCGTCGCGGATCGAGGTCGGGAGGTTGTCCTCGCCGATCGTGGCGAACCACTCCTCGATCAGCGGGATCTCGGCCTTCCACTCCTCGACGTCGACGGCCAGCGAGGCCTCGACGTCGGAGCGCTCGGCGTCGACGCCGTCGAGGTCGAGCTGGTCGGCGGTCGGCACGAACCCGATGGGGGTGTCGACGGCGGCGGCCTTGCCCTCCAGGCGCTCGATGCACCACTTCAGGACGCGGCTGTTCTCGCCGAAACCGGGCCACAGGAAGCGGCCGTCCTCGCCGCGGCGGAACCAGTTGACGTAGAAGATCTTCGGCAGCTTGTCCGCGTCCGCGCCCTTGCCGGTGGCGACCCAGTGGGCGAAGTAGTCGCCGACGTTGTAGCCGAGGAACGGCAGCATCGCCATCGGGTCGCGGCGGACCTCACCGACCGTGCCGGCCGCGGCCGCGGTCTTCTCCGAGGACATGGTCGCGCCCATGAAGGTGCCGTGCTGCCAGCTGCGGGCCTCGGTGACCAGCGGGACGGTGGTCTTGCGACGGCCACCGAACAGGATCGCCGAGATCGGCACGCCCTGGGGGTCGTTCCACTCCGGCGCGACGACCGGGCACTGGTCGATCGGCACGGTGTAGCGGGAGTTGGGGTGTGCGGCCTTGACGCCCGAGTCGGGCGTCCAGTCGTTGCCCTTCCAGTCCGTCAGGTGCTGGGGGTCGCCCTCGAGGTCCTCCCACCACACGTCCCCGTCGTCGGTCAGCGCAACGTTGGTGAACAGCGCGTTCCCGGCCTCGATGGTGCGCATGGCGTTCGGGTTGGTCTTCCAGTTGGTGCCCGGCGCGACGCCGAAGAACCCGAACTCGGGGTTGGTGGCGTAGAGCCGGCCGTCCTCGCCGAACTTCATCCAGGCGATGTCGTCGCCGACGGTCTCGGCGCGCCAGCCGGGCACGGTCGGCTGCAGCATCGCGAGGTTGGTCTTGCCGCAGGCGCTCGGGAAGGCGGCGGCGACGTAGTAGGCCTTCTCCTCCGGGCTGATCAGCTTGAGGATCAGCATGTGCTCGGCGAGCCAGCCCTCGTCGTGGGCCATGGCCGAGGCGATGCGCAGCGCGTAGCACTTCTTGCCCAGCAGGGCGTTGCCGCCGTAGCCGGAGCCGTAGCTCCAGATCTCCCGGGTCTCCGGGAAGTGGCTGATGTACTTGTCCTCGTTGTGCGGCCACGGGACGTCCGCCTGCCCCTCGGCCAGGGGGGCGCCGATCGAGTGCAGGGCCTTGACCCAGCGGTCACCGGCCTCGTCGAGCAGCGGCAGGATGTGCGCGCCCATCCGGGTCATGATCTTCATCGAGATCACGACGTACTCGGAGTCGGTGATCTCGACGCCCAGCTTCGGGTCCTCGGCGTCGGTCGGGCCCATGCAGAACGGGACCACGTAGAGGGTCCGGCCCTTCATGCTGCCGCGGTACAGCTCGGTCATCGTCCGCTTCATCTCGGCGGGTGCGACCCAGTTGTTGGTCGGCCCGGCACCGCGCTCGGTCTCGGTACAGATGAAGGTCCGCTCCTCGACGCGGGCGACGTCGCCGGCGTCGGACGCGGCGTAGAAGGAGTTCGGCTTCTTCTCCGGGTCGAGCCGCACGATGGTGCCCTGCTCGACCAGCTGGTCGGTGAGCCGGGTCCACTCCTCGTCCGAACCGTCGCACCACACGACGCGGTCCGGGGCGGTCAGCTCGGCGATCTCCTGGACCCAGGCCGCGACGCCCTGGTTGGTGGTCGGTGCCTTGTCGGTGCCCGGAACGGTCGCTGCAGTCATGTCGTCCTGTTCTCCTCGCCGGCCCCGGCCCGTCACCGGGGGAACTACGACGGGCCCGCGACCGGAGTCGGTGACGGGCCCAGACGGGAAAAGGTGGTTTCCGAGGCTACCTGCGAAATAGTGCGCCACCCATGGGTGGAGTTGAGAGGTCAGGCACAGCACCGATCATGTAAATCGATCCAGTAGCCGACGGACGACGGCGATGTCCGCCCAGGTGACAGGCATGTCACACGAACGCAACCTGTTCCCGGTGACCGATTCGGCGACGATCCGTGACATCGGCACGCACATTCCGGGAGAAGCGTCGCGGAAATTCACCCGCAGGCCGGAAGCGACCGTTTCAACGCATTCTCGGAGCCCACTTAGGGCTTTCAGGAACGGAAGCGGTCAGCGCACGGCGGCGACGGCGCGCGCCAGCTCCGGAACCATGATCGGCAGCCGGTGCGCGGTCACCTGCCAGTAGCGCGTGCCGGGGTCACCGGCCCGCCACGCGTCGGCGAGCCGGACGACGGCGTCCGGGTCGATCCGCCGGCGCGGCCGGGGTCGCATCCCGCAGCGCTCACGGACGCCGGCGTCGAGCGCGCGCCAGGCGTCCTCGGCGGTGGTGTGGACCGAGACCTCCGGGCGGCCCGGGACGACGTCGTGGTCCTCGGTGCCGGGATCCCCGGCGCGGTCCACGGAGTCACCGGGGTGCTCCCCGAGCACCAGGGTGTAGGCGCTGACCACCTCGTACGGCACGGCTGTCTCCCGTGTGGAGTCGGCACCGGCGACCGGCACCGGTCGCCGCGGACGAGCCGTAGTGAACCAGCCGGGGCACACCGGATCCGCCGAACGAGCGTCCGACGGGGCCGCGCGTCGCCGGAACCACCCGTCCGGGCAGCCGGACGGTCACCCGTGACCGTCACGGGTGGTCACCCGGTGCTCACACCCCGCGACGAGCGGTCAGCGGCGGGCGACCGCGTGTCCGGCGTCGGCGTCCACCGCGGAGGCGCCGGCCGCCAGGACGTCCCGGTGCGCGCGGCGCAGGCCGAGCCCGGCCGTCGCCAGCACCACCGCGACGGCGACCGCCGCCACCCCGGACGCGACGTCCACCCCGTGCACGAACGCCTCCCGCGCGGAGGCCAGCAGGGCCGCCGCGGTGTCGGCGGGCATCGTCGTCGCGACGTCCGCCGCCCCGCCGAGGGTCTCCCCGGCCGAGGACGGCGTCCCGCCGGGGAGCACGACACCCGCCCGGTACACCGCGGACAGCACCCCGCCGACCAGCGCGGTGCCGAGCACCGCACCGACCTCGTAGGCGGTCTCGGAGACCGCGGCCGCGGCGCCGGCCTTCTCCGGCGGGGCGGCGGCGAGGATCGCGTCGTTGGTGACGGTCTCGGACAGCCCGATCCCCGCGCCGATCAGCACCGCGGCCGTCATCAGCAGCACGACGGCCGAGTCCACCTGCAGGAACAGGCAGACCACGTAGCCGGTCAGGACGAGCGCGAGCCCGGTCGCGACGAGCTGGTGCAGCGCGAACCGGCGGGCCAGCCGCGCGGCGGCGAGCCCGGCCACGACCGTCACCACGAAGCCCGGCAGCAGGAGCAGGCCCGCCTGCAGCGGCGAGTACCCGACGACCAGCTGGAGGTACTGGGCGGAGAAGAACAGCAGCCCGGTGAGCCCGAACATGGTGGTGGCGTTGGCCAGCGCGCTGTGCCGGAGCACGGGGCGGGCGAACAGCTCCAGGTCGATCAGCGGGTCCAGGCCGCGCCGCACGCGTCGCCGGTAGTGGGCGACGAACGCGGCCCCGGAGCCGACACCCACCAGCACCGACGCGACGACGGCGGGGGTCACCCCGCCCGCGGACCCGGCCAGCTTGAGGGCCAGGACCAGCGGTCCCATCGTCAGCAGCGACAGCACCACGCCGACCAGGTCGAGCCGGCCCGGCTCGGTCTCCCGCGACTCGGGCACCACCAGCGGCGCGACGACGAGCAGCAGCGCCATCGGCGGCACGCTCATCACGAAGATCGAGCCCCACCAGAAGTGCTCGAGCAGCAGCCCGCCGACGATCGGGCCGAGCGCCGCACCCGCGGCGAACCCGGTCGCCCAGATCGCCAGCGCGAGCCTGCGGTGGGTCCGGTCGAGGAACACCGACCGCAGCAGGGCCAGCGTGGAGGGCATCAGCATCGCGCCGAACACACCGAGCAGGGCGCGCGCCGCGACGAGCTGGGCGGCCGAGGTGGCGAACGCGGCGAGCAGCGAGACCGCGCCGAAGCCGGCGACACCGATCATCAGCAGCCTGCGGCGGCCGATCCGGTCGCCGAGGGTGCCCATGGTGACCAGCAGCCCGGCGAGCACCAGCGGGTAGATGTCGACGACCCACAGCAGCGTCGCCGCGTCCGGGCGGAGCGCGGCCGAGAGCTCCGGCAGCGCCACGCCGAGCACCGTGTTGTCGATCGACACCAGCAGCGTGGGGATGGCGAGCACCGCGAGCGCGAGCCAGGCGCGCGGCCCGGGCCGCGGCGCCACGTCCGGCCCGCCCCTGTCCATCGCCGCGCCCCCTGCGCCGACCTCCGGCCGTGACATCGCCGTTCTCCCTCGTGCTCGTCGTCCCGTGGTGCCCGGATCCGGACGCAGCTTTACCGTCCGGACGGTACATCTTTATACCGTCCAGACGGTACAGTCCATTCCCGGCCGGGACTGTGAGGCGGGGCACGGGCACTAGGCTTCGCCCATGGCGTCCCACTCCGAACGACGGAACGCGGGGACACGGGGACCGGGCTCGGCCCGCGACCGGGTCCTCGACGCGTACGAGACGCTGCTGATCGAGCAGGGGCCCGGTGGTGCCACCCTCGACGCGGTGGCGGCGGCCGCCGAGGTGTCCAAGGGCGGGCTGCTCTACCACTTCAACTCCAAGGAGTCGCTGGTCGGCGGCCTGCTGGAGCGGTTGCGCGAACGCAGCGCCCGGGACGCCGAGCTGATGCGCTCGGACACGGCGGGCACCGTGGCCTACTACCTGCGCACCTCGATGCCGGGCAACACCTCGCCGGTCGGGCTGACCCGCACCTACCTCGCCACCCTGCGCATCGCCGACGGCACCACCTCCGGGGAGGCCGCACGGAGCGCGCTGGCCGACGTCGACGCCGACGGGCTCGCCGCGCTCGGCGAGGAGATCCACGACCCGGTCGTGGCCTGGCTGGTGCAGCTCGTCGGGGACGGCCTCTACCTGCGCACCCTGACCGGCGCGCCGCTCACCGGCGGGGTGTCGACCGACGAGCTGCTCGACACACTGCGGGAGCTGCTCGCCGCCCGTTCCTGAAACGGATGAACACCTCGCGCGCAGAGCGCGTCGAACCGGTCGCGCGGGGTAGTCTCCAACCCTGCACACGCACGGGGAGGGGCCCACTGTGGAGGGAACCGGCGGCTATCTCGCACTGGTCGTGGTCGGAGTGGCGATCACGGTCGTCGTGGGCCAGATCCTGCTGCGCACCGGACAGCCGTTCCTGGAGGACGTCTTCCAGAACACGGAGACGTCGCACTCCATCAACCGACTGCTGGTGGTGCTGTTCCACCTGCTGACCCTCGGCGTCCTCGGCATGATCTCGGTGATCGACATCGACAGCATCACCGGCGTGCAGCAGATCGTGTTCAAGATCGGCGCCGTGCTGCTGATCGTCGGGATCGCCTACGGCGTCTCGATGCTCGTGCTGCTGCGCATCCGCGAGCGGCGCCGCCAGCAGAAGGTGTCCGCGGACATCGACCGCTCCATCGCCGAGCAGCGCCGCGGCGTCGGCCGGTTCCGGCGCGGCGCGAACACCGACAGCGAGGGCCGCACCCCCGCCGAGCAGCCGGAGGACTGACCCCGGGCTCAGCCGGGGTCTCCGGGCAGGCCGGTCACCGCGTCGGCGAGACCGTCGCCGTCGAGGTCGGTCCAGAACTCCGGACCCCGTCCGGAGTCGACGACGAGCGTCTCCGCCACACCGTCGCCGTCGGCGTCGCGGGCGGCGGGCCCGGACACCGGGACCGATCCCGCGACGCCGAGCCGGGCCCGCGGCACCCGCACCCACCAGGGGACGGGCAGCGCCGCCGCGACCACCGCGCCCGCCAGGACCGTGCTCCCGGCCGGTACCGGCGGCTCAGCACGCACGGGACGCCTCCGGCAGCCCGCGGTCGGCGTCGGAGATCCGGCGCAGCAGCTCGTGGTCCGCGGCGAGCAGCACCGCGTCGCGCACCCGCCGGGCCAGCGCACGGTCCCGGGCGGAGCGGACCGCCCGCACCCGGGCCGCGACGAGCGCACCCACCAGCAGGACGAGCCCCGCGAGAGCGGGCAGCACCCCGGGACCCCCGGCCGGGAGCACCCGCGCGCCGGCCGCGAGGAGCGACGCCACCCACACCGCCGATCCGGACAGGACCGCCCCGGACCACGCCCCGCGTTCCCGGCCCGGTGCGACGGCGAGCACCCGGCCCGCCGCGGCGACGAGAGCCCCGCCACACGACGGTGACGGAACGTGAGTGACATGTGTCACGTGGGCGCCCTGATGCCGCAGTGCGGCTGCGGCCGCGCGGCGGCGCAGGACCGGCCCGCTGCGGCGCCCCCAGGCGTCGTCGAGGGTGCGGGCGGGACCGTCGAGCGCGGCCGTCCACCACCGGACGTCGCCGGCCCGCCCCGCGCGCCGGGCCGCGTCCGCCGCCAGGCCGTCGACCTGCACCGACAACGTCGCCAGAAGATCGGCGCGGGCCTGGTCGAGCGCGGTGCGCAGCGGCGGTCCGATGCTGCCCGACAGCGGTTCCCGGTCCATGCCGGAC
Organism: Pseudonocardia sp. DR1-2; assembly: GCF_023717215.1. Lineage (NCBI taxonomy): Bacteria > Bacillati > Actinomycetota > Actinomycetes > Pseudonocardiales > Pseudonocardiaceae > Pseudonocardia > Pseudonocardia sp. DR1-2. The sequence continues at coordinate 526,942 of NZ_JAMQOF010000002.1, read as the reverse complement.
AGTGTCGGAGGGACCGTTCCCGGGTGGATCCGTAGGACTGCGCAGCGGACCCGGGTGATCGTCGTCCCCTCTCATGGGCAAGGCTGAACCGCAGCGTGGACACGGACGAATCAGCCGACCGGGGCAACCCCACGGGCTCCAGGGACGTCCACTGATCGGGCAATACCGAAGACGCCCGACACCAGAACCGCAACCGGACCGTGATCGCGTCGTTGGACGAGTAAGCGGACCTGTATGGAGGAAGTGTGAGCGCCGTTACGCCCGCCCGCCCGACCGTCACGCCCGATGCGAGCGCCCCCGCGCGCCCCGGGCGTCAGAACGGTGCCGGTGCCGGACAGTCGCCGTTCCCGGCGAACCCTGCCCGACCCGGCGGGCGCGCTCCGCTGGCGCCGCAGCCGGAGGGACCCGAGGGCTTCCGTCGCCCGCGGCCCCGCCCGGCTCCGCGCCGCAGCGCCAACCCGGCGGTGTCGGTGATCGTGCCGACCCGCAACGAGGCCCGGAACCTGGAGATCGTGCTGCCGGCCATCGCCGCGGTGCGCCCGGCCGTGCACGAGGTCATCGTCGTCGACGGCAACTCGACCGACAACACGGTCGCCGTCGCGCGGCGCACGCTGCCCTGGGCGCGCGTCATCACCCAGACCCGCAAGGGCAAGGGCAACGCGATGGCCTGCGGCTTCACCGCCGCGACCGGCGACGTCATCGTCATGTTCGACGCCGACGGCTCGGCCGACCCGAACGAGATCCCGGCCTTCGTGAACGCGCTGGTCAAGGGCGCCGACTTCGCGAAGGGCAGCCGGTTCTGCAAGGGCGGCGGCTCGGACGACATCACGCTGCTGCGCAAGTCCGGCAACGCCGGCCTGAACACCGTCGCGAACCGGCTGTTCGGCACGCGGTACTCCGACCTCTGCTACGGCTACAACGCCTTCTGGGCCGACCTGCTCCCGCAGCTCGAGCTCCCGGACCCGGCCGCGCCGCAGCCCGAGGACGGCTCGATGCTCTGGGGCGACGGTTTCGAGATCGAGACCGTGCTCAACTGCCGCGTCGCGGCCGCCGACCTGACGATCACCGAGGTGCCGTCGGTCGAGCGCGAGCGCATGTTCGGCGAGACCAACCTGCGGACCTTCGCCGACGGCACGCGCGTGCTGCGTACCCTGATGGCCGAGCACCGTCGCATGGAGCAGCGTCGCAAGGCCTCGGGATACGCCCGCTAGGCCCCACGGCGCCGCCCGCTCCGGCCGCCCCCGCCGGATCCCGCAGCATGAGGAGCCCGAACGCCGTGAGCGCCCTGCCGACCGCCACCGTGGTCGTCTGCGTCTACACCGAGAAGCGCTGGTTCGACATCAAGGCCGCCGTCGACTCGGTCCTCGACCAGGACGTGACCCCGCTGGAGACGATCGTCGTCGTCGACCACAACGAGCGCCTGCGCGAGCGGGCCGAACGCGAGTTCGGGCCGCTCGGGGTGGTCGTCGTCGCGAACGACAAGAAGCAGGGCCTGTCGGGCGCCCGCAACACCGCGGTCGAGCTGGCCTCCGGTGAGGTCGTCGTCTTCCTCGACGACGACGCCGCGGCCCGCCCCGGCTGGCTGCACGCACTCCTCGCCCCGTACGAGGACCCGGACGTCATCGGCGTCGGCGGGGTCGCGCACCCGAAGTGGCCCGACGGGCGTCCGCGGACGCTGCCCGGTGCCGCCCCCGGGGACCCGAACGCCACCGGTGAGCTCGACTGGGTCGTCGGCTGCACCTACACCGGCCAGCCCACCGAGCGCGCCGAGATGCGCAACCTCATGGGCTGCAACATGTCCCTGCGCGCCGAGGTGTTCACCCGCGTCGGCGGGTTCGCCGAGGACATGGGCCGGATCGGCAAGAACCCGCTGGGCTGCGAGGAGACCGAGCTCTGCATCCGGGCCCGGCAGGCCTACGTCGCCGACGGCCGGAACCCGCGCATCCTGTTCGAGCCGCGCGCCGCCGTCGACCACCGGGTGTCCGACGACCGCGTCTCCTGGCGCTACCTGCTGCGCCGCGGCTGGGCCGAGGGCATCTCCAAGGCCGCCGTGTCCAAGGTCGTCGGGACCGGGGACTCGCTGTCCACCGAGAGCAGCTACACGATGAAGGTGCTGCCCGCGGGCGTCATCCGCGAGGCGAAGGAGCGCAACGCCGCCTCCGCCGCCGCGATCGTCGCCTGCTTCGGCGTCACCGCTGCCGGCTACGTCCGCGGCCGGCTGCCCGGCGCGACCGCCCACGTGCGGCTGCCCGCGGGCCGGAACACCGGTGCCTGACCGGACCACCGCCCCGGAGACCCCGCACCCGCACGACACCCGGATCCGCTCCTACGTCCACCAGCGCGTCCGGCTCTCCGAGGGCCAGCAGTCCGCCTGGGACCGGCTGTGGTCCACGTGGGGTTCCGAGGTCGACGACGTCGTGGCGTCCGGGGTGTGGGACCCGACGGCGACGTTCGGCCGGACCGCGCCGCTCGTGCTGGAGATCGGCTCCGGCATGGGCGAGACGACGGCGGCGCTCGCGACGGCCGAGCCGGGGATCGACCACGTGGCCGTGGAGGTCTTCGAGCCCGGACTGGCCCAGCTGCTCATGCGGATCGAGCAGGGCGGCCTGACCAACCAGCGGCTGCTGCGCGGCGACGCCGTCGAGCTCCTGGCCCGGGCCGTCCCGCCGGCGTCGCTGGACGGGCTGCGGATCTTCTTCCCCGACCCGTGGCCCAAGCGGCGCCACCACAAGCGCCGGTTGATCCAGCCGGAGTTCGCCGCGCTGGCGGCGTCACGGCTGCGCCCGGGCGGGCTGCTGCACCTGGCCACCGACTGGCCGCACTACGCCGAGCAGATGCGCCGGGTGGTCTCCGCGGAGCCGTCGCTGCGCCCGGACGACCGCTTCCCGCTCCGTCCGGACGGCTGGCAGGACCGCCCGTCGTGGCGTCCGGTCACCAAGTTCGAGGACCGGGCCCGGCTGGAGGGACGACCGGTTCGTGACCTGCTGTACGTCGCCGACCACGCCCCCGGCACCGGTGACACACGGAGAGTGACCGACTACGGTCGGGAGTACCCCCGACCCGGATCCCCACCCGAGTGACCCCCGAAGGACGCCCGTGACGACGGTGGAGCACGGCAAGAACTCGCACCCCGCTCCCGCGGCACCGAAGCGGCCGGTCGACCGACCGCCCGGCTTCCGGCCGAGCCCGACGCCCCGCCCGATGACGGGCCCGACGCCGGGCGCCCCGTCGGGTCCGGGTCAGGGGCCCGGCCCGGTGTCCGGCGAGTCCGGCGCGGAGCGGTCCGGCCGGTCGGTGTCGATGGTCCCGCTGGTCGGTCCGGTCGAGGGCCCCGTGCAGGCCACCACCGCCGTGGCGCGGCCCGGGGTGGAGACGACGACCGTCGTCGACCGGTCGCGGGTGCGGCAGGCTCCGCCACGGGAGCAGGGACCGGGCGGGTCCGGGCCGCTGCGGGACCAGCAGGCCACGGCCGAGCGGGCCACGGTCGCGACGCCGCTGCCGGAGCGCGCGACCGTCGCGACCCCGGTCCCGGGAACAGCCCAGGCCCCCGGGAGCACCCCCGGCTCCGGCACCACCCCGGCCCCGGGATCGCAGCGGCCTGCCGCGGGCAGCCGCGAGCACGTCCTCAACCGGGTCGACGGCCCGGGCGCCGCGACCGCGGTCGTCCGCGTCGCGCCCCCGGCGGAGACCCGCGTCGCGCCCCCGGCGGAGACCCGCACCGCACCGCCGGTGGAGGGCCGTGGCGCGCCGTCGGCCGGGAGCCGTGTCGCGCCCCCGGCCGAGGCCACCGGTGGCTGCCCGGTCACCGGGCACGGACGCTTCGGCGGACACCCGCCGCCCCCCGGCGTCGCCGACGAGCGGGACCCCGCCCCGGTCGACCCGGCTGTGGCCGAGGAGTTCCTGCGCCAGGTGTACGCCGAGACCGAGCCGGGCGTCCCGCTGCCGGAGCGGCTGCGCCAGGTCCGCGCCGAGATCGACCGGGTCGGCACCTACACCCACACCACGCACGAGCTGGTCTTCGGCACCCGGGTGGCCTGGCGGAACTCCGCGCGCTGCATCGGGCGCCTGTACTGGCAGTCGCTGCAGGTCCGCGACCTGCGCCACCTGCACGACCCGGCCGACATCGCGCAGGAGAGCGTCGGGCACCTGCGCGCCGCCACCCGCGGCGGGAAGATCCGTTCGACGATGACGGTGTTCGCGCCGGACGCCCCGGGGCGTCCCGGCCCGCGGATCCGCAACGACCAGCTCGTCCGCTACGCCGGGCACCGCAACCCCGACGGCACCGTCACCGGGGACCCGGGGCAGGCCGACTTCACCGACCACGTCGTCGGGATGGGGTGGCCGCGACCGCAGCCGGCGGGCCGGTTCGACGTGCTGCCGCTGCTGATCACCGGCCCGGACGGGCGGTCCCGGCTGTTCGACGTCCCGCCGGACGCCGTGCACGAGGTCCCGCTGCGCCACCCCGAGCACCCCTGGTTCGCCCGGCTCGGGCTGCGCTGGCACTCGGTGCCCGCCATCAGCAACATGCCGCTGGAGATCGGCGGGGTCGTGTACCCGGCCGCCCCGTTCAACGGCTGGTACCTCGACACCGAGGTCGGCGCCCGCAACCTCGCCGACACCGACCGCTACGACCTGCTGCCCGAGATCGCGAAGCGGCTCGGGCTCGACACCCGGTCGGTGCGCACGATGTGGCGGGACCGGGCGATGGTCGAGCTGGTCCGCGCGGTCACCTACTCCTTCGACGCCGACGGCGTCACCATGGCCGACCACCACAGCGAGGCCGAGCGGTTCATGACCTTCCTGGCGAAGGAGGAGGCCGCGGGACGGCGCTGCCCGGCCGACTGGAGCTGGATCGTCCCGCCGATGTCGGGCTCGCAGACCCCGGTCTTCCACCGCTACTACGACGAGCCCGACCCGGATCTGCGGCCGGCGTTCCTGGAGCCGCACGGACTGCGGCCCCGCGACGACCAGGGCTGACGGCCGGTCAGGGTCGAGGGCCGGTCAGGGCCGGGCGGTGACCGGGCTCAGGCCCGGCACCTGCCGGGTGCGGCCCCGGAACTCGGCGACGACCGTCCCGTCGGCGGCGCGGACGGTGACGTCGTAGAGCCCGGACCGGCCGCTCGTGGCCCGTTCGACCGCCTCGGCGGTGAGGACGTCGCCCTCGCGCGCCGGGCGCAGGAACGCGATGTCCGCGCCGCTGGCCAGGGCGGAGACGCCGTGGGAGTTGCTGGCGTAGGCCATCGCGGTGTCGGCGAACAGGAACAGGTAGCCGCCGTGGCAGACCCCGTGCCCGTTGACCTGGTCGGGACGGACGGTCATGGTCGCCGTCGCCCGTCCGGGGGTGACCGCGACGACGTCGACGCCCGCTGCACGGCTCGCCCGATCGCCGTCGCGCATGATCGCGGCGGTCCGGGTGGCGAGCTGCTCCGGCCCGGTCGGTGGGTTCTCCATGGGGACAGTCTCACCCGCGTGGGCGCCGGGCCGGGCGGGCGGGGCGACGGCGGCTAGGCTCCCCGGCATGAGCAGCGGGACGGGGCAACACGGACGCGGCGTTCCGACGGGCCCGCAGGAGCGCGTGCTGCTGGTGTGGGACGCGCCCAACATGGACATGAGCCTCGGTTCGCTGCTCGGCGCCCGCCCCACCTCGGCCTACCGTCCGCGGTTCGACGCCGTCGGCCGCTGGCTGCTCGACCTCGCCGGCCCCGAGGCCGAGGCCGAGGCGTGCGTGTTCACCAACGTCGCCCCGGGCAGCATCGACATCGTCCGGCCCTGGGTCGAGGCCCTGCGCAACGTGGGTTTCGCCGTCTTCGCCAAGCCGAAGACCAGCGAGGACTCCGACGTCGACGACGACATGCTCGCCCACATCGGCATGCGGTCGGCCGAGGGCAGGCTGCGCCACGTCGTCGTCGCCTCGGGGGACGGGCGGGCGTTCCGGGAGCCGCTGGAGAAGCTCATCGAGGTCGGCACCGACGTCACGGTGATCGGCTTCCGCGAGTACGCCGGGTTCGCGCTGGCCTCGGAGACGCTGTCGTTCCTCGACCTCGAGGACATCGACGGCGTGTTCCGCGAGCCGCTGCCGCGCGTCTCGCTGGAGACCCTGCCCGACGAGGGCGCCTGGCTGCCGCCGTTCCGGTCGCTGCGCTCGCTGCTCGACCGCCGCTGACATGGCGGTCCTCCAGCGGCTCACCGCCCCGGTCGCGCTGCCCTGCACGCCCGGCTTCCCGGTCGTGCGCGACGCGGTCCTCGACGTCGACGACACCGGCCGGATCGCGTTCTTCGGCACGGCCTCCGACGCGCCGGCGACCGACGCCGTGGTGCGGCCGCTGCCCGGGCTGCTCATGCCCGGCATGGTCAACACGCACTGCCACACCCCCATGTCGCTGCTGCGCGGGATGGGCGGCGACCTGCCGCTGATGCCGTGGCTGACCGAGGTCATGTGGCCCGCGGAGGGCCTGCTGACCGAACAGGACGTGCACGCCGGGATGCTCGCGGGCTGCCTGGACCTGCTGCGGACCGGCTGCACCACCAGCGTCGAGATGTACTTCTTCACCGACGCCCTGGCCGACGCCGTCCGCACCGCGGGCTCGCGGGCCGTGCTCACCCCGGGGATCATCGCCGCGCCCGGCTGGGACCGGCTCGGGACCTGGGAGCAGATGCGCGACGACGTCTCCGCCCGGATCGACGCCCGCGGCGTGATCCCCGACGACGACGGCCGGATCGAGCTCGGCTACGGCCCGCACTCGGCCTACACGCTGCCGCCCGGCGCCCTGGAGTCGGTCGCCGCGGCCGCCCGCGAGCGCGGCGCGCTGGTGCACACCCACGTCGCGGAGTCCCGCGGCGAGGACGCCCACGTGCGCGAGGCCCACGGCTCCGTCCCGGCGATGCTCGACGCCGGCGGCGCGCTCGGCGGGCGGGTGCTCGCCGCGCACTCGGTGCACCTGTCCGACGACGACATCGCCGTCTACGCCCGGCACGGCGTCGCCGTCGCGCACTGTCCCGGCTCGAACGCGAAGCTCGCGGCGGGCACCGCCCGGCTGCTGGACCTGCGCCGGGCCGGGGTCCGGGTGGGGCTGGGCACCGACGGTCCCGCCTCCTGCGACGACCTGGACCTCTGGCACCAGGCGCGGCTCGCCGGGCTGATGGCGCGGGTCGGGGCCGACGACGCCGCCGCCCTCACCGCCGCCGACGTGCTGCTCATGGGCACCGCGGACGCCGCGCACGCGATCGGCCGCGACGACCTCGGCGCGCTGGAGGCCGGGCGGCGGGCGGACGTGGTGCACGTCGACACCGACGACTCCGCGTTCGTCGCGCCGTCGGACGACGCGCAGCTCGTGTCTAACCTGGTGTGGGCGGGCGGCTCCCGCCTGGTCCACGACGTGTGGGTGGGCGGCGAGCAGGTCATCGACGCCGGTGAGCCGACCCGGGCCGACCGCCGGGCGTCGCTCGCCGCGGTGCGGTCGATCTCGGCGCGGCTGCGCGGGCAGGTCTGAGCGCTCCCGCGCCCGTCAGCGGCCGAGTACGGCCGCGAGGTGCGGGTCGGTGAAGCGGCGATCGGGGTCGAACCGGTCGCGGACGGCGCGGAACGCCTCCCAGCCCGGGTAGGCGACGGCGAGCTCGTCCGGCCCCCAGGCGTGCCGGGTGGTCCAGCAGGGCCGCCCGTCGGCGTCCTCGCAGACCGCGCCCGCGAGCCGGCGGACCGGCTCCTCCGCCGGTCCGCGGGTCCGCAGCCGCAGGTAGGCGGTGTCGCGGCCGGACGCCGGGTGCAGCAGACCGGTCTCGGCCCGTCCGGTGCGCACCCGCACGGGACGCAGCTCCCGCCCCCGCGCGGCGACGGCCGCCCCCAGCTCGCGCAGGACCGTCCCGAGCGCGGCACGCGGCACGGCCCACTCGGACAGGTCCGGGTCCCACGGCTGCGGGTCCGGCAGGACCTCGTGCGGCGGCCCGGCCGTGCCGGGCGCCCAGCGCTGCGGCGGCGGCCAGCCGGACCGCAGTCCCACCCCGGAGGACCACCACGACGACGCCAGCCGCGACACCGCCTGTCCCCAGCCGGCGCGCTCGACCGGACCGGTCGCCTCGGGCTCCGGCTCGGCCCAGCGCAGCACCGCGGACCCGGCGTGCACCGACGGGCTGATCGCGATGTCGCACTCGGTCCAGGCGTGCTCGCCGAGCAGGTCCTCGCCGAGCACCTCGTCGATGCCGACGGCGCGCTCGTGCACCTGCAGCCGCGTGAGCGGGACGGTGCGGAGCTCCAGCGCGGTCGCGACGCCCAGTGCGCCGAGCCCGCAGCGGGCGGCGTCGAGGTCGGTTCCGGTGACGTCGCGGACGGTGCCGCGACCGTCGACCAGCCGGACGGCACGGACCTGGTCGGACAGGGAGCCCTCCGCGGGGGCGCCGCCGTACATGCCCAGCCCGGTGGCGCCGCCGATGGTGGCGCGCGGCGCGTCGGGCACGGTGGCCAGCGCCCGGCCGGCGGCGGCGAGGGCGACGCAGAGGTCCGCGACGGTCTCCCCGGCCCGCACCCGCACGGTGTCCTCGCCGATCTCGACGACGCCGGTCAGCGCGGACACGTCGAGCAGCACGTCCTCGGTCCGGGCGAGGGGGCCCGGGGCGCGGCCACCGGCGCCGGTGGGGCGGACGGTGGCGCCCCGTTCCGCGGCCCGTCGCACGGCCGTCACGACGCCGGCCTCGTCGAGCGGGCGGTCGGTGCGCCGGGGGCCGGTCGCAGCGGGATCGGTGCTCATCCCTCGCAGGGTAGAACGCCGGGGGTCACCGTGCGGAACGATTCGAGCACGCGTCGCGGCGCGTCGTACGGCCGTCCGGTGGGACGGCGGTGAACGTGGTGACGGGTGTGCCGGACGGGACGGCGAAAGCTGCGGCGAATGCCCTCTTGTGACCCGGACGGCCGCCCGATACGGTCACACTCCGTGGCGATCATGTCGCCACGCGAGTCCGGGACGAGGGTGTCCCGTACTCGGCCCCGTCGTACTGCCCGGAACCGCGCTCCCCACGGCTCCGGTCGGCTCCGACGGCGTCACCGGCGTCGCGCGCGCCACGCCGGTGGCCTCCGCACGCGCGAGGGCCGGGTGCGGTGGTCGGCTCCCTCCGACCACCGCCCCGGCCCTCGCCTTGCGTGCTGACGACCCAGCTCCCCAGCCGGTCGTCACCTCATCCCGCGGTCCCAAGGTGTGTCCGCGGGATGTCCTGGTGCGTCCTCGGCGCTCCCGGTCCCCACCGGTCCTGCCGTGCGGCCGTACGCCCGTGGCGTGCGGCTACTCCCCGGGACGCTCCGGGGGTGTCGTGGTTGCCTCGCGTACCGATCCGGTCCCGAAAGGGTGCCGAACGGCCGTACCGCGCTGCCCGTGCCGGCGGAGCGACCGGGCCGGACGCCCGTCCGATCGCCCGGACGCCGATCAGGCCGTGCGGGTCAGCCGGTGCCGCCCGGCACCGCCCAGCAGGTGGGCGATCGCGGCCCGGTCCGCGGCACGCTCGGCGTCGCGACGGCGGCGCAGCATCACCATGGCGGCGTCGCCCGGTGCGTTCCAGGCGCCGTCACCCTGCTCCTGCGGCGTGTGGCCGAGCGGCTGCGCCGGGACCGGCGCGGCCTCGGCGTGGAACGCGGCGACCGTGTCCCCGTTCGGCCGGACCGCGCCACCGCGGCGGGTCGTGCGGACGGTGCCGCGGTGGACGCGGCGCACGGCGTTGCCGGCGCTCCCGCTCCGCCGGCCGTCCCGCCAGCCCCCGACGGTGAGGGCGTGGAAGATCGGGGTCTCCTCCTGGATCTCGTCGTGCGACTCGTGCCGGCCGGGGAACGGCCAGCTCTCCTGCGCGGCGCGTCGCGCCCGGATCGACGACTCGAGGCCACCCGCAGCGCTGTCGAACTCGTACACCCGCCGTACCTCCTGCTCGCCTGACATGTGGGGACCCACGGCCTGGTCCGTATCGCGTACATCTCGTACCGCCGTTCGGCCCACTCACCCGGTCAACGGGTGACACCCGAGAGGGGAAACGGGGGTGACAGTTCTGGTTCCGAGGTCCCCTCGTACGAGTGGCGTGACCGGTCCGGGACTCTCCGTGTTGTCTACGGAGAGTGGTCATTCGGACTCCTCCTGGAGCAGTCGGTGACGTCGGTTCGGAGTCCGGCCCGCCGGAAGTCCTCCGCGACAGGTCCTCGCATCGGCTCCGGCGATCACGATCCGGCACGTCGAGACCACCATGCGGCGGTGCGTGACCACATCGCCACCCCTTCGTGCCGGTCCGGCCCGCGGGGTGTCGACTACACGGGTGTAGTTCGACGGAGCGTCACGAACACCCGTCGGGACTGCTCCGTCCGTTCCGGCGCTGGGCCGTCCGGGGTGCAGTGCTCGGGAGCCGGGCCGTCAGCGTCGCGTGCACCGCGCCACCCCGGCCGATCCGCCGTACCGTCGTCTCATGACGGAGCGGACCGGGCGGCCCGCCGCTCCTGCCGGGAGCGGCATCCCGCGCCCACGGCACGACGACGACCCTGCCCTCGACGACACCGCCGACCACCACCACCGCGCCGCCACCTCCGGCGGGCGGACCGGGCCGCACGTCGCGGACCCCGTGGCGCGGGCCGCCGGGGCGCGTCCCCGCCCGTCACCGCGGGCGGAGATCCCGCGCCCGCTGCGGATCGCCTCCGAGGCCTGCGCCCGGATGCTCGTCCTCGCCGCCGGGTTCGCGCTGCTCGTCTTCCTCGTGATCGAGCTGCGGGTCGTGGTCGTCCCGGTGGCGATCGCGGTGCTGCTGTCCGCGCTGCTCGCCCCGCTGGTCCGGTGGCTGCACGAGCGGCGGGTGCCCCGCGGCATCGCGACGGCGCTGGTGATGGTCGGCGGTCTGGCCGCGCTCGGGGGGCTGCTGACCGCCGTCGTCAGCACCCTGGTCGACGGCACGTCCCAGGTGGTCGCGGAGGTCACCGACAACGTCGGCTCGCTGCAGGGGCTCGCCGACGCGACGCCGTTCCGGATCGACGTCGGCGTGCTCGGCGACCAGGTGCTGCAGGCGGTGCGCGACAACCAGCAGACGCTGACCTCCGGCGCGGTGACGACCGCCGCGACCGTCGGGGAGATCCTCGCCGGGTTCGCGCTCTGCCTGTTCGCGTTGATCTTCATGCTCCACGACGGCCGCCGCATCTGGGGGTTCGTCCGGCTGCTCGCCCCGCGGGCCCGGCGCTCGCGGGTCGACGTCGCCGCCCGCCGGGCGTTCGCCTCGCTCGTCGGCTACGTACGGGCGACGGTGCTGGTCGCGATCGTCGACGCCCTCGGGATCGGCCTGGGCCTGTGGGCGACAGGGGTGCCGTTCGTGCTGCCGCTGGCCGCGCTGGTGTTCCTCGGTGCGTTCGTGCCGATCATCGGGGCGGTGCTGACCGGCGCCGTCGCGGTGCTGGTCGCGCTGGCCACCGAGGGACCGGTGACCGCGCTGATCGTGCTCGGTGTCGTGCTGGCGGTGCAGCAGCTGGAGAGCCACGTGCTCCAGCCGGTGCTGATGGGCCGGGCCGTCCGGCTGCACCCGCTGGCGGTCGCGCTCGGCGTCGCGGTCGGAGTGGTCCTCGCCGGGATCGCCGGCGCGCTGCTCGCCGTCCCGCTGCTGGCCGTACTGACCGCCGCGGTGCGGTCGCTGGTCGCGTCGCGCGAGGTCGCGCCGCGGGCGGTGGACCCGCTGCGCCCGCGCGAGGCGAATCCGCCGCCCGCCCTGCCGGGCTGAGCGCACGCCCTGCCGCGCAGTGCCTGCGGTGGGACGATCGCGCCGTGCGTTATCTCGTGACGGGTGCGACCGGCTACATCGGTGGGCGGCTCGCGCCCCGGCTGCTGGGCCACGGTCCCGAGCCCGACCTCGTCCCGGACCCGTCCACGGGCCCGGTCCACGTGCGCTGCCTGGTCCGCAACCCGGACAAGCTCGCCGACGTGCCGTGGGCCGCCGACGCCGAGATCGTGCAGGGCGACCTGCTGGACCCGGACAGCGTCCGCGCGGCCTGCGAGGACGTCGACGTCGTCTACTTCCTCGTGCACTCGCTGTCGGACTCCGACTTCGCCGCCACCGACCGGCGGGCCGCGCTGATCCTCGGGGAGGCGGCGCGCGCGGCCGGGGTGAAGCGGATCGTCTACCTGGGTGGTCTGCACCCGGACACCGGAGCGGGGAAGCTCTCGGCCCACCTGGCGTCGCGGGTGGAGGTGGGGGAGACCCTGCTGCGCTCCGGGGTGCCGACGGTCGTGCTGCAGGCCGCGGTGATTCTCGGTTCCGGCTCGGCCAGCTTCGAGATGCTGCGCTACCTGACCCAGCGGCTCCCGCTGATGGTCACCCCGCGCTGGGTGCACAACCGGATCCAGCCGATCGCGGTGCGCGACGTGCTGCGCTACCTGATCCGGGTCGCGGAGATCGACGCGCCGGCCGCCGAGCTGAACCGGACCTTCGACATCGGCGGCCCCGAGGTCCTCACCTACTACGAGATGATGCAGCGCTACGCCCGCGTCGCCGGCCTGTCCCGGCGCCGGGTGCTGCCGGTGCCGGTGCTGTCGCCGTCGCTGTCCGCGCACTGGATCAACGTCGTCACGCCCGTCCCGAAGTCGATCGCGAAGCCGCTGATCGAGTCCCTGGTGCACGAGGTCGTCTGCTCCGAGGACGACATCAAGAACCGCATCCCCGACCCGCCGGGCGGGCTGATCGGCTACGACCGCGCCGTCGAGCTGGCCCTGTCCCGCATCACCGACGGCGAGGTCGAGACCCGCTGGTCGGGCGCGACCGTGGCGAACGTGCCGTCCGACCCGCTGCCCAGTGATCCGGAGTGGGCCGGCGGCGACGTCTACCTCGACGAGCGCGAGCAGGCCTGCGCCGCCACCCCGGAACGGCTGTGGACGGTCGTCGAGGGCATCGGCGGGGAGCGTGGCTGGTACTCGTTCCCGCTGGCCTGGTCGGTGCGCGGCTGGATGGACCGCGCGGTCGGCGGCGTCGGGCTGTCCCGCGGCCGTCGCGACCCGCACGACCTGCGCACCGGCGACGCGCTGGACTGGTGGCGGGTGGAGCGGATGGTCGAGCCCGGCGGGGCCCGCCCGGCCGGCAGCGACCGCGACCCGGAGGAGGGGCTGCTGCGGCTGCGCGCGGAGATGAAGGTGCCCGGCCGGGCCTGGCTGGAGATGTCGGTGCGCCCGCGTCCGGGCGGGTCGACCTACCACCAGCGGGCGGTGTTCATCCCGCACGGCCTCCCCGGCTACCTGTACTGGTGGTCGGTCGCGCCGTTCCACGGGATCGTCTTCGGCGGGATGGTCCGCAACATCACCCGCACCGCCGAGCGCGACGGTGACGTCCCCGCCCCGGCGAGCCGCCGTCCGGCATGGCTGCGGTCCCGGTCGCACCGCGACCGGGCGGCCTGACCGCCTCCGGGTCGGCGCTCCCCCGACCACGGTGGCCCGGGCGGCGGCGTCAGCCGCGGTCGGGGCCCGAGAGGGCGGCGATCAGCACGGCGGACTCGCGCTCGGACACCGAGCGCGCGAAGTGCAGGAGCACGGCCTCGGTGTCGCCGGGGCCGTCGAGCAGGTCGCGCAGGGCGCGCGCGGTCTCCTCCTCGCGGCTCGCGGCCGGCGTGTAGAGGTAGGCGCGGCCGTCCAGCTCGCGCTGCACCCAGCCCTTGCGGTGCAGGTTGTCGAGCACCGTCATGACGGTCGTGTACGCCAGCGGACGGGCCGGGGCCAGGCGGGCGCGGACGTCGCGCACCCGGCACGGACCCGCGTCGCCCCACAGCACGTCCATCACGGCGGCCTCGAGCTCACCGAGTCGACCACGCATGTTGCCTCCCGGACCCGAGGGTAACCGCAACCCCCCATGCTCCCCCGGTCGGTGGGCCGTCGGATCAGAAGCCGGACAGTGCGTGCACGGGCTCCACCGCACGCGGTCCCGGGCCGAGCACCACCCAGCGCCCACCCGCGGCCTCCACCCGGGGCAGCGCGGCGCGGACCTCGTCGAGGAGCTCGGGCAGGAACAGCAGGACACGGTCCGGGCGCAGACCGGCGAGCTCGGCGGGGGACACGACGGGCACGTCGCTGCCCGGCATGCGGCGGCCCTGCTTGGCCGGCGAGGCGTCCCCGACGGCGGCCAGCAGCGACGCGTCCAGCCCGGCGCGGCACACCAGGGGCACCGCGCGGGACGCCGCGCCGTAGGCGGCGACGGTGCGTCCCGCCGCCCGCTCGGCGACCAGCCAGTCGCGCAGCAGGTGGGTGTCGTCGGCGGCCGTCTGCAGCCGGGCGAACCCGGACGGCTCGGTGACGGCGAGGGCGCGTTCCTCGTCGACGAGGCGGCGGGTCTCGGCGTCGGGCTCGGCGCCGGCCCGGGCGGTGACCAGCACGGTCCCGCCGGACAGCGGGTACCACCACGCCCGGTGCACGCCCAGGCCGTGCCGGCGCAGTGCGGTGTCCAGGGCCGGCAGCGACCAGTAGCCGTAGTGGCCGTGGCGCAGGTCGAACCACTGGCCGTCACGCAGCACGGTGCCCAGCGACAGCAGCTGGAGCGCGAGCGTGCCGCCGGGTGCGAGCAGCGCGACCCGCCGGGCGAGCGCATCGGCCTGGTCGGGCTCGTGCAGCAGCCCGTAGAAGTCGACGACGAGGTCGGCCCGCCCGGTCGCGGACACCGCGTCCGTGTCGAGCGCGGTCATGCCGCGCCCGGTCAGCCGCGGGAGCCACGAGCCGCCGTGCGGGCTGCCGAACTCCGCGACCCGGCCGCCCGGGCGGACCAGCCCGGCGCGGGCGAGCCGGCCGACCGAGCGGTCGCTCTGGTCGGCCATCGCCCGCGGTTCGACGCCGTGCAGCTCCTCGGCCACCGCGGCATCGGTCTGCAGCTGGGCGAGACCGCAGCCGGCGCACAGCCACATGCGCAGCGGGGCCGCCGGGTCGGGCAGCGGGGCGTCCCGGGCGGGCATCCGGTCCCACGGCGGCTGCTCGCCCAGATCGAGCACGACCGTGCCCGTGGCACCGCCACAGGCACGGCACCGGGTACCCGGCGTCGGGTCGTCGGTCATGCGCCACCCCTTCGTCGCATCAGTACTAGGTCCGATAGTAGATACGGGGGCTGAAAGCCCGCTGTGCGCCCGATCGGAGCAACGTGGACTTGCGCAGCGTCACCAGGACCGGGGCCGCTCGTTGTCGTCTCCGGTACCCCAACCGCAGCCCACCGCGCGCCCGTCGCACGCGGTGACCGGACCCGAGGAGGTCGAGTGGACGTCGTACGGACCGTGGTGCCCGGCGCGCTGCTGCTCGACCCGACCGTCGCCGACACGTCCGGCCCGGACCTCACCGCCTTCACCGTGCGACGACGGCGCCGCCCGGCCCGCGACGCCGTGCTCGGCCTGTTCGGCCATCCCGGCGACGCGGTGCTGCTCGGCGTCCCCCGCGGCAGCGGTTACGCCGTCGTCATCGACGCCCGGCCGGACGCCGACACCTTCGGCCGGCTCGCCGTCGCGCTGCTCGAGGGCCCGCAGCGACTGCTCGTCCCGCCGGGCTGCCTCTACGGCGTCCAGTCCGTCGCGAGCGGGACCGTCGTCGAGCTGCGCAGCGCCACCCGGCTCCCGCGCCGGGAACGCTTCGACGTCCACCCCGACGACCCGGACCTCGCGGTCCGCTGGCTCCGCCCCCGGCCGGCCCGGACACCGGGCACGGCACGCTCCTGGGCCGCGCTGACCGCCCGCCTCGGGGCCCCCGCGGGCCCCCGCCGGGACCGCGTCTCCCTCTGGTGACCCCGGGCGCCGTCCCCGGTGTGAGGACGGGCGCATGTGAGCCGGTCGGCCCGGTCGGCCAGATCACGAATCGGTCACGTAACGTCGGTACCAGGCCGGATCGACGACGCCCCGCGCCGGACGGCGGCACGACCGTGTCCGCCGGGACGTGGACACGAGGGGTTGCCGAGGTGCTGAGCGAGCGCGAGAACCGTCGACTGCACGAGATCGAGGTGCAGCTGCGACTGACCGACCCGCGACTGGTCCGCCGGTTCTCCGCACTGAACGCCGCACTGCACGCACCGGCCCGCCACGGCGGACGGCTGCTCGCCGGGTTCGCCCGCGACCGGCGCACCGTGCACGGCTCCGGCCCGTTCCCGACGGTACTGCTGGGAGCCGCACTGGTCGTGCTGCTGCTCGGCGCCGTACTGGTGAGCGTGCCGGTCGTCGTCGCGGGGATCCTCATCGCCGGCCTCGCCCTGGCCGTCGCGGCCACCACCGGACCGCAGGCGCACCCCGGAACCGCCTGACCCGGCACCCCGCACCGCGCGGTGCCGCCCCGGACCGGCGCCGCACGGCGACCGGTGCCGCCCCAGACGGACGGCGTGGCCGTGGCGCGCGACCGGCGGCCTCAGCCGTGGGCGAGGTCGGAGAACCGGCTGTAGTGCAGCTGGTGGGCGACGGTGATCGTCGTGGTCGGCCCGTTACGGTGCTTGGCCAGGATCAGGTCGGCCTCACCGGCGCGCGGGTCGTCCTGCTCGAACGCGTCGGGGCGGTGCAGCAGCACCACCATGTCCGCGTCCTGCTCGATCGAGCCGGACTCACGCAGGTCGGACAGCATCGGCCGCTTGTCGGTGCGCTGCTCGGGACCACGGTTCAGCTGGCTCATCGCCACCACCGGGACCTCGAGCTCCTTGGCCAGCAGCTTGATCTGCCGGGAGAACTCCGAGACCTCCTGCTGACGGGACTCGACCTTGCGGCCCGAGGTCATCAGCTGCAGGTAGTCCAGGATGATCAGCTTCAGGTCGTAGCGCTGCTTCATCCGGCGCGCCTTGGCCCGGATCTCCATCAGCGTCAGGTTCGGCGAGTCGTCGATGTAGAGCGGCGCTTCGGAGATCTCCGACATCCGCCGCGCCATCCGCGTCCAGTCCTCGTCCGACATCCGGCCGGCGCGCATGTCGGCCAGCCGGATCCGGGCCTCCGCGGACAGCAGACGCATGACAATCTCGGACTTGCTCATCTCCAGTGAGAAGAACGCGCTGGTCATGCCGTTCTTGATGGAGCAGGAGCGGGCGAAGTCCAGACCCAGGGTCGACTTGCCCAGACCCGGCCGGGCCGCGACGACGACCATCTGGCCCGGGTGCAGACCGTTGGTGACCTGGTCGAGGTCGGCGAAGCCGGTCGGCACCCCCGTGGACTGGCCGCCCCGGGAGGCGATCGCGTCGATCTCGTCCATCGTGGGCTGCAGGAGCTCCTCCAGCACCGTGTAGTCCTCGGTGGTGGTGCGCTCGGTGACCTCGTAGACCGCGGCTTGGGCCCGGTCCACCGCGTCGTCGACGTCGCCGCCGTCGGCACCGTGGTAGCCGAGCTGCACGATCCGGGTGCCGGCCTCGACCAGCCGCCGCAGGACCGCCTTCTCGCCGACGATCTCGGCGTAGTACGCCGCGTTCGCCGCGGTCGGCACGGTCGCGATGAGGGTGTGCAGGTAGGGCGCGCCGCCGAGGCGGACGAGCTCACCGCGCCGCTGCAGCTCCGCCGAGACCGTCACCGCGTCCGCGGGCTCGCCACGGCTGTAGAGGTCCAGGATCGTCTCGTAGACGGTCTGGTGGGCGGGCCGGTAGAAGTCCTCCGGCTGCAGGACCTCCACGACGTCGGCGATCGCGTCCTTGCTCAGCAGCATGCCGCCGAGCACCGACTGCTCGGCCGTGAGGTCCTGCGGGGGCTGACGGTCGAACGTGGCGCCCTCGCCGGGTCCGGAGGCCTTCTCGCCGTCACGGACCGCACGGGGCTTGTTGCCGGGACGATCGTCCGTCAGAGCCATACGCAGCGTCACCCCCGGTGGACACAGTACCGAACGCACGTTCGACGCGCGAGTGGTACGTGCTGCCACCCGCGACCGTCGTCGGTGATCTGCCGGCCGGCGCGGTGCCCGACGGACCGCGGCGGGCGCGGTCCGGGGAGCAAGGCGCTCGCGTACCGGTACGGCCGACACTAGGTCGGCCGCGGGCCCGTGGCGAACCGGCCTGGTGATCGAACTGGGGATGAACTGTGCACGGATGCCGCCCGTCCCGGGACCGTGCTGGGGACAACCTGGGGACAGGGGAGCGGAACGGGCCGTCTGCGCAGGTCAGAGGCATACTCACAGCTGTGGACAACTTTGCTCTGGCGTGTCGTCGCACACCGCGTACGGGCGTGTCGGAGCGCCCGGCGGACCGCTCGCCGCCCGGCGCGTCCACAGGCCCGCCCGACGAGTGGATCGTCACCGCACGGCGTGTCGGCTGCGTGACAAGACATCCGGTGTGGGGTCGTCCGATCGGTGTCGATCGTCCATCCGGGACTGCGCACCGTGTGCACGACGCCCGTCCGGCCGGCCCGGACACGCGAAAGGGCGGTGCCCGGAGCACATGGCTCCGGACACCGCCCTGTTCACGCTCGGTGGTCGAACGACCACCGGACCGCTCAGCTCGCGACGACCGCGATCGGCAGCTCGGTGGTGACCTCCGGGTGCAGGCGGACCTGCACCTGGTGCTTGCCCAGGGTCTTGAGGTGACCCGGGACGTCGATGCTGCGCTTGTCCAGCAGCGGGCCGCCGGCCGCCTTGACGGCGTCGACGACCTGGGCCGGCGTGATCGAGCCGAACAGACGGCCGGTGTCGCCGGCCTTGGCCGGGACGGTCACGTTGATGTTGCGCAGCTGCGAGTCGACCTGCTGGGCGTGGCCCAGGTCGCGGATCTCGCGGGACTTCTGGGCCCGGCGGATCTGCTCGACCTGCTTCTCGGCGCCACGGGTGGCGACGACCGCGAGCTTGCGCGGCAGCAGGTAGTTGCGGCCGTAGCCGTCCTTGACCTCGACGATGTCACCCGGGGCACCCAGGTTCGGGACGTCGGCGTTGAGGATGAGCTTCATGTGTCTCCCCTTCCTCAGCGAGCGGTCGAGGTGTACGGCAGCAGGGCGACCTCACGGGAGTTCTTCACCGCGACGGCGACGTCCCGCTGGTGCTGCCGGCAGTTGCCGGAGACCCGACGGGCACGGATCTTGCCGCGGTCGGAGATGAACTTCCGCAGCAGACCGGTGTCCTTGTAGTCGATCAGCTGGGCCTTGTCCTTGCAGAAAGCGCAGACCTTCTTCTTCGGCTTGCGCACGATGGCCTTGGCCATGGTGGTGCTCCTGGAGATCGTCCTCCGCCCGTCACGGGCGGAGAGGTACGTGGATCAGAAGGGGGGCTCGTCGTCGGACGCGGCGCCACTGCCCGCGGGCGGGGCCGAACCCCAGGGGTCGTCATAGCCGCCGCCGGAGTTGCCTCCACCGCCGGAACCGCCGCCCTGTCGGGCGCCACCGCCACCGCCGCCGTCGTAGCCACCGCCGCCACCGAAGCCACCGGAACCTCCGCCCCGGTTGACCTTGTTGACCTTGGCGGTCGCGTAGCGCAGGGACGGGCCGACCTCGTCGACCTCCATCTCCACGACGGTGCGCTTCTCGCCTTCCTTGGTCTCGAACGACCGCTGGCGCAGGCGACCCTGGACCACGACGCGCGCGCCGCGGGTCAGGGACTCGGCGACGTTCTCCGCCGCCTGGCGCCAGATGTTGCAGCGCAGGAAGAGCGCCTCGCCGTCCTTCCACTCGCCGGACTGGCGGTCGAAGGTGCGCGGGGTGGACGCCACGGTGAAGTTGGCGACCGCGGCGCCGGACGGGGTGAACCGCAGCTCGGGATCCGCCGTCAGGTTGCCCACGACGGTGATGACGGTCTCGCCGGCCATGACGGCTCCAATCAGCCGGCGGCGGGCGCCGGCGTGCGGGTGACGTCCTTGCGCAGGACCTTGGTGCGCAGCACGGACTCGTTCAGACCCAGCTGGCGGTCCAGCTCGGTGACGGTGGCCGGCTCAGCGGTGATGTCGAGGACCGCGTAGATGGCCTCGCCCTGCTTCTTGATCTCGTAGGCCAGGCGGCGCTTGCCCCAGACCTCGATCTTCTCGACCGATCCGCCGTCGTTCTTCACGACGGTGAGGAACTGCTCCAGGGACGGCTGCACAGTGCGCTCGTCCAGGCCGCCGTCGAGGATGACCATGACCTCGTAATGACGCATGAGAACCACTCACCTCCTATGGACTCGAAACGGTCACGGCCCGGACGGCCGTGACAGGAGGTTCTCAGTGCACCCCGACAGTTTCCGGCGGATGCGCGGGAGCTGCGGGGATGCCGGTACAGGCTAGCAACGGCCGTTCCGGCCCCGACCTGCGGGTACGCGGTTCCCCGGATCGCCGGGACGGGTCCGGGCCGTGCCCGCGGAGACGCCGGCCGACGGACGGCTGTCCTTCGTCGCCGGCACCGGGGCCCGTCCTCGACGAGCCGCTCGGTGCCGTCACCGCCGCCCGACCGGCGGCCCACGGCTGTCGGGGGTCCTCGCTACCGTGCCCGTATGCAGATCGGAGCACACGTCCGCGACGCCGAGGACCCTCTGGCCGCGGCCGCCGAGGTCGGCGCCGAGGTGATCCAGCTGTTCCTGTCCGACCCGCAGGGCTGGAAGAAGCCGCCGCCGCACCCACGGGCGGCGGAGCTGGCCGCGTCGGACGTCGCGGTGGTGGTGCACGCGCCCTACACCGCGAACGTCGCGTCCACGAACAACCGGATCCGCATCCCGAGCCGCAAGATCGTGCAGCAGCACCTGGCCGGGGCCGCCGAGGTCGGCGCGTTCGGCCTGGTCGTGCACGGCGGCCACGTCACGAAGGACGACGACCCGGCCGTCGGGATCGACAACTGGCGCAAGTTCGTCGAGCGCCAGGCCGGGGAGCACGGCTTCGACGTGCCCGTCCTGATCGAGAACACCGCGGGCGGGGACAACGCCATGGCCCGCCGGTTCGACGCGCTGGGCCGGCTGTGGGACGCGGTGGGCGAGTTCGGCGTCGGGTTCTGCCTGGACACCTGTCACGCCTTCGCCGGCGGCGAGGAGCTGGCCGGGATCGTCGAGCGGGTCCGGGGGATCACCGGGCGGATCGACCTGATCCACCTGAACAACTCGCGCGACGCGTTCGACTCCGCCCGCGACCGGCACGCCAACATCGACGACGGGACGATCCCGCCGGACGAGCTGGCCGCCGTCGTCGCGGCGGCGGGGGCACCGGTCGTGGTGGAGACCCCGGCCGAGGGGCAGGCCCGCGACATCGCGTTCCTGCGCGAGCACACCTGAGGCGGCCTCAGGCGGTACCGGCGAACCAGCCGGACGGCGTGAGCCCCGCCCCGACCTGCAGCCGCGGGGCGTACTGGTCGAAGTAGACCCGGGCGGTGAGCTCGCGCCTGCTGCGGACCCCGACCTTCGCGAATACCGACTTGAGGTGGTCCTGCACGGTCCACGCGGACAGGTGCAGGACGCGGGCGATCTCCGCGGTGTCCGCGCCGCGCAGCACCAGGCCGACGACGTCGCGCTCACGCGGGGTCAGCCCGAACGCCGCGGTGACCAGCGGGACGATCTCCGGCGGGCGGGCCTCCTCGATCGTCACGACGACCTGCCCCGAGGCCCCGTCCGGCCCGGCCAGCGGCGACGCGTGCGCCACCACCCAGTGCCCGGAGCGTGTCCGCAGCCGGGTCCGCGGCAGCTGCACCAGGTGCCCGGCGGCGTAGCGGCGGGCCGCCCGGATCAGCCCGAGCAGCGGGAACGGGAGCGCCCCGTCGGTGTCCCCGCCGAGGTCGGCCAGCCGCTCGGCGACGCCGGGTCCGCCGTGGGTGACCGCGCCGTCCCGCCCGACGACGAGCACCGCCGGGCCGTCCGCGCCGCCGGGGCCGTCGGCGACCGCACCCGCGACGAGCCCGGCCCGCATCCCGCGGCCGAACAGCCGTCCGACGTCGGCGGCGTACTCCTGCTCGGCGGGGCTGAAGCCGCGCCCGTCGTCGCGGAACAGGGCGACGAAGCCCCAGTGCGCGCCGTCGGCGGCCGCGGTGAAGCGCAGCTCGTCACCGAAGCCGTAGACGGGGGAGAAGAACTCGTCGAAGCGACGCAGCCGGCTCAGGTCCCCGTCGGTCTCGGCGAGCGCCGTGGTCACCCCGCCGGGCCTGCGGAACACGTCGAAGGAGTTGTAGAGGTCGACGACCTCGTACTCGTGGCGGGCCCAGAGGTCGTCGTGCTCGTCGGTGAGGTCGGCCTTGACCACGCCGGTGACGAGCTCGGTCGCCGGGTCGACGGTGGCCAGCCAGGCCGCCGAGAACGGCAGCGACGACCGCAGCAGGTCCAGTGCGGTCAGTCCGAAGGTGGGCGCGTCCAGGCCGGCCGACGCCAGGGCGGCGAGGCGTTCACGGACGCGCGCCGGGGCGGCAGCGGGCACCTCCCGAGTGTCCGGATCCCCGCCGACGACCTCCATCGTCAGAATTGGGGAGGTGACGACATCCGTGCTGGTCGGAACGGGTGTCCCAGATTTCTGGGGTGTCGGTCGCCCAGCCCCGGGGGATGGGCCGGCGGCCCCGTGGGGCGGAGGGTCGGTGGCACCGAACGACCCTGATGAACGGAGCCCCGGTCATGACCTCGTCCTCCCTCGCCCGTCCCCTCGCCGAGCTCGCGGCCGCCGTCGCCGGGCCGGTGCTCGGCCCGTCCGACCCCGGCTGGGAGCAGGAGGTCGGCGGGTTCAACCTCGCGCACGTCCCGACACCGGCGGTCGTGGTCGGCGCCACCGGGGAGCACGACGTCGCGGCCGCCGTCCGGTGGGCCGCCGCGCAGGGGATGCGGGTGGCCGTGCAGGCCACCGGGCACGGGCTGACCGGCGACCTCGACGACGTCGTGCTGGTCTCCACCCGCCGCATGACCGAGCTCGCCGTCGACCCGGTCGCCCGGCGGGCCCGGGTGGGCGCCGGCGTGCGCTGGCGCGCGGTGCTCGACGCCGCCGCCCCGCACGGCCTCGCCCCGCTCTGCGGGTCGAGCTCGGGCGTCGGGGTCGTCGGCTACACCACCGGCGGGGGCCTCGGGCCGCTCGGCCGTCGGCACGGGTTCGCCGCCGACCACGTGACCCGGTTCGGCGTCGTGACCGCCGACGGCGTCGCCCGGACCGTCGACGCCGGATCGGACCCCGACCTGTTCTGGGCGGTGCGCGGCGGCCGGGAGAGCTTCGGCGTCGTCACGTGGATGGA
Source organism: Pseudonocardia sp. DR1-2 (assembly GCF_023717215.1). Classification (NCBI taxonomy): domain Bacteria; kingdom Bacillati; phylum Actinomycetota; class Actinomycetes; order Pseudonocardiales; family Pseudonocardiaceae; genus Pseudonocardia; species Pseudonocardia sp. DR1-2. The sequence goes on along the minus strand of NZ_JAMQOF010000002.1, from coordinate 503,901 downwards.
GTTCGAGCTGGTCGAGCAGCCGCGGTTCCACGGCGGCGGGATCTTCTTCGACGGCGGCGACGCACCCCGGCTGCTGCACGCCTGGCGGGAGTGGGCGCCGGGGCTGGGGGAGGACACGTCGACCTCGGTCGCGCTGCTCGCGCTCCCGCCGGACCCGGCGCTGCCGGCGGAGCTGCGGGGCCGGTTCGTCGTGCACCTGCGGTTCGCCCACCTCGGCCCGGCCGACGAGGGCGAGGCGCTGCTCGCGCCGATGCGGGCGGTCGCCGCCCCGCTGCTCGACGGCGTCGGGGAGCTGCCGTGGGCGGCCGTCGACGCCGTCCACTCCGACCCGACCGACCCGATGCCGGTCTGGGACCGCGGAGCCGTCCTGGACTCGCTGCCCGCGGACGCGGTCGACGCGGTCCTCGCCGAGGCGGGACCGGACAGCTCGTCGCCGCTGGTCCTGGTGGAGCTGCGGCTGCTCGGCGGGGTGCTCTCCCGGCCGGCGGCGGTGCCGAACGCGGTCGCCGGGCGGCACGGCGCCGTCTCCCTGTACTGCCTCGGCGTGCCCGCGGGTCCGGAGGCCGCCGTGCAGGTCCCGGCCCGGGCCGCCGCGCTGCTCGACGCCGTCGCCCCGTGGACCCGCGGCGGTCTGGTCAACCTGGCCGGTCAGGCGGCGCCGGACACCGTCGCCGGGTACTGGGACGACGACACCCGGCTCCGGCTGGCCGCGCTGAAGCGCCGCGTCGACCCGGAGGGCGTGTTCGGCGGTCCCGTCCGCGTCTGAGACCCGGTCCGGGATTCGTCAGCGCCAGGCGAAGACCGGCTGCTCCAGGTGCGCGACGCGGGTCGCGCGCCCGTGCAGGACGACCTCGCGGAACTGGTGGAGCACCGCACCGGTGGGGGCGTGGACGTAGCGGTCGAACAGCGGCACCTGGATCACCGGGGCGTCGGACTCGGGGATCGTGAGGAACCGGGGCTCGTGGTCGATCTCGGCCAGCGGCGGGCGGTGCAGCTCGGCGACCTCGTCCGGGTTGGGCGTCGGCTCGCCCGCGCCGCCGGCCCACAGCACGACCGGGGTGATGACGTAGCCGGAACGGGTCGGGTAGTCGTCGAGCAGACCGAGCACGCGGTCCGGGCCGAGCTCGAGCCCGATCTCCTCGGACACCTCGCGGCGCCCCGCCTGCTCGGCGGTCTCACCCGGGTCGAGCCGCCCGCCCGGAAGGGCCCACTGCCCGGAGTGCGCCCGCAGCGACCGGGCGCGCCGGGTCAGGACGAACGCGACCTCGTCGGCGAGACGGCCGTCGCCGGTGGCACCGGGGACCGGCAGCAGCGTCAGGGTGACGGCGGCGGCCCGCTTCCCCTCCCGGTCCGCCTCCGACGCGGTGCGGCGCTCGGCCGGGGGGAGCGTCGTCAGCGCCGCCTCGACACGCTCCCGCAGCTGGCGCTGCACCGGTTCCGGGACCACCACGTCGTCGGCCATGCCCTGATCGTCGCACCCGCCCGGGCGCCGCACAGGCTCCGTCGCCGCCGCACACGTCACATCCTGTGCGGCGCCACCACACCCTGTGCGGCGCAGGGCTCGTGGCGCAGGGCGACCGGTGACCGGCACCAGGCTGTCGGCGTCCGGCCCTGCGGTCGTCGGCGCCCGGGCGCGACTGTCGGCGGGCACCGCGGGCGGCGGGCACCGCGGGCGGCGGGCACCGCGGGCGGCGGGCACCGCGGGCGGCGGGCGCGACGGGCGGCGGGCGCGACGGCGTCGTCGCACCGGTGCGCGCCGCACGGGATGTCCACGACGCCTGCCGTCGCACCCCGGACGGGGTCGTCGCACCCGCCGCAGGGGGTGCGACGACGGCACGGGGGGTGCAACGACGTCACCAGGGGTGCGACGACCGCCGGGGGACGGCGACCGCGGGGGTGTCCCGACCGCAAGGGGTGCCGCAACCGCCCGGGGTGCGGCGGCCGGTGGGGGACGGCAGCCGCCCGGGAGTGCAGCGAACGGCAGGACACGTGCGACGACGTGAGGGGCGGCCGCAGTTCAGTCCGCGGGGTCGCGCCGGGGGCGGGCCGCCCGGGACGGCCACGGTTCGGGTGCGGCCGCGCGATCGGCGCGACCGGAGCCCGCGGAACCGGACGCGCCACCGGACCGGGATGCGCCACCGGACCGGGACGTCCCGGCGGAACCGGTGGGGCCGGGGCCATCGCCGTCCCTCCGCCGTCGCCCGCCCCGTGCGGGCACGGCCGACGCGGAGGCCGTCACGACGGGCACGCCGGACCGGGAGACCCGCGGGCCGACCGGCCACACGGGCTCCGGGTCCCGGCCGGGGTCGGTGCCGGGCCGCAGGACCTGCCGGACGACGAGCACGCACAGCGCGACCACCACGGCGTCGCGGACCAGCACGGTCACCAGGAACGGCTCCGGCGGCAGCCCCTTGTTCGCGACGCCGAGGTACTGGAACATCCGCGGCACCCAGACCAGCGCGTCGACGACCATCCACGCCAGCAGCAGCCGCCAGCGGGGCAGGGCGAGCACCGCGAGCGGGACCAGCCACAGCGAGTACTGCGGGCTCCACACCTTGTTGACCAGCAGGAACGCCGAGACCGTCAGGAAGGCCAGCTCGGCGACCGCGGGCGGGCGCGGCGCGCGCAGCGCGAGCCAGGCGATCGCGGCGAACGCCAGCACCATGAGCACCGCGGTGACGGTGTTGAGCACGGTGGGGGACTGCCCGTCGCCGAGCGGGCCGTCGAAGCCGGACCAGCCGGTGAACCAGTACAGCGAGTACCAGATCGAGTCCGGGTCGGCCGGGCGCGTGCGGTTGAGCAGGAAGAACTCGACCCAGCCGCGCGGCCAGGCCAGCGCGACCGGGAGGTTCACCGCCACCCAGGCGAGGACCGCGGCACCGATCGTCCACGCGGCACGCGGGAGGCCGCCGTCGGCGCGGCGTCGCCAGCCGACGAGCAGCACCGGTAGCAGGAGCAGCAGCGGGTAGAGCTTGGCCGCGCCGCCGATCCCGAGCAGCACCCCGGCCCAGACCGGCCGGTCCCGGCGCAGCGCGAGCAGTGCCCCGGTCGCGAGCGCGACGGTGAGCGTGTCGAAGTTGGTGAACGCGTGCACCGCCACCAGCGGGGACAGCGCGACCAACGCGGCGTCCCACGGACGTTCCGGGCGGAGCATCAGCACCGCCCACACCACCACCAGCCAGGCCATGGCCAGCCAGATCGCGGTGACGTCGAAGTAGACGACGACGTCGAGCGCCGTCGGCAGCGGCAGCCGCTCGGCCAGCCACTGCCAGCCGTCGGTCAGCTGCGCATTGAGGTACTGGAACATCCCGGTGACGACCGGGTACTCCATGTACCGGGCGGTGCGGGAGCCGTCGGCGGCGGTCTCGAACCAGGCGTCGCGGTAGGGGACGGCGTCGTCGGCGAGACCTTCCAGCCCGTAGAGCGGGACGGTGTCGGAGTAGCACATCGCGACGTACTGACGGTCGTTGCGCCAGTCCAGCGCGAGCGCACCGTCGGGGGTGCGGTACTGCTGGAGACAGGCCGCCTTGCCCAGCCAGCCCAGCGCCAGCACGACGACGGCGAGCAGCAGCACCACCCGCAGCGGGGTCCACCAGCGCGACCGTCCGACGAGTGCGTGCCGGCCCATCGGGCCTCCGGCGACCCGGCTCGCGGCGCGCGCCAGCGGCTCGGTCCAGGTCGGGATCTCCCGGTCCCGGACGCCCGCCCCCGGCGCGTCGCGGGGGGCGGGTGGTGCGGCTCCGGGCCGGCCGCCTGCGGTCAGTTGTCGCCCCCGCGGCCCGGACGGTCCCGGCCCGCGTCGGAGCCGGGCGGAGAGTCGCTGTTGCCGTCGCTGCCGGGGTCGCCGCTGCTGCCGTCGCCGGACCCGTCACCGGAGCCGTCGCCCGAGGAGTCACCCCGGTCGCCGCGGTTCCCGCGGTCACCCCGGTCGCCGTTGTCGCCGTTGTCGCGGCTGTCGCGGCTGTCGCCGGGCTCCTGGGTGGTGGTCGTCTGCTGGTCGTCGCCCTGCCCGGAGTCGTTCGAGACAGCCCGGGCCGGGGCCTGGCCGATCGGCTCGAAGTCGGAGAACTGCTCCACCGGCGTCCCCTGCAGCACGTCGTTCATGAACGACTGCCAGATCGAGCCGGGCAGCATCCGCCCGTAGACCGGGCGGCCCGCGGAGTTCTTGATCGGGGTGTTGTCGTCGGTGCCGACCCACACCGCGGTGGACACCGACGGGGTGTAGCCGACGGTCCAGGCGTCGTTGTTCTGGCCCTGGACGCTGCTCTGCACGGTGCCGGTCTTCGCGGCGACCGGACGCCCGTCCAGCCCGATCCGCGACGAGCTCGCGACGTCGGTCATGGACTCGGTGACGTTGCGGGCGACCTCGGCCGGCATGACCTGCTGGCCGTTGTCGGTGCTGCCGCGGTCGTAGATGACCCGGCCGTCGCTGGCGGTGACCTTCGCGATCAGGAACGGGTCGCGCTTCATGCCGTCGGCCGCGAACGTGCCGTAGGCGGCGGCCATGTCCTCGGGGTGGACCTCGCGGTCACCCAGCGAGATGCCGCCGGTGGGGTTCGGCAGCAGGTCTGCGGGGATACCGGCCTGGTGCGCGGCGTCGGCGACCCGTTGCGGGCCGACGTCGAGGCCCATCCGGTAGAAGACCGTGTTGATCGACTTGGTCATGGCCTCCTTCACCGAGCACTGGCCGCAGCTGACGCCCTCGGAGTTGGTGACCGTGGTGCCGGCGAGCTCCTGGGGGGAGGAACCGTCGTAGATCGTGCCGAGACCGACCGGCGGGTTCGCCTGCAGCGCCGCCGCGAGCACGAACGGCTTGAACGACGAGCCGGGCTGCTTGAGCACCGAGGCGTAGTCGAGGCCGACACCGTTCTCCCCGCCGAAGTAGGCGATGACCGCCCCGGTCTTCGGGTTCACCGACACCAGCGAGGACCGCAGGTTGCCGGGCTGGCCGTCCATGACCTTCTTGACGGCCGTCGCCGCGTCCTCCTGGGCCTTCGGGTCGATCGTCGTGGTGACCGTCAGACCCTGGGTGTTGATCTCGGTCTCGGAGATCCCGAGCTTCTCCAGCTCGGCGCGGGCCGCGTTGTAGATGTGGCCCTTGTCGTCGCCGGGGATGCCACCACCCTCGGCCGCGGAGGCCTCGCGCCACTGCGGGAACCTCTGCTGCGCCCGGTCGGCCTGCGTCATCCAGCCCTGGGCGACCATGCCGTCGAGCACGAAGTTCCACCGCTGCTGGGACATCTCGAGGTTCTTCGCCGGGTCCCAGCGCGACGGCGACTGGATCAGCCCGGCGATCATCGCGCCCTCGGAGGCGTTCAGGTCCTGGACGTTCTTCCCGAAGTACGCCTGGCTGGCGGCCTGGATGCCGTAGGCGCCGCGACCCAGGTAGATCGCGTTCAGGTAGTTGCCGAGGATCTGCTCCTTGGTCATCTCCTTGGACATCTTCGCGGCCAGCACGACCTCGCGGAACTTGCGGAACAGCGAGTACTGGTCGTTGCCGGTGGTCACCTTGATGTACTGCTGGGTGATCGTCGAGCCGCCGCCGATCCCGCCGGAGAGCTGGTTGATCACCGCCCGCGCGATGCCGGTGATGTCGAAGCCGGGGTTGGAGAAGAACGTGCGGTCCTCGGCGGACAGCACGGCCTGCTGGACCGGCACCGGCACCTGGGACAGGTCGACGCTGGTCCGGTTGACGTTGTCCGGCCGGACGGTCGCCAGCGGGGCGCCGTCGGTGTAGGTGAAGGTCGCCACCTGGGTGACGGCGATGTCGTCGGCCTTGGGGACCGGGAACACCAGCCAGCCGATCGCGAACGCCACGAGCGGGCCGATCACCGCGAACGCGGCGAGCCCGATCACCCAGCGCCGGAGCCGGCGACGACGGCCGGGCTTCTTCCGCCCGTCACCGCCGTCCCCGGGACCGCGACCGTCGGGACGGCCGGGCGGGCCGGGCGGGCGGCCGCCACCGCCGCCACGAGGGGCGGCCGTGGCCGGTGCCGCCGCGGCCGCCGCGGCACCGCGGGCCGACGGACGGCCGGTGCGCTGCGGGGCGGCCGTGCGCGGACCGGCCTGGGCGGGCCGGACGACGGGGTCGAAGTGGCCGATCCCGGAGTCGTCGTGGGTCAGCAGCGGCGGCGGGGACTGGGGGACCGGGCGCGGCGGCGGACCCGCGGGTGCGGGTCGGCCGCCCACCGGTGGACGACCGGGGGGCGGGGGCATCGGGGGACGGGGGCCCACGCCCGGTCGGGGTGCCGGCGGGGGCATCGGGGGACGGGACCGCGGAGGACCGGGGGGCGGGGGCGGCGGCGGGGTGCGCCGGGGGTCACGCTCGTCGTTCACCGGGCGGCTCCGTGGGATGCGGTGGACCGGATCCGCTGCGGCCCGGGCCGGGGGTGCCCGGGGCGGAGGGGATCCGGCAGCGGACCGGCGCGGTGCGCGCGGTCCGGGTGGTCGTGCTCGTCGGGCAGGGCGCCATCGGACTCAGCCACCCGCACTCCGCCGACCGCGGGGGCGGCCGGTGCCGAGGACGAACGAGCGGACCAGGTGGTTCCAGCGGCACTCGGTGCACACCTCGACGACGTGCACGGAGAAGTCGGCGACCTGCGCCGCGAGCTGCTCGAGGTCCGCCGCGGAGCGGGCCGAACCGGAGACGTGGCGCAGGCTCTCGCCGAACACCCACGAGACCTGGGCGAGCTCGTCGTGCCGGCAGACCGGACAGGCCCGACCGGCGGACGTGCCGTGGAAGCGCGCGGCGCGGAGCAGGTAGGCACCTGCATCGCACACCTCCTCACGGCCGACCCGGCCGGCCCGGACGTCGGCCAGCAGAGCACGGCGCTGCAGGGCGTAGTCCACCACCTGTCGCGGGCTGAGCACCCGACCAGGGTACGCGGGACGGACCCGCGGACCCATCGCCGTCCCGCACGGGGCCCTGCGGGCACGACCGTTCCGTGCCTGGTCGGGGTACTCGTCCGGTCCGCGACCGCCTGTGATCACGATCATGGATGGGACGGATCGATGTATCGGACCGATAGGATGACGGGTCGGCGGTCCGCACGGAGGAGGTCGCGATGCTGGACTTCGCGGTCCTCGGCCTGCTCCAGGACGGTCCGCTGCACGGGTACGAGCTGCGCAAGCAGCTCGGCCGCAGGCTCGGTGGCTTCCGCGCGTTCTCCTACGGCTCGTTGTACCCGGCCCTGCGCCGGCTGCTGCGGGCCGGGTCGATCGCCGAGACCACCGACGAGGCGGGTGATCAGTACGGACGAGCTCCGGGACGGCTGCGACGGGGCAGGCGGGTCTACCGCATCACCCCGGCGGGCCGGGACCGGTTCGCGGCCATGCTCGCCGAGGTCGGCCCCCAGGCGTGGGAGGACGGAAGCTTCGACGTGCACCTCGCGTTCTTCGCGCGGACACCGGCGGAGACCAGGATCCGGATCCTGGAGGGCCGCAGACGGGCCGTCGAGGAACGCCGGGACGGTCTGCGCACCGCGCTCGGCAGGCCCTGCGAGGGGGTCGACCGCTACACCCGCGAGCTGCACCGGCTCGGGCTGGAGTGCTCCGAGCGCGAGGTGTGCTGGCTGAACGAGCTGATCGCGACCGAACGGGCCGAGCAGGGCGCCGCGGACGGACGCGACGAGAGGACCTTCCCCGGCGGCGGGCCATCCCGGCCCGCGACCGGCGGGGTACGACAGGACGAGACAACAGGAGGAGCCTGACATGAGCCAGGTTCGGGTGGCGGTCGTCGGCGTGGGCAACTGCGCGGCGTCGCTGGTCCAGGGGGTTCACTACTACGCGGACGCCGATCCGTCGACCCAGGTCCCCGGCCTGATGCACGTCGACTTCGGCGGGTACCACGTCCGGGACGTGACCTTCGTGGCCGCGTTCGACGTCGACGCGAAGAAGGTCGGTCAGGATCTCGCCGACGCGATCTCGGCCAGCGAGAACAACACGGTCAAGATCGCGGACGTGCCGCCGCTCGGGGTGACCGTGCAGCGCGGGCCGACCCTCGACGGTCTCGGCCGCTTCTACCGGGAGACCATCACCGAGGCCGACGGCGAGCCCGTCGACGTCGTGCAGGTGCTGCGCGACACCGGGGCCGACGTGCTGGTGTCCTACCTGCCGGTGGGCAGCGAGGACGCCGACCGGTTCTACGCGCAGGCCGCACTGGATGCGGGCGTCGCGTTCGTCAACGCGCTGCCGGTGTTCATCGCCTCGGACCCGGAGTGGGCGGAGAAGTTCCGCGCCGCCGGCGTCCCGATCGTCGGCGACGACATCAAGTCGCAGGTCGGCGCGACCATCACCCACCGGGTGCTGGCGAAGCTGTTCGAGGACCGCGGCGTGCAGCTGGACCGCACGATGCAGCTCAACGTGGGCGGGAACATGGACTTCCTGAACATGAAGGAGCTCGAGCGACTGGAGTCCAAGAAGGTCTCCAAGACCCAGGCCGTCACCTCGCAGGTGGACCGGGACATGGGCAAGGGCAACGTGCACATCGGCCCGTCGGACTACGTGTCCTGGCTGGACGACCGCAAGTGGGCCTACGTCCGGCTCGAGGGCCGCGCGTTCGGTGACGTCCCGCTGAACCTGGAGTACAAGCTCGAGGTCTGGGACTCCCCGAACTCCGCGGGCATCATCATCGACGCGGTGCGGGCGGCCAAGATCGCGAAGGACCGCGGCATCGGCGGACCGATCCTGTCGGCGTCGAGCTACTTCATGAAGTCGCCGCCGGAGCAGTACCGCGACTCCGAGGCCCGCGACAAGGTCGAGGCGTTCATCCGGGGCGAGATCGACAACTGATCCGTTTCTCGGTACAACGGCCCGGGGACGACCGTGCAGGTCATCCCCGGGCCGTTGCCGTACCCGAGACGTTCCGGAAGACGACATTACCGATCCGGAATGTTCTCGTTATTCGTCGTGAGCGCAGTCATGCAATGAATGTGCCCTGCGTCATTTATTTGAGCGATATCTGTTCGTAATGTGCGGTCCGGCCTTGCGCGACCACCGCCCATCCGGGGTGAGGGGTGCAGGGTCACCGCCGGGCGACGACGCGGGCGGGTCGTGAGTGCCGTCCGGTCCCCACCGGAACTCCCCCTTCGTACCGGCGCCCACGGGTCCCGCCCCGACCGCTCCTCCGGTGGTGCAACATCCCGAGGACCCCACCGTGCCCCAGCGTCATTCCGCTCCGGCGCTCCGCGTCGCCGTCGTGGCCACCACCGCCGCCGCGGCCGCAGTTCTGTCCGTGCTCCCCGCCGCCACCGCGGCCCCCACGGACGCCGCCTCCGCGGCACCCGCCGCGGAGACCGTGACCCGTGACGTCGCCCCGGCCGCGAACGTCCTGCCGGCGCTCGGCCCGAACCCGGCCGCGCTGTCGGTCTCCTCCGCGGCGCAGGCCGCGGCCCCGGCCGCGCAGGCCGCCGCCGCGCGCAGCGGCGCGATGTCGACCGCGATGGCCCAGCTCGGCAAGCCCTACCGCTGGGGCGCCACCGGCCCGAGCGCGTTCGACTGCTCCGGCCTGGTCCACTACGCCTTCTCCAAGGCGGGCAAGGACCTGCCCCGCACCAGCCGGGCCCAGGCCCAGGTGGGCACCCCGGTGTCGAAGTCGAACCTGAAGCCCGGTGACCTGGTCTTCTTCTACAGCCCGGTCAGCCATGTCGGCATCTACATCGGCGGCGGCCAGATCGTGCACGCCTCCACCAGCGGCCAGCCGGTGAAGATCTCCGACATCGACCGGATGCCGTTCAACTCGGCCCGCCGGGTCTGAGAGAAGCGTGCGGAACGAGGCTCAGCTCCGAGCGCGCCCGCTCCCCGGTACGACGACCGGCCCCGTCCTCGCGCAGGACGGGGCCGGTCGTCGTAGGTTCACCGGGTGACCGCTCCCCGCCGCCCGCTCGCCCTGATCACCGGTGCCTCCCAGGGCATCGGCGCCGCCACCGCCCGGCTGCTCGCGCCGCGCTACGACCTGGTCCTGGGCGGCCGGGACGAGAAGCGGCTGGAGGCCCTGGCCAGTGAGCTGACCGAGGCGGGCCCGGTCGCGGTCCGCACCGTGGCGGTGGAGCTCACCGACGACGACGCGCTGGCCACGGCCCTCGACGGCATCGACCGGCTCGACGCGCTGGTCCACTCGGCCGGGGTCGGCGAGCTGGGCACCGTCGCGGAGACCACCGCGCGGACCTGGCGCCACCAGTTCGACGTCAACGTCGTCGCGGTCGCCGAGACGACCCGGCTGCTGCTGCCCGCGCTGCGCGCGGCGGGCGCCGACACCGGCGCCGACGTCGTGCTCGTCAACTCCGGGTCCGGGATCACCGCCCGCGCGGGCTGGGGGTCCTACGCGGCGAGCAAGTTCGCGCTGCGCGCGTTCGGCGACGCCCTGCGCGCCGAGGAGTCCGGCCACGGCATCCGGGTCACCTCCGTGCACCCGGGCCGGGTGGACACGGCGATGCAGGAGCGGGTCGTCGCCCACGAGGGCGGCGAGTACGACGGCTCGCGGTTCCTGCGCCCCGAGTCGGTCGGTGCCGCGATCCTGGCCGCGCTGACCGCGACCCGCGACGCGCACCTCACCGAGATCGTGGTGCGCCCGCAGGGCTGAGGGCCGACTGCTCGCGCAGCTCGTCGAGGGCCGCCAGCAGCGGTGGCGCCGCCGCCGCGGCGTCCCGGACCACCGCCAGGATCGTCCGCACCGGCGTGGGCCGCACGACCGGCACCGCGCAGGTCCCGGCCGGCAGGTCGACGGCGCCGAGCCGGGGGAGCACGGTGACGCCGATCCCGGCGGCGACGAAGGCCAGCGCCGTGCGGTAGTCGTGGGCCTCGACGTGGAACGGCGGGCGGAACCCGGCGGCGGCGCAGGCCTCGACCAGGTTGCGCCGGCACCACCCGCGGGCGAAGTCGTTGTCCACCCACCGCTGCCCGGCCAGCTCCGCCAGGTCGACCTGCTCCGCCCCGGCCAGCGGGTGCCCCTCGGGCACCACCACGACGTAGGGGTCGTCGAGCAGGTGGTGCACCGAGAACCCGGGCCAGGCCTCGAACTCCGGTCGTTCGACGGCGATCTGCAGGTCCGACCGGTCGGCCGGGTCGTCGGGCAGCCACTCACGCAGGGCCAGGTCGAGCCGGACCCCCGGGAAGCCGGTGGTCAGCCTGCGCACCACCCGCGGCATCCAGGCGGACCCGACGGAGGCGAAGTAGGCCACCGAGAGCGACCCGGTGCGCCCCGTGCGCAGGTCCTCGACGAGCACCTGGGCCTCACCGAGCCGGGCGAGCACCGCGTCGGCCTGCTCGGCCAGCAGGAGCCCGGCCGCGGTCGGCCGCAGCCCGCGCCCCACCCGCTCGAACAGCACCAGGCCGGTCTCCCGGGCGAGTGCGGTGACGTGCTGGCTCACCGCCGAGGGCGTGTACCCCAGATTGGCGGCGGCGGACTGCACCGACCCACCGGCCACGACCGACCGGAAGATCATCAGGCGATGAGCGTCGAGCACGCGGACAAACGTACAGCAGAACTGAATCCAGAGGTAGAACATATCGCTGGTGCTGAACCGTGAGCGGTTCGACGATGTCTCCATGACCACCGTGAACCTGGGGCTGCTCGCCCTCACCACCCCCGCCACCCTCGCCGCGCTGTACCGGCTGTTCCGGGAACGACCGCGACGGTTGCCCGTCCGCACCGGCTACGACACCCGCCGGCCCACCCTGTGAGCGCCGCGACCCGGCCGGGACTGCTGCCGCTCGCCGCCGCGGCCACCACCGTCGTGCTCTGGGCCTCGGCCTTCGTGGGCATCCGCGCCGTCGGCCACGACCTGTCGCCGGGCGCGCTGGCCCTGGGACGGATGCTGGTCGGGGCCCTGACCCTGACCGCGATCCTGACCGTGGTCCGCGCCCGCAGACCCAGACCCGGCCCACCCCTGCCCCGCGGACGGTTGCTGGCGGCGGTCGTGATCTGGGGCGCGGCCTGGTTCGGCGTCTACAACCTCGCGCTGAACGCGGCCGAGCGGCACCTCGACGCGGGCACGACCGCGTTGCTGGTGAACGTGGCACCGGTGGTCGTCGCCGTGCTCGCCGGGCTGCTGCTCGGCGAGGGCTTCCCGGCACGGCTGCTGGCCGGGATGGCCGTCGCGTTCGCCGGGGTGGTGCTCATCGCGGCGGCGTCGTCGGCCGGGGGCGCCGACCTGTCCGGGGTGCTGCTGGGGCTGCTCGCCGCACTGGTCTACGCGGGCGCGGCCGTGGCGCAGAAGCGGCTGCTGCCCCGGGTCGACGCCCTGACGATGACCTGGACGGGCGCCGTCGCCGGGGCCGTCTCGCTGCTGCCGTTCCTGCCGTCGCTGGTCGCCGCGCTCGCCACCGCGCCGCCGACGGCCGTCGCCGGCGTCGTCTACCTGGGGGTGTTCCCAACCGGAGTCGCGTTCCTGACCTGGGGATACGCCCTGACCCGCACGACCGCGGGGCGGCTGGCCGCCACCACGTACGCGATCCCGCCGGTGGTGGTCGGACTGTCCTGGGCACTGCTCGGGGAGGTGCCCGCACCGGCCGCGCTCGCCGGCGGTCTGCTGTGCCTGGTCGGCGTCGCGGTCGCCACCCGTTCGGCTCCGCCCCGGGGGCGGGGATCGTCCGAACGACAGACCCCCGTGTCCCTCCCCGTCACTACGCTCGACGGGCATGGGGGAGTCCAGGGACGACGAGCGGTCCGTGATGCGGGTGTCGGACGCCGACCGCAGCGAGACCGCGGAACGGCTGAAGCTGGCGCACGACGAGGGCCGGCTGTCACTGATCGAGTACGACGAGCGGTTGCAGCAGGCCTACGCGGCGACCGTCCGCGCGGACCTCGACCGGCTGGTCACCGACCTGCCCGCGGTGGAACGCACGACGTTGCCGTCGGTGCGTGCCGAGACGGCGCAGGTGGAGAAGGCCGAGGCGAGGCGTGAGCACCTCACCGAGTGGCGCTCGTGGGCCGGCACCTCGGTCATCCTGACCGGCATCTGGGTGGTCACCGCGTTCGCCTCGTCCTCCGACGGGGAGGGACTCCCGTTCTTCTGGCCGATCTTCCCGATCGGGATCTGGGGGGCGGTCCTGGTCGCGCACTTCTTCTTCGGCTCCGGGGAGAAGGACGACGACTGAGGGTCCCGCGGCGGCTGCCACGCGCACCGGACCGGGCATAGAGTCGCCCCGTGCTCGACCCCGCCCGCCTCGACCTGTCCGCACTGGCGGACGCGCTCGAGGACCGCACGCCGGAGGTCACCTGGTACCTCGACCCGGCCGACGCCGAGGTGCACGGCGTGTCCGGCGACGACCGGCCCGGTCCGGACTGGGTGGAGATCCGGCCGGTGACCAGCCGGGAGTCCTACCGGGACATGTCCGACTTCACCGCGGGCGTGCAGCACCGGCGGGCCGCGGCGCTGCTGGACCGCGCGATCGACGGCCGGGGTGCGTTCCGCCGGTTCAAGAACACGCTGTTCGAGTTCCCCGAGGTCCGCGACCAGTGGTACCGCTTCCGCGACGCCCGTTCCCGCCGGCGCGCGGCGGACTGGCTGGTCGCGGCCGGCCTGATCGGTGCCGACGACGGCGAGCGGCTCAGGGCCCGCCACCCCGACCCGGACCCGTCCAACGACGACGTGCCCGCCGCCGTCGCCGACGACCTGGGCCTGCTCTACGGCCCCCGGCTGCGTCAGGTGCTGCTGTTCGGGTCCTGGGCGAGCGGGGAGGGCTCGGTCGAGTCCGCGATCGACCTGCTCGTGGTCCTCGACGACGACGGGTTCCCGATCCTGCCCTGGGAGGAGGTCCGCGCGATGGACGACGTGCTGTGGCAGCACACCCGGCGGACCGGGCTGACGATCAGCGTGCTGCCGGTCGGCCAGGGCGAGCTCGTCCGCGCCGCCGACCCGACGGTCGTGCGTGCCCGCGCCGAGGCGGTGCGGATCCGGTGACCCGGCGGGTGCACGGCGGGATCGCGCGGGCCCGGGTCGAGCTGGGCGGGGCCCGGGTGCTGGCCGAGAACGGCTTCGGCGACGCCGCGGTCTCCCGCGCGTTCCATGCCGCGTTCCGGGCCGCCGAGACCGCGCTGCTGGTGCTGGGGGAGACCCGCGCCGAGCACTCCGAGGTCGTCAGCGCGTTCGTGCGCCGGGTGGTGCGGGAACGGTCGCTGGACCCGCGGGCCGGGCGGCTGCTGCGGTCGCTCTACAACCGGCGGGCACTGGCCGACCACTCGGACGTGACCGCCCCGGCGGCGGAGGCGCGCGCGGCCCTCGACGACGCCGCGTTCGTGCTCGACGCCGTGGAGGCCTGGCTCGCCGAGCCGGCCCTGTCCCGGCCGCCGGACCCGGGGACCGGGGCGACCCGGCGGCCGGAGAAGCCGGTCCGGCGCGGAACCCGCGCCTGACCGGCCGCCGTCTCAGCGGAACTGCGGCGGGACCCCGTACGGCCCGGCCTGCGCCGCGACGAACTGCGCGGGAGCACGCTCGGCGCGCTTCGGGTCGTCGCCCCAGGCGTTCGGACGGTGCTCGCCGTCGGACGCCAGCCACACGATCAGCAGCACCACCCCGACCAGCGGGACGAAGCCGATGAAGTACCACCACCCGCTGCGCCCGGTGTCGTGCAGCCGTCGCACCAGGACCGCGATCGCGGGCACGAGGTGGACGAGTGCGACCACGGTCGCCAGCACCGGCGCGCCGAGCAGCTGCGTCGTCCCCAGGACCGCGTCCAGGATTCCGGCCACCAGGTAGATCCCCAGGTAGACCAGGACGAACATCCAGTACTCGGCCCGCCGGGCGCGCCCCCGGAAGTCGGAGAACCCGCGCATCGCCTGCAGGTAGTACGTCATGACGTGGCCCCTCTCGCCGTGCGACCACGGGCTGGTCGCTCGGACAAGGGGATGCCGCCCGGGGGGCGGCCGTTACAGCACGCGGGTCAGAAGAAGTCCCCGCCGAAGTCGGAGTCGTTGTCGAACAGGCCCCCGCCGTCGAAGCCGCCCTGGTCGGCGCCGTCGAAGCCGCCGTCGGAGCCCGGGTCGTCGAGGGCGGCGCCGTCGGCGAACCCGTCGGCGTAGGCGGCCTGGTCGGCGCCGGCCATCCCGCTGAACAGCGAGGTGAACAGCAGCGCCGAACCGACGCCCCAGGCCCCGGCGACGAGTGCCGGCTTCCACCACGGCTCGGAGTACCAGCCGCGCGGCACCGGACGCCCGGCGACGGTCCCGCCGGGGTAGTAATGGCTGTTCCGGTCGGTCGGCTGCGGCGAGGCGCCCAGGCGGCGGCCCTCCACCTCGACCTCGCGGTCCTCGGTGACCTCACCGGCGCGGGACTGGCCCGGCAGCGGCGGCAGCTCCGGCCCGGGGTCCATGCCCATCGCCGTGCGTGCGGCGCGGACGTAGTAGAGACCCTCGTAGGCGGTCTCGGTGACCTGCCGGCACTGCGCGGCCGTGCGCGCCTGCTCCATCTGCGAGCCCGCGGCGGTGTAGCGCTCGGCCGCGTCGGCCAGCGCCTGACGGCTCGGGTCGTCGGTCCCGGTCAGGGCCAGGACCTGGCCGCCGAGGCGCTCCACCCAGCGCCGGGACTCGGCCTGGGCGTCGGCCAGAGCGGTGGCGGAGTCCGCGTTGTGCCGCCGTACGAGCCAGACGACGGCCGCGACGACGGCCAGGACGACGATCAGGGTCAGGACTGCACTCATGACGGACCTCCTGCCCGCTCAACGGGCAGGAGGTCGCCTGCGTTCCCTAGCGGACGACGTTGACCAGGCGCCCCGGCACGACGATGACCTTCTTCGGCTCGGCGCCGTCCAGCGCGGCGACGACCTTCTCGTCGGCCAGCGCGGCCGCCCGGATGTCGTCCTGGGCGGCGTCGGCGGCGACGGTGACCCGCGAGCGGACCTTGCCGTTGACCTGGATCGGGTACTCGACGGTGTCCGCCACCAGGTAGCGCTCGTCGGCGACCGGGAACGGCGCGTAGGTCAGCGTGTCCTCGTGACCCAGCTTCTGCCACAGCTCCTCGGCGATGTGCGGGGCCAGTGGCGCCAGCATCAGCACCAGCGCCTCCGCGACCTCGCGCTCCACCGGCGCCCCGCGCTTGGTCAGCGCGTTGTTCAGCTCGATCAGCTTCGCGGCGGCGGTGTTGTAGTGCAGCGCCGGGAAGTCCTCACGGACACCGGCGATCGCCTTGTGCAGCGACCGCAGGATCTCCTCCGACGGCGCGTCCTCGACGACGGTCACCGCTCCGGTGCCCTCGTCGACCAGGTTGCGCCACACCCGCTGCAGGAACCGCTGCGGGCCGACGACGTCCCGCGTCGACCACGGACGCGAGGCGTCCATCGGGCCGGTGTACATCTCGTACAGCCGGAAGGTGTCGGCGCCGTAGCGGTCGCACATGTCGTCGGGCGTCACGACGTTCTTCAGCGACTTGCCCATCTTCCCGTACTCCCGGGTGACGGGCTGCCCGTTCCACGTGAAACCGGCGCTCGTGCCGTCCTCGCCGACGACCTCGACGACCTCCTCCGCGGGCACGTAGGTCCCGCGGGCGTCGGTGTAGGCCCAGGCCTGGATGTAGCCCTGGTTGAACAGCTTCCGGAACGGCTCCTCGCTGCTCACGTGGCCCAGGTCGAACAGGACCTTGTGCCAGAACCGCGAGTACAGCAGGTGCAGCACGGCGTGCTCGACGCCGCCGACGTACAGGTCCACGCCGCCCGGGTCGGCGACCGACCGGGCCGCGTCCTTGCCGATCCAGTACTTCTCGGCCTCGGCGGAGACGAACCGCTCGGTGTTCTCCGGGTCCAGGTAGCGCAGGTAGTACCAGCACGACCCGGCCCACTGCGGCATCGTGTTCGTCTCGCGGCGGTACTGCTTCGGGCCGTCACCCAGGTCCAGCTCGACGGCCACCCACTCGTGCGCCCGGGACAGCGGCGGCTCCGGCTCGGAGTTCGCATCGTCCGGGGCGTAGGTCTTGGGCGAGTAGTCGTCGACGTCGGGCAGGACGACGGGCAGCTGGTCCTCGGGCAGCGCGATCGGGCCGTGCTCGTCCCAGACGACCGGGAACGGCTCGCCCCAGTAGCGCTGCCGGGAGAACAGCCAGTCGCGCAGCTTGTACTGCACGACGCCCTCGCCGGCGCCCTTCGCGGCCAGCCAGTCGATGATCGTGCGCTTGGCCTCGTCGACGCCCAGCCCGTCCAGGCTGATCTCGTCGTTCGCGGAGTTGATGGTCGGGCCGTCGCCGGTGTAAGCGCCGCCGTCCCAGTCCGGCGGCGGCTGCACCGTGCGCACGTGCGGCAGCCCGAACGCGGCCGCGAAGTCCCAGTCCCGGGTGTCCTCGGCGGGCACCGCCATGATCGCGCCGGTGCCGTACCCCATCAGCACGTAGTCGGCGACGAACACCGGGACGGCCGCGCCGTTCACCGGGTTGGTGGCGTACGCGCCGGTGAACACACCGGTCTTGTCCTTGTTCTCCTGGCGGTCCAGCTCGGACTTCCGCGCGGCCTCGGCGCGGTACGCCGCGACGGCCTCGGCGGGCGTCGCGGCGCCACCGGTCCAGCGCGGGTCGGTGCCGTCGGGCCACTGCCCGGGGACCAGAGAGGAGACCAGCGGGTGCTCGGGCGCCAGCACCATGTAGGTGGCGCCGAACAGGGTGTCCGGGCGGGTCGTGAAGACCTCGATCGCGTCGGCGCCGGACTGCACCGGGAACCGGACCCGGGCGCCCTCGGAGCGGCCGATCCAGTTGCGCTGCATCGCCTTGACCGACTCCGGCCAGTCGACCCGGTCCAGGTCGTCGGCCAGCCGGTCGGCGTACGCGGTGATCCGCATCATCCACTGCTTGAGGTTGCGGCGGAAGACGGGGAAGTTGCCGCGCTCGGAGCGGCCGTCCGGGGTGACCTCCTCGTTCGCCAGCACGGTGCCCAGGCCGGGGCACCAGTTCACCGGCGCCTCGGAGATGTAGGCCAGCCGGTACCCGTCGACGGCGGCGCGCCGGTCGGCCTCGGACAGCTCGGCCCAGGGGCGGCCGTCGGGGGTCGGACGGGTGCCGGCCTCGAACTCGGCGCGCAGCCCGGAGATCGGACGGGCGCGGTCGGCGTCGGTGTCGTACCAGGACTCGAAGATCTCCCGGAAGATCCACTGGGTCCAGCGATAGAACGCGATGTCGGTGGTGGACACCGAGCGACGCGGGTCGTGGCCCAGGCCCAGCTGGCGCAGCTGCTGCCGGTAGCGGGCGATGTTGGCCTCGGTCGTCGTCCGCGGGTGCGTCCCGGTCTGGACGGCGTACTGCTCGGCGGGCAGCCCGAAGGCGTCGAAGCCCATCGGGTGCAGCACGTTGTGGCCGTTCATCCGCAGGTAGCGGCCCAGCACGTCGGTGCCGATGAAGCCCAGCGGGTGCCCGACGTGCAGCCCCGCCCCGGAGGGGTAGGGGAACATGTCCATCAGGTAGACCTTCGGCTTCTCCGAGCCGGGCTGACCCGGGTCGGGGGCGTGGAAGGTCTGCTCGGTCTCCCAGAAGTCCTGCCACTTCCGCTCGATCCGGGCGGCCATCTCGGCGTCGTAGCGGTACGCCGGTCGGTCCGCGCGCTGCTCGGACGCGGTCGTGGTCTCGGTGCTCATGTCCGTCTCACCTCGGGGATGCCTGTCGTGACGGCCCGACTCGGGGCCCGGAACACGTCGCGGCCCCTCGTGCGCATCACGCAGGAGGGGCCGTCGCGGCGCCGTGTTGTGGCTACGACGCCGCGCCGGGAAGTCGGCGGGCCGTGCACATGTGACCAGGGTAGCCGGGGCGGGCGTCCCCGTTCCCGCGGGTTCTACCCTGGTCACGTGCCCACGACGCTCCGCCTGCTCCTCGCCGCCCTGCTCCTGCTGGCCGGGGTGGTCCTGGTCGTCCTCGCCGTGCTGGGGGCGACCGGCCGGCTGCCGCGCAACCGCTTCGTCGGCGTCCGCACCGCGGACAGCCTGCGGACCGCCGACGCGTTCGCGATCGCCAACCGGGTGGCCGCGCCGCCGGTCGGCGCCGCGGGGGCGATCGCCCTGGTCGGCGGGACGGTGCTGCTGGTCCTGGACCGGACCGGCGCCGCCCCGTGGGTGCTGGGTGCGATCGCGCTGGTCGGGACGGTCGTGCTCGCCGGTCTCGGGGGCGCGGTCGGGGCGCGGGCCGCGGCGGCGGCGATCGCCGCGCAGGCCGCAGCCCCGAGCTGCGGCGGGGTCTGCGCCGGCTGCGACCTGGTCGCGGGCTGCCGCGACGCGACCGGCACCGAGCCGGGCTCGGAGCCCGGGGCCCGCACCGGGCTCACCCGCGAGGCCTGACCTGCGGGGCCGGTCCGCGGGCCCGGCCGGCGGGGCCTGATCCGCGGGCCCCGGCCCCGGGCTACCAGCCGCGGGAGCCCGGCCCGCCCTTGAACGGGCCGACGACCTCATCGGTGACCCAGCCGCCGTAGAACCCGCCGGGCTGCGGGCGGACCGTCTCCCCGTCCAGGGTGATCCGCTCGAACGGCGCCACGTAGACCGCGACCCGGTCGGTCAGCTCCGGGTAGCGCGCGTCCGGCCGCGGGTACCACCAGGCGACGTCGGTCAGCGGCGGCACGCCGGGGACGCGCACGTCGCAGTAGTGGGCGACGCCCTTCCACTCGCAGAACGTGCGGTGCTCACCGGGCACCAGCACGCCGTCGGTGAAGGCGGTGCGGGGCAGGTACCAGGTCGGCGGGTGGCTGGTCTCCAGCACCCGGACCAGGTCGTCCGACGCGGCGACGAGCGTCCCGCCGTGCCACAGCTCCGCGCGGCGGGGCACCCGCTCCGCCCGGGGCGGGCGCGGGTAGTCCCACACCGACTCCTGCCCGGGGCCGACGGGATCGGGCCGGGGACGACGGTCGAACAGCACGACCCCCACGGTAGGCCGGTCAGCGGCCCCCGGCACGGTCGCGGCGGACCCGCGCTGCGCGGCACCGGCCGCGGCGTCCCGACCGGGGGTGGGTCCACCACAGGCCACACACCGCCCGCGGGGATTCAGTTCCAGGCGGGATCACGCGGGAACGTGGCGAGCAGCGCCAGCGGGACGCCCTGGCGGCGCAGCACCCGTTCCCATAGCTGGTCGTAGACGGTGGTCAGCAGGTCGTCGGGCAGGCCGGGGACGACGTACCAGTCACCCCGGGCGATCTCGCCGCCCAGCTGGCCCGCGTCCCAGCCGGAGTACCCGGCGAAGATCCGCAGGCCGCGCAGCCGCTGCGCGAGCGGCGCCGGGTCGGAGTCGAGGTCGACCAGCTGCACCGGTGGCCGGACCGGCATCAGCCCGCCGAGCCCGCGACCGGTCTCCCCGGTCCGCAGGGCGGCCAGGCAGAGCGCGGTGCGCGCCTCGACCGGACCACCGACGAACATGGTCCCGGGATCACTGGTGAGCCCGGCCCAGCGCGGGAGCACGTCCCGTACGGCCGCCTGGCCCGGCCGGTTGAGCACGACCCCGAGGCTGCCCTGCGGACGGTGCTCGATCATGTAGACGACCGTCCGCGAGAAGTTCGGGTCGCCCAGACCGGGGGCGGCGACGAGCAGACTCCCCGGTGTGACCGGGGGAAGAGCGGCGCCTCGCGTGGCGCGGTGTTCCCGCACGGGTCCATGTTCGCACCTCCGGCGCGGACGCGATGCCGCCACCCGTTCGCCGCATCGTCGTACACCGGACATGATCGTCCATACGTTCGTACAATACGAACGTACATCAGTGTGGACGTCCGTACGGGACGCCCGTACGGATCAGAGGTTCTCGTCCGCCCAGGCCCGCAGGGCGACCTCGGCCTGCTCGGCGTCCATCCGCCCCTGCTCCATCCGCAGCGCCAGCATGTGCCGGTAGGCCTTCCCGACGGCCGGGCCCGGCGGGATGCCCAGCAGCTCCATGATCCGGTTGCCGTCGAGGTCGGGGCGGATCGCGTCGAGCTCCTCCTGCTTGCGCAGCTCGGCGATCCGGTCCTCCAGGCCGTCGTAGTTGCGCTGCAGGGCCGAGGCCCGGCGCCGGTTGCGGGTGGTGCAGTCCGAGCGCACCAGCCGGTGCAGGCGCTCCAGCAGCGGGCCGGCGTCGGCGACGTAGCGGCGCACGGCCGAGTCGGTCCACTCGCCCTTGCCGTAGCCGTGGAACCGCAGGTGCAGGTAGACGAGCTGGCACACGTCGTCGACCAGGGCCTTCGGGTACTTGAGCGCCCGCAGCCGCTTGCGGGTCATCTTCGCCCCGACCACCTCGTGGTGGTGGAACGAGACCCGCCCGTCCGGCTCCTTGCGCCGGGTCGCCGGCTTGCCGATGTCGTGCAGCAGCGCGGCCAGGCGCAGCGTGAGGTCCGGCCCGTCGGTCTCGCGCTCGATCGCCTGCTCCATCACGACGAGCGAGTGGGTGTAGACGTCCTTGTGCTGCATGTGCTCGTCGGTCTCCAGCTGCATCGCCGGGACCTCGGGGACGACGTGCCGGGCCAGGCCGGTGTCGCAGAGCAGCTCCAGGCCGCGCCGCGGATGGTCGCCGATCATCAGCTTGGTGAACTCGGCCTGCACCCGCTCGGCGGTGATCCGGGTCAGCTCGTCGGCCATCGCCGTCATCGCGGCGGTGACCCGCGCGGCGGGGGTGAACCCGAGCTGGGAGACGAACCGGGCGGCGCGCAGCATCCGCAGCGGGTCGTCGGAGAAGGAGCGCTCCGGGGTGTCCGGGGTGTCCAGGACGCCCTGGGCGAGCGCGGCGAACCCGCCGTGCGGGTCGACGAAGCGGCGGTGCGACCCGGTCAGCTCGACCGCCATCGCGTTGACCGTGAAGTCGCGGCGCACCAGGTCGCCCTCGACGGTGTCGCCGAAGCGGACCTCGGGGTTGCGGGAGGTGCCGTCGTAGGTGTCGGCGCGGAAGGTCGTCACCTCGAGGGTCTGCCCGTCGCGGCGCAGCCCGACGGTCCCGAACGCGATCCCGGTGTCCCAGACGGCCTCGGCCCAGCCGCGCACGATCGCGAGGATCTGCTCGGGGCGGGCGTCGGTGGTGAAGTCGAGGTCCCCGGAGTCCCGGGTCGACGCGCCGGTGCCGCGCAGCACCGCGTCGCGGACGCTGCCGCCGACGAGATAGAGCAGGTGACCGCGGGCGGCGAAACGGGCGGCCAGCTCGTCGGCGACGGCCGGGACGTCGAGCAGTGCGACCACGGCGTTCTCCTGTGCTCGCTGCAGCTCGTCCGGGTCCGGGGCGGATCCGGCCGGAGGTCGGGTCGGCCGGGTCACCTGTCGGGCGGTGGAGGACGGGGACGACGAGGACACGACGGGCCAGTCTAGGCAACGCGCCCGGCCGGTGGGCACGGGTCCTCCGGTCACTCCGTACCGCTCGACCGCTGATCGACGGCAGGGCGACCGGGTGACGCCACGGCCGCGGGCGGCTCGTCGACCCCCCTTCGAGCCACCTCCTCGTTACCATCGCCACATGTCCACCTCCCGCGGCCGCTCCTCGGCAGGGCGCGGCGCGGAACCCGGCCGTGAGGGCCGGAGCGCACGCGCCGGCCGTGCCGGGCGCGCCGACCGGTCCCCGGACCGCCGTCGCCGGCTGCGCACGGTGGACGAGACGTCCGCCGGTGGGCTCGTCGTGCACCCCGAGACCGGCGCCGCCGCGCTGATCGGCCGGCTGGACCGCCGGGGCCGGCTGCTGTGGTCGCTGCCCAAGGGCCACATCGAGGCCGGTGAGACCGCGGAGCAGGCCGCGGTGCGCGAGGTGCAGGAGGAGACCGGCATCATCGGTGAGGTGCTGGCTCCCCTGGGCACCATCGACTTCTGGTTCGTCGCCGAGGACCGGCGCGTCCACAAGACGGTCCACCACTACCTGATGCGCGCGCTCGGCGGTGAGCTCTGCGACGAGGACGTCGAGGTCTCCGAGGTGGCCTGGGTGCCGCTCGACGAGCTCGAGGGCCGCCTCGCCTACGCCGACGAGCGCCGGCTGATCCGGCATGCGGCCAACCTGCTGGAGGAGACGGCGTGAGCCGGGTCGCGGCCCTGGTCGCGATCGTGCTCACCGCGGTGGTGGCGCTGTTCCTGCCCGCGGCGTTCCCGGCGGGCGCCCCGCAGGCCGCGGCCCGGGACCGCCCGGCGCAGCAACCGGCCCAGCAGCCCGTGGCCCCGGTCCGGCTCGACGTCGGCACGATGACCCCGCGGGTGGTGACGTCGGCGGGGCCGGGCGAGCTGGTCGTCACCGGGACGGTCACCAACACCGGCCCGGGGATCGTCGACGACCTGGCCGTCCGGGTGCAGCGCGGGCCGGTGCTCGCCGGCGAGGCGGCGCTGCGGGCCGCGCTGGCCGGGGAGGCCACGGTCGACGACGCGACGCCGCCGTTCGCCGACCTCGGCCCGCTCGCGCCGGGCGCGTCGGTCCCGTTCCGCTACGCCGTCCCGCTCACCGGGCCCCCGCAGTCGACGCTGGCGCTCCCCGGCCCGGGCACCTACCCGCTGCTGGTGAACCTCAACGGGACCGTCGACGGCACGCCGTCGCGGCTGGCCGGGGTCCGCACGATGCTGCCGGTGTCGTCGCTTCCGGGGACCGCGCCGCCGTCGTCGCCGGTCACCGCCGCGCCGGTGACGATGCTGTACCCGATCACCGACGCCCCGCGCCGCGTCCCGCCGCTGCCCGGCGAGCCGCCGCTGCTGACCGACGACGACCTCGCGACCTCCTTCGCCGACGGCGGCCGGCTGCGCGGCCTGGTCGAGGCGCTGGGCTCGGCCGCGCCCGCCGGGTCCCCGACCCGGGCCGCGCTCTGTCTGGCGATCGACCCCGAGCTCGTCGCCACCGCGGCCGCCATGCGCGACGGCTACGGCGTCGTCACCGGCCCCGACGAGTCCGTTCCCGGCCGCGGCGCGGAGGCGGCGGGCCAGTGGCTCGCGGCGCTGACCGCCGCCGCGCGCGGGACCTGCGTGATCGCGCTGCCGCCGTCGGACGCCGACCTCGTCGCCCTGGTCCGCGGCGGGCAGGCCGACCTCGCCAGGACCGCGCTGGACCGCGGCCGCCGTACCCTGTCCGCCGAGCTGGGGACCACGGTCCTCGACGGCGTCGTGTGGCCCGCCGACGGCGTCGTCGACGAGGCGACGCTGGACGCCCTCGGCGGCGGGACCCGGCTGCTGCTCTCCGCCGACGGGGTGACCGGCACGGCGGCCTCCGGCCGGGTGCGCGTGGGCGGCTCCGACGGCACCGGCCGCGACGGCGACGACTCCGCGCTGCTCACCGACCCGCTGCTCACCGAGGCCGCGACCGGACCCGCGGGCGTCGAGGTGCAGGAGGGGGACGTGGGCGGGCTCGCCGGCCAGGACCTCGCCGGGGCGCTCGCGTTCCGGGCCGGGGACGCCGGCGGCCCGCTGGTCGTCGCACCGCCGCACCGCTGGGCCGCGGACGGGCCGGCCGCCGCCGGGGTGCTGACCGCCCTGACCTCGCTGATCGACGACGGCCGGATCGCCCCGACCGGCCTGTCCACCCTCATCGGCGGCGACGTGCAGGCGGGCGGGACGCAGCTGTTCTACCCACCGCAGGCCGGCGGCGCGGAGATCCCGGGGACGGTCGTGTCCGGGGTGGCCGACCAGGTCCGGACGATCGAGGCGCTGCGGGCCGCGGCCGAGGCCCGCACCGGGGTCGGGGCCAGCCCCGCCGACGTGTTCGACCCGCTGGTGACCGGCACGCTGCGGGCGGTGTCGTCGTGGTGGCGGGGCGACCCGGCCCGCGCCGAGCGGGAGGAGACCGTCGTCGCCGACCGGATCGCCGAGATCCGCGCGTCGGTGCGTGTGGTGGAGCCGCCCAGCCCGTACTCGCTCGGGACCAGCGACGCACCGCTGCTGATCACCGTCGCCAACGGGCTGCCGGTGACGATGAACGTGCGGGTGGTGCTGTCGAGCACCACCGGGCTGCGGGTCGCCCCGATCGAGGTGCAGGCGGTCCCGCCGCGCGGCCGCGTCCAGGTGCGGGTCAGCGCCCAGGTCACCCGCTCCGGGGTGTTCAGCGTCGACGCGGGTCTGCTCACCCCCGACGGCGTCGCCCTCGGCCCGGACACCCGGCTGCGGGTGCGGTCGACGGTCTACGGGACGGTCACGGTCTGGCTGACCGCGATCGCCGGCGGTGTCCTCGTGGTCCTGGTGGTCCGGCGGGTGCTGCGCCGGCTGCGTCCGGCCGCCGCACCCGGGCCGTCCGGCGGTCCCGGCCCAGGGCCCGGGCCCGGCACGCCCCCGGACGTCCCCGCGCCACCGGGACCGGCGCCGTCCGGACGCGCCCACGGCTCCTGAGCCCGGGGAGCCATCCGGCGAGACAAGGAACACTGATGTCGTTCGCCGTGGGGTATTGACCGCTCGTCGCATCACAGATGCTTCCCGGCGAATCCGCGGGGCCGGGAGGCAAACCGATCGTCTCCCGTCTCCGAAGACAGGGGAGACGGGTCCGGGGGCGTGTTCTCGGCTCGTCCACATCCGACCGGGTGCCGTAGGCTGACGCCGGACACGACACCGAGCGCCAGGGGAGGGCGAGGCCGTTGAGCGGGCAGATCGGCGAGCGCACTGCCCGGACCGGCCCCCACCCCGTCGAGGACGACGCGGCCCCCCGTCCGCACCCGTCGCTCGACCCCACCGACGCCACGGCGACCGCCGACGCGCCCGGGACCGCCGGGGTACCCGCCGACGAGCAGCCGACGGCCGCCGTGCCCGCGGTGCCGGCCCAGGCCCGGCCCACCGAGCGCATCCCGACCGTCCGCGAGACCGCGGGCACCACTGCGGGTTCGCCGCTCACCGAGCGCTACGTGCTCCGTCAGCGGATCGGGTCCGACCCGGCCGCCGGGGCGGAGTTCTGGCGCGCCGAGGACACCGTGCTGCGCCGCCCGGTCGGCGTCACGCTGCTGCGCAGGCTCCCCGCCGACGACCGTTCCGACGACCCGGAGGGCACCGCCCGCGCCGGTGAGATGATCGTGCGTGCCCTGCGCTCGGGCTGCTTCGAGCACTCCGGCAGCGCCCGGCTGCTCGACGTGCTGGCCCCGGGCACGCACGGCCTGCCGGCCGACGTGCTGGGCGCCGCCGTCGCCGAGTGGGTGCCGGGGCGTTCGCTGGCCGAGACCGTCGCCGAGGGCCCGGTCCGCGCGCAGCGAGCCGCCAAGGCCGTCGAGACCCTGTCGGCCGCCGCCACCGAGGCCCACCAGCAGGGCCTGGTGCTCGGCTGCGACCACCCGCAGCGCGTCCGGATCACCCCGGACGGGCGCGCCATGCTCGCCTTCCTGCTCCCGCGCCCGTCGGTGTCCGCCGCCGACGACGTCCGCGGGCTCGGCGGGATCCTCTACTGCCTGCTCACCCGGCGCTGGCCGCTGTCGGTGTCCGACGCCGCCCGCGCCGGGCTCGTCGCCGCCGACCGCACACCCGCGGGCCGGCTGCGGCCCGCGTCGCAGCTGCGGCCCGGTGTGCCGCTGGAGCTGGACACGCTGTGCAGCGGTGCGCTCGGCCAGGGCGACGGCGTCAGCCGGGTGCACACCGCCGCGGCGATGCACCGGATGCTGGCCGACGTCGTCGCCGAGGACGCCGACCAGGCCTTCTTCCCGCCGGTGCACGACGGCGCGCCCGCCGAGCCCGACGACGTGTGGCAGGACTCCGACCGGCTGCCCGACACCCGCAACGACCCCCGGCGCCGCCGCAACCTGCGGATCGGTCTCGGGGTGCTCGCCGTCGGCGTGCTGATCGTGCTCGGGTACGTCGCCGTGCAGCTGGGCATGCTGTTCGGTGGTGGCGGCGCCCCGCCGGTGGTCGTCCCGCCCGCGGCGAGCGCCCCGGTGCAGCAGCAGGTTCCCGCCGCTGGGGCCCCGGCCGCGTCGTCCGGGACGGGTACCGCGGTGCCGGACGTGTCGGCGACGGTGTTCGACCCGGTCGGCGACGCGGACAACGCCGGCACCGTCGGCAACGTCGTCGACGGCGACCCCTCCACCGTGTGGACGACGAGCCGCTACTTCCAGCCGTTCCCGGCGCTCAAGCCCGGGATCGGCGTGCTGGCCTCGTTCGACGCCGCCGAGCCGCTCACCGGGCTCACCATCGACTCGCCGACCGCGGGCGCGGTCGTGCAGGTCCGCTCGGCCCCGTCGGCCGAGCCGACGCTGGCGGAGACGACGCTGCTCGACACCGTCACCCTGTCCTCGGGACGGACGACGGTCGGCCTCGACCCGGGCCGCCCCACCCAGCACGTGCTCCTGTGGATCACGAACCTCGGGCCGAACAACCAGACCCAGATCGACGACATCGGGTTCCGCCGCACCGCACCCTGAGCCGCCCCGTTCGCGATCGCGACCGACCGGCCCGGCAACGCCCGTGAGCACCCCCCGGCGCTGCCTACCGTGCGCGGGTGACGACCGTCGACCGGATCCCGGACCGGGCCCCGCCCGACCTGGACGAGATGTTCCGCAGGTACGCCGACCGGCTCTGGTCGGTGGCCCTGCGGATGCTCGGCGACCGGACCGAGGCCGAGGACGCGGTGCAGGAGGCGTTCCTGTCCGCGCTCCGCTCGCCCGGGTTCCGCGGTGACGCCGCGACGGGGACGTGGCTGCACCGGATCCTCGTGAACGACTGCGTCGACCGGCTCCGCGCGGCCGGGCGGCGACGGGACCGGCTGCGGGCCCTGGAGACGGTCGTCGCGGCCCGGGACCACGCGGGCGGGCTCGTGGTGCGGCTCGCCGTCTCCGACGCGCTGGCCCTGCTGCCGGTGGACCAGCGGGCCGCGCTGGTGCTCGTGGACGGGCTCGGCTACGGCGTCGCGGAGGCGGCGGAGATGCTGGCGGTGGCGCCGGGGACGGTGAAGAGCCGCCGGGCCCGTGCGCGGGCCCGGCTGGCCCCCGTGCTGCGGGAGGACGAGGGATGAGCAGTTCTCACCGATCCGACGAGAATTCATCGGAGATCACTCGTCGGTACGACGACAACCACTGTCCACCTGCTTCGTGTCAACCCGACGAGGAACCGTTCGTCGAGGTCGGGGCGCGGATGGCCCGGGAACTCGGTCCGGTGGCGATGCCGGACGACGTGGCGGCGCGGATGCGGGCGCGGCTCGCCGCGGAGGTGGCGCGAGCGGCTCCCGGACCGGAGCGGGGCGACGCTCCGGCGGCCGGCGGCCCGCCGCCGGGCCGCCGCACCCCGTGGCGCGCGCTCGCCGTCGCCGCGGCGGCACTCGTCGTCGCCGGGGTCGGGCTCGCCGCCCTCGTGCCCACCGCGCCGGTCGTCGTCCCGGTCGGCGGGACCGCCCCGGAGGAGCTCCGGTCCGCCGCCGCCGGCGCGGCCGTCCCCGTCGGCGGGCTCGACGACCCCGCCCGGGTCCGCGCCTGCCTCACCGCCGCCGGCGACCCGCGACCGGACGCTCCGTTCCTGACGGCCCGCCCGCACTCCGTCGACGGCCACCCGGCGGTCCTGCTCGTCCTCGGCGGACCGGAGCGGGGCCGCTACCGCCTCGTCGCCGTACCGCCGGACTGCGGGCCGGGCACCGCGCGGGTGCTCGCCGAGACCACCACCGGCTGACCCGGCCGGGCACCGGCGACGCCCGGATCAGGCGGCCCACGTCCGACGGCACCGACGAGCGGGAATGCCCCTGTCTAGGATCGCGTTCGAGCCATACGGCAGCCACGACGCAGGAGCCGGCCACCCGGGCCGGCACCCGCAGGCCCGTCATCGCGCCCGTCGCCCGGGCGCGCCAGGAGGGATCGGTACCGGTGACCACCGACGACACGGTGCACAACCTGATCATCATCGGGTCCGGGCCGGCCGGCTACACCGCTGCGGTGTACGCCGCGCGGGCCCAGCTCGCCCCGCTCGTGTTCGAGGGCAGCCAGTTCGGCGGCGCCCTGATGACCACGACCGAGGTGGAGAACTACCCGGGCTTCACCGAGGGGATCATGGGCCCCGAGCTCATGCAGCAGATGCGGGGCCAGGCGGAGCGCTTCGGCGCCGACCTGCGCCCGCAGGACGTCGACGAGGTGAAGCTCGACGGCGACGTCAAGGAGGTGCGGGTCGGCAAGGAGACCTTCCGGGCCCGCGCCGTGATCCTCGCGATGGGTGCCGCCCCGCGCTACCTGCACGTCCCCGGCGAGCAGGAGCTCCTCGGCCGCGGCGTCAGCTCGTGCGCCACCTGCGACGGCTTCTTCTTCCGGGACCAGAACATCGCCGTCATCGGCGGCGGCGACTCGGCGATGGAGGAGGCCACGTTCCTCACCCGCTTCGCCGAGACCGTCACGGTCATCCACCGTCGCGACGAGTTCCGCGCCTCGAAGATCATGTACGAGCGGGCGCAGAACGACCCGAAGATGCGCTGGCGCACCAACTCCGAGGTCACCGAGGTGACCGGCGAGGGCTCGGTGAAGCAGCTGCAGCTGCGCGACACCGTGACCGGTGAGACCAGCACGCTCGACGTCACCGGCATGTTCGTCGCGATCGGCCACGACCCGCGCAGCGCGCTGGTGGCGGGCCAGGTCGACGTCGACGACGAGGGCTACGTGCAGGTGGACGGACGTACCACCTACACGAACGTCCCGGGCGTCTTCGCCTGTGGCGATCTTGTCGACCACACCTACCGCCAGGCGATCACCGCCGCGGGCTCCGGCTGCTCGGCCGCGATCGACGCCGAGCGCTGGCTGGCCGGCCACGAGGTCGGCTCCGAGATGGCCGGTGGCGGCTACGGCTCGGAGGAGACCGCCCCGGCGGCCGCCGTCGCCGACGCCGCGCACTGACCGCCCACCGGCACCCGACAGACCCGCATCCGCGACCGAAGGAGAACCCCATGGGCAACAACACCGTCGACGTCACCAGCAGCTCGTTCGACCAGGACGTCCTGAAGAGCGACAAGCCCGTCCTGGTCGACTTCTGGGCCACCTGGTGCGGCCCGTGCAAGATGGTCGCCCCGGTGCTCGACGAGATCGCCGGCGAGAACTCCGAGAAGCTGACCGTCGCCAAGCTCGACATCGACGCCAACCCGGAGGTCGCCCGCGACTACCAGGTCATGTCGGTCCCGACGATGATCCTGTTCTCCGGCGGCAAGCCGGTGAAGCAGATCGTGGGCGCGAAGCCGAAGGCGGCACTGCTCGCCGATCTCGCCGACCACATCTGATCACTGTCCGTGCGCTGCATAGCGCACGGAGATAACGCTGCGTGTCCCGGTTGATCACAACCGGGACACGCGCGTATCCGCCCCGCTGCACTCCTCCGGGGGCGGGGCAGGGCACAATGAGTCCGGCACGCGTCCGGTCACCGGGCGAAACCGACCGATCACGGGCGTCGCACGGCGCCTCACGACTGCGAGCGAGGGGTGCATGCAGCTGCTCCGGCGCGGGGACTGCGGTCCGGCCGTACGCGAGATCCGGACGACGCTGGGACAGCTCGGTCTGCTCCCGGCGGTTCCGCCGGGCTCGCGCGCCCAGGACATGTTCGACGACGGCGTGGACCGCGCCGTCCGCATGTTCCAGCAGGGCCGTGGCCTGATCACCGACGGCATCGTCGGCCCGGACACCGCCCGCGCGCTGCGGGAGGCGGGCTGGAGCCTGGGCGACCGGATGCTGTCGTTCACGCTCTCCACCCCCACCACCGGCGACGACGTCGCCCACCTGCAGGAACGCCTGCTCGAGCTCGGGTACAACCCGGGCCGGCCGAGCGGGTTGTTCGACCAGCAGACCGAGCAGGCCCTGATCCGCTTCCAGCGTGACTACGGCATGACCCCCGACGGTGTCTGCGGCCCGGAGACGCTGCGCGCGCTGCGCCAGCTCGGCCGGAAGGTCACCGGCGGGCGTCCGCACCTCATGCGCGAGCAGGAGCTGCTGCGCCGGGCCGGCCCGCGGATGCGCGGCAAGCGGATCGTCATCGACCCGGGACACGGCGGGCACGACCGCGGTGTCGACGTCGGCGGCGTCACCGAGGCCGACCTGATGTGGGACCTCGCCCGCCGGGTCGTCGGCCGCATGTCGGCCACCGGCATGGAGGCTCTGCTCTCCCGGCCGGAGAACGGCAACCCGCCGGACACCGAGCGCGCGCAGTTCGCCAACGACGTCGGCGCCGACATGGTCGTGTCGCTGCACACCGACGCGAGCTTCAGCCCGCACGCGCAGGGTCTGGCGACCTACTACTTCGGCAACGGGTCGGGCACCACGTCGAACGTCGGCGAGGCGCTCGCCGGGCTGATCCAGCGCGAGCTGCTCACCCGGACCTCGATGCTCGACTGCCGCAGCCAGACGTGCACCTGGGAGCTCGTGCGCCGGACCCGGATGCCGGCCGTCCGCGTCGAGGTCGGGTACCTGACCCACCTCGGGGACCGTCGCAAGCTGCTCGACCCGGGCTTCCGCGACGTCGTCGCCGAGGGCATCCTCGTCGCCGTCAAGCGGCTGTACCTGCTCGGGCAGGACGACCAGCCCACCGGCACGTTCACCTTCAACGACGTGCTGGCCCGCGAGTACGCGAGGGACGAGATCCGGGCCGTCTGAGGCCCGTCACGACCCGCAGCGCCCCGCCCGGCCCCTCACCCGGGGCCGGGCCACCGAGGCCGTCCACGGCCCGCTCAGAGCGCCCTCAGATCGTCCCTGCGGGCGGCACGAACGACAGCTGGCAGGACCCCGCGCGGGCCGGTGTCGCCGTCGGGCGCGGCGCCGCGGTCTGCATCGGGATGGTCACCGTGTTGAACAGCTGTTCGAGCGCGGCCTCCACGTCGGACTTCCACTCCAGCCCCGAGCGCAGCTCCATCCGCAGCCGCGGCCAGCGGTGGTGCGGGCGGACGGTCTTGAAACCGACCGAGCGGAGGAAGTCCGCCGGGACGACGCAGTCGGACTCGGTGCCGGGACGCGCGTCGCCGAACGCCTCCACGGCCTTCACCCCGCGCCGGGTCAGGTCCTTCACGACGGCCTGGGCGAGCGCCCGGCCCAGTCCCTCGCCGGCGAACTCCGGGGCCACCTGCATCGTGGTCAGCAGGACGGCGTCGGCGCTGACCGGTCCGGTCGGCATCTCGGTGGCACGGGGGACCGACGCCGGCGGCGCGAACAGCACGTACCCCGCGGGGGCACCGCCGACGTAGACGACCCGGCCGCAGGAGCCCCACTCGAGGAGCACCTCCGACAGCCAGGCCTCCTTCTCCAGGTCGGTCGTGCCGTACCCCTCGGCCTGGTCGGCGAGCTGGGGTGAGAGCTCCCAGTAGACGCAGTTGCGACACCGCTTCGGCAGATCGCCGAGGTTGTCGAGGTTGAGCGCGGCAACGTGCCAGGACACGGAATCCGACCTCCGGATGTCGTCGTCGCGCGATGCACGCGATGCTGCGCGGCCCGCCCCGTCCGGGGCGTGGTCCCGGCCCCGGCGCCGGAGCAGCCGTCCCCCGTGGCCACCCCCGGGTCCGGTGACCCCGCGCAGCCCGAGACTAGGTGGATTCTCGCGATCCCGTCACCCCGAGATGGCCCACCGGTACGAACGTCACGACGAAGGGCGGGCCGATCACCCGTCGCGGTTACACTCGGCGAGCCTTTTCCCCTCGCAGAGGAGCACGCGATGACCCTGCCCGACCGCCCGCAGCAGCCCGACGTCCGCCGTTCCGCGGCCGCGGCGGCCGCGCAGGCAGCGGCGGCAGGGGAGGGGGCCGTGGTCCCGCTCGCCCCCACCGAGCGCTTCGCGACCCGCACCGCCGGGATGACGGCGTCGGAGATCCGGGCGCTGTTCGCCGTCGCGAGCCGTCCCGAGGTCGTCTCGCTGGCCGGTGGCATGCCGAACCTGGCGGCGCTGCCGCTGCAGTCCCTCGCCCGTGAGGTGGCCGAGCTCGTCGACGTGGACGGCATGTCCGCGCTGCAGTACGGCTCCGCCCAGGGTGTCCCACAGCTGCGGGAGCAGATCTGCGAGGTCATGCGGGAGGAGGGCATCGAGGCCGACCCGAACGACGTCGTCGTCACCGTCGGCTCGCAGATGGCCCTCGACCTGCTGACCCGGATCTTCGTCGACCCGGGCGACGTCGTCCTGGCCGAGGGACCGTCCTATGTCGGCGCGCTGGGCAGCTTCGCCGCCTACCAGGCGCGGGTCGTGCACGTCGCGATGGACGAGCACGGGCTGGTCCCGGAGCTGCTGCACGAGGCGCTGGAGTCGCTGGCGCGGCAGGGGATCGTCCCGAAGTTCCTGTACACGATCCCGAACTTCCACAACCCGGCCGGCGTGACGCTGGCACACGAGCGGCGCCCGCGGATCCTGGAGCTGTGCCGGCGCTACGGCGTGATGGTCGTCGAGGACAACCCCTACGGGATGCTCGGTTTCGACGGCGAGGTGCACCCGGCGCTGCGCTCGTACGACCCGGACGTGCTGTACCTGGGGTCGTTCTCGAAGACGTTCGCGTCCGGGCTGCGGGTGGGCTGGGCGCTGGTACCGCCGCTGGTGCGGGACCGGCTGGTGCTGGCCGCGGAGTCGGCGACGCTGTGCCCGCCGTCGTTCACGCAGATGCTGGTGTCGCGCTACCTGTCGCACCACGACTGGCGCAGCCAGATCAAGACGTTCAGCGAGAACTACCGCGAGCGCCGCGACGCGATGCTCGCCGCGCTGGAGACGTACCTGCCCGAGGGCTGCACCTGGAACGTCCCCGACGGCGGGTTCTTCGTGTGGCTGACCGTGCCGGAGGGCGTCGACACGAAAGCGATGCTGCCCCGTGCGGTCACCGCGCGGGTCGCGTACGCGTCCGGTACCGGCTTCTACGCCGACGGGTTCGGCAGCCGGCAGCTGCGGCTGTCGTTCTGCTTCCCGACGCCCGAACGCATCACCGAGGGCGTGCGGCGGCTGGCGGCGGTGCTGGAGGCCGAGATGGAGGTCGTGCGGACGTTCGGGACACCGGTCCGCCCCGAGCTGACCCGGGGCACCCAGAGCCCGTCGCCGGACACGACCTGACGCCGTCCGACGACGGCGATGTTTCACGTGGAACGCCCCGGACCGGCTCCCGGTCCGGGGCGTTCGCGTTCATGGCGCAGAATGCCCGCGTGAGCGATCGAACGGTGGCCGTGCTGGCCGGAGGCCTGTCCCACGAGCGTGAGGTGTCCCTGCGATCCGGTCGTCGGCTGGCGGGTGCGCTGCGCGCGAACGGTGTCGACGTCCGCGAGTGGGACGTCGACGCGCGCCTGTTGGAGCGGCTGTCGACCGACCGGCCGGACGCGGTCGCCGTCGCGCTGCACGGCGGCGAGGGGGAGAACGGCGCCGTGCAGCAGGTGCTGGAGCTGCTGGGCATCCCGTTCGTCGGGACGCCGTCCGGGGCGTGCCGGCGGGCGTGGGACAAGCCGAGCGTGAAGACCGAGCTCGTCCGCGCGGGTCTGTCGACGCCGGACTGGGTCGCGCTGCCGCACTCGACCTTCCGTGAGCTGGGAGCGCAGGGCGTGCTCGGTGCGATCGTCGAGCGCCTGGGGCTGCCGCTGGTGCTGAAGCCGGACCAGGGCGGCTCGGCGCTCGGTGTGCAGGTGGTCCGGAACGCGGCGGACCTGCCGGCCGCGATGGTCAGCTGCTTCGCCTACGCCGAGACGGTGCTCGTCGAGCGGTTCGTCGCCGGGACCGAGGTCGCGGTGTCGGTCGTCCACGACGGCGAGGAGCCCCGCGCGCTGCCGCCGGTGGAGGTGGAGGTGCCGTCCGGGTTCTACGACTACACGTCCCGCTACACACCCGGTGCGGCCACGTTCCACTGCCCGGCGCGGCTGCCGTCGGACGTGCTGGACGCGCTGGCCGACACCGCCCTGGCCGCACACCGGCTGCTGGGGATGCGCGACGTGTCGCGCACCGACGCGATCGTCGACGCCGACGGTCACGTGCACGTCCTGGAGATGAACGTGTCGCCGGGCCTGACCGACACCTCGCTGCTCCCGACCGCGGTGGCCGCGGACGGTTCCGACCTCGCGACGGTCTACCTGGCGCTCGTCGAGCGCGCGGCGGCCCGGCAGGGCTGAGCGGTGTTCCACGTGGAACCACAGCGGTGTGGTTCCACGTGGAACATCAGCCGAGCACGCCGCCGCAGGGTTCGGAGGCCCGCCACAGCTCCAGGAGCGGGCTCATCCCGTCCCCGAGACCCGGCTGCTGCGGGACCATCGCGAAGCAAGCGACGAGCTGCACCAGCCGGGCCGCCTCGCAGAGGGCGAGCAGCTCGGCGTCGACGGGACGGCCGGCCGCCCGCTCGTAGGCGGCGACGACCTCCGGGCCGGCGAAGGTCAGGTCCCACTCGACCGGTCCGACGCAGACGTGCTCGAGGTCGGCGTCGTACGGACCGTCCGGGGTCCGCAGGACGTTGTACGCCGGCGAGTCCCCGTGCACCGGCTGTGGGCGCGTGCCGGGGAACCGGTCGGCGCAGCCCGCCTCGTCGCCGAGCACCGGGAGGATCGCCGCCCACTCCCGCAGCGCGCGGTCGCGGTCGGTGGGGGAGACGTGGGTGGTGTCGTGCCGCAGCGCGTCGAGCATCGCCGTGACGGAGTCGTCGAGTGGGTGCATCCAGTCCAGCTCGACCGGACACGGTCGTAGCGCGGTGTGCAGCCGGGCGAGCGTCGCGCCGCTCGCACCGGCGTCGGGCGGGCCGTCCGGGACGACGGTCAGGCGCTCCCAGAAGGTGACGGACAGGCCCCCGGCGGCGACGGGTCGCTCCGGGTGTGCGGGCCGGACCACGGGGTGCCCGGCGTCCGACAGCCACCGGCAGACCGCGATCTCGCGCCGCTGCTGCTCCGCCTGTCCCGCCGGATCGAGGCCGGGCGGGAGGACGGTGGGGACCCGCACCACGACCGGCTCCGGCTCCAGTGCGACGACGACCGAGAACAGGTCGTGCAGGACGCGGGGTGTGCCGGGGCGGTAGCCGTGGTCCCGCGCGGCGGACACCGCGGTGTCGACGGCGCGGTCGGTGCGAGCGGCGAGCTCGGCGTCGGTGAGCACCGGGTCATCCTGGGGCATCGGGGTGTTCCACGTGAAGCACACGCACGCGACGCCGGGCGGATCGGTCGGGCGGGCGGGGTCGGAGCCGCTCGGTGTGCGCCCGAGTCTGCTGCAGTGGGTCACCCCGCCTACTGCGTCGGCCGGTCCGATCCCACCCTGCACCGTCCGATCCCGCACCGTCCGGTCCACGCGCGGTTCCGCGTCCGGAACCGGGCCGACGGGCAGAGCACTCCCGCGCCGAGCACTCGCAGGCCGCCGCGCGCTCCCGGGCCGGGCACTCCCGGGTGGGCACTCCTGGGCCGGGCGCCGGCGGTCCGGGCATCGGTGGACCCGGGGCCTGCGGGCCGGACGTGGTGACCGGCTTCCACGCCGCAGCACGCGCGGTCGTCCCGGATGCCGGCCGCCGCCCACCGGGTCGGCGCATCCGGGCCGGCCGTCCCCGGCACGGTCGCCGGACGGCGACACCGGTCGGGCTCCACCGGGAATGCCGAGGTGCGGCGATCCCACCGGTGCGTCCGGCTGCCACCTCGGGCGGACGAGCCCTCTGCGCCGCGGAGGCGCACGGATCGGCGTCGCCCGCACCCGGTACGCGGCGACGAGCTCCTCCGTCCCGCCGGGCGACGAGGTCCGCACCGCCCAGGCCGCCCTCGGCGGGACGAGACCTCGACCCGGTCGCCGTGTCCGTGCGGCGCGTACGGGATAGCGACGCGGCAGGTCCCGCAGCGTGGGCGGACCACCCCGGGGCTGCGGCGTCCGCAGGTCACCGCTCACGAGACCGAGCCCGACGCGCTGCCGGAGGCTGCCACGGCCTCCGTCGCTGTTCCACGTGAAACATCGCCGCCGCCCCGCCGCTGACCCGATCACATGCCGTACCGAGACCGCGGGAGAGTGCCGCGGACCCCAGCCGCACACGAACCACGCAACCCCGGGGCGGACGCCCCGTCCCGCTCACCGACCGAGCCCGGCACTCCGTACGACCCTTGCCCGGGACCCACCACGAGCCGGACCACGCATGACCACCATCGATGCGTCGAGTTCAGACATACGTACGACTGATCAGGCGGGTTCCGGGCGGTGCACACCTCGGCGACCACAAAGTAGCCGGGAAAAGCGACCAATCGGGCACGTCCGGCGGCTCAGCGGTCCCACACGACTCCTGAGACCCACGCCCGCCTCCCCATCAACCCAGCACCCGTCGGACGTCCCAGAGGCCGTCTCAGGGCGCCCTCAGAAGCCGTCCAGCGCCCCACACCACGCAGCCACCCCGGTGCCCGGGCAGACCGACGGCCGCCGTCCACGGGGACGACGGCCGTCGGGGAAGGGGAGTGGTGTCCGGTCAGTCGCGCTCGCTGATCCCCATCAGCCCGGTGATCCGGTCGAGGTCCTCCACCGATCCGAACTCGACGACGATGCGGCCCTTGCGCTGACCCATCTCGACCTTCACCCGGGTGTCGAACATGTCGGCCAGCCGGTCGGCGCGCTCGACGAACTCCGGGCGCTGATCGCCGCGACGGCGGACCCGGCGTTCCTGCGGAGGTCCCGCGTGCCGCGCCAGCACGACGGCCTCCTCGGTCGCGCGGACGGACATGCCCTCCGCGACGATGCGGGTGGCGAGATCCTCCTGCTGCCCGGCGTCCTCGAGACCGAGCAGGGCGCGCGCGTGCCCGGCCGACAGCACGCCGGCGGCGACCCGGCGCTGCACCGACACCGGCAGCTTCAGCAGCCGGATCATGTTGGTGACGACGGGCCGGCTGCGGCCGAGCCGGTCGGCGAGCTCGGAGTGCGTGACGCCGAACTCGGCGAGCAGCTGCTCGTAGGCGGCCGCCTCCTCGAGGGGGTTGAGCTGGACGCGGTGGATGTTCTCCAGGAGCGCGTCGCGGAGCATCACGTCGTCGGCGGTGTGCCGGACGATCGCGGGCAGCGTCTCCAGCCCGGCGCGCTGGGCCGCGCGCCACCGGCGCTCGCCCATGATCAGCTCGTAGTCGACACCGGCCCGGCGGACCACGATCGGCTGCAGCAGCCCGAACTCGCGGATCGAGTGCTCCAGCTCGGCGAGCTGGTCGTCGTCGAACTGGGTCCGCGGCTGCTTGGGGTTGGGCACGATCCGCCGCAGCGGGATCTCGCGGTACTCCGCGCCGCCGTCGACGACCGGGGTCTCGGGGTCGTGGTCGTCGCGCCGGACGGCCGGAGCCGGGCGGTGCAGGGGTGCGCCGGGTCCGTTGTTCCCGGGCCGGTCACCGGACTCCGACGGGCCGGTGGGGATGAGCGCGGCGAGACCGCGCCCCAGTCCACCCTTGCGCTCGGCCATCTCAGCGACCGTCCGGGCGGTAGGCGCCGCTCGCCCCGTGCTCGGCGATCTCCCGGGCCGCGTCGATGTAGCTCATCGCGCCGCGGGAGCCGGGGTCGTAGGCGAGCACGGTCTGGCTGTAGCCGGGGGCCTCGGAGACCTTCACGCTGCGCGGGATGACCGTGCGCAGCGCCGTCGGGCCGAAGTGCTGGCGGACCTCGGAGGTGACCTGATCGGCGAGCTTGGTGCGGCCGTCGTACATGGTCAGCAGGATGGTCGACACGTGCAGCGAGGTGTTCAGGTGCGACCGGACGAGGTCGATGTTGGACAGCAGCTGCCCGAGCCCCTCCAGCGCGTAGTACTCGCACTGGATCGGGATGAGCACCTCGGACGCCGCGACGAGCGCGTTGACCGTCAGCAGCCCCAGCGACGGCGGGCAGTCGATGAGCACGTAGTCGACGTCGAGCCGGGACAGCGTCTCGTCGTTCAGCGCCTGGGCCAGCCGGGACTCCCGGGCGACCATGCTGACGAGCTCGATCTCGGCGCCGGCCAGGTCGATCGTGGCGGGCAGGCAGAGCAGGTTCGGCGACGCGGTGCTGACCGCGACGGCCTCCTCGAGGGGGATCTCGCCGAGCATCACCTCGTACACCGACGGTGTGCCGGTGCGGTGCTCGACGCCGAGTGCGGTGGACGCGTTGCCCTGCGGGTCGAGGTCGATCACCAGCACCCGGATGCCGTGCAGGGCCAGGCCCGCGGCGAGGTTGACCGTGCTGGTCGTCTTCCCGACCCCGCCCTTCTGGTTCGCGACGCCCATGATGCGGCGCGCGGCCGGGCGGGGCATGCCGTGCCGGTCGGGGTGCAGGACGCGTGCGGCCCGCTCGGCCTCGTCCGCGATGGGGGTCCATCCGGCACTCATGCGCGACCCTCGCTTCCTGGACGGTTCGTGCCCGGTCGGTGTTTCACGTGAAACGGCGCTCCGGCACCCATCATCGCCGTTCCTTCCTCCGGTTGCGGCGGGGCGCGCCGGTCCGCGGGATCTCGACCACCGTGGTCAGCGGATCGACCACACCGGCTCCGGTCTCGTGGATCCGGGGCTCGCCCCCTCCGAGCGCACGGACCGCCGCGGCGTCGCGGGCGATCTCGTCCGGGGCGGAGGCGCCCTTCAGCACCAGCATCGCACCCCCCTGCCGCAGCAGGGGCAGGCAGATGCCCGCGAGCCGGGCCAGCGGTCCGACAGCCCGGGCGGTGACGACGTCGGCCCCCTCCCATCGTCGCAGAACGGGCTTCTCCTCGGCACGCCCCCGTTCGACGACGATGTCCAGGCCGAGGTCGCCCAGCACCTCGTCGAGCCACTCCACCCGGCGGGCCAGCGGCTCGATCAGCACGATCCGCAGGTCCGGCCGGGCCAGGGCGAGCGGGATCCCGGGGAGCCCGGCGCCGGAGCCGACGTCGGCGACCCGGGCGTCGGCGGGCACGACCTCGCCGAGGACCGCGCAGTTCAGCACGTGCCGGTCCCACAGCCGGTCCCGCTCGCGCGGGCCGATCAGCCCGCGCTCGATCCCGGAGGTCGCGAGGTGCTCGACGTAGCGGACGGCCAGCCCGGTCCGGTCGCCGAAGACCTTCTCCGCGACCTCCGGGGTCGGGATGGGGGAGGTGGTCACTTCTTGTGGACCACGACCTGGCGACGCGGCTCCTCGCCCTCGCTCTCGGAGACGACGCCCTTCACGGTGGCGACGGCGTCGTGCACGACCTTGCGCTCGAACGGCGTCATCGGGCGCAGCCGCGCGGACTCGCCGCTGGCCTTGACCTCCTGGGCGGTCTCCAGGCCGAGCTCGGTGAGCTCGTCGCGGCGGTGCCGCCGCCACCCCGCGATGTCGAGCATCAGCCGGCTGCGGCTGCCCAGCTGCTGCTGGACGGCCAGGCGGGCCAGCTCCTGCAGGCTCTCCAGCACCGAGCCCTTGTCGCCGACGAGCTTCTGCAGGTCGGCGTCGTCCTCGGCGCCCTCGATGCTGACGATGGCGCGGCCGCCCTCGACGTCGAGGTCGATGTCGCCGTCGTAGTCCAGGATGTCCAGCAGGCGCTCCAGGTAGTCACCTGCGACGTCGCCCTCCTGGATCAGCAGGCTCTCGCCGGACGGCTTGTCCTGCACGTCCGGACCCTCGGCGGGCTCCTTGGCGGTGGTGGGCACGCGCAACTCCTCTCGTCAACGGTTCGCGGTCCGTCGCGCCCGGGCCCGCGCGGCGGTGGGGTCCGCCGGGGCCGGCGGGGGCGCCGGGGTCTGTCGGGGTGGTGCGGTGGGACGGTCAGCGACGCTTGCCGCGCCGGGCCTTCGCCCCCGGACGCTTCTGCACCGGCTTCGCCCCGGGCTTCTTCTGGCCGTTGCCGTTACCGGAACCGTTGCCGTTCCCGTTGCGGGCCGTGCCGTTGCGCTGCCCGTCGGGGGTCGCGCCGGTGCCGGCGGAGGCACCGTCGGACCCGGTGGCACGGGCCTCGGACGCCGCCTCGGCAGCCTCCTCCTCGGCCGGCTGGATCGGCTCGTCGGCGATCTCACGGACGTCCTCGGCGGAGCCGCGACGGACGTCGCGGAGCGGCTTCTGGCCGGGGCGCGGGGCGCGGGCCTTGGCGGACTCGGTGGCCTTCTCGGCCTTGTCCGACTCCTCGGCGTCGATCTTGCGGTAGACGACGTACTGCTGGCCGAGGGTCCACAGGTTGTTGGCGACCCAGTAGAAGAGGACCGCGAGCGGCAGGAACGGCGCACCGACGACGACACCGATCGGGAACACGTAGAGCATCAGCTTCTGCATGATCTCGGCCTGCGGGTTCGCCGCGACGGTGCCGGCGGCGATCTGCGCCTGCTGGCGGGCGACCGAGTGGCGCGCGGTGATGTGTGTGAAGATGCCGGCCGCGATCAT
Organism: Pseudonocardia sp. DR1-2; assembly: GCF_023717215.1. NCBI lineage: Bacteria > Bacillati > Actinomycetota > Actinomycetes > Pseudonocardiales > Pseudonocardiaceae > Pseudonocardia > Pseudonocardia sp. DR1-2. The sequence continues at coordinate 462,908 of NZ_JAMQOF010000002.1, read as the reverse complement.
CAGCGGGATCATCACGATCCACTGCGAGACCAGGTTGCCGCCGAGCGCCTCGACCGAGGCGGTGTTCTGCAGCGGGAAGATCGCCGAGCCCAGCTTCGCGCCGAACAGGCTCGAGTCGACGAACGAGGCGTTCTCGGCCGCGTTGAAGACGTAGTTCTCGGTCTTGCCCGGCTTGAACTCGCGCAGCACGTGGAACAGACCGATGAACACCGGGATCTGCACCAGGATCGGCAGGCAGCCCATGAGCGGGTTGGCGCCGTTCTGCTGCTGGAGCTTCTGCATCTCCGTGGCGAGCTTCTGGCGGTCGTTGGCGTACTTCTTCCGGAGCTTCTGCATCTCCGGGGCCATCTCCTGCATCTTGCGCATGGAGCGGACCTGCACGACGAACGGCTTGTAGAGGATGACGCGCAGCGTGAAGACGAGGAAGACGACCGACAGCGCCCAGGCGAACCCGTTGTCGTCGCCCAGGACGAAGCCGAAGACCTTGTGCCAGACCCACATGATCCAGCTGACGGGGTAGTAGATGAAGTCCAGCACTGCTGCGTTGCTCCTCGTGGTCTCGGGCGGGGCCCGCGGGTCAGCGGTCCGTACCGCGTGAGAGGCCTTCGGTCCGGGGCGGGTCGGTGGACGTCTGCTCCGGCCCGGGGTCGGGTTCGGTGCCGCTGCGCGGGACCCCGTCGCTGCGCCGCCGGCGCGGCGGCACCGGATCCCACCCGCCAGGGTGCCACGGGGCACACTTCAGCAACCGCCACACGGTGAGGCCGAGACCGCGCACGAAGCCGTGCTCACGGAACGCCTCGACCGAGTACGCGCTGCAGCTCGGGTGGAACCGGCAGCTCGGCATCAGGTTCGGGGAGATCCACACCTGGTACCAGCGCACCGCGGCCATCGCGGCCCGCGCGCCGACACCGGGCCGTGCGCGGGGGAGCTCTCCGTCGTCCATCGGAGCCTCCTCACCCGTCGGGGCCGCGTCGTGTGCCGTGCTCATCGCGGGCCGTCCGCGGCCGGGCGCGGACGGCGCGGCCGCTGCGCCGCGCGCAGTGCGGAGTCGAGGTCGGCCGCCAGCTCGGCGGACGAGGCGTCACCGGCGGGCGGCAACGCACGGACGACGAGTGCCGCGCCGGCGGGCAGCGCCGTCAGCCGGTCCGCGACCAGGTGGCGCAGCCGCCGGGAGACCCGGTGCCGGACCACGGCGTTGCCGACGGCCTTGCTCACGACGAAACCCGCCCTCGGCGAGGCGTGCTCGGGCACACCGCCGGGGCGGGTCAGGTCGAGATGCACCACCAGCCTCGACCGGCCGGCACGTCGTCCGCGCCTGATCGTCGAGGCGAACTCGGGCCGGCGGGTGAGCCGGGCGTGTGCCGGCAGCACGGCGCGGGCCGGTGGGGGCGCCGGCCGTCAGGCCGAGAGGTTGCCGCGCCCCTTGCGACGGCGCGCGGCGAGGATCGCGCGGCCGGCGCGGGTGCGCATGCGCAGCCGGAAGCCGTGCGTCTTGGCCCGGCGGCGGTTGTTCGGCTGGAAAGTACGCTTGCTCACGGTCGGCTCCTGGTCGGCGGTTCGCAGGCGTCCTGCGACGCCGAGATGTCTACGGTCACTGGCTCGGGTTCGCGGGCCACCGGCCACACGACGCTCCACAACAGCAGATGCGGGGAGCCGCGTTCGACGGGCGCGACACGCCCATCCGACCAGGTGTCCGGTCGTCAAGGGTACGCAGCGCGTTTCGAGGGGGTCAAACCGCCCCCACCGGGCGCCGCGACCCCGCCGGACGGCCGCCACGACGGCTGCTGCTAGCGTCGCCGACCCCGCCCGGGACCGGCGCGGGAGTAACGACCGCCCGCACCCCGACCGAGACCTCCACACGACCGACGGCCGGCGCCCCGATGCGCACCGGCCGGAGCCTGCTGCGTACCTTTACGCACAAGTGTGGACAACTCTGGGGATACATCGCCCCCGAGGCCGAGTCCTCGTGTCCGGACGGCTCATCGCCAGTGCTCCGGGGGGAGCAGACCGCCGACGGCGGTCGATCGGGAGGGGGAAACGCGGATGACCGACCAGCCGGGCGATCTCGGCGCGGTCTGGAACCGGGTCATCGCCGATCTCTCCGGCGCGTCGGCCGAGTCCGGCACACCCGCCCTCTCCCCGCAGCAGCGTGCGTTCCTGCGCCTGACCCGTCCCCTCGGCCTGCTCGACGGCACCGCACTGCTCGCCGCGCCGAGCGAGTTCGCGAAGGACGCCATCGAGCGGATCCTGCGCAGGCCGATCAGCGACGCCCTCGGCCGCCACCTCGGTGTGGCGGTCAACCTCGCCGTCGTCGTCGACGCCTCCGCGGCGTCCGGCGGCACCGAGGTCCCCGACCCGCCCGGGTTCGGCATGCACCGCGGCGTCACCGCGGGGGACAGCGTCCGCGACACCGGCACCGGTGACCGGGCCGGCGCCGACCCGGCCGCGTCGGCCGACGGGGACCACGGCGCCCGTCCCGCACACGACCGCCCCGCGCGCGAGCACGCCCCGACCGACGGCACCGGCCCGGACACCGGGCCGCAGGCGGGCGTCGACGGCGGGTTCGGCAACGGCTTCGCCGGCGAGGTCCGCCGCGACGACGGCGGCCCCTCCGGCACCGACCGCGGCTGGTCGGCCGAGCCGGCGCCATCGTCGTCCGGGGGGTGGGCGCCGCAGCCCACCGGGCGCCCGGAGCCGGGCTCGCGCGAGGGCCAGACCTCGTGGCCGGCCTACACCGCGCCGCAGGCGGGCGACCCGGTCGCGCCGCGGTCGCAGACCCGGCTCAACGAGCGCTACACCTTCGACACCTTCGTCATCGGTGCCTCGAACCGGTTCAGCCACGCCGCCGCCGTCGCGGTGGCCGAGGCGCCGGCGCGGGCGTACAACCCGCTGTTCATCTGGGGCGAGTCCGGGCTGGGCAAGACCCACCTGCTGCACGCCGTCGGGCACTACGCCCAGCGGCTGTTCCCCGGGATGCGGGTCCGGTACGTCAGTACCGAGGAGTTCACGAACGACTTCATCAACTCCCTGCGCGACGACCGCAAGGTCGCCTTCCAGCGCCGCTACCGGGACGTCGACGTGCTGCTGGTCGACGACATCCAGTTCCTGGAGGGCAAGGAGGGGACGCAGGAGGAGTTCTTCCACACCTTCAACACCCTCCACAACGCCAACAAGCAGATCGTCGTCTCCTCCGACCGGCCGCCCAAGCGCCTCGAGACGCTCGAGGACCGGATGCGCACGCGGTTCGAGTGGGGCCTCATCACCGACATCCAGCCGCCCGAGCTGGAGACGCGGATCGCGATCCTGCGGAAGAAGGCCGCGCAGGACCGGCTCGCCGTCCCCGGTGAGGTCCTGGAGTTCATCGCGGAGCGGATCGAGCGCAACATCCGCGAGCTCGAGGGCGCGCTGATCCGGGTCACGGCGTTCGCGTCGCTGAACCGGCAGGCCGTCGACACCCAGCTCGCCGAGATCGTGCTGCGCGACCTGATCCCGGACTCCGCGGCCTCGGAGATCACCGCGCCGACGATCATGGCGGTCACCGCCGAGTTCTTCGGCCTCACGCTCGACGAGCTGTCCGGGCCCGGCAAGACGAAGGCGCTCGCCCAGGCCCGCCAGATCGCCATGTACCTGTGCCGCGAGCTGACCGACCTGTCGCTGCCGCGCATCGGGCAGACCTTCGGCGGCCGGGACCACACGACCGTCATGCACGCCGACAAGAAGATCCGCAACGAGATCTCGCTCCGGCGGAAGACCTTCGAACAGGTGCAGGAGCTGACCGCGCGGATCAAGCTGCGCGCCCGGCACTGACCTTCTCCGGTGGCCCGCCCGAGGCGGGTTGTCCACCGGTCGCACCGCTTCTCCACAGCCCGGCCGGCCCCACCGTGACCAGGCAGGACGCGTTCCCGGCGGTCACCGCGCGCACCGGGACCGATCCGGTGCAACCCACAGGGGCCACGGCCCCCAGATCGCCGCTGCGGCGCGTTGCGGGCCGTCCCCGGGTGATCGGCACCCCCGCCGCCGCGGACGGCCGGGACACCGGGACCGTCCGGCGTGGTACCGATCGGGTCCGGCGTGGCAACACCCGCGTGTCGGTCCCACCACTCCCGTTCGTCGTCCGGTAGTGGGCGCTCGGCGCTTCACCACTCGTCCCGGTGATCGCTTGCGCTCACCCGCCGGTCACGCTCCGTCGACATTCCTGTGACGGGTGGGACGTCTGTGGGTTCATCGTGCAACGCGGGAGTGCCGAACGGTCTGTGCCCGCCATCACCCTGGGTCCACGATCCACCACGTTTCCACCCACATCTGGGGACAACTCTGTGGATGGATCGTCGCAGCCCCGTGGACGGATCGCCCGGGATCCGTGGACAACTCTGTGGTGAACCCGGGATGAACCGGGGACGGATGGGGGTCGACGCCGTCGGTCCACCGCTCCACGGACCTGTCAACGGGTGCCCCCACCGCCGCATCCCCAGCCGACGCGGCCTGCTGACCAGCGGGGATGCGCTCCATCCACACTGTGCACAGGACTTAGTACTACGACGGTTTGTCTCTCTCTATCTCTTCTTCCTAAGAACACCTGTGTGGACCGACCCCCGGACGGGGGTCACGGACGGGGACACCGAACGGGCACCGGGGTGGCGTGGAAACTGTCGGGGCGAGGCTCTACCGTGAGCGTCCCGGCGAACCCCGGCTTCCGATCCCGTTCCGGCCACTCCGCTCCGCAGCCCCCTCCGGGCCACGGCGCCGGCCGGACCCGGAGGACGAACCGGTCCGCCGCCGCACCGCCGTCCCGTCGACGACCCGGCCCCGCGCCGTGGTCCGAGCCGGGCGCTACCGGGGAAGGTCTCCAGATGAAGTTCCGGGTCGAACGCGACGTCCTCGCGGACGCGGCCGCCTGGGTGGCGCGCAGCCTCCCGGCTCGTCCGCCGGTGCCCGTGCTCGGCGGGGTCCTCATCCAGTCCGACGGCGAGTCCGGCGAGAAGCTGACCGTCTCCGGCTTCGACTACGAGACCTCGGCGCGCGTCGAGCTCGACGCGACGGTCGGGGAGCCGGGCCGCACGCTCGTCTCCGGTCGGCTGCTGGCCGACATCACCCGCGCGCTCCCGTCCAAGCCGGTCGACCTGACCGTCGACGGCTCCCGCGCCACGATCAACTGCGGCAACTCCCGGTTCAGCCTCCCGACGATGCCGGTCGAGGACTACCCGCAGCTGCCCGACATGCCGCAGCGCGCCGGGTCGGTCGCCGCCGACGCGCTCGCCGCCGCCGTCGCCCAGGTCGCCGTCGCGTCCGGGCGGGACGACACGCTGCCGATGCTGACCGGTATCCGGCTCGAGATCGAGGGCTCGCAGCTGACGCTCGCGGCCACCGACCGGTTCCGGCTCGCCGTCCGCGAGCTCGAGTGGTCCCCGGAGGACGCCTCGATCTCGACCGCGGTGCTGATCCCGGCCAAGACCCTGGCCGAGGTCGCCAAGACCCTCGCCGGGTCCGGCACCGTGGAGATCGCGCTGTCGGCCGGGGACGGGATGCTCGGGCTCACCGGTGGCGGCCGCCGCTCCACCAGCCGGCTGCTCGACGCCGAGTTCCCCCGCTTCCGCCAGCTCATCCCGGCCGAGCACACCACCGCGGTCGAGCTCGACGTGGCGCTGCTGGTCGAGGCGATCAAGCGTGTCTCGCTCGTCGCGGACCGGGTCGCCCAGATCCGGATGGAGTTCGGCGAGGACGGGCTGCGCCTGGCCGCCGGCGGCGACGACGTCGGGTCCGCCGAGGAGGAGCTGCCCTGCGCGCTCGACGGCAGCCCGCTGACGATCGCGTTCAACCCGGGCTACCTGCTCGACGCCCTCGGCGCGCTGCACACCGACCGCGCCCAGCTGACGTTCACCACGCCGAACCGGCCCGCGCTGGTCCGCCCGGTGCCCAAGCCCGCCACCGACGACGCCGGCGAGGCGCCGTCGCCGGAGAAGTCCGGCTACCTGCACCTGCTGATGCCGGTGCGGCTGCCCGGCTGACCCCCCGCCGGGCGGTCGTCCCGGCGAGGGGGAAGACTCGTCCGCGGTGTGATCGACGAGGGCCACCGGTGCCCTGCGGGCATGCCGGCGGCACGGACGCGAAGGGGGCCACTGCCGTGCAGATCGGCATGATCGGACTCGGCCGCATGGGCGGCAACATGCGGGAGCGGCTGCGGGCCGCCGGGCACGAGGTGGTCGGCTACGACCCCCGCCCGGAGGTCAGCGACGTGGCCTCGCTCGCGGAGCTCGCGGGTGCGCTGGCCGCGCCGCGCGTCGTGTGGGTCATGGTGCCCTCCGGCGAGCCGACCCGGAACACCGTCGCCACGCTGGCGACGACGCTGGAGCCCGGTGACCTGGTCATCGACGGCGGCAACTCCCGCTACACCGACGACCAGCCCAACGCCGCGCTGCTCGACGCGCACGGCATCGGCTACGTCGACTGCGGCGTCTCCGGCGGGATCTGGGGCAAGGACAACGGCTACGGCCTGATGGCGGGCGGCGAGCCCGAGCACATCGAGCGCGCCATGCCGATCTTCGACGCGCTGCGCCCCGAGGGCATGCGCGAGGAGGGGTTCGCGCACGCCGGGCCGGTGGGTGCGGGCCACTTCGCGAAGATGGTCCACAACGGCATCGAGTACGGCCTCATGCAGGCCTACGCCGAGGGCTTCGAGCTGATGGAGGCCAGCGAGCTGATCACCGACGTGCCCGGGGTGATCCAGGCCTGGTCGCGCGGCACCGTGGTCCGTTCCTGGCTGCTCGACCTGCTGGTCGACGCGCTCAAGGAGGACCCCCGTCTCGACCAGCTCGAGGGCTGGGTGGACGACTCCGGCGAGGGCCGCTGGACGATCGAGGAGGCCATCGCGCACGCGGTGCCGCTGCCGGTCATCTCCGCGGCGCTGTTCGCCCGGTTCTCCTCCCGGCAGGCCGAGTCGCCCGCGATGAAGGCCGTCGCCGCGCTGCGCCAGCAGTTCGGTGGGCACGCGGTGAAGAAGTCCGGGCCGGCCGGTGCCCCGGGCGACAAGGCGGGACCGTCGTCCGGCGGCGGTTCGACGCAGCAGTGACCCGGCACCGAGCCGGACGGGAAGGGTGACCAGGCGGTGTACCTCAGGCGGTTCTCGGTCACCGACTTCCGGTCCTGGCCGGAGGCCGAGCTGGAGCTCGACCCCGGCGTGACCGTGCTGGTCGGGTCCAACGGCGTCGGCAAGACCAACCTGGTCGAGGGGATCGGCTACCTCGCCACCCTCGGCTCACACCGGGTCTCCGCCGACGCGCCGCTGATCCGGCGCGGGGCCGAGCAGGCCGTCGTCCGCGGCGAGGTGCACCACCACGGCCGGAAGCTCGGCGTCGAGCTGGAGATCAACAACGGGAGGCAGAACCGGGCGCGGGTCAACCGCTCACCGGTCTCGCGGCCGCGCGACATCCTGGGGATCCTGCGCAGCGTGCTGTTCGCGCCGGAGGACCTGGCCCTGGTGCGGGGCGACCCGTCGGAGCGCCGGCGTTTCCTCGACGAGCTGCTCGTCGCGCGGTTCCCGCGCTACGCCGGCGTCCGCGCCGACTACGACAAGGTCCTGCGCCAGCGCTCGGCCCTGCTGAAGTCCGCGAAGCCGGCACTGCGCGGAGCCCGTGGCCGGTCCCGGGCGCCGGTGGCCGCGGACCCGGAGCTGCCCGACGACCTGGCGACGCTGGAGGTCTGGGACGGGCATCTCGCCCGTACCGGCGCGGCGCTGCTGGCCGGGCGGCGCGAGCTCGTCGTCGCGCTGGCGCCCTACGCCCGCGAGGCGTTCGCGGCGATCGCGCCGTCGTCGGACCCGATCGGCCTGGACTACCGGTCCAGCCTCGGGACGGCGGGGGTCGCGGAGCTGCCGTCGTCGACCGGGGACCTGGAGTCGCTGCTGCTCGACCGGCTGGCCGAGGTGCGGTCCCAGGAGGTCGAACGCGGGGTCTGCCTGGTCGGCCCGCACCGCGACGAGCTGGACCTCGCCCTCGGCGAGGGACCGGCGAAGGGCTACGCCAGCCACGGCGAGTCCTGGGCGTTCGCGCTGGCGCTGCGGCTGGCGTCCTACCGCCTGCTGCACGCCGACGACGTCGAGCCGGTCCTCGTGCTGGACGACGTCTTCGCCGAGCTGGACTCGGCCCGCCGCCGCGCGCTGGCCGGCCTGGTGGCCGACGCGGAGCAGGTCCTGGTGACCGCCGCGGTGGCCGAGGACGTGCCCGCGGAGCTCGACGGGGTCCGGTTCGCCGTCGGCGACCGGAAGGTGAGCCGCGACGGCGAGGTGCCCGCGTGATCGCCCCGGCAGGTCTCGAACGTGTCACGGCATTCTGGGGACAAGGCTGTGGATACTGTGGATAACTCAGGAGCATCGGGGGACGGACGCCGTTCCGGAACTGGAAACCGGAGGACAGGACGCCGGGGACCGGGCACGGACGGCGCCGCGCCTGGGGACGGACGCGACACCGGTCCCGGTCACGACGCGGTCACGGGCGGGGACGTCCCGGGCGGCGGTGTCCCGGGGGAGCAGGGTGACCTGCTCGCCGGCGACCGCGCGAACCTGCGCGGGGCCGACCTCGCGCGCGAGGCGCTGCGCGCGGCCCGCGAGGCGTCGGCCCGCAAGGCCGAGGAGCGGGCGCAGGCCGACCGGCCCAAGCTGCGCGTGGTTTCCGGGCGGGGGCGTCGTCGTCGCTGGTCGGGGGCGGGGCCCGACGACCGGGACCCGCAGCCGTTCGGACGTCTGGTGTCGCGGGTGTCGGTGGACCGCGGCTGGTCGAACCGGCTGACCGACGCGACCGTCCTCGGCCGGTGGCCGCAGCTGGTCGGGTCGGACGTCGCCGACCACTGCACACCGGTCTCGCTGCGCGACGGCGAGCTGACCCTGCAGGCCGAGTCCACGGCGTGGGCCACCCAGCTGCGGACCCTGCAGCGTCAGCTGCTGACCCGGCTCGCCGCCGCGGTCGGGCCGGACGTCGTGCGCCGGATCCGGGTCGTCGGGCCGAGCGGGCCGAGCTGGCGGCACGGTCCGCGGCACGTCCGCGGCCGCGGCCCCCGCGACACCTACGGCTGACCCGCGTCCTGCCTCCTGCTCCGCCCGGGTACCGCCCCGGTGTGCTCCCAGGGGAACCCTCGTAGCGCTCTAAGCCACGAAAGTTCCCCTGGGGGCACCGGGCGGGGGGGGGCGGGTGCCGCCGAAGGGGTGGTGGGCGCCGGGGTGCACGTTGTGGGCGCGTCACGTCGCCCCCGGGGGCCGTGGAGGGCCGGATCGGGTGAGGAGCCGCACCCCACCGGCCCGGTGCCTCTCGTCGGCGGTGAGCGCGGGATGACACGGCCGCCGGTCCGCTCGACCCCGCAGGGGCACGTCCGATCCCGCACCGGACGCCGTTCGCCCGTCTGTGGCGCTTCTGGGTGGGTCCTTCCCGTCTTTCCGTCGGTCCCGACGGGTAGGATCGACAGGTGTTTCCCGGGTGGCTCCCCAAGACATGACCAGAGCGCCCGGTCGGTGGAACCGTTCCGTCGTCGTCGCACCCGTGGTGCGCGCGTCGCGCGGGCGGTTCACGTGGCGAGGAGAAGCAGCTACCCGTGGCTTCCGACAAGGCAGCGAACAACGCCTACGGCGCGTCGTCCATCACGGTCCTCAAGGGCCTGGAGGCGGTCCGCAAGCGGCCCGGCATGTACATCGGCTCGACCGGTGAGCGGGGCCTGCACCACCTGATCTGGGAGGTGGTGGACAACTCGGTCGACGAGGCGATGGCCGGTCACGCCACGAAGGTCGTCGTGACCCTGCAGGCCGACGGCGGCATCCGCGTCGAGGACGACGGCCGCGGCATCCCCGTCGAGATGCACCCGGTGGAGAAGAAGCCGACCCTCGAGGTCGTCCTCACCAGCCTGCACGCCGGCGGCAAGTTCGACGACAAGTCCTACGCCGTGTCCGGTGGTCTGCACGGTGTCGGCGTCTCGGTCGTGAACGCGCTGTCCACCGCGCTCGACGTCGAGGTCCGCCGCGACGGCCAGATCTGGCGCCAGCACTACGAGTACGCCGTGCCCGGCGAGCTCGTCGAGGCCGGCACCACGAAGAAGGCCGACACCGGCACCACGATCACCTACTGGGCCGACCCGAAGATCTTCGAGACGACCAGCTACACGCTGGAGACGATCCGTCGCCGGCTGCAGGAGCAGACGTTCCTGAACAAGGGCCTCACCATGGTCCTGCGCGACGAGCGGCGGCCGGAGAAGCCGGCGGGTGTCCCGTCGTCGGACGCGGTGGACTCCGACGGCAACCCGATCGAGGCGCCCGTCCCGGAGGTCGACGCGGACGCCGAGCCCGACGCCGAGGGCTACGTGGCCAAGCCCAAGGAGTACGTCTTCCACTACCCGAACGGGCTGGAGGACTTCGTCGCGCACCTGAACAAGTCGAAGGACCCGATCCACCGCAAGATCGTCAGCTACACCGGCGAGGGCCCCGGCCACCAGGTCGAGGTCGCGATGCAGTGGAACTCGGGCTACTCCGAGTCGGTCTACACCTTCGCGAACACGATCAACACGCACGAGGGCGGCACCCACGAGGAGGGCTTCCGCCACGCGCTGACCGCGACGGTCAACAAGTACGCGCGCGACAAGAAGCTCATCAAGGAGAAGGACCCGGCGCTGTCCGGCGACGACATCCGCGAGGGCCTCGCCGCGATCGTCTCGGTCAAGGTCTCGGAGCCGCAGTTCGAGGGCCAGACCAAGACCAAGCTCGGCAACACCGAGGTCAAGTCGTTCGTCCAGCGCGTGTCGAACGAGTGGCTCGCCGACTGGTTCGAGCGCAACCCCACCGAGGCGAAGACGATCGTCACCAAGGCGGTCTCCTCGGCCCAGGCCCGTCTGGCCGCGCGCCGTGCCCGCGAGCTCGTGCGCCGCAAGAGCGCCGGCGACATCGGCGGCCTGCCCGGCAAGCTGTCGGACTGCCGCTCGCGCGACCCGGAGAGCTGCGAGCTCTACATCGTCGAGGGTGACTCCGCGGGCGGCTCGGCGAAGGCCGGCCGCGACTCGATGCACCAGGCGATCCTGCCCATCCGCGGCAAGATCATCAACGTCGAGAAGGCCCGGATCGACCGCGTCCTCAAGAACACCGAGGTCCAGTCGATCATCACCGCGATGGGCACCGGCATCCACGACGACTTCGACCTGGCCAAGCTGCGGTACCACAAGCTGGTGCTGATGGCCGACGCCGACGTCGACGGCCAGCACATCCGGACGCTCCTGCTCACGCTGCTGTTCCGCTTCATGCGCCCGCTGATCGAGAACGGGCACGTGTTCCTGGCGCAGCCGCCGCTGTACAAGCTCAAGTGGTCCGGTCGCGGGGCCGAGCCGGAGTACGCCTACTCCGACCGCGAGCGCGACGGCCTGATCGAGGCCGGCCGGGCTGCGGGCAAGAAGCTCCCCAAGGACCAGGGCGTGCAGCGCTACAAGGGTCTCGGCGAGATGGACGCCAAGGAGCTGTGGGAGACCACGATGGACCCGACGAACCGGCTGCTGCTGCAGGTGAGCCTGGACGACGCCGCCACCGCCGACGAGCTGTTCTCGGTGCTGATGGGTGAGGACGTCGAGTCCCGCCGGTCCTTCATCACCCGCAACGCCAAGGACGTGCGCTTCCTGGACGTCTGATCCACACATCTGATCCAGACGCACGTATGAACACGCACGAGGAGACTTCGTGACGGACACGATCGACCCCGCCGCCCCCGCGGCAGGCGGCGGAGAGGGTGGGGGCCGGGTCGAACCGGTCGACATCCAGCAGGAGATGCAGCGCTCGTACATCGACTACGCGATGAGCGTGATCGTCGGGCGGGCGCTGCCGCTGGTGGAGGACGGTCTCAAGCCGGTCCACCGCCGCGTCCTCTACTCGATGGGGGAGAACGGCTTCCGGCCCGACCGCGCCCCGGTCAAGTGCGCCCGCGTCGTCGGCGACGTCATGGGCAACTACCACCCGCACGGCGACTCGGCGATCTACGACGCCCTCGTGCGGCTGGCTCAGCCCTGGTCGATGCGCTACCCGTTGATCCAGGGGCAGGGCAACTTCGGCTCGCGCGGCAACGACCCGGCCGCGGCCATGCGGTACACCGAGTGCCGGCTCTCGCCGCTGGCGATGGCGATGCTCCAGGACATCGACGAGGAGACCGTCGACTTCCTGGACAACTACGACGGCAAGACCCAGGAACCGGTCGTCCTGCCGTCGCGGGTGCCGAACCTGCTCATCAACGGCAGCTCCGGCATCGCGGTCGGCATGGCGACGAACATCCCGCCGCACAACCTGCGCGAGGTCGGCGCCGGCGTCGCCTGGTGCCTGGAGAACCCCGACGCCACCGACGACGAGCTGCTCGAAGCGCTCATGGAGCGCATCAAGGGGCCGGACTTCCCGACCCACGGCCTCATCGTCGGGCGCGACGGCATCGAGTCCGCCTACCGGACCGGGCGCGGCTCGATCCGGATGCGGGCCGTCGTCGAGGTCGAGGAGGACGCCAAGGGTCGCACCACCCTGGTGGTCACCGAGCTGCCCTACATGGTCAACCCGGACAACCTGATCGAGTCGATCGCGGGCATGGTCCGCGACGGCAAGATCGCCGGGATCTCCGAGATCGTCGACGAGTCCTCGGACCGCATCGGCATGCGGATCGTCGTCACACTCAAGCGCGACGCGGTCGCCAAGGTCGTGCTGAACAACCTCTACAAGCACACGCAGCTGCAGCACAGCTTCGGCGCGAACATGCTGTCGATCGTCGACGGCGTCCCGCGCACGCTGCGCCTCGACCAGATCGTGCGGCACTACGTGCGGCACCAGATCGAGGTCATCGTCCGGCGGACCCGCTACCGGCTCCGCAAGGCCGAGGAGCGGGCCCACATCCTGCGTGGTCTGGTCAAGGCGCTGGACGCGCTCGACGAGGTCATCGCCCTGATCCGGGCGTCGGCCACGGTCGACGTCGCCCGGGCCGGCCTGATCGACCTGCTCGACGTCGACGACATCCAGGCCCAGGCGATCCTGGACATGCAGCTGCGTCGCCTCGCCGCGCTGGAGCGCCAGAAGATCATCGACGAGCTCGCCGAGATCGAGCGCGAGATCGCGGACTACCAGGACATCCTGGCCCGTCCGGAGCGCCAGCGGGAGATCGTCCGCGACGAGCTCGCCGAGCTGGTCGAGGCCCACGGCGACGACCGTCGCACCCGGATCGTCGGCTACGACGGCGACGTCACCGACGAGGACCTGATCGCGGTCGAGGACGTCGTCGTCACGATCACCCGCACCGGCTACGCCAAGCGCACGAAGACCGACCTGTACCGCGCCCAGAAGCGCGGCGGGAAGGGCGTGCAGGGGGCGCAGCTGAAGCAGGACGACATCGTCAACCACTTCTTCGTGTGCTCCACGCACGACTGGATGCTGTTCTTCACCAACCGCGGGCGGGTCTACCGGCTCAAGGCCTACGAGCTGCCCGAGGCCAACCGCACCGCGCGCGGCCAGCACCTGGCGAACCTCCTGGCCCTGCAGCCGGAGGAGGAGATCGCCCAGGTCATGCAGATCAAGGACTACTCGGCGCGGCCGTACCTGGTCCTGGCTACCCGCAACGGCCTGGTGAAGAAGTCGCGCCTGACCGACTTCGACTCCAACCGGGCCGGCGGCCTCATCGGCATCAACCTGCGCGACGACGACGAGCTGGTCGGCGCCGTCCTCTGTTCGGGTGATGACGATCTGCTCCTCGTGTCCGCCGAGGGCCAGTCCATCCGGTTCACCGCGTCCGACGACGCGCTGCGCCCGATGGGCCGCGCCACCTCCGGTGTGCTGGGGATGCGGTTCAACGAGGGCGACAAGCTGCTGGCCCTCGGCGTGATCCGCTCCGACACCTACCTGCTCGTGGCCACCACCGGTGGCTACGCGAAGCGCACCCCGATCGAGGACTACCCCGTTCAGGGCCGTGGCGGGAAGGGAGTGTTGACCCTCCAGTACGACCGTCGGCGTGGCACGCTGGTCGGTGCGCTCATCGTCGGTATCGACGACGAGCTGTACGCGATCACCTCCACCGGCGGGGTCATCCGGACCTCCGCCCGCGAGGTGCGGAAGGCCGGCCGGCAGACGAAGGGAGTCCGCCTGATGAACCTGGGCGAGAGCTCCACGCTGCTGGCCGTCGCCCGCAACGCGGAGGAGACCGAGGAGGACCCGGGCCAGCAGGCGTAGTGCACGTCGGGTGGCCGGCCCCGCGGGGCCGGCCACCCGGCACACGCCGTGGGACCGGGGCAGTACCGAGCGACGACCAGCGAGGAGAGCTCCCACTCGTGAGCACCGACGACCGCACCCCGTCGCAGGACGAGGCCCGCACCGTCGCCACCGACGCCGACCACGACCCGTCGACGACGGCGGCCCCGGCCGACCACGTCCCCGGCCCGCGCGACGACGCCGAGCCCGCGGCCGACCCGGCCGCGGCCTCGCCGCCCCCGTGGCGCCGGGTGCCCGACACCCACGACGACCGCGACGGCGGCTCGGTCGCGGACTCGCTGCTGAGCGAGGCCCCGACCGCGTTCATGACCGCCCCCGGCGCCGGTGCGGCCGGCGCGACGACCGCCGTCCGCGACCCGGAGCAGCGCGAGAACGGCACGGCCCCGGCGGACACGCCGCGCGCGTCGGTCCGCAACCGGCCCCCGCGCCAGGCGCTGCTGCAGCTCAAGCGGCTCGACCCGTGGTCGGTGCTGAAGATGGCCCTGGCGCTGGCCGTCGTGCTGTGGCTGGTGTGGATGGTCGCCGCGGGCGTCCTCTACGGCGTGCTCGGCGGCATGGGCGTCTGGGACCGGCTCAACGGCACCTACGCCGACCTGGTCACCTCGCAGCAGGAGACCGGGGGCTCACTGATCAGCGTCGGACGGGTCTTCGGGCTCGCCGCTGTCGTCGGCGCGGTGAACAGCCTGCTGTTCGCGGTGGCCATCACCGTGGTCGCGTTCGTCTACAACGTGGCCGCCGACCTGGTCGGCGGCATCGAGGTCACGCTCTCCGAGCGGGACTGACCGGAGCGTCGTCACGCACCCCGCACGGGGCCGGGCGGAGGGGGACCCCCTCGTAACCCGCCCGACCCCGTGCGGTAGTGTTTCTCCTGTTGCACGGGCCTATAGCTCAGTTGGTTAGAGCGCATCGCTGATAACGATGAGGTCGCTGGTTCAAATCCAGCTAGGCCCACACCTTCCCCCTCCGACAGTCACTCGCGAGGAGACCTGCGATGAAGAAGCTGTTCGTGCTGGCCGTCGCCGCCGGTGCTGCGTACTTCGGCTGGTCCCGCTTCCGCGGCGTCGGGTCCGACGACCTGTGGCACGAGGCCACCACCCGCTGACCCCGCCTCCCGGGGTACCGTGATCGGGACCCACCAGGGGACATAGCTCAATTGGCAGAGCACCGCCTTTGCAAGGCGGGGGTTAGGGGTTCGATTCCCCTTGTCTCCACCAGCTGATACGCACTTCTCGCCGGTGTCCGTGGTCGGGGCGACCCACCGGACGGCCCGACCACCACTGTGACGCAGTCGTGGCGGTGTCCCGGTGGGCGACCATCCACCACCTGCGGTTCTCCCGGGTGCCCAGCTGTTCCACGTGGAACACGCCGCTCCGGCGCAGGCCGCCCCGGTGCCGGTGGCTGCGGGCCGTGGCGCGGACGGGCCGACCGACTCCGCGAGCCGACCGACCCACCTGTCGTCCGGCCTGCTCAGCCGTCCTCGCGCAGCGGGCCGCCGGCACCCGTCTGCTCCCGCTCGCGCTGCGCGCGGCGCTCCAGCTCCTCGTCGTCCGGCGGGTGCGGAGCCTTGGCGTGCTCACGGTGGTCGGGCGTCGCGCCCTCCTCCGGGTCGATGACCTCGTCCAGGCCCCGTCGGCGTTCGTGGTTGCTCATGTCCTGTGTCGTGCCCGTTCGCGGCCGATCCATGCGCGCTCCGGCACCCCGGCAGCGAGCCGAGCACCCGGGACGGTGCTGACGAGTGGGAGGCCGAGGTCGGTCGCCGCGTCGAGCAGTGGTGGCGGCCCGCCGCCGGGGCCCGACCCCCCGTGCTCACCGGGCGTCGCGGTGCAGGACGACCGTGTCCTCGGGCGCGGCGGTGTCCCCACCGTCGAACGAGACCCCGGTGAGCTCCTGCGAGACGCGCCAGATGCGCTCGGCGTCGTCGGTGCTGCGCAGGGGCCGGTAGAGGCTCAGCTCGGTGGGCGCACCACCCAGACCCCCGAACCCGTCGGGCCCGTAGAACCGCCCACCGTGTGCGTCCGGTGAGGTCGCGGCGTACAGCGCGGGCAGCCCGGCGCTCTGCGCGGTCCCGACGAGGATGCCGCGGGCCGAGAGCGCGCCGATCACCCGTCGTCCCCGCGCGGGCTGCTCGCGACCGACCTCGGCACGCGCGGCGAGCAGGCTGGTCGGGGCGATCCCGGGGTGGGACACGTTGCTGCTGATGCCCCAGCGCCCGGCGCGGCTGCGGCGGTCGAGCTCGAGGGCGAACAGCCCGAACGCGATCTTCGACCGGGCGTAGGCGGCCATGCCGTTGCCGTAGCCGACCTGCGCCTGGAGGTCGTCCCAGGCGATCCGGCCGCGGCGGGCGGCGACGCTGAGCTGGGAGGTCACCCGTGCCCGGCCGGCGCGCAGCAGCGGGAGCAGGTGCGCGACGAGGGCCACGTGACCGAGGTGGTTGGTGCCGAACTGCAGCTCGAAGCCGTCGACGGTCGTCGCCCGCCGGGGCGGGGTCATGACGCCGGCGTTGTTGACCAGGATGTGGATCGGGCGGCCCTCGCCCCGCAGCATGACGCCGAGCGCGGCGACGGAGCCCAGCGACGACAGGTCGAGCTCGCGCAGGGACACGGTCGCGCCGGGGGCGCGGGTGCAGATCGCGTCGACCGCCGCCTCGCCCTTGCGCCGGTTGCGGACGGGCAGCACGATCTCGGCTCCTGCGGCGGCGAGCCGGGTGGCGATACCGAGCCCGATGCCGTCGCTGGCGCCGGTGACGACGGCGAGCCGGCCGGTGAGGTCGCCGATGGTGATGTCGCGGGTGCGGGACATGCTGTCTCCCTGGTGGGTGCGGTGCTCGAGGTCGGGCGGTGGTCAGGCGGCGGTGGCGACGCGGGGGCCGAGCGCGCGGCGGGCGGCGACGAGGGTGCCCGCGGCGAGCGCGGCGAAGGCCGGTACGGCGGCGACGCCGAGCGCGGCCAGGACGGCGGGCCGGTCCGCGAGGTAGGCCACGGCGCGCAGGGTGAGGTTGAGCGCGTGGAGCACGACGCCGGCCAGCGTGCTGACGGTGTAGACGCGCATCAGCCGGGGGTGCCCACGCCAGTCCTCGGGGCCGCCGACCAGCCGGTTGAACAGGGTCCCGGTCACCGGGCGGCGGACGAGGACCGAGCCGAGGAACAGCACGCCGAGTGCGGCCGGGATCAGGGTGGGGAGCAGGAAGAACGCCCGGGCCTCGCCGGAGAACGCGGCGGCGGCGGCGCACACGCCGGCCACCGCCAGACCGACGACGGCGGCCCGCAGCGACTCCCGGCGGGCCAGGCGCACCCCGAACGTCACCGGCGCGGCGACGGCGAGCGCGATGAACGCCCAGCTCAGCCCGCCCGCCGCGTCGGCCGCCACGAAGGCGACGGCGGGCGCGGCGGCGAGGAGGATCCCGACGGCGCCGCCGGAGCGGTCCAGGCTGGTCCGCATCGCCGCGGAGAGCGTGGCGGCACCCGCGGCCCGGGCCGGCTCGCCGGTGCGGTGCTCCTCCGGGCGGCCCGGTGGCACGGTGGTGGTCGGGTCGAGCGGGAAGAGTTCGTTCGGCACGCTGGGCTCCTCGGGTCGGTGGCCGTGTGCCGACCACGTTCGTCCCACCGCCGGCCCGCAACCACGGCCTCCCGATCCACCCCTGGGCCGTGCGGCCCCGACCGGGTGGGGCGGATCGACGGTCCGTGGCTCCGCGCCGTGTGTCCCGGTAGGAACGGACGGAGGCGACCGAGAGGCGGTACGGATGATCGACCGGGCGGGTCTGGCCCAGTTCCTGCGGCGGCGCCGTGAGGTACTGCAACCGGAGGACGTGGGGCTGCCGCGGGGGCAGCGCCGTCGTACCAGCGGGCTGCGCCGCGAGGAGGCCGCGGCGCTGTGCCACATGTCGACCGACTACTACGCGCGCCTCGAACGGGAGCGTGGCCCGCGGCCGTCGGAGCAGATGATCGCCGCGATCGCCCAGGGGCTGCACCTCTCGCTCGACGAGCGCGACCACCTGTTCCGCCTCGCCGGGCAGCATCCGCCCGCCCGGGGCGCGACCAGCGACCACATCGGTCCCGGCCTGCTGCGCATCCTCGACCGCCTCGTCGACACACCCGCCGAGATCGTCACCGAGCTCGGCGAGACGCTGCGCCAGACCTCACTGGGGGTCGCGTTGACCGGCGACACCACCGGGTTCACCGGCCCGTCGCGGAGCATCGGCTACCGCTGGTTCACCGACCCCGGCGCCCGTCTGCTCCACCCGCAGGAGGATCACGCGTTCCTGTCGCGCCGCTACGTCTCGAGCCTGCGGGCGGTCGCGGCCCGGCGCGGGCCGGGGTCCCGCGCGGCCCACCTCGCCGATCTCCTGTACCCGGAGAACGAGGAGTTCCGCGCGCTGTGGGACTCCCACGAGGTCGGCGTCCGGACCGACGACGTCAAACGCCTCCTCCACCCCGAGGTCGGCCCACTGGAGCTGCACTGCCAGACGCTGCTCGACCCCGACCAGTCCCACCTGCTGCTGGTCTACACCGCCGTCCCGGGCAGCGAGACCCACGAGAAGCTGCAGCTGCTCTCGGTCATCGGGGCACCGTCCGCCGCCTGGTACCGGCACGGCGAGCCGGTCGGCCCGCGGCCGGACGAGACCTGACCCGGGCAGGAGGGCCGGTCAGCGCGGACCGGCGCCGACCCCGCGGACCAGGCCGGACAGCAGCACCTTCGACAGTCCCTTCGCCAGCAGCGTCTCACCCGCCGGCAGCCGCTTGTCGGCCTCGACCGCGTAGGTGATCTCGGTACCGGTGCCGACCGGGCGCAGCGTGACCTCGCCGCGGTAGTTCTTCAGCGGCACACCGGCCAGCGCGCGGTACCCGAGGCGTCGCCCCGGCTCGAACGCGGTGACCTCCTCGACGATCGGACCGGGCGAGCCGATGCCGACCTTGCGGACGGTGCCGACACCGTTGGGCTCCGGCGTCCCGGCCCGCGTCACGGCCACCTTCAGGCCCGGCGCCCACGCCGACATGCCCTCGTGGTCGGACAGCACCGACCACACCGTCTCGGGCGTCGCGGACACGGTGCGGACGGACGTCGCTCTGATCATGTGCGGAACTTACTGACGGGTAGGAGAAAAATCGAGCGGACATGTCGAGAACGCGCGTCCGGTTCCGTCCCCGGGGTGAACGCGGCCAGGATGGGCCGCGACGAGCACCGAGGAGACCCACCATGGCCAAGTACCTGCTGCTCAAGCACTACCGCGGCGCCCCGGCCCCGAAGAACGACGTCCCGATGGACCGCTGGGCTCCCGAGGAGGTCACCGCGCACATCCGCTTCATGCAGGACTTCGCCGAGTCCCTGAAGGAGACCGGCGAGTTCGTCGACGCCCAGGCGCTGGCGCCGGAGGGCACCTTCGTCCGCTACGACGGCGAGGGCCGCCCGCCGGTCACCGACGGTCCGTTCGCGGAGACCAAGGACCTCGTCGCCGGCTGGATGATCGTCGACGTCGACAGCTACGAGCGGGCCGTCGAGCTGACCGGTGGGCTGTCGGCGGCCCCCGGCGCCGGTGGGGAGCCGATCCACGAGTGGATCGAGCTGCGCCCGTTCCTCGAGGCCCCGCCGACCGTCACGGAGTGAGCGGCGAGGTGGCCGGCGCCGACGCCGCGCTGCTGCGCGGCCTCGTCCCGGAGGTACTGGGGATCCTCGGCCGCCGCGGTGCGGACTTCGCGGCGGCCGAGGACGCTGTGCAGGACGCGCTCGTCGAGGCCCTGCGGACCTGGCCCGCGGACCCGCCGCGGGACCCGAAGGGCTGGCTCGTGACGGTGGCCTGGCGCCGCTTCCTCGACGCCACCCGGTCGGAGACCGCGCGTCGTGGCCGGGAGGAACGGGCCGAGGCCGAGCCGGCGCCCGGCCCGGCGTCGGACCACGACGACGCGCTCGAGCTGTACTTCCTGTGCGCGCACCCGTCGCTGTCGCCGTCGTCGGCGGTCGCGCTCACCCTGCGCGCGGTCGGCGGACTCACCACCCGGCAGATCGCCGCGGCCTACCTGGTGCCCGAGGCGACGATGGCGCAGCGGATCAGCCGCGCCAAACGCACCGTCGCGGGGGAGCGGTTCGACCGCCCCGGCGACGTCGCGACCGTCCTGCGGGTGCTCTACCTGGTGTTCAACGAGGGCTACTCCGGCGACGTCGACCTCGCCGCCGAGGCGATCCGGCTGACCCGGCGCCTCGCGGCGTCGGTCGACCATCCCGAGGTCGCGGGCCTGCTCGCGCTGATGCTGCTGCACCACGCCCGACGCGCCGCCCGCACCGGCCCGGCCGGCGAGCTGGTGCCGCTGGCCGAGCAGGACCGCGGCCGCTGGGACACCGCCCTGATCACCGAGGGGGTGGCGGTGCTGCAGGCCGCGCTGGCCCGCGACCGGCTGGGGGAGTTCCAGGCCCAGGCGGCCGTCGCCGCCCTGCACGCCGACGCGCCGGCCGCCGGGGAGACCGACTGGCCCCAGATCGTCGAGTGGTACGACGAGCTGGTCCGGCTCACCGGCAGCCCGGTCGCCCGGCTGAACCGGGCGGTCGCCGTCGGGGAGGCCGACGGGCCACGGGCCGGGCTGGCGGCCCTCGCCGATCTCGACCCGGCGCTGCCCCGCTGGACCGCGGTCAGCGCCCACCTGCACGAGCGGGCGGGGGAGCGGGCCACGGCCGCGCGTCTCTACGCCGAGGCCGCGGCACTGGCGTCCTCCACGGCCGAACGGGACCACCTGACCCGGTGTGCCGCCCGTCTCCACACCGGATCGGCGGGCTGAACCGCATCGTCACAATTGACGATCACCCGGTCTCCGAGGCACACCGACAGGACGCCGGCGCGCAGCGGTGCAAGGATCATGCGAATGAGCCTGGTGTCGGATCCCGTTGCGGTCGCGGCACCGTCGCCGCTGACGTCGCCGGCACGGCTGGCCGCGGTCCGGGCCACCCAGCTGCTCGACACCGGGCCGGACGAGGCGTTCAACCGCCTGACCCGGCTGGTCTCGGTGGTCCTCGGCACCCCGGCGGTCATGCTGACCGTCGTCGACGAGGTCCGGACCTTCCTCAAGGGCACGCCCGAGCCCGCGCAGATCGTCGGGCCGGACGGCGTCTGGTCGGCGCCCGTCGAGGACAGCGGGTGCAAGGTCGTCATCGAGTCGGGCGGCGAGATCTGCGCCGGTGACGTGCGGGCCGACCCACGGCTGCGCGACCTCTCGCTGATGACCGACTTCGGTGCGGCCGCCTGGCTCGGCGTGCCGGTGCGCGACCCCGCGGGCCAGGTCGTGGGCAACCTCTGCGCGATGGACGTGGTCGTCCGTGACTGGACCCCGCTGCACCGCGAGACGATCCGTACCCTGGCCGACGCCGTCGAGGGCGAGATCGCGCTGCGTCTGGCCCTGCGCGAGACCGAGCGGCAGGCGGTCGCCGCCGCCCGCGACGCCGCCGAGATCGAGACGCTGGCCCGGACGCTGCAGGAGTCGCTGCTGCCCGCGCAGCCCCCGCGGCTGCCCGGGGTCGACATCGCGGCCCGCTTCCTGCCCGGCGGCTCCGGCGTGGAGGTCATGGGCGACTTCTACGACGCCGTCCCCACCCCGGACGGCGTCGCCGTGGTGATCGGCGACGTCCAGGGCAAGGGCGCCGGCGCCGCCCGGACGACCGCGCTGGCCCGCTCGGCCACCCGCACCGCCGCGCACTTCGAGAACGACCCGGCCGCCGTGCTGCGCACCGTCAACGACGTCCTGCACGTCTGGTTCGACGGCCGCACCAGCTTCGTCACCGCCGCGCTCGCGTCGCTGCGCCGCGGGCCCTCCGACACCTGGCACGCCGACCTCGCCTCGGCCGGTCACCCGCCCGCCCTCGTGCGACGGGCCGACGGCACCGCGGAGTTCCACGGCGGCGGCGGGCTGGTCCTCGGCATCGGCACCACCCCGATGGTGGCCGACGAGGCCGTCTCCCTCGCCGCGGGCGACAGCCTGGTGCTCTACACCGACGGCATCACCGAGGCGCACGTGCGCGGGCACTGGGAGCAGCTGGGGGAGGAGGGCGCCCGGCGCACGCTGGCCTCGCTCGACCCGGGCGCCGACGCCGACACGATCGCGCGCGCCCTCACCGACGCCGCCCTCGCGCACTGCGGCGGTCACCTCAGCGACGACGCCGGGGTGGTCGTCGTGCAGGTCGAGGAGCCCGGCACCGGCGACGTCGACCGGGTCGTCACCGAGCACGTCCCGCACGCCGGGGTCGGCCGGGAGACGCGGCGTTCCGCGGAACGCGTCCTCGTCGGCTGGGACCTCGCCCCCGGCACCCTCGCCGACGCGATGCTGGTCATCGAGGAGCTCGTCGCGAACGTCGTCGACCACGCCCGTACCGCGTTCCGCCTGACCCTGGTCCGCGGCCGGGACGCCCTGCGGATCGAGGTCGACGACGAGGGTGCGGGCGGCCCGCTGCTCCAGCCGCTCGACCTGCGGGCGGCGCGTGGGCGCGGCCTGCAGCTCGTCGACGCCGTCGCGCAGGCCTGGGGCTGTGACCCCCGGGGCCGCGGCAAGCGGGTGTGGGCCGAGCTCGCCGCGCGCTGACCCCCTAGGACGCGTCCTCGCGCCAGGTCAGGTCGACCTCCAGCTGCCGGTGACCGTCGGAGGCGGTGCCGGTCGCGGACCGGCGGACCTCCGCGCGGCCGTCGCGCAGGGCGCGGGCGGCGTCCTCCAGGTGCGCGGCGAGGTCGCGCGCCGCCGTCGTCGCGTCGGGCCAGGACCATGTGTCGCCGGATGCGGTCATGCGCCCAGTGTGCGACACCCGCTCACACCCGCGTGAGGACCAACCAGGTCAGATAGGCCGCGTAGCCCAGCACCAGCAACCCGCCCTCGGGCCGCGACAGCCGGGACCCGGTCCGCATCGCCAGCCCCGCCCCCAGGGTCGCGACGACCAGCAGCACCAGGTCGGCGTCGACGACGTCCGGCGGGACCGCGATCGTCGCGCCGGGTGCGGCGAGCACCGTCGCCCCCAGCACGAGCGCGATGTTCAGGACGCTGGACCCGACCAGGTTCCCGACGGCGAGCCCGGTCTCCCGCCGTGCGACGGCGACCAGCATCGTCACCAGCTCGGGCGCCGACGTGCCGAGCGCGACGACCGTCAGCCCGATCACCGCCTCGTCGACGCCGAGCACCAGCGCCCCCTGCACCGCGCCGTCGACCAGCCACTCCGCGCCGAGCACGACCAGCGCCAGCGAGACCACCAGCACCAGCAGCTGCACCGGCGGGCCGCCGCGCCCGTCGCCGGCGTCGGCCTCGGCGGTGACGTCCTCGCGCGGGGAGGTGCGCAGCACCAGCACGACGTAACCGACGGCGGCGAGGAGCAGCACGACCCCGCCGGCCGGGCCGATCGACCCGTCGCGCGACAGGACGAACAGCAGCAGCGCGGCGGCGACCATCGCGGGCAGGTCGAAGCGCAGCGTGCGCCGGTCGAACGCGACCGGTCGCAGCAGCGCGCCCAGACCGAGCACGAGCAGCAGGTTCGCCAGGTTGGTGCCGACGATGTTGCCGGTGGCGATGCCCGGGCTGCCCGAGCGTGCCGCGTCGATGCCGATCGCGAGCTCGGGCAGGCTCGTGCCGACCGAGACGACCGTCAGCCCGATGACCATCGGGGACAGGCCCAGCCGGGTGGCGAGCCTGCTGCCGGACCGGACGAGCAGCTCGGCGCCGACGAGCAGCAGTACGAGACCGCCGACCCCGAGGAGGACCGCCTCCACCGCCGCTACCGCATCCCGCCGGACACCACGGACCCAGCCTCGCCCACCGGGCGCCGCGTGTCGATCTGAGACAGGTCGGTCCGGCGACGTCCCGGATCGGCCACGCTGGGCCGGTGGAAGACGAGCACGACGTCGTGGTCGTCGGCGCCGGGGTCGCGGGTCTGTACGCGCTGCACCTGCTGCGCCGGCGCGGTCTGCGGGTGACCTGCGTCGACGCCGCGCCCGAGCCCGGCGGGGTGTGGCACCACCAGCGTTTCCCGGGTGCCCGCATCGACACCGAGGGTGCCGCCTACCAGTACCTGTTCTCCGACGAGCTGTACCGCGACTGGGGGTGGAGCGAGCGCTTCCCGGCCGGCTACGAGGTGCTGCGCTGGCTGCGGTTCGTCGTCGACCGGCTCGACCTGCACCGCGACCTGCGACTGTCCACACCGGTCACCGCCGCCCGCTGGGACGGCGGCCGCTGGCGGATCCGCACCGGCGACGACGAGCTGTCCGCGCGGTTCCTGGTCCGCTGCACGGGGTCGTTCACCGCGCCCCGCACCGACGCCGTCCCCGGCCGGTCGGACTTCACCGGGCCGGTCGTCCACACCGGAGCGTGGCCGGCCGGGGGACCCCGGCTCGACGGGCTGCGGGTCGGCGTCGTCGGCTGCGGGCCGAGTGCGGTCCAGCTGGTCCCGGCCCTGGCCGGGCGGGTCGGCCGGCTCACCGTCCTGGCCCGGACCCCGCGGTTCGTGCTGCCCGCGGCCAATCCGATGTTCGGCTGGCCGGAGCGCGCGGCCTATCGCGACCGGTTGCCCGCGATGCGCGAGGCCGTCCGGTCCACACCGTCCGGCACCGGACACCCGTCCGTCCACAGAGGACTCCACAGTCTGGGGACGGTCCACGACGAGGACCCGCTGGCGCTGCACCCGGCCCGGCTCGCCGGGCTCGCGTCCGACCCGGCACTGCGGGCCGCGGCGGCCGCGGTCGTCCGGGACCGGATGCGGGCGCGGCTGGGCGACGACCGCCTCGCGGCGGCGCTGGTCCCGGAGGGCGACGACTACGGCCTGCGGCCCGTCGCGACCGACCAGGGGTGGCTGGAGTCCTTCCACCGCGACGACGTCGAGGTGCTCCCCGTCGCCCGGAACCCGGTCACGCGGATCCGGCCGGAGGGGGTCGGGCTGGCCGACGGGACCGTCGTCGGGCTGGACGCGATCGTGCTGGCCACCGGGTTCGACACAGGCGCGACCCGGGCCGGGATCGACGTCGTCGGCCGCGACGGGCGGCGGCTGGGCACCGGGCCGGGCCTGTTCGGGATGGCGCACCCCGGCTTCCCGAACCTGTTCGCGCCGCTGGCGCCGACCCTCGGGTACGGCAACGACGCGGCCTGCCTGCAGGGGCAGGTCGAGTGGGTCGACCGGGCGATCGGCGCCCTCGACGCCGACGGCCTATCGACGATCGAGGCGCTGTCGTGCCCGGCGGAGCCGGTCGCTCCCCACGCGGTGCCCGGCGGGGTCGCGGGGGTACTGCGGGCCTGCGACGACGAGGCCGCCGCGGGCTACCCGTCGTTCGAGCGGCGCTGACCGTCCAGGCGGACGTCCGGGTCCGGTACGCCGAACACCATGTTCCGCGACGAGGCCGGCTCCTCGGGGATCCGGTCGACGACGTCGAACAGGTCCATCGCGCCGGTCACCTGGAGTGCGCGTCGGGCGGGACGGCTCGACCCGCAGTACACCCGGAGCCGTTTGCCCTCGGCGCCCAGCATGTCGCGCGACTGGAGCAGCGAGTTGAGCCCCGCCGTCCCCAGGAAGTCCACGCCGGTCAGGTCGAGGATGAGCTCGGGGCCGGCCTCGGACCAGATGCCCATCTCGACCCACAGGTCGGGGGAGGTCTCGTCGTCGATGGCGCCGATCGCGTGCAGCACGGTGGCGCCCGCCGGGTGGCTGGACTGCTCGAAGCGCAGCGTCGGCCCGGGAGCGGCGGCCTGCGCGGCATCCGGCACGGAGCGGTCGTCGTCCGCCATGGTCGAGAACCCCCTTCGGCCACCGGGATCTCCGGCACCTCCGACCAGCATCGCAGCGGGTGGCCGTCACCGCATGTGCTGATCGGCGGGCCCCGGGCGCGTAGCCTTCGCACCCGACCGCCCGACCACCCGCGGGGGCGATCCTCCCGCCGGGACCCGAAGGACCACCGTGACCGCTACGACCCTCTCCGCCGCCGCGATCGCCGGGATGATCG
Source organism: Pseudonocardia sp. DR1-2 (assembly GCF_023717215.1). Classification (NCBI taxonomy): domain Bacteria; kingdom Bacillati; phylum Actinomycetota; class Actinomycetes; order Pseudonocardiales; family Pseudonocardiaceae; genus Pseudonocardia; species Pseudonocardia sp. DR1-2. The sequence goes on along the minus strand of NZ_JAMQOF010000002.1, from coordinate 436,725 downwards.
ACCACGCGATCCTCAAGCCCGAGCTGACCCGCACCGAGGTCGACGCCCAGCTCGACCTCGCCGCCCGCTACCGCATCTTCAGCGTGTGCGTACGCCCGTCCGACGTCGCGCACGCCGCCGCCCGGCTCGCGGGGACCGGCGTCGCCGTCGGCACCGTGATCGGCTTCCCGCACGGCACGACCAGCACCGCGGCCAAGGTCGCCGAGGCGCGGCAGGCGATCGCCGACGGCGCCGCCGAGCTGGACATGGTGCTGAACGTCGGCCGGCTGCGGAGCGGCCTGACCGGCGACGTCGAGGCCGACATCGCCGCCGTCGTCGGGGCCGCCGACGGCCGCGTCGTGAAGGTGATCCTGGAGACCGCGCTGCTGTCCGACGACGACGTGGTCGCCGGCTGCCGGGCCGCCGAGTCGGCGGGCGCGGCGTTCGTGAAGACCTCCACCGGCTTCGCCGGCGGCGGTGCCACGCCCGAGCACCTCGCGCTCATGCGCGCCACCGTCGGACCGCAGGTCCAGGTCAAGGCCTCCGGCGGGGTCCGGGACCTCGACACCGTGCTGGCCTTCCACGCCGCGGGTGTCACTCGCTTCGGCACCAGCGGTACGGCCACGATCCTCGACGACGCCGCGGCCCGCGACGCCGGCGGCGACGCGGCGGCCCGGGTGGACGACGCGTCGTACTGAGGGAGCTACCGAGCGGTACACCGGGCCGCCGGATCTGCGAAGCTGACCGAGCACGTTCCCGTGAGCCCCGGAGGAGACCGATGGCGAAGCAGCCCCTCCCGAGCTCCTGGTCGCCCGCGGGCGTCACCGGGACCCTGATCGGCGCCGCCCTCGGCACAGTCGGCGCGGCTGTGGAGATCGGCCGCCGGCTGCCCGGCTGGCTGGCCGAGGCGCCGCGCGCGGTCGAGGCGATGCCGTCGGTCGCGGCCGACGTCGCCGCGCTGCCGCGGCGCATCGCCGGTGTCGACGCCGCCCTGACCGGCCTCGCCCCGGTGCTCGACGACGTGCTCGGCCGGGTCGTGACGCTGTGGGACGACCCGGTGACCGTCGAGCGGATCGACCGGCTGACCGCGGCCGTGGTCGAGCTGGCCGGGGCCGCCGGACCACTGCGCGAGCTGGCCGGTGCCCGCGAAGACCTGCACCAGCTCGCCGGGCTGCGCGAGGACCTGCACCAGCTGGCCGGCGTGCGCGAGGACCTCCACGAGCTGGCCGGGTTCCGGGAGGACCTGCACGAGCTGGCTGCGGTGCGCGGGGACCTGCACGAGCTGGCGGGGATGCGGGAGGACCTGCGGGAGCTGGCCGCGGTGCGGGGCGACCTGCACGAGCTCGCCGCCGCGGTCGGGCCGCTGCGGGAGCTGGGCGGGGCGGTGGCCTCGCTGCAGGAGCTGGCGGGGGCCGTCGAGGCGCTGCGGGAGCTGGCCGCGGCCGTGGGTCCGTTGTCGGAACTCGCCGGCGCGGTCGAGGCGCTGCGGGAGCTCGCCACCGCCGTCGGTCCGCTGACCGAGCTGGGCACGGCGGTCGAGCCGCTGCGCGAGCTGGGCACGGCCGTCGAGCCGCTGCGCGAGCTCAGCACCGCCGTGGGTCCGCTGTCGGAGCTGGCGGGCGCCGTGGAGTCGCTGCGGGAGCTCGGCGCGGCCGTCGGTCCCTTGTCCGAGCTGGCCGCGGTCCGGGACGACCTGCACGAGCTGGCCGGTGCCGCGGCGCCGCTGCGCGAGCTGGCCCCCGCCGCGGGCGACCTGGCTGCGCTGGCGGGGGCGGTCACCTCGCTGCAGCGCCTCGCCGACGCCGTCGCCCCGCTCCAGGAGCTCGCCGCCACCCGCGCCGACCTGGCGCAGCTCGCCGGCGCGGTCGAGCCGCTGCGGGAGCTGGCCTCGGCCCGCGAGCACCTGGAGAGCCTGACCGGCGCCGTGCCCGCGGTGCACGAGCTGGCCGCGACCCGGGCCGACCTCGCGCGGCTCGCCCAGGCGGTCGGACCGCTGGAGGAGCTGGCCCGCACCCCCGGCGACCTCGCCGCCCTCGCGGGCGCGGTGGAGCCGCTGCGGGTACTCGCCACCGTGCGCGAGGACCTTGCGACGCTGGCCGCCGCCACCGGCGACCAGGGCGCCGTCCGGCGGATCGCCGCGGCCGTCGCGGACGCCGACGCGGAGGGGACCCCGCGGCTGGCGGCGCTGGACGTCAACCTCGCGCAGGCCGCGAGCCAGCTGACCGCCGTCGCCCCGGACCTGCGGTCGGTCGCGGCCCGGATCGACGCGCTCGACCGGCAGATCGGGGTGCTGGCCGACGCGCTCGCGCCGCTGCAGGGCACCACCGAGCGGATCGGCCGCATCGTCGACCGGCTGCCGGACCGCACCCGGCGCCTGGTCACCCGTCCGGCGACGGAGGGCTGAGCGCCACCACCCGGCCGGCGGGCGCGCCCCGGACACACGAACGGGCCGGCCCGCCCGTCCGCGGACCGGCCCGTTCGCCGGAGAAGCCGGGCTGTGCCCCCGGACCTCGGGTGTCTCAGGACTGGTCGGCGACCTGGTCCAGGACGGTCTTCTGGGCCTGCTCGGAGGAGGCCTTGTTGCCCTGCTCGTTCGACGAGTCGATCGAGTTGTCCTGCACGATCTCCTGGCCGGAGCCGCCGCGGACGTCCTCGTTCGCGAAGTCGCTCAGCGAGGCGATGCCGTCGACGTTCGCCGCCGGGTTCGCCTGGGTCACCGGGGCGCCGTTGGCGTTGCCCTGGGTGCTCTCCGACGACTGGGTGCCGGTGGCCGAACCCGCGGTCTCCTGGGTGCTGGTCTCGCTGCGGTCGCCGCGCTCGTGGTCGGCGAAGGCCATGCCGGCCGCACCGATGGTCATGGGGACGGCGAGCGCCGCGGCGGCGGCGATGCGGAAGGACTTGCGCATGGGGAACGATCCTCTCGGGGAAGGGTCCCGGCCGACCCGGTCGTAGGGGTCGGCACGGGCGGTCGGCGCCGGAGCGGTGGGTTGTGCCCCGGCGGCCCGGGGACGGCGGCGGATCAGCCCGCGAGGCCGGCGATCTGCTCGACGACGGTCTTCTGGGCCTGCTCGGTGGAGGCCGTGTTGCCCTGCTCGTTCGAGGAGTCGATCGAGTTGTCCTGGACGATCTGCTGCCCGGACCCCTCACCGCCGTCGTAGTCCTCGTTGGCGAAGTCGCTCAGGCCGAGGACGTCGCTCACGTTCAGCGCCGGGTTCGCCTGGGTGACCGGGGCGAACGAGCTGTTGCCCTGCTCGGTGGCGGCACCCTGCTCGGACGATGCGGTGGCCTCGGAAGCCTGGCCCTGCTCGACGGTGTCGTCGGCGAAGGCCGTCCCGGCCGCACCGAGGGTCATCGGGACGGCGATGGCGGCGGCGGCCAGAGTACGCACGGACTGACGCATGGAATGCGTTCCCTTCATGGGTTCACTGCTGTCTACTGCACGCCCCGGAATAAGGGGACGTACTACGGAGAAAGGTAACCCGCGTTCTCCCGGAATGCGCGCCGACACCAGGTGACGCCATCGACACCCGTCTCGGTGAACCGCTGACGATGTGTCGCACGTAGCGATCCGACATTCTCGGAAGAATAGGCGATCATGGCTCTGAGCTGCTGGAACAGTGACTCGGCGACATCACTCGTTCGAGTGACGTCCAGTCTGTACGCGCACTCCGAATAACGCGCGCGAATTACGTTGCGCGTGGACACGGCGGGGTTACGGCTCGATGTCCCTCTTGTGTGGTGACAATCGTGACCCGGTGATCAGTTGCACGGCGATCGATTTCTCGGCGGAAGAAACTACGAGCGCAGCAGGGCCAGCCCCGGCCACACCAGCGCCATCAGCGTCGAGGCGAGGTCGTCGGGGTCCCCGCCGTCGCCGGCCCAGTCGGCCAGCCCCTCGGCCGCACCCGCCAGCGCCGCCGCGATCGGGGTGGTGACCGTCGCCGGGTCGACCCCCTCGGGGACGACCAGCTCGGCGGCCAGTAGCTGTGCCACCCGGTCGACGATGCGGGTGCGCGCCGCGTGCACCTCGTCCGCGAGTGCCCCGGTGCGGGCCTGGCGGTAGAGCACCGACCAGCCGTCGCGGTGGGTGGTCACGCTGGCGAAGAACGCCCGGAGGCCGCGGTGCAGGCGCACCTCGGCGTCGGCCGGTGCCCCGGCGGCGGCGCCGGAGACCGACTCCAGCAGCCGGTCGGACTCGCGGCGGATGCACCGCCGCAGCAGCTCGTCCTTCGAGCCCCCGCCGTGCGTGTAGACCATCGGCTTCGACAGCCCCGCCTCGTCGGCGACGGTGTCCATCGACGCGTCGTGGAACCCGTCCCGGGAGAACACGCGCACCGCCGCGTCGAGGACCTGCTTCTCGCGCTGCGCGGCAGGGAGCCTGCGGCGGGGTGGGGGTGCCATCTCGACAGCTTAGCTACTGCTGCGTAAAGTACGCCCCGTCCGAGCCGGTACGGCGAGTACCGGACACTTGTGTGAACCACGGCGAGGTGGAGCGAGCGATGGCCGACACGGTCGACATCAACGAGCTGGGTCGCAGCGTCGACCCGAAGTCCCTGTCCGACGAGCAGCTGATCTCCACCCTCGGCACGGCCCTGCGTGACGGGAACGCGAAGGACGTCGACCCGTCGCTGTTCGCCCGCCTGGTCAAGACCGCGTCGAAGCAGCAGCTGGCGACCGTGATGTCCTCCGAGGTCCGCCGGCCGGTCCTGGAGGCGATCTTCGGCCGGATGAGCGAGTTCTACTCGTCGAAGGGGGCCTCCGGAAACCGGCAGGTCGTGCACTGGCACATCAAGGACGGCTCGACGACCGACAGCTTCCAGACCGTGATGCAGAACGGGACCTGCACCGTCACCGAGGGCACCGACGAGGAGGCCCGGACCGCGCTGACCATGCCGGGCACCGAGTTCCTCAAGGTCGCCACGAACAACGCCAACCCGGTGACCCTGTTCATGACGCGCAAGCTCAAGGTCTCCGGCGACGTCGGCTTCGCGACCGCCCTGCAGAAGATGTTCCAGATCCCGTCCGCCTGACGAGAACCGCGACCGACCAGCGGAGAGCTGAGATGACTTCCTTCGAACTGTCCGAGGAGCACCGCGAGCTGCAGGAGTGGGTGCACGGCTTCGCCGCCGACGTCGTACGCCCGGCCGCCGCCGAGTGGGACGAGCGCGAGGAGACCCCGTGGCCGATCCTGCAGGAGGCCGCGAAGATCGAGCTCTACAACTTCGAGACCCTCGCCTCCTTCTGGGGTGACGAGACCGGCCTGTCCATGCCGCTGGTCAACGAGGAGCTCTTCTGGGGCGACGGCGGCATCGGCATGGCGATCTTCGGCACCACCCTCGCGGTGGCCGGCATCTTCGCTTCCGGCACGCCCGAGCAGATGGTCGAGTTCATCCCGCAGTGCTACGGCGACGCCTCCGAGCCGCAGGTCGGTGCGTTCTGCTCGTCCGAGCCCGAGGCCGGCTCGGACGTCTCGGCGATGCGTACCCGCGCCGTCTACGACGAGGCGAAGGACGAGTGGACCCTGACCGGCCAGAAGGCCTGGGCCACCAACGGCGGCATCGCGAACATCCACGTGGTGCAGGCCGTCGTCGACGCAGACCTGGGCAGCAAGGGCCAGGCCGCGTTCGTCGTCCCGCCGAACACCCCCGGCCTGGAGTCCACCCGCAAGATCAAGAAGATGGGTCTGCGCGCGTCGCACACCGCGGACGTCTTCCTCGACGACGTGAAGCTCCCCGGCTCCTGCCTGCTCGGCGGCAAGGAGAAGCTCGACGAGCGGCTCGCCCGCGCCCGGTCGGGGGAGAGGTCGAAGGGCTCGGCCGCGATGCAGACCTTCGAGCTGTCCCGCCCGACGGTCGGCTCGCAGGCGATCGGCATCGCCCGCGCCGCCTACGAGTACGCGCTGGAGTACGCCAAGGACCGCGTCGCCTTCGGCCGTCCGATCATCGAGAACCAGTCGATCTCGTTCATGCTCGCGGACATGAAGACCGAGATCGACGCCGCCCGGCTGCTCGTGCACCGGGCCGCGTGGATGGGCCGCAACAACGTCCCGTTCACCGCGGGCGAGGGGTCGATGTCCAAGCTCAAGGCCGGCCGGGTCGCGGTGTGGACCACCGAGCGCGCCATCCAGATCCTCGGCGGTGCGGGCTACTCGCGCGAGCACCCGGTGGAGCGGATGCACCGCGACTCGAAGATCTACGACATCTTCGAGGGCACCGAGCAGATCCAGCAGCTCGTCATCGCCCGCGCGATCTCCGGGAAGCACCTGGCGTGACCCCGGCGGGCCGGTCCGCTGCGACGGTCAGCGGGCCGGCCTCGCCGGGCGGGGCGTGGCTCCCGCCGCGGGCGACGCGCCGCTCGTCCGGGACGCCGCGGCGGCCGCCTCGCCGGCCGCCGTCCGGGCTCCGGCCCGTCCGCCGGAGGCGCACCCGTTCGTCGTCGGACCGACGAGAACGCGTCACCGCAGGCCGCCGCCCTCGTTCACCGATCGAGAAGATCGACAACGGGGGACGACATGGCACGGACGACGAGGTCCACCCTGCTCGCGCTGGCCGTCACCGCGGCCTGCCTGACCGGCGTCGCGGGGGTGGCGGCGGCCTCCCCGGAGCGCGACCCCGACCCCGGGCCCGCGCTCACCGCGCCCGGCCTGGACGAGAGCCTCACCTGCCACGGCGACCTCGCCGGCTCCGCGGGCAGCCCGGTCCTGCTGGTGCCGGGGACGACGCTGGACCCCGACGTCAACTTCGACTGGAACTACGCCCGCGCCTTCGCGCAGGAGGGCCGGGCCCACTGCCTCGTGCAGCTGCCCGCGCACGCGACCGGGGACATCCAGGTCGCGGCCGAGCACGTCGTCCACGCGATCCGCACCATGCACGACGAGGCCGGCGGACGGATCTCCGTCGTCGGGTTCAGCCAGGGCGGCATGGTCCCGCGCTGGGCGCTGAAGTACTGGCCGGACACCCGCGGCATGGTCACCGACCTGATCGGGATCGACCCGTCGAACCACGGCACGCTCGACGCCTACCCGGTCTGCGGCCCCGGTTGCGTCCCCGCGTTCTGGCAGCAGCGGACCGGCTCCCGGTTCCTCGCCGCACTCGACGACGGGCCGGAGACGTTCGCCGGGATCGACTACACCGTCGTCTACACGGTGACCGACGAGGTCGTGGTCCCGAACCTGCCGCCCGCGGCGAGCTCGGAGCTGCGTCGCGACGGCGCGGGCCGGGTCGCGAACGTCCCCGTCCAGTCGATCTGCCCGGTGCACGTCGCCGAGCACCTGACCATGGGCAGCACGGACCCGGTCGGGTACGCCGTCGTCGCCGACGCGCTGGACCACGACGGCCCCGCCGACGCGGGCCGGATCGACCGCGCCGTCTGCCTGGCCGACGTCATGCCCGCCGTCGACCGGACGCAGCTCCCGGCGAACGAGGCGCGGCTGCTGGGGCAGGTCGCGACCAGCATCGCGACCGAGCCGCGGGTGGCGGCCGAGCCGCCGCTGCGGGAGTACGCGCGCGGCTGACGACCGGCGGGGTGGGCGCGTACGCCGGGCCCCGGGGAGGATGGAGATCCAACCGGGTCCTGCAGCGGGCCCGTCCGTGCTGTGAGGAGACCACGTGCCGAGCGTGACGTTCCGTGGACGTACCTGGAACCGGGACCGGGCGATGGTCATGGCGATCGTGAACCGGACCCCCGACTCGTTCTACGACCACGGCGTCACCTTCGCCGAGCAGGCGGCCCGGGACCGGATCACCGCGGTGGTCCGGGAGGGTGCCGACGTCATCGACATCGGCGGTGTCCCGGCCAGTCCGGGCACCGAGGTCACCGAGCAGGAGGAGATCGACCGGGTCGTACCGACCGTGGAGTGGGCGCGCCACACGTTCCCCGACGTCGCGATCTCGGTCGACACCTTCCGCGCCGGGCCCGCCGACGCCGTCTGCGCCGCCGGGGCCGACCTGGTCAACGACAACTGGGCCGCCGCCGACGGGGCGATCCTCGACGTCGCCGCCCGGTACGGCGCCGGCTACGTCAGCGCCCACACCGACCACGTCACCCCGCGCACCGAGCCGCACCGGCCCCGCTACGCCGACGTGCTCCGCAGCGTCATCGACCAGACCGTCGCGCTCGCCGAGAAGGCCGTCGCCGCCGGCGTGCCCGCCGGGGGGATCCTCATCGACCCGGCGATCGACTTCTCCAAGAACACGCTGCACAGCCTCCAGGTCCTGCGCGGCATCGACGAGATGGTCGCGACCGGCTGGCCGGTGCTGCTGGCGATGTCGAACAAGACCGTCGTCGGGGAGTCCCTGGCCGTGCCGCTCGAGGAGCGGCTGACCGGCACCCTCGCCGCGACGGCGCTGGCCGCGGACCGCGGCGTCGCCATGGTGCGCGCCCACCAGGCCCGGGCCACCCGGGAGACCTGCGAGATGGTCGCCACCGTCCGTGGCGAGCGGAACCCGTCGCGGGCGGTGAGACTGCTGGCGTGAGCATGATCCACCAGATCTTCCCGGTGGCCGACGCCGGCCCGCTGTCGACCGAGCAGCTCGAACGGCTCTACGCCTACCCGGACGACCGCCTCCGGCTGTCGGTCAACTTCGTGTCCAGCGCCGACGGCGCCGTCGAGGTCGAGGGCAGCTCGGCCGGGCTGTCCACCCCGCCCGACCGCGCGGTGCTGGACCTGGGCACCGACCTGGCCGACGTCGTGCTCGTCGCGGCCGGGACGGCCACCGCCGAGGGGTTCACCGGCGTGAAGCACAACGACCGGATGGACGACCGGCGCCGCCGCTTCGGGCTGTCGGAGCTGCCGTCGACGGCGGTCGTCACCTCGTCGGGGCGCTCGCTCGACCCCTCGGCGCCGGTGCTGACCGACACCGTGGTCCCCACGATCGTGCTCACCTGCGAGTCGGTCCCGGCGGACCTGCGCGGCCGGTGGGCCGACGCCGGCGCCGAGGTCGTGCTCACCGGCGACGAGTCGGTCGACCTCGCCGTCGCCGTCGCCGCGCTGGGGGAGCGCGGGCTGCGCCGGATCAACTGCATGGGCGGACCCGCGCTGTTCGGCAGCCTGGCCGAGGCGGGCCTGGTCGACGAGCTGCGGCTGACCCTCGCGCCGTTCCTGGTCTCCGGCGAGGCAGGCCGGATCGCCCGCGGCGCGGGCATGGACCCCGCGCGTCTCGAGCTCGTCAGCGTCGTCACGGGGGACGACACGCTCCTCATGCGCTACCGGGTGCGCGAGGCGCCGTCGTCCTGACGGGGAACCCCGGAGGGGGAGGTCCCGATCACGCACGGCGACGTCTGGGGCAGGATGGTGCCGTGTCGCGTCCCTCGAACATGCTGGCGGACGGCGTCGTCGTCCTCAGTCCGCTCGGCTGGGACGACGTGACGGCCCACCTCGCGGGTGAGGACGCCGAGATCGTCCGCTGGCTCGGTGGCGCACCCGCGACCCCGGCGACCGCCCGCGCCCACGTCCGCCGGGCGATCGAGCGCTGGGCCGACGACGGGCCGAAGCTGAGCTTCGGCATCCGGGTCGACGGCGGCGCCGTCCTCGCCGGGACCATCGACGTCGACCTGGATCCGGCGGGGGACCGGGCCGGTCTGTCCTACGGCGTCTACGCGGCGTACCGCCGTCGCGGCCTCGCGACGCGCGCGGTCCGGCTCGCGGCCCGCTACCTGGGCGAACGGGGTGACGTGCGGTGGATCTCGATCGACGTCGACCCGCAGAACACCGCATCGGTCGGGGTCGCGCGACGGGCCGGGTTCCGGTTCCTGCGCCACGTCGTCGACGACGAGGGGTCCTTCGACCGCTACGAGCTCCTCGTCCGCGCGCCGGTGGTGCCCGCGCCGCCGCCGCGTCCGCGGCACGGCCGGCCCTGACCCCGTCCGCGGTCGCCCGTCCGGTGCCCCGGTCGTGGGGGACACCGGAGGGGCGACGTCGCGAGCGCCGGTCGGGGGTCCGGCGCTCGTCGGTCCGCCGTCAGGAGACGGTCGGGGCCTCGAGGTACATCACGCCCGGGACCTCGAACACGGGCAGCGCGCCGGCGTCGTCGGCCGACGGGAGGTCGGCGTCGTCCGCGGAGGGGAGCTCGGGGGCGTCGTCGGCGGAGGGGAGCTCGGGCACGTCCGGAGCGGAGGGGAGCTCGGGCGCGTCCGCGGACTGCAGCGAGGCGGTGGAGAGGTCGTCCGCGCCCGGCAGCGAGTCCGCCGAGGGCAGTGCGTCGGTGCTCGGCAGCGAGTCGGCCGACGGGAGCTCGTCGGTGCTCGGCAGCGAGTCCGCCGACGGGAGCTCGTCGGTGCTCGGCAGCGAGTCGGCCGAGGGCAGCGCGTCGGCGCCCGGCAGGCCGGGGAGCGCGTCGGCCGACGGCAGCTCCGGCAGACCGGAGGCCTCGCCGTGCGGGGTCTGCAGCTCGCCGAAGGAGACGCTGTTCGCGTCGTTCGACACGGTGCCGTCCTCGTAGGACGGCAGGGCGGAGGTGTCCGGGGCGTCGGGTGCCTCGGGCAGTTCGGCGGCCGAGGCCTGGCCGACGACGCCGGCGCCGAGCGCGGCGATGCCGGCGCCGGCGAGGGACAGCCGCAGGGCGGTACGGGCGAGCGAGGTCATGCGCACGTCCTTCCAAGGGGGAGCGGGGGAGCGGAGGGCCGACGGACGACCCTCGCCGGGGGACAACGAGATCCACATCGGCCGGTTGCGTTCCGCAGTCGATCGGCGGGGATCTTCACTCGTACGAGTGGCAACCTGAGAGGGGTCTCGCACGTACGACCCCGTCTCGTCACTCCAGCAGGCTTCAGGTGGTCCACTCGCGGCACACGTACGCGGGAGAGCAGGATGAGTGTGTGCGCGCGCCGAGCTCCTCCGTCCGCCACTCCGTCCGTCGTTCGGCGCCCGTCGCGGGAGCGCTGGCCGGGGCCCTGGGCGGGGCGGGCGGCGCCGCCGCGGCCGCGATCGGCTGGCACTACTCGACGATCCTGCTGCACCCGTCGCCGCACCCGGGGCTGCCCGAGCGGGTCGTCGCCGCCGGGGACGGCACCGTCGAGCTGGCGCGGACCCGGCTGTCCGCACAGCCGGGCGTCTGGGGGCTGCGCGGCCCGGCCGGGCTCGCCGTCGTCGGTCCGGTCCTGGACCGCGGGCGCCGCACCGTCGTCCGGGAGCTGCACGCCGGCCCGGTCCCCGCGACCGGCCCCGCGGTGCTCGACGCCGGCCCCTTCGACCCGGACCCGTCCGCGCGCGGGCTGCCCTTCGACGACGTCCGGGTGCCCACCGACCTCGGCCTCGCCCCGGCCTGGCGCATCCCCGCCCCGGACGGCGGTGACCCGGACACCTGGGCGCTGTGCGTGCACGGCCGAGGCGGGACCCGGCGCGAGGCACTGCGGATCCTGCCCGCGCTGCACGCGGCCGGGCTGGCCCAGCTCGTCGTCAGCTACCGCGGGGACGGGACCGCCCCGGAGTCACCGGACGGGCGTTCGCACCTCGGCGACACCGAGTGGCGCGACATCGACGCCGCCGCGGCCTACGCCCTGGTCCACGGCGCGCGCCGGCTGGTGCTGGTCGGCTGGTCGATGGGGGCCGCGGTGGGCGGGGCGTTCCTCGACAGGTCCCCGCACGCCGACCTCGTCGACGCCGTGGTCTGGGACGCGCCGCTGCTCGACTGGCGTCGCACGCTGCGCAGGCAGGCCCGCAACCGCGGTCTCCCGCCGACCCTCGCCGGGGTCGCGGCCCGGTTCACCGCGCGCCGGATCGGGATCGACCTCGACCGCTTCGACCTGGTCCGGCGCCCGCCCGCGGTCCGCCCGCCGACGCTCGTCCTGCACAGCGACGCCGACACCGCCGTGCCGGTCACGCTGAGCCGGGACCTGGCCGCGGCCGCCCCCGGGCACGGCTGGCCGGTCACCTACCGGGAGTTCTCCGGCACCGAGCACACCGGCAGCTGGAACGCCGATCCCGACGGCTACGAGGCCGCCGTGACCGGCTTCCTGCGGACCCTGCGCCCGGCCTGACCCGTTCGCCCCGGGACGGGCCGTGGGTCAGTGACCGCTCGTCTGCGACCGGCCCTGGCCGATCGGCTTGCCGTGGATCTGGTCGTCGGTCGGCGGGGTCGTCGGCACCGGGGTCCCCGGGTCCACCTCGCGCTCGCGCTGCAGGACCGTCGCCCAGCCCCACACCGCGGCCGCGGTCAGCAGCAGGACGGCCACGATCCACGGCGCCCGGCGCACCCGCGCCGGGGTCGGCTCGACCACCTCGGCCAGCGCGTGGCGGGCGTCGTGCACCGAGCCGGACACCACGTCGGACAGGCCGGACAGGCGGGACGAGACCCCTCCCGCGACGGCGTCGGCGACCGCGCCACCGGCGATCCGGCCGGCGTCGGCGAAGGTGTGCACGGCCTCGACCGCATCCTTGCGGGCACGGGCCCGCGTCCTCTCGGCACTCATGTTCCGGACCTGCTTCCCACGGATGCGGCTGCTTACTGGCACGATGGTAGCCGTGACGGAACCAGGAAACGCCAACACGACGGCCGTCCTGCACACCTCCGAGGGCGTCGTCCGCGTCGTGCTGTTCGGCGACCACGCGCCGAAGACGGTCGCGAACTTCGTCGGCCTCGCGGAGGGCAGCAAGGACTACACGGGCCCGAACGCGAGCGGCGGCGACTCCGGGCCGTTCTACGACGGTTCGATCTTCCACCGGGTGATCAGCGGCTTCATGATCCAGGGCGGCGACCCGACCGGTACCGGTCGCGGTGGCCCGGGCTACCAGTTCGGCGACGAGTTCCACCCGGACCTCAAGTTCGACAAGCCCTACCTGCTGGCCATGGCCAACGCCGGGCCGGGCACCAACGGCTCGCAGTTCTTCATCACGGTGGGCAACACCCCGCACCTGAACCGGCGCCACACCATCTTCGGTGAGGTCGCCGACGCCGAGTCGCGGGCCGTCGTGGACGCCATCGCCCAGACCACCACCGGCCAGGCCGACCGGCCGCTGACCGACGTGGTCATCGAGAAGATCGAGATCGAGCGGTCCTGACCCCGCAGGTCTCCGACCACCGAGTGGACGGGCCGTGGTGAACGGACGACCCGACGACAGCGGATCCGGGACACCCGGCGAGCCCGAGGGCGGGCCGGGTTCCCCCGGCCCCGCGGGCACGCCGTACTACCCGGCGCCGCCCGGCTACCCGCAGCCCCAGTGGCCGCCGCCGGGCGCGCCGGGCGGTCCGCCCCGGGCCGGTTCCGGCGCGGAGTACGGCGGGGCCCCGAACGGCGGTGCCACGCACGGCGTCCCGCACGGTGGTCCACCGCCCGGTGGGGTCCCGCGGGCCGGGTCCGGTGCCGGCGCGGTCTGCGTCCGGCACCCCGACCGGCCCACCGGGCTGGCCTGCTCGCGCTGCGACCGGCCCGCCTGTCCCGACTGCCTGCGGCCGGCCCCGGTCGGCCAGCACTGCGTGGACTGCCTCGCCGAGGGCGCGCGGACGACCCCGCGCTGGCGCAACGTCGCCGGTGCGAGCCGCACCGGGAAGCCGGTGATCGTCCCCGGTCTGATCGTCGCCAACGTGGTGGTCTACGTGCTCACCGCGGTCACGGCGGGCAGCGTGATGTCCAACTTCCGCTCGCCGCTGTTCGACGCCGGGGGGCTCGTCCCGCTCCTGGTCGCCGACGGCGAGTACTGGCGCATCATCACCTCGGGCTTCCTGCACATCGGCCCGCTGCACCTGGCGTTCAACATGTACGCCCTGTGGATCATCGGCCGCGAGGTCGAGGCGGTCCTGGGCCGGGCCCGGTTCGTCGCCGTCTACGGCGTCTCCATGCTCGGCGGTGCGGCCGCGGTCATGCTCTTCAGCTCCCCGGTCGGGGCGACCGCGGGCGCCTCCGGTGCGGTGTTCGGGCTGATGGGGGCACTGTTCGTCCTGCTGCGGCGGCTGAAGCTGCCGACCGGGCAGGTCGTCGCCGTCATCGCGATCAACGCCGTGATCAGCCTCAGCATCCAGGGGATCTCCTGGCAGGGGCACCTCGGCGGGCTCGTCTTCGGCGCCGCGGTCACCGCGGCGCTGGTCCACCTCGGGACGGGATCCCCGCAGCGCAGGCGGACCCAGCTGCTGGCGGTCTCCGGGCTGGCCGTGCTGGCGCTGGTACTGATCGGGGTGCGCGCCGCGGGGCTGCTCGCGGCCGCCGGTGTCTGAGGCAGCCCGGGCCCGACCTCGGCCCGTACGTCGAGAGGCAGCTCAGGGCTGTCGCCACTGAGTCAGGACGGCCCCGAGGTGCCTGCCGGCGGCTGCCCGCCGACCCGGGCCGTCGGGGCCGGATCCGGTGCTCGCCGAGGTGCGGGTGGCGGGTCAGAGCCCGGGCGGGCCCGCGTCGCCGGGGCGGTGCCCCGGGCGGAGGGCGGCGAGGTCGTCGAACACGTCCACCGGGTCCGCGCCCAGCTCGGCCCGGCCGAGGATCACCAGCCGCTCGTGGTCGTCGACGTCGCGCAGCTCCAGTTCCAGCAGCACCGACTCGCGGCCCAGCCTGCGGGTCCGCAGCAGCCGCAGGTCGTCCACCCGCCCCCAGGGCACGTGCCGGGTCCAGGTCAGCCTGCGGACCGTCAGCCCCTCGGGGCCGGCCTCCAGCCGGGGCCGGGCACGGGTCCCCGACGCCGCGGCCAGGGTGAGACCGAGCGCAGCGACGCCCGCGACCAACGCGCCCGCCGCGTCCGCGCCGGAGACGAGCACCGTGACCGACCAGCCGGTCGCGGCGACCGCCAGCGCCCAGAGCACGACGACCGTGCCCACCGGCGTCGACCACCGAAGTCGATCACCCTGTGTGGTCATGTGAAGTTGTCCACAGGCTCCATCCACACGGTGGACAACTCACATCCGTGTATTTCTGCTGGTCAACGCCACCGCATCGTCATCAGCAGGCCGATCACGATGAGTGAGAACCCGATGATGAAGTTCCAGTTGCCCAGCGCCAGCATGAACGGGATGGACGGACCGGCCAGATAGTTGATCACCAGCCAGGCCAGGCCGAGGATCCACATCGCGACCATGACGGCGATGTAGGCCGGGTGTGTCGGTCCCGCGACCTTCTGCGGGGTGCGGCTGACCGGGGGCGGGGTGTAGGCCGCCTTCTTGCGGACCTTCGACTTCGGCATCTGACCTCATCGCCTGTCGGAGTCGGACACGGGTCCGGCCGGTGCGCCGGCCGGGGGCGGGACCTGCGACGGGGCGCCGTGGTCGGGGGACGTGGCGACCCGGACAGATCCGCCACCACGGTAGCGCGACCGTCTCGCCGTCCGGGTCACACCGGCGACACAGGCGTCACACATCACGGGGACGTCGGGTGGTGCGGGGCGGGGATCAGACCCCGGCGACCAGTCCGGCCATCTCGTCGGACAGCCGTACGACCAGGTCCTCCGGCACGTCGTAGCCGGCCTGGCGCAGCCAGTTCGCCAGCATCCGGTGCCCGCCCTCGGTCAGCACGGACTCCGGGTGGAACTGCACGCCGGAGATCGGGAGCTCCCGGTGCCGCACGGCCATGATCAGGCCGGTCTCGGTGTGGCCGGTCGCCTCCAGCTCCGACGGCAGACCGTCGGGCGCGATCGTCAGCGAGTGGTAGCGGGTGGCCGTGAACGGCGACGGCAGCCCGGTCAGCACACCGGTGTCGTCGTGGAAGACCTCCGAGGTCTTGCCGTGCAGCAGCTCGGGCGCGCGCTCCACGACCCCGCCCCAGGCGGTGGCCAGCGCCTGGTGGCCGAGGCACACGCCCAGCAGGGGCGTGGCGCGCTCCGCGGCGCGGCGGATGACCTCGACGCTGCGACCGGCCCGCTCCGGGGTCCCCGGACCGGGGCTGACCAGGACGGCGCCGACCTCGTCGAGCTCGTCGAGCTCGACCTCGTCGTTGCGCCGGACCACCGGGTCGGCACCGAGCTGGGCCAGGTACTGGACCAGGTTGTAGACGAAGCTGTCGTAGTTGTCGACGACGAGTACGCGCACGGTCCCTCCCGGGAGATCGTCAGTTGAACGGGAAGCCGTTGCTGCCGTTCTCACCGTCGCTGCTGCTGCCACCGGAGTAGCTGCCGACGGTGAGGGTGACGGTCTGGCCGCTCGAGGCCTCGGACCCGCCGGACGGGCTCTGCTGCAGCACGATGCCGTTCTGCGAGGAGTCCGAGACGTCGACCTGGCGGATCGACGGGCTCAGCCCCGCCTCCTGCAGTGTGCTGATCGCGCTGTCGACGCGCTGGCCGACGACGTTGGGCACCTGGTTCTGGTTCCCACGGCTGATCTGGATCGTGATGGTCTGGTCGGGTGCGACCCGGGTCCCGGCCGACGGGTTCGTGCCGACCGCCTGGCCCGCCGAACCGCTGCTGTCGACCTCGGTCGTGGAGATCGACTGGAAGCCGGCGTTCTGCAGCGTCGCCCGGGCGGCGTCGGCCGACTGGCCCGCCACGTCCGGCACGGCGACGGTCTGCTGCTTGCGGCCCACCACCAGCGACACCGCGGTGTTGCCCGAGACCTGCTGGCCCGGCCCCGGGTCGGAGGTGATGACCTTGCCGACCTGACTGGAGTCACTGGTGTCGCGTTCGGTGCGGCCGCCGACCTGCAGGCCGGCCTCCCGGAGCTTGGCCTCGGCCTCGTCCGGGGACAGACCCTCCACGCTCGGCACCGTGACCTGCGCGGGCCCGCTGCCGACGTAGACCGTCACCCGGCTGTTCTCGGCGACCTGGTTGCCGCCGCCGGGGTCGGTCCGGACGACCTTGCCGACCTGGGCGACGTCCGACGGCTGGTCCTGCTGGGAGAACAGCAGCCCGGCCTGGGTGATGGTCTGCCGCGCCTGGTCCGGGGACTGGCCGAGCACGTCGGGCACCGACACCTGGTCCGGTCCCGAGGAGGAGAACAGCTGGAAGCCGACGAAGCCGAGCAGACCGATGACGGCGAGCGCGGCGACCCACAGGAGGGCCTTGCGCCGCCCGCCGCGGCCCTCGTCGTCGGCGTAGTCGGGGTGGTGCGGCGGCATCGTGTGCCGGCCGGTGGGCGGGCCGCCCGCGTCGAGCCGGCGCGTCGCCATGGCCTGGGTCGCGCCGTCGTGGGCCATCATGTGCGTGCGCTCGTGCTCGCTCATGACCAGCGGTGCGTGCACCGGCTCGCCGTTGCGCACGCGGACCAGGTCCGCCCGCATCTCGGCGGCCGACTGGTAGCGGTTGGCCGGGTTCTTGCTGAGCGCCTTGAGCACCACCGCGTCGAGCGCCGGGGGCACCGACGGGTTGAGCTCCGACGGGGACCGGGGGTCCTCCCGCACGTGCTGGTAGGCCACTGCGACCGGGGTGTCCCCGGTGAAGGGCGGCTCGCCGGTCAGGAGCTCGAACAGCACACAGCCCGCGGCGTAGACGTCCGAGCGGGCGTCCACGGCCTCGCCGCGCGCCTGCTCGGGGGACAGGTACTGCGCCGTGCCGATGACGGCGGCGGTCTGGGTGACGTTCTGGCCCTCGCCCAGCGCACGGGCGATGCCGAAGTCCATGACCTTGACCGCACCGACGCCGTTGATCATCACGTTCGCGGGCTTCACGTCGCGGTGGATGATGTTGTGCCGGTGCGAGAAGTCGAGCGCGGCGCAGACGTCGGCCATCACCTCGACGACCCGCTGCTGGGTCATCGGGCCGGTGGTCTTGACGATCTCGCGCAGCGTCTGCCCGTCGACGAACTCCATGACGATGTAGGGCAGCGGCCCGAACTCGGACTCGACCTCGCCGGTGTCGTACACCGCGACGATCGCCGGGTGGTTCAGCGACGCCGAGTTCTGCGCCTCGCGGCGGAAGCGCAGCTGGAACTGGGGGTCGCGGGCCAGGTCGGCGCGCAGCACCTTGACCGCCACGTCCCGGCCGAGCCGGGTGTCGAGGCCGCGGTGGACCTCGGACATGCCGCCGTAGCCGAGCGGGTCGCCCAGCTCGTAGCGCTCGGAGAGCAGTCGTGGTGTCGTCATCGGTTCAGATTCCCGTACTCATCGAGTCCGTCGGAGGCGTGCTCATCATGCCGGTCGGCGCTCACTGCCGGTCCCGTACGGGCGACATGTGCGCCGGAGCGACCGTTCGGTGGGATCACCGGGACATCACCGGGCACCTCCGGTCGATCTTGGGCACGGGGGACGGCGAACGGCTCCGCCGGGACCGCCGGTCCCGTGGACCCGGCCGAGGGGCCGGCCGCGGTCGCCACGGTACCGGGCGCGACCCCCAGCGAGCCGGGCCGCATGTCGTCGGGCGAGGCGCCCCTCAAGATCATCACGGCCAGGAGCACGGCGGCGAGCGTCAGGATCACGAACAGCACGGCCAGCCACGCCTTCGACCGTCCGGAGCGCTGCGGGCCGAGATCGAGCGGGCCGGACGGATGCTGCTCGGGCATCCGGTCGGCGGAGGCGTTGCGGCGCACCGGCGGACGGGTCGGCGCCGATCGCTGCTGCCCCGGGACCCCGGGTCCGGTGGGCGGCCCGCCCGGACGACGGCCACCCGGGAGACCGCCGCTGTGCGGCCCGGTGTGCGGCGGCCGCAGCGGGGCACCGTAGGGCGGCGAGCCCGGGGGCACCGGGACCGGCCCGGACCAGGACGGCGTGCCGCCCGGGGTGCGCGGTCCCTGCGGCCGGCCCGGCGCGCCACCGGGGTACGGACCGGTGACCGGGCGGGAGACACCCTGGTCCGGCCCGGTGCGGCGGGCGCCGTCGGGGCCGGGGTCACCGGTGCGCGGGCCGCGGTCGGCGGTCTCGGTGCCGCCCGCCGACGGGCCGTCGTCACCGGTCTCCGGCCCGGACTCGTGCAGGGTGTGCCGCGAGCCGGTGCCGTCGTCGCCGCGGAAGTCGGGTGCGTACCCGGCGGGGGCGGGGATGCCGGGCGGCGGCGGCCGGTGCCCGCGCCGGACCGCGGCGACGGCGTCGGCGAACTCGGCGCCGTCGGCGTAGCGCTGCTCGGGGTCCTTGACCAGCACCGAGGAGACCAGTTCGCGGACCCGCTCGGGGATCTCGTCCGGCAGCGGTGGCGGGTCGTCGCGGACCTGCATCATCGCCACCGCGACCGCGCTCTCGGCGCGGAACGGCCGCACCCCGGCCAGGCACTCGTAGCCGACGATGCCGAGCGAGTAGACGTCGCCGGACGGCCCGGCCTCCTCGCCGGAGGCCTGCTCCGGAGCGATGTAGTGGGCGGTGCCCATGACCATCCCGGACCGGGTCACCGGGACGGCGTCGGCGGCCTTGGCGATGCCGAAGTCGGTCAGCTTCACGACGCCGTCGGTGCGCAGCAGGATGTTGCCGGGCTTGACGTCGCGGTGGACGAACCCGCGCT
This sequence comes from Pseudonocardia sp. DR1-2, assembly GCF_023717215.1. NCBI lineage: Bacteria > Bacillati > Actinomycetota > Actinomycetes > Pseudonocardiales > Pseudonocardiaceae > Pseudonocardia > Pseudonocardia sp. DR1-2. Next base: position 417,476 of record NZ_JAMQOF010000002.1, on the reverse strand, counting down.
CGTGCGCGGCGAACAGCGCCCGGCCCGCCTGCTCGAGGATGTCGAGCGCCTCGTCGGCGGGGATGGGCCCGCGCCCGATCCGCGACGACAGCGGCTCACCCCGGACGAGCTCCATCACCAGGTAGGCGGTGCGCCCGCCGCCGGTGGGGCTGTCGTCCTCGCCGTAGTCGTGCACGGCGGCGATCCCGGCGTGGTCGAGCGAGGCGACGGTGCGGGCCTCGATGCGGAACCGGTGCAGGAACTCCGGGTCGTCGGAGAGCTCCGCCTTGAGGACCTTCACCGCGACGCTGCGCCCGAGCCGGGTGTCCGAGGCCTCCCAGACCTCGCCCATCCCGCCGACCGCGATCCGCCGGTCCAGCTGGTAGCGCTCGGAGATCAGCTGCCCGGCCGACAGGGCGCTCACGGGGCCGCCGGGGACCTGCGCCGGGCCGGGTCCCGCGGGCTCACTGGGCGTCCCGCAGCGCCTCGGCGATCACGGCCCGCCCGATCGGGGCCGCGACCGAACCACCGGTCGCCTCGAGCGCCCGGTCGCCGCCGTTCTCGACGAGCACCGCCACCGCGACCTTGGGGTTGTCGGCCGGTGCGAACGCCACGTACCAGGCGTGCGGCGGGGTGTTCTTCGGGTCGGTGCCGTGCTCGGCGGTACCGGTCTTCGACGCGATCTGGACGCCGGTGATCTTGCCGCCGCCCGAGGTCCGGTCCTCCGAGCCGACCATCAGGTCGGTCATCGTCCGGGCCACGTCGGCCGGCATCGACCGCGACATCCGGTCCGGGTCGGTGGTGTCGACGACGTCCAGGGTCTGGCTCTGGATCTCCTTGACCAGGTGCGGGGCCATCGTCTGGCCGCCGTTGGCGATCGAGGCGCCGATCATCGCCAGCTGCATCGGGGTCAGCCGGACGTCGCGCTGCCCGATCGCGGACTGCTGGGTCGAGGGGGTGTCGGCCATCGGGCCGACCTGCGACGCCGTGACGGGCATCGGGATCTGCAGGTCGGTGCGGCCGATGCCGAACGCCTCGGCCTGGGCACGGAGCTTGTCCGGGCCGAGCTCGCCGCCGAGCTGGGCGAACGCGGTGTTGCAGGATCGCGCCAGCGCCTCGCGCAGCGACGCGGTCGCCCCGCCGCCGCAGGCCGAGCCGTTGTAGTTCTCCAGGGTGGTCGTGGAGTCGGCCAGCTGGATGTTGCGGGCGGCCGTGAGCTGGCTGTCCGGGGTGTAGCCGTTCTGCAGGGCGGCCGCGGTGGTGACGAGCTTGAACGTCGAGCCGGGCGGCTCGATCTCGTTGATGGCCCGGTTGGTCATCGGGTCCGGGTCGGCGGCGCCGTAGCGCTTCCACGCCTCCTGCTGCTGCGCCGGGTCCGGCGAGGCCAGCGGGTTCGGGTCGAACGACGGCGTCGAGGCCATCGCCAGGATCTCCCCGGTCTGCGGCACCAGCGCGACGACGGCGCCGGTGTACCCGCGGGAGGCCAGCCCGTCGTAGGCGGCGCGCTGCACCTCGGGGTCGATGGTGGTCACCACGTTGCCGCCCGCCGGGTCCCGGCCGGTGATGAGGTCCGACAGCCTGCGCACGAACAGCCGGTCGTCGGTGCCGTTGAGCACCTCGTCGGTGGACCGCTCGAGTGCGGTCTTGCCGTACACGGTCGACAGGAAGCCGGTGACCGGCGCGAACATCTCGCCCTGCGGGTACTGGCGGGCGAACCGCAGCCGGCCGTCGCTCTCCACGCTCTGCGCGAGGACCTGCCCGCCGGCGACGATCTGGCCGCGCTGACGCGAGTACTCGTCGATCTGCGATCGCTGGTTGCGGGAGTCGTCCCGGTACTGGCCGGCCATGACCACCTGCACGTAGGTGATGTTGCCGAGCAGGACCACGATCATCACCATCACGGCGAGTGCCACGCGGCGGACCGGGCGGTTCACGTCTCGCTCCTCTGGGCCGCGGTGTCGGCGCGGTTGTCGTCACGGGTGTCGGAACGGCCCGTCCCGGGACGCTGGACGAGTTCGGTGCTGGCCTCGGCGATCGGCGCCCGCGGCTTCGCGGGCCGGACGGGAAGCGGTGCCCTGGCCACGTGCGAGATCCGCAGCAGGATCGCCACCAGCACGTAGTTCGCCAGCAGCGACGAGCCGCCGTAGGACAGGAACGGGAGCGTCAGACCGGTCAACGGGATCAGCTTCGTCACCCCGCCGATGACGACGAAGATCTGCAGCGCCACCGAGAACGACAGCCCGGTCGCGAGCAGCTTGCCGTAGGAGTCGCGCACGGCCAGCGCCGACCGCAGCCCACGGGTGATGAGCACCAGGTAGACCAGCAGGATCGCGGCCAGCCCGATCAGCCCGAGCTCCTCGCCGAGCGAGGAGAAGATGAAGTCGGACTCGGCGAAGGGCACGATGTCCGGCCGTCCGGCGCCCAGCCCGGTCCCGCCGACACCGCCGGTGCCGAGCCCGAACAGCGCCTGCGCGAGCTGGTAGCCGCCGCCGCTGAAGTCGGCGAACGGGTCCAGCCAGATCCGCACGCGGGTCTGGACGTGGTCGAACAGGTTGTAGGCGACGACGGCGCCGCCGGAGAACGCCAGCAGCCCGATCACCATCCACGACACGCGTTCGGTCGCGGTGTAGAGCAGGACCAGGACCAGGCCGAAGATCAACAGCGAGCTGCCGAGGTCGCGCTGGAGCACGAGCACGCCGACCGACAGCCCCCAGGCGACGAGCAGCGGCGCCAGGTCACGGGCACGGGGCAGCTCCATGCCCAGGAAGCGGCGGCCCGCGGTGGAGAGCAGGTTGCGCTTCTGGACCAGGTAGGCCGCGAAGAAGATGATCAGCAGGATCTTGGAGAACTCGCCGGGCTGGATGCCGGGGCCGCCGGGGATGCGGATCCAGAGCTTGGCCCCGTTGACCTCGGAGATCGACGACGGCAGGAACGCCGGGATCGCCAGGAAGACCAGGCCGACGAAGCCGGCGGTGTAGCCGTAGCGGGCCAGTGTGCGGTGGTCCCGGAGGAAGAACAGCACCAGCGCGAACAACGCCAGGCCGGCGACGGTCCAGGTGACCTGGGCGCCGATCAGCCCGCTCGGCACCGGGCTCCCGGTGGCCTCCGCGCGGGCGGCCTTGGCCAGGTCGAGCCGGTGGATCATCACCAGGCCGATGCCGTTGAGCAGCGCGACCGACGGCAGGATCAGCGGGTCGGCGTAGGGCGCGAGGAAGCGCACCGCCACGTGCGCACCCGCGAACAGCACGAGGTACGCCAGACCCACCCACAACAGGTCGGTCGTCAGCGACTGCTCCTGGTTCGCCTCCACCAGCACCAGCGCACCGGTCGTGAGCACGGCGGCCAGGCCCAGCATCAACAGCTCGATGCCGCGGCCGGTGGGCGTGGTCGGCTCCGCGGCGGAGCTGCCCGTGGCCATCAGCCGTCGAGCCGGCAGTTCCGGCCCGGCTCGGGGGTCGCGGTCGGCAGCGGGGTCGTCGTCACCGGCGGGGCGCCGGGTACCTGGACGACCGCGGGCGGCTGCGGCGGGTTCAGCGTGGAGCAGAGCGGGAGCATGCGCTCCCGCAGCCGGTCGACGGTCTCCCGCGCACCGGTCTCGCCCTCGTCGGAGACGATGCCGTCGGTGACCTGGCTGCGGACCGCCTGCGGCAGGTCGTCGAGGCCGATGTCGGTGGACTCGGCCACCCGTTGCAACGGGACCCCGAGCACGTTGCCGCGCACACCCTGGTAGATCGCGACCTGGTTCCGGTCGACGGCCACGTAGTACTGCTGCAGCACCAGCGCCCGGGCGACGAACACACCCGCCACGAGCACCACGAGCACGCCCAGCAGGGCGAGCACCGGGCGCAGGCCGCGCCGTCGGCGCGGCTCCTCCGCGGCGGCGGGCTCCAGCCGCACCGGCTCGGTGCGGGGCAGCGTGGTGGCCGCGGCGCGCTGCGCCGAGGAGTGCGGGGTCCGCTCGTCGTGGCGGTAGTCGCCGTCGCCGGCGCGCGGGTTGCGGCCCGCGGAGCCCCCGATGATCGGGGCGTCGTCGGCGTAGTCGACGTCCACGACGTCGGCGACGATGCAGGTGATGTTGTCCGGCCCGCCGCCGCGCAGCGCCAGCTCGATCATGCGGTCGGCGCACTCGCGCGGGTCGGCGTAGTCGGTCAGGGTGTCGTGCAGCGTCTCGTCGCTGACCGGGCCGGACAGGCCGTCGGAGCACAGCAGGAAGCGGTCCCCGGCGCGGGCCTCACGGATCGACAGCGACGGGTCGACGTCCTGCCCGGTGATGGCGCGCAGCAGCAGCGACCGCTGCGGGTGCGTGTGCGCCTCCTCCTCGGTGATCCGGCCCTCGTCGATCAGCGACTGGACGAACGTGTCGTCCTTCGTGATCTGGGCGAACTCGCCGTCCCGCAGCAGGTAGCAGCGCGAGTCGCCGACGTGGACCATGCCCAGGCGCGAGCCCGCGAACAGGATCGCGGTCAGCGTGGTGCCCATGCCCTCGAGGTCGGGGGCCTCGGCGACGTGGCGGGAGATCGCCTCGTTGCCGTCGTGGGTGGCCTCGCGGAGTTCGGCGAGCAGGTCGTCGCCGGGTACGTCGTCGTCGAGCGGGGCCAGTGCGGAGATCACCAGGGACGAGGCGACCTCGCCCGCGGCGTGACCGCCCATGCCGTCGGCGAGGGCGAGCAGGCGGGGGCCCGCGTAGACGGCGTCCTGGTTGTTCTGCCGGACCAGTCCGCGGTCACTGCGGGCCGAGTAACGCAGCACCAGTGTCACGGGGCGGCTCCGGCTTCGGTCGGGGCACGTCGGGCGGATCCCGCGCCGCGGGACCGGTCGGACGGCCGCGGCACCGGGGGAGCGGTCGGTCGCGCCGGGCTCACGGTCGGTACCTCATGGTCGGTCCGTGTCCGTCACGATCGCAGCTCGATCACCGTCTTGCCGATGCGGACCGGTGTCCCCAGCGGGACCCGGGTGGGCCCGGTGACCTTATTACGTTCCAGATAGGTGCCGTTCGTCGACCCGAGATCCTCGACGTACCAGTCGTCACCCTGCTGCGAGATGCGTGCGTGCCGGGTGGAGGCGTAGTCGTCGTCGAGCTTGAGGGTCGAGTCGTCGGCGCGGCCGATCAGGATCGGCCGGGAGTCGAGCGTGATGCGGCTGCCGGCCAGCGGACCCTGGGTGACGAGGAGCTGGCGGGCCACCTTGCCGCGGCCACCGCCGCGGACCCTGGCGGCCCGTCCGCCGCCCGCGCGGCCGGGTGCGGCCGTCCGGAGACCGGACGCGGCGTAGAGGTCGGAGCGGACCACCTGGAGTGCGAGCAGGACGAACAGCCACAGGAGGGCGAGGAAGCCGCCCCGGGTCAGTTGCAGTACCAGTTCCGGCACGTCGTCCTACTCGCCCTTCTCGTGTTCCCGCACGCTCCGCCCGCCCGGTGGATCACCGGGCGGGCGGGGACGCACCGCTGTCGCTGCGCGGACTCCGCTCCGCGGGTGTGGCTCAGCCCTGGGTGCGGAACACCAGGCTGGAGTGACCCACGCGGATCACGTCGCCGTCGGTCAGCTGGCAGGACTGCACCGGGGAGTTGTTCACCGTGGTGCCGTTGGTCGAGCCCAGGTCGTTCAGGGTCGCGACCTGGCCGTCCCAGGTGACCTCCAGGTGCCGGCGGGACACACCGGTGTCCGGGAGCCGGAACTGGGAGTCCTGGCCGCGGCCGATGACGTGGGTGCCCTCGGCCAGCTGGTAGTTGCGGTTCGACCCGTCGTCCAGGATCAGCATCGCGGTCAGCTGCGCCGGAGCGCCCCAGCCGCCCTGGCCGCCGTAACCCTGGCCGTCGTAGCCCTGGTCGTAGCCGCCCTGCTGGTAGCCGGGCTGGGCGTAGCCCTGCTGCTGGCCGTAGCCGCCGTCGTAGCCCTGCTCGTAGCCACCCTGCTGCGGGTAGCCGGGCTGGGCGTAGCCCTGGGGCTGGCCGTAGCCACCCTGCTGGGGCTGGCCGTAGCCGTCGTAGCCCTGCTCGTAGCCCTGCTGGGGGTAGCCACCCTGCTGCGGCTGGCCGTAGCCCTGCTGGCCGTACTGGTCGTAGCCGCCCTGCTGGGGCTGGCCGTAGCCGCCCTGCTGGCCGTAGCCCTGCTGCTGGCCGTACTGGTCGTAGCCGGGCTGCTGCTGGTCGTACCCGGGCTGCTGGCCGTAGCCCTGCTGGGGCTGGCCGTACTGGTCGTAGCCGGGCTGGCCGTAGCCGCCCTGCTGCTGCCCGTACTGGTCGTACCCGCCCTGCTGCTCCTGGTCGTACCCCTGAGGCGCGTAGGTCTGCTGGCCGTACCCGCCGGGTGCGCCCCGGTCGTATCCGTACTGCCCGTTCTCCTCGGGGTGGCCCGGTTGCTGGCTCATGGGTGCTTCTCCTGCGGTGCGTGCTCGGTTGGCGGCCCGACGGGAAGCGTCGGGGTCGACAGCGGAGCGGGTGCGGAATTGTCCCGTGTGCAGCGCCTCGGAGCGCTCCAGAAAGACTACGACCTCACCGTAGGTGTCCCAGCCCTGGTCGGTGAGTTCCTTCGCCACGTGCGACGAGAGGGATCGGACGACCCCGTCCTCGTCGCCCGCCATCCGGTCGAGATCGCTGGGGCTGAGCAGAACGGTGTACCGGTTGGGCGCCAGCTGGCGACCTCCGGCGAGCTGCTCGACGTTGTCCTCGGCTTCCCTCAGCAGTGCCTGTGCGACTTCCTGTGGGACGACACTGCCCCCGAAGACCCGCGCGAAGGCGTCGCCCACGAACCCCTGAAGTCGGCGCTCGAAGCGGTCCACGCGGCCCAAAAGATCTCCTCCATCCGCATCGGCGTGTCGGTGATGTGCGACCGATCGTATCTGTGTTATCCGCCGGGCACGGCGGGGCCCGGCACGAGCGGGCGACCGGCCCCGCGGTGCCACCGACGTGCTTCCCTCCGATCTACCCGGCCCGGAGCCGCGGCGCATCCCGGTGCCCACCCGCCACGACCCCCTCCAGCTGGTGATCGACGGGCAGGGGACCCCCCTGCGAACGGCTGCCGAGCGGGGTGCTAACTTTCTCGTGTCGCTCGGGCGAGTGGCGGAATGGCAGACGCGCACGGTTCAGGTCCGTGTGTCCGAAAGGACGTGAGGGTTCAACTCCCTCCTCGCCCACCATCTCCCCTCATCGGGGATTCTCCCCCTCCGGCGGTCACCACCGCCATCGCGAGATCGGTTCCGGGTGTAGCCCGATCCGGTCTCGCTTTTCGTTTTCCCGGGTTCCGGCCACGCTCCGTGCCCGGACGCCGTGCGCCGATCAGGCGTCCCGCAGCGCCGGGCGGTCGGGATGGTCGGCCATCACGAGCACATCGGCGAACGAACCGGGGTCGCCCTCGCTCTCGTAGCGGGCGTACGCGGCGGCCGTCCAGGCGTCGTCGGGGGGCAGCATGCGGCGCAGCGCGGCCCCGCCGACGCGCAGGTGCACGGTCAGCTCGGCGGCCAGGCCCCGGCCCAGCAGCCGCCCGCCGGCGAGCAGCACCACCCCGTCCGGCCCGAGCGGCACCGGCTCGTCGCGGTAGGCACGGTCGCGCACCGTGTCGCGCAGCCGGGGCAGCACCAGGCCGCTGCCGCCGGGACCCATCGGGGCGAGGACCTCGCGGCGCAGCGCGGGCTCGTCGAGCCAGCCGTCGAGGAACATGTCCGGGTCGGTGCGGCCGAGCTCCAGGCGGACCGACGCCGGTCGCAGGAAGTCGTCGGCGTCCACCGCCAGGGCCGGTCGGCCGCCGGAGCGCAGCCGCTCCGCGACCGCCCGGGCCAGCTCCAGCGGGGCCGCGGGCGGGGCGCCGTCGACGAGCACGCGCACCCGCCCCGACGGCTCCCGCGCGCGTTCCGCCAGGTGTGCCGCGAGCCCCGCCCGGTCGACGGGCCGGAACGCCCCTGCCATGTCGTCCTCCCGGTCCTGGCGTGCCCTCGGTCCCGCAGCGACACTAGGCGGATGGTCGGCGACGGCGCGGGAGCGGTGCTGCGCCGAGCGCTGCGGGTCCTCGAGGCGGTCGCCGAGGCGGGTGACGGGGTCAGCGCCAAGGCCCTCGCCCGCCGCCTGGAGCTGCCGTTGCCGACGGCGTACCGGTTGCTGGGGACGCTCGTCGAGGAGGGCTACCTGGTCCGGCTGCACGCCGAGCGCGGGTACGGGCTGGGCTACCGCGTCGTCGGGCTGTACCGGGGGATGACCGACCCGATCGTGCCGCCCGCCCCGGCCCGGGAGGTGCTCGCCGAGCTGCACACCACGGCCCGCGCGGCGGTGGTGCTGGCGGTGCTGCGGTCCGACGACGTCGTCGTCGCCCACACCGAGACCTGTGCGGCGCACCCGGGGCCGGGCGCGGTGACCGGGGAGCCGCTGCCCGCGCACGCGACCGCGCCGGGCAAGGCACTGCTCGCCGGGCTCGACGCCGGACGGCTGGCCGACGTCCTCGGCGTCGGGCACGGGCCGCTGGCGCCGCTGACCCCGCACACCCTCACCGACCGGCGGCTACTCGACCGCGACCTGCTGCGGGTCCGCTCGGCGGGGGTCGCGGTGGAGGTGGAGGAGCACGCCCGCGGCCGGGCCGGGCTCGCGGTCGCGGTGCCGCACCCGGGCGGCGGCGCCGCGCTGTCGGTCGTCGTCAGCCGGGCGGACTTCACCGGGCGCCGCTGGGAGCTCGAACGCGCGGTGCGCGAGGCCGCGGCCCCGCTGGCCCGCCACCTGGCCGCGGCGCCGGGGGTCGCCGCGTCCGGCTGAGCCCGCCAGGATGGCCCGATGGCCGACGGGGTGCGCTACGAACGCGACGGACACGTCGTGACGATCACCTACGACCGCCCGGAGAAGCGCAACGCGATCGACGGGGACATGCGGCGTGCGATCAACGCCGCCTGGGACCGCTTCCGCACCGACGACGAGGCGTGGGTCGCGATCGTGACCGGCCGGGGGCCTGCGTTCTGTGCCGGGGCGGACACGCGCTCGACCACCGGCAACCCGGCGGGCGACTTCCCGGGCAGCTTCTTCGAGCGGCCGACGGTGAACTCGCTGGAGAGCGGCTGGGAGATCTTCAAGCCGATCGTCGCCGCGGTGAACGGACCCGCCGTCGGCTACGGCGTCACGCTGCTGACCTGGTGCGACTTCGTGATCGCCTCGGACCGCGCCACCTTCTCCTTCCCGGAGGCCCGGCTGGGCGTCCCGACGATCGTCGGTGCGCTGCGGCTGCCCCGGATGATCGACCGGCAGTACGCGATGGAGCTGCTGCTCACCGGCGAGACGATCGACGCGCGGCGGGCGCACGAGATCGGCCTCGCCGGGTGGGTCGTGCCGCACGAGGAGCTGGGCGACGCCGCCCGGGACCTCGCCCGGCGGCTCACCGCGGGGGCGCCGCTGGCCCAGCGCGCGATCAAGGAGATGGCGGTGCGCGGGCCGGAGATGGGCACCAGGGAGGCGATCCGCTTCGGCGAGACGCTGCGGAAGGTCGTCGCGACCACCGAGGACGCGGCGGAGGGTGCCGCCGCGGCCCGGGAGAAGCGGTCCCCGCACTGGCGCGCGCGATAGACCTTCCATTCTCCGGAAGTGACGTCGGCGGACATGCGGACACGGCGATACGTTCGCCCGATGCCGGAGAAGACAGTGGAGTCGCTCGTCCGCACCGTCCCGCCGTTCCGGGCCGACCACGTCGGCTCGCTGCTGCGGCCGCCCGCCCTGCTCGCCGCCCGGGAGCGGCACGCCGCGGGCGAGCTCGACGACGCGGGCCTGCGCGCGGCCGAGGACGCCGCGATCACCGACGTCGTCGCGCTGCAGGAGTCGGTCGGCCTGCGCTCGGCCACCGACGGCGAGTTCCGCCGCACCTCCTGGCACATGGACTTCATCTACGCCCTCGGCGGCGTCACGAAGACCTCCGGCCGGGTCGAGGTCGCGATGCGCAACGCGGCGGGCCAGAACAACTTCACCTCCGCCGGGATGGCCGTCGACAGCCGGGTGCACCTCGACGAACCCGTCTTCGCCTCGGCGTTCGAGTACCTGGCCGCGCAGGTCACCACGGCGACCCCGAAGCTCACGATCCCCTCGCCGAGCATGGTCTACGCCCGCGGCGGCCGGTCGGTCATCTCCGGCGAGGTCTACCCCGACGTCGAGGAGTTCTGGTCCGACCTGTCGACCGCTTACGCCGACCAGCTCCGCGCGATGTACGACCGCGGCTGCCGCTACCTGCAGCTCGACGACACCGCGCTGGCCTACCTGAACGACCCGGCGCACCGCGCGCAGCTGGCCGAGAAGGGTGACGACCCGGAGACCCAGCACCTGCGCTACATCCGCCAGATCAACGCCGCGATCGCCGACCGGCCGTCGGACATGTACGTCACCACCCACATGTGCCGGGGCAACTACCGGTCGTCGTGGGCCGCGGAGGGCGGCTACGACCACGTCGCCGAGGCGCTGTTCGGCACGCTGGGCGTCGACGGCTTCTTCTGCGAGTTCGACGACGAGCGCTCCGGCGGGTTCGCCCCGCTGCGGTTCGTCCCGAAGGGCAAGCAGGTGGTGCTCGGGCTGGTCACGACCAAGTCCGGGACGCTGGAGGACCCGGACGGGCTCAAGCGGCGGATCGACGAGGCGGCGCGGTACGTGCCGCTGGACCAGCTGTGCCTGTCGCCGCAGTGCGGGTTCTCCTCCACCGTCGAGGGCAACGAGCTCACCGTCGACGACCAGAAGCGCAAGCTGGAGCTGATCGTCTCGGTCGCCGAGGACGTCTGGGGCCGCTGAGGGCCATACTCGCCCGGGTGGCCTACGACGAGGGTCTCGCCGCCCGCCTGCGCAGCCTGCTCGCGGAGCGACCGGTGACCGAGAAGAAGATGTTCGGCGGGCTCGCCTTCCTGGTCGACGGGCACATGGCCGTCGCCGCGAGCGGACGTGGCGGGCTGCTCGTACGGGTGGCCGCGGACCGCTCCGCGGAGCTGCTGGAGCGCCCGCGGACCGAGCGGATGGTGATGGGCGGCCGCGAGATGGCCGGCTGGCTGTGGGTGACCGGCGAGCCCGACGTCGACGACCTCGACGGCCCGGAGCTCGCCGGCTGGGTCGCCGAGGCGGTCGCGGTCGTGGAGACGCTCCCACCGAAGCGGTGACCGCGGCACCGCGCCGGACTAGCGTCGGAGCCGTGAGCACCGCCGCCGCGTCCCCGCTGTTCGACCGTGTCCTGGCGGGCGCCGGCCCGGGCTCGCGGCTGCTGGACGTCGGCTGCGGGGCGGGGCGGCTGCTCGCCGACGCGGCCGCCGCCGGGCTGGCCGTCACCGGCGTCGACACCGAACCCCGCGCGCTCGCCGCGGCGGAGCGGGCCGCGCCCGGGGCGGACCTGCGGGTCGCCGACGCCCATGAGCTGCCCTTCGCCGATGACGCGTTCGACCTGGTCACGCTGGTGCAGGTGCTGGAGCACCTCACGAACCCGGTGCTCGCGCTGCGCGGGGCGGGCCGGGTGTGCGCGCCGGGCGGCGCGGTGCGGGCCACGGTCTGGGGCACCCCCGACGAGTGCGACGCCGCCGTCATCGGCGCGGCGCTCGCCCCGCTCACCGGGGCCGCGCCCGCGCCGCCGCAGAACAACCCCGGGCCCGACCGCAGCGGCGTCGGTGCGCCCCCGCTGACCGATCCGCGGCGGTTGACCCGGCTGGCGGAGCTGGCCGGGCTCGTGGTGCGGGAGGTCGCCGTCGTCCGGGTGCCGGTGGTGCACCCCGACCCGGACGACCTCGTCGCCGGGGTGCTCGCGTCCGGGCCGGGGCGGCACGCGGCACGCCACGCCGGCCCCGCCGCCGTCCGCGCCGCCCTGCTGGCCGCCCTGGCCCCCTTCGCGCACGGGGACGGCTACCGCCTCACCGACACCGTCCGCGTCCTGGACGCCGGTCCTCCCTCGCCCTGATTCGCGGTTCGCGCGCTGATCCGCGGTTCGCGCGTGCCGTGACACGCGCGGACTGCGCGGATGCGCGCGGACTCCGGATCAGCGCGCGGACTCGGGGCGTGCACACGTCCGGGCCGCGTCCCTCGATGAGGGGCGCGGCCCGGAGGTGGCGTGCGGTGGTCAGCGGCCGGCGGTCGCCGCCGTCCGGCCGGTCTCGTAGCGGATCTTCAACAGGCCCTTGCAGTACTCCCCGTTGGTCTCGATCCCGACCCGCTGCAACCGCGCGCGACGCAGGTGCAGCGGGACCTGCTCGACGGTCACCGCGGTGCCGTCGGAGTGGACCAGCAGCGGTGCGTCGTCGCTGGCGGGCAGGCCGATCGCCCTGCGGCGGGTCCGCATCCGGGTCAGCTCCTCGGTGTCGGCCTCGGTCCCGACCAGCTCGCCGAGCGTCAGCCCGGCCAGCTCGTCGGGTCCCCGGCCGGCGTCGACGAGCGGGCGGGCCACCCGGTCCTGGCCGGCCAGCGCGGCCTTGGCCAGGAACGTGTGCCGCAGCTCGTCGAGCTCGGCCGCGGCCTGCCCGTTGATCGAGCCCTCGAAGGACTTGACGAACCCGGCGTGCGCCGCGACCCCGCCGTTGATCTCGTCGGAGGCGTGGTGGTCGGCCAGCGTCACCTCCGCCCTCGTCACTCCCGGTACCGCGGTCACCGCGTCGTAGGCGTCGGCGACCATCAGGAACGAGAAGTTCGGAGCGCAGAAGAACGTCGGCAGCCGGAGCCCGACGACGACCTCACCGGCGGGCGAGACCGACCACGACTCGACGAAGTCGAGCTCGGTGATCGGCTCGTCCAGCTCCGGGTCGAGCACCGTCCCCAGCGCGGACCACACGGCCTGCCGGAGCGGGCTCTCAGCAGGCCGCGGGGTCACGCCTGCGCCCCCGCCTTGTTGTCGACGAGCTCCTCACCCGGGGCCATGGCCTCGTCGGCCGTGGTGTCGGGCAGCCGGCACTCGGCCGGGACCTCGAGGTCGTAGAGCTTCGCCGCGTTGAGGCCGAGGATCTTCTTCTTCGACGCGGTGGTGAGACGCGGGTAGTCGGCGAACTGGTCGTCGTCGGGCATCTGCCAGTCGACCAGGCCCTCGACCTGCCACTTCGGCGTCCAGATGTTGTAGTCGCTGCCGAAGGTCATCTTGTCCTCGCCGACCCAGAACAGCAGCTCGCCCATCACCTTGGCGAAGAACTTCGGGCGGGCGTGCATCAGGCCGCCGACGACGACCGACAGGCCGGCGTAGACGTTGGGCTCCTGCACCGCCATGAAGCAGAAGTCCTCGATGCGCGGCAGGCCGACGTGCTCGACGATGAAGTTCAGGCCCTGGAAGTCGGTGGCCGCGTGGTCGACGTCGGCGACGTCGAACGCGTCCTTGTCCAGCGGCCAGATCGTCGGGCCCTTGTGGACGTGGACGTTCTTGACGCCCAGCTCCTGGGCCCGCTCCAGGAAGCGGTAGCACTCCGGGTCGGTGAGCTTGAAACCGCGGGAGCTGCCGTTCCACTCCGCGGTGTAGAGCTTCACGCCCTTGTGCTTGTACTTCGCGCAGTCCGCCTCGAACTGCTTCATGCCCTCGTCGCCGTCACGCGGGTCGAAGCGCCCGTTGACGATGATCCGGTCGCCCCACTTCTCCAGCAGCGCCGCGTTCTGGTCGGCGGTGTTGAAGCCGTTCTTGTACCACTCCTTGAGGTAGGTCGACTGGAAGATCGAGTAGTCGACGTGGCCCTCGATGAAGACGTCGCGCTCGAAGTCGTCCTGCGAGACCTTGAGGTAGTGCTCCCAGTCCCAGTGGGTCTCGGGCGGGCCGAGCTGGTGGTAGCCGTAGAAGCAGTCGATCCAGCCCTTGGCGTACTGCTCGCGACCCTCGACCCAGTTCTCCCGGGAGGCGTCCCAGAAGTGGCTGTGGGAGTCGACGATGAAGTACTTCTCGCCGTCCTTCTCGTACATGTGGTTCCTCCTGCGTCAGCAGCTCTGCTGATCGGTGGTGGGTCAGGGAAAGAACGTTCGTCCTGTACGTACGTATGACTGAGTCACGGAACGAGGATCGCCCGGCCACGGACCTTGCCCGCGTCCAGGTCGTGCAGGGCCTCCAGCGCCTGGTCGAGCTTGTACTGGACGGTGTGCAGGGTGACCTTCCCGGCCTGGGCCAGGACCATGAGCTCTGCGAGGTCGTTGTAGGTGCCGACGATGTTGCCGATGATGTTCTTCTCGCCGGCGACGAAGTCGAGGGTGGGGGCGGAGAGGTTGCCGCCGTAGCCGAGGACGAAGTTGTAGCCGGCCGGCCCGGTCATCGCCCAGGCGTCGTTCTCCGCGCCCTGCTCGGCGACGAAGTCGAAGACCACCGTGGCGCCGCCGCCGGTGAGCTCCTGGACGGCCTCGACCTGGTTCCCGTCGGCGACGACGGTCTCCTCCGCGCCGATCTGCTTCGCCAGCTCGAGCGCGTCCGGGTTCTTGTCGACGACGATGATCTTGGTTGCGGTGAGCGCGGCGAGCGCCTGGATGCCGATGTGGCCGAGCCCGCCCGCGCCTTGCACGACCGCGGTGGTGCCCGGGTACAGGAACGGCACCGCCTTGCGGACCGCGTGGTAGGCGGTGATGCCCGCATCGGCGAGTGCGGCGACGTCGGCCGGGTCGGTGTCCGGGTTCAGCTTCACGCAGGACCGCGCGGTGGTGCGCAGGTACTCGGCCATGCCGCCGTCGTTGTTCGACAGGCCGGGGAAGAACGCGTCCCCGGTGCACTGCATGTCGCGCCCGTAGCGGCACATGGTGCACAGCCCGCACGACGGCTGCGGGTGCAGGATGACGGTGTCGCCGACCCGCACGTTCGTGACGCCGTCGCCGACCGCGTGCACCCAGCCCGCGTTCTCGTGGCCGATGACGTAGGGCAGGTCGGGGTTCTGGATGTCGGCCCAGTCCCCGTCGATGATGTGGAGGTCGGTGCGGCACACGCCGGCACCGCCGATCTTGACGATGACGTCGAGCGGACCCTGGATCGTCGGTTCCGGGATGTCGTCGATCCGGGGGTCCTGCTTGTACGCGTGCACCCGCACGGCCTTCACTGGCGGTACCTCCGGGCCTCGGACGCGCGGCGTTGCGCGTCGTGGTGGTGGGACTTGGTGTGCCTGCTGTCACACCGATCTCAACCCCGTTGTGCACGACGGACAAGGGGGTTCGTTCTTACACAGCGAGAATCGTGAGGAAACGGGCGTCGCTTTCCTCGGAGGTTACCGACGAGTAGGGTCGGGCCATGGCTGATGACGCGAGCTGGGTGGCCGACGCGATGACGCAGGCGGTGCCGTGGGTGGGCACCGCCGGGATCACCTTCGGGTCGATCACGACCGACCGGGTCGAGGCGTTCCTCCCCGACCGGTCCGACCAGCACAACCACGTCGGCGGGCCGCACGCCGCGGTCATGTTCGGACTGGGCGAGACCGCCTCCGGCGCCGTCGGCCTGGCCGCGTTCGCCTCGGCCGGGGACCGGGCCGTACCGCTGGTCGTCCGGTCCGAGATCCGCTACCTCAAGCTCGCCAAGGGCGACCTCCGCGCCGAGGCGGTGCTGACCCGTCCGGCCGGTGAGGTGCTCGCCGAGCTCGACGCCGGGACGCGCCCGGAGTTCACCGTCGACGTCACCATCACCGACGCCCAGGGTGTGCAGACCGGGGCCATGACGATCGTCTGGACGCTCAAGCCGAACAGGCGGTGAGCAGCCGTCCGGCCTAGCGTGGCCGCATGGACGTGGTGATCGCCGGAGGACACGGACAGATCGCGCTGCGACTGTCCACACTGCTCACGGTGCAGGGACACACGGTGCGCTCGATCGTGCGCAACCCCGACCACACCGACGACGTGGCGGCCACCGGGGCGAGCCCGGTCGTGGCGGACCTGGAGAAGATCTCCGCGACGGACCTCGCGGGGCACCTGACCGGCGCCGACGCCGTCGTCTTCGCGGCGGGGGCCGGACCGGACAGCGGCGTCGCACGCAAGGAGACCGTCGACCGGGACGGCGCCACCCTGCTCGCCGACGCGGCCGCAGTGGCGGGCGTCCGCCGCTACCTGCTGGTGTCCTCGCCCGGGGTCGACGCCGAGCCCGACCCCGAGCGCGGCGAGGTGTGGGCCGCCTACATCCGCGCGAAGAAGGCCGCCGAGGACGCGATCCGCGCCGACACGCGCCTCGACGCGACGATCCTGCGGCCCGGGAGGCTCACGAACGACCCGGGCACCGGGCGGGTCACCCTGGCCCCGCCGCCGGTGGAGTACGGCGAGGTGACCCGCGACGACTCCGCCGCGGCCGTCGCCGCGCTGCTGGCGGCGCCGGGCACCGCGGGCACGACGCTGGAGCTGCGCGGCGGCGACACCGAGCTGGGTGACGCGGTCGCGGCCCTGGGGTGAGTGCGGAAGGGTCGCCCCCATGAGCGAGCAGAGCTACGACGTCGTCGTGATCGGGGCGGGCCCGGTCGGTGAGAACGCCGCGGGCTACGCGGTGGACGCCGGCCTGTCCGCGGTGCTGGTGGAGGCCGAGCTCCTCGGCGGGGAGTGCTCGTACTGGGCGTGCATCCCGTCGAAGGCGTTGCTGCGCACCCCGCAGGCCGTCGCCGACGCCCGGCGGCTGCCCGGTGTGCGGGCCGAGTTCGACCCGGCGAAGGTCCTCGAACGCCGCACGACGTTCACCTCCGACTGGGACGACAGCGGCCAGGTGCGGTGGGCCGAGGGCGCCGGTGCCGCCGTGCTGCGCGGCCGGGGCCGGCTGGCCGGGGAGAAGCGCGTCGTCGTGACCGCGGCCGACGGCACCGAGACCGTGGTGACCGCGCGCCACGCCGTCGTCGTCGCGACCGGCAGCGTGCCGGTCGTCCCGCACGTCGCGGGGCTGGACACGGTCGAGTACTGGGGCTCGCGCGAGGCGACCTCGGCGCGGGAGGTCCCGCGCCGGCTCGGCGTGCTCGGCGGCGGCGTCGTCGGCTGCGAGATGGCGCTGGCCCACGCCCGGCTGGGCGCGCAGGTCACGTTGTTCAACCACGGCGACCGGGTGCTGCCGGGCGCGGAGCCGCAGGCCTCCGAGCGGGTCGCGGCCGGGCTGCGGGAGGCCGGCGTCGACGTGCGGCTGGGCACCGGCCTGGACGAGGTGCGCCGGAACGGGGACGCGACGGTGCTGGTCGGGGGCGGGGACGAGGTCGAGGTGGACCGGCTGCTCGTCGCGACCGGGCGCCGTCCGGCCACCGACGGGCTCGACCTCGGCTCGGCCGGGGTGGGCCCCGGGCGGCGCGGCGAGATCGTCGTCGACGACTCGGGGCTCGCCGCGGGGGACTGGCTCTACGCGGTCGGCGACGTCAACGGGCGGGCCCCGCTCACCCACCAGGGCAAGTACCAGGCCCGGATCGCCGCGCACGCGATCGCCGCGCGCGCCGCGGGCCGCCCGCTCGACGACGCCCCCTGGGGCGAGGACGCGGCGACCGCCGACCACCACGCGGTGCCCCAGGTCGTGTTCACCGACCCCGAGGTCGCCTGGGTGGGCCGGACCGCCGCGACCGCCCGCGCCGAGGGGCTCGACGTGCGGGTGGTCGACATGGACATCGCCGTCGCCGGGTCCTCGCTCACCGCGGACGACTGGTCCGGCCGGGTGGTCGCCGTCGTCGACCCGCGGCGCGAGGTGCTGCTCGGGGTCACGTTCGTCGGGCCCGGGGTCGCCGAGCTGCTGCACGCGGCGACGGTCGCCGTGGTCGGTGAGGTGCCGCTGGCCCGGCTGTGGCACGCCGTGCCCGCGTTCCCCACGATCAGCGAGGTGTGGCTGCGGCTGCTGGAGACCTACCGCGCGTAGCGCAGGCGGAGCGCGCATCGGAACCGCGCGGGCCGACCGTCGCCGTGGGCCCGGCCGGGGCCGGGCCCACGGAACGGGTCAGGAGCGGACGCCCAGGTGGTCGAGCAGGCGGACCTCGATGCGGTCCAGGTCCGCGGACACCGTGCGGTACGCGGCCTTGCGGCGGGCGGCCGGCATGTTCTCCGCGGCCCGGACGGCGGCGGCGAGGTCGTGCAGCCGCGGCTCGGTCTCGTCGGCGAACCGCTTCGCGGCCTGGTCGCGCTCGACGGTCCCGTCCTCGCGCAGCTCGGTGATGGTGCGCGCGATCCGGGACAGCCGTGCGTGCAGCCGTCCGCCGGGGCCGGAGTAGCCGCCCAGCTCGTCCGGGGACACGCCGAGTCGGCGGGAACGGTGGTCGTCGAGGCGGTGGCGCAGCGACCCGGCCGCGGCCATCGCGTACGGCGCCAGCAGCGGCGCGACGATCTTCGCCACGCCCAGGTACCGCTGGACCTTCTTGGCGTTCCACTCGCGGGCGGCGCGGTCCCGCTCGGCCTGCTTGGCGGCCAGGTTCTCGCTCTTGAGCCTGCCCTTCTCCGCGGCGCGCGCGGCCTTCGCCTCGGCCTTGCGGGCGCCGGCGTCGGCCTTCGCCGCCGCCTTGGCGACCTTCCGGTCGGCCGAGCGGGCCTTGAGGTCGGCCGAGCTCAGCAGGCTGTTCGCGGTGGCGGTGCCCTCGCCGACGGCGCGACGCGTGCTGCGCGCGGCCCGGCGGCCGGCCTTCTCCGCCCGCCGCGACGCCGCCTCGGCCTTCTTCCGGGCCTTCACCGCGCGCTGGTGCAGCTTCTCGGCGGCCTTGTCGGCGGTCTCGCGGGTGTACTCGAGGGTCTGGACCGTGGCCGACTGCACCCGTTCCGACGCATCGACCGCCGCCTCCCTGGTCGCCGCCGCGGCGCGCTCGCCCGCGCTCGGCTTCCTGCGCAGCAGTCCCATGTCGTGTCCTCCCGGGTCGGCTCGGCAGATGATCGCCGTGTCGACGCAGCCTAGGGCCCCGCCCACCGCACGCGCAGGACCGACACCACCCGGGTGGGGGAACGGGGCGTCACGCGGATCCGTTCCTGTCGGGGGTGGTCTCTACCCTCGGGAGCCGTGAGCACCTCGACCGGACCGCGTACCGCACCCCGTGTCCTGCTGGACGCGGCGGCGCTGAGCGGGTGCCGCCGCCGGGTGCACCTGGACCACGACCCGTCGGCGGCGGAGCGGCCGCGGGCGCTCCCGGACCCGGCGATCGAGCAGCGCCGGGCCGACGCGGCGGCGCACCGGGTGCGGATCGGCGAGCTGCTCGCGCGCACCTGGGGGGCGGACTGGGCGAGCACCTGGCCGGACGGCGCGGCCGGGCCGACCGGGACCGGCGCCGGTCCGCGGGCGGCCCGGGCGGAGCGCACGGCCGAGCTCGTCGCGGCCGGTGCACCGCTGGTCTGGGGTGCGGTACTGCCCGTCGACGGCGACCGGCGCGGCACCGCGGAGCTGCTCGTGCGCACGCCCACCGGGGGCTACGTCCCGCTGCTCGTCGTGCGCCGCCGGATCACCGATCCGGGCGAGGGCGCGCGCACCACCGCCGTCACCGACCCGTGGCCGCAGCGTGCCCGGCACGACCCGGACCGCAAGGTCCGCTCCCAGCCGCGCGACCTGCTGGCCCTGGCCCAGCTGACCCGGCTGCTGGAGGCCGCGGGCTGGGCGCCGCCGGAGTCGGCCCCGCGGCTCGGCGGGGTGATCGGGCTGGACGCCGACGTGGTCGTCTGGCACGACCTGCGGGCCGGGCACTGGCCCGGCGGGCGGTCCACGCTGGAGGAGTACGACGCGCGGTTCACCGACCGGGCCGCCGTCGCCCGGGCCGCGGCGACCGGCGGGCCCGCGCTCGCGGCGCCGTCGCGGATCACCGAGTGCCGCCGCTGCCCCTGGTGGCCGACGTGCGAGGCCGAGCTGGAACAGGTCGACGACGTCAGCCTGGTCGCCCACGGCGAGACGGCGCGGCTGCTGCGGGAGTCGGGCGTCGCGACCGTCGCGGGGCTGGCCGGGCTGGACCCGGCGGACCCGCCCGCCGAGCTGACCGGCACCCTGCCCGGGCCGCCGTTCACCGACCTCGTGGCGCTGGCCCGCGCGCGCCGCCGGGGACTCGCCGTCGCCCGCCGGGTGCCGCGGGTGCCGGTCACGCGCGCCGACGTCGAGGTCGACGTCGACATGGAGAGCTTCGGCGAGTCCGGGGCCTACCTGTGGGGTGCGCTGCTGACGCTGCCCGGCGGTGCCCGTGACGGGGACCCGGAGCCCGGCTACCGGGCGTTCGCGACCTGGGACCCGCTGCCCACCCGCGACGAGGGGCGCTCGTTCGGGGAGTTCTGGACGTGGTTCGCGGGCGTGCGCGCCGCCACGCTCGCGTCCGGGCGCACGTTCGCCGCCTACTGCTACAACGAGCAGGCCGAGAACCGCTGGATGATCGCCTCGGCGCAGCGGTTCGCCGGGATGCCCGGGGTACCGACCGAGGCCGAGGTGCGCGCGTTCGTCGCGGACCCGTGCTGGGTGGACCTCTACGGCGTGGTCTCCACCTGGTTCCTGTGCTCGCAGGGCAAGGGGCTGAAGAAGATCGCTCCCGCCGCCGGGTTCTCCTGGCGGGACCCGGAGGCGGGTGGGGAGAACTCCATGCGCTGGTATCGCGACGCCGTCGCGCTCGACGGCGGCGAGCCCGACCCGGTCCAGCGGGAGCGGCTGCTCGGCTACAACACCGACGACGTGCTGGCCACCCACGCGCTGCGCGAGTGGATGTCCTCGGACCGGGTGCTGGAGGTCCCGCTGGTGAGCGAGCTGCGCGACCCCGCCTGAGGTCCGCGGGGCCACGCGGGCGTGTGAGGATCCGGGTCGTGGCACCCAGAGGACACGACCGGATCGGGCCGCACGGCGCGGTCAGCAGCACCCACCATCTCGGCACCGCCGCCGCGGCCACGGTGCTGGCGCGGGGCGGGAACGCCTTCGACGCCGCCGTCGCCTGCGGGTTCGTGCTGCAGGTGGTCGAGCCGCACCTGTGCGGGCCGGGAGGTGAGCTGCCCGCCGTGTTCGTCACCGCGACCGACCCCGTCCCGCGGGTGCTGTGCGCCCAGGGCGTGGCACCGGCCGCCGCGACGGCCGACCGGCTGCGCGACCTGGGCTGCACGATCGTCCCCGGCACCGGCCTGCTCCCGGCGACGGTCCCCGGGGCCTGGGAGGGCTGGCTGACCCTGCTGCGCGACCACGGCACCTGGGAGCTCGCCGACGTCCTCGCACCGGCGCTCGGCTACGCCGCGGGCGGGTTCCCGCTGGTCCCGCGGGTGCCCGCGGCCATCGGCACGGTCGCCGACCACTTCCGCACGCACTGGCCGTCGTCGGCGGCGACCTGGCTGCCCGACGGCCGGGTCCCCGCCGCGGGCGAGCCGGTGCGGCTGCCCGTGCTGGCCGCGACCTGGCGCCGGCTGCTCGACGAGGCCGTCGGCCCGAGCAGGGAGGCGCGGATCGACGCCGCCCGCGACGCCTGGTACCGCGGGTTCGTCGCCGAGGAGATCGGCCGGTTCGCCGCGACCCCGGTCCGGGACGAGACCGGGCGCGACCACATCGGCCTGCTCACCGCCGACGACCTGGCCGGCTGGTCGGCGCACTACGAGGACGCGCTCGTCGCCGACGCCGGGTCCGGCTGGTCGGTCGCGAAGTGCGGCCCATGGTCGCAGGGGCCGGTCCTGCTGCAGCAGCTGCGGCTGCTGGCGGGCCTGGACCTGGAGCTGCCCGGCGGTGTCGCGACCCTCGACACGGTGCACGCCGCCGCCGAGGCCGCGAAGCTCGCCTTCGCCGACCGGGAGGCCTGGTACGGCGACGGCGCGACCCCCGACCTGATCGCCGACCTGCTCTCCGACGCCTACACCGACGACCGGCGGGGCCTGATCGGCCCGGCCTCGGACGGCGGGCTGCGACCCGGCTCGCCGGGCGGACGCACCCCCCGGATCGGGGACTACGCGGCGACCCCGGGAGCCGGTCGCGGCTCCGGGACGGAGGGGCCGGGCACCGGCGAGCCGACGGTGTCGCGGGACGGCGTCGCCCGCGGGGACACGGTGCACGTCGACGTCGTCGACGCCGCCGGGAACATGATCTCGGTGACGCCGTCGGGGGGCTGGCTGCAGTCGTCGCCGACGATCCCGGCGCTGGGCTTCTGCCTCGGCACCCGCGGCCAGATGTTCTGGCTGGAGGAGGGGCTCGCGAGCACGCTGGCGCCCGGGCGGATGCCGCGCACGACGCTGTCGCCGTCGCTGGCGCTGCGCGACGGCGAGCCCGCACTCGCGTTCGGGACGCCGGGTGGGGACCAGCAGGACCAGTGGCAGCTCGCCTTCCTGCTCGCGCTGATGCACGGCGGGCTGGACCTGCAGGCCGCGATCGACGCGCCGACCTGGCACTCGACGGCGTTCCCCGCGTCCTTCGCGCCGCGCGGCTGGGAGCCGCACGGGCTCGTCGTCGAGTCCCGGCTCGGGGCCGGCACCCTCGCCGGGCTGACCCGCCGCGGGCACGTCGTGGACGACGCGGGCGCCTGGGCGCTGGGCCGGATGTGCGCGGTCGGGACCGGCGCCGCCGTCCCCGGGGGCGGCGGGCCCGGGACGCTGCACGCCGCGGTCGACCCCCGGTCCGGGGTGGGCGCGGCCATCGCGCTGTAGACGGCGGAGCGCCCCGCCCTCCCGTGACGGGAGGAACGGGGCGTTCCACGTGGAACACGGACGGGTGGGTCAGCGGTGCGCCTCGCCCCGCAGACCCTGCTCGCCCTCCCGGACGTGCCGGCCGTTCTGCAGCCCGTTGCCGTTGCTCGACGCGGACCCGTTGCCGTTCGTGGACGCCTGCCCGTCGAGCGGGAGCGGGAACTCCACGTCGGAGTGGGTCACCCGGCCCGGCTCCAGCGCGACCACCGTCGCGACCGGGGCGTAGCCGCTGGTCGCGAGGGTGTAGCTGCCCGCGGGCAGGCCCTCGAACGCGAAGGTCCCGTCCGGGCCGGACAGCCGCGACCCGACGACGGCGCCCTCGGCGTCGATCAGCGTGGCCAGTGCGTGCGCCACCGGGTGCCCGTCGGGCGCCGCGGTGACCCGGCCGGTGAGCCGGGAGCGCTGCGGCAGCCGCAGGTCCTGGACCGCCGTACCGGAGCCGGGCACCTCGACGCCGACCGCCACCGGGTCGACGCCCTCGCCGGCGGCGGTGAGCGTGTAGCGCCCGGCCGGGACGCCGTCGAGCGCCCAGCGGCCGCCCTCACCGGACCGGCCGGCCGCGGCGACGTCGCCGCCGTGGTCGATCAGCGAGACGGTGATCCCGGGCAGCGGGGTGCCCGCGGCGTCGAGCACGGTGCCGCGGATGCCGCTGCTGACCGACAGCCGCACGTCGTGGCGGACCGGCTCGGTGCCGACCGAGACCGTGGCGGCGTGCGGCGGCAGCGCCGCCGAGGCCGCCACCACCAGGAAGCGTCCGGGCTGGTCGACGGCGATGCGGTAGTGGCCGTCGCCGTCGGTCGTGGTGCGACCGACCTGGTCGCCGGACAGCCGGGTGACGGTGACGACCGCCCCGGTGACCGGCGTGCCGGTGCCGCCCTGGACCCGTCCGGTGACGGCCGGGCCGTCGCCGCCCGCGGAGTGCAGGTGGTCCAGGCCCGCGGCCGCGGCGGCGTCACCGACGGTGCCGTTGTGCGGCCGCGACTGGGGCTTCGGCCGGGGCGCCGGGTGCGGCGGCTCCTGCCGGGCGACGACGGGCAGCGGCGTGGTGGGCGGCGCGATGTCCGCTCCGCGCCCACCGCCGTCGACCCGCCCGGCCGGGGCGGGGGCCGGGGCGACCGTCCCGAGCGCCTCGGTCGGGACCGACGCGGCGGCGGCACCCTCGCCCGCGGCCTCGGCCCGGGCGGCCTGCGCACCGGACATGGTGCGCAGCGGCAGCTCCTTGACGAACAGCACCAGGACGAAGGCCACCGCGATCACGCAGGCCGCGATGAGGAACGCCAGCGTCATCGCGCTGGTGAAGCCCTCCTGGAACGGTGCGGCCAGCCGCGGGTCGATCCGCTGCAGGAACGAGGAGTCGGCCAGCACCGAGGTGGACAGGCCGCCGGCCTGACCGGACTGCAGCGCCCCGACGACCTGTGCGTTGGCCGGGTCGGCCGCGACGGCGGGGTCGGTCAGCGCGGCCCGGAAGGAGCTCGTGCCGAGCGCGGCGCGGATGGCGTCGGCGATCTTGTCGCCGGCGGTGGAGAACACCACCGACAGGAAGATCGCGGTGCCCAGCGTGCCGCCCATCTGCCGGAAGAACGTCACCGAGGAGGTGGTGACACCCATGTCGCGGGCGGGCATCGCGTTCTGCACGGCGAGCACGAGGGTCTGCATGCACAGACCCAGGCCGAGACCCAGCAGGGCCATGGTCAGGTCGAGCTGCCAGATCGGGATCGACGGCGTGACGGTCTGCCACAGCAGCACCATCGCGATCGTGATGAACGCGGTGCCGATCACCGGGAAGATCTTGTAGCGGCCGGTGCGCGAGGTCAGCTGGCCGGAGAGGATCGAGGCGACCATGATCCCGCCGACCAGCGGCAGCATCATGAAGCCGGCCTCGATGGGCGTCGCGCCGTGCACGATCTGCAGGAACTGCGGCAGCAGCGCGATGCCGCCGAACATCGCCATACCGATGAGCAGGTTGAGCACCGCGGACAGCGAGAAGATGCCGGTGCGGAACAGCCGCAGCGGCAGCAGCGCGGCGTCGCCGTAGGCACGCTCGGCCAGCAGGAACAGCAGCAGGCCGACACCACCGATGACGTAGCAGACGATCGACGAGGTGGAACCCCAGCCCCACTCGCGGCCCTGCTCGGCCACGATCAGCAGCGGCACCAGGCACAGCGCCAGCGCCAGCGCGCCGGGCCAGTCGATCCGTGCGGGCCGCGGGACGTGCGGGATGTTCAGCACCCGGTAGACGACGACCAGCGCGACGAGCCCGATGGGCACGTTGACCAGGAAGATCCAGCGCCACCCGTCGATGCCGGCGATGGTGTCCACACCGGACAGCAGGCCGCCGATGACCGGGCCGATCACGCTCGAGGTGCCGAACACGGCCAGGAAGAAGCCCTGGTAGCGGGCACGCTCACGCGGCGGGACGATGTCGCCGAGGATCGTCAGCGCCAGCGACATCAGGCCGCCGGCGCCGAGGCCCTGCAGCGCGCGGAACGCGGCCAGGGAGTACATCGACCAGGCCAGGGTGCAGGCCACGGACCCGATCAGGAAGATCGTGATCGCGGTCATGAACAGCGGCTTGCGGCCGAAGATGTCGGAGAGCTTGCCGTACAGCGGCGTGGTGATGGTGCTGGTGATGAGGAAGGCCGTCGTCGCCCACGCCTGCAGGTTGAGGCCCGACAGGTCGTCGGCGATGGTGCGGATCGCGGTCGAGACGACCGTCTGGTCCAGGGCGGCCAGGAACATGCCCAGCATCAGTCCACCCAGGACGGTCAGGATCTGCCGGTGCGTCAGCTCGCCGTCGCCGGAGGTGGCGGCGGGGCGCTGCGCACTGGCGGCAGCGGTGGACATTCTCAGGACTCCTGTGCTTCGAAGGTCTGGTAGTCGTCGAGGAAGCGGCCGAGCAGGCCGGTGAGGGCCTGCCGGTCGTCGGGGCTCCACGCGGCCAGCACGGTGGCGATGACGTGCGCGCGACGACGTCGCTCGGTCTCGATCACGCGGACGCCCTCGTCCGTCGCGGCGAGGAGGGAGGCGCGGCCGTCGCCGGGGTCGGCGCGCCGCTCGATGAGACCCGCCTTGACCAGGCCGGACACCTGACGGCTGATCGTGGAGGGGTCGGAGTGGAAGGTGGCGGCGACCTCGCCGGCCCGTTGCGGGCCGCCGAAGTGGAGATGGGCCAGCACGTGGTACGCGGCCATGTCGACGATCATCTCGGGGCGGTGCCGTTCACCTGACCGCTTCACCTGGCGGACCAGCAGGAACAGCTCCCGGACGATCGAGTCGGCGAGCTCCAGGTCGGCGTCGGCGGGCTCGGCGGTGGCAGCCTGAGCGGTGCTCATCGCGGACCCCCTCTCGGTAGTGCATGTATCACGCAACTAGTTGACTCGCGCAAGCGTGCGCCGATGCGTTGCGCAATGCAAAGCGATTGGCCGTGAGCTGCGCCACCTGATTACGGTGCGGATCGTGAGCACTCCACAGCGGATCCGGCTGCGTCGCACGAAGGGGTGGCGCAAACCGGACGGCGCGGTGCTCGTCACCCGGCCCGGACCGTGGGGCAACCCCTTCGACGTGCGCGAGATGGGGCGGGCACCGGCCATCGCCGCGCACCGCCGCTGGCTGCTCGACGAGCGCCCCGACCTGGTCGAACGGGCCCGGACCGAGCTAGCAGGCAAGGACCTGTGCTGCTGGTGCGCCGAGGACGTGCCCTGCCACGCGGACACGCTGATCGAGGTGGCGAACCGGTGAGCCGCCCCGATGGGGTCGACCCGGTCGGGATCGACACCGATGTGTTCGACCCGCGCGTGTTCGCCCGCGGGGTGCCGCACGATGCGCTGCGGCTGCTGCGCGACGCGGCGCCCGTCTCCTGGCAGGACGAGCACGCCGTCGGCCCGTGGCCGGCCGGACCCGGGTTCTGGGCCGTCACCCGCTACGACGACGTGCGGCACGTCCTGCGCAGCCCGGCCGACTACTCGTCGTCGCTCGGGGCGACGCAGATCCGCGACCCCGACCCGGCCGACCTGCCGTTCCTGCGCCGGATGGTGCTCAACATGGACCCGCCGGAGCAGGTCCGGCTGCGGACGCTGGTCACCGGGGCGTTCACGCGTCGCCGGCTGGAGGGGTTCGCCGCCGCGGTGCAGCGCCGCGCCGACGCGCTCCTGGACGCCGTGCGCGACGACGGCAGCTGCGAGCTCGTCGGGCGGGTCACCGACGAGTTCCCGCTGCAGAACCTGTCCGACCTGCTCGGCGTGCCGGTCGAGGACCGCCCGATGCTGCTGCACTGGACGAACCGGGTGATCGGCTACCAGGACCCGGACCACGCGGCCGAGGGTCCACCGGTGAACCCGCGCTCCCCGGCCGCGCTGGCCGACATGTTCGGCTACGCCGACGCCCTCGCCGAGCGCAAGCGCGCCGAGCCCGGCGACGACGTCATGACCGCACTGGTGCACGCCGAGGTCGACGGTCGCGCACTCACCGGACCCGAGCTGCACATGTTCTTCTTCCTGCTGGTCATCGCGGGCAACGACACGGTGCGCAGCGCGTTGCCGGGCGGGGTGCTCGCGCTCGTCGGGCACCCCGACGCCTACGCCCGCCTGCGCGCGGAACCGGGGCTGCTGCCGTCGGCGATCGAGGAGATCCTGCGCTGGCACCCGCCGGTGCTGACGTTCCGCCGGACCGCCACCCGTGACCACGTCCTGAACGGGGCGGAGATCGCGGCGGGGGACAAGGTCGTCGTCTACCACTGCTCGGCGCACCGCGACGAGCGCCGCTTCGCCGACCCGGACACCTTCGACATCACCCGCTCCCCGAACGAGCACCTGGCGTTCGGGCAGGGGCCGCACCTGTGCCTGGGCGCGCACTTCGCCCGGATGCAGATGCGGGCCTTCCTCACCGCGTTCCTGCGCCTGCCGCCGGCCCGGCTCGACGGGGAGGTGCGCCGCCTGACCTCCAACTTCATCAACGGGACGACCCGGCTGCCGCTCGCGTGGTGATCGGCCACTAGCGTGCGGTGCGATCACGCATCGCGCCCGGAGGGACACCGCCCGTGCCGCTCGCCCGTCACCTTCTCGGACCGGCCCTGCTGGTCGCGACCGCCGCCCTGCTCGCGGGGTGTGCCCAGCCGGGGCAGCTCGGCCACGAGTCCGACGCCGCACCCTCCGACGGGACGACCGTCGAGATCCTCCCGGCCGACCGGTCCGCGGCGCCGACCACATCCGCGGCCGGTGGCTCCGAGGTTCCCGGCGCGACCGCGGCCCAGGCGGGTTCCGACGCGGTGGGGCGCCTCGACCGCCCCGTCGACATCTCCACGCCCGGCCCCGCCGAGCTGCTCGTGCGCACCGAGGTGCTGCAGCCGGGCCAGGCGAGCGGCTGGGTCCGCCACCCCGGCACGGTGATCACCGTCGTGCGGTCCGGCACGGTGACCGTGCAGCGCGCCGACTCCTGCGAGCCGCGCCCGTTCGGCCCGGGGGAGGCGTTCTTCCTGGAGGACGGCAGGCCCAACGAGCTGCGCAACGACGGCCCGGACCCGGTCGTGCTGACCCGCTCGGAGCTGCTGGCCCCCGGCGCCCCGGAACGCGAGCCCGCCGAGCCCGCCTGCTGACCCACCGCAGCGCCCTCCCCGGGCCGGCTCTCGTGTCCGTCCGAGCGGGCCGTTCGCACGAAAGGTTCGTACGGGCGGCCCGTTCGTGGGGGACGGGGGAT
Organism: Pseudonocardia sp. DR1-2; assembly: GCF_023717215.1. Classification (NCBI taxonomy): domain Bacteria; kingdom Bacillati; phylum Actinomycetota; class Actinomycetes; order Pseudonocardiales; family Pseudonocardiaceae; genus Pseudonocardia; species Pseudonocardia sp. DR1-2. The sequence goes on along the minus strand of NZ_JAMQOF010000002.1, from coordinate 389,359 downwards.
CGCGACGCGGCGGCGGGCGCGTGAGGTCTCGGATCTGTCGGTGGCCTGTGGGAACATCGTGGGCGGTACCGGGGCAGGGGAGCGGACACCTTGACGACGAAGACGGTCATCGCGGCGGACTACCGCGAATGGCAGGTGAGCCGGCGGATCGAGTGGACCACGCCGGCGGTCGGTGACGAGTTCGAGCACGACGTCGACGCGGGTAACGGCGCGGTCGTGCTGATCCTCGGCACGCTGGTGTTCTTCTGGCTGGTCCTCGTCGTCTGGGTGCCCGGCGGAGTGGTCTTCCCCTGGTTCTACTGGCTCGTCGTCATCGTCGGACTGGGTTTCTTCCCGTTCCGCTGGCTGCTGCGCAGGCCGTTCACGATCACCGCGAAGACCCAGGGCGGCTACGACCTGCCCCCGGAGAAGTGGACGGGCATGGTGCGCGGGCTCGCCACCGCACGCGAGGAGACCAAGGTGGTCGTGCGCAGCCTCAAGAACCGCTCGACGCCCGGCCACGCGGACAGCCCGCTGCAGCCGATCAACTAGGAGTCGCGGTGCCCGAACTGCCCGAGGTGGAGGCCCTGGCCCACCACCTGCGTGAGCACGCCGTGTACCGCCCGGTGGCCCGGGTGGACCTGGCCTCGATGAGCGCACTGAAGACGTTCGACCCACCGGTGTCGGCGCTGGTGGGCCGGGTGGTGACCGGGGCGTCGCGGTTCGGGAAGTTCCTGTCGGTCGACTTCGACGACCGCCCCGACTCCGGCCCGCTGCACCTGGTCACGCACCTGTCCCGGGCCGGCTGGCTGCGCTGGCACACCACCGCGGGCGTCACCCCGCCCAAGCCGGGCCGCGGCCCGTTGCAGCTGCGGGTGCACCTCGACCAGGTCGGCGGGCCGGGCTTCGACCTCACCGAGCAGGGCACCCAGAAGCGGCTCGCCGTGTACCTGGTGGACGACCCGGCGCAGGTCCCGGGCATCGCGAAGCTGGGTCCGGACGCGCTGGAGCTGGGCCGGGCCGGTCTCGACGAGCTGCTCGACGGCGACAACCGCAGACTCAAGACGCTGCTGGCCGACCAGTCCACGCTCGCCGGCATCGGCAACGCCTACTCCGACGAGATCCTGCACACCGCGCGCCTGTCGCCCTACGCCACGGCGTCCCGGCTCGACGCCGCGGCCCGGGACACCCTGTTCGAGTCGCTGCACGCCGTGCTGTCCGACGCGGTGGCCCGCTCGGTCGGCCAGGGCGCCGCGGAGCTCAAGGGGGAGAAGCGTTCCGGGCTGCGGGTGCACGCCCGCACCGGGCTGCCCTGCCCGGTCTGCGGCGACACCGTGCGCGAGGTGTCGTTCGCGGAGAGATCGTTCCAGTACTGTCCGACCTGCCAGACCGGGGGGAAACCGCTCGCCGACCGCCGCCTGTCCCGGTTGGTGCGCTAGTGGCGGGCGCGGGAACGGGGGTGCTCGCAGTCGTGGACGGATCCACCACGCTCACCCCGTCCATGGCGCTGCTGCTCGTGGTGGCGGTCGTCGTCGGCGTGGTCGCGGTGTTCTTCTTCCTGTGGCAGCGCAACCGGCGCAACACGATGGTCTCGCCGCTGGCCAAGGCCACGTTCTCCGCGCTGCACACGATCGCGCTGGCCGCGCCGGTGCTGCGCGAGGGGCTGTCGTCGCGCTCGGCGTCGCAGGCGCTGCCGTACCTGCGCCAGCTGCTGGAGACCACGGCGATGGCGATGACCGACTCCCGCGGGACGGTCCTGGGCTGGGACGGCACCGCCGACCAGCACCAGCAGGACGTGCAGACGCTCGCCGACACGGTCGTCCGGACCGGCCGGATGGAGCTGATGAGCCACACCTCCATCAAGTGCAACCAGCCCGGCTGCGAGGTGCGGGGGATCGTCGTCGTCCCGCTGGAGAGCGACGGGAACATCATCGGCACGCTCGCCGCGCTGACCCCGTCGACGGCGGGCCCGCCGGTGCTGCGGGCCACCGGTGAGGTCGCGCGCTACGTCTCCAGCCAGCTGGAGCTCGCCGAGCTCGACGACTCCCGGGCCCGGCTCAACCGCGCCGAGGTCCGCGCCCTGCGTGCCCAGATCTCCCCGCACTTCGTCTACAACGCACTGACCACGATCGCCTCGTTCATCCGCACCGACCCGGCGCGGGCCCGTGAGCTGCTGATCGAATTCGCCGACTTCACCCGGTACTCGTTCCGCTCGGCCGGCGAGTACACGACGCTGCTCGACGAGCTGAACAACATCGAGCGCTACGTCCGGCTGGAGAAGGCCCGCTTCGGGAACCGGCTCAACATCAAGCTCCAGATCGACCAGGAGGTGCAGAACGTCGTCCTGCCCTTCCTCGCGCTGCAGCCGCTGGTGGAGAACGCGGTCCGGCACGGGTTGTCCGGCAAACCCAACGGCGGCACCGTCACCATCCGGGCGGAGAACGCCGGGTCGGAGTGCGTGATCGTCGTCGAGGACGACGGCGTCGGCATGGACCCGGCCCGGCTCAACGAGGACCTCGACGACGCCCACCTCTCCGGCGCGCACGTCGGCCTCGGCAACGTCGACGACCGCATGCGCTCGGCCTTCGGCGACAACTTCGGCCTCGTCGTCGACACCAACATCGGCGCCGGTATGAAGATCACGCTGCGGGTGCCGAAGTTCCGGGCGGGCATCCGGGCCTGACCGGCGGGCATCCGTGGGACCCTCCGGCGATCGGCTGGGCCGTACGGGTGAATCTAGTGGTCGCGAGCTGTGCCGATCCGGTCACACCACGTCACCCTGTGCTCGCGCGTACGGTGGGACGGCATGGACGTCCTGCGTATTCCCGCGGCGGTGACCTCCCGTCTGCCCGGAAGGCTGGGTGAGTCGGTCGGCCCTCCGGTGGTGTCGGTCGTGCGGATGCAGGGCGTCATCAGCGCTCAGGCCGCGCCGGTACCGCGGCAGGTGCTGAGCATCTCGTCGATGGAGAAGGTGCTGGAACGGGCGTTCGCGCCCGAGCGGCTCGCCGCCGTCGCGCTGGTGATCAACTCCCCGGGCGGCTCGCCGACCCAGTCCCAGCTGATCGGGGACCGCATCCGCTCGCTGGCGGCGGAGAAGGACGTGCCGGTGCTCGCGTTCTGCGAGGATGTCGCCGCGTCCGGTGGCTACTGGCTGGCCTGTGCCGCCGACGAGATCTACGCCTGCTCCACCTCGATCGTCGGCTCGATCGGCGTGATCAGCGCCGGGTTCGGGCTCGACCGCCTGATCGAGCGATGGGGTGTCTCCCGGCGGCTGCACACCGCGGGCGGGTCGAAGTCGCGGCTGGACCCGTTCCTGCCCGAGCGGTCCGAGGACGTCGCCTGGCTCACCGGCCTGCAGGAACAGCTGCACGACCGGTTCACCGGATGGGTGCGTGAGCGGCGTGGCGACCGGCTCGCGACCGACACCGAGCTGTTCGACGGCGAGGTGTGGCTGGGTGAGCGGGCCCGCGAGCTGGGCCTGGTGGACGGCATCGGCAGCGCCCACGACGTCCTGACCGAACGTTTCCCCGACGCCGAGCAGCGCCCGGTGGAGCAGCGCAGGCCGCTGCTCGCCCGCCTCGGCGCCGGCGGGTCCGCGGCCCAGGCCGGCCTCTCCGGCGGCATCGCCGGGGCCGGGCACGAGCTGCTCTCCGCCCTCGAGACGCGGGCGGCGTGGGCCCGTTACGGGCTGTGACACCGGTGACCGTGCGTACCACGGCCGAGCTGCACCCCGTGTCCGGACGGTCACCGATCCGGTTCGTGCCCTGGCATCACGCGCGTCGGCACGTCACCATGGTCGCGGCGCCGGGCGATCATCGAGCGGATGGGCTTCCCGGCGCAGGCCCGGAAGCAGGATGAGGAGATCGTGGACAGCAACGACACCACTCGCGGACTGGTCGTTCTCGCGGTGGACGACGAGCAGCCCGCGCTCGAGGAGATGGCCTACCTGCTCGACGAGGACCCGCGCGTCGCGACGGTCCTCAAGGCCGGCGAGTCCACCGAGGCCCTGCGCATCCTGAACGGCCGCCGGGCCGGGGCGGCCGCGGGAGCCGGCGCGGGGGGCGGCGCGGACGTCGCCGAGCAGACCGACATCGACGCCGTGTTCCTCGACATCCGCATGCCCGGTCTCGACGGCCTGGAGCTGGCCCGGGTGCTGCAGAACATGGCCGTGCAGCCGGCGATCGTCTTCGTCACCGCGCACGACGACCGCGCGGTCGACGCCTACGACGTCGGTGCCATCGACTACCTCCTCAAGCCGCTGCGCACCGAGCGCCTCTCCGCCGCGCTCGACCGGATCCTGTCGACCCGTCGCAGCGGGCCGGTCGAGACCGTGCGTGAGGAGACCGGCGGCGACGACGAGGTCATCCCCGTCGAGCTGGCCGGCACCACCAAGCTGGTACCGCGGTCCGCCGTGCGCTACGTCGAGGCGCAGGGCGACTACGCCCGGCTGCACACCACCGAGGGCAGCCACCTCGTCCGGATCCCGCTGTCGGTGCTCGAGGACCGCTGGCGCGACGCCGGCTTCGTGCGCATCCACCGCTCGTTCCTGGTGGCGCTGCCGCTGGTCACCGAGCTGCGGCTGGCCGGGTCCGGCTACGTCGTGCGCATCGGATCCGGCCCGGAGACCGCGGAGCTGCCGGTCAGCCGTCGGCACACCCGTGAACTGAAGGACCGCCTCGTCCGCGCGACCAAGCAGGCGTGGAGCCAGAGGTGAGCAGGTCCACCGGCGGCGTCTCGCCGTCGGTGCGTCCGCAGTCCGACCGGGCCGCGGACGATCTCGACGGGTCCGACCGGCCCGGCACCGAGCCCGACGCGACGGCCGCCGGGGCCCGGGCGGACCAGGGCCCCGCCGCGCCCGAGGAGCGTCCGGACCCCGCACGGTCGCGCCCGTACCCCGACGGCGCCGTCGCCGGTCTCGACGCCTGGAACCCGGCGCTCGAGCACCGCAACCGCCGCGTCGCCCTCGCGCCGGAGCCGTCCGGGAACGCCATCCCGGCGCAGCCGCGTGGCTCGTTCGCGTCCGGTCCGCACCCGCGGCCGGCCGGTGGCTACGGCGCGCCCGGCACCGGGGGAGCGCCCGCCGCCGCGTTGCCGCACGGCCCGGTGCCGGGGCCCGGTGCGCCCGACGACCGTGGGCGGCCCGCGCCAGCCCGGCCGGTCGGCGGTGCGTCCGGTCCCGAGCGATCGGGCCCCGAGCGGTCCGGGTCCGCCCGCGCCGGTGGCGGCTCCGTGCCGGGCACCGGCCCCCGGCCGAGCCCCCGCCCGGAACCGACCGCCGGTACGGGACCGGGACCCGAGGCGGCCGGTGCACGCACCGGTGGTGCTGCTCCGGCCGCGCCTGCACCCGCGGTCGGCCCGACGTCCGGCGGCCCGACGCCCGACAGCGCCGCGCCCGGTGACACCGCCCCTGCCCCCGGCACCCGGGCGCCCGGCACCCACGGACCGGGCAGCCAGGGTCCGGGCAGCCAGGGACCCGGCGCCCAGGGGCCCGGTGACCCGGGCTCCGGCGACCGGGACGCGACCGCGGCGACCGGGGGCCGCGCGGCCCGCCGGGCCCGCCGTGCGGTCGAGGAACCCGCCGACGACAGCGGCGCCGGCTGGCTCCAGGCCGAGATCGCCCGTCGCGTCGCGGACCGGGCCGGGGGGACCGGCCGGCACGCCCGCGTCGACCCGGGCGGGACGCGGCCGCGGGACGGCGGGCAGCCCGACCACCACGACGCTCCCGCCCCCGATCCCGACCAGGCCGACCCGCCCCGCGGTGCGGCCGCCCGTGGCGTCGCGAACCCGGCCGGGACCGCTGCGGCCGCCGCGCCGTCGCGCACCGCCCCCGCGCCGGCCGCCCCCCGCACGCAGGACGACCCCCGCCCGCAGGACGACACCCGGCGCGACGGCGTCCCGCGCGACGGCGTCCGCACCCCCGACGTCCGCGACCCGGATGCCCGCGACTCCGACGACCCCGACGCGCGTGAGAGCTACGCCCGGCCGGTCCACCCCACCCGCTCCCGGCCGGCCCGGACCCGCGCGAACCTCGTGCCGGACCCCTACGCCCCGGAGGGTGTGCGCCCCGGCGACGGCTGGCCGTCCGCCCCGGGCGTGACCCCGGCCCCGGACGTCGCCGACAGCGGGAAGCAGTGGCCCCCCTCGAGCGGCGGCTCCGGCCTGCCCCAGCGCGTCCCGGGCGCGACCTCCTGGTCGAACACCTGGTCCCCCGACCGCAGCGCGCTCCTGGCGGGCACCACCGACACGACCGGCGCCCCCGGGACCGCGGGCGCGACCGGCACGGCAGGCGCCGCGGACAGCGCGGCCGGCACCGACACGGCCCGCCGCCCGGACACGGCCGACACCCACGGCACGGACGGCGCCGGGATCCCGCCCCGGACCGGGACCGCGGACACGACCGTCGTCGCACCGGCCGAGCGGCCGCGTCCCGAGGAGTCCCCCGAGACCCGTCCGGTCCCCACCCGCTGGTCCGCGGCGGGACGCCGCGGCCCCGTCGCACCGGCGCCGTACCGCCCCGCGGACCCCGACGACCGCCTCGGCGTCGAGGCCGCCGACCGTGCCGACGACGACCTCCCCGACGAGGACGAGCTCGACGAGGAGCTCGACGAGCTGCGCGGCGGCCCCCTCGAACGCACCGAGGTCATCTGGCGCGCCCCCGAGGTCGACGTCGTCGCCCCGGCTCCCGAACCCTCGGTCGAGCCCGCGCCGGAGCCGTTCGCCCCGGCCGCCGCGGCGCCCTACACCGGGGCCCGCCCGCGCCCGTTCTCCGCCGAGCCGACCGACCCGCCCGCGGCCGTCGAGGAGCTCGACGACGCCGACGGCGAGGGGCCCGGCGCCGGGCGCGTCCGCGTCGTGCTCTCCGAACGCCGCTCGACCGCGCAGTCCTCGCGCGGGCTGTCCGACGTGCAGGACCCCGGCGCCGTCGGCACCCTGCTGCGCAACTCGCTGGTCCGCACCCAGCTGCTGCTCGCGCTGCGGGTCAGCGTCGTCGCGCTGATCGGGCTGGGCGTGCTGCCCGCGCTGTTCATCGCGGTCCCGGTGATCGGTCAGGTCGAGGTGCTCGGCATCCGGCTGCCCTGGCTGCTGCTCGGCGTGCTCGTCTACCCGTTCCTGCTCGGCCTGGGCTGGTGGTACGTGAGCTCCGCGGAGGCGGCGGAACAGGACTTCGCCGACGACGTGGCCGATCGATGAGCCTGACCGCGATCCTGTCGCTGGTCGCGATCGTCCTGGTGGCGGTCGCGTCCGCCGTGATCGGCTCCGTCGCCCACCGGACCCGGCTGACCTCGGACTTCCTCGTCGCGTCCCGGTCGGTCCCGTCACGGCTCAACGCCGGCGCGATCTCCGGCGAGTACCTGTCCGCGGCGTCGTTCCTCGGCATCGCGGGGCTGATCCTCGTCCAGGGCGTCGACGCGCTCTGGTACGCCGTCGGCTACACCGCCGGCTACCTGTTCCTGCTGCTGTTCGTCGCCGCGCCGCTGCGCCGGTCGGGCGCCTACACCGTCCCCGACTTCGCCGACGCCCGGCTCGCCTCGCCGATGCTGCGCAAGGTGTGCGCGGCCGTCGTCATCGTCATCTGCTGGCTCTACCTGCTGCCGCAGCTGCAGGGCGCCGGGCTGACCGTCGGCATCGTCACCGGTCTGCCCGACTGGATCGGCTCCGGAGCGGCCGGGGTGATCGTGGTCGCCACCGTCGCGCTCGGCGGGATGCGGTCGGTGACGTTCGTGCAGGCGTTCCAGTACTGGTTCAAGCTGACCGCGCTCGCCGTGCCCGCCGTGATCGGCCTGGCCGTGTGGCTCGGCGACGGCCACACCTTCGCCCGCGACGAGCCGCCGGAGTTCCGCGAGCCCACGACCGTCTCGGTCGCCACACCGGTGACGCTGGAGGCGCGGCTGGCCGTCGACGTCGTCGCCCGCGGCACCGTCGACGGGCAGGCCGTCGACGGTCCGCTGCGCTGGGTCGCCGGGTCCACCCACGAGGTCACCGCCGGGACCGAGCTGCGCTTCGCGGCGGGCGACCCGGTACCGGTCACCCGCGGCGCCCCCACCGACGACGAGAGCTGGCTGCGCCCGTTCACCGGCTCCGAGCAGCACCAGCTGCTCGCGACCTACTCGCTGATCCTCGCCACGTTCCTCGGGACCATGGGCCTGCCGCACGTGCTCGGCCGCTTCTACACCAACTCCGACGGCCGGGCGGCCCGGCGCAGCGCCGTGCTCGTCCTGGCGATGCTGGGCGGCTTCTACGTGCTGGTGACCCTGCTCGGCGTGCTGTCGCGGGTCTACACCCCGCAGCTGCTGGTCACCGGCCGCACCGACGCCGCGGTGCTGCTGCTCCCGACCGCGATCCTGGGCAGCGGGCTGCTCGGTGCGCTGGTGGGCGGCCTCGTCGCGGCGGGGGCGTGGGCCGCGTTCCTGTCGACGGCGTCGGGCCTGCTGGTCAGCCTGGCCAGCGTCGTCTCCACCGACGTGCTGCCCCGCCACGGCCGGATGACCCGGCGCTTCCCGCTGGCGACGGTGCTCGCCGGGGTGCCGCCGACCGTCGTCGCGCTCGTGCCGACCGGCCTGAACTTCGCCGAGGCCGTCGCGCTCGTGTTCGCCGTCGCCGCGTCCACGTTCTGCCCGCTGCTGGTGCTGGGCATCTGGTGGCGCGGGCTGACCGACGTCGGCGCGATCGCCGGGGTCGTCGTCGGCGGGGTGGTGTCGGCCGGGGCGGTCGTCGCCGCGCTGGCCGGCGCCGACGTCTCCGGGCTCGGCCCGTCGGCCGGCTGGATCGGGGTCCTGCTGTACCGGCCGGCGATCGTCAGCGTGCCGCTGGCGTTCGCGACGATGGCGCTGGTCTCCAGGTTCACCCGCGCGCGCCGCCCCGCCGACGCCGGCCAGGTGCTGCTGCGCCTGCACGCACCCGAACGACTGGGTCTCATGCGGGACCGATTGGACGACAGAGCCTGACGGGTCTCCCCCGAACGGATCTACACAGCGTCACCGTTCGGACGGGTCGGTTCGTCCGGACCGGGGTTCTTCGTCGGTAACGGCACGCAACGACGTTCCCCGATGCGATACCCGGTCGTTGTTCCGGGTGAAGTGTGTCCCCCGGGGGCGCGCCGCGGTCCCCCGGCCACGACGCGGCCCGGCTCCCCGCAGCACGACCCGAAAGGAACCGGCGCCATGAGCAGCCCCGCAGAGCGCTCGGCCGGCACGATCTACCAGCAGGTCCAGGCGAGTCCCGAGTTCCGGGCGTACCGCAGCCGTCTCCGGCGCTACGTGTTCCCGATGACCGCGATCTTCCTCGCCTGGTACCTCGCGTACGTCGGTCTCGCCAGCTACGCCCCCGAGTTCATGTCCATCCGGGTCGTCGGGACGATCACGGTCGGGCTGCTCGTCGGCCTCGGCCAGTTCGTCTCCACCTTCCTGATCACGACCCTGTACGTCCGGTTCGCCGAGCGTGAGATCGACGGCCCGACCGCCGAGCTGCGCGCCCGGGTCGAGCAGGCGGAGGTGCGCGCATGACCACGTCGGTACTGGCCCAGGCCGAGTCGGTCGGCTCGGTCACCGCGAACCTCGGGTTCTTCCTGCTGTTCGTGATCGTGACCCTGATGATCGTGCTGCGGGTCAGCCGCACGAACGCCACGCGCGCCGACTACTACACCGGCGGCCACGCGTTCACCGGCCCGCAGAACGGCACCGCGATCGCCGGTGACTTCCTGTCCGCGGCCTCGTTCCTCGGCATCGCCGGGGCCATCGCGCTCTACGGCTACGACGGCTTCCTCTACTCCATCGGCTTCCTCGTCGGCTGGCTGATGGCGCTCCTGCTCGTCGCGGAGCTGCTGCGCAACACCGGCCGCTTCACGATGGGCGACGTCCTGGCGTTCCGGATGCGCCAGCGCCCGGTCCGCGCGGCCGCAGCGACCTCGACGCTGGTCGTCTCGCTCTTCTACCTGATCGCGCAGATGGCCGGGGCCGGCGGGCTGATCTCGCTGCTGCTGCAGATCCCGAAGACCGACACGCTGTCGCAGGCGCTGGTGATCGTCGTCGTCGGCGGCCTGATGGTCGTCTACGTGCTGTTCGGCGGCATGAAGGGCACCACCTGGGTGCAGATCATCAAGGCCGGTCTGCTGCTCACCGGTGCCGCCGTGCTCACCACCTGGGTGCTCGGCCGCTACGGGTTCAACCTGTCCGCGGTGCTGGAGCAGGCCACCCAGAACTCCGAGCGCGGCGAGGCGATCCTCAACCCGGGCCTGCAGTACACGAACAAGATCGACTTCATCTCGCTGGGGCTCGCGCTGGTGCTCGGCACGGCGGGTCTGCCGCACATCCTGATGCGCTTCTACACCGTGCCCTCGGCCAAGGAGGCCCGGCGCTCGGTGGTCTGGGCGATCTGGCTGATCGGCATCTTCTACCTGTTCACGCTGGTGCTCGGCTACGGCGCGACGGCGCTGCTGCCGCCGGGGACGATCACCCGCGCCAACCAGAACGACGCCGCGCCGCTGCTGGCCTACGCCCTCGGCGGCGAGATCATGCTCGGCCTCATCTCGGCGGTGGCGTTCGCGACGATCCTCGCGGTCGTCGCGGGTCTGACGATCACCGCGTCGGCCTCGTTCGCCCACGACGTCTACGCCAACGTGCTCCGCCGCGGCAACGCGACGCCGGAGGCCGAGGTGAAGGTCGCCCGGACGACCGCGCTGGTCATCGGCCTGGTCGCGATCGGCGGCGGGATCGTCGCCAACGGCCAGAACGTCGCCTTCCTGGTGGCGCTGGCGTTCGCCGTCGCCGCGTCGGCGAACCTGCCGACCATCCTGTTCTCGCTGTTCTGGAAGCGGTTCAACACGACCGGCGCGCTGTGCAGCATCTACGGCGGCGTGATCGTCTGCGTGGGTCTCATCGTGATCTCCCCGGCCGTGTCCGGGTCCCCGACCTCGATGGTGCCGAACGCGGACTTCGCGTTCTTCCCGCTGTCCAACCCCGGTCTGGTGTCGATCCCGGTGTCCTTCGCCCTGGGGATCATCGGCACCTTCCTCGGCGGCCGCGAACGGTTCAACGCCGCCCGCTACGCCGAGATGGAGGTCCGCTCGCTCACCGGTGCCGGTGCGGTGCGCGCGACCACCGCGCCGAAGGAGGCGCCGAAGCCGACCGCCGTGCCGGCCGAGGACCTCATCGGGATCCCCCGGCGCGAGGCCGAGGGATCCGGCCGGCACCGCTCGCAGCCGCGTCCGCAGCCCCGGCCGAACCCGGGGCAGCAGCGGCCGCAGACCAGCCGCCAGGCCGGCGAGCTGTTCGGCAACACGGGGCTGACCGGCACCCAGCCCGCGGTCGGGGCCGACGGGCGTCCGGACCGGTTCGGGACCGGGCGCAGGCCCGGGCCGCAGGGCACCGGCGGGTACCGCCCCGCGCAGGCCACCGGCGGATACCGGGCCGTCCAGCCGCCGCTGGACCCGAACGAGGTGACGATCCCGCACGGGTCGCTCTACCGCGACGACGGCCGCTGACCCGCGCCGCTCACGGCGGGTTGACGGGGCGGCGTGGCAGGATGGCGCCATGTCCGACCCGGTTCCCGCCGTGAGCGTGTCCGATCTCCCCGCCGACGCCCCGATGCTGGACGTCCGCGAGCTCGACGAGTGGACCGCAGGGCACGCCCCGCACGCCCGTCACCTGCCCATGTCCGAGCTGGCCGGCCGGATGGGCGAGGTCCCCGCCGACGACCCGCTCTACGTCGTCTGCCGCTCCGGTGGCCGGTCGGCCCGGGTCGTCGCCTACCTGGCCCAGCAGGGCTTCCCGGCGGTGAACGTCGAGGGCGGCATGCAGGACTGGGCCGCCCAGGGCCGCACGGTCGTGACCGACGACGGCAGCGCCCCCCGGATCGCCTGACCCGTGTCCGCGCCGGCGTCCCGACGGCCGGGCCCGCCGTGCCCGCGCTGCGGCCGGACGGCGCCCCCCGGCGGGGGTGCGTTCTGCCCGTGGTGCGGCCGGTACCTGGCCGCGCTGGACTGGGTGGCGACGACGCCCGGTGGGCCGGCCGCCGAGCCCACGGCCCGGCGGGACCGCTACGCCGGCCCGCCCCGCTACCGCGCCGTCCCGCGCTGGGGTCTCCCGGTGGGGCCCTGGCGGATCGCGCCGGTCCCCGGTGAGGGCCCGCTCCGGCCGGTCGACCGGGCCCGCGCGCTGGCCGCGCAGCTCGTGCCCGTGCTGTGGGTGGTCGTCGTCGTGTCGGGGGTCGCTGCGGTCGCCGAGGTGTGGCGGTACGTGCTCCTGCTGTTCAGCCGGTCCGACGCGTTGTCCCCGGAGGCCGTCGGGGTCTCCGACGCGCTGGTGTGGTTCGGCGGCTGGTCCTCGGTGGTGGCGACGATCGCCGCCGGGGTGTTGATGATCTCGTGGAGCCTGTGGACCTACCGGGCCGCCGCGGACCGCGCGGGAACGCGCGCCTGGCGAAGCCGCCGATGGGTCGTCGCGGGCTGGGTGGTGCCCGGCTGGAACCTGGTCGCGCCCGGTTCGCTGCTGGCCGAGACCGAGCACGCCGCGCTGGACCTGCCGCCGGAACGGCGGCCGTCGCCGTCGCGGGAGCTGCTGGTCTGGTGGGCGCTGTGGGCGGCGTGCGTGGTCCTCGGCGCGGTCGTCGGGGTCTGGCGGTTCCGCACCGGCACCCAGGCGCTGGCCGACGGGGTCGTCCTGCACGCCTGGGCGGACGTGCTCGCCGCGGTCACGGCGTGGCGCACGATCCGGGTCGTCCGCCTGCTCACCGCTCTGCTGGCGACGCGGCCGCAGGGTCCCCGGCAGCTGCTGGTGTCGGCGACGGCGGGTACGGCCGGCGCGGAGCCGGCGGCCCCGGCGGGAGCGGCGTCCCCGCGGGCAGTGCCGACGGCGGCACCGGTCCCGACCACGGCGGCGGACCGGGCGGGCTGAACCCGGGCGGAGCCGGCACCCGGGGGGCGTCCGGCCGCACCACCGGTGGGGGTGCCGGTGCGGGTGTCGGGGGGGGCGGCGGCGGCGCGGGAGCGACGGGCGTGGCCGCCCAGCCCGCCGAGCCGGGGCGGACCGCCGTCGACGGGCCCGCGGTTAGCGCGGCGTCGGAGACCTCCTCCAGCAGCTTGCGGACCCGCCGCACGGCCCGGTCGGGACCGCGCACGACCACCGACAGGGCCAGCCGCCCGCCGTGCGGGTCGGCGACGGTGCGCAGCACGTGCCGGTCGGGTCCCGCCTCCAGGACGAGCCCGAGCCGCCCGCCCGCGTGCGGGGCGAGGGCCAGCGCGATCCGGACGAGCTCGGCGTGCGCCGCGCCGCGGACCTCGTCGCGGTGGTCGTGGGCCGCGGGGACGCCCCGGCCCGTCCGCCCGACGGCGGTGTCGGGCCCGCAGACGTCGAGGACCATTCCGCTGTCCACGTCGAGCAGGGCCGCCGAGCGGATCCGCGGGTCGAAGAACAGCGGCCCCAGTACGGCGGCCAGCCCGTCGGTGCGTACGGCGACGGCGTGCCGGTGACGTCCCATCGGTCGTGTGGGTCGCGGGGGCCTCAGCGCTGCTGGGCGGGGAAGAACGCCTGGCCCTGCTGCTGCGGCGCACCGGCCTGCGGCGAGGTCATCGCGAACTGCTGCTCGATGACGCGCAGGTCGCGGCGGGCCATCGCCAGGTTGGCCTGGGCGCGGTTGAGCACGAGGTAGAAGAACAGCTGCTCGTCGGTGCCGCGGATGATCCGGATCAGGTGGTACTGGCTGTCGAGGGTGATCAGGATGTCCTCGATGTTCTCGCGCAGCCCGAGCTTCTGCATGACCTCGAGCTTGGTCCGGACGACCTCGGAGTTCCCGGGCGCGGCGACGTCGAGGTCGAACTCGGGGCTGCCCCCACGCGACCCCAGGGTCATGCCGCTGTCGAAGTCGACGATCGCGACCGCGAACGCGCCCTTGATGTTGGCGGCCATGTCCAGGGAACGATCGATGTTGTTCATCTCAGGAGCCTTCCGCGCGGCAGTCGCCGCGACGATCTCGGGGAGCCCGCGCCACGATCCCTTTCCGCATTCCGCGGAAAATGATCTCAGTGCTTTCCGGCGCCGGGGCGGACAACGATAACGCGCAATTCCGGAGCGTCAACATCCTGTCGTGGACGACGGATCGAGGCGGCGCAGCGCGGCGAGGATCCGGGCCATGGTGCCCAGGTCGTCGGCCCACCGGCCGCCCTCGGGGACGGCTCCGGCGTGCGCGTCGTCACCGTCGGCCGCGGCAGGGGGCTCCGCCGGCTCGGAGGGCTCGGTGGGGCCGGGCGCGCGCCGGGGGAGCGGGACGGCCGGTCCCGGGGTGCGCTCGGCGTCCGGCACCGGCGACGGCCTCGGCACCGCGATCGTCGCCGGTGCGGTGTCCGCGGGCCCGGGCGGCGACACCACGGGCGCGGCCGGGCGGGCCCGCATCACCGGACGTGCCGGGGCCTCGGCCGGATCGACAGGAGGCGCCGTGACCTGCGAATCCGTGCGTGCCGGGGCTGTTGCGGATGGGCGCAGTGCCCGCCGGAGGAGCGCGACCGGGCTGCCGGACCTGTCGAGGTGGGCGTAGGCGAGCAGCGGGGCCGCGCCGTCGCGGGGCAGCGCCCGCAGGAGGTGGTGGTCGCCCTCCCGGGTGGTGATCACCGCGTCCTCGAACACCGGTCCCTCGGCGACGACCTGCGCCGCGCCCCAGCCGAGCACCTCGGCGAGGCCGGGCACGGCACGCCCGCCGGCGTCCGCGACGAGCTCGCCGGTGACGGGGTCGGCGACGCAGGTGTACCCCGTCCCCGGCACGCCGAGAACGGTCCGCAGCAGTTCCGACCACGATTCCATCGTCGTCGATTCCACCACGTCGCCCGAGGGTCGTCGACGTCGGTTCCGGTCGTTCCTGCCGTCCCTTTTCCGTCGCTGATTGCGCGGCGCCGTCGACAATTCGCCGACGGCTCCCGGGAATGGGCCGTTCGGCTCTCGGATCATTGCGGCATTCGGTTCATCGGACGGTGTGGACGGTCAGCCGCAGCTCCGCCCAGCCGCGCATGACGAACCGTGGCCGCCGGACCGGCATGCCGTCGACGACGGCGTCGGGCAGGCGTTCCAGCAGTGCGCGCAGCACCTCGGCGATCTCCAGCCGGGCCAGCGGGGCGCCCAGGCAGTAGTGCACCCCGGCCCCGAAGCCCAGGTGGGGGTTGGGGGAGCGGCCGACGTCGAGGCGGTCGGCGTCGTCGCCGAAGACGGACGGGTCGCGCCCGGCCGCGCCGAGCAGCGTCGCGATCCGGGTGCCCGCCGGGACCGGGTGGCCGGCCACCGTGGTGTCGACGACGGCGGTCCGCTCGAACAGCTGCAGCGGGGCGTCGAAGCGGATCAGCTCCTCGACGGCCGTTCCGACCAGTCCGGGGTCGTCGAGCAGCCGCTGCCACTGGTCCGGGTGCCGTAGCAGGGCGTGCACGCCGTTCCCGACGACGTTCACCGTCGCCTCGTGCCCGGCCATCAGGAGCAGCACCGCGGTGCCGACGAGCTCGTCCTCGTCGAGCCGGACGGACGGCGACCCGGCGTCCCGGACGGCGAGCAGGTCGGTGATCAGGTCCGGTCCCGCGCCGGTGTCCCCGGCGGGGGCGGCGTGGCCGGACCGGCGCTCGTCGACCAGCTCCCGCAGCAGCGCCGTGAAGTCGGCCGACGCCCGCTCGGCCGCGCGACGGCCGTCGTCGCCGGGGTCGGGCTCGTACATCCGCACGATCGCGTCGGACCAGTCCCGCAGCGGCGCCCGGCGGTCCTCCGGCACGCCGAGCAGGTCGGCGATCACGGCGACCGGCAGCGGTGCGGCGACGAGCTCCACCAGGTCGGCGGGGACGCCGTCGCGGATGCGGGCCACCAGGTCGTCCACCAGGGCCCCGGCCCGCGCCCGTACCAGCGGGGCCAGCCGCTCGGTGTGGCCACGGGCGAACGCCGAGGCCACCAGGCGTCGCAGCCGGGTGTGCGGCTCGCCCTCACGCTCCAGCAGCGAGTTGCGGTGCAGCAGGTTGAACGCGGCCAGCTCGGCCGCGGGCTCGGCGTCGGACCAGATGCGGCCCAGGCCGCGGTCGCGCAGCACGGCCGAGCAGGCCGCGTGCGTCACCGCGACCGGGACGCCCAGACCGGGGTGGTCGTGGACCGGCCCGGCGGCGCGCAGGGCCGCGTAGGCGGGGTAGGGGTCGGCGAGGAAACCGGGGTCGGCCGGATCGAAGACATGCACGACCCGCTACCTTGCCCGGCGATGGGTAAGAAGACGCGCAACCGTGCCAGCACCGCCGACGCGGGGGACAACCCGCGCCGGCCGTGCCCCTGCGGCTCCGGCAAGCGGTACAAGGCCTGCCACGGCGCCGGTGACGACGTGATCGTCATCCGGCCGTTCGAGGGCCTCGCGGCGGAGCCCGACCTCGTCGCCATGCGGGAGTTCCTCCCCTCGGCGACGGCGGCCCTCCCGGTCCGCTCCGGCGGTCCGGTCACGCTGGCCTCGGTGCTGCCGGGTGCGTCCGCCGCGATCGTGCGCGACAACGGCGAGGTCCTGCTCGGCATGCAGGTCCAGACCCGCTCCGGGGACCTCTCGGCCGACCTGGCCGGGGCGCTCGCCTGGGCGCGCTCCGCCGAGCCGGGGTCGTCGCTGCCGGTGGTCGGCGCCGGGCGGCACACCGGCGAGCGGCTGCAGGACGTACTGGAGCCCGGTACGCCGCTGGAGCCGACGGTGCACGCCGACTTCGCGTGGTGGCTGCCGTCGGAGAGCCCGGACCCCGAGGCCCAGGCGATGCTGGAGCGTGCCAACTCGGTGATCATGCCGACCGAGGCGGTCACCGCCGACGGCGTGCGCGGCGCGTACTGGGTCGACACCGGATCCAAGGCGCACGTGCGCTGGGTGCGGACCGAGGACGAGACGACGTTGATGGCGGCGCTGGCGCGGCTGTCCGGCCAGGGCGGCCTGGAGCTGGGCGAGGGTTCCCGCTACGCCGGGTCGTTCCGGGCGCACGGGCTGCTCGTGCCGGTCTGGGACGTCGACCGGGAGATGCACTCCTCGGAGTGGGCGGCTCCCGCCGCGGAGTTCGCGAAGCGGCTCGACGAGGCGGTGGCCGGGCTGGACGGCACGCCGCTGACCGAGTCCGAGCACCGGGCGCGCGACGTGCTCGCGGGCAAGCAGATCACCCTGCGCTAGACGGCCGCGGGCCCGGCGCTCCTGCGAGGGAGCGCCGGGACCCGGGCCGGACCGACGAGGGGGTCCTACAGGGCGCCGCCCGCGGCGGCCGGGGCGGTCGCGTCGGCGGCGTCGCCGCGCGCGAGCTCGCGGGCCACGAAGTCCTCCACGTGGAACAGGTCGTCGCCGGCGCGGCGGACGATGGTGAGCAGCGTCGTCATCGAGGCGACCTCCTCCACCTGCTCCTTCAGGAACCACTGCAGGAACTGCTCGCCGAGGTAGTCGTCCTCGTCGCGGGCGGTGCGGGCCAGCGTGGTGATCTGCTCGGTGACCTGCTTCTCCTGGGTCAGCGCGAGCTGCACGAGCTCCTCGACCGAGGCGAAGTCGTTCTGCACCTCGCCGACCGAGGGGATGGTCGCCGTGAGGTCGTTGTCCAGCTGGTACCGGACCATCATCATCGCGTGGTTGCGCTCCTCGACGGCCTGCGCGTAGAAGTGCGCGGCCAGCTGCGGGAGGTCGGCGTCGTCGAGCCAGACGGCGATCGCGAGGTACTGCTGGGCGGCGGTGAACTCGCTCCGGACCTGGTCGCGGAGCAGGGCGTGGAACTTGGACTCGTCGGTCATGTCGACCAGGCTAGCGACGATCGGACTTTTCTGGAACTTCTCCAGAACTGGTGTCGGTCTCAGTTGGACAGGGTCACCTTTCCCCTGGTGAGGGGCACTTCGCCGGTCAGAAGGGGAGGCTCCTGCCGAGCACGGCGTAGCCGACGAACGCGACCACGTCGATCAGCAGGTGGGCGCCGACGAGCGGCCACAGCCGGTTCGTCCGCTGCCAGTAGCGGGCGAACACCAGGCCCATGACGAGGTTGCCGACGAACGCGCCGATCCCCTGGTAGAGGTGGTAGCACCCGCGCAGGACCGCGGCCGCGAACGCCGACCGGTTCTCCGACCAGCCGAGCCGCCGCAGCCGGGTGAGCAGGTAGCCGATCATGACGACCTCCTCAGCCCAGGAGTTCGCCGCCGCGGACAGCACCAGCACCGGGATCCGCCACCACTGGTCGGTCAGCGTGCTGGGCGCGACGTCCGGGGTGATCCCGGCGAGCCGTCCGACCAGGTAGAGCCCCAGCCCGGGGAGGCCGATCAGCGCGGCCAGGCCCGCGGAGTGCGCCGCGTCGCGCCACGGCCGCCGCCCGTCGAGCCCGACCCGGCGCAGCGCGATGCCCGCCCGCAGCAGCAGGAAGGCGGCCAGGGCGCCCCATCCGGCCAGCTGCAGCGCGCGGACCAGCTGGAACGCGAGGTCGATCCAGGCGTCGGTGGACGCGGGCGCGTTCAGGGTGACCTGCTGGTCGGCCAGCGGGGCGGGGTTCAGCAGGGCCTCGAGCAGCGACAGCGCGCTGCGCACCGCGGAGAGGCCCAGCGTCACGGTCAGGACGACGGCGATCTCCAGGCCGATCAGCCGTCGCTCGCGGGGGTCGGTGGCGACGCCCGGGAACGACGGGGGCGCCGGGCTCAGCCAGTCCCGCAGGGCCCCACGCGGTCGTGCCGGGACCGGTCCGCTCGTCATGGGCCGATCATCGCACCGGGTGCCGGAGGGCCCCGCGGGCCGAGTCGCGGGGTTGCCGGTGGGGCCTGGGCAGCCGATCCGTACCGCGCGCTCATCCGTGCCGCGCTGATCGGCATCGCGCTGATCGGCATCGCGCGCGCTGATCCGCGGCTTGCGCGCGTACGGACACGCGCGGTCCGCGGATCACCGCGCGGACCGAGGATCACCGCTGGGAGCCGACCGGGTGGGCGAGACGGCCGGAGGGGGTCCATCGGGCTGGCGAGGGAGCGCCGGGGACCACCGGACGGGCGAGTGACCGAGCGCTCGTCGGGGCCCGGCCGTGGCCACGCCGGGGTGCGTACCCTGGTCGGCGTGATGCGGCTGCTGCTGTCCCCGAGGTGGATGGTCTGGCACGTCCTCACACTCGGCGCGATGGTCGCTTGCACCTGGCTGGCCGTCTGGCAGTGGGGACGGGCGGGATCGGCGATGGGCTCGGCCCTCAACGTGGGCTACGGCCTGCAGTGGCCCCTGTTCGCCGTCTTCTTCGGCGTCATGTGGTGGCGCTTCCTGAGCATGGAGATCGCCGACCTGAAGGCGGCGGGCGCGGCCGGACCCGGCGGGACCGCGGGGACGCCGGACAGGGCGCCGTCGGCTGCGGAGGCACCCGTCGCCGGGTCGGGGACGGCGGTCGCGGGGACCGTGCCGTCCGCGGCCCCGGCCACTGCGCCGGCCTCGGAGTCGGCCGCTGCGTCAGCCTCGGAGCCGGCCGCTGCGTCGGCCTCGATGTCGACCCCCGAGCCCGCCGTCCCGGCGCCCCCGGCCGGGCCGTCGCCGTTCACGTCCCGCCCGGCGAACGCCGCCCCGCCCCGCAGCACCGACCCGCAGCTGCGGGCCTACAACGAGGAGCTGGCCCGCCTGGCGGCCCGGCACCGGGAGGAGTCCACCCCGTGACCGTCGCGACCGCTCTGAAGGCCTACCGGATCTCCGCCTGGGTCACCGGCGTCGGCCTGCTGCTGCTGACCTTCTACGCGATGCCGGCGAAGTACCTGTTCGGCGACCCGCGGCCGGTCGCGCTGATCGGGATGGTGCACGGCTTCCTGTACATGATCTACATCGTGTGCACGCTGATCCTGGCCGAGCGCTGCCGGTGGAAGCCGGTGTTCGCCGTGGTCATCCTGGCCGCGGGAACCATCCCGGTCGCGTCGTTCGTCGCCGAGCGGAAGGTGACCCGGAAGGTGCAGGCCGAGCACCTGGCACCCGCCGGTCCCTGACCCGGCTCAGCGGCCCCCGGCCGCCGGGCAGCCCACCAGCTCGGCGAACCGGCGCTGCAGCTCCTCGGGCGTGTCCGCGGGCGCGGAGAACGCCAGCCGCACGTCCTGGGTGCCGGTCGCGGTGGGCACCCGCACGCGGAGCCCGAAGCGGTCCACGCCGACCGGGCGGACCCGGCCGCCGGTGAACCCCAGCCCGTCGGGCAGGTGGCGGCGCAGCGCGCACAGCATCTCCGGGTGCGCCCGGTCCAGATGCTCCAGCCACACCTGCTCGACCCGGCAGAACGGGTCGGGCTCGGCGGCCGCGAGCTCGGTCGGCGAGACCGGCGCGCAGCCCTCGGCGTCGGAGTAGACCGCCGACGACGGGTGCAGCCGCAGCAGGGTGGCGCCGCGCCCGGCGTCGAGGAGGTTGGGGTGCGGGGCCTTCTCGGCGAGCCGCAGCGCCCGCTCCCGGCCGGTGACCGGGTCGGGCTCGTCCAGCGTCCCGACCAGCCACAGCAGCTCCCGGACCGGCTCGTCGAGCGGCACCGGTGTGCTGCCGGTCAGCTCGAGCATCACCGGGAGCCCGCCGAGGGTGAGCCGGGCGCGTTCGCGGAGCACGTGGTCGTCGGGCAGCAGCAGGTCGGTCGTGCCGTCCGGCCAGGTGTGGTGCATCAGCGGCGCACACGGTTCCGGCTCGCCGGTGCCGACGAGTGCCGCGCGGCCACCACGGGTGACGAGGCTGCGGGCTCGCTCGGCGACGGCGGGCGTCGGGGGGCGGCGCACTCGGGTCGTTCCCACTCTCACCTCCGATTAGGTAACCCTTACCTAAGCAGCCGGAGGTATCGCCTGTCCAGTGGCTGCGGACACAGGGGGCAACCCCCGTTGATGGGCCGCCGTGACCCGACCGTTAGCGTCTGTCGACGTGATGACCGTGCCCTCGGGTTCCTCAGCCGACCCGTGGCCGATCCGTCCGCTGCTCGCCGCGCTGGTCGACGACACCAGCCTGCTGCAGCCGAGGACCGTCGCACCGGGCGTCGACGCCGTCGTGTCGCGCTATCTCGCCGCCCGCGACGGCCACTACGGAGGCCTCGTCGGACGGCTGGTCTGCCCCGCGTCGCAGCTGCCCGCCGTCGTCACCGAGCTCGCCCGTTCCGCGCCGAGCCGGCCGGCGGAGCTGGCCCTCGTCGTCGACACCGGGCTGGGTGCGGTGCCGAAGGCGCTGTCGACCGTGTTCTCCCGCTCCAGCCTGCTCACCCCGAGCACCGTCGAGTGCGCCGCACCGCCGGACGTCGACGGCATCTGGCTCGAGCGCGTCTCGGAGTTCGTGCCGGACGAGGTGACCCCGGTCGTGGAGCCGCGCCGCCCCGTCGAGGGGGACGCCGACGGCACGCTCGCCTGGCTCGCCGCCGTCCGCAAGGTCGCCGAGCACGGCTGCACCCCGAAGATCCGCCTCGGCGGGCCCCGCGCCTCCGACGTGCCGGAGATCGTGGACGTGCACAAGTTCCTGCTGGCCGGCATGGAGAGCGGCACCGGCGGGATCTCGGCCCAGGGCATCGACCGGATCGTCCGCGAGGACCCGTCCGCGTCGACGCCCCGCGGCCGCCACGGCCTGCTGAACCTGATCGCCGCCGTCGCGCGGATGACCGGGGTCAGCGCCTCGCCCGACCCGGCCGAGGATGCCCTGGCCTGCACCGACGGCGAGAAGCTGGCCCGGGAGCTCGACGAGCTGCCCGAGGCCGCCGTCGAGCAGGTCCGCACCGTCCTGCCGCGCTGCGGCGTCGACCCGGAGCCGGTCCCGATCGCCGACCTCGTCGCCCTCGGGCTGCTGGACTGATCAGGACGGATCGGATGCGGATCGGATTCCTGGGGCCGCACGCCACGTTCACCGAGCAGGCCCTGCTGACCCTGCCCGAGTCGCGTGGCGCGGAGCTCGTGCCGCTGCCCGGCGCCCCCGCGGTGCTGGCGGCCGTCCGCGACGGGTCCGTCGACGCCGGCTGCGTGCCGATCGAGAACACCGTCGAGGGCGCCGTCCCGCCGGTGCTCGACGGGCTCGTCGCCGACCCGCCGCTGGTGATCGCCCGTGAGGCCCGGATCGCGGTCCGGTTCTGCCTGATGGGCCGCCCGGGCACCACGCATGACGCGATCCGCTCGGTCGCCTCCCACGGCCACGGCATCGCCCAGACCCGCGGCTGGCTCGCCGAGCACCTGCCGGCCGCCGAGGTCCGGGTCAGCTCCTCCACCGCGGAGGCCGCGGCCCAGGCCGCCCGGGGCGAGGTCGACGCCGCCGTCGCCGCCCCGCTCGCCGCCACGCAGCACGGCCTGGAGGTGCTGGCCGACGACATCGCCGACAACGCGGGCGCCGTCACCCGCTTCGTGCTGCTGACCCGCCCCGGCCCGCCGCCGGCGCCGACCGGCTGGGACCGCACCACCCTCGCCGCGACGACGACGAACCGCCCCGGCACCCTGCTCGGCCTGCTCACCGAGATCGCCGTCCGCGGCATCGACCTGACCCGGATCGAGTCCCGCCCGGTGAAGGACCGCCACGCCGAGTACTGGTTCCATCTCGACTGCTCGGGTCACGTCGCCGACCCGGCGATGGGGGAGGCCCTGGCCGCACTGCACCGTCGCTGCGACCGGCTGATCTACCTCGGGTCGTTCCCGCGATCCGATCCCGCACCGGACGCCCCGGCGGCCGGTGTGGGGAGCCCGGTGGCGGCGCTCGGTGTCGCCACCGCCGACGACTACGCCGCGTCCGAGCGCTGGCTCGCCGCGGTCCGACGGGGAGCCGACACGTGAGCCACCAGACCGACGACGAGCACGACGGCGCCGCCTCCTTCGCGGCCGTCGGCACCGGCGACCGGGCCGCGCAGGTCCCGCCGGACGACGGCGCGCTGCGCCTGGTGCTGGTCCGGCACGGCCGCACCCCGTCGAACGTGCGGCACCGCCTCGACACCGCGCTGCCGGGCCCCGGGCTGGACGAGCTGGGTCACGCGCAGGCCGGGGAGGTCGCCGGGCTGCTCGCCGGGTGGCCCGTGCGGGGCCTGTACGCGTCACGGGCGACCCGGGCACAGGAGACCGCCGCCCCGATCGGCCGCGCGCTCGGACGCGGGGTGGAGCTGCTCCAGGGCCTGCACGAGGTGTTCGTCGGGGACCTCGAGGGCCAGGAGGGCGACGACGCCCGCGCCGCGTTCGACGAGGTCTTCGAGGCCTGGTGGGACGGCGACGTCGACCGCGCGATGCCCGGCGGCGAGTCCGCCCGCGACGTCTGGGACCGGGCGCTGCCCGACCTCGCCGCGGTGACCTCCGGCGTGGCGGAGGGGGCGGTCGTCGTCGTCAGCCACGGCGCGGCGATCCGGATCCTGTCGCTGGCGCTGCTCGGCGGGCACGACGGCTCCGGACCCGGCCACCCCGACGTCACCTACGGCCGCGAGCGCCCGGTCCCCAACACCGGCCGGGTCGTGCTGCGTCGCGACCCCGGCGGCTGGGTCCCGGAGCTGTGGGACGCGATGCCCGGTGGGCGGCGCGCCACCCACCGGTAGGGGTCAGCCCCAGCCGAGTTCGTGCAGCTTCTCCTCGGAGATGCCGAAGTGGTGCGCGATCTCGTGGACGACGGTGATCGCGACCTCGTCGACGACCTGCTCCTCGTCCTCGCAGAAGTCGAGGACGGCGTCGCGGTACACGGTGATCCGGTCCGGCAGCTCGCCCGCGTAGTCCGCCGTGCGCTCGGTCAGCGCGACGCCCTCGTAGAGCCCGAGCAGGTCCGGCTCGTCGGGGTGGCGCGGCTCGACCAGCACGACGACGTTGTCCATCGCCGCGGCGAGCTCGGCGGGCACGAGGTCGAGCGCCTCGCCGACCAGCTCGTCGAACCGGTCGGCGGGCATCGCCACCGGCACGTCAGTTGCCCGAGAGCCCGGGCAGGCCGGGCGGGATGTCGAGTTCCGGCTGTCCGGCTCCGCCGTCGGGGGCGGCGGGCTGCTCGCCGTCGGGCTGCTCGACCGGGGCCTGCGAGCCGGGGGCCGCGGGGGCCGACCCGTCGGCCGGGGCACCGTCCGGACCGGCGGGCGCACCGGGCGCGGACGGTGCCGGGGCGGCGGGCTGCCCGGAGACGACCAGGTTCCCCTTCACCGAGCCGGTGATCGAGGCGAAGCCGCTGTTGTCCGGCAGCAGGGTGCCGATGTTGCAGTTGACCTTGCGGCTGCCGGCCTTCCAGGACTCCTCGGAGAGGTTGCCCCAGTAGACGGTGAGGCCCTTGGCGCCGATCACCTGGTCGTTGCCGGCGAAGGTGTTGGCGGCCTCGGTGCAGGCGGGCTGGAGGAACTTGTCCTGGTCCTCGACGGCCGGCCAGTCCCCCGTGAACTCGGTGCCCAGGTCGACCAGCCCGACGGCCTCGACGGCGTGCGGCCCGGCGCAGTCGGTCGGGTCGCCGACGGTGCGGCCGTCGATGCCGAGGCAGGTGCCCACCGGCTGGACCGCGGACTGGTCCTGCGCGGCGACCTTGCCGGTGATCGGGAACATCTCCCCGCTGCGCGAGGCCATCTGCAGGCCGCAGCGCATGCCCTTGTCGCCGCCGTCCCAGCGCTGCTGCGACGGCTTGAGCGCGCCCACCCGGAACTTCCCGTCCGGGTCGAACTTGCCGTTCAGGTACTTCGTGACCACCGGGGTGCAGCGGTCGGCGACGAGCTTCTGCCAGGCCCCGTCGGCCGGGAACGTCGGCTGGTCGGTCAGCGCGACCCGCCCCGCCTGCTCGAACAGGTGCGGCCGGGCGCAGTCGACGGCGGCGGTGTCGGTCGCGTCGGAGCGGGTCCAGTTCAGGCAGGTGCCCGCGGTGTCCGGCGGGGGCGGCAGCGGCGGGGGCTCGTCCACCTTCGGCACCCCGGAGGACGCGAACGAGCCCAGCACCGGCACCTCGGCGCCGAGCAGCGAGTCCACCGACGCGACGGTCAGCATCAGCAGTGCGCCGACGAGGATCCCGACGCCGACCCGGCGGGCCCCGAGGAGCCCGCCCCGCCCCGCGCCCGCCCGTCCGGAGGTCTCCGACGACCGTCGCCGACGGGTCGGGACGACCGGGGTGGCCGACGGCCGGGACAGCACCGAGGTCGTGCCCTGCCCGCCGTGGACGGCGGTGCGGCCGGTCGCGTCGGGCCGGTCGGAGCCGGCGGGGGAGCGGGAATCCATGACGTCCCCCATCATGCAGCCGGGGTCGGCGCGGCTTCACCCGGCCGGTGCCCCGGCGCGGCGGTCGGTCGGCCGGATGCTGTGAACGTGCAGGTCCGCCCGGTGCGACGGGGAGCCGGGACCACTCGTCCGGGCGGACGTGGGTGAAACGCAGCCGAATCGTCATCCGGGAACGGCCGGTGGTCGTCGGCCGCTCCCGGTACGGTGCGCGCGGGGGACGGGAGTGACGATGGGGGATCAGCGATGACCGACGGACCGCGCGCCGGCGGCGGCCCGGACGACAGCACGCCGCCCGCCGGTACGCCGAGGGCGACACCGGGCGGCGCGACACCGGAGCCGCAGCCGACGACGCCGACACCGCAGACCGACGGACCGGCGACGGCGCCGTGGGCGAACGCGCCCGCCGAGCAGCCCGCCGAGGCCCCGCGCGGCCGGATCCGGCAGCAGGACGGCAGCACCACGCCCCGCGAGCCCACGCTCGCCGAGAAGCGGGCCCGCGAGCAGAAGCTGCGCGCGGACCGCGAGGCGGTGCGGCTCAAGGAGGCCCGCTCGAAGACCACGAAGCGGGTGCTGATCGGCGCCGGCGCGACCGTCGGCGTCGTCGCCCTGATCGCGGCCGTGTACGCCGGGTCCGGCGGCGGCAGCGAGTCGGTCGAGGCGCGCTGCGTCGACGACCAGGGCGTCGTCGTGCCGGACGACAACTGCAGCGGCCCGGAGAGTCAGGGCCAGGTCTCCAACGGGGGCGGCGGCTTCGCCTTCGTGCCGATCTTCCTGGGCGGCGGCGGCCGGCAGTACCACTACAACTACGGCGGCAGCGGCGGCGTCGGCCAGGTCGCGACCGGCGGGAACGTGTCCCCGCCGCCGAGCGGCACCACGGTCCGCAGCGGCACGACCGGTTCGACCATCGGCTCGGCGAACCGCAGCGGCACGATCTCCCGGGGCGGTCTCGGCGTCGGCGGCGGGTCGTCGTCGTCCTCGGGCGGGTCCGGCTCGTCCAGCGGGAGCTGAGGCGTGCGACGCGAACGCGGCACCCCCCGTCCGGACTGGCAGCGCACCGTCGCCGAGCAGGGCCTCGCCTTCGGCACCCCCGGCCGGGACGGTTCGGGCAACGAGCGGCCCTACTGGGACGAGTCGGTGCACTACGTCTTCGAGATGGACGAGGTCCTGTCCCTCGAGGCCGACGTCGAGGTGCTCCAGTCGATGTGCCTGTCGGCGGTCGACCACGTGGTCACCACCGAGCGGTTCCGGGACTTCGCGCTGCCCGAGTGGTGCTGGGAGCAGGTCGCGCAGTCCTGGCGTCGCTCCGACCCGCACCTCTACGGCCGCTTCGACCTCCGCTACGACGGCTCCGGCCCGGCCAAGCTGCTCGAGTACAACGCGGACACCCCCACCTCGCTGCTGGAGGCCTCGATCCTGCAGTGGCACTGGCTGTCCGACGTCCACCCCGGCGACGACCAGTGGAACTCCCTGCACGAGAAGCTCGTCGAACGCTGGGGCGAGATCAAGGGTCTGCTGCCGTCGTCGGAGGTGCACGTCACCTGGTCCGGCGCCGAGTCCACCGGCGAGGACCACATCACCGTCGGCTACCTGCAGGAGACCGCCGCCGAGGCGGGCCTCGACACCGTCGGACTGTCCATCGAGGACATCGGCTGGGACTCCGCACTGGACCGCTTCGTCGACCTCGAGGAAGCTCCGATGTCGACGGTGTTCAAGCTCTACCCGTGGGAGTGGATGCTGTCCGACGAGTTCGGCAAGCACGTCACCCGCAGCCTGCCCGAGACGCTGTGGCTCGAACCGCTGTGGAAGACCCTGCTGTCGAACAAGGCGCTGCTCGCGGTGCTCTGGGAGATGTACCCCGGGCACCCGAACCTGCTGCCCGCCTCGCTCGGCAACCCCGGCATCCTCACCGAGTACGTCCGCAAGCCCCTGCTGGGCCGCGAGGGCGCCAACATCCAGATCGTCGCCCCCGGCCACGAGACCGCCACCGGCGGCGTCTACGGCGACGAGGGCTTCGTCTACCAGATGTTCGACCCGCTGCCCGAGTTCGACGGGTTCCGTCCCTGCCTGGGCGCCTGGCTGGTCGGTGACACCGCCGCCGGGCTCGGCATCCGCGAGACCGCCGGCCTGATCACCGACGACGGCGCGGCCTTCGTGCCGCACCGCATCCCCGAGTCCTGACCCCCGTTCCCGCACCAGTTCCTGCACACCCCCGCTCCCCGGAGGTACCTCCCGTGATCCTCGCCCAGGCGTTCGACGCCACGTACTGGGGCTTCCTCGGCCGCGGTGTCGGCGCGATCCTGCTCTACGCCGTGATCGGCACCCTGCTCATGCTGGTCGGCTTCTGGGCCATCGACCTCACCACGCCCGGCAAGCTCCCGGCGATGGTCCGCGGCGGCCTGCCGAACGCGGTCACGATCACCTCGGCCGGGATGCTGTCGATGGCGTTCATCATCGTCACCGCGATCTACGGCTCGTACGGCTCGCTGCTGCAGGGCGTCGTGTCGTCGCTGGTGTTCGGCCTGATCGGGATCATCGCCCAGGTCGCTGCGGTGCGGCTGCTGGAGTGGGTGACCGGCATCGACATCGGCGAGGTCATCCAGTCCGACGAGCCGCGGGCGGTGGCGAAGGTCGTCGCGGCCGCGCACGTCGCGCTCGGCCTGATCGTCGCGGTCGCCGTCTTCTAGACCCTCGGTCCCGGCGCCGCTCAGGCCAGGGCGGTCAGCACCTCGACCCTGGCCTGCGGCGTCGGCATCGCGGCGATCTCGGCGCGGACGTCGCGGGCGGCGGCCGCGAGCTCGCCGTCGTGCAGCAGCCTGCGCAGGGTGTCGGCGGTGAACGGGCCGCCCAGCCCCGCGCCGCGGGCGGCGACCAGCTCGGCGTTGTGCCGCCGGTCGCCGGGCCCGGGCAGCGCGAGCTGCGGGACGCCCGCGGCGAGCGCGGCCAGCACGTGCGCGGCGCTGCCGTCGTGCAGCACCGCCGCGCAGGCCGGCAGCAGCTCGTCCAGCGGGACCCGCCCGACGGTGCGCACCCCCGGCCCGTGGTGGTGCAGCAGCCGCGCCGGGGGACGGACGAGCACGAGCTCGCAGTCCGTGCCGTCGGCGCGGACGCCCGGCAGCGCACGCACCGCGGAGGACTGCAGGTCCCCGCGCACCGGTCCGCCGCCGCGCAGCACCAGCACCCGCGGGCGGACCGAGGGGCCGCTCAGCCAGGCGGGCAGCGAGGACCGGCCGGGGCCGCGGGCCCGGCCCGGCCGCACGGCCAGCGCGTCGCGCGCCCCGACCAGGCTCGACGGGGCGATGGTCAGCGCGATCGCCGGTGGCGGGACCCCGCGCAGCCCGTGCCGCAGCCGGGCACGCTGCAGCGGGCGGGAGTCCAGCAGCGTGCGGACCAGCGCGAACCCGTCGAGCAGACCGTTCTCGTGCAGCACCGCCGGGACGTCGTGCCGGGCGGCCGCGAGCGCCCCCGCGACCGCCAGGGGCTCGTACACCACGACGTCGGGCCGCCACTGCTCGGCGACGGTCACCAGCGCGTCGGTCAGCTCCTCGTTCACCGGGCCGAACAGCGAGCGCACCCCGGCGTCGCCGCCGCGCCCGGCCAGCTCGGCCCGCGCGATCACCGGGTGCGCGACGAGCGAACGCGCGGCCAGCCTGCCCACGCGCAGGCTGCGGGCGACGTCGATGAACGGCAGCGGGTCCGTCCCGGGGAGCGGGTGCGCGTCGCCGCCGCCGGCGAGCAGCACCTCGTGCCCGGAGTCCCAGAGCGCGTGGGCGAGCGGCAACAGCGGTGTCAGGTGTCCCGACAGCGGGGCCGCCACCACCAGAACGCGCACCGTTCGAGGGTAACCGCCACGCGGTCGTCCGGGGGCGGTCTCCGCGCGGTTCCGTACGCTCTGGGTGTGATCGTCGAGAACGCGCCCCGGCTCGTCGCCACCGACGTCGACGGGACCCTCCTCGACGACGGCGGCGCGGTCACCCCGCGCACCGTCGCCGTGCTGGAGCGGGCGGTCGCCGCCGGCGCCGGCTTCGTGCTGGTCACCGGCCGCCCGCCGCGCTGGATCCCGCCGGTGCTCGCGCGGCTGCCCGAGGGACTGGTGCGGCTGTGCGTGTGCGCGAACGGCGCGGTGCTCTACGACGCCGCCGACGACGTCGTGCTCGGCGCGCACACCCTGGAGCCCGCCACGATCCGCGAGCTCGCCGGCCTCGCCGCGGAGCTGTTCCCCGGCTGCGGGTTCGGCGTCGAGCGCGTCGGGAACGCCGAGGGCGACGACGGCGTGCGGGGCGTCGTCGACGAGTTCCTCACCGACCCCGGCTACGTACACGCCTGGGGCGAGCACGACGGCGGCTCCACCAGCCGCGAGGACCTGCTCGGCCGCCCGGCGACGAAGGTGCTGATCCGCTCCCCGGAGCTGACCAGCGAGCAGATGATGGACGCGCTCGCACCGAAGGCCGGCGGGCTGGCCGACCTGACGTTCTCGCACTCGTCGGGGCTGCTGGAGGCCTCCGCCCCCGGGGTCACCAAGGCGACCGGCCTGGCCGAGGTCGCCCGTCGTCTCGGGGTGACCGCGGCGGACACCGTGGCGTTCGGCGACATGCCCAACGACCGGGAGATGCTGCGCTGGGCCGGGCTCGGCGTCGCGATGGGCAACGCCCACCCGGACCTGGTCGGGCTCGCCGACGAGGTGACGGCACCGCACACCCACGACGGGCTCGCCGAGATCCTGGAGCGCTGGTTCTGAGCGCACCCGGCGCCGTTCACCCGCCCGTCGACGAGTGGTCATGCCCGGTCCCACGGGCCGCCCCGACCCGGCCCACGACACCGCCCGCGCGTACCATCACCGGCTGTCATCGCCCGCGAGCCGGGTGCCAGCGCCCGCGCCAGGAGGCCCCCACCCGTGGCTGACACGGCAGACACCCTGGACCGTTCCGGTCCGCAACCGCCCGCCGACGTCCCGCCCACCGGCGAGGTCGCCGTGCTGGCGTCCGTGCAGGGCGCTCTCGGATGCGACGCCACCGTGCGGGTCGCCCGCGGGATGTCGCTGTTCGGCGAGCACGCCGCGGGCTGGCTGGCGATCGGCGTCGTGGGTGCCGCGCTGGACCGCCCCCGCCGTCGCGAGTGGCTCGGCTCCGCCGCGGCCGTCGCGTTCGCGCACGGTGCCTCGATCGGGATCAAGCGCGTCGTCCGGCGCCGCCGCCCCGACCACCCCGCGGTCCGGGTCCTGGTGGGCACCCCGAGCCGGCTGAGCTTCCCGTCCTCGCACGCCACGTCCACCACCGCCGCCGCCGTGCTCTACGGCGGCCTGCTGGGCAGGCGCTCCCGCCCGGTGGCCGCGGCGGGTGTGGGCCTGATGGCGCTGTCGCGCCTGGTCCTCGGCGTGCACTACCCGACCGACGTCGCCACCGGCACCGCGCTCGGCGCGGCCGTCGCCGGTACCGCGCGTCGCGTGATCTCACGCAACCCCACCACCGGAGGGTGAGCGCATGACCAGCACCGACCCCACGAAGGTCGACCGCGACGACTCCGAGAAGGAGAAGGTCGCCCGGGCCGCCGACCCGCAGACCCCCGTCGTCCCGGACGCCCCCGACGACGCAGGCGCCCCCGAGGGCCACGAGGCCGATGCGGCCCCGGCGGCCGTCGCCGCCGAGCACGCCCCGCACGTGCCGATGGACCCGTCCGAGCGCACCACCACGATGGTCGCCCGCGGCCTGCTCAAGACGATGCGCCCCCGCCAGTGGGTGAAGAACGTCCTGGTCTTCGCCGCGCCCTTCGTCAGTGGCCAGCTGTTCGACGTGCCGGTCCTGATCGACTGCGTGATCGCGTTCGTCGCGTTCTCGCTGGCCGCGTCCGGCGTCTACCTGGTCAACGACGCGCTCGACGTCGAGGCCGACCGGGCGCACCCGACCAAGCGGCGCCGCCCGATCGCGTCCGGCATCGTCCCGGTGCCGCTGGCCTTCGTCGCGGCGGGCGTGCTGTTCGCCGGGTCGATCGCGCTGTCGTTCGCGGTGACCTGGCAGCTGATCATCGTCCTCGCCGTCTACGTGGCGGTGCAGCTGTCCTACTGCCTGTGGCTCAAGCACCAGCCGGTGCTCGACATCTGCATCGTCGCCTCCGGCTTCCTGATGCGCTCCATCGCCGGTGGCGTGGCCACCGGCATCCCGCTGTCGCAGTGGTTCCTGCTGGTCACCGGGTTCGGCTCGCTGTTCATGGTCGCCGGCAAGCGCTACGCCGAGATCAACCTCGCCGAGCGCACCGGGGCCAAGATCCGCAAGTCGCTGGAGAACTACACGGCGTCCTACCTGCGCTACATCTGGTCGCTCTCGGCCACCGTCATGATCGTCATGTACGGGCTGTGGGCGTTCGAGATCCGCGAGGACCACAACTCGGTGTGGTCGGTGCTGTCGATCGTGCCGTTCGTGATCGCGGTGCTGCGCTACTCGGTGGACGTCGACCGGGGCACCGGCGGCGAGCCCGAGGAGATCGCGCTCGGCGACCGGGCGCTGCAGGTCCTGGCGCTGGCCTGGATCGCGATGCTCACGCTGGCCGTCTACAGCTGACGTCGCCCACCCCGGGCCCGGTCCCCCGCACGGGGACCGGGCCCGGGGTGTGTCGGTGCCCGGTGTCTCAGCGCCCGGTGTGCCAGGCCCAGGTGTGCGCGAGGCCCTCGGCGAGCGGGGTCGGCGCGGGCAGACCGAGCGCGGCGATCCCGCGCGACGGGTCGAGGCAGCTACGGCGCAGCTCCCCGGCCCGGGCCGGGCGGAACTCCGGCGCGAACGCCTCCGGGGCGAGCCCGGCGATCTCCCCGATCGTCGCGGCCAGCTCGACGACCGTGGACTCGGTGCCGGTGCCGACGTTGAACACCTCGCCGGCCAGCTCCCCGGCCGCGAGCCGGTCGGCGGAGGCGAGCGCCGCCCGGGCGACGTCGCCGACGTAGAGGAAGTCGCGGGTCTGGCCGCCGTCGCCGAACACGGTCGGCCGCAGCCCGGTGCGGGCCCGGTCGCAGAACAGCGAGACGACCCCGGCCCCGCCCGCCGGGTGCTGGCGCGGCCCGTAGACGTTCGCGAAGCGCAGCACCAGCGCCGGGAGGCCGTGCGCCCGCACGAAGAACCGGGTGTAGCGCTCCGCGGCGAGCTTGCTCATCCCGTACGGCGACTCCGGCTCGGCCGGCTCCGCCTCGGTCGTCGGCAGGGGGGCGCCGTCGCCGTAGATGGCGCCGCCGGTGGAACAGACGACGACCGCGCCCGCGCCCGCGTCCCGGGCCGCCTGCAGCACGCTCAGCGTGCCGAGGACGTTGACCGAGGCGTCGTGCACCGGGTCCTCCATCGAGCGGCGTACGTCGATCTGGGCGGCCAGGTGGAACACCGCGTCCGGGCGGTACTCCGCCGCGGTCTTCGTCAGCGCCTCGGTGTCGCGGATGTCGAGCTCGGCCACCGTGACACCCGGGGCGAGGTTGTCCCGGGTCCCGGCGGAGAGGTCGTCGACGACGAGGACGTCGTCGCCGCGGGTGAGCAGGGACTCGACCAGGGTGGAGCCGATGAAGCCGGCTCCGCCGGTGACGAGCGCGCGCATACCTGCCTTCCTCCGGGGCGGACGGTGTGTGCACCCGGCTGCGCGCACACGGTAACCGCGGGTGCCCGGGGCGCCTCAGCCGGTGGAGCGGGCGGGGCCCGCGCCGCAGGCGGTGATCCGGTAGAGCGTGCTGCCGCCCCCGGAGAGGACGGGCTCGAACCCGGGTGCACGGTCGATCTCGGACAGTCCGGGGTAGGTGTCGGCCCGCGGGTCCCACGGCCACCAGGTGACCGGGCCGTCGATGACGTAGCCGACGCCGGTGGCCCGCAGGGCGGGACAGACGACGGGGTCGCGGGCGACGTCGTGCAGCCGCATCCGGACCAGCTCCTGGTCGGGCGTCCAGGTCCCGGACAGGTGCGGGAAGAGCACCTGGCGCCCGGTCAGCGGGTACAGCAGCCCGTTGCCGGTCCACGGGTTCGCCGCGACGACGGCACCCGGTGCGGTCGCCCGGCCCGCCGCCTCCAGGAACTCGCGCTGACCGGGCTGCAGCACCCGGCCGGTCTCGTAGCGGTAGGCGTCGGCGATCACGGCGGCGTGCACCCCGATGCGGAACCCGTCGGTGAGCAGGACCAGCGCCGCGGCGAGGACGGCGACGGCCGGGAGGGCCAGCAGCCGTCGTCGCTCCGCGGTGGTCTCCGCCCGCCTCAGCGCGGTCACCGCCCGGACCGCCAGGCCGGCGGCGCCGAGCACGCCCAGCGTCGCCAGCGGCACCCCGGTGATCGGGACCATCGCGGCGAGCCGGTGCGAGTCGTTGTACCAGGCACCGGTCAGCGCGGTGACCAGGTCGCCCTCGCGGGCCACGGCGAGGGTGTAGAGCAGCGCCGAGGTCAGGTGCGCCGGCACCAGCCACGCGGTGCGCGCGTGCCGCAGCGCCAGGACGGCGCCGACCACGACCAGCACCGACACCACGACCAGCTCGGGCCGCTTGTTCGTCCCGTTCCACAGCACACCGGTCAGCGCCTCGCGCGCCCCCATCGAGGCCTGCCAGTCGAACGCCCGCACGCCGTCGAGGTAGGGCGACCACGCCAGCAGCCAGACGACGGTGGCGACCGCGGCCAGCGCGCCCGCGGGGGCGAGGGCCGCCGTGGCGAAGCGGCGCCGGCGGACCTGCCGGACCGTGGTGATCGCGGCCGCGACCACCACGGGGGACAGGGCCAGGACGAGCAGGCTGACCGCGGCGTTGGGGTGCGCCAGCGCCAGCGCGGGGACGGCCGCGGCCCCGAGCAGCAGCGCCCGGAACCGGCCGACCGCGCTGTCGCGGGTCAGTCCCAGCACGGTGACGACGGCGGCCAGCCCGGCGGGCACCAGCGCCAGCCCGAGCAGGTTGGGCCACAGGACGCCCCAGTTCAGCAGCAGCCACGGCATCGCGGTGAACGCCGTCGCGAGCACCGGGGTGACGAGCAGGGCCCCGGCCCGGCGCCCGACGACCTGGCGGACGAGCAGCGTGCACGACAGCGGCCACACGACGGCCGCCGCGGCGAACGCGGCGAGGTTCGACGCGGCCGGGATCGACGCGCCGGTGCTCGCCACGACGAGCGAGACGACGTCGTGCCAGGCGGCGGGGTAGGCCGAGGGCCGACCCGGGCTGTTCAGCTCACCCAGCGTCAGCGACGACGCGTCGCCGGTCTGCACGATCCGCGCGACCGCGCTGTAGTGGTAGATCGCGTCGTAGGTCGGGGAGATCGCGTCGACGGGCCCGAACGCGAGCATCACGGTCAGCCAGCCGATCGCGACGGTGACGGCCGTCCCGATCGCCAGTGCGATCCCGCCGAGCGGGCCGTCGGGTCCCGCGCGCAGCAGGAACGGCGGACGGTCGCCGGGGTCCGCACCGGGCTCGGCCCGGTCCCGGCGCACCCGCCGGACGGCGGCGCTCACCGCGGCGCAGAGCAGCGCGAGCACGGCGGTGACGCCCAGCACCGGCCCCGGTCCCCACGGGACCCCGGCCCGGCCGGCCAGTACCGCGGTGGTCGCGATCAGCGCGACCGACACCAGCGGCCCCGCGCCCCAGCAGACCGCTCCGCGCAGTCCCGCGGCGCGGGCGACGAGCGCCCCGGGCAGTACGCACCACGCCGCGGTCACCAGTGCCACGGGGACGGCCTGGGCCCACGTCATCCCCGGCTCCGCGCGTCGTCGATCGGCAGCCGCATCCGGCGCACCCTACGAGCGTCGGGCCGCAGGCCGTGACGCGCGGCCGACGTGTCACCGTCTGCGACCGATTCGTGACCCGCGCGGATCGTCGCTCAGCTCCCGGTGGAGCGGGCCGTCCCCACCTCGTCGGCGGCTGCGGTGGCGGCGGGCTCGGTGGCGGCGGGCCGGTGGCCGTTCGTCGTCGCCTGCTGCTCGAGCGCGGTCAGCCGCTGCTCCAGGTCGTTCTCCCGCCGGGTCAGCTCCGCGTCCCGGACGGCGATCTGGCGGGCCAGGTTCGTCAGGTGCTGGCTGATCTCGCGGTCCCGCAGGTAGGTGTTCAGCATCCCGAACACGAACGCGACGACGAGCAGGTAGACCAGCAGGTCGGTGCCGCGGCCGATGCCCACCGCCCGGGCCAGGTAGGTGAGGTCGTCGGGGCGCAGGACCGCGTAGATGTTCAGCACGATGAACGCGCCGAAGGCGATCCGCTTGCTCGCCCGCACGCCGACGCTCTGGCCGCTGCGCACGAAGTAGACGAGCGCGCCGACCGCGGCGGCCAGGAGCAGGATCTGCAGGATCACGGTGTTCGCCTCCTGGGTCATCGCTGCCGTACCGACAGGTCGAACAGGATGTTCACCCCGTTGAACAGCGACTGGCCCTTGGATCGTGAGTACTCGGTGTAGCGGATCGTGACCGGGACCTCGCGGATCCGCCACGACGACCGGGCCAGCGACGCGACGATCTCCGACGCGTGCGCCATCCCGTTCATGGTGATCCGCAGGTCCTCCGCGACCGCCCGGTTCATGGCCCGCAGCCCGTTGTGGGCGTCGGTGAGCTTGAGCTTGCGGCTGGCCGGGGACAGCGCCGCGACGGTGCGCAGCACCAGCCGCTTGAGCGGCGGGACCGGTTCGGTCGACTCCAGGAAGCGCGACCCGAGGACGACGTCGGCCTCGCCGCTGCGCAGGATCGCGGCCATCCGGACGGCGTCGGCGACGTCGTGCTGGCCGTCGGCGTCGAAGGTGACGATCCGCTCGGCGCCGCAACGGAGTGCGTAGTCGATCCCGGTCTGCAGCGACGCGCCCTGCCCGAGGTTGATCGGATGCCGCACCAGGTGCGCCTCGGTACCGGCGATGCGTTCGGCGGAGGAGTCCCGGCTGCCGTCGTCGACGCACACGACGTTCGGGAAGCTCGTGCGGATCTCCGCGACGACGTCGGCGATGACGGTGTCCTCGTTGTACACGGGGACCACCACCCAGGTGCCGGTGTCGGCGACCACGTCCCACTCCCTCGTCACTGACCGGCGGCCGTCCACAGCCGCACCGCAGAGGCTATCGGTCCGGGGATCCGGGCCGTGCGACGGTGGGTCACGATCGGGGCGAAGGTGATGTTCCGTACCGTTCGTCACATGGACCCGAGGACGCTGCTCGAGCTGATGCTGGCCGACCTGGACAGCGCGCCGGAGCTGTACCGGCCGACGGACTTCTGGAGGACCGGCCTGGAGAAGGTGGTCGCCGACCTGCGCGAACGCGGCTTCGCGGAGTTCCGCAGGCACCCCTCGGCCACGTTCTTCTACGCCCCGCAGTACGCGCCGGTGTCCCGCCCGGCGGCCGCCCTGTCGCGGGCCTTCGGTCTGGCGGGCGGCCCCGGGACGCTGCTGCGCGAGCGGATCGACCAGGTGCCCGTCGCCCGGGCCCACCACGCCACGGTGACCGCCCTCGACCCGGCCGACCGGTCGCCGTCGCTCGCCGGGTTCAGCGAGTCGGCCGCCGGCGCCCCGGCCGAGCAGCTGGTGTTCGACGGCCGCCGGTTCAGCCGGTCGTCGCTGAACTACCTGCGCGGGCTGGTCATGCTCAAGCGCGCCGTACCGGACCTCGACGTCTCGACCGTCCTGGAGATCGGCGGCGGGTTCGGCACGCTCGGCGAGATCCTGCTGTCGGGCAACCCCGGGCTGCGCTACATCGACGTCGACATCCCGCCAGTCGCCGCCGTCGCCACGCACTACCTGCGCGAGGCGCTCGGGCCGGAGAAGGTCCTGGACTACGCCGCCACCCGCGAGCGCGAGAAGATCGTGATCGACGAGCTGGAGCAGCCGGCGACGGTGCTCTGCTCCTGGCAGCTGCCCCGGCTCACCGGGACCGTCGACCTGTTCGCCAACTTCATCTCCTTCCAGGAGATGGAGCCCGACGTCGTCGCGAACTACGCGAGCCTGGTCACCGACCTGGGCGCCCGCTGGTTGCTGCTGCGCAACTCCCCGACCGGCAAGCCGAACGTCCGCGAGCCCATGCTGCGCCACCGCTACCTGGAGATGTTCGACCGGTTCGAGCTCGTCGACTCCGACGCCGGGCTCTACGGCCAGGACTCCGAGGGCACGGTGTCCGAGGTGATGGTGCTCGCGCGGCGCTCGTAGGGTGGCGCGCATGCGCACCCCGGACCCGATCGAGATCGGCGGCCACCGCGTGGGCCCCGGCGAGCGACCGTTCGTCATCGCGGAGGTCTCCGGCAACCACAACGGCTCGCTGGACCGGGCGCTGGAGATCGTCGACGCGATCGCCGGCACCGGGGCGCAGGCGGTGAAGTTCCAGACCTACCGGGCCGACACGATCACCATCGACGCCGACGGCCCGGCCTTCCGGATCCGCGACGACCACGGTCTGTGGGGCGGCCGGAACCTGTACCAGCTCTACGAGCAGGCGCACACGCCGTGGGAGTGGCACGAGCCGCTCTTCGCCCGGGCGCGTGAGCACGGGCTCGTGCCGTTCTCCTCGCCGTTCGACCCGACGGCGATCGAGCTGCTGGAGTCCCTCGACGCGCCGGCGTACAAGGTGGCCTCGGCCGAGCTGGTCGACCTGCCGCTGATCCGGGCGATGGCCGCGACCGGCAAGCCGATGGTGATCTCCACCGGGATGGCGACGCTGGCCGAGATCGACGCCGCCGTCGCCGCCGCCCGGGAGGGCGGTGCGACGCAGATCGTGCTGCTGGCCTGCACCGCCTCGTACCCGGCGGACCCGGTCGACGCGAACCTGCAGACGATCCCTGCGCTGCGCAAGGCGTTCGGCGTCCCGATCGGGCTGTCCGACCACACCCCGGGCATCGGGGTGCCGGTCGCCGCGGTGGCGCTCGGTGCGGTCGCGATCGAGAAGCACGTGACGCTGCAGCGCGCCGACGGCGGCGTCGACTCCGACTTCTCCCTGGAGCCCGCCGAGCTGGCGTCGCTGGTCACCGAGACCGACGTGGCACGACGCGCGATGGGCCCCGCCCGGTTCGGCCCGCGCGAGTCCGAGCGCGACACCCTCGCGCTGCGCCGCTCGCTGTGGGTGGTCGCCGACGTCGCCGCGGGCGAGGCGGTGACCGCGGACAACGTGCGGTCGATCCGCCCGGCTGGTGGTCTGCACACCGACACGATCGGCACCGTCCTGGGCCGGACCTTCACCCGCGACGTCGCCCGCGGCACCCCGCTGACCTGGGACCTGATCTGAGCGACCCGCTCAGTGCAGGGTGCCCAGCGCCGCCTTGGTGAAGGGCACCAGCTCGGACTCGCGACCGTCGAGGACCTTGCGGCCCCACTCGGGGTCGGCGAGCAGCGCACGGCCGACGGCGACGAGGTCGAACTCGTCGTCCTCCAGCCGGTCGAGGAGCTTCTCGACGCCGCTGACGTCGGCGTGCGCGTCGCCGCCGGAGAACATCTCCGGGGCGAAGACCTGGTCCAGGCCGACCGAGCCGACGGTGATCGTCGGCAGGCCGGTGACCTTGCGCGTCCACCCGGCGATGTTCAGCTCGGCGTCGGCCTCGGGGAACTCCGGCTCCCAGTAGCGGCGCCCGGACGCGTGGAACGCGGTCACCCCGGCGTCGGCGAGCGGGGTCAGCACGTCGGCCAGCTCGTCGGGGGTCCGGGCGAGCTGCGCGTCGTAGGCACCGGCCTTCCACTGGGAGAACCGGAACACGACCGGGAAGTCGGGGGCGACGCGCTCGCGGACGGCGGCGACGATCTCGGCGCCGAAGCGGGCCCGCTCGGCGGCGCCGCCGGCGTAGCCGTCGGTGCGGCGGTTGGTCCGCTCCCACAGGAACTCGTCGATCAGGTAGCCGTGCGCGCCGTGCAGCTCGACACCGTCGAAACCGATCCGCTCGGCCTGCGCGGCGGCCTCGGCGAACGCGCCGACGATCCGGTCGATCCCGGCGAGGTCCAGTGCGGTGCCGGCACCCTCGGTGCCGTCGAGCGCGATGCCGGACGGGCCGACCGACGGCGCCTCGGGAAACGGCGGCTTCCCGGCCTCGCGGGTGATCCCGACATGCCAGATCTGCGGCATGATGCGGCCGCCCGCCCCGTGCACCGCCTCGACGACGTCCGCCCACCCGGCCAGCGACGCCTCGCCGTGGAAGCGCGGGACGGCGGCGACGTCGCCCGCGGAGGGGTCGTCGATGTAGGTGCCCTCGGTGATGATCAGGCCGGTGCCCGCGGCGGCGCGCCGCGCGTAGTAGGCGGCCACGTCGGCGCCGGGGACGCCGCCGGGGGAGAAGGCCCGGGTCATCGGGGCCATGACGATGCGGTTGGGCAGCTCCGCGGAGCCGAGGGTGTACGGGCGGCCGAGAAGCCGTGCGGCGCGGGTGGACACGGGGCACTCCTGTGGGGTGGGCCGTCCAGGCACGTCGGCGGGTCCGGGCGGAGACGTCAAATGGTTCTGATCAAAGATACATATGACACCACGAAGTGCAACAGTGACCACCACCTTTTCGGTGCGACGGGTACGCTGACGGCCCGGGACGGGAGGTGAGGTCGTGCTGGACATCCGGTTCTCCAGTGCCCTGCAGGCGATGCTGTACCTCGCCGCCGCGGCCGAGGGCGACAGCCCGACGGTCAGCTCCGGACGGCTCGCCGAGGCACTCGGGACGAACGCCAGCGTGGTGCGCAAGCTGCTGGTGCCGCTCGGGGTGCACGGCCTCGTCGAGTCCAGCAGGGGGCGCAGCGGGGGTGCCCGGCTCGCCCGGCCGGCCGGGGAGATCACCCTGGCCGAGATCTACCGCTGCGCGGTGGGGGAGAAGCCGCTCTGGGCGTGCCGCCCGGAGAGCGAGCACGTCTGCCCAGTGACGACGAACGCCGCGGAGTACTTCGCCCGGCTGACCGCCGAGGTGGAGGGGGCGGTGCTGCAGTCGCTGGGGTACCGGACCCTCGACGACGCGCTGCGCGAGATGCGGGGCCTGGACCGCGCTGCGCCCTAGCCGTCGAGGAACTCCCTGACCAGCGCGTTCACCTCGTCCGGGGACTCCCGGTTGGACCAGTGCCCCCGGCCGGGCAGCACCACAAACCGTGCGCCAGGGACGGCAGCGGCGGCCGCGCGCGTCGTCGCGACGGGGACGCCCGCGTCCCGGTCGCCCTGCACGAACAGGGCGGGGCAGCGGATCTCCGGGAGCCGGGGGCGCAGGTCGACCCGCATCCTGCGGAACCCGATCGAGTCGTTCTGCCAGTCGGAGCTGCCCGCGTTCCCGGCCCGTGCCTCGGCCAGGATCTGATCGACGATCCCGTCGAGGTCGGCCACGCGGCCCGCGTCGCCGAAGAGTGCGCGCCGGGTGAACGCGGTGACCGCCGATCGGCTCCGGAACACCAGGTTCGGCAGGGTCCGCGAGAGCAGCGGCACCCGCGCGGTCAGCCACAACAGCTGGTGCAGCCCCGGCGGGAAGCTCAGTGTCCCGGCCGGTGCGAGCGCCACCACGCGCTCCACCCGCTCCGGGTGCTCGATCGCGGTGGCCAGTGCGAGGGCGCCGCCCTGGGAGAGCCCGACGACCGCAGCACGCTCGACGCCGAGGTCGTCCAGCACGTCGACGACCGTCCGGAGCAGCACGTCGTGGCCGGCCCGGCCCCGCCACGGCCGGCTGCGCCCCTGCTTCGGCCAGTCGGGGGCGATGACGCGGTGGTCGCGGGCGAGGTCGGGGATCAGGTGGTGCCAGCTGAGCAGCGCGTTGTCGAGGCCGGCCCCGGACAGCAGCAGCACCGGGGGGCCGGACTCGCCCGCGAGGTGGACGTGCAGGTCGCCCTCGGGGCGGGGGATCACGTGGTCGCGCAGTGCCGTCATCGGTCGTCATCCTCGTCGCCCCACCCGCGCGCGGCCAGTGCCTCACCGAGGGCGTCCGCGTGCCGCAGCGTCCGCACCAGGAACGGCACCGCGAACGCCGTCGGGGAGCGGTCCGCCCCGCGCGCCTTCGCCGCGGCCCGGACCTGTCCCGCGATGCCGGACAGTGTCCCGATCGACTGCACCGTCAGCCCGACGAGAAGACCGAGGCGCTCGGGTGCGAGACCGAACCGGCGCAGCGGGCCGAGTCCCCGCTCCACGGCGCCGACCAGGTCGTCCACCCGGGTGGTGAGGGTGAACAGGGTCGCCGCGCCCATCGCGGCGACCAGCCGGAGCACGATCACCAGCGTCCGTTCCGGGCCGAGCAGCCACCACTGGACCGCCCCGAGCAGCACGGCCAGCAGCACCAGCGTGCGCAGCACCGGCCGGACCCGGTGCCACGGGATCCGGGCGACCAGGTAGCCGGCGGCGACGGCCAGGCACAGCCCGCCGAGCACCCGCGGGTCCTCGGTGAGCACCGCCCCGACCGCGAGGGCCAGCACCACGAGCAGCGACGGCCCGGCGGGCGCCCGGTGCAGCAGGCTGTCACCGGGCGCGTAGAGCCCCAGCGGGGTCACGAGCCGCAGAGCCTGCGGTAGTACGCGACGGCCGGACCGGGCTCGTCGTCGGCGACGACCCGCCCGCCGTCGAGGACGACGACGCGGTCGAAGCCCGTCAGCAGGTCCAGGTCGTGAGTGGCGAGCAGGACCTGCTGGCGCAGCCCGGCGAGCCGGTCGGCGAAGGCGCGCTTGTTGCGCAGGTCGAGCAGGGTGGTCGGCTCGTCGCAGACCAGCACGTCCGGATCCAGCACGAGCACGGCGGCCAGCGCGAGCAGCTGCTTCTGCCCACCGGAGAGCTGGTGCGCGGGGTGCTCGACGTGGTCGCCCAGCCCGAACCCGGCCAGGGTCTCCGCGGCGAGCCGGGCGCGCTCGGCCCGGTCGCGCACGGTCCGGCGCAGCGAGAACGCGACGTCCTCACCCGCGGTCGGCATGACGATCTGGGAGTCCGGGTCGCTGAAGACGAACCCGACCCGGCGGCGGACGGCGGCACCGTCGCGGGCGGGGTCGCGGCCGTCGACGGTCACGGTGCCCTCGGTCGGCGCGACGAGCCCGTTCACGGTCCGGGCCAGCGTGGACTTGCCGGAGCCGTTCGCGCCGACCAGCGCGACCCGGGGCTCGGCGAGGGTGAGGGTGACGCCGTCGAGGACGGTGCGTTCGCCGTAGCGGTGCCCGACCGCCTCGAACTCGATCACCGGACCACCCGCCAGCTCGTCGCGACGCCGAGGCCGCCGCCGGAGGACAGCGCCGCGATCCCGGTCTCGCCGCGGCCCTGTACGACGAGCCGGTGGAACAGCCGCACGACCAGCACCGCGCCGGAGGCGCCCCAGGGGTGACCGAGCGCGATCGCGCCGCCGTCCGGGCTCACCCGGTGCTCGTCGATCCCGGCCGCGTCGAGGCAGGCCAGCGCCTGCCCGGCGAACGCCTCGGTGAACTCGACGGCGTCCGGGGACCGCGGCCGGTCGCGGAGCGCGGCGAGGGCGGGGACGGCGCCGAGACCGAGGTCGGCCGGGGGGCAGCCCCGGGTGGCGGCCGAGACCAGCGCGAGGCCGGGCACGCCCAGCTCCCGGCGTCGCCACTCCGGCACCAGCGCGACGGCGGCGGCCCCGTCGTTCAGCCCGCAGGAGTTCGCGGCGGTGTGCACACCGCCGGGGGTGAACGCGGGCCGGAACCGGGCGAGCCGCTCGGGGGTGAAGCGGTCGCGGGGACGCTCGTCGGTGAGCACGGCACCGACCGGGACCAGCTCGTCGCCGAAGCGGCCGGAGCGCTGCGCGTCGACGGCGCGGGCGTGGCTGCGGGCGGCGAACGCGTCGAGCCGCGCGCGGGACAGGCCCGCCCGGTCGGCGACGTCGTCGGCGGCGGGCCCCATGTCCGGGTCCGGGTCGCCGGCCGGGGCGAACGGCGCGCGGGTGTAGACGGTGCCGTCGGCCCACGTCCGCGCAGGCGCGGTCGACGGAGACTCGGCGCCCCCGGCGAGGTAGCCGGTGCCGTCCCCGGCGCGGATGCCCGCGGCGGCGGTAAGGATCGCGGCCAGTCCGCTCGCGCACTGCCGGTCCACGGTCATGCCGGGCACGTCGTCGCCGAGCCCGGCGGCGAGCGCCGCGACCCGGGCCGGGTTGCCGCCGGGGCCGAAGACGTTGCCGAGCAGCACGTCGTCGACCGGGCCGCCGAGGGTCCCGGCCAGCGCCGCGAGGACGGGCGCGGCGAGCGCGTCGACGGTCACCGCGCGCAGCGCGCCGCCCGCGGTGCCGATCGGGGTGCGCCGCGCGGCGACGACGACCGGGGTGCCGGCCGTGGTGCCGCCGCCGGGGCCGGTCACTCGGGCCCTCCGAGCGGGACGGCGTCGAGGGTCCCGTCGCGCAGTGCGGCGTCGACGGCGGCGCGGGCGGGTTTGCCCGAGCCCAGCCGCGGCAACGCGCGGGTGACCAGCCAGCGGCGCGGGCGCTTCGCCGGGGACAGTCCGGCCCGCGCCGCGGCGCGCAGCGCCCGCCGGTCCGGGACGCCGTCGCGGGCCTCGACGACCGCCGTGACCACCATCCCCAGCGACGCGTGCGGGGTCCCGGCGACGACGACGTCCCCGACGCCCGCGACGCCGCGCAGCACCTGCTCGACCTCCTCGGCGGCGACCAGCGTGCCGCCGGAGGAGATGGTGGTGGCGGCGCGGCCGAGGACGGTCAGACCGCCGTCGTCGGTGAGCTCGGCGCGGTCCCCGACGGTCGTCGGACCGGGGCCGGCCGGGACGAGTGCGCCACGGGTGAACCGGCCGTGCACCGACTGCGGGCTGTCCACCCACAGCACGCCGTCGCGCACGGTGAGGTGCACGTCCTCGACCGGGCGCAGCGGGCCGTCGTCGCGGCGGGTGGCGATCAGCGAGTGCTCGGCCGAGCCGTAGTACTCGAGCAGCGTGGTGCCGGGCAGCAGCCGCGCGACCCGCTCCCGCATCCCCGGCGCGACGTGCGCGCCACCGCACACCACGACCCGTGGTGCGGGGCCGCCCGGGCGACGCCGGCGCTCGTCGAGCAGGGCGGTGAGCTGGGCGGGGACGAGGTGGACCGAGCCGCCGTCGGGCAGGTCGGTCGGGTCGAGCCGGCCGCGGGTGACCAGGCCCAGGCCGTGGTGCAGCGCGTGCAGCGCCCCGAACAGGTACAGCGTCGAGGACGGCGGCCCCGGCACGAGGACCGGTCCGGGAAGTGCGCCGAGGATGTCGAACCCGATCCGCCAGGAGCGCCGGTCGCGGGCCAGCACGGTGGGGACACCGGTGCTGCCCGAGGTCGTCGGGAGCAGGAACAGCCCGGGCGTCCGCGCTCCGCCGTCGGCGGTCGCGGCCCGGCCGTCGGTGCCGACGACGTGGTGCGGCGCGGCGTCGGCGAGCACCGCGTCGCGTTCGCGGCCGGTCCAGCCGGCGTCGGCCAGCAGCGACGCAGCGCCCAGCCGGTCCGCGGCGAGCAGGTAGGGCAGCACCGCCCAGCGGGCCCGGGTGGGGGTGTCGAGCACGACGCGTTCCCCGGCCCGCACCCCGAGCCGGGCGAGGCGCTCCCCGGCCGCGGCGACGGCGTCGGCGAGACCGCGCGGGAGCCAGGGGGCGGGGACGACGGGCGCGGCCGCGTCGTCGGCGGTCTCGCGTTCCGCCCCGCTCACCGGACCCGGGGCT
Organism: Pseudonocardia sp. DR1-2; assembly: GCF_023717215.1. Taxonomy (NCBI): domain Bacteria; kingdom Bacillati; phylum Actinomycetota; class Actinomycetes; order Pseudonocardiales; family Pseudonocardiaceae; genus Pseudonocardia; species Pseudonocardia sp. DR1-2. Next base: position 344,799 of record NZ_JAMQOF010000002.1, on the reverse strand, counting down.
CGGACGACGCGGAGCGGACCGGCAGCAGGTCCGGCAGGGCCCGGTGCACCAGCGACGCGATCAGCGCGGCCAGCACGATCTTGATCAGGTCACCGGGCACGAAGACCAGGGACTGCACGATCCCGCCGGTGACGTCGCCGATGTAGGCGCCCAGCCACGGCATGCCGATCACGTAGTCGGCGAGCAGCCCGGCCAGGCAGGCGAGCAGCAGCACGGGCAGCGACCGCGACCGGAACCGCGCCACGACCAGGCCCGCGACCAGCGCGGACAGCAGCCAGCCGACGAGGAACCCGCCGCTGGGGCCGAAGAACGCGGCGCCGTTGCGGCCGCCGGACAGCAGCGGCAGCCCGACCGCGGTGAGCACCAGCAGCAGCGCGACCGAGGCCGTGCCGAGCCGCCACCCGAGGATCACACCGGCCAGGATCGGGCCGACGTTCTGCAGGACGATCGGGACCCCGGCCACTCCGGCGAAGCCGGGGAACAGCCCGAGGACGGCGATGAACGCGGCGAACACGACCACGCGGGCGAGGTCGGCCGCGGGGAGCGCGGGACGGGATCCGGACACGCGCGAAGGGTAGGCCACCGGTACCGGCCCCAGGCAGGTGTTGCGCGCGGCGTCACCCCGGGCCGGGTGACGGCCGGGCGGCACCGGGGCGGCCCGGTCACAGCGAGAGCTTGTTCCGGATCCGCTGCCCGCGGCTGAGCCGGGAACTCCGCTCCCGCTCCTGCAGCGAGGTCGCGTAAACCTGCTTCGCCCGGTCGATGTGGTGCCCCAGCACGGTGACGAGACCGGTGACGTCACGGCCGGCCACCAACTCGACCACGGTGTGGTGCTCCCGCATCGACTCGTCGAAGGCGCCCGCGGTCCGGACCGACAGGTGCACCCGGATCGCCGAGATCTGTGCGTAGATCAGGTCGTAGGCGCTGCGCAGGTAGCGGTTGCCGCAGCAGTCCAGGAACGCCAGGTGGAACTGCGCGTCGAGCTGGTTGTAGCGCAGGAAGTCGGCGGCGTCGAGCGCCTCGCGCATCGGGGCCAGCAGCCCGTCCAGAGTGGACCGCAGCCGCTCGGGATCGGTCCCGAGGGCGAGCTCGATCGCCGCGCACTCCAGTCGCAGGCGGCACTCGCACAGCTCGTGGAGCTGTTCGACGCTCGGCCGGAAGATGTAGGTCCCCGATTTCGGCACGATCTCGACGAGCCCCTGGGTGCGCAGCGTCTTGAGCGCCTCGCGGACCGGGGTCCGGGAGACCCCGAACGCGGAGGAGACGAGGTCCTCGGACAGGGCCTCGCCCAGCTCGAAGGCCCCGTCCATGATCGCGGTACGGAGCCGGGCGGCGACGTCGGCGGCCAGCGATCCGGAACCGTCGGAGCGTCGCGCTGGCATCGCTGGTGTCCCTTGCTCGACCGCGGTGACCGCGGTGCCGGATCTCGGCCCCATCATCGCATCACTACTTGCATCCTAGTTTTCTCCTATCTAGGGTCTCAGTCGCCCGGCGGGATGATCCCGTCGTCCGTGTCGCCGTCGAGCAGCACCGGGCCCGGGTGCACGACGACGATCCGCCCGCCGACGATGGCGTGGCTGTAGGAACGGATGGGGCATGGACGCCGCAACCTTCAGTCCCGAGGACAACCGCCGGGCCCGCCGGGCCGCCTTCGGCAGCTTCGCCGGGGCGGTGATCGACTGGTACGACTTCATCCTGTACGGCCTGGTCGCCGCCCTCGTCTTCAACTCACAGTTCTTCCCCGGGATCAGCCCGGTGGCCGGCACCCTGGCCGCGTTCGCGACCTTCGGGGTGGGCTTTCTCTTCCGCCCGCTCGGCGGCGTGGTCTTCGGGCACTTCGGCGACCGGATCGGCCGGAAGCAGATGCTGGTCCTGACCATGATCCTGATGGGGTCGGCCACCACGCTGATCGGTCTGCTGCCGACCTACGACTCGATCGGCTGGTGGGCTCCCTTCCTGCTCGTCGTGCTGCGGGCCGTGCAGGGCTTCGCGGTCGGCGGCGAGTGGGGCGGCGCGGCCCTCATGGCGGTGGAGAACGCCCCACCGAAGCGGCGGGCGCTCTACAGCAGCGGTGTGCAGGTCGGCTACTCCGTCGGCCTGATCATCGCCACCGGCCTGATCCTGCTGATGCGGGCGGTCACCACCGACGAGCAGTTCCTGGCATGGGGCTGGCGGGTGCCGTTCGTGGCCAGCGTCCTGCTCGTGCTGGTCGGGCTCGTCGTCCGGGCCCGGGTCCAGGACTCCGAGGAGGTCGCCGAGCGGGTGGAGCGGGCCGAGCGGGTCGCGGGCGGCCGCCGGATCCCGCTGCTGGAGGCGCTGCGCAGCCACCCCGGCGCCTTCGGCCGGATCTTCGGGCTCCGCCTGGTCGAGCTGGTCTCCGGCTACATCGTGATCACGTTCGCGGTCAGCTACGCCTCCGACGAGCACGGGTTCTCGAAGGACTTCATGCTCAACGTCGGTCTGCTGGTCGGCGCCCTGGGGATCGTGTCCATCCCCACGTTCGCCTGGCTGTCGGACCGGTTCGGCCGACGCCGCATCTACCTGACCGGGTCGGTCGTCGGCGTGCTCGCGGCGGTGCCGTTCTTCCTGGCGATCGAGAGCGGTTCGCAGATCGCCGTCGCGCTGCTCGCGGTCATCCTGTTCAACATCGCGCACGACATGGCGGTGAGCGTGCAACAGCCGCTGTTCACCGAGATGTTCGGCGCGGAGTTCCGCTACAGCGGCGCCGGGGTCGGCTACCAGGTCGCCAGCGCGATCGCCGGTGGGTTCACCCCGTTCATCGCCGCGGCGCTGGTCGCCTCGACCGGGGGCTCCTGGTACCTGGTCGCCGCCTACCTCCTCCTCAGCTGCCTCGTCTCGGCGGTCCTGGCCTGGCGCATCGAGCGTCCCGCGGCCGCGACCACGCCCACCGCCGTCACGGCGGCCTGACCCACCCCGGAAACGGAGAGCCATCATGCTTCCCAGCCCCGCCGGCGCGCTGCGCCGGCTGCTCGCCGGGCCGGACATCGTGCTCGCCCCCGGCGCGGCGGACTCGGTGACCGCCCGCCTGGTGCAGGCCGCCGGCTTCCCCGCCGTCTACCTGACCGGCTTCGGCGCGACCGCCAGCCGTCTGGGCACCCCCGACATCGGCCTGCTCAGCCAGACCGAGATGACCGAGCACGCCCGCAACATGACCCGGGCGGTCGGGATCCCGGTGGTGGCCGACGCCGACACCGGCTACGGCGGTCCGTCGAACATCGAGCGCACCGTCCACGAGCACCTGCAGGCCGGGGTGGCGGCCATCCACCTGGAGGACCAGGTCGCGCCGAAACGGTGCGGCCAGATGGCCGGTGTCCGGCTGATCGACGCGGAGGAGAACGCGGCGCGGCTGCGCTGCGCCGTCCGGGCCCGCGGCGAGCACGACCTGGTGATCATCGGCCGCACCGACGCGTTGCAGTCCGCCGGTGTCGACGAGGCGCTGCAGCGCGCCGCCCGCTACGCCGACGCCGGGGTCGACCTCGTCTTCGTCGACGGGGTGAAGACCGTCGCGGAGGTGGAGAAGATCGCCGCCGGGGTCCCCGGGCCGAAGGTCGTCTCGCTCGTCGACGGGACCGACGCCGCCCGGCTCACGGCGTCGGACCTGCAGGAGCTGGGCTTCGACCTGGCGCTCTTCGCGGTGACCACGCTGTTCGCCGCCACCCGCGCCGCCGCGGACGCGCTCGCGGGCATCGCCGCCACCGGCTCCCTCGCCGGCGGGCCCACCCGGCACACCTACGACGAGTTCACCCGCGTCGTCGACCTCGCCCACCACCAGGACCTCGACCACTCCTTCGGAGCGTGACCGCCGTGCCCACCGTCGTCGTCACCGACTACGAGTTCCCCGACCTCGACCTGGAGCGGACCCTCGTGGAGGATGCCGGGCTGCGGTTCGTCGCCGCCCGCACCCGCACCCCGGACGAGATCGTGGCCGCCTGCGCCGGTGCGGACGGCATCATCAACCAGTACGCCCAGCTCACCGCCGACGTGATCGCCCGGCTGCCCCGGACCCGGGTCATCTCCCGCTACGGGATCGGGCTGAACACGATCGACGTCGACGCGGCGACAGAGGCCGGCATCCTGGTCGCGAACGTGCCCGACGGCTCGCTCGACGACGTCTCCGACCACGCCGCGGCGATGATCCTGGGGCTCGCCCGCGGGCTGGGCCGCCAGGACCGGTCGATGCGGGCGGGGGGCTGGGACTACGCGGCCTCGGGACCGCTGTACCGGCTGCGCGGCCGGGTGCTCGGCCTGGTCGGGTTCGGCCGGATCCCGCAGCGCCTGGCGGTCAAGATGCAGGCGTTCGGGATGCGCGTGCTGGCCACCGACCCGCACGCCGACCCGGCTGCCGCCGCGTCCGCCGGGGTCGAGCTCGTGAACCCCGGGGAGCTCTACCGGCGGGCGGACGTGGTGTCCGTGCACGCCCCCCTCACCCCGGAGACCAGCGGGATGGTGGACGCGGCGGCGTTCGCGGCGATGAAGCCGACCACCTACCTGGTCAACACCGCGCGGGGCCCGGTCGTCGACGAGGCCGCCCTGGTGGAGGCGCTGCGCGCCGGCCGGATCGCCGGCGCCGGGCTCGACGTCTTCGAGAGCGAGCCGCTCGCCGCCGACCACCCGCTGCGGGGGCTGGACTCGATCCTGCTGAGCCCGCACTGCGCGTGGTACTCGGTCGACTCGGAGGCCGAGATCCGCACCAAGACCACGCAGAACGTCATCGACGTCCTCACCGGGCGGGAACCGGCCTACCCGGTGAACAGGCCGGCGACCCCGCGGGCCGCGACCGCGGGCGGCTGACCGGGCCGGGCGGGCTCACAGCGTGCGGTGGAGTGTCCGGAAGCCGTCGGCGTCGGGACGGGTGGGATCGGTGTAGCCCGCCCGGGCGAACAGCCGGGCCGAGGCGTCGTTCCCGGTGTGCACGACGGCGGTCACCGGGGTCCCGGCGCCGGTGCGGGCCCGCAGGGCGTCCTCCCCGGCCCGCAGCAGCGGCCCGGCGAGACCCTCCCCGCGGCGCTCCGGCGCTACCGTGATCGACACCTCCCAGGCGGCGTCCGCGCGGTCCCAGCGGACGGTGCCGACCGGGCCGCTGGTGTCGTCGACGACCAGGAGCAGCCGGTCGTCGCGGTCCAGCGACCCGGCGAGCCAGCGGCGGTGCGTCGCGAGGTCGACCTCGTCGTGGCTGCGCGACCAGCGACGGGTGCCGGGGTCGTTGCGCCAGGCCAGGAGCAGCTCGGCGTCGTCCGGCCGGGCGCGGCGGGCGCGGAGCACCCCGGCGAGCACCCGCTCCTCGGCGGCGCCGCGTGCCTCCCGGCCGGAGGACGTGCCCACCGCGGTGGCCAGGGCGTCCACGACCCGGCCCGCGCCCTCGCCGTCGACGACGGTCGCGGCCCGCCGGGCGAGCGCGGCGCGGGCGTCCGGGCCGGTCAGCAGGGGGCGCAACACGGCCGCGGCTCCCGCCGGGTCGGCGAGGTCCCCGGTCCCGCCCAGCCCGGCGGCGGCACCGGCGTCGACGACGGTCCGGTAGCCCTCGGTCTGGTTGTCCGCGGCCCGGACCAGCGCCATCGGGACGCCCACGCAGCACAGCTCCCACACCGTCGTCCCGGCCGCGCTGACGACGAGGTCGGCCTCGGCCATCGCGGCGGGCAGGTCGGACAGCGGTGGGACCGCGCGGAACGTGGCGGGACCACCGGCGGGCAGGTCGAGCGGCCGCCCTCCGGGGACGACGACGTCGACCGCGGCGGGGGCGTCCGCGGCGGCGAGGGCGGTGACCACCCGGGGCAGCAGCCCGGCGGCGTCGGTCCCGCCCATGACGACCAGCACGCGGGGCGGCCCGGTGCCGGGGGCGTCGGCGGTGCGCAGGGCCCTCCGGGTGCGGGCACGGCGGACCGCCAGCCGCAGCGGGGCGTAGCCGGGGCCGCGGAGCAGGACGGGGGAGCCGTCGTCGGGGCGGGGGTGGTCGTCGGCGCCCATGTTGGGGTCGACCACGACGTCGCCGGGACGCCGGCCGGTCGCGAAGTCCTCCACCGTGGACAGCACGACCCCGGCGTCGTGCAGGGCCGGACGCAGGTCGTCGCCGAGCAGGTAGTGGTCGACGTGCACGGCGTCGATCCGGTGCTCACGGGCCAGCGCCGCGAGTCCGCCGGCGGTGTCGGCCGGGGGCAGCACGGGTCCGGGCTCCCGGACCAGCCCGGACCACAGCCAGTCCAGCCCGTCGAGCCGTCCCGACCAGGACACCTCGTGCCCGGACAGCACGGCGGCCTCGGCGACCGCGGCACACCGGACGGCGTGCCCCACCCCCGTCGACGGTCCGGCGTCGCAACGCAGCAGCAGACGCACGGTCAGCCCTCGGCGAGGGACTTCTGGCGGACGTGCGCGTTGCGCTCCACCAGGTCGGGTCGTGACCGCAGCACCGCCACCACCGACCGCCAGTCGCTCCGGCCGCCCAGTGCTTCCACCAGGCCCTGCAGGGCGTGCAGGTCGTCGGCGGTGTCGAGGGTGACGCGCAGGTCGTCGGCCGCCGGGGCGACGACGAGCCCGAGGCAGCGGAACCGCTCCGGGGCGCCGTAGAGGCCCGACGTCACGTGGATCCGGTCGTAGCCGGTCGCGGTGCCGGCCAGCTCGCGCAGCGCACCGGTGCGCGCCAGCTCGACGTCGAGGCCACGGGGCAGGGTGCGCACCAGGGTGGTCGCGACGTAGTCGTGGTCCGGGGCGTCCCGCCAGGTCGCGGCGACCAGCGACACCAGCGCCGGGTCGAGCAGCGGGCAGTCCGCGGTCAGGCGCACCACGGCGTCGCAGGGGTGCTCGTCGGCGGCCTGGACGAAGCGGGCGAGCACGTCGTCCTCGGAGCCGCGCACCACCGGGGCGCCGAGCGCCGCGGCCCGCTCGGCCACGGCGTCGTCGCCCGCGGCGGTCGAGGTCGCGACGACCACGCGGTCGACGCCCTCGGCGGCACGGGCGGCCGCGACCACCCGGTCGAGCACCGGTGTGCCGCCGAGATCGGTGAGCACCTTGCCCGGGAGCCGCGTCGACCCCGTCCGCGCCTGGATGACCGCGTTGACCCGCACCCGTACCTGCTTCGATTCGTCCGGTTGAGCGCGTGCCATCATGCCGGGCGGAAGAAATTCCGCAGATCTGGAGGCGTGATGTCGGTACTCAAGGGCTCGTCGGTCCTGGTCACGGGCGGGACGGGGTCCTTCGGGAAGGCCTTCGTCCGCACCCTGCTCGACCGCTACGAGCCGCGGCGGCTGGTGATCCTCTCGCGTGACGAGCTGAAGCAGTACGAGTGCCGCTCGCTGTTCGAGAACGACCCGCGGCTGCGCTGGTTCCTCGGTGACGTCCGGGACCAGCCGCGCCTGCGCCGCGCGATGCACGGCGTCGACTACGTGGTGCACGCGGCCGCGCTCAAGCAGGTGGACACCGCCGAGTACAACCCGTTCGAGTTCATCCGGACCAACGTCGAGGGCTCGCAGAACGTCGTCGAGGCCGCGATCGACGCCGGGGTGAAGAAGGTCGTCGCGCTGTCGACGGACAAGGCGTCGAGCCCGATCAACCTCTACGGCGCGACCAAGCTGTGCGCCGACCGGCTGTTCGTGAGCGCGAACCACTACGCCGCCGCCTACGAGACCCGGTTCGCCGTGGTCCGCTACGGCAACGTGCTCGGCAGCCGCGGCTCGGTGGTGCCGCTGTTCAAGAAGCTCGCCGCGGACGGGCAGTCGCTGCCGATCACCGACAAGCGGATGACCCGGTTCTGGATCACCCTGCCGGACGCGGTGCAGTTCGTCATCGACTCCTTCGACGCGATGCAGGGCGGCGAGCTGTACGTGCCGCGGATCCCGTCGATGCGGATGACCGACCTCGCCGAGGCCATCGCGCCCGGCGCCGCGACCCACGAGATCGGGATCCGGCCGGGGGAGAAGCTGCACGAGGAGATGATCGCCGCCGACGACTCGCGGCGGACCCTCAAGCTGGCCGACCGCTACGTCGTCGAGCCCTACATCGCCGGCTGGGGCTACACCTCCCCGGCCGACGGCGAGCCGGTCCCGGACGGGCAGGCGTACCGGTCGGACACCAACGACCTGTGGCTCTCGCCCGAGCAGCTGCGCGCGATGGTCGAGGCGCTCGACTGATGCTCCCCTACGGCCGGCAGTCGATCTCGTCGTCCGACGTCGAGGCGGTCACGGCGGTCCTCGGGACCGACTGGTTGACCACCGGCCCGGCCGTGACCCGGTTCGAGGACGACCTCGCCGCGGTCTGCGGGAACCCCGCGGTGGCCGTGACCAGCGGGACCGCGGCGCTGCACGTCGCCTACGCCGCGGCCGGGGTCGGCCCCGGCCAGGACGTCGTGGTCGCCCCGCTGACGTTCGTGGCGACGGCGAGCGCCGCGGCGCTGCTCGGCGCGAACGTCGTGTTCGCCGACGTCAGCCCCGACACCGGCAACCTCGACCCGGACGCGGCGAAGGCCGCGCTCACCCCGGACACCACCGTCGTGGCCGGGGTCGACTACGCGGGCCACCCGATCGACGCCGAGGCGCTGCGCGCGGTCGCGCACGGGGCCGGTGCCCTGCTGCTGGAGGACGCCGCGCACTCCGTGGGCGGCACCTGGCACGGCCGCCCGGTCGGTGACCTGGCCGACCTGACGACGCTGAGCTTCTTCCCGACCAAGAACCTCACCACCGCGGAGGGCGGCGCGGTCGTGTCCCCGCGGTCCGACCTCGTCGCGGGCGCCCGGTCGTTCCGCAACCACGGCCTCGTCCGCGACAAGGACGCGCAGCGGTTCCCCGACGAGGGGCCGTGGCACCAGGAGGTGCACGCGTTCGGGCTGAACTACCGGCTGCCCGACCTGCTCGCCGCGCTCGGATCGTCGCAGCTCACGCGGCTGGCCGCGTTCACCGCGCGGCGCAGGGAGATCCACGCCCGCTACGACGCCGCGCTCGCCGACGTGCCCGAGGTCCGCACCCCGGTCCGCCGCGACGGCGCCGAGCCCGCCTGGCACCTCTACCCGCTGCGCGTGCTCGACGGCCGCCGTCGCGCGCTGTTCGACCACCTGCGCGAGCGGGGCATCGGGGTGCAGGTCAACTACATCCCCGCCTACTGGCACCCGGTGTTCGCCGACCTCGGCTACCGCCGCGGCCTGTGCCCGAACGCCGAGGAGTACTACTCGCAGCAGCTCTCGCTGCCGCTGTTCCCCGATCTCACCGACACCGACGTGGACCGGGTCTCCGCCCTGGTCCGGGAGTTCTTCGGGCACTCCGCGTGAGGGAGACGTGAGCGTGGACGCCAGCCGGGAGGTACTCGGGCGCGGCTCGCTCTACACCCTGGGCAGCGTCGCCCCGATCCTGGCGAACGTCGTCGTCACGCCGTTCGTCACCCGGCTGCTGGGCGACGCCGAGTACGGCGTCGTCGCGGTCGGGCTGATCCTGGTGCAGGTCGGGGCGATGGTCGTCGGGTTCGGCCTCGCGTCGTCGATCACCCGGCACGGGATCCTGGAGAGCTCCGGCACCGACGGCGCGCGGGCGCTGGTGCTGCAGGGCAGCGCGCTGTCACTGGTCGTGGTCGTGCTCGCGGTGCTGGCCGGGCCGTGGTGGAGCGGACCGGTGCTGTCGGTGCCCTGGCGGGCCGGGCTGGTCTTCGCCGGGCTGGCCGCGGCCGGTTTCGTCGTGGTGCTCAACGCCCAGGCGTTCCTGCGGGTGCAGGACCGGCCGGTGCCGTTCGTGGTCATGTCCGGGGTGGCGACGCTCGGCGGCCCGCTCGCCGGGCTCGCGCTCGTCGCCTGGCGGGCGAGCGACGCCGACGACTACCTGTTCGGGCTGCTGCTCGGCTACCTCGCCGCCGCGGTCATCGGGCTGGTGCTGGCCCTGCGCGGTGGCCGTCCGCGCACCGCGCGGGGTGACTTCGGCCGGGCGCTGCGGATCGGGCTGCCCGCCGTCCCGCACCTGGTCGCGCTGCTGCTGGTGCAGAACGCGCTGGTCCTGATCGTGAACCGGTACTTCGGCGTCGCCGACGGCGGCCGCATGCAGATCGCGCTGCTGCTCGGCTCGGCACCCGCCATGATCGTCTCGGCGCTGAACAACGCCTGGGCACCGGTGATCTACCGGACGCCGCCCGAGGCCCGCGGCGCCGCCCTGGAACGCACCGCCCGTGACGTCGGCGTCGTCACCGCCGCCCTGGCCGGTGGGGTCGGGCTGCTCGCGCCGTTCCTGCTGCGCATCCTCGCCCCGGCCTCGTTCGCCCCCGGACAGCTGGTCCCGGTCACCGCGGTCGCGACACTCGGCGCCGTGGTCAGCGTCGTCTACCTGGCCAACGTGCACCTGGTGTTCGCGTCCGGGCGCAGCGGCGGGCTGGCCTTCGCGAGCCCGGTCAGCCTGGTGCTCGGGGTGGTCGCGGCGGTGCTGCTCGCCCGGACCGGGTCGCTGACCGCCGTCGCCGCCGGGTTCCCGCTGATCTACCTGGCCCTGGCGGCCGGGACGTCGCTGCTGCGCCGTCGGGTGTCGCCGACCCGCTGGCGGGAGGCGGTGCTGGCCGGGCCGCTGGCCGTCGGCGTCGTCGTGTGCGGGGCCGGCGTGCTGCTGCCGTCCGAGGGCGTGCTGTGGCTGTCGGTGCGGTTCGTGCTGGCCGCGCTGCTCGGGGTGGCGCTGCTGGTGCTGGTGCGCCGGATCTTCCGACCGGCCTGACCCGGCGTGGTCAGGCGTCGAGGGGTTCCTCGGTCGTGACCGGCGTGGGCAGACCGTGCGGCAGCGGCTTCGGCAGCGCGGCCAGCGGGTGGCGCAGCCACAGCAGCGGGTTCGAGCTGCCCGCCGACATGGCCTGCGTGCTGGCCTCGGAACGCTTCGTCAGCCCCAGCACCATCGCGGCCTTCGCCAGCGGCGACGCCGCGTAGTACTGCAGACCCGGCCCGACGCCCGGGGTGCGGCCCCAGCCGAGCACGGAGCGCAGCGCGGCGGGGTCGAGCAGGTGCTCGGCGCCGAGCTCGCGGCGGGCCAGCGCGGTCGCGGCGGCGTCGGCCTCCGCGGCGCCGGTCTCCGGGCGGGCCCCGTCGGCGGGATCGACGGTGTGGAACTCCGGCCAGGTCGCGCGCAGCTCGTCCACAGCCGACGACGACTGGGCCCCGAACGTCAGCGGATCCCCCCACACCGCGGCCGGGGTGCCGACGGCGGCCGCGTACAGCACGGCCGTCGACAGCCGGTTCGACGAGACCCGGCTCGCGTTCCCGACCAGGTGCATGATCCGCAGCAGGAAGTGCGGGTCGTCGCGCCGTCCGGCGGTGACCAGCGTGTGCCCGGCGTCGCGCCAGGCCGTGGTGATCTCCGGGTCGGTCATGTCCTCGTGGTGCAGGCACACCGTCGAGGGGCCGTCGACCTTCGCGACCTGGCGGGCCAGGTCGGCGTGCGCGCCGGTCACCCGGACCAGCCGGGTGCCGTGGAACGGGACGAACACCGGCCCGAGCCGCTCCGACGGCGTCCACCCCTGCGAGCGCAGCAGCGCCTCCAGGTAGAGCACCGGGGCGCCGACCGGGGTGGTCGTGCGGTCCTCGTCGGCGGGGGACCAGCCGCGGCAGCCGTGCGACCACACCAGCAGACGTCGCTGCCGGGGGTCGGTGCCGACCTTCGGGAAGTCCGCGAAGTGCGCGGCGACGGGCGAGACCGCGGTCCAGCCGTGCTGCAGCAGACCGGCGATGTGCCGGGGCCGGGACAGTCCGGCGTAGGCGGCGAGGACGGCCGAGTGGCCGTAGTAGTGGTTCTGGATGTCCATCGCCGTGCTCCGGGTCGTCGCTGGTGAGGCCGGGTGATCCTAGCCAGGGGGCGCCTCGCTACCGTCGGGTGCGTGCCTGTCGACGTGATGCTCCCCTTCTACGGCGACCCGGAGCTCCTGCGCCGCGCGGTCCTCAGCGTGCAGGACCAGCGCCGTACCGACTGGCGGCTCACCGTCGTCGACGACGGCTACCCCGACGACACGATCGGCCCCTGGTTCGCGGCACTGGGCGACGACCGGATCCGGTACCGCCGCAACCCCGAGCGGCTCGGCGCGCAGCCGAACAACCGGTACTGCATCGAGGCGGTCGAGCTGCCGTACTTCGTGATGATGGGCGCCGACGACCTCATGGAGCCCGACTACCTCGACACCGTCCTCGCGCTGCACGAGCGCTGGCCGGACGCCGCGGTGGTGCAGCCGGGCGTCGCCGTGATGGACGCCGACGACCGCCCGGTCCGCCCGCTCGCCGACCGGGTCAAGGCGCTGCTGGCGCCGTCCGGGTCGGGCCCGCGCCCGGTCGGCGGCGAGGACCTGCTGGTGAGCCTGCTGCGGGGGAACTGGCTGTACAACCCGTCGCTGTGCTGGCGGACCGACGCGGTGGCGCGCGTCGCGATGCCGGAGTCCGCGGACGTGTTCGACCTGGCGCTGCCGGTCGCGGTGATCGCCGACGGCGGCACGATGGTCGTCGACGACCACGTCTGCTTCCGCTACCGGCGCCACCGCTCCAGCGACTCGGGGTCGGGCGCCGTCGCCGGGAACCGCTTCGCCGAGGAGCGCCGCTACTTCGCGGCGGAGGCGGACCGGATGGACGCCCGGGGGCTGCCTCGGGCCGCCCGGGCCGCCCGGGCGCACGTGTCGTCGCGGCTCAACGCCGCCGTCCAGCTGCCCGGCGCGGTCCTGCGTCGCGACGCCGCCGCGCTGCGCGCACTCGGCGGGCACGTGCTGGGGCGCCTCAGCTGAGTCCGAGGATCCGCTCCAGCCAGCGGGAGTAGCCGGGGTCGAGACGGGCGTCGGTGACCGCGCGGCCCTCGGCGAGGCGCCGGTCCAGCGCCGCCCGGACCTGGGGGGCGACGTCCGGCTTCGCGAACACGAGCTGGAAGTACTCCGGGCGCATCTGCGCGACACCGACGAGCTCGTGGCCGGCGAGCACCCGCGGCAGGTCGGTCCGCCACGACCCCGGCGGCGGCACCGGCGACCCGCTGGTGACCACCACGACCTGCGGGTCGTCGGCCAGCAGCACGTCGGTGGGGTTCGCGCCGTGGGCGATCCGCTCGTCGTTGAGACCGATGTAGTCGGTGGTCCGCCAGCCGGAGAAGTACGGCATCGCGCCGGCGTCGGTCACCGCGAGGGTCCGCTCGCCTGCGGGGAGGTCGGTGTCGGCGAGCGCGAGACCGATCGCGATGTGGGAGCGGCGCAGGTCGTCGCCGTAGTTGACCAGGGTCCGGGCGTCCGGGGCGAGGACGCCCGCGGCCGCCGTCCACACGACCCCGACCGCGGCGGCACCGGCCGCGACCCGCCGTACCTCGACGGTGTCGAGCGCCCACGCCGCGGCCAGGCACAGCATCGGGAAACCGTGCCAGGCGAACCGGGACAGGTAGTCCATGGCGGGCGCCGACAGCGCCGGGATGATCCACAGCGCGGTGCAGCTCGCCAGCACCAGCGCGGCCGGGGCGGCGGTGCGCGGCCGCAGCAGCGCGGCGACGGCGAGTGCCAGCAGCGGCAGCAGGGTGGCCGCCGTCGTCTGGATCCAGCGGCCGTCGGTGGCCGCCTCCACGCCGACCTTCACGTAGAACGTGTTCGGCAGCAGGTGACCGAAGTACGCCCGGCGTGCGGCCAGGTACACACCACCGACGACCGCGGCGACCCCGGTCGCGACCCACACCGACCGGTCGGTGCGCCGCACCCACAGGAACACGGCCAGGGCGGGCAGCACACCGAGCACGCCGTCCGGGCGCAGCGTCCCCGCGAGCAGCAGCAGGGCCGGGATCTCCCAGGTCCGCACGGCCGCGTCCCGGTCGCGGAGCAGCCGGGCGGCGAGGACCGTCGCGCGCAGCACGACCAGCGCGAACGGGGCGGTCTCCAGGCCGGAGTCGACGTGCACCCAGGTCGGCAGGAACAGCACGAACGACCCGGCTGCGAGCACCGCACCCGAGCGGGTCCGCGGCTCGGTGACGAGCAGCCACACGATCGCCGCCGCGCAGGCGGCCGCGGTCAGCTTCGACACCACCGGCAGCGGCACCCCGAGCCACACCCACGGCGCGTGCCACACCATCCAGGTGAAGTTCGTGAACCCCTCCACCGGGTCCTGGCCGGGGTTCCAGGTCGGCCCGGAGCCGTGCGCGAGGTTCGCGCTGTACCGGTAGGTGATGTAGGCGTCGTCGACGGTCACCGACCAGCAGGCCCACACCCCGACCGCGAGCGCGGCGAGCGCTGCGGCGAGCAGCACCGGCCGGTCGGTCGCCCACCGGCGGGTGCGCGTGACCGGGTCGCGACGGCGCCCCCTCGGCCACCCCTCGTCCGTGGGGTCCGCGGTGTCGCGGTCGTCGGTCGCGGTCGACATGCACGCGATTCTCGCGCACCGATGAGTTCGCGCCCGCGCCGCGGTCGTACCGGGCATGAGCACACCCACACAGCGCCCCACCACCCTGAACAACATCGGCGTCGTCATGTTCACCGTCGCCGACCAGGACACCGCCCTGGACTTCTACACCCGCGTGCTCGGGTTCGAGGTCCGCGGCGACACCCGGTTCGGCGAGAACGGCGAGCACCGCTGGCTGGAGGTCGCGCCGCCCGGCTCGACCGCGCGGCTCGCGCTCAACCCGCCGATGTTCGAGGAGCCCGGCGGCAGCGCGATCGGCGTCGAGACCTCCGACCTGGCCGCCGAGCACGCCCGGCTGACCGAGATCGGCGTCGCCGACCTGGAGCCGCTGCCCACCGAGGACACCCCCGGCGCGCCGCGGCTGTTCATGCTGCGCGACCCGGACGGCAACGTGATCACCGTCGTCGAGGTCTGAGCCGTCAGGGCACCGGGGGAACCCCGGCCCGGACCAGCACCGCGTAGGGGCCGACGTCGCGGCGCTGCCAGGCCGGGTCGTCGAACTGCTGCGGGGCGAACACCGCGGGCTCGGCGCCCTGGCGCGGGTCGGGGAACCGGTCCTGCGACAGCGGCAGCCGCAGGGTCCCGTCCGCGGCCCGGTCCAGCACGAACACCGACGGTGCCCGCTCCGGGGCCCGGTCCAGCGCGTCGAGCAGCCGGCCCGGGTCGGCCGCGGCCGCCCAGCGGCGGGCCTCGTCGGTGCGGGCCGGGTAGTCCGCGAGCGGGTTCGCGTACTGCGGCTGCGACGCCTGGAACGCGAAGTACGGCACGTAGCTGAGCAGGGTCGCGTTCGCGCTCGCGACGACGACCTCCCGCGGCGGACGGCCGGTGAGACCGTCGATCGTGCTGCGCAGGTCCCCGAGCCAGGCGTTCGCGTCCGCCGGGTCCCGCGAGCCGTCGGGCCGCGTCCCGTCGGGCCGGTAGTCCTGGGCCGTCCCGGTCCACCCGTAGTCCTGCGGGACGGACTGCACCTGTCCGACGACGACCGCCGCGGCCAGCGCCGTCGCCACGGCCGCGCAGGTCCCGGCACGGACGCCCCGGTCGCGCAGGACGCCGGTCAGTGAGGCGACCGCCCAGACCGCACCACAGGCCAGTGCCGCGGTGAGGATCGGCTGGATGCGGAACGCCAGCAGCGTGCTGCCGAACGCCAGCGCCGCCGTCGACAGCAGGTACCAGGCGTAGCCGCAGGCCACGGTGATCCCGAGGCCGCGGGCGACCGGCGAGGATCGGAACCGCGCCACGATCCAGACCGTGCCCAGCAGGCACAGTGCTCCGACCGGGGTCGCCTCCAGCATCGGCAGCGGCCAGCGCGACCCCGCCTCGGCGAGGAAGTGCTGGCCCGCGCTGTAGGTGGGCTGCCCGGCCGAGGCCAGCAGGTACGGCAGCCAGTGCACCAGGGCCGGCGGCAGCGCCGCGGCGACGACCACGACGATCGTCACCGCGAGCGTCGCGGGCCGGGTCGTCCGCGTCACCAGGCCGTCGACGGCCAGCACCGTGAGCACGAACCCGGCGAACACCAGGATCTGGGTGTGGGTGACCGCGGCCAGCCCGAGGACGAGACCGGTGAGCAGCGCCGTCCGGACCCACGAGCCCCCGTCCCGGCGCACCAGCCGCAGCCCGAGCACGGCCAGCGGCGGGACGAGCGCCGCGGTCAGCCACGAGTACGGCGAGTACGCGGCCAGCGTCACGAACCCGGCGAGGGTGGTCGCCACGGCTGCCCCGACCGCCCGCGGGCGGGACGTCACCAGTGCCCACAGGGCGTAGGTCAGGACGGCGGTGACCGCCAGCGTCGCGATCGAGAACGGCTTGTGGAACGCCCAGGCGTCGACACCCAGCAGCGCCGCGGCCCGCCCACCGAGCCAGAACCACGCGGCCGGGTAGTACGGCGGCATGTCCGCGTAGGCGAAGTCCGCGAGCCGCGCCGAGTCCGCGAACCGGGTCAGGAACGCGACCCGGAACTGCTGGTCGCCCCCGACCCCGAACAGGTAGTGCGGGGTGTTCGCCAGGAACAGCGTGAGCGGCAGCGCGGGCAGCGCCGCCAGCCCCACCCACGCCAGCGGCGCGGCGACGAGCGGCGACCGGCTCCACGCGGCGGCGGCCAGCAGCGCGGCGACGAGCGCACCACCGGTCGCGGTGAGCGCCAGCCCGACGTTCGACCCGGCCGGGACCGTGACCCGGTCCGCGAGCAGCAGCCCCGCGGCGACGACCCCGACGGCGACGACCGGGCCCACGACCAGGTCGGCCGCGGCGAGGAGCCGTCGCGCCACGGTCAGGGCTTCTTCTTCACGGCGACGACGAGGAACGCCTTCGAGATCGCCCACAGCGCCGGGAAGCGACGCAGCGCCGAGACGCCCAGCGAGTACAGCCGCGACCCGCCGCCCTCGGCCAGGCTGACGTCGCCGGGCACGGTGAAGCGGGCGTCGAGGTCGGGGCGGCGCGCGAGGAGCCGGCGCATCCGCAGGTAGCTCGGGGCGTAGCTGGCGTCGGTGTAGTCGCTGCCGCGCCCGGACCAGCGCAGGTAGCGGGTCGCGAGCGGCAGCGGCAGCCACGCCAGGAACGGCAGCGCGTAGTGCGCCTCGATCGGCCACCACCGGTTCGGCACCAGGATGTAGGCGACGCCGCCGGGCCGCAGGCAGGACGCGATCCGTTCCAGCGCGTCGGGCTGGTCGTCGAGGTGCTCCAGGACGTTGTCGAGCACGGCGACGTCGAAGGAGCCGGCGTCGTCGCCGTGGCCGAACTCGCCGATGCCCTGGACACGGAACGTGAAGTTGTCGGCCCCGCCCTCGGCGGCCAGCCGGGTCGCCTCGGCGGCGAGCGCGCCGTTCGGCTCGATGCCGACGACCTCCCGGCACAGCCCCGCGAGCTCCAGTGCGGTGTAGCCGTAGCCGCAGCCGAGATCGACCACCCGTGCGTCACGGAACGGCAGGTCGAGGAAGGGTTCGGTGGTGATCGCGATCTGCCGGGCGAACCCGGTGGCGAGCGTCCGCCGCTCCACCATGCGCAGGGAGCGTTCGTACTCGGGGAGGTCGGTCACGTGGTCTCCGTCGAGGGCGTCGGGGGGTCACCCACCGTACGGGGACGAGGGCGCACCGTCCGGACCGGGCGGGGCGAACGCCTGCGCCCCGGGGGTCACCGGCGCGCCCGGGGCGCAGGCGGTGAGCCGCCACAGCTCCTGGCCCCCGCCCGTCGCGACGAGCTCGAACCCGGGCACCGGGGCGATGTCGTGCAGCCCCGGGTACCAGCGGGCGCCCCCGTGGTTCGGCCAGAACGTGATCGGCCCCGTCAGGAGCCAGTCGACGCCGAGGTCGGCGGCCGCCGTGCAGATCGTCGGGTCGGTCCCGACGTCGCGGAACCGGGTGGCCAGCAGGATCTGCTCCGGGGTCCAGTTCCCGATCAGGTGCGGGAACAGCACCCGGCGCCCGGTGAGCGGGAACAGCAGGGAGTTGCCGGTGAACGGGTCTGCGGCCACGACGTCGTCGGGGCCGACGATCCGCCCGACCTCGTCGAGGAACTCGCGCTGCCCCGGTTCGAGGATGGCGTCCGACGGCCGCTGGTACGGCCCGGCCAGGACGTCGGCGTGTGTCGCCACCGACATCCCGCCGGTCGTGGCGACGACCACCGCGAGCAGCACCGCCGCGAGCGCGGGCGCGACCACCCGCCGACGGGCCAGGGCCGCGGTGGGCGGGATCCGCAGCAGCACGTGGCGCACGACCGACGCGACGGCGCACAGCCCGACCACGGCCAGCACGGCCCCGGTGACGGGCACCATCGCCGCCAGCCGGTAGGAGTCGTTGTACCAGGCACCGGTGAGGGCGGCGGAGGTCGTGCCGTCGTCGGCCGCGGCCAGCACGTACAGCGCGCCGGAGGCGACGTGCGCGGGCACCAGCCACGACGTCGCGACGTGCCGCAGCGCGGCCACCGCGCCGATCACGACCAGCACCGACAGCACGACGAGGTCGGGACGGCCGTTGGAGGAGTTGAACAGCACCTGACCGATCGCCGTCGGAACGTCGGTGAACGCGGGCCAGTCGAAGCTGCGGACCCCGGCGGTCAGCGGTGAGGCCGTCATGAACCACAGGACGGCGGCGACGATCCCGGCGACGCCGACCACGGCCACCACCGGCTGCCAGAACCGGCGGGTGAGCAGCCGGCGCCGGGCCAGCACGCCGATGCCCCACAGCACCGGGAACAGGCCGAGCACCGCGAGGCTGAACAGCGCGTTCGGGTGGGCGAGACCGAGCGCGGGCAGGGTCAGGACCAGGGTGGTCGCCGCGCCGGCCGCGCCGATGACGCTGCGCTCGGCCACCCCGACGACGGCCAGCAGCAACGTCAGGTACCCGGGCAGCAGTGCCACCCCGAGCAGGTTCGGCCACAGCACCCCGAACGACATGAGCGCCCACGGCAGGGCGGTGAACCCGGTGGCCAGCACCGGCGCGACCAGGGCGGCACCGGGCGACGGGCCCATGACCTGGCGGCTCAGCGCCGCCACGGACAGCGGGAACACCACCCCCGCCACGACCCAGGCCGTCAGGTTGGTGGCGACCGGGACCCCGCTGCCGGACAGCATCGCGACCAGCGACACGAGGTCGTGCCAGCCCGCCGGGTACAGCGCCACCGCCGACGACGGGTTCGTCAGCGAGCCCAGCGTCAGCGACGACGCGTCGCCGGACTGCAGGATGTGGGCGACGGCGTTGTAGTGGAAGACGCCGTCGTAGGTCGAGGACAGGGCGTCCACCGGGCCGAACCCCAGCACCACCGTCCACCACGCGAGCCCCGCGGCGACGACGACACCGGCCGCAGCGGCCACCCCGGCCCGGCGGCCGTCGGTGCCCGCGCGCTGGGCGGAGGTCCGCCACACCTGGGGCATCGCGGTCGTCATCGGTTCGGGGCGCTTCGCGAACCGGCCCTTCGGGGCGCGGAGGCGGGCCAGCGAGGCCCGGATCCGCCGGCCCGGGGTCCACGACCGCAGCGCCGTCCGCCAGCCCCGGTGCAGCGCGCTGCCGGCCGGGCGGCGGGCGACGAAGGCCCGGAACAGCCCGCCGAGCAGCGCGAGCACGACCGCGGCGCCCAGCGGCACCCACGGCCCCCAGCGCACCCCCACGAGCGGCGCGAGCACGGCCGAGGACGAGACGACCGCGGTCGACACCAGCGGGGACAGGCCCCAGGCGGTGATCCCGCGGACCCCGCACGCCCGCAGCACGAGGAGACCGGGCCCGACCACCCAGAACACCGCGACGAGTGCGGTGGGCAGCGCGGACAGCCAGGTGGGTCCGGCCATCGAGGTCGCGGCTCCTCTCCCGGCGCCGAACCCGGAGCCGTCGACGACCCACCGGACCCGATTCACCGGCGCTGGCCGGTCTCGGAGACTACCGGCGGTCCTACGGCCCCGCCGGTCCCGTGCCCGACCGGGTGATCAGGACCCGACGACCCGGCCCGCGTCGCAGGCGGTGATACGCCACAACGCGTTGTCGCCGTCGCGGGCGAGCAGCTCGAACCCGTCGGCGTCGGCGAGGTCGTCGAGGCCCGGCCACTGCGCGGCCAGCGGGTCGGGCTGCCAGAACGTGGGCGGCGCCGTGATCACGTAGCCGGTGCCGGTCTCGGCGACGGCCGCGCAGACCGCCGGGTCGTTCGAGGCGTCCCGCAGCCGCTCGGCGATGATCCGCTGGTCCGGTGACCACACCCCGGTCAGGTGCGGGAACAGCACCTGCCGGTCGGTGAGCGGCCACAGCATCGCGGTGCCGGCCCACGGGTTCTGCGCCACCACCGCGTCCGACGGCAGCAGGTCGCCCGCCTCGCGCAGGAACCGGGCCTGCTCCGGACCGACCAGCACCTCCTCCGGGGTCTGGTAGATCGCGGCGAGCGAATCGATGTGCGAGCGCTGGTAGAGCCCGCCCGAGGTGACGACGACGGCGATCACCCCGATCGCGACGAGCACCGCGGCCCGGGGCCGGGGCAGCCCGGCGACGGCGGGCGCGGCCCGGGTGAGGCGGTCGCGGACCGGGCAGGCGAGGGTGCGGGCCAGGGAGCACAGCGCCACCAGGCCGAGCGCGGCCAGCGGGGCCGCGGTCACCGGGACGAGCGCGGCGATCCGGGGCGAGTCGTTGTACCAGACCCCGGTCCACACCGAGGACCACGTGGTGGCGCCGACGACGTAGAGCGTGCAGACGAGCAGGTGCGCCGGGACCAGCCAGGACGTGCGGGCCCGGCGCAGCGCCCACACCGCCCCGGTCACCGTGAGGACCGCGATCGACCACGCCGGGGCGTTGTCCTCGGGATTGTGCAGCACCGCGTTCCACACGGCGTCGGTGACCGAGACCTCCGGCTCCCAGTAGTAGCCGCGGATGCCGTCGAGGGCGGGGGAGACGAACATGAACCAGGCGACGCCGCCGAGCGCGGCGAGCACGACCGGTACCGCGACGACCGCGCGCACCGTGGGCCACACGCCGCCGCGCAGCCCACGGCGCACCGCGCCCGCGAGGCCCCACAGGATCGGCGGTACCGCGACGACCACGGCGCCGAACAGGGCGTTCGGGTGCGCGAATCCCAGCGCGACGACGGCGGCCCCCGCCGGGAACCAGCGCGCCACCCGTCCCGGGGGGTACGGGCCCGGCCGGGCGGGCGACACCGGGTCCGGCCCGAGACCCGGCCGCGCGGCGAGCGCTGTCGCGGCCAGCGCGGCAGGCACCAGCGAGACGCCCAGCAGGTTCGGCCACAGCGCGCCGTAGGTGACCAGCGTCCACGGGAACGCGACGAACCCGAGTGCGAGCACCGGCGCGGCCAGCGCGGCACCGGCCGAGCGCCCGACCAGGGTGCGGACCAGGAAGAGCACCGACAGCGGCCACACCAGCAGCGTGGTGACCAGCGCGACCACGTTCGACGCGACGACGATCCCGCCCGGCCCGGTGGCCAGCGGCGCCACCAGCGAGACGACGTCGTGCCAGGCCGCGGGGTAGAAGCCGGGGGAGTTGACCAGGCCGCCGACGGTGAGCGACGACGCGTCCTGCGTCCCGAGGATCCGGGCGACGGCGTTGTAGTGGAAGTTCGCGTCGAAGGTCTGGGACAGCGCGTCGGGACGGTCCATCCCGCGCAGCACGGCCCGCAGGCCCAGCACCGCGGCGATCGTCAGCCCGCCGAGCGCGGCGAGCCCGGTCCAGCGCCGGTCGGGCCCGCCGCGGAGCAGCGTCCGGACCGACTCCCCGGCGGCGGCCCGCACCACGGTGGGCCGCGGCAGCAGCGGGCGGCGCAGCACCAGCCGTCGCACACCCACCACGAGCAGCGCGAACGTGGCCGCCGCGGTGACCGGTGCGACTCCGCTCCAGGGCACGCCGAGCATGCTCGCGCCGACGGCGGACCCGGCGATCACACCGACCGACAGCATCGGGGCGGCGCCCCAGACGGCGATCCCGCGCAGGCCGGCGGCGAGGCCGACGACCAGCCCCGGGAGCGTGACCCAGGCAGCGGCGAGCACCACGAGGGGGACGGCGGACAGCCAGCTCACGCCATCTTCTCCTCGGGCCCACGACGGTGCCGGATACGTCCGCTTCTCCGACCTGCCCGCGAGGGTACCGAAGCCGCCGGGTGCCCCGGATCACGCCTGCCCTACCCTCGATGGCCGTGAGCGTCGACAGTGCCGACCTGAACGGTTACGACCTGAGCAGCTACGACCTGATCGTCGTCGGGTCCGGGTTCTTCGGACTCACCGTGGCCGAGCGCGTCGCCGACGGCCTCGGGAAGCGCGTCCTGGTCCTGGAGCGCCGGAACCACATCGGCGGCAACGCCTACTCCGAGGCCGAGCCGGAGACCGGGATCGAGATCCACCGGTACGGCGCGCACCTGTTCCACACCTCGAACGAGCGCGTGTGGGCCTACGTCAACCGGTTCACGAGCTTCACGAACTACCAGCACCGCGTCTTCGCCCGGGTCGGCGAGCAGGTCTACGCGTTCCCGATGAACCTCGCGCTGATCAACCAGTTCTTCGGGAAGGCCCACACCCCCGACGAGGCGCGCTCGCTGATCGCCGAGCAGTCCGCGGAGGTCGAGACCGGGCGGGCCGCGAACCTCGAGGAGAAGGCGATCTCGCTGGTCGGGCGCCCGCTCTACGAGGCCTTCGTCAAGGGCTACACCGCCAAGCAGTGGCAGACCGACCCCACCGAGCTGGACGCCTCGATCATCACCCGGCTCCCGGTCCGCTACACCTACGACAACCGCTACTTCAACGACACCCACGAGGGCCTGCCGACCGACGGCTACACCGCCTGGCTGGAGCGGATGGCGGACCACGGGAACATCGACGTCGTGCTCGACACCGACTACTTCGCGGTGCGCGAGCAGCTGCCCTCCGACGTGCCGGTCGTCTACACCGGACCGCTGGACCGGTACTTCGACCACGCCGAGGGCGAGCTGGGCTGGCGCACCCTGGACTTCGAGATGTCGGTCGAGCCGACCGGCGACTTCCAGGGCACCTCGGTGATCAACTACAACGACGCCGAGGTCCCCTTCACCCGGATCCTCGAGTTCCGCCACATGCACCCCGAGCGGGACTACCCGAAGGACAGGACGGTCATCGTGCGGGAGTACTCGCGCTTCGCCGAGTCCGGGGACGAGCCGTACTACCCGATCAACACCCCCGACGACCGGGCGAAGCTGGACCGCTACCGCGAGCTGGCCCGCAAGGAGACCGCGAACCGGGGCGTGCTGTTCGGTGGGCGGCTGGGGACCTACAAGTACCTCGACATGCACATGGCCATCGGGTCGGCGCTGACGATGTACGAGAACCGTCTCGTCCCGCACTTCACCGAGGGGCGCCCGCTGTCGGGCACCGAGGCCGAGGACTGATCACGGGGCGGAACGCCCCGGCGTCCACCCCAGCTCCGCCGACACCGCGGCCGCGGCGGCCGCCGTCGCCCGGCCCGTCTCGTCGAACCGGCCGTCCAGCCGGGCGGTCGGGCCCGAGACGTTGAGCGCCGCGACGACCCGGCCGCGGAAGTCGCGCACCGGTGCCGAGACCCCGGC
This sequence comes from Pseudonocardia sp. DR1-2, assembly GCF_023717215.1. Taxonomy (NCBI): domain Bacteria; kingdom Bacillati; phylum Actinomycetota; class Actinomycetes; order Pseudonocardiales; family Pseudonocardiaceae; genus Pseudonocardia; species Pseudonocardia sp. DR1-2. The sequence goes on along the minus strand of NZ_JAMQOF010000002.1, from coordinate 321,428 downwards.
CACGCCGGGCTCGAACTCCTCGTGGGACACCGCCCAGCCGCGTTCGGCGGCCTCCTGGATCGCCTGCCACAGCTGCGGGACCGTCCGGACCCGGGAGTGCGGGTAGTCCGGCACCAGGTCCTCGACGGCGCCGAACCGCACGAACAGCTCGTCGGGCGTCGCGTCGGAGAGCAGCACCCGGCCCGCCGACGTGCACGGCAGCGGCGCACGCCTGCCCTCCCAGCCGGTCGTGCGGAACGAGTGCCCGGACACCGTCCGCGCGGTCAGCAGCGCGTCGTCGCGGAGCACGCACAGGTGCACGGTCTCCTCGGTCTCGGCGGCCAGCCGGTGCAGCACCGGCTCGGCCACGGCGGTCAGCCGGCTGTCGGTGCCCCGCGCGGCCAGCGAGAACAGCCGCCACCCCAGGCGGTAGACGAGCGTGTCCTCGTCCCGCTCGACCAGCCCGGCGTCGGCGAGGGCCCGCAGCGCGCGCGAGACCTGGCTCTTCTCCCGCCCGGTCAGCCGGGCGACGGCGGCGACGCCCAACCCGTCGGTGCGCACGGCCTCGTCCGAGGCGAGCGCCTCCAGCAGCGCGACGTCGCGGCCGAGCCCGTAGCCGTTGTGCACACCGGTGACGCTAGTCCCGGTTGCCCTCAGCGCAACGATGATCTCGATTCCCGGTGGCCCCTGGCCGCGGCCGTGCCGACTTCCTACATTCGGGGACCAACCGGCTCGGGGTGCACCGCCCCCGATCGCGCCCCGAGCCGGAACCAGCTCCCGACACCACCCGGACCCGATGAAGATCACCGACATCACGCTGGACCGGGTGCGCCTCCCGCTCGACCCGCCGCTGCGCGCCGCCTGGGACCCCGAGCCCCGCACCGTGTTCGACGCGACGATCGTGCGCGTCCACACCGACGACGGCGTCGTCGGCATCGGCTCCGGCGACACCATGGACGGCTTCGACGCCTACCGGCACCTGTTCGTCGGCACCGACCCGCTCGCGATCGCCCGGCACGTCCGCGCGATCGAGACCTGCGCGCTGCACGGCGGCCACTACTGGCCGCTGGAGGCGGCGTTGTGGGACCTCGCGGGCAAGGTCGCCGGCCTGCCCGTCGCGACCCTGTTCGGCGGTACCTACGACGCCGTGCCCGCCTACGCGTCGTTCTGCGTGCTGCGCCCGCCCGCCGAGCGCGCCGAGGTGGCGCACCGGGTCGCGGAGGAGGGCTTCCGTGCGGTCAAGATCCGGATCGACCGGGACCGGGTCGAGGAGGGGATCGGCGCCGTCGCGGCCGTCCGGGAGGCGCTCGGCGAGGACTTCGCGATCATGGTGGATCTCAACCAGGCGTGGCGGATGGCCGGCGACGTCGCCCCGGCGACCGACCTCGCCGCGACCCGCCGCCTCGTCCGGCGACTCGCCGACCTGGGGGTCTTCTGGGTCGAGGAGCCGCTGCCCTACGCCGACGCCGACGGCATGCGCACCCTGCGCGCCGACAACCCGGGCCTGCGGATCGCGGCGGGGGAGATGCAGCGCTCCTTCGGTGAGCTCCTGCGGCTGCTCGACGACGACGTCCTCGACGTTCACCAGCCCGACGTCGTCCTCGCGGCCGGGATGAGCCGGGTCCGCACGCTCGCCGAGCTCGCGCTGCTGCGCCACCGCGCGTTCACCCCGCACAGCTGGACCAACGGCATCGGCGTGCTCGCGAACCTGCACGTCTCCGCCGGCGTCGGCGGCGGCCCGTTCTTCGAGTTCCCCTACGACCCGCCGGACTGGACCCCGGCGCGTCGCGACTTCCCGCTGGCCGAACCCCTGAGCGTCGGCGACGACGGCATGCTGGCGGTCCCGAGCGCCCCCGGCCTCGGGTTCACCCTCGACGAGGAGGCGATCGCACGGTGGCGGGTCCGGTGAACGGGTTCACGGTCGAGGCGACCTGCGCCCTGGAGTTCGGTCCCGGCGCGGTCGCCCGGGTCCCCGCGCTGGTCGACGGCCTCGGTGGGCCGGCGGCGTTCGTCGTCACCGACGCCGGGCTGCGCGCCACCGGCATCGTCGACCGGGTCGTCGGCGACCTCACCGCCGCCGGGCTGTGGACCGAGGTGTTCGACGGCATCGGCCCCAACCCGTCGACGACGGCCGTCGAGCACGGCGCGACGGCGCTGCGCGCGTTCGGCTCCTGCGTGGTCGTCGCGATCGGCGGCGGCTCGGTGCTCGACGCGGCCAAGGGCATCGCGCTGCTCGCCACCCACCACGGCGCCCGCGCGACCGACGACCTGTGGTCCTCCCCCGTCGCGGGGCTGCCGCTGATCGCGGTCCCCACCACCGCCGGGACGGGCGCGGAGACCAACGGGTTCGGCGTCGTCGAGGACACCTGCGCCAAGCGGAAGGTCTACCTGGGCCACGCCTCGGTCCGGCCGCGCGTCGCCGTCCTCGACCCGGAGCTGACCGTCGGCCTGCCACCCGCGGCGACGGCCGCCACCGGCTTCGACGCGCTCGTCCACGGCGTCGAGTCGCTCGCCTCCCGCGGCGCGAACCCGGTCTCCGAGGCCGCCGCCGCCCAGGCCGTCGCGCTGGTGGGCCGGTGGCTGCCGGTCGCCGTCGACGACGGCGCCGACCTGGAGGCCCGCGCGCAGCTGCTGCTGGGCGCGCACCTGGCGGGCCAGGCGCTGACCGTGTCCGGGCTGGGCCTGGTCCACGGCATCGCGCACGCGCTCACCGCGCACACGGGCACCCCGCACGGTGTCGCGCTCGCGTCGGTGAACGAGCAGGTCATGCGCTGGAGCGCCGGCGCGGCGGCGGAGGCGTACGCCCGCGCCGGGACCGCGCTGGGGACCGCCGACGCCGTCGCCGGGATCGCCGCGCTCGTCGAGGGCATCCGGGTGCGGCGACCGCTGCACGAGCTCGGCGTGGACCGGGAGCTGCTTCCGGTGCTGGCGGCCGCCGCCGTCGTCGACCCGGTGACGGCCAACGCGCCGCGCACTCCCACCGAGGACGACGTGCGGGAGATCCTCGACGCGGCCTGGTAGGGCTCAGAGCCGGGCGGCGACCGCGGCGGCGAACGCGTCCAGGTCCGACAGGTCCGCGAGCCGGGCGACGTCGACGCAGCCCTCGATCGCCGTCACGAACAGGTACGTGACCCCGCTGAGCCACAGCCGGTCGGGGTCCGCGGCCGACTCCGCCCGCAGGACGGCGAGGTCGTCGGTGACCGACCGGAGCAGCCGGGCCACCCGCGCCTCATCGACCATGCCCACCCCGCACGGCATCGAGGAACTCCCGGTGTGCCCGGCTGCCGTGGACGAACGCGAACCGCGCCCCCGCGCCGCGCAGCACCGCCGCGACCTGCGCACGCCGGGCCGGTTCGTCCATGGCGCCGGTCAGGCACACACAGCGGCGGGGAACCGGACGATCCACACCGCTTCCCCGCCGCACCCGCCCGCCTCCCGGCTCCCGCACCGCCCGCGGCTACGCTCGCGCACGACTCCACCCGGACCCGGGCGGACCGGCAGCGCCGCCGCCCGGGACCCCCGCGCCCCCGCGACGACAGAGGCAGCTCCTGCGATGACCACGACGGACCAGCGAGGTCAGGTGTCCCCCACCACTCCGGCGACGACCAGCGGCGAGACGCTGCTGCAGCGGGTGGTCCTGCCCCGGCCCGCCGACCCGACCGCCGTCCGCGCGCTCTACCTCGACGAGCGCCCCGGCACCACGCTCGCCCCGGTCGAGCCGCTGGCCGACGAGGACGCGCGTCCGCTCTCGCTGACCGTGTCGACCATCGGCGGCCGCCGCACCCGGATCCTCGACCGCACCAGCGCCACCGTCCCCGCGGCCACCGAGGTCTCCTTCGGCGCCTACTTCAACGCCTTCGCCGCCGGCTACTGGCGGGCCTGGTCCACGCTCACCAGCATCGAGCTGCGCCTGGACCTGGAGGGCTCGGGCCGCGTCGACGTCTACCGCACCAAGGCCGACGGGTCGCAGATCGTCGTCGCCGGTGAGGTGGTCTCCGGGCGCCGCCGGGTCACCCTGGAACTGGACCTGCGCCCCTTCGAGGACGGCGGCTGGTACTGGTTCGACCTGTCCACCGACGACGCCGACCTGACCCTGCACGGCGGCGGCTGGCACGCCCCGCACGACGCGCCGGGCCGCGCGGCCGTCGTCGTCGGGATGCCGACGTTCAACCGGCCCGCCGACTGCGTCGCCACGCTCACCGCGCTCGGCTCCGACCCGCAGGTCCTCGAGGCGATCACCGCGGTGATCCTCCCCGACCAGGGCACCCGCAAGGTCCGCGACGAGGCCGGCTACGAGCAGGCCGCGGCCGCGCTCGGCGACCGGCTGCGGATCATCGACCAGCCCAACCTGGGCGGCTCCGGCGGCTACGCCCGGATCATGTACGAGGTCCTGCACGGCACCGGCCCGCACGCGGGCGGGATCGACTGCGAGCAGATCCTCTACATGGACGACGACATCCTGCTCGAGCCCGAGTCGGTGCTCCGCGCGATCGCGTTCAGCCGGTTCTCCCGCGAGCCGATGCTCGTCGGCGGCCAGATGCTGTCGCTGCAGGCGCGCTCGCAGCTGTCCACCATGGGCGAGGTCGTCGACCGCAACCAGTTCCTGTGGCGCCCCGCCCCGGACACCGAGGCCCACCACGACCTCGCCGCCCGCACCCTGCGCCAGACCCGCTGGCTGCACCGCCGCGTGGACGTCGACTACAACGCCTGGTGGATGTGCCTGATCCCGCGCCGTGCCGCGGAGCAGCTCGGGCTGCCGCTGCCGCTGTTCATCAAGTGGGACGACGCCGAGTACGGCCTGCGCGCCCGCGCCGCCGGGTTCCGCACCGCGACCGTCCCGGGCGTCGCGATCTGGCACATGTCCTTCATCGAGAAGGACGACTCCTCGGACTGGCAGGCCTACTTCCACTACCGCAACCGGCTCGTCGCCGCGGCCCTGCACGGCCCGGACGACCCGCGCGCGATGCTGAAGGAGACCTTCAAGCGGACCCTGCGCCACCTGATGCTCATGGAGTACTCGGCGGTCGCGCTGCAGATCAAGGGCTTCACCGACTTCCTGGCGGGGCCCGAGGCGCTGTTCCCGAAGCTGCCCGTGGTGCTCGACGAGATCCGGGCCCTGCGGGCGCAGTACGACGACGGCCGCCCGCTCGACTCGGCGACCGAGGTGCCGCTCGCCGACCTCGACGCGCTGGGCGCCCAGCTGTTCCCGAAGCCCCCGGTGGGCCGGGCGAAGGCCGCGGTCGGGCTCGCCCGCGGGGTGCTGCGCAACCTGCGCACCCCGGACCCGGCGCTGCGCGAGCGGCCGCAGCGCAACGTGCCGTGGAAGAACGCCCAGTGGTTCGTGCTGGCCGGCCTGGACTCCGCGACGGTGTCCACCCCGGACGGCCGCGGGGTGACCTTCCGCCGTCGTGACCCGGCGATGTTCAAGGAGATGGTCGCGGAGTCGTTCCGGCTGCACCGCGCCGTCGCGGCGGACTGGGACGGCCTGCGCGCCCGCTACCGGGCGGCGGCGCCCGTGCTGACCGGCAAGGACGGTTGGAAGCAGATCTTCGAGTGAGCCCCGCCCGCCGGGGGCCGCTGCTGCTCCTGCTCGGCGTCGTCACCTGCCTGCTCGGCCTGGCCGCCGCGCTCGCCCCCGTCGACGCCGAGGACCCGGTCGTCACCTGGCCCCGGGCGGGACAGGCACCGGCGAGCACGGTGCTGCCGCTCTCGCCGTACCGGCCGCTGGAGTTCTCCGCGACCGTCCCGTGCGCCGCGGCGGCCGCCCTGGGCGAGGGCGACGTGCTGCGGACGATGCCCGCCGCCGAGGAGAACCCGGTGACCGCGCCGGGCTTCGTCGCGAGCGTGGCCGGCGGGACGCTCACGCTGCGCACCGGCGACCGGGTGCTCGCCACCGCGCCCGCGGGGTCGGGCTGCGTGTTCGAGGTGACCTCCGCGGACGGGGGCACCGTCGTCGCCCGCGACGGCGCGATCCTCGCCGAGCGCCTCGACGTCGCACCGCCGCAGGTCGCCGAACTCGCCACCGACGTCACCGGGCCCGCCGCGGCCGGGCTCGCGGTCACGCTGCACACCGACGCGCGCTACGCGTCGTCGCCGTCGCCGCTGAAGGTCGCGCTGCTCGTCGCGCACCTGCTCGCGCTGGCCGCCACCCTCGCCGTCGCCGTGCGGACCTGGACCGGCACCCGCCGGGTGTTCGACGCGCCCGTCCGCCCCGGTCCGGCCGACCTCGTGGTGCTGGTCGTGAGCTGTGCCTGGGCGGTGCTCGGGCCGCTCAACATCGACGACTCCTGGTACGCGCTGATGGCCCGCCAGGGCGCGCGGACGGGGACGATCGGCAACGCGATCTACCAGCTCGACGTCACCGAGGCGCCGTTCGCGACCAGCCAGTACCTGCTGCAGTGGTGGGGGAGCCTCGTCGGCTGGGGCCTCGGGCCGCTGCGCGTGGTGCCGGTCGTGCTGGGTCTGCTGACCTGGGTGCTGCTGCGCTACACGCTCGCCGCGCTCGCGGGCCGGGCCGGCGTCCGGCCCGTGGTGGTCGCCGCGCTCGCCGTCGCGCACCTGGCCTGGTTCCTGCCCTACGGCATCGCGCTGCGCCCCGAGCCCGCCGGGACCGCGGCCGCCGCCGGGGCGCTGCTGCTCGTCGCCGCCGCCCGCCGCACCGGGGCGGTCGGGCTGCTCGCGCCGGCCGTCGTCGTCGCGGTGGTGGGGGTGACGACCGCGCCGACCGCGCTGGTCGCCGCGATGCCGCTGCTGCTCGCGCTGCCGCTGGTGTGGTGGCACCTCGCGCACGCGCCGTGGGCCACCCGGCTCGCCACGGCCGCCGTCGCGTTCGCCGCCGCGAGCGTGGTCGTGCCGCTCGGACTGGCCGACCAGACCCTCGCCGACGTGCGCGAGTCCGTCGCCGTGCACCGCTGGTACTACTTCCAGTACCAGTGGTACTCGGAGTACGTCCACTACGCCAACCTCCTCGGCCCCGACGACCAGGGCACCTGGGGACGACGCCTGCCGGTCCTGCTGACCGTCGCCGTCGTCGCGCTGGGCGCGGTGCGGCTCGTGACGCGCCGCGGCACCGGCGGCCCGCTCGGCTCGGCGCTCGGGTTCGCGCTCGCCGCCACCGCCCTCGGCCTCGTCGCCGTCGCCGTCAGCCCGACGAAGTGGGTCAACCACTTCGGCGCCGTCGCCGCCCCCGCGACGCTGCTGCTCGGCATCGCGCTCGCCCGCGGTCCGCTGCCGCGGCGCGCCCCGGCCCGGCTCGTCGCGGTGGGGACGGCCGTGCTCGGCGTCGTCTCCGCGGTGATCTACGCCGGCCCGAACCTGTGGCGACCGTTCTCCGACTGGGGGCAGCCGTTCGGGAACCACTCGGTCGTCGACGCGCCGATCCACCAGCAGGTCCTCGCCCCGCACCTCGGACCGCTGTACCTGCGCAGCCCGCTGCTGTGGCTGCTCGTGGTCGCCGCCGCGCTGTGGTGGGCCCGGCGGCGGGGGAGCACGCCCCGGCCGGACCGGGCGGTGCTGCGCGTCGCCACGGCGGGCGGCGTCGCGCTGATGCTCGCGGTGTTCGTCGTCGCCCCGGTACACCAGGCCCCCGGCGCGTCGGTGGCCTCGATGAACCTCGCCATGCTGACCGGCGACGGCTGCGGGCTGGCCGACGCGCTGACCGTCACCGTCCCCGGTGACGCGACGCCCGCGCTCCCGAGCGACCCGCCCCGCCTCACCGGGGTGATGCGGGACGGCCCGCCCCCCGACCGCCCGTCGATCCCGGGCCCCGTCTGGCACACCGAGGACGCCGGCACCGGCACCCTCGACGCCGGCTGGTTCCCCGTCCCGGCCGGGACCACCCGGCTGGTCCTGCCGCTCACCGGGGACCTGCGCGGCGACCAGGCCGTGCGGATCGAGTCCGGCGCCGGCACGGCCACGGTCGACCTACCGGGGACGAAGGTCGCCGACTGGCGGGACGTGGCGGTGACCCTGCCCGGCCCCGCCGACCGGGTCCGGGTCGTCGTGGACGACCGGATCGACGGGCCCGACACCTGGCTCGCCGTCGGCGCCCCGCGGCCCGCCCGCGACCTGCCCGCCCGCACGGTGCTCGGCGACGCCCCGGTGTTCGCCGACCAGGCCTCGGCGGTGCTGTGGCCCTGCCAGGACCAGATCGCGGTGCGCCACGGCATCGCGCAGGCCCCCCAGTGGCGGCTGCGCACCGGCGACGACCTGGAGGGCGCGACCGAGGCCACCGCCTTCTTCCCGGCGAACGGCGGGACCCTCGCCGGGATCGGTCGCACCGCGACCTTCGACGAGCTGCCCTCGCGGCTCGATCCGCCCGGCGGGCGCGCGATGTTCGCGCCCGCGCACGTCGAGCGGGTGCGCTACGAGCACCCGACCGACGGCTGGGACCTCACCGTCGGGACGCAGCGACGATGGGGCTGGGAGCGGCTGCCGACCCTGGCCGACAGGACCTACACGGGACGGGACTTCCTGGGCTGAACCGGGGGTGGCTCCGGGTGACCCCGGGAGCCGCCCGCCCGGCGGCGCTGTTCGGGGCCCACCACCTCGACGCCGTGCTGCTCGCCCCGCTCGCCGTCGGCGCCGCGCTGACCGGCACGGTGCTCGCCGCCGCGACGCCGGACGCCCGCGCGGACAGGTCAGACCGCGTCGTAGAGCCGCGCCCACGTCTCCCGCGACGTGAGCCGCGGTTCCGCGGCCTTCCACTCCCGGGCGACCTGCGGCCCCTCGTTCCACAGCCGGCGCACCGTGTGCACCCCGCGGGTGGTGAGCTCGCGCAGCCGCTCCTGGTCGCGGGTCCGGATGCGGACGCCGTTCTCGGCCATGTCGGTGACGATCGCGCGCTCGAACAGCGACACGTGCCACCAGTGCGCCTCACCGGCCGGGACCATCCCGGAACGGAACGGCACCCGCCCGGTGGCCTGCAGCAGGGCGCGCTTCACCCAGGTCCGCACGATCTTCGACGGCTTGCCCCCGGCGAGGTGCACCACGGACTCGCGCACGTCGAGCCCGGCCTCCGCCAGCGGCACGGCCGTCGTCTCGGGGTAGGCGGCGCGGATCCGGCGGATCTCCGCCGCCGCGGAGGCGGAGCCGTCGTCGAGCACCGACGGGCCGCGCAGGAAGTCCTCGACCGCCGTCAGCAGCGTCGCGGCCAGCCCGTACTGCATCGCGACCAGGTACTGGGCCAGCAGCTCGACGACCGTCGCGGACACCGTGCGCCGGTCGAAGCCGGTCCGCAGGGCGGCGGTGATCAGGCCGTTGCGCTGGTTGAAGTAGCGGTGCCACTCGTCCCAGTCCTTCCAGCCGAAGTCGGCGTGCCAGACGCCGGCCCCGGGCAGCGACACCGTGGCGAAGCCGCGCTCGCGGGCGCGGTAGCCGAACTCGACGTCGTCCCACTGGAAGAACAGCGGCAGCGGGTAGCCGATGGCCCGCACGATCGGTGCGGGGATCAGGCAGGACCACCAGCCGTTGTACTCGGTGTCGACCCGCTGCTCCTGCACGATCGGCAGCAGCCGCTCGTCGCGGCCGAGGAGGAAGCCCTCCTCCAGGGCACCGGGCACGGGCTTGCCGACGCGGAGCCTCTCGGGCTCGGCGTACTCGGCGGTGATGTGGACGTGGCCCGGGTGCAGCAGGTTCAGCATCTGCCCACCGACGATCGTCGGCGCGGTGGTGCAGGCGGCGAACCCGGTCAGCCGGACGACGATCTCCGGGTCGAGCAGCACGTCGTCGTCCATGAGCAGGACGTCGTGGTCGTCGGCCGGGTCGCCCGCGGTCGCCTCGTACAGGCCGCGGGTGAAGCCGCCCGCGCCGCCCAGGTTCGGCTGGCGCTGGTAGGCGAGCCGGTCGCCGAGCGCGGCCGCGAGCGTCGCGAACCGGTCGCGCGACTCCAGCGGGTCGCTGCCCTGGTCGACCACGCGGACGCATCCGACGCGGGCCAGTGCGGCCGGGTCGTCGAGCAGCGCCTGCAGCGTGTTCAGGCAGTCCTCGACGCGGTTGTAGGTGCAGATCGTGATCGAGGTGGGCCGCGGCGGGCGGGGCACCGCGACGGTCCACTCGACGTCGGTCACGGTCAGCGTGCCGGTGTCGGTCGCGAACTCCAGCCAGAGCCCGCCGCCGTCGACGAAGCGGTCGATCGCCCCGGTCAGCTCGACCGGGGTGCTCCCGGTGGCGTCGACCCCGGTGGTGGCGACGGCACGGGCGACCTTGTTCGTGTCCGAGGCCATCAGCCACACCCGGCCGCGGCCCGCGGCGCGCAGCGTCACCCGGACCTCGGGCACCGCGGTCCAGCGCTGCCAGTAGGTGGCGTGCAGCCGCCCCCAGTAGGTGTTGGTGGTGACGTGGGTGGCCGGGACCAGCTCGATCAGGTCCCGCTCGCGGCGGGCGGCGCCGCGCAGGACCTCGGCGTAGAGGTCCTCGGGCACCAGGTGCGTCGGCCCGGTGAAGGGGCCACGCTGCACGACCAGCCGTCCGGGGCGGGTCCCGCCGGCGGGGTCGTCGGCCGGGGCGGGCTCGCCCCCACGGAGGGGCCGGGCGGTGTCCAGCATGGCTCTCGCTCTCGCCTCACTTCTCGGATCGGACATCACGGAGTCTGCCGGGGCCTCAGCCCGGCAGCGGCGTCGGGTCCGACGACGGGGCCCCGGCCTGCCCGACCTGCTGCCAGCCCCACAGCGTCCGGTCGCCCTCCTGCACCGGGGCCGGGACCGCCCGCGGGTCGTAGGGCTCGACGAGCCGGACCTGGCCCCAGTCGAAGTCCCAGGCACCGGGCAGGTAGGTCGGGACGTAGCGCTGGGCGGCGGTCCGGAGCAGCCAGCCCTGGGGGCCGCCGAACCGGCTGCGGCCCCACTCGTCGGCGACGGTGCGCTGCTGCGGGTCGGCGAGCATCCGGAACACCGGCACGTCGGCGATGCCCCGGTGCACGCCGAAGCGCTGCACGCAGGGGTGCACGAACGACGTCGCCCAGTCCAGGTACGCGGTGCCGCGGGCGGCGATCGTGGTCAGCGGGGTCAGCCGCGGGACCCGGGGCTGGGCGACGGCGACCCACGACCCGGCCCCGATGCCGCGGTCGGACACGACCACCCGCACCCGGTCGGCGTCGGCGGCCGGGCGGCCCGCCAGGTCGACGCGCAGGTCCCGCCACGCCTGGCCGCCCGAGGCGCCGCCGGAGTAGTCCGACGTGCTGCTGACGGCCCCACCGGGCTCGATCTCGTCCACGACCGCGCCGTCGCGGGCGAACTGCAGGGTCACGGTGTTGCCGCCGCCGATCGTCCCGGCGACGCCGAGCACCAGCGGCGCGGAGCCGTCGCGGACCGCGGCGGGCAGCGTGTGCCACACCGAGCGGTAGTCGCCGACGTTCTCCGGGTTCGGCGACCAGCTGCCCGAGACCGGCCCACCCAGCGGGCCGGTACCGGTGACGCCGGGCCGGTCGTCGCCGTCGCCGCTGTTGTCGCGCAGCGACCCCGGTCCGGTCGGGGGCAGGCCGTCGGGCGTGAAGCCCTCGGCCAGGGGACCGGGGTCGGGGACGCCGGCCGGTTCCGGCGCGACGGGCAGCACGTTCGCGGCCGGGTCGGTCTCGACCTGGATGCGCCCGGCGAGCCCGCAGCGCGACCCGGTCGGGTCGGTCAGGACGTCGGCGCCCAGGGAGTAGGAGCCCTCCTGCTTCTCCATGCCCTTGGCCAGGGAGGCGACCTGGAACAGCACCATGAACGCGCAGATCACCGCGAGCGGCGCCGACCCGAGCCGGACGGCCTGGACGGTGCCGATCCGGCCGCGCCGACGCCCGAGGGTCCGCCGGACCGGGCGCGGCACCCCCGAGGTCGAGCGCAGGTGCTCCACCCCGGCGACGACGAGCGACAGGAACGCCAGGACCAGCAGCACCGTCGTCGCCTGGATCCCGCTGACCGACACCGGCTTGTCGAACCACGGCACGCCCCAGTTCGAGACGTACCACCAGGTGTTCGGGCCGCGGAACGCCAGACCGGTCACCGCGAGCACCGCGCCGAGGAACAGCGCCTGGTTGCGTCGCGAGCGCAGCACACCGGTGCTCGTCGCCAGCGCGGCCAGCGCCGCGACGCCCGAGGCGAGCGCGGCGAACGCGCCGAAGTGGTGCGTCCACTTCGTGGGGGTCAGGGCCAGCACCGCGAACGACAGCGCGGTGCTCGTGAGCAGGCGCCGGGAGAACCCGAGCGCGGCGCCCGGGATGCGGCCGCGGCGCAGCAGCACGATCGTCGAGACGATCATGCACAGCCACAGCAGCAGGACCGGGAAGCGGCGTTGCAGCGAGCCGTCGCGGCTGTCGCTGAACAGCAGGTCGTAGCGCGCGAGCTCCTGGTACCAGGGCAGGTTCGGGCCGATGTCCTGACGGACCCGGGTGGCCTCGGCGACGGTGGCGAGGGTCTGGTCGCCGAAGACGGCGGTGAGCACGATCAGACCGGCCGCGAGCAGCGGGCCGAGGGTGGCCGCCCACCCGGTGGTGCGGATCCGCTCGGTGAACAGCCGCAGCAGCGGCCGGGCCGCGGCCAGGAACGGGGCCAGCGCGATGAGACCGGTCGGCGTCGCCGCGACGGCGAACGCCCCCGCGACGAGTGCCCCCGCGACCGGCAGCAGCCGCCGGGTGGCCAGGGCGCGCTCCAGCATCACGAACGACACCAGCGCCGCGATCACGACGACGGTCTCCGGGCGGAGCCCGTTGTTGAACGGCAGCCAGAAGCACAGGAACACCCCGGCCGCGGCCCAGCCCGCGGAGCGGCTGCGCCGGACCCGGGTGCCGAGGCGCGGCAGCAGCGCCCGGCTGATCAGGAACCACGACGCGACGCCCATCGCCAGCGCCGGGACGCGCAGCCACAGCACCGACTCCGAGACCCCGCTCCACAGCGAGTACAGCTGGTAGAACCAGCCGAACGGCGCCTCGGGGACGTCGAACCAGCGGTGGTAGTTGCCGATGTAGCCGGCGGTGTCGTTGCCACGGGAGATGTCGAGGATGTAGCCGTCGTCGCTGGTCATCGACCCGATGAGGGCCCACACGACCAGCACGCCGACGACGACGGCGTCGCGCAGGTCGTCCTGCCCGCGCAGCCGGCGCGCCAGCCGGCGGCCGTGCACGACGCGGCGGGCGTCGGCGTCGTCGATCCGGCGCAGGAAGAACAGCGAGCCGAACAGCGCGACGATCGCGACACCGCCCGCGACGAGCTTGAGCGTCGAGGCGTCGGTGTCGTAGCGGTTGTCGGTGTCGAACCGGACGCTCGTGCCGCCCATGGGGTCGCGGGCCGCGTCGAGGTCGGAGTGGATCCCGGTGAGCTGCGGACGGCCGTCGCCGGCGAACTCGTAGAGCGTGGCCCCGGCCAGGGTCGCCGTCGTCGCGTCGAAGTCCGAGGTGAACGTGAGCGCGCAGGGCGCGCCCGGCGGGGGCAGCGGCGCGGTGGCGATGCGCTGACCGCGGTTGTCGAGGGTGACCACCCCGTCGGCGACGGCGATGCGCAGCCCGACCGTGTCGCCGTCCGGGGCGCCGGTGGGCGTCGTGGACAGCACGGTCGCGCGGCCGGGCCCGCGGTCGTCGAGGCTGCGGATCGCGTCGCAGCCGATCGTCGCCGTCAGGCTCTCCGGCCGGTACGCGACCAGGGGGGCGTTCAGCGGCGCGGTGCCGGTCGTGGCGTTCGGCCAGCTGACGGTCGCCGTGTTCTGCACGACCGGCAGGAACGGGATCGCCAGCGCCAGCACCGCCGAGAGCAGGCCCAGCGCGGCGGCGAGCAGGCGGTCGGTCGGACGCGACCGGCGGTCGGTGGGGCCGGATCCCGGACGGGGATCCGCCTCCGTGTCGGCGGTCAGCACACGCCCGAGGCTAGACGCCACCCGGTGATCAACTGTGATCCCCCCGTGACCCCCGGCCGTCCACCCGTCCGGCGTAGTCCACCCACCCGGGGTCTCAAGGTCGGTCACTCCGGGTTCTGATCACCGTGTGTGACCAGCTGCGACATTCGGGCACTGTTCGGGTGTCACCGGTGACGGTGGTGATCTCGCCTCGTTGGCCCCCGTGTGAGCATCTGCACCGATTCGCGAGCGACGGCCGACGACCCGGCCACCGCCGCGCCCGCCGCCGGCGGAACCACTCCCGAACAGGGTGGTTCGTCCGTCCGATGTGGAGGCAACGGTGGCGGTGAGGTGCTCGCGCTGACGGGGCTGCGGATCGTCGCCGCGCTCTGGGTCGTCGCGTTCCACTTCCACTTCACCCCGATGGCGGGTGTGGAGACGGTGAACGGCTGGCTCGGACCGCTGATCACACAGGGTGCGCTCGGCGTCGACCTGTTCTTCGTCCTGAGCGGCTTCGTCATCGCCTGGACCTACCTCGACCGGCTCGGCCCGCGGCTGCGACTGCGGGACGCGGGCGGGTTCGTGTGGGCCCGCGCGGCGCGGATGTGGCCCGCCTACGCGGTGGTGTTCCACCTTTTCGGCGTGTGGCTGGTGGCGCGACTGCTGTTCGGGTCGACGACCGACGTCGCCTACCAGGCGGTCCAGCCGTCGATCGGCGTCGGCGCGTGGCTCGAGCAGCTGTTCCTGGTGCAGATGTGGGACGAGCAGTACCTCGACGGCGCGTCCTGGGTCGGCCCGACGTGGTCGATCAGCGCCGAGTGGCTGGCCTACCTGCTGTTCCCGCTGCTGGCGCTCGGGTTCTTCCGGCTGCGGAACCTGCCGTTCGCGGTGCTGGCGGCGGGGTCGCTGCTGTGCACCGCGCCGATGGCGGCCGCGTTCCTCGTGGTCGGGTCGCCGTACTACCCCTACAGCTGGCTGGTCCGGATCCTCGGCGGGTTCTCCGCCGGTGTCCTGGCGATGCTGGCCGTGCGGCGGCTGCGCACCACCGAACGGGTCCGCTCCGCGGCCTCGGCGACGGCGACGGCGACCGTCGCCGCGGTGCCGTTCGTCCTCCTGGCGGGGTCCGTCGTCGGCGGCGGGCTGCACGGCCTGGCCGTCGTCGCCTTCCCGGTCCTGGTCGGAGCCCTCGCGCTCGCCGACCGCGGACCGGTGCACCACCTGCTGACCCGTGGCCCGATGGTGCACGGAGGGCGGATCTCCTACGCCCTCTACCTGGTCCACATCCCGATGTTCGAGATCTTCTGGTTCCTGAGCGACTCCGGTGTCCTCCCCCGCGGCGGGGAGACGGGGCACCTGATCGCGCTCACCGTCTTCGTGGGGACTCTGCCCGTGGCACACCTGCTGTACTCGCTCGTCGAACGTCCCGCGCGCCGGTGGATGCGGGGCCGGACCCGGCCCGCCCCCGAGGCCGTCGAGGCGGTCGTCGCCCCCGACCCGGTCCCGGCCGCCCGCCGCGTCGTGGACAACGACGCGGCGCGCCGTGACCCGGAGACCTCCGTGCTGCCGATGATCACCGACGAGCCGGTGACCTCGGTGCTGCCGGTCGTGTCCGCCGCCCCGGTCACCGCCGGTCCCGCCGCCGCGGCTCCGGCCGTGCCCGCCCGGCGGGTGGCGCCGCGGTCCGTGCCGTCGCAGCCGTCGGCCTCGGCGCAGCCGTTCGCGCCGGTCCAGCAGGGCGACGTGCCCTCGGTGACGGAGGCGCTGCCGGTGGTCCGCCGCCGCTCGGCGGGCCCCGCCGTCGCCACGACGTCGGGCTGGACCCCCACCACGGCGCCGGAGCAGGCCCCGGCCGACGACGCGCGGACCGCCGCCCTGCCGGTCGTCCCGCCCGTCGCGGCCCCGTCCGCGCCGGTCGCCGAGCCCGAGCCCACCGCCCCGGCGTCCGAGCCGGCCCCGGCCGACCCGATCGTCGTCCCGGCGCCCGCGCTGCCCACCCGGGCACCGCGACGCCCCGAGGCCGACCCCGCCGACGTGCCCGCCGCGGCCGAGATCGACGTCCCGGCCCCGGCCGGTTCGGCCCGCTGGGTGCTCGAGCGCCTGGCCGCGGCCCGCGCCGCCGACTTCGACGGCGCCGGGCGCAGCGACCTGTCCGCCGACCTCGTCGCCGTCGCCCGGATGCGCAGCGGCGGCGCCGGCACCGGCGGGGACCTGTTCACCCCGGTCGTCGAGGGCACCGGCACCACCACCGGTGCCGACCGGATGGAGCGGCTGCGGTCGCTGCACATCGCGGCCCGCGGGCTCGCCGACGACCGCGGTGTCGTCCCGGCACCGCGGGCGATGCGCTCCGCGTCGGCGCTGCCGGGCACGCGGACCGGCGCCGAGAACTGCGGGCGGGCCGCCCGTCGTCGCGACGACGCCCACGCCAGCGCCGCGACACCGATCGTCGCCGCCTCCGGTGCCGCCGCGGCCCGGCGCCGCCGGAAGAAGCCGGCTCACGGGGCCTGAGACTCCGCTGGGGAGCGGGTGACACGGCCGTGCCCCCGGACCACCACCGTGGTCCGGGGGCACGGCCGCGTCCGCCGATCCTGTCCCGCGGGACGGGGAGACCGGCGGTGGTCCACGCACCGGGGGAGCGGTCCGGTGCCGCCGCATCCCGGTGCCCGGGACGTGACGCCGGTGCCCGGACACCGCGGCAGGCCGCGTCGGCGACAATGGACGGGCCCGCCCGTCGCGACCAGGACGGGCCCCGCCCACCGACGCGATGGACCGATGATCCCCACGACCCCGCCCCTCGCCGACCTGCCCGAGCCCGCCGGTGCCGCACCGCCGGAGCGGGCCGCGCTGCACTGGTACCTGCGCCTGGCCCGCCACCACCTGGGCCGCGGCCCCTACCTCGACGTCGCGGGTGCCGGCGGGGTCCTGCTCGCCGGGCTGGCCCGGCTCGGCCCGGTCTCGGGGCTGGCCGGCTCGGAGGCCGAGGCCGGGGCGATGCGTGCGGGCGCGCCGGGATGCCCCGTGCACCTGACCCTGGATGCCCTGCCGGGGCCGGTCGCGTCGCTGACCGCGGTGGAGGTGCTCGACCGGCTCCCGGACGCGGCGCTGGCCGGTGACCTCGGCCCGGGCGGCTGGTTCCGGGCGCTCGAGCCGGGCGGGCGCGCACTCGTCGTCGCCGCCGACGCCGAGGGCCGCGGCCGGGAGCTGGCCGGTGCCCGCTGGGTGCCGCCCCGCGTCCCGCGCGGGCACCTGCGGATCCGGGAGATCCTCGTCGACGCCGGGTTCGAGATCGTCCGGGAGGGCTCCGACGGGCTGACCCGCGGCCCCTACGGCGGTGTCCCCACCTGGGCCGACCCGCGTCTGGCCGCGACCCGTGCGCAGCGGTCCGCGGGGCGCCTCACGTGCGAGGTGGGCGCAGGGGAGCGCGCGGTGATCATCGCGAGGAGGCCGGCGGCGCCGTAGCGTGCAGGGCATGAGCGATGTGCTGCCACTCGGGCCCGACGAGCTGCTCACCACCACCCGATCGGTGCGCAAGCGCCTGGACCTGGAGCGTCCGGTGCCGCTGGAGGTGGTCCGGGAGAGCCTCGAGGTCGCGTTGCAGGCCCCGAGCGGCTCCAACCAGCAGGGATGGCACTGGCTGGTGCTCACCGACGCCGAGAAGCGCAAGGCCGTCGGCGAGTACTACCGGAAGGCGTTCACCGCCTACCGGAACTCCTCGCAGTACCCGACGACCCGCTCCCACGGCGACGCCGACCGCGACGCCACCCAGCTCCGCGTCGCGGACAGCGCGCAGTACCTCGCGGACCGGATGGGGGAGGTCCCGGTGCTGGTCATCGGCGCGATGAACGCGAAGGCCGAGCTGCCGGCGTCGAACCAGGCCGGGATGTGGGGGTCCCTCCTCCCGGCCGCGTGGAGCCTGCAGCTCGCGCTGCGTGCGCGCGGCCTGGGCAGCGCCTGGACGACACTGCACCTGCAGTACGAGAAGGAGATCGCCGAGCTGCTGGGCATCCCGGAGAACGTGCGGCAGGGCGTCCTGCTGCCGGTCGCGTACTACACCGGCGACACGTTCAAGCCCGCGAAGCGCCAGCCGCTCGACACCGTCCTGCACGTCGACGGCTGGTAGGCCGCCCCCGGATCAGATCGGGAGCCTGCGGAAGATCGGCCGGGGCACGTGGCGCAGTGCGCTCATCACGAAGCGCATCGGCGCCGGTGCCCACACCAGCTCCTTGCCCGTCCGCACCGCGTCGACGATGACGTCGGCGACGGCCTGCGGGGTCGTCGCGAGCGGTGCGGCGTCGAGGCCCTCGGTCATCTTCGAGTGCACGAAGCCGGGCCGGACGATCGTCACGGTCACGCCGAACTCGCGCAGCGCCTCGGTCAGCCCGGTGTAGAACGCGTCCATCCCGGCCTTGGTGGAGCCGTAGACGAAGTTCGAGCGGCGGGCCCGCTCCCCGGCGACCGAGGAGATCGCGACGAGCGAGCCGTGGCCCTGCTCGCGGAAGCGCTCGGCCAGCGCGACCCCGGTGGAGACGGTCGCGGTGTAGTTGACCTGCGCCAGCTCGACGGCGTGGTCGACGTCGGTCCAGGCCTTCTCGTTGTCGCCGAGCAGCCCGAACGCGACGACGGCGACGTCGATGTCCCCGCCCGCGAAGGCCTTCTTCACGACCTCGGGGTGGGTCTCGATGCTTCTGGCGTCGAACTCGATGGTCTCCACCCCGCACCCGAGCGCCTCGAGCTCGGCGCGGGCGGCGTCGAGCCGGGGGCCGGGGCGGGCGGCGAGCACGACCCGCAACGGGCGGTCCGCGGCGAACGCGCGCACGGTGGCCAGGCCGATCTCGGAGGTGCCGCCGAGGAGCAGGATGCTCTGCGGATTGCCGACTGCGTCGATCATGATGGTGCTGGCTCCGGACGTCAGAGGGTCAGTGCGAGGCGGCGGGACATGTCGGAGGCGAAGACGCCGGTCGGGTCGACGCCGTCGCGGACCGCCTTCCACTCGGCGAACCGCGGGTAGCCGGCGGCGAAGGCCTCCGGCGACGTGCGCGACTCCTTCGCCAGGTACAGCCGCCCGCCCGCGGCCAGCACCATCTCGTCGAGCTCCGTGCAGAACCGGGACAGCCCGTTCGCGATCGGGAAGTCGACGGTGATCGTCCAGCCCTCCGTCGGGAACGACAGCGGTGCGTCGTTGCCCGCGCCGAAGCGCTTGAACACGTTCAGCCCGGACTTGTGCGGCGAGGCCGCGATCTTCTCGAGGATGCGGCGCAGCTCGGTCTCCGCCCCCATCGGGACGACGAACTGGTACTGCAGGAACCCCTTCGAGCCGTAGACCCGGTTCCAGTCCCCGAACACGTCGAGCACCTGGTAGAAGGCCGTGATGTTCTGCACCGAGCCGCGCTGGCGCTTCGGTGCCTTGCGGAACCACAGCTCGGAGAACGCGGTCAGCGACAGCTTGTTGGCCAGCCCGTTCGGGAAGACGTCCGGGAAGGTCAGCAGCTGCGGCGCGTCGAACTTCAGCGGCTCGGAGCGCAGCTTCGCGGGGAGCTGGTCGACGGTCGCGAGCGAGCCGCGGGTCAGCACCGACCGGCCCATCCGGGCGCCGGTCGCGGTGGTGTCGAACCAGGCGGCCGAGTAGCCGTAGGTGTCGTCGGAGCCGTCGGTGAGCAGCTCCAGCAGGCCGTCGAGGTCGTCGGTGCGGTCGGTGTCGACCACGAAGTACGCCGACTCGGTCCGGTGCAGCCGCACCCTGGCCCGCACGATGACGCCGGTCAGGCCCATCCCGCCGACGGTCGCCCAGAACAGCTCCGAGTCCGGCCCGGACGGGGTCAGCTCGCGGACCGAGCCGTCCGCGGTCACCAGCGCCAGCCACTCGACGTGGTTGCCGAAGCTGCCCTTGGTGTGGTGGTTCTTGCCGTGCACGTCGGCGCCGATCGCCCCGCCGATCGTGACCTGGCGGGTGCCCGGCAGCACCGGGACCCACAGCCCGAGCGGCAGCGCGGCGCGCATGAGCTGGTCCAGGCTGACGCCCGCGTCCACGTCCGCGACGCCGGTGTCCGGGTCGATGGCGTGGATCCGGCTCAGGCCCGGCATGTCGAGGACGACACCGCCCGCGTTCTGCGCCGGGTCGCCGTAGGAACGGCCGAGCCCGCGGGCGATCACGCCGCGCTCGCCCGCCGTGCGGACGGCCTCGGCCACGTCCTCGGCGTCGCGCGGGGTGACGAGCTGGGCGACCGTCGGCGCGGTCCGTCCCCAGCCGTGCAGGGAGGCGGTCCGTCGCGCCGGGGCGTCGGTCCTGGTGCTGCTGGGAACGGTCGTGTCCGTCATCGTCGCCAGGGTAGCGAGGGCCACCGACGACGACGGGTGCGACCCTGGGCGGGTGCTCGACGAGCGGCAGGTCCGCCTCCCGCTGCCCCCGGCACGGCGCCGGGGCGCGACCGCGGGGCTGTACGTGCTGCTCGGGCTCGGCTACCTGCTGGTCTCGCTGTGGCTGCAGCGCCGGGTGCTCGCCGACCCGGGCGGTCTGCTGATCGGGCACGTCACCGCCGACGCCGACATGTTCGCCTGGTGGCTCCACTGGTTCCCGTTCGCCGTGACGCACGGGGAGAACCCGCTGGTCACCGACTGGATGCACTGGCCGTACGGGCTCAACGCGCTGTGGAACACCGCGGTGCCGCTGCTGGCGCTGGCGCTCGCCCCGGTGACCCTGGTCGCGGGCTCGGTGACCGCGTTCAACGTCGGGCTGGTCCTCGGCCCGGTCGTGTCCGGACTGGTCCTGGTCGCCGCGCTCGGCCCGTACGTCGGCGCGGGCTCCCGCGGCTGGGTCGCCCGCGGGATCGCCGGTGCGCTCTACGCGTTCTCCCCGTTCCATCTGGCGCACGCGATCGCCGGGCACCTCAACCTCACGTGGTCGCTGCTGCCGCCGCTGCTGCTGCTCGTCGCGCACCACCTGTTCGCGCGCGGCCCGCTGCGTCGCCCGTGGCTCGTGGGGGCGCTGACCGGACTCGCGCTGGTCGGGCAGCTCGTCCTCTACACCCAGACCCTCGCCATCGGCGTGATCTTCCTGGTCGTCACCGCGGTGGTGCTCGCGCTGCGGTTCCCCCGCCGGGTCCGCGCGCACCTGCCGGGGCTGGTCCGGGCCGGCCTGGCCTGCGTCGGGGTGTTCGTGGTGCTCGGCGCCTATCCGCTGTACCTGGTGCTGGCCGGGCCGAACCGCCCACGCGGCGCGATCCGCAACGTGCACGCCACCGGCGCGGACCTGGCGAACCTGCTCGTCCCGACGCGGCTGACCGCCGTCCGGGCGGTGCCCGACGGCGCGGGCACCGAACTCGGCGGCCACATCGGCGAACAGGGCGGCTACGTCGGCGTCGCCGTGCTGGCGCTGGTCGTCGTCGCGGTGCTGGTCGTCCGGTCGACGACGCTGCGGGTCGTCGCCGCGGTCGGGTTCCTGTCCTGGGTCGCCTCGCTCGGCACGAGTGTCGTGCTGCTGGGCGACTACACGGGGATCCCGCTGCCCTGGCTCGGGTTCGCCGAGGTCCCGCTGCTGTCGGAGGTCGAGCCGGTCCGGATCCAGGTGGTGACGGCGCTGTGCGTCGCCGTCGTCGTCGCGCTCTGGGTGGACCGGATGCCGCTCGACACCCCGGCGACGGCGGTCGGTGCCGTCGCCCTGGCCGCGCTGGCGGTGGTGTCCTGGCTGCCCGCCGACGCCCAGGAGGTCCGGCCCGCGCCGGTGCCCGCCTTCTTCGCGGCCGGGGCGGCGCCGCTGGGCCCGGCCGACGTCGTCGAGATCTACCCGCGGATCACCGCGGCCTGGGACGACGGCGCGCAGGGCCTGCGCTGGCAGGCCGCCTCCGGCCCGTCGTTCCGCATCCGCGGCGGCTACTTCATCGCCTCCGATCCCGAGGACGACGTCGCCATCCAGTCCCGCTGGAACCGGTACCAGATCGGGGCGCAGTGGGTCGCCGACGGCAAGAACGACCCCAGCGACGACTACACCGCCGCCGCCCATCGCGAGCTGCGCGACCTGGGGATCACCGCGGTCGCGTTCGTCCCCGGGTACGCCGGCGGCGACGACGCCCGTGCGCTGGCCTGGACCCGTCGGGTCACCGGCGACCCCGGCCGGTTCGACGGCGGGGTGTGGCTGTTCCGGCTGCCGGACGCCGCACCCGTCGGATAGGTGTTTACCCTGGTGGGGTGACCGGTGCGCGGCTACCCGGAGAGGGTCGGGAGATCAGGATCTCCGACGCCGACCGCGAGCGCGCCGCGACGCGGCTCAACCGTGCGATGGCCGAGGGCCGGATCTCGGTCGAGGAGCTGCAGGAGAGGCTGTCGGTCGTCTACGGCGCCCGGTTCGGCTCCGAGCTGCTCCCCGTGCTGTCCGACCTGCCCGGGGACCCGCTGGACCTGTCCGCGGACGTCCTGGCCACCCCGGTCGGCCCGCCCACGGTGCTGCGCGGCGGCGTCGGCGGGGTCAAGCGCCGCGGCGACTGGGCGGTCCCGGCCCGGCTGCGGGTGCAGACCTCGCTCGGCGCGGTCCTGCTGGACTTCTGCGACGCGCAGCTGCCCATGCCCGTCGTCGAGGTGGAGCTGGAGCTCGGCGCCGGGTCGGCCCGGCTGCTGGTCCCGGAGAACGCCACCGCCGACGTCGACGGCCTCGTCTCCCAGTACGGCTCGGTCCGCTCGAAGATGCCCAGCCGGGCCGTCCACGGCCGCCCGCACTTCCGCGTCTACGGCCGGACGGCCGCCGGCTCGGTCACGGTGCGGACCCGCTACACCTTCGCCGGCCGCCACTTCTGAGCGCCGGCCCCGGGCTCACCGGAAGCGGCGCCCCTCGTCGCGGCGGTACGCCCAGCCCACCAGCAGCGCCAGCCCGACCGTCCACACCGCGAACGCGCCCAGCGCCAGACCGCTCGGGACCGGCCCGCCGAGCGACCACAGCAGCAGGTCACGGGCCCCGCGGGTGGGCAGCACCTCAGTGGCGCGGGCCAGCCAGCCGGGGAACAGCTCCGGCGGCAGCAGCAGCCCGCCACCGAAGGCCATCGGGAAGAACGCCAGCTGGGTCACCGGCAGCGCGGCCTTGGTCGGCAGCGAGTAGCCGATCGCGAGCCCGCCGAACAGGAACGGCAGCCCGGCCACCAGGAGCGTCACGAGCGCGAACGGCAGCCGTGCCGGTTCCACGTACGCCGGCGTGAGCAGTGCCCCCAGCACGACCACCGGCAGCATCCCGAGCAGCGCGAACAGCACCCCGACCGCGAGCCTGCCGACCACCCGCGCCGACGCGGGGGCGGGCAGCGTGCGCAGGTAGGGATCCCACGGCTTCTCGCGGTCGTCGGCGACGCCCACGCCGAAGGTGAACAGGAACCCGCTAAGCACGCCGAACAGCGCGAGCTGGGCGACCGAGCGGGTCACCGCGACCGGGTCGTCGCCCCAGTCGAACGGCAGCACGAAGAAGCACAGGGTCAGGGCCGGGAACAGCGCGGTGGACAGCACCGCGACGGGGATCCGCAGCTGCTCCACGATCAGGTAGCGGGCGTGCGCTGCGACGATGCTCACGACGGGCCTCCGGTCAGGGTCAGGAACGCGTCCTCCAGCGACGCCCGGGACACCGACAGGCCGGTGAAGGGCACGTCGTGCCGGACGAGGGTGCGGACCAGCTCGTCGGCGTCGGCGGTGTGCAGGGTGACGTGGTCGCCGTCGCGCTCGGTCCGCTCGACGCCGGGCAGATCGGGAAGGCTCGCCGTGCGGAAGGACACCCGCCCCACCCGGACGGCTCCGCGGACGGCGTCGACGTCGCCGTCGGCGCGGATCCGCCCGCCCGCCAGGACGACGACGCGCTCGGCCAGCGACTCGATCTCGTCCAGGTAGTGGGTGGTCAGGAGCACCGTCCCGCCGCCGGCGTGGAACGCGCGCACGGTGTCCCACAGGGCGCGGCGGCCCTCGACGTCCAGGCCGGTCGTCGGCTCGTCGAGCAGCACCAGCCGGGGGCGGCCGATG
Source organism: Pseudonocardia sp. DR1-2 (assembly GCF_023717215.1). Taxonomy (NCBI): domain Bacteria; kingdom Bacillati; phylum Actinomycetota; class Actinomycetes; order Pseudonocardiales; family Pseudonocardiaceae; genus Pseudonocardia; species Pseudonocardia sp. DR1-2. The sequence goes on along the minus strand of NZ_JAMQOF010000002.1, from coordinate 297,668 downwards.
AACGCGAGCGCGAGCGCGAGGCGGCGCTTCTGGCCACCGGACAGCCCGCCCGCCTGGCGTCGTTCCAGCCCGTCGAGGCCGAAGCGCTCCAGCAGCTCACCGGCCCCGACCGGGTCGGGGAAGTGGGCGCCGACGAACCGGACGATCTCCCCGACGCGCAGTGTGTCCGGCAGCCCGGTCTGCTGCGGGGTGGTGCCCAGCGCGACCCGGTTCGCCGCGTCGCGCGGATCCCCGCCGAACAGCCGCACCGTGCCGGCGTCCGGTCGGCGCAGCCCGGACACGAGGTTGACCAGCGTCGACTTGCCCGCCCCGTTCGGTCCGAGCAGGCCGGTCAGGCTGCCGGGCTCCAGGACGAGGTCGACGTCGTCGAGGGCGACGGTGTCGCCGTAGCGGCGGGTCACCCCGTGCAGCTCCACCGGTGGGGTCACGACGGCACCTCCGACGGGTCGGCGGCCGGGTCGAGCAGCGCCCGCAGCGCGGCCGTGTAGTCCTCGAAGGCCCGCCTGCCCGTTCTCGTCAGCTCGACGAAGGTCACCGGGGTGCGCCGCTGGTGGGTCTTGGTGATCGCGACGTAGCCCGCGTCCTCCAGCTTGCGCAGGTGGGTGGACAGGTTGCCCGCGGTCATGCCGAGCAGCTCCTGCAGGCGCGGGAAGGTCATGCGGTCGCCGTCGTCGAGGGCGGCGAGGGTGGCGGTGACCCGCAGCCGGGCCTGGGCGTGGATGACGGGGTCGAGCTCGGTCACCGGACCGCCCGCGCCCGCGTCCACAGCCCGGTGGCGACCAGCGCGCCACCGCCGACGAGCGCCAGTGCCAGCGCGTGCCACGGCGCCGGGACGAACGGCAGCGCCGCGCCGAGCACCACCAGGCCGAGCCCGAGCGCGTAGTCGGGGATGTCACGCCGGACCGCGGCCCCGACCGCGAACAGGCCGCCGGTGACGAACACGAACAGTGCGGGCATGGCGAACCCGACCGGCGCCCCGAGCCGGCCCAGACCGACCGTCAGCGCGACGACGCCGATCATCGCCACCGGCCACACCCAGCCGTAGAGGGCGCCGTGGAGCTGGCTCGGACCGGCGACGCCGCGTCCCATCCGGGCGCCCACCAGACCGCTGCCGATCGACCCCCCGGCGATCGCCAGCCCCGTGAGGACACCCGCGGTCACCCCGGTGACCGCGCCGGTCCCGTTCGCGAACCAGGCGAGCCCGATGACCGCCCAGGCCGCGCCCCAGATCAGATAGAAGATCCAGTACGGCGGGATCTGCCGGGCCTGCTCACGCTCGATGATCGCGAGCGCGTCGGCCGGTGATCGCGGCGGCTGGTCGTCGACGTCGGTGTCCGTCCGGTCCTGCATGTTCCCCCCACTGCCAACTGGTTTGCTCTGTCGCTCACTTTGTACGGCAAAGTACCTTGCCTTGTCCACGGTCGCGGACGGATCGGCAGGTCGGAGGGACGCGACCTGCGCTCCGGTGGGTCGACGCGGTCGTTGCGGCGCGCGCCGCTACCCTCGATGGGTGACCGCCACCGAGCCCACCCGGGCCGAGCCCCCGGCCACCGGTCCGGCCGACGCCCCGGCCCCGCGCCTCGGCCTCGTCCGCCAGCTGGGCAGCTTCGTCGCGATCGGTGTGCTCTCCGCGATCGTCGACTTCGGCGTCTACCACCTGCTCCTGAGCGCGGGCCTGTGGGTGCCGTTCGCGAAGGGCATCAGCTTCATCCTCGGTACGACGACGGCGTACCTGCTCAACAAGCGCTTCACCTTCACCGGCGCGAACACCGGCGGCCGCGCGAGGTTCGCCGGCTTCGTGGCCCTCTACGGCACGACCTTCGCCGTGAACGTCGGTGTGAACTCCTTGGTCCTGCACCTGCTGCCGCCGCTGACCTACGACACCAGCCTCGCCTGGCTGGTCGCGCAGGGCACCGCCACCGCGATCAACTTCGTCATGCTGCGCTGGGTCATCTTCAAGAACTGACCTCGGCAGCGACACTCGTTGTGGGGCGTCCACACCCGTCGCAACGGGTGTGAGGACCTTACAGGGGGTGTGGATCCGTCAGGTCCGGAGCGCTCGGCGGAGGGCGGCGACCATGCCGTGCGGGCCGGGGTCGGTGATCTCGTGCCAGGTCCAGCGGACGACGACGAGCCCGGTGCGCCGGATGCGGTCCTCCCGGCACTTCTCCTCCCAGAGCGCCTCGGTGGGGTCGGCCCCGGTCCGCAGGTCGCGCCCGTACTTCATCCGCCCGTCGAACTCCCCGACGAGCCCGAGGTCCGGCCAGGCGAAGTCGGCCCGGTAGGGCGTTCCGGGCACCGGCCACTGCGTCACCGGGACCGGCAACCCGGCGAGGTGCATCCGGAAACGGCTGCGCGACTCCCCGGGGCTCTCGCTCGCCGGGTCGGCGAGGGCGAGCGTCCGGCGTGCCGCTCCCACCCCGCTCCTGCCGGTGGCCCGGGTCAGCGCCGTCGCGATCTCTCCGGTCGTCGTCGCGCCCGGGCCGGGTCGACCGATGCGCGCGGCGACGACCCCGGCTTGCAACGCCCCGTCCGCGACGACCAGCGCCTGCTCGGTGGGCACCGACCGGGCCAGGTCGACCAGCGTGCGGGCGGGAGCGGTGACGCGCAGCCCATCGCCGTCGACGATCTCGTCGGGGAGGAGTGTGCCGCTCCGCACGACCAGGTCACCGCGGGTCCGGGCCCCGGTCGGACGGGATCGGACGATGTGCAGCCGGTCGAGCGGTATGGCCCAGATCGGCAGGCCGAGCAGTACTCCCGCGGTGACGTGGTCGAACACCGCCTCCGACGACAGCCCCGGCGCGGCGGCACGGGCCCGCAGGGCGTGGTCGACGACGGTCGAGCCCGGTCGCTCCCCGTCGGTGAGCCGGTAGACCCCGCGCCGCACACCGGTCAGGACACCCGTGCGCCGCAGCCGGTCGATCTCCTCGTCGGAGAAGCCCTGGTCGCGCAGCGCACTCCGCCGGACCAGGCCGTGGGCGTCGGTCGGGGGCACCTCGAGCGTCATGCCGACGACCCTGACCGACCGCAGCTGGGCACAGCCCCCGATCTCCGGTCTGTGGACAACTCCACCGGATGTGGACACGGCATCCACACCTGTTCCCGGGCATCCACACCTGGTGCGACAGGTGTGGACGGCGGTCAGGGGGTGTGGATGCTCAGGGGGCGCGGTGGAACTGCTCGCGGCGGCCCTGGCGGAGCAGGGTCAGCCAGTCGCGGAAGGCGCGCGGGTCGCGTTTCGTCACCAGGAAGTACCAGGCGAACCTCGGCAGCTCCAGGAGGCCGATCCTCCGCATCCCGGGCTGGGACATCAGGTAGCCGCGGTTGCGGTAGGTGTAGTAGCGCTTGACCTCGTCGCCCGGGTCCTGGGCGTGCAGCCGCCCGCCCAGCATCGGCTTGAACTCGTCGGAGCCGTAGGGGTGCAGGTAGGTGGCCTGCAGCGCGGTGCCGAAGGGCAGCCCGGACCGGACCATCCGGCGGTGCATCTCCACCTCGTCGCCGCGGACGAACAGGCGCAGGTCCGGCACCCCGATGACCTCCAGCGTGGAGGCCCGGAAGAGGGCGCCGTTGAAGAACGAGGCGATCCCGGGGAGCAGGTCGTCGGGGCCCAGTGCCGAGCGGGACCGGTGCCAGGTGACGCCGCGGCGCAGCGGGAAGGCGAGGCGGTCCGGGTCGGCCTTGTCGGCGACCACCGGTGACACGGCGGCGAGCCCGTGCCGCGACGCGACGTCGAGCAGCGTGGCGAGGGTGGACTCGTCGGCGGCGTGGCCGTCGTCGTCGGCCAGGAAGATCCACTCCGCGCCCATGGCGAGTGCGTGCAGCATCCCCAGGGCGAAACCGCCCGCGCCGCCGAGGTTGGACCACGAGGGGAGCCACGTCGTCGGCAGCGGACAGGCCTCGACCGCGTCACGCGCGGGCAGGTCCGGCCCGTTGTCGACGACGATCAGGTGCGCCAGCGGGTGGGTCTGCTTCGCCATCGCCGCGAGCGAGTCGACGAGCAGCTCGGCCCGGTGCCGCGTGACGACGACGCCGACGACCGAGCCGGGCGGGAGCGGTCCGGTCACGACGGGGTCCGCCCCTTGTAGTGGTCGAGGACCTCGTGCAGCGGGCCGTACTCCTTGATCGTCCCGTGCTCCATCCACAGCGCGGTGTCGCACAGGTCGGCGAGGAACTCGTCGGAGTGCGAGGCGAAGACCAGGATCCCGGAGCGGTCGACGAGCTCGTGGAGCCGGTCGCGGGCCTTGTTCAGGAACTCCGCGTCGACGGCGCCGATGCCCTCGTCGAGCAGCAGGATCTCGGGGTCGATCGAGGTGACGACGCCGAGAGCGAGCCGCACCCGCATACCCGTCGAGTACGCCCGCAGCGGCATCTCCAGGTAGTCGCCCAGCTCGGTGAAGGCGGCGATGTCGTCGATCCGCGCCTCCATCTGCTTGCGCGTCATGCCCAGGAACAGGCCGCGGATCAGGATGTTCTCGTAGCCGGAGATCTCCGGGTCCATCCCGACGGCGAGGTCGAACACGGGCGCGACCTTGCCGCGGACCAGCGAGCGACCGCGGGTGGGCTCGTAGATACCGGCCATCAGCCGCAGCAGCGTGGACTTGCCGGCACCGTTGTGCCCGACGAGCGCGACGCGGGCGCCCTTGTCCAGGCTGACCGTGATGTCGCGCAGCGCCTCGATGATCGGCACCTTGGCGTCGGTGCCGATCCGGCCGCCCGCCTTGCCGAGGACGGCCTTCTTCAGCGACCGCGTCTTGGCGTCGAAGATCGGGAAGTCGACGGCGGCGCGGTCGATCCGGATGCGGGGTTCAGTCACAGAGGTTCACACCCAGTACGCGACGCGGGAGCGGTAGTTGCGCAGGCAGATCAGGGCCGCGGCCCAGCCGACGATCGTGATCACGCCCGTGACCAGCCAGTACCGGCCGACGATCTCCTGGCCGAGCAGCGGCTGGCGCACGATCTCGACGAAGTGGAAGACCGGGTTCAGCTCGACCAGCTGGGCGCGCTCGCGCGCGGCCGGGTTGTCGCTCAGGATGTCGACCGACCAGACGATCGGGGTCAGGTAGAAGACCAGCTGGGTGACGCTGGCGATGATCGGGGGGATGTCCCGGAACCGGGTCGCGAGGATCCCGGCGAGGATCGCGACCCAGGCGCCGTTGACCGCCAGCAGCGCGAACGCCGGGATCGCCAGCAGCGTCGACAGCCCCAGCGGATGCGGGAACACGATCATCAGCACGACCCAGACGACCAGGTTGTGCAGGAAGAACAGCGTCTGCCGCCACACGAGCCGGTAGATGTGCAGGCTCAGCGGGGCGGGCAGGAACTTGATCAGGCCCTCGTTGGCGATGAAGACCTCGCTGCCCTCGAGGATGCAGCCGGACACGAAGTTCCAGATCAGCAGCCCGACGGCGACGTGCGGCAGGAACGTCGCCAGCGAGATCTGGAACAGCGCCGAGTAGAGGATCCCCAGGCCGAGGGCGATGACGCCCATGCTGATCGAGATCCACAGCGGTCCCAGGACGGAGCGGCGGTAGCGCTGCTTGATGTCCTGCCAGCCGAGGTAGCCCCACAGCGGCCGTTGCCGCCAGCCCTGGGCGAGGTCCGCGAAGGCCCGCCGCCAGCTGCGCGGGCTCGACACCTCGGACGGGTCGACGACGTCACCCGGCTCGTCGGTCACGGTCACGGCCACCCGGTGAGGGTACTCAGACGCCGTCCGCGGGCCCGGCAGGGGAGGCCCCGGCCGGGACACCGCGAAACCGCAGGTCGTCGTCGTGCGTCAGAGGTACTGCCCGGTTCCCCGGCCCATGCCCTCGGGGACGCCGCCCTGCTCCGGCCCACCGCCGACGCCCGGGGGCAGCCCGCGACGCATCTGCTCCAGCTGTGCCCGCGCGGCCATCTGCTGGGCGAACAACGCGGTCTGGATGCCGTGGAACAGGCCCTCCAGCCAGCCGACCAGCTGGGCCTGGGCGATCCGCAGCTCACCCTCCGACGGGACCTTGTCCGCCGTGAACGGCAGGCTGAGCCGCTGCAGCTCCTCACGCAGCTCCGGCGCCAGGCCCTCCTCGAGCTCCTTGACGGAGTTCTCGTGGATCTCCTTGAGCCGCTCGCGGGACGCCTCGTCCAGCGGTGCGGCCTTCACCTCCTCGAGCAGCTGCTTGATCATGGTGCCGATCCGCATGACCTTCGCGGGCTGCTCCACCATCGACGCGGGGCTCTGCCCCTCGTCGTCCTGCGGAACCGAGGCCATGCCCACCGGACGCCCGTCGGCGCCGACCACCACGACCCGGTCCCCGGGGGTCTCCTGCTCGTCGCTCATGCCCGCCATTCTGGACCCGCCCGCTCAGGAGTTCACGAGGAGGAGCTTGCCGGTCACCCCACCGGCGTCCAGCCTGCGGTGCGCGTCGGCGGCGTCGGACATCGCGAACCGCTCGAAGATCACCGGCTTCACCCGGCCGTCGGCGAACAGCGGCCACACGTTCTCGCGGACCCCGTCGACGATCTCGGCCTTCGAGTGCGGACCGTCGACCGGGCGGCCGCGCAGGCCCATCGCCGAGACGTGGCCGCGCTTGGCCAGCAGCGCGCCGATGTTCAGCTCGGCCTTCACCCCGCCCTGCATCCCGATGATCATCAGCCGGCCGTCGCGGGCCAGCGCGGACAGGTTGTTCGCCAGGCCCTTGGCACCCATGTTGTCGAGGATGACGTCGGCGCCGTGGCAGTCGGTGGCCTTCTTCAGCTCCTCGGCGATGTCGTCGTGGTAGTCGATGACGATGTCGGCGCCCAGGTCGCGGCAGAACTGCAGCCGGTCGGCGTGGCCCGCGGTGGCGGCGACGCGCGCGCCGAGCGCCTTCGCGACCTGGATCGCGTGCGTTCCGATACCCGACGAGCCGCCCTGGACCAGGAACGTCTCGCCCTCGGCGAGCCGGCCCTCCAGGAACACGTTCGACCAGACGGTGCAGGCGACCTCGGGGAGGCCGCCCGCCTCCTCCAGGGAGACGCCCGCGGGAACGGGAAGCAGCTGCGGGGCCGGGACGGCGACCTTCGTCGCGTAGCCGCCGCCGGCGAGCAGGGCGCACACCTCGTCGCCGACCGACCAGCCGGTCACGCCGTCACCGAGCGCGGCGATCCGGCCCGCGCACTCCAGGCCGAGGATCTCCGACGCGCCGGGCGGGACCGGGTAGTTCCCCTGGACCTGCAGGAGGTCGGCCCGGTTGACGGCCGAGGAGACGACGTCGAGTACGACCTCGCCCGGGCCAGGCTCGGGGTCGGGCACCTCCGCCCACGTCATCTGCTCGGGTCCGCCGTACTCGGTCAGGGTGATCGCCCACATGGGAGCCGACGGTATTCCGTGGCGCGCCCGTCGGCGATCCGGCACGGTCGACCGATGGACGTGCTCCCCGCGCCGATCGACCCGGTGCCCGACCCGTGGCCGATGTCCGGGCTGACCCTGCGGACCCCGCGCCTGGAGCTGCGCGTCGAGGACGACGCGTCGGTCCGGGAGCTGATCGCGGCCGTGCACGAGAGCGGGATCCACCCGTCGTCGGAGATGCCGTTCCGCGTCCCGTGGACCCGGGCCGACCCGCGGCACCTGGGGCGCGGCATCGCGCAGTACGTCTGGTCGAACCGCGCGAAGGCGTCACCGGACTGGTGGACGCTGCAGTTCGTCGTGCGCGCCGAGGGCCGGGTGGTCGGCCTGCAGGACGTCGTGGGGGACCGGTTCGGCGTGCGTCGCGAGGTCGCGACCGGCTCGTACCTGGTGCGACGGGCGCAGGGGCGCGGCTACGGCACCGAGATGCGGGCCGCGGTGCTGGCCTTCGCCTTCGACCACCTCGGCGCGCTCGTGGCGCGCTCGGAGTACGTCGAGGGCAACCCGAGGTCGGCGGCCGTGTCGGCCCGGCTCGGGTACCGCGACGACGGCACGGCCACGATCGACCACGGCGACGCCCGGGTCACCGAGTACCGGGTGCTGCTCACGCGGGAGGCGTTCGTGCGGCCCGGGTGGGAGCTGCGCGTCGCCGGCTACACCGACGATCTCGCGGGGTTCCTGGCCGCCGATCCGCCGGCCGGGCGGCCCTAGTCGAGGCTGCGCGCGGCGAAGGTGTCGCAGGAGTCGGGGTTGCCGCTCTGCAGGCCGGTGGTGAACCACTTCTCGCGCTGCGCGGAGCTGCCGTGCGAGAACTGCGACTCGTCGACCCGGCCGCCACCCAGGTTGGACTGGATGTAGTCGTCGCCGATCCGGGACGCGGTGTCGAGGGCGGCGTCGATGTCGGACTGGTTCAGCTCGCTGATCAGCGGCCGCCCCGACGGGCCGGGCGTCGTCGTGGCGTGGTTCGCCCAGACGCCCGCGTAGCAGTCGGCCTGCAGCTCCAGGCGCACCGAGCCGGAGGTGGGGCCGGTGTCGTTGCCGGCCCTGCGGTTGGTGCCGAGCAGGTTCTGGATGTGGTGGCCGTACTCGTGGGCCATCACGTAGGCCTGCGAGAACGGCCCGCCCTGCGCACCGAAGCGGGTCTGCAGCTCCTGGAAGAAGGTGAGGTCGATGTAGATCTCGGAGTCGGCCGGGCAGTAGAACGGCCCGCTGTCCGACGAGGCCGAGCCGCAGCCGTCGGTGCTCACCCCACCGGAGAAGAAGTTCGTCCGCGGCGTCGTGAAGCCGGAGGAGAACTGGGTGGCCCAGAAGTCGTCGAGGGAGTTGACGACGGCGACGACGCGGCAGTCCGTCGAGGTGTTCGCCGAGGCGCCGGTGGCGCAGTTCTGCTGCAGTGACGAGTTGTCCGCGGTCTGGCCGGAGCCGACCTGGTCGAGGCCCGGGTAGCCGCCGCCCGCGCCCATGCCGGACATGTCGACGCCCGCGAAGTTCGACAGCAGCAGGTACAGGATGACGCCGACGAGGCCCAGGCCGCCGCCCGCGCCTGCCACCCGGCCGCCGACCCCGCCGCCCCGGCCACCGCCGGATCCGCGCAGGTCGTCCACACCGGACGTGTCGAGCCGGGCGTTCTCGTCGAACCGCACGTCGTCCTCCCGAGATGAGACCGGGGGAATCCCACCACACCGCGCCGGACCGCACCGGCGCGGACGTCCCCCGCCACCCGTCAGGGGGCCCCGGAGCCGGCCCGCCAGGTCGCGGCGCCGATTCCGTGCGCGGCCCGGAAGCGGCGGGCGAAGTAGCCGGGGTCGGGGTAGCCGACCCGGGCGCCCACCTCGGCGACCGGGAGGTCGGTGGAGGCGAGCAGCCGCCGCGCCTCCCGCATCCGGCGCTCGGTGATCCATTGTTGGACGGTCCGCCCGGTCCCGCGCCGCACGACGGTCGTCAGGTGCCCGGGGGTGAGCCCGACGGCCGCGGCGACGTCGCGCAGCGACAGCCGGCCGGCGAACCGCTCCTCGACGACGGCGAACACCGCCGCGAGCAGCGGGTCGCCCGACTCGGCGGGTACGTCGTCGACGAGCCGGCCGAGTGCCACCAGCAGCAGGGTGAGGTGGGCGCGGGCGGCCTCGGCGTGACCGTCGCGCCGGCGGGTCAGCTCGTCGTCGAGGTCGACGAGGCGGGCCCGCCAGGTCGCCCGGTCCGCCGGTGGGACGCCGATCCGCTGCCCGCCCCCGCGGTGGCGCCCGACGAACGGCGCGAGCAGCGGATGGTCCTGCCAGGACGCGGGCGCGACCGCCTCCGCGGGGAAGACGACCGACCACAGCTCGCCGGGCGGCGTCGAGGTCTCCGCGGCGTGGTCGACCACGGCTCCGGGTGCGATGACGAACGCATCGCCCTCGGCGAGCCGCCAGACCTGCCCGTCGACCTGGTAGGTACAGGAGCCGCGCACGACGTGCACGAGGGTGAGGAAGTCGTGTGCATGCGGTCCCTGCACCCGCGGAAGCTGCACCGGACCGTCGACCCGGTACGCCGCGATCGGTACCGGCGTGTGTGCGAAGCCGATCAGCGGGATGTCCGAACTTCGTCCCATCACGGCCACGGATAGTGCCTTGTCGCCTGTTCGGTGGCCAGGGAGAGTCGCTGGAGAACACGAAGTTCGTCCGAGGGGATCCGATGACCACGCACGCCCACACGCCCGCGCTCGTCAGCTCGCGGCTGCTGCCCGGCTACGACACCGTGGCCCGGCTCGGTGGCGCCGTCCCGATGTACTGGCGTCTGCTGGCCCAGGCCGGCATCGGCCCGCGGGACCGCGTGCTAGAGATCGGCTGCGGGACCGGGAACGTCCTGCTGCGCGCCACGGAGGCCGTTCCGACGGCCACCGTGCGCGGCGTCGACCCCGACCCGGAGGCGGTCGCCATGGCCCGCCGCAAGGCCGCCGAGGCCGGCGTCGAGCTGGAGCTGCAGGTCGGTGTGGCCGAGGACCTGCCCCTCGACGACGGCAGCGTCGACCGGGTCCTCTCCTCGCTGATGCTGCACCACATCGCCGCCGACGCCCGGGTCGCGGCGCTGCGTGAGGCGCACCGCGTCCTGGCGCCGGGCGGGAGCCTGCACCTGGTCGACCTCGACCACGACCCGCGCACCGGCGGACGGATGCGCACCGTGAACAGGATGCTGTCGCTGCTGGCCCGCCTCGACCCGGCCCACCGCCGCTCCCGGCACGGCGCCCGCAGGGATCACGGCGGCCACGGTCCCGGCGGCCACGGCCATGGCGGCCACGGCCACGGGGCGCAGCAGCCGGTGCCGGAGCTGCTCGCGGCCGCGGGGTTCACCGACGCGACGGTGGTCGGGCACGGGACGACCAGGATGGGGCCGGTCACCTACTACCGCGCGGAGCGCTGAGCGGTCCCGTTACCCTCCCGTGCGGAAGCGTGGCAGAGCGGCCGAATGCACCCGCCTTGAAAGCGGGCGTCCGAAAGGACCGGGGGTTCGAATCCCCCCGCTTCCGCCACGGCCGCCGCCGATCACCCCCGCCGCCGGACCGCGTTCCCGTGCTTGCGGACGGCGAAGTCGTTCGCGTCGTCGAGCAGCTCCCGCACCCGCGGCCAGGTCGTGTCCGGCTCCACCACCGCCACCCAGTGGTATGCCGCGTAGACGGGATGCGGGAACAACACGTCGCGGGCGGCCGGGTCGATGCCCGGATCGGTCGGGAACAGCTCCCGGTAGCGCGCGGTGGGCAGCCCGATGTTGAGCCGGTACGCCCCCGGGCGGTCGAGGTCGGACGCGGTGTCGTTCACGTCGGACCGCACCACGGTCGCCCAGCCCTGCCGGGGACGCTGCTCGTAGTCGTGGTCCGGGTCGTGGATCGCGAACGCGTCCCCGTTGCCCTCGACGATCCGTGTGCCGGGGAACCCGGCCAGAACGGTGATCACCTGCTCGGCATCCATGCCGCCAGGTCAGCACCTTTCCATGATCGTTCGTCCGTTTGACGTGTCACGGATCACATCTTCTCGGCGACGACGGCGAGCCGATCGAGCGAGGCGCTCAGCCGGTCGGCGGTGGTGTCGCGGGCCCGCTTCTGCCGGAACGTGTCGTCCGGGTCGAGGCCGGTCCAGTCGTAGGTGCAGGTCACCCGGGTCGTGGCGTCGTCGACGGGCTCCAGCTCCCAGCGCCACAGGTGCCCGGGCGGCGGGCTCCCCGGCTCCGAGGGCAGCCAGGCGACCAGCCGTCCCTCGGTGAACTCGACGACCCGGTTCTCCCGCACGGTGCCCTGCGTCAGCAGCATCGAGAACACGTCGCCGACGGCGCGGACCCGCTGGCCGGGGGCGGCCTCGGCGAGGTTGTCGTTCCCGTCCCAGGACGGCTGGCGGGCGGGGTCGGCGATCAGCTCGAAGATCGTCGCGGGGTCGGCGGCGACGGTCCGGCTGCTGCGTACCACGGTCGGCGAGGTGTCGGTCACGACCGCAGTGGACCACCGCCCGGCCGGGAGCGGAAGATGTCGGACCCCGCTGCCACGATCACCGGCATGACCGACCGCGCCTACCCCCCGATGCAGGCCGACGCCCTCACCACGCTCACGGCCTGGCTCGACTTCTACCGCGCCACCCTGGCCGGGAAGTGCGACGACCTGACCGACGAGCAGCTGCGGACGGCGTCGGTGCCGCCGTCGTCGCTGACCCTGCTGGGGCTGGTGCAGCACCTGGCCGCCGTCGAACGGAACTGGTTCCGGCAGGTCCTGGGCGGCGAGGACGTGCCGCCGCTGCACCCGCGCGAGCCCGGGACCGGCCACGACGGCGGGTTCGAGCTCGGGAGCGCGGGCATCGTCGAGGCCCGCGCCGCCTGGGAGGAGGAGGTCGGCCGGGCCCGCGAGGTCGTCGAGGAGGCCGGGCCGGACGGAACCGGCTCCCTGGGCGGGAACGCGGTGTCGGTGGTCTGGATCCTCACCCACGTCATCGCCGAGTACGCCCGCCACGTCGGGCACGCCGACCTGGTCCGCGAGCGGATCGACGGGAGCACCGGCGTCTGAGACGGCCCGGCCGCGTTCCGCGGAACGCGGGTCAGCCGCCGCCGGGGTAGGTCGCGAAGGTCCAGAGGTTGCCCTCGGGGTCGGCGACGGTGCAGGCCCGTGTCGGGCCGCCCGCCGCGAAGGAGGTGGGGTGCGGCGCCTGCACGACGGTCCCGCCCGCATCCGCGGCGCGCCGGTGGACGGCGTCGACGTCGGCGTCGGAGCGGCACGCCACGTACACGGCGCCGGCGTGCAGGCCGGCGTGGACGCCGTCGTCGTGCTTCGTGCCGCCCAGCAGGACGGTCCCGCCGTCGCGGGTGAGCTCGGCGTGCACGACGTCGCCGACCTCGTCGTGGACGACGACCGATGCGGCGAACCCGGCCGCCTCGACCAGGAAACGGACCGCGGCGCCCGGGTCGTCGTAGTGCAGCACCGGCCAGACCGTGGAACTCACGACGCCGACGGTAGCGGCGTTCAGCAGAACCCGCGGAAGGTCCGGTCGGGCTGCAGCTCCGCGTGGTCGGCGTGGTCGGCGAACCCGGCGCGGGGCGACGGGAAGCCGGAGAGCACCGCGGCGGCGATCCGGAACGTCCGTCCCGGCTCCCCCCTCAGGTCGGCGACGACGACGGGGAAGTCGTGGTCGGCCAGCGCCCGCTCGTCGACGACGAGCAGCAGCGGGTGCCGCACGGGCAGCCCGTCCTCCAGCGCGAACGCCACCACCCGCTCCACCGACCAGTCGGTGAACATGTCCTCCATGACGACGTCGAACGACGTGCCGGTCGACAGCAGGATCCCCAGCAGCTCGTTCCACAGACCTTCGCCGGTGTCGGTGCACGTCCGGACCAGCGGCGTCCGACGCGTCTCGGGGAACTCCACGGTCGTCATCCTCCGTGACAGGGTGTCCGGGTGAGCAGCGCACCCAGCGTGGACGGCCGCCGGTTCGCCGGCGTGGACAACTCCGGTGACGGCGAGGTCGGGCGGACCACGGTCTTCGACTACCACGAGGCCGACGGCCTGGTCTGGGCCGAGTACGCCGGTGGCGCCGTCCGGCTGGGCCGGCTGGCCGGTACCCGCGACGGCGACGTCCTGCGCTTCCGCTACGTCCACGTCTCCATCGACGGCACCTCCAGCTCGGGTCGCTGCGAGGCCCGCCTCGAGGTCCTCGACGACGGGCGGCTGCGTTCCCACGAGACCTGGGCCTGGGAGTCGCGGCCCGGCACCGGGCACAGCGTCGTCGAGGAGATCACGGGACGAACGTGAGGCAGGCACCGGACGGGCCGTCGTCCTGCGGGGTCGGCCGCGTTCCGCGGAACGCGACGCCGACCTGCCCACCCGGCCGGGCGGGTCACGGGCCCTCGGTCACGCGGATCCCGCTGCGGCACGGCTGGTCCGCACCAGTCGTCGCGCCTCCTCGATCTCCGGCGGCCCCGGCACGTCCGGCAGCACCCCGGTGGCGGTGCGGAGCCCGCGCAGCGTGAGCGTCGTGGACCAGTCGGTCGTCGGCAGGCCGGGCAGTCCGTAGAGGCGCCGGGCCCAGCGCGGCAGCGTCGCCAGGGCGAGGGTGGACAGGCCGGCGATCCCGAGCCGGACCTGCAGCGGCGCCGCGCCCTGCGGGGCGAACAGGTTCCCGGCCGCGCGACGGGCCTCGTCGGTCATCCGCAGCCGGGGACGCACCGCGGCCATGTACTCGGCCATCTCGGCCACCGACGACGGCACGGTCGCCGGGTCGATGCCGACCACCTCGGCGGCCCGGACGCTCTCGGCGACGTAGGCGTCCGCCGAGTCGTCGTCGAGCAGGCCCGCGCGGCGGGCGACGTCGGTGTAGGACTCGATCTCCGCGGCGTGCACCCAGAGCAGGCCCTCCGGGGCGTCGATCCGGTAGCTCTCGCCGCTGTCCGGGTCGTGCCCGCGCAGCCCGGCGTGCAGTCGGCGGACGCGGGCGCCCGCGCGGTCGACGTCGGCCCGCGGTCCGAACGTGCGGGTCCCGACGAACTCGACCGTCCGCTGGAACCGGGCGTAGGACTTCTTCGGGTCGAACAGCGCCGAGTTCTGGTACGTCCCGCGCATCACCCGCGGGTCGAGCGACTGCAGCAGCAGCGCGCGCATCCCGGCGACCCACATCACGGGTTCGAGGTGCACCCGCCAGGTCACCGAGCGGGGGCCGAACAGACCGTGATCCACCATGTGCTCCAGGACACCCCGCCCGGCCGCGGACCGCACGTCGATCATCGGAACCCCGGGGGCGCCTCCGGGGGAACCCCGAGGGGGACCCGCACGATCCGGGCATCCTGGAGGCATGCTCCGCCTCGTCCTGAACGTGATCTGGCTGGTCCTGTCCGGCTTCTGGCTGTTCCTCGGCTACATGGTCGCCGGCGTCGTCGCCTGCCTGCTGGTCGTGACCATCCCGTTCGGCGTCGCCGCGTTCCGGATCGGGCTGTACGCGCTGTGGCCGTTCGGCCGTGAGGTCGTGCGCCGCCCCACGGCGGGGGCGGCGTCGACGATCGGCAACGTGCTGTGGATCGTGCTGTTCGGATGGTGGCTGGTCATCGGCCACATCGGCACGGCGATCGCGCTGGCGGTCACCATCGTCGGTCTGCCGCTGGCCTGGGCGAACCTCAAGCTGATCCCGGTCTCGCTGGTGCCGCTGGGCTCGCAGATCGTCGATTCGGGCCGGTACGTGCCGGCCGGTCGTCTCATGTGACGCGGGCGGCCGCCTCCACCGACCTGTCGGCGGTCCGCGGGGCGCGCGGCACGAACACCAGCGCCACCAGCGACACCACGCAGCACCCGACGATGTACCAGCTGATACCGGTGCTGGACCCGGTGCTCTGCAGGATCGCGGCCGCGATCAGCGGGGCGGGCCCGCCTGCCAGCACGGAGGCGAACTGGTAGCCGATCCCCGCGCCGGTGTAGCGGATGTTGGTCCCGAAGCTCTCCGCGATCAGCGCGGCCTGCGGGCCGTACTGCATGTCGTGGAAGACCAGCGACAGCACGATCGCGAGCACCACGAACCCGCCGACCCCCGTGTCGAGCAGCCCGAAGTAGGGGAACGCGAACAGCCCGGTGCACACGATGCCGATGCCGTACATCAGCCGCCGCCCGATGACGTCGGACAGGTGCCCGAACAGCGGCACGCTGACGAGCCCGACCGCCGACGCGACCAGCGTCGCGTTCAGCAGCTGGCCGCGCGGCAGGTCCAGCTGCTTCGTGCCGTAGGTGAGCACGAACGTGATGAACAGGTAGAACGGCGCCTGCTCGGAGATCCGGACGAACGCCGCGGTCAGGATCTCGCGCCACTGCCCGCGCAGCGCGAGGGTGAACGGGTTGCGCACGACCTCCCGCTTCTCCCGGACGGCGGCGAACTCGGGGCTCTCCAGCACCCGTAGCCGCACGTAGAGCCCGACGGCGACGAGCAGCAGGCTCACCAGGAACGGGATCCGCCAGCCCCACTCCAGGAACGCCGGCCCGGTCGCCGCCGAGGTCACCTGGACCACGGCGGTGGACAGCAGCAGGCCCAGCGGCACGCCCATCTGCGGCCAGGACGCGTAGAACCCGCGCCGGCGCACCGATCCCCACTCCATCGCCAGCAGCACCGAGCCGCCCCACTCGCCCCCGACCGCGATGCCCTGGGCGATCCGCAGCACGGTGAGCAGCAGCGGCGCGGCGACGCCGATGGCGGCGTAGCCGGGCAGCAGGCCGATCAGCGCGGTCCCGACGCCCATCAGCAGCAGCGTGACGATCAGCGAGGACTTGCGGCCGAGCCGGTCGCCGTAGTGCCCGAAGACGGCGGCGCCGATCGGGCGGGCGGCGAAGCCGACGAACTGCGAGCCGAAGGCCAGCAGGATGCCGGCGAACTCGTCCTCCCCCGGGAAGAACAGCTGCGGGAACACCAGCGCCGCGGCCGTGCCGTAGAGGAAGAAGTCGTACCACTCGATGGTCGTCCCGACGGTCGACGCGAACACCGCACGCCGCCGTTGCGACCGTTCGAGATCCGTTGCCTGCGCCATCCGTGTGCCCCCGGTCCCCGGCCCCGTTGCCGACGGCGAGCACTGTCACCCGGAAGCGTTGCGCAAGTCAACGTTGCGACAGGCAACGAACGGGTCTCGGTCCGCGCCGGGACCGGAAGGCGTTCCGCGGGACGCTCAGCGGAGGTCGACCTGGTCGTGCCGCCGGGCGACCGCGTCGACCTCCTCCTCGGACGGCGGTACGTCCCGGGCTGCGAGCTCCGCCATCTCCCGGCGACGGTCGCGACCCGGTGGCCCTGGAACCGGCCCGGCCGCGTCGACCGGGCCGCGCATCACTCCGGGTCGGTCAGGAACGCCACTCCGGCACGGGCGAGCAGGCCGGGGTCGTGGACTCCGCAGAGCTCGCGCGCCGAGTGCATCGACAGCACCGGGATGCCGACGTCGACGGTCCGGATCCCCAGCCGGGTCGCCATGATCGGACCGACGGTGGACCCGCACGGCACGGTGTTCTTCGAGACGAACACCTGGTTCGGCACGTCCGCGGTGCGGCAGGCCCGCTTCCAGGCGGCCGCGCCCGGTGCGTCGGTGGCGTAGCGCTGCACCGCGTTGACCTTCAGCGACGGCCCCCGGTTCGGCACCGACAGGTGGTCCGGGTCGTGCTTGTCCAGGTGGTTGGGGTGCGCGGCGTGCGTGACGTCCACCGACAGGCAGCGCGAGCGGGCGAACACCGCGTGCCGGGCGTCGAAACCGCCGGCCAGCCGGGTCAGCACCGTCTCCAGCAGCGGCCCTGCCGCGCCGGTCGCGCTGGCCGAGCCGATCTCCTCGTGGTCGAAGCCGACGAACACCGGGACGGTTCCCGGGGCCTGCTCGACGGCGGTGAGCAGCGCGCCGATCCCGGCGTGCACCGAGGCCAGGTTGTCCAGCCGCGGGGCGGCGAGCAGCTCGTCGTCGCGGCCGAGGGTGGCCGGCGGCGTCAGGTCGTAGGTGAACAGGTCGTGCGCCGCGACGTCCTCGGGGTCCTCGCCGACGCGCACGGCGAGGAACTCCACCAGGTCGCCGCCGTCCGGGTCGCCGAGCCCCCAGATCGGGAGCAGGTGCCGCTGCGGGTCCAGGGTCAGGCCCTGGTTCACGCCGCGGTCGAGGTGGATCGCCAGCTGCGGGATGCGCAGCAGCGGCCGGTCCACACGGACCGGGACGACCCGGCCGTCGTAGAGCGCGAGGCGCCCGGCGAGGCCGAGGTCACGGTCCAGCCAGGAGTTCCACAGCGCGCCGCCGTAGACCTCCACCCCGACCTGGCGCCACCCGGCCACACCGACGTCGGGGTTCGGCTTGACCTTGAACCCGGGGGAGTCGGTGTGCGCGGCGAAGATCCGCAGCGGGGCGCCCGGCCCGGACGCGGGCTGCCACCAGGCCAGGATCGTGCCGTCGCGGACCAGGTAGCGCCCGCCCGGCCCGTCCGCCCACGGCTCGTCCTCGCGCTGCTCGGTGAAGCCCGCCGCGGACAACCGGCGCACCGCCTCGGCCACCGCGTGGTACGGCGACGGGCTCGCGGTGAGGAACGAGGCGAGATCACGTGCAGCGTCGGTCACGTGGGGCATCCTGGCAGCAATGACCGACAGCTTCGACGTGGTGGTGGTGGGCGCGGGGTCCGCGGGGTGCACCCTCGCGGGCCGGCTGGCCGGGCGCGGTGTGCGCACGGCGCTGGTCGAGGCGGGCGCCGTCGTCGTCCCACCGGACTCGACGCCGATCGCCTCGCTCGCCGCGACCGCCCCCGGCCACGTCCTGAACTGGGCCTACCGGGCGACGCTGTGCCAGGGCCGGGAGTGCACCGTGCCGCGCGGACGCGTGCTGGGCGGCTCCGGCGCGATCAACGGCGGCTACTTCGTGCGCGCCGTCCCGGCGGACTTCGCGGACTGGGGCGTCCCGGGGTGGTCCTACGACGACGTCCTGCCGTACTACCGGCGGCTGGAGCGCGACCTCGACTTCTGCACCTCCGACCGGCACGGCGACGCCGGTCCGCTGCGCATCTCACGGCCCTCGGGCCGGCTGCGGGCCGCGACGACCGACCCGTTCCTGGCCGCCTGCCTTGCGCTCGGCCACCCCGAGGAGCCGGACAAGAACGCCGGTGGCCCACCCGGAGCGGGTCCGATCCCGACCAACGCCGTCGACGGGCGCCGGGTCAGCGCCGCCACCGCCTACCTGCCGCCGCCGTGGGGGAACGCGGAGTGGAAGGACGCGCTGACCGTGTTCGGGGGGACCCCGGTCGAGACCCTGGTGCTCGACGGCGACCGGGTCACCGGCGTGCGCGTCGGTGGTCGCACCCTGTACGCGGCCGAGACCGTCGTGACGGCGGGCGCGGTCGGCACCCCGGCGCTGCTGCAGCGCTCCGGGATCGGGCCGGAGGACACCCTGCGGGCCGCGGGCGTCGCGGTGGCGCACGAGCTGCCCGGGGTCGGGCGTGGCTGGTCGGACCACCCCGCGGTGTTCCTCCCGCTGCGCAGCGGGCTGCCGGACCCGCCCGCCGACGCCGTCGCCGCGCAGGCCGCGCTCAACCTCGACTCCGGGACCGACCCGGCCGGTGACCTGGAGATCCTGCTGTTCGCGCACCCGTTCGCACCCGGCGGTCCCGCGCATCTGATGTGCGCGGTGCAGCGCCCGGACAGCCTCGGGATGCTCGCCATCACCTCCCCGGACCACGACGACCCGCCCCGGCTGGACTTCCGCTACCTGCGCACCACCTCCGACCGGCACCGGATGCGGGCCGCGGTGCGGATCGCCGCGGAGATCCTGCGCGCCGCGGGCTGGGACCGCGCGGGCCCCGACGACGGTGGCCCCGCCGGCTGGGAGCTCGGCAACGACACCCGGCTCGACGGCTGGATCCGCGACCACCTGACGACCTCGGTGCACCTGTCGGGCAGCGCCGCGATGGGCTCCGGGCCGGACGCCGTCGTCGACGCCGGCCTGCGGGTGCACGGTCTGGCCGGGCTCCGGGTGGCGGACACCTCGGTCCTGCCCCGCGCGCCGCGGCGCGGACCGGCCGCGACCGCGATCATGATCGGGGAGCGCGCCGCCGACCTGGTGTGCGGCATCGAGGGGGAACACCGTGCATGACGAGGTCACCGTCCACATGGCGGCGCCGGCCGAGCGGATCTGGGAGCTGGTCTCCGACATCCGCAACACCGGCCGGTTCTCACCCGAGACCGTCGACGCGCAGTGGCTGGGCGGCGCGACCGGTCCGGCCGTCGGTGTCCGGTTCCGCGGCAAGGTCGTCCGCAACGGACGCGGCCCGACCTACTGGTCGGAGTGCGAGATCACCGCCTGCGAGCCGGGCCGCGAGTTCGGCTTCGTCGTGCTCCTGCCCGGCGGCCGGCGGATCAACCACTGGCACTACCGGTTCACCCCGGCCCCCGCGCCGGACGGCACCGCGGGCACCGACGTCACCGAGTCCTTCCGGCTGGAGCCCTCGGCCGCCACCCGGCTCTACTGGACGCTGCTGGGGTGGGCCCGCGGGCGCACCAATCGCGAGGGGATGCGAACGACCCTGGAACGCATCCGTGCGGTGGTGGAGGATCCCGCGGTGTGATCCGTCCCGCCCGCGTCGCCGACGTCCCCGCCCTGCGTGAGATCGAGCGCGCCGCGGGGGAGACGTTCCGGGAGATCGGGCTCGACGTCGTCGCCGACGAGGAGCCGCCACCGGCCGCGGTACTGGCCGCGTACGTGGTGGCGGGGCGGGCGTGGGTGGCCGAGAGGAGCGCAGGCGGAACGAGCATCGGTGCCGAGAGGAGCGCAGGCGGAGCGAGCATCGGTGCCGAGAGGAGCGCCGGCACCGGGCTCGTCGGGTACCTGATCGCCGACCTCGTCGACGGCTGTGCGCACGTCGAGCAGGTGTCGGTGCTGCCGTCGCAACGCGGACGGCGGATCGGGGAGGGCCTGGTCGAGCACCTCGCGGGCTGGGCCCGGGACCGCGGCCTGCCCGCGCTGACCCTCACCACCTACCGGGACGTGCCGTGGAACGGCCCGTACTGGGTGCGGCTCGGCTTCCGTGAGCTGATCGCGCCCGGCCCGGGGCTGCGCGCGATCCGGGAGCACGAGGCCGCGCGCGGTCTCGACGTGTGGCCGCGGCTCGCGATGCGCCGTGAACTGGCCGGTTCCTGACGGTCCCCGGCCGTAGGGTCGGGCCCATGAGCAACCCGTTCCTCGCCCCGAGCGCGCTGCCGTGGGGGCTGCCCGACACCTCCCGGATCACCGACGAGCACTACCTGCCCGCGTTCGAGGCCGGGACGGCCGAGCAGCGCGCCGAGGTGGCGGCGATCGTCGCGCGGGAGGGCGGGCCGACCTTCGACGACACCGTCGTCGCCCTGGAGCGCTCCGGTGCCACGCTGGACCGGGTGGCGCGGCTGTTCTACACGCGCGTCTCGGCGGACTCCTCACCCGCGGTGCGCGAGATCGAGGCGCAGGTCGCGCCGATGCTCGCCGCCCACGCCGACGCGATCGCGCTGGATCCGGGCCTGTTCGCCCGGATCGACGCGCTGCACGCCCGTCGCCACGACCTCGGTCTCGATGCCGAGTCGCTGCGGCTGCTCGAGCGCCACCACCGCGACATGGTGCGCGCCGGGGCCCGGCTCGGCCCCGAGGAGCAGGTCCGGCTGCGGGAGCTGAACGCCGAGCTGTCCGGGCTGACCACCCGGTTCGGTGCGGCGCTGCTGGCCGGGGCGAACGCCGCGGCCGTGCACGTCACCGACCGCGACCGGCTCGGTGGCCTGTCCGACGACGCGGTCGCCGCTGCCGCGACCGCCGCGGCCGAACGCGGTCACGACGACGGCTGGCTGATCACCCTGGTCCTGCCGACCGCGCAGCCCGCACTGGCGGTGCTCACCGACCGGTCGCTGCGCGAGGAGCTGTTCCGTGCGTCCACCGGGCGCGGTCAGGGCGGCGAGCACGACACCCGTGACACCGTCCTCGCGATCGTGCGGCTGCGCGCCGAGCGGGCCGCGCTGCTCGGGTACCCCGACCACGCGTCGTACGTGATCGACGACGCGACCGCGGGGACGGCGGAGGCCGCCGTCGCGATGCTGGAGTCGCTGGTCCCCGCCGCCGTCGCCAACGCCGACCGGGAGGCAGCGGAGCTGGCCGGCGGTGTCGAGGGCGACCTGGAGCCGTGGGACTGGGCGTTCGAGGCGGAGCGGATGCGCCGCGAGCGCTACGCCGTCGACGACGCCGCGCTGCGCCCGTACCTGGAGCTCGACCGGGTGATCACCGACGGCGTGTTCCGCGCCGCGTCCGGGCTGTACGGGATCACCTTCACCGAGCGCACCGACCTGCCCGCCTACCACCCGGACGTGCGCTGGTGGGAGGTCCGTGACAGCGACGGCGAGCCGCTCGGGCTGTTCGGCGCCGACCTGTGGGCGCGGCCGTCGAAGCGCGGCGGGGCATGGATGAACTCGCTGGTCGACCAGTCGTCGCTGCTGGGGACGCGGCCTGTCGTGCTGAACACGCTGAACCTGAACAAGCCCCCGGCCGGGGAGCCCGCGCTGCTCACCCTCGACGAGGTCCGCACCCTGTTCCACGAGTTCGGGCACGCCCTGCACGGGCTGTTCTCCGAGGTGGAATACCCGACGTTCGCCGGGACGTCGGTGCCGCGCGACTTCGTCGAGTTCCCCAGCCAGGTCAACGAGATGTGGCTGGAGGACCCGCAGGTCCTCACCTCGTTCGCCCGCCACCACGTGACCGGCGAGCCGCTGCCCGACGAGCTGCTGGCCGCGTCGCAGGCCGCCCGCGGGTACGGCGAGGGCTTCGCGACGACGGAGTACCTGGCCGCGTCGCTGCTGGACCAGGCGTGGCACCGGCTGTCCCCGGCCGAGGCCGCCGGGATCACCGACGTGCTCGCGTTCGAGCAGCAGGCGCTGGAGGCGGCCGGGGTCGCGCACCCGCTGGTCCCGCCGCGCTACCGCAGCACCTACTTCAACCACGTGTTCGGCGGCAGCGGGTACGCGGCGGCGTACTACTCCTACATCTGGGCCGAGGTGCTCGACGCCGACACCGTCGCCTGGTTCGGCGAGCACGGCGGCCTGCGCCGGGAGAACGGCGACCGGTTCCGCCGCGAGGTGCTGTCCCGCGGCGGCGCCGTCGACGCGATGGAGGCCTACCGCGCGTTCCGCGGCCGCGACCCGGAGATCGCGCCGCTGCTGGCGCGGCGCGGTCTGGCCGGCTGACCCGGCACACACGACCGCCCGCCGTCCGGTGGGGAGCGCCGGGCGGCGGGCGGTCGTGGTGCGGAGTGCTACTTGTACTGACGCATCCAGGCGACCCGCATCTCCGACGGCTCCGGCGAGCCGCCGTCGGGGAAGTAGTCGAGCTGGATCGTGGCGTGCATCGGACCCGGGGGGAACGTGCTCGGGTCCTCGGAGCGGAACCACTCGACGCCGTCGACGTAGCCGACGATCGCGTCCGGGGTCCACTCCACGGCGTAGTTGTGCCACTGGGTGATGTCGAGCTGCTTCTTGGCGTCCTTCTGCGAGTTCGAGCTGCCGTAGTGCAGGAAGAAGGACACGTCGTCGCTGGCGCTGGTGGTCTCGGCGAAGTCGATCTCGCCGCCCTCCGGCCAGGACACCTCGCTCGGCCACAGCAGCAGCACCGGGTGGTACTGCTTGTCGCCCTTGGGGAACTGGGCGCGCATCTCCCACTTGCCGTACTTCTGGGAGGTGCCCCAGGCCATGCCGCCGGTGTTGCCCTGCGAGTCGCCGCGGATGACGAGGTTGCCGTTCTCCACCGAGATCGCGTCGGAGGTGCGGCGGCCCTGGCCGTCGTGGCCCTCGCCGTTGTAGGGCGACCAGTTGCTGCCGAGGGTGTTGCCGAGGAACTCGTCGCCGCCGATGGCCTGCCAGCCCATCTTCAGCGCGGCCTGGATGCCGTCGCCGGCGACCTGGACGGCGCCACCGACCGGACCGGCGGCGGGGGCTCCGCCCGAGTTCCCGGAGCTCCCGGAACCACCGGAGTTCGCGGCGGCCCGTGCCCGCTCGGCAGCCTCGCGGCGGCGCTGTTCGGCGCGCCGCTCGGCGGCCTCCTGCGCGGCCAGGGCCTGGCCGATCTGGCCGGACGCGCCCTGCGCGGCATCGCCGAGTGCGGAGCCGCCCCCGTTGGCCAGCACCGGGCCGGCGGACAACGCGGTGTCCGACGCCGACCGGCGCGACGAGTCGTTCACCATCGCCGCGGACAGCGACGGGTCCTCGGTGCCGGGCTGCAGCAGCGTCAGCACCATCGTCGCGGCGAGCACCGCGGCGGCGCCGACGCCCAGCGGGGCGAACCGGCGGACACGGGAGCGGGCGGGTCGTGACCGGTCGATCGCGACGACCGAGCCCGTCCCCGACACCTCGGGTTCGTGCAGGCCGGCGATGGCCCCGCCGGTGACCTCGGTGCGCGGTGCGGGCACCTCGGCCTGCGGGGACGCGGGCTCCCCGGTCCCCGACGACCCGCCGAACAGCTCCACACCGGACAGCCCGGCCGCCGACGACGGCGCGGACCGCCGCGCGCGACGGCCCGGGGTCCGGGTGGTGGGCGCGGCGTGCGCGCCCGTCCCGGTCACCGCGGTGCCCCCGGCGACGGTCTCGTCCCCGGCGGCCGCGGTGTCCCCCGCGGCGGCGTGCGCCCCGGTGCCGGTGACGGCGCGGGAGCCGCTGCCGGTCGCGTGGCCGCCCGGCGCCCACGGGCCGGGGTCGGCCGTGTCGGCCCAGGTGATCCGCCCGGCGTCCGCCGTCGTGGCACCGGTGGGGGAGTCCGCCGTGACGGCGGCACCGGTGTCGTCGGGGTCGGCGTCGTCGTACCCGGCGTCGAGGACGCGGTGCCGCCCGGAGGCGCTCACCCGGTCCTCGAGCAGGGTGGCCGCGGGTACGGCGGATCGGGCCGTGTCGTCCGCCGGGGCGGAGGACACGGCATGCCTGCCCCGGGGAGACGGCACAGAGGGGGAGCTGTGCTCGGCGGCGAGTCGCGCGATCAGGTCGCGGGGGTCGACCTGATCAGCCGCAGCGGAACTCTTCCGTCGCATGAGGAGGGACTCTAGGTAGAGTGACCGAGTGTGAACACCCTCGCTGAGAAGGGTGGTTGCGTCTTCGCGCCGACAGGTCGACGGAGAGCGCCGAAGAGCAAGATCCCGCCATTTCGGCAGTAATGCTGGGCCGAACAGAGCAATGGGACTCTCAGGGTCACCCGTTCAGGCTAAGCGGTCACGGTACGTCGCACCGTTAGCCGATTGTGACGGGCTGCCGGTCGAGGAACAGTGACCGTGCCTCCCCGGTGCTCCCCGCACGACCTCACGAGCTCCCCGCTCCCCGACCTCCGCAGGATCTGTGAACGATCACGCTCCCCCCGTCTCGCCGTCCCTCCCGATCCCCGCGCCCCGTGCCGAGATGCGTGCGCTCAGCGTGCTGCTGGCCCTGCCGCCGTCGGCGGGCACCGCCTCGCTCGGCCGCGGGCTGCGCCAGGACCTCGCCGCCGAAGGCGTGGACCTCGTCGTCGTCGCCGACGGCATCGAGTTGCTGGACACCCTGCGCTCCCGCGGCGCCGACCTGCTCGTGCTCGACATGGAGCTGCCGGGCCCGGAGCCGTCGGTGCTGCTCGGAGCCGTGCAGTCCGAGTCCCCGCCGACCCCGGTGATCACCGTCGTGCCGCGCGAACGGCGGGCCGGGGTGATCGGCATGCTGCGCGGCGACCGCGACGACTTCCTGATCCGGCCGTTCGTCCCGGACGAGCTCGCGTCCCGGATCCGGCTCCGGCTGCGTGCCGCCGCGGGGCTGCCCGCGCCGACGGTGCTCGGGCACGGCGGCCTGTCCGTCGACGTCGACGCCGGCCAGGTGTTCGTCGACGGCCGCCGGGTCGCGCTGTCCCCGACCGAGTACGCGCTGCTGCTCGCGCTGGCCGAGCAGGCGGGCGAGCCGGTCGCGCTCGACGACCTGGGCCGCCGCGCCTGGACCGAACCGGTGTCGGCCAACCTGGTGCAGGTCTACGTGTCCTACCTGCGGCGCAAGATCGGTCCCGAGCGGATCAGGACCATTCGGGGGCTGGGCTACCAGCTGGACGGCTGAGCCGGGCTCTCAGGATCCGAAGGACGACGCGACGTCGAGCAGCAGGTCGTTCTCCTCCGGCGTGGACACGGTGACCCGCACCCCGTCGGTGGCGAACGGACGCACGATCACCTTCCGCTCGCCGCAGTGCGTCGCGAACGCCGTGGCCCGGTCCCCGAGCGGCAGCCACACGAAGTTCGCCTGGGTCTCCGGCACGGTGAACCCGGACCCGCGCAGCCCGGCGGCCACCCGGTCCCGCTCCGCGACGACGGCGGCGCAGTCGGCGAGGATCTCCTCCCGGTGCTCCAGCGCGGCGACGGCACCCGCCTGGGCGACCGAGCTGACCCCGAACGGCGGCGCCACCTTGCGCAGCGCGGTCGCGACCTCCTCGGAGGTCAGGGCGTAGCCGACCCGCAGTCCCGCCAGCCGGTAGGCCTTGGAGAAGGTGCGCAGCACGACCAGGTTCGGGTGGGCGTCGAGCAGCGGCCGGCCGCTGACGGCGTCGGGGTCGGTGACGTACTCGGCGTAGGCCTCGTCGAGCACCACCAGCACGTCCGACGGCACGGCGTCCAGGAAGCGGGCGAACTCGTCGCGGTGCACGGCCGGGCCGGTCGGGTTGTTCGGGCTGCACACGAACACCACCCGGGTCCGCTCGGTGACCGCGGCGGCCATCGCGACGAGGTCGTGCCGGAAGTCGGCGTCCAGCGGCACGGTGCGGATCTCCGCCCCGCCGATCCGGGTCACGATCGGGTACGCCTCGAACGAGCGCCAGGCGAACAGCACCTCGTCACCGGGGCCCAGGCAGCCGATCTGCACGAGCTGCTGGCACAGCGTCACCGACCCGCAGCCGACCGCGACCCGCTCGGGCTCCAGGGCGTACAGGTCCGCGATGCGTCCGGTCAGCTCGACGACGCCGAGGTCCGGATACCGGTTGCCACCTGCCGCGGCGCGGGCGATGGCCTCCAGCACCGCGGGAGCGGGCGGCGCGGCGACCTCGTTGCTCGCGAGCTTGATCGCCCCGGGGACGGTGCGACCCGGCACGTAGGCGGGCAGGGTGTCCAGATCGGGACGGATCAGCGTCATGACGGCAACGGTATCCGCCGGGGGTCGAACCCGGGCCCGTGCTCTGGTTGAGTGACGTCATGACGACGACCGCTGTCCGGACCGAGGGCGTGCCGCTGACCGACGGGGGCGAGCTGCGCCTGACCGTGGCCGAACCCGACGGTCCGGTCCGCGGCGGTGTCGTCGTCCTGCAGGAGGCCCGGGGGGTCACCGACTCCATCCGGCTGCTCGTCACCGGCCTCGCCGCGGACGGCTGGCTCGCCGTCGCCCCGCACCTCTACCGCGACGCCGGCGCGGGCGGCGACCTCGCCGACGGCTCCGAGGCCGCGGTCGCCGAGCACGTCGGCAGCCTCGAGCCGCGCCAGGTCATGGACGACTGCGACACCGCGTTCGGCTGGCTGGGCGACGTCGGCATCGAGGCCGACCGGATGGGCGTGCTCGGGTTCGACCTCGGGGGCACGGTGGCGCTGCACGTCGCGGCCAACCGCACCCTCGGCGCGGCGATCACGGTCGCGGGTGGCGGGATCGAGTCGTCCCCGTGGTCCAGCCTGCCCGCCCTGGTCGAGACCGCACCCGAGCTGACCTGCCCCTGGCTGGGCATCTACTCGGAGGCGTCCGACACCGACGCCGTCGCCCGCCTGCGCGACGCCGCGGCGTCCTCCGGGAAGGCGACCGACGTCGTGATCTACCCGAGCACCGGCTACCGCTTCGACGACGACCCGGACTCGGCCGCCGAGGCCTGGCAGCGGGTCCTCAACTGGTTCGACGCGCACCTGCGCTGACGAAGACCCCGGCGCGCGCGGCGGCCGCGGTCGCCGCGGCCGCACGGTGGGCGTCCGCGGTGTCCGGACGCGTCCCGCGTGTGAGGAGCTGGTGGTAGAGCGGGGCGGAGACCGCGCGGACGACGCCGGCCGGGTCGGTGCCCGCCGGTAGCTCGCCGCGGGCCACGGCGTCGGTGACGCACGGCTCCCAGACGGCGGTCCGGGCGTCGTAGAAGCCGCGCAGCGCGCGTGCGGTCCCGGCGTCGTCGACGGCGGCGCAGACCAGCGCGGTGAGCAGCGGCCCCTGTCGCGGGTCGGCCAGTGTGGATCGGACCAGCTCGGCGTTGGCGAGCAGGTCGCCGTCGAGCGAGCCGGTGTCGGCGCGCGGGGCGGAGGTCTCGATCATGTCGGTGACCAGGTCCTCCAGCACCGCGGGCACGCTGCCCCAGCGGCGGTAGACCGTCGTCTTGCCGACACCCGCCCGGCGCGCGAGTTCGGCGAGGTCCAGGCCCGGCAGCCCGAGCTCGATCAGGGCGTCGCCCGCGGCGGCCAGCACGGCGGACCGGACCCGCGCGGTCCGGCCGCCCGGCCTGCTCATCTCCGGTGCCACGGCGCCCACCCTAACCCGTGACGGAACCGGAGTCCCGTTTGGCGTGCTACGTTCTAACGGAACCACAGTTCCTTTAGAGGAGGATGGGCATGGAGTACCGACGGTTGGGTCGCAGCGGGTTGCAGGTCCCGGTCCTGAGCTTCGGCGCGGGCACGTTCGCCGGGCGCGGCGAGCTGTTCGGCGCGTGGGGGTCGGTCGACGTCGCCGGAGCGCGCCGGATGGTGGACCGGTGCCTCGACGCGGGGGTGACCCTGTTCGACACCGCCGACGTCTACTCCGACGGCGGGTCGGAGGAGGTCCTCGGAGCGGCGCTGCGGCAGCGCCGCGACGAGGTCCTGATCTCGACCAAGGCCGGCCTGCCGACCGGCCCCGGCCCGAACGACGCGGGCACCGGGCGCCTCCACCTGGTCCGCGCCGTCGAGGACGCCCTGCGCCGGCTCGGCACCGACCGGATCGACCTGTTCCAGCTGCACGCCTACGACGCGGGCACCCCGCCCGAGGAGGTGCTCGCGACGCTGGACGTGCTCGTCCGGTCGGGCAAGGTGCGCTACACCGGCGTCTCCAACCACCCCGGGCGACGGCTGGTGCGGACCCTGGACCTGGCCGACCGGCACGGGTGGCCGCGGCCCGTCGCGCACCAGGTGTACTACTCGCTGGTCGGCCGCGACTACGAGTGGGACCTCATGCCGCTGGGCCACGAGGAGGGCGTCGGCGCCCTGGTCTGGAGCCCGCTGGGCTGGGGACGGCTCACCGGCCGGGTCCGGCGGGGCGCCCCGCTGCCCGCGGGCAGCCGGCTGCACACCACCGCCGAGGCGGGCCCGCCCGTCCCCGACGACCTGCTGTTCGACGTCGTCGACGTGCTCGACGCGATCGCCGCCGAGACCGGCCGCACGGTGCCGCAGATCGCGCTGAACTGGCTCACGACCCGCCCGACCGTCAGCTCGGTCATCGTCGGCGCCCGCGACCTGGCGCAGCTGGAGGACAACCTCGGCGCGGTCGGCTGGCGCCTGGACGACGACCAGGTCGCCCGGCTGGACGCGGCCTCGCACCGTCCTGCGCCGTACCCCTACTTCCCGTACGAGCGGCAGGAGGCCTTCGCTCGGCTCGCGCCGCCGCTCGTCGGCGCCCCGGCCTGACCGCCCCCCTGTGACGGGCACCCTGTCTCGGCGGGCCGGAGTGGGGTCCGGCCACTGGTGCGCGGCCGGGGCCGTCGGGGATGCTCGGGGCATGCCGCCCGTGTCGTCGCCGCAGACCGTCACCGATCCGGACACCCCCGAGCTCCTGTGGAGCCCGGACCCGGACCGGGTGGCGGACACCGAGATCGTCCGGTTCGCGACCTGGGCGCGTGACGAGCGGGGCGCCCCGCTGTCCGACGTCACCGACTACGCGCAGCTGCACACCTGGTCGGTGACCGACCTGGAGGGCTTCTGGTCGGCCGTCGCCGAGTACTCCGGCGTGCTGTTCCACGACCGCCCCACGGCCACAGTCGGCTCCCGTGACATGCCCGGCGCGCAGTGGTTCCCGGGCGCGACCCTCAACTACGCCGAGCACGCCCTGACCCCCGGCCCGGGCCGCGCCGACGACGACATCGCCGTCGAGTTCGTCCGCGAGGACGGCCTGGAGCGCACCGTCACCCACGCCGAGCTGCGCGACCAGGTCGCCCGCGCCCGCGCCGGGCTCGTCCGGGCCGGCGTCGGACAGGGGGACCGGGTCGTCGCGCTCGCCCCGAACTCCGTCGAGACCCTGGTCGCGTTCCTGGCGGCGGCGAGCCTCGGCGCGATCTGGTCGTCCTGCTCGCCGGACTTCGGCGCCCGCGCCGTGCACGACCGCTTCGCCCAGATCGAGCCCGCCGTGCTCGTCGCCGTCGACGGGTACCGCTACAACGGCAAGGGCTTCGACATCCGCGACAAGGTCGCCGACCTGCAGCGACAGCTGCCGACGCTGCGTGCGACCGTCCTCGTGCCCTACCTCGACCCCGACGCGACCCTCGACGGCACGACGACCTGGGCCGGGTTCACCGCCGAGCCCGGCCCGCTGGAGTTCACGCCCGTCCCGTTCGACCACCCCCTGTGGGTGCTCTACTCCTCGGGCACCACCGGCCTGCCCAAGGGCATCGTGCACGGCCACGGCGGCATCGTCGTGGAGCACCTGAAGGCGATGCGTCTCCAGCACGGGCTCGGGCCGGGGGAGCGGTTCTTCTGGTTCACCACCACCGGCTGGATGATGTGGAACTTCCTGGTCGGCGGCCTGCTCGTGGGCGCGACCATCGTGATGTTCGACGGCAGCCCCGGCCACCCCGACCTCGGCGCGCTGTGGGCGCTCGCCGCGCGGCACCGGGTGTCGCTGTTCGGGGTCTCCGCGCCCTACGTGCAGTCCTGCATGAAGGCCGGCCTGCGCCCCGGCGACGACCACGACCTCTCCGCGATGCGCGCGCTCGGCTCCACCGGCGCGCCGCTGTCGGTCGACGGGTTCCGCTGGATCGGCGAGGCCGCCGGGTCGCACATCCAGATCTGCTCGGTCTCCGGCGGCACCGACGTCTGCGCGGCCTTCCTCACCAGCGCCCCCACGGTGCCGGTGTGGCTGGGTGAGCTGTCCTGCGCGGCGCTCGGCGCCGACGTCCGTTCCTGGGCCGAGGACGGCACCGACCTGCTCGACGACGTCGGCGAGCTGATCATCACCACGCCGACCCCGTCGATGCCGGTCATGTTCTGGAACGACCCGGACGGCACCCGCCTGCGCGAGTCCTACTACGAGGACTTCCCCGGCAACTGGCGGCACGGCGACTGGGTCCGCCGCACCCCGCGCGGCTCCTACGTCATCTACGGCCGCTCGGACTCCACGCTCAACCGTGGTGGGGTCCGGATGGGCACCGCCGACTTCTACGCCGTCGTCGAGAACGTCGACGGGGTCGCGGACTCCCTGGTGATCGACACGACCGCGCTCGGTGAGCGCGAGGAGGGGGCCCTGCTCTGCTTCCTCGTCCTCGACGAGGGTGTCGCGCTCGACGACGTCGAGCCGACCCTGCGCTCGCTGCTGCGCAAGGAGCTCTCGCCGCGGCACGTGCCGGACCGGTTCGTCGTCGTCGACGCGGTGCCGCGCACCCTGAACGGCAAGAAGTGCGAGGTGCCGGTGAAGAAGATCCTCTCCGGCACCGCACCGGAGAAGGCGGTGTCGGCCGGCGCCCTCCAGAATCCCGACGCGCTGACCCCGTTCGTGGCCCTCGCAGGGGCCTGACCTGCGCCGGATCGGGGTCCTCCGGCCAGGGGGACCCCGGTTCCGGACGGCCGGAACGCCCGTGTAGTGTTGCGCTCGCTGGTGGCCGTCAGGCACCGGGGAGGCTTCGCCTAGTCTGGTCTATGGCGCCGCACTGCTAATGCGGTTTGGGGTAACCCCCCATCCCGGGTTCAAATCCCGGAGCCTCCGCACCGGCACGGCGGTGGGTACACCGGTCGCCGGCCGACAACTGAAGATTGCTACGCTGGAGACAGCAACGCGCCCGTAGCTCAACGGATAGAGCATCTGACTACGGATCAGAAGGTTAGGGGTTCGAATCCCTTCGGGCGCACACATCGAGATCGGCCCTGACCAGCGGTGATGGTCAGGGCCGCTTCCTTTCCCGGCCCTGGGGTCGATCCGGGCCCGTGCGCCCTGCCCGCTCCGCCCCACGACCGGCCGGGCCTCGGCCATGATGGTGGCCGGGCCCCGTGGCCCGGGGAGGTCGACGAGCAGATGAAGATCGGCGAGCTGGCGGAACGCACCGGCGTCAGCGTCCGGATGCTGCGGTACTACGAGCAGCAGGGCCTTCTGACCTCCACCCGCAGTACCGGCGGTCAGCGCCTGTACTCCCTCCACGAGTCCGAGCGGGTCGAGCTGCTGCGCACGCTGTTCGCGGCGGGGCTGTCGAGCCGCACCATCGCGAGCCTGCTGCCGTGCGTGGACACGCCGGGTCCGCAGACCGCCGACGAGGCCTACGCGACGATGTGCCGTGAGCGGGACCGGCTCAGTGTCGCGATGGCGACGCTGGCGACCGCACGCGACGCCCTGGACGGCCTCATCGCCTGCAACTCCGAGCACCGGGCCGCCCTCGCGTCGCCACGACGCACCGCCTGAACGTCCACCCACCGCGGTGACCCGGGTCACGATCGCTGGCACCTGACACCGATGTCAGGTCCTAGCGTCGGGACCGTGATCAACGCATACGGGTACCGCACCTTCGGGGGGCCCGAGGTCCAGGAGTTCCTCGCCCGTCCCGCCCCCGTCCCGGCCGCCCACGAGGTCGCCGTCGCCGTCGGCGTCGCCGGGGTCAACCCCCTCGACCACGTGCTGCGCGCCGGACTCCTGCCCGCCCTGAACGGCGCTGTGCCGTTCCCGCAGGTCCTCGGCATGGAGGCGGCGGGCGTGGTCACCGCCGTCGGGTCCGGGGTCCGGGGGCTGGAGGTGGGCGACCGCGTGTTCGGGTTCGCGCTCACCGGGGCGGGGACCTACGCCCGCACGACCGTCCTCCTCGGATCCGCCACGGCCCGCACCCCCGACGGGCTGTCCGACCGGTGGGCGGCCACCATCCCCGTCGCGGGGACCACGGCACTCGACGTGATCGACCAGCTCGGCCTCCCGCCCGGCGCGCGTCTGCTCGTCAACGGGATCGGCGGCGGCGTCGGTATCGCCACCGCCCAGCTCGCCCGTGCCCGCGGACTCCGCGTCGTCGGCACCGCCGGTGGAGCCAAGCGGGCGACCGTCACCGCCACCGGCGCAGCCTTCGTCGACTACACCGGTCCGACGGCCGAGGCCGACCTGCGCGCGTTCGCGCCCGACGGATTCGACGGCATCGTCGACCTCGTCGGCGGGGCCTCGCTGCGCGCCGTGGCACCGCTGGCCGCCGCGGCGACGACGGTGGTCTCGGTCGGAGACCCCACGGTGGTCGAGATCGGAGGCGCCGTGGTCGAGCGGCACACCGACCGCCCCACCCTGGAGCGGGTGGCGGACCTGATGGTGCAGGGGGTCCTCGACCCGAACATCACCGCCGTCCACACCCTCGACGAGGCGGCGCAGGCTCTGGCGGGCGTGGAGAACGGCCACGCGACGGGCAAGACGGTCCTCGACCTGACCGGCTGAGCGCCGGCCTCCGGTGGGGAACGACCGGCATCGGGGATTCCGGACCTGCGCCACGCGCCGGCCACGGAGCGGCAGGTCAGGGGTGCGATCCCCCTCGGGCGCACACGTCGATCGCCGTCGCGTCCGCCGAGGTCGCTCCCGGCCGGCGGACCCGCCCGGCGCGGGGCCGGTCCGCGGCGCCGGTCAGCCAGGCCCGCAGCGCCGCGGCCACGGCGACGGGGTTCTCGTAGGGCGTCAGGTGCCCCACGTCGTCGAGCACGACGACATCGGGGTCGCCGGGAAGCCTGGACCGGAGTTCGTAGGCCTGGCCCAGGGGGATCCAGGGGTCGGCGCGGCCCCAGCCGATGCGTGTCGGGCAGCGCGTGGCGCCCAGCCTCTCCGCCACCGCGCGGGTGTCGGCGGAGCTCAGTGCGGCGATCTGGAGGTAGAAGGCGGCCTGCCCGCCGGGAGCCGTCCACGGGGACACGAGTGCGTCGACGTCCCGGTCCGGCAGCTCCCGCGAGAGCGCGCCGGTGATGTACCCCGTCACCAGTGCGGCGTGCAGGTCCGGGGGGAGCCGGGCGAACACGTCGGTGTTCCCGGCGACCAGCCGGAAGAAGGGCGAACCCCACGGGTCGAGCGTGACGACGTCCCAGAGGAACAGGTCGGCGTAGTCCGCCCCGTGCAGCAGGTGCGCTCCCAGCGCGACCGCGCCGCCGATGTCGTGTGCGACCACGTGCGGATGGTGGAGACCCCAGGTACGGAGGAGGGAGGCCAGTCGCGCCATCTGCGAGCGGAGGTCCGTCGCGACCGCCGGACCCTTCTCCGAGTCCCCGTAGCCCGGCATGTCCCAGAGGAACACGCGATGGTCGCGGCCCAGCTCCCGGGCGACGCGGCCCCAGACCTGCGAGGACCACGGCGTGCCGTGGCACAGGACGACGTCTCCCCGGACCGGCCCCGCGGGCTCCACGACCCGGGTGGCGACGCAGGTCCCGCCGACGTCGACCGGGATCGGGTCGGGCAGCAGCGGCTCGTGTGTCAGCATGGGGCGACGCTAGAACTTCAGGTCGACCTGAGGTCAACGCCGGGAAGGACGTGGGACGGTGAGGATCGGCGAGGCCGCCCGGCGGGTCGGCGTCGATCCGCACGTCCTGCGGCACTGGAACGACGAGGGGGTCGTCGTTCCCGATCGCGCCGCGTCGGGTCATCGCGAGTACACCGACGAGCATGTCCGTCGCCTCCGCGTGGTGCAGGCGTGCCGGGGTGTCGGGATGAGCCTTGCGGAGATCCGGCTCGTGCTCCACCGTGGCGACGCGGAACGCGCCCGGGTCATCGAGGAGAGGCTGCGCCGTATCCGGGAGCAGCGCGCCCGGCTGGCGGAGGCGGAGATATTCCTCGGGCACGTCGTCGACTGCACGCACGACCTGCTCACCCGGTGCGAGGACTGCTCGGCATACGCCGCGACGATCCCGGAGCCGGTCGACGGGCCCGGACCGGATACACCTCGGCCCCGGCCGGGGTGGCCGGGGCCGGGCAGGAGCGCGGTCAGTCCTTCGTGAAGGCGTCCTTGACCTTCTCGCCGGCCTGCTTGAGGTTGCCCTTGGCCTGGTCGCCCTTGCCCTCGGCCTCGAGCTTCTCGTCGTCGGTCGCCTTGCCGACGGTCTCCTTGGCCTTGCCCGTGAGCTCCTCGGTCTTGTTCGCGACCTTGTCGTCCGCTGCCATGGGTGTCTCCTCGGCTCGTTGGTCACCGCTGTCCTGCGCCACCGCGGGGGTGTCGCGCACGGCGTGGGTCCGGGTACCACGCCGCGGGCGCGGGAAACGGCGGGTCCGTATGCGGTTCGTCCGGTTCAGGCGGATCATGCAGGAGTGCCCGGTCGCCGTTCCCCCGCCGCGTGGTCCCGTCGCCTGCGGATGACGGGCGTCGCCGGTGCGCTCCCGCTCCTGGTCGCCTGCGCGCCCGGGGCCGCGGCTCCCGCGTCGCCCGGCCCGCCGGACACCCCGGAGTTGACGGTCGTCCAGATGAACCTGTGCGACAGCGGGATCGCGGGTTGCTACACCGGGCGAGCCGTCGAGGCCGCGGCCGATCTCGTGCGGACCGAGGTGCCGGACGCGGTCACCCTCAACGAGGTGTGCCGCGCGGGCGTCGAGCGGATCGAGCGGGCGCTCGCCGGGGCCGCGCCGGGGTCGTCGACGTCCTCGGCGTTCCAGCCTGCCCGCGAGCGCGACACCGGCGCGCCGTACCGCTGCGCGAACGGTGACGAGTACGGCATCGGCGTGGTCTCGCGTGCCCCGTCGAGCGTCGCGAGCGCCGGGATCCACCCGGCGCAGGACCCGCGTGACCCCGAGGAGCGTGCCTGGCTCTGCCTGGACACGACGACCGCGGGTGGCCCGCTCGGGGTCTGCACCTCGCACCTGGCTTACACCGACCGCGCCGTCACCCGTGCCCAGTGCGGGTACCTGTTCGACACCGTCGTCGCGGGCCTGCGGTCCCGCGCTCACGCCGGACCGGTCGTCGTGGGGGCCGACCTCAACCTGGGGGCGGCCGAGGACCCCGACCTGCGGTCCTGTCTGCCCCCGGGGTCGGCACCGGCCGCCGACGACGGGGTCCAGCACGTCGTCGTCATCCCCGCGGCGGCCGCGGCACGGACCCGGGTGATCGACCTGGGCGGCACCACCGACCATCCGGCGCTGCTGGTCACGGTGCGCCCCGAGGCCGGATCTGCGTAGCGCTGCGGATCGACGGGGCCCCGCCGGCCGGTAGAACGGTCACACGACGCGGGAGGGGTGGGGTCATGGACGAGGACCTGGCCGTCGGTGCGGTGCTGGGCGACTTCGAGATCCGGGGACGGCTCGGGGCCGGGGGGATGGGGGTCGTGCTGCGGGCCCACGACCGTCGACACGGCGGCGAGGTCGCGCTGAAGGTGCTGCCCGCCCGTCTCGCCGGGGACCCGGTCGTCGTGGAGCGGTTCCGGCGGGAGGCCCGCGCGGCGTTCGAGCTGCGCGACCCACACGTCGTGCCGGTCCACGGGTTCGGTGAGGTCGACGGCCGGCTCTACCTCTCGATGCGCCTGGTCGACGGCGAGGACCTGGCCCGTGTCCTCGCCCGGCGCGCACCGCTGGAGCCCCGCCGGGCCGCCCGGATCGTCCGCCAGGCCGCGCACGCCCTCGACGCCGCGCACGCCGCGGGCCTGGTGCACCGGGACGTCAAACCGGCGAACCTGCTCGTCGTCGAGGACCGGGACGACTTCACCGCACTCACCGACTTCGGCATCGCCCGCGCGGTCGGCCCGAACCCGGACACCGCGCTCACCGAGACCGGCGCCACCGTCGGCACGCTCGCCTACCTCGCCCCGGAGCGGCTCGCGGGCCGCACGCCGGTCGACGGGCGTGCCGACGTCTACTCCCTGACCTGCGTGCTCGTCGAGATGCTGACCGGGCGCACGCCGTTCCCGGAGGCGGACCCGGCCGCCGTGCTCACCGCGCACCTGATGGCCCCGCCGCCCCGGGTGACCGGGCGCCGGCCCGGCCTCGCCCCCGGCTGGGACGACGTCGTCGCCCGCGGGATGGCGAAGGACCCCGCCGACCGGTTCCCGACCGCCGGTGCACTCGCGGCCGCGGTCGACGCCCTCGCCGGGGACCGTCCCGTGCCGGACCCGACCCTCCGGGCGACCGCCCCCGTCCTCCCCGGGACCGATGTCGCGCCCCGTGGCGGCGGGCGGCGGTTGCCGGTCCTGGTCGGCGCCTGCCTTGCGGGGGCGGTGGTCGCGCTCGGCGCGACCTGGGCGCTGCTGACCGTTCCGTCCGGCGCGCCGCCCGCCGGGCAGGGTGCGACGGCGACGACCGGACCGGTGCAGCCCGCCGAGGCCACGACCACCCTGCCCGCCGCCGACCTGGGCCTCGGCCGTCCGCTCGCACCGGTGTCCTGCGCGGCGCCGGCGGACCTGGTCGTCGTCGGCGCGGCCGTCGACCCCGCGCGCTACCGCGAGGACGTGTCCGAGCACCTGCGCGCCCACCCCGGCGCGAACTACCTGCTCGCCGACGGCAGCTGCGTCCCCTTCCGGTCCCGGACCGACGCGGGCAACCCGATCTACGTCTCCTACCTGGGACCGTTCGCCGACCGAGGCGACGCCTGCGCGGCGCTGGCCCGGGCCGGCGGCGACGCCTACCTGCGCCCGGTCACCGGCCCGGTCGGATCGGCGGGTCCGCGGCCCTGCTGACCCGCGTGCCGGGTCGTGACCCGGAGTTCACCGGCGGAAACACCGATGTGCCCCGGAGCGGTCATGCTTCGCGCTCACCCCGCGCACCCCCGACGGGACCTGGGTTCCGAGGTCCCTGCGGGATAGTGTCCTGGCTCACGGCGCCGACGCCGGCGGAGCCGATGCGAGCTGTCGAGGAGGCCCCGAGTGCGCTACTGGACCACTGAGGACCGCCCGGCCGGTGAGCAGTTCAGCTACTGGCGCGAGGTGATCTGCGAGGCGTTCACCCCGCTCGCCGCGGAGCTGCCCGGCGCGCGGCGGACCGGCCGGGCCCACGCGCGCGAGATCCGCAGCTGGGTGCGCTCCAGCAGGCTCACCGCCACCAACTGCGCCGAGGTGTCGTCGGCGACGCAGCTCATCACCCACGGCGCGGCCGAGGTGCGGCGCACCGTCACCGACCACGTGTTCGTGAACCTGCAGATCAGCGGCCACTGCGTGGGGACCCAGGCCGGGCGCCGCTGCGTCGTCGGACCGGGCGGCTTCGCGTTGTTCGACACCACCCGCGAGTACGCGCTGGACTTCGTCGCCGACGACCGGAGCGAGGAGTGGCGCTGCGTCTCGTTCCGGGTGCCGCGCGCCCGGCTGCTGCCGCTGGTGGCCGACCTCGACGGCGCCACCGCGACGACCCACGACGGCGCCGCGCCCGGCATGGCCCGCATCGTCGCCTCCACCATGCTGTCCACCTGGAACGGCCTCGACGCGCTCGACCCGGCCGGCGCGGACGCCGCCGACACCGCCTTCACCACGCTGCTCGCCGCCGCGGCCGGCGGCACCGACGAGCTGCGCGACACCGGGCGCGCGGAGCTCGACGCGGGCCTGCGGGCCGCGGTCAACCGCTACCTGGCGGCCCACCTGCGGACCGGGGACACCTCGGCCGGCGCGGTCGCGGCCCGCTTCGGCATCTCCGTCCGCAAGCTGCACCAGCTCTACGAGGGCACCGACCGCAGCTTCTCCCGCACCGTCATGGCGCTCCGCCTCGACGGGTGCACCCGCGAGCTCACC
Organism: Pseudonocardia sp. DR1-2; assembly: GCF_023717215.1. Classification (NCBI taxonomy): domain Bacteria; kingdom Bacillati; phylum Actinomycetota; class Actinomycetes; order Pseudonocardiales; family Pseudonocardiaceae; genus Pseudonocardia; species Pseudonocardia sp. DR1-2. Next base: position 259,506 of record NZ_JAMQOF010000002.1, on the reverse strand, counting down.
GGTCCGGCGCGGACCGGCACCCTCACCGAGCTCGCCGCCCGCTGGGGCTTCGCGGACCTGTCCCACCTCAACCGGGTCTTCCGCGCCCACCACGGCTGCCTGCCGTCGGAGTACGGCGACCGCGGCCCGGACGGACCGTGCACGCCGGTACCGGCCGCCGTGCACACCGGTTCGATCCCGGGACGGGGTGCGACGGCGACCATCGCGTCGCGTCCCTGACCCCACGGTCCGGTCGGGGCCCGACCGGAAGGTATCCGACGATGACACTGGACTTCTCCCTCGACGCCGAGCAGCTGGCCCTGCGCGAGCAGGCCCGGCAGTTCGCCGACACCGTCCTGACCGGCGTCGAGGCGGCGATCGCACCGCACCCGCAGCCCGCCGAGCGGTTCTACGCCATCCAGCCGTTCTACCGGCAGATGGCCGAGGCCGGGTTCGTGAAGGCCCTCATCCCGGCCGAGTACGGCGGCGGGAGGTTCACCTCGCTGCAGTTCGTGCTCGCCGTCGAGGAGATCGCCCGGGTCGACGTCAACGTCGCCTCCGCGATCCTCGGCACCGGCCTGGGGCTCTACCCGATCGTCCACTTCGGCACCGAGGAGCAGAAGCAGCGGTGGCTGCCGGCGTTCTGCGGTTCGGAGCCGAAGCTCGCCGCGATCGCCTATACCGAGGTCACCGGCGGCGCCAACTACGACTCGCCCGACCCGAAGGTCGGCATCCAGACCTTCGCCCGGATCGAGGGCGACGAGATCGTCCTCAACGGGGCCAAGCACTACACCACCAACGGCTCCGGCTGGGACGGCGGGGGCGCCGACCTCATCTCGGTCGTCTGCCGTACCGACCCGGCGCTGCCGCCGCAGGAGTCGCTCGCGATCGTCGTCGTCGAGCGGGGCACGCCCGGGGTGGAGATCACCGGCATGCTCGACACCATCGGCCACCGTGCCACGAACTCCCCGCGCGTCGAGTTCCACGACGTCCGCGTGCCGATCGCCAACATGATCGGCGGGCCGGGTGACGGCATGGAGATCGTGAAGAGCGCCTTCACCTGGACCTGCGCTCCGATCGGCGCGGCCTGCGTCGGGCGGATGCGGGCGGCCTTCGACTACGCCTACGAGTTCGCCCGGACCGACAACCGGTCGGGCCCGCACCCGGTCATCGAGTACCAGAACGCCGGTTACATGCTCGCCGACATCAAGATCCGCATCGAGGCGACCCGGTATCTGGCCTGGAAGGCGGCCGACCACTTCGACCGGACCGGCGGCAAGGACCGCGAGCTCGCGAACATCACGAAGATCTACGCCTCGGAGCGGTCGGTCGACGTCGTCTACGACGCGATGCGCCTGGTCGGGGTGGACGCCTACACGACCGAGACGCCGATCGCGGGGATCATGCAGGACGTCCTCTGCTTCCCCGTCTACGACGGCGGCAACATGGGCGTCCGGCGACGGCACCTGCACGAGATGCTGATGGAGCCGAGCTACGACCCGCTCGCCTCGGCCGAGAACCGGCTCGCCACCGGGACCTGACCGCCCCGGGCCGGCCCCCGTGCCGAGGGGGCCGGCCCGCTCCCGGGCTCAGGCGTGCGCGGCGACCGGGTCGTCGGCGGCCTCGGGCAGGATCTCGCCGTCCTCCAGCACGTTGGCGCCCGGCACCTCGTGCAGGAAGATCGCCACGTCGGACTTCGCGTCCCCGGTGACCGCGCACCACGCGTCGGCGATCCCGTGCAGCAGCCGGGCCCGGACCTCGGGGGAGCGGCCCTCGCGGATCAGCCCGACCATCCGCGGGCCCTCCACCGGCTCCCCGGCCACGAAGACGCTGCCCGGCGGGACCTCGGTGAAGGTGCAGTGCACGTAGCGGGCGGGGGCACCGGTGACCTCGCCGTGGACCCTCGTCACCGCCGCGGCGACCTCGGCGCGGCGGGCCAGCGTCGCGTTCCCGGTGGGCACGGTGAAGCGGTAGTAGGGCATCGTCGACCTCCGTGGTGGGACTCGAATCGAGTTCGACGGTAACGGGGCACCTGTGGCCCTGCAAGCTCGTAGGACTCGAAACGTGTCCTAGTATCGGGCGCCGTGAAGCACGACGAGCTCGGTGCCGCGTACTGCTCGGTGGCCCGCACCTGGGCGGTCCTCGGCGAGCGGTGGACGATGATGATCCTGCGCGAGTGCTTCCGCGGCCGGCGCCGCTACGACCACTTCCGCGACAAGCTCGGTCTCGGCAGCAACGTCCTCAACGACCGGCTACGCGTGCTGGTGGAGGAGGGCGTGCTCGACCGCGTGCCCTACCAGGAGCGCCCGGTCCGGCACGAGTACCGGCTCACGCCCAAGGGCGCCGACCTCTACCCGGTGCTGGTGGCGCTGATGAACTGGGGCGACCGGTACGCCGTCGACGTCCCGCCGGTCCGGCTGGTGCACCGCGGCTGCGGCCACCCCGCCGAGCCCCGGCTCACCTGCGCGCACTGCGCCGAGCCGGTGGCGTGGCGGGACATGACCGCCGAGGTCGAGCCCGACGCCTGGTGAACACCACGGGGCCGTGGCCGGGGCCGGTACCTCAGGCGGGGCCCGGCGGGTGCCGCCCATCGCCCGGGGCGAGCAGGGCGTCGGCCGTCGCCGCGTCGCAGACCAGGGTGTGGACCAGGCCCGAGCGCAGCACGGCGCGGGTGGCGTCGGCCCGCTCCGGGTCCCTGACCAGGGCGATCACGTCGCCCGCGGCGCGCAGGTCCGCCTCCCCGGCCGCGACGAGCTGGTGCGCCGGTCCGCTGTCGAGGACCCTGCCGGCGCGGTCGACCAATAGCCCGACGACCTCGCCGACCGCGCCGCCCGCGGCCAGCCGTCGTCGTTCGGGGGCGGTCAGCACGTCGTGCACGGTGGAGTGCCCGGCCCGCCACGCCCCGATCCCGACGACGGCGGTGTCCAGTGCGGCGCAGCGGGCCAGCGCGTCGGCGACGCCCGGCTGGGCCCGCACCGCGCGGGCGGTGTCGGCGTCGGGCAGCAGCAGGGGCGCGTAGACCGGGTAGGCGTCGCCGCCGCACAGCGCGGCGGCCCGGAACACCGCGGTGGCCGAGCCGTCGCGCCGCCACGGCAGCGAGTAGGCGCCGCACAGCTGCACGACCGTGCAGCGCGCGAGCCGGGGGAGGAGCCCGACGACGTCGTTGACCGTCCGGGACCAGGCCAGGCCCAGGACGTCGCCGGTGCCGACGGTCTCGGCGAGCAGCGCGGCGGCGAGCGCGGGCACCCCGCCGTCGTCCCGGGCGACCAGGGCGCGGCGCAGCCCGTGGGCGGCGCGGACGGCGGACGAGCGCCGCGCGTCGACGTCCGCGCCCGGGTCGATGTCGACCCGGACCAGTCCCCGCTCGCGGGCCGCGTCCAGCAGCCGGGCCACCTGGAACCGGCTGAGCCCCAGTTCGGTGCCGACCGCGATCCGGGACCGCCCGTGCAGCAGTACCTGCTCGGCCACCTCGGCCGCGAGCACCCGGCGGGCCGGGCCCCAGGCGGGTGCGTCGTCGTCACCGCTCATCTGAGCACCGTAGCCTGCGCATCGGCCGGTGATGTTGACCTTCCGTGCCCGCGGCCGTGTACTCGACGGTGTTGGGACCGCTCAGATGAGTGGAGGCAGGCCATGACCGCGACGATCGGCACGACCCCGGCAGCCGCGCACCATCCGGCGCCGGAACCGGCCCCGGTGGCGCGCCAGCTGCTCGTCGGCCGCGACGACGGCTACGGCGACCTCGCCCTGGAACGGTTCGCGCTCGCCCCCGGTGCCGGGGTGTGGCACGCCCCGGCCGCGCCGTGCGACCGGCTGCTCGTCGTCCTCGCCGGCCGGGCCCGGGTGGGCGTCGAGGCCGGCGGGCCGTCGGTGGAGCTCGCCGCGGACGAGGTCGTGCACGTGGCGGGCGGGCACGCCCACCGGGTCGAGGTGCTCGCCCCCGGGCCCGGCGGGTGCCTGGAGTGGATCCTGCTGGCGGGCCCCCGGCCGGACCCTCAGCCGTAGAGGTCGGGACGGCGGTCGGCCAGGTAGGGGTTCGCCCGCCGCGACACCGCCAGCGCGGACCGGTCGAGCTCGGCCACCAGCAGCTCCGGGTCGCGGCCCGCCCGCGCCACGGCGCCGTCCGGCCCGGCGACGCAGGACAGCCCGCCGTAGGTCAGCGACCCCTCGGTGCCGCACCAGTTGGCGTAGGCCACGTACACCTGGTTCTCCCACGCCCTGGCCGGGACGAGCACCCGGGGCACGTGGTCGTAGGGGAGCATGTTCGCGGTCGGGACCAGCACCGCGTCGGCGCCGGCCAGCGCCAGCGCGCGGACGGTCTCGGGGAACTCGACGTCGTAGCAGACCAGCAGGCCCAGGCCCCAGCCGTTCCAGGTCACGACGGCGGGCGGGGTGTCCGAGGCGGTGAAGCAGGCCCGGTCGAGCGCGCCGAACAGGTGCGTCTTGCGGTACCCGGCGAGCCGGGTCCCGTCCGGCCCGACCAGTGCGACGGCGTTGGCGACCCGTCCGCCGTGGCGCTCCGGGTAGCCGTAGAGCACCGCCGTCCCCGACGTCCTGGCGATCGCGGCGACGGCGTCCGCCGACGGCCCGTCGGCCGGCTCGGCGAGCGCGGCGACCGCATCGGCGCCGATGTCGTAGCCGGTCAGGAACATCTCCGGGGTGACGAGCAGGTCCGCGTCCGCGGCGGCGCACGCCTCGGCGAGCCGGGCGAGGTTCCCGGCCACGTCGTGCGGCCGGGAGACGGTCTGCAGCAGCGCGACGCGCATCAGTCCGGCAGCGCGGGCGGCGCGAGCTCGGCGAACCGGTCCCCGGGACCGGGGTTGTCCGGCGGGGTGGACCCGCCCAGGTGCGCGACGATCCCCCAGACCGCGTTCAGCGCGGTCTGCACCGCGCCCTCCGCCCAGGCCGGGGTCCACGACACGTCGTCGCCCGCCATGAAGATCCCGCGTTCGGCGGCGGGCAGGTCGTCCTGCACGAAGTGGCAGTACATCCGCCGGTTGTAGCGGTAGTGCCCGGGCAGGGCGCCCTTGAACGCACCGAGGCTGTGCGGGTCGGACTCCCAGGTCACGGTGATCGGGTCGCCGATGACGTGCGCCCCGACGTCGACGGTCGGGTAGATCTTGCGCAGCGCGCCCAGCGCCAGCTCGACCCGCTTCTCGACCGGGTACGGCAGCATCTTCAGCGAGTCGCTCATCCACGAGTACGACAGGCAGATCACCCCGGGCCGGTCCGGCCCGTTGTCGAACAGGTACGTGCTGCGGGTGAGCCGGTCGGTCAGCGTCGTGGACATGACCTCGCGCCCGGTCGCCGGGTCGACGTCGCGCCAGAACGGCCGGTCCACCATCACGAACGTCTTGGTCGACTGCATGTAGCGGGTGCGGTCCAGGGCCATCCACACCTCCTGGCCGAACAGCGACTCGTCGGTGTCGATCTGGGTGGACAGCAGCCAGCTCTGGCAGGTGGTGAGCACCGCGGACACGTCGCGGGTGCCGCCGTAGACGTCGGTGACACGGATCGTGTCCGCGTCGAGGCGGTGCAGCCGCGCGACACCCGGCCGGGTCCCGCCCCCGTGCAGCGACGACAGGCTGGTCCCGGCGGGCCAGTGCACCAGGTCGTCGGGGGTGCGCGTCCACAGCCCCTGCGGCACCTGCTCCACCCCGCCGACGACGAGCAGCTGGTCGTCGTCGCAGCCGGTCAGCACCACCCGCAGGATCTCCAGCATCGAGTTCGGGAAGTCCGAGTCCCAGCCGCCGGTCCCGAAGCCGACCTGCCCGAACGCCTCGCGGTGGGCGAAGGACAGGTCGGAGAACGCCTTCGAGGTGGACACGAAGTCGTAGAAGGTGCGGTCGTCCCAGACCTCGACGAGCTCCGCCCACAGCGCCCGGATGCGCCCGACGTCGCGCTCACGGATCGCCTGCTGCAGGTCGGTGAAGCCCGCGCCCTCCTCCAGCGCGCTCGCCCAGGCGTCGGCGACCTCGGTGAAGAACGGGGGCAGGTCGGCCAGGGTCCGGCCGTAGTACGTCCGCCCGTGCAGGTCGATCACCGTGCTGCCGGCCGCCTCCGTCAGCGGGTTCGGGAACGGCACGGTGGGCAGCCCGAGCAGGTCGACGTAGTGGTGGAACGCCGTCGAGGAGCGGGGGAAGCGCATCCCGCCCAGCTCGGCGACGATCCCGTCGGCACCCTCGAAGGGCTGCGAGCGCAGCCGTCCGCCCAGGTGGGAGGACTCGTACACGACCGGCCGCAGCCCGATGCGCATCAGCTCGTAGGCGGCGACGAGCCCGGCGATCCCGGCCCCGACGACCACGACCTCGGTCCCCAGCCGGTCCGGTGGGACCCGGCCGAGCCCGGCCGGGTGGGTCAGCCAGTCGTCGTAGGGGAAGGGGAAGTCCGGGCCGAACGCGGTGACGGGTGGCTGCTCGGGGCTCATGGGTGGGCTCCTCGGGTCGTGTGCCGGGGATCACCCGGCCCCGCGACCCTATCGAGGACTCCGCCCCGGATCAGCCCTTTCCGCGCCGCGAGCGCACGACGCCGGTGACGATCCGCTGGTAGGTGGTCGGCAGCAGCCGCACCATCGAGTCGATGGCCCACGCGTCCGGTCCGATGAGGACACGACGCTGGTTGCGCCGCACGCCGTCCAGGATGGTCTTCGCGGCCCGGTCCGGGGTGGTGGTGAGCATCCGCTCGAACTCGGCGGTGGCGTCGGCGGCCGGGCGGCCGGTGGCGGCGGCGACGCTGTCGTCGACCCGGGCGGCCTTCGCGATGTTGGTGCGGATCCCGCCGGGGTGCACGCAGGTCGCGGACACCGGGGACCCGGTGAGCTCGAGGTCCTGGCGCAGCGACTCGGTGAACCCGCGGACCGCGTACTTGCTCGCGTTGTAGCCGCTCATCAGGGGCTGCGCGGCGACGCCGAAGATGCTCGACAGGTTGACCACGTGGCCGGCGCCTGCGGTCTCCATGTGCGGCAGGAACGCCTTGGTCCCGTGGACCACGCCCCAGAAGTTGATGTCCATGATCCAGCGGTAGTCCTCCAGGGACAGCGCCCCGGTGGTGCCCGACAGCGCGACGCCGGCGTTGTTGATGATCATGTGGACGGCGCCGTGGTCGGCGACGACGGCGTCGGCCCAGCCGTAGACGGCCTTCTCGTCGGCGACGTCGAGCTCGGCGGTGGTGACCCGTACCTGCGGCCCGGCGAGCGCGGCGGTCTCGGCGAGGCCCACGGCGTCCCGGTCGGCCAGGGCGAGGTGGCAGCCGTCGCCCGCGAGGCGCAGGGCCAGCGCGCGCCCGATGCCGGATCCGGCTCCGGTGATCGCGGCGGTACGACCGGTGAAGGACTTCATCGTCGGCTCCTCACGAGCGGGTGTGGTGGGCGACCCTAATCTGATGACGCGTGATTCCACATGGCGGGGTGACCGGCGTCATCCCAGGCCGGTGCCGCCCACGAGGAAGAGGGCGAGCGCGTCCGAGACCCGGTCGCGGGGCGGGTCGAACCCGCTCACCGTCCAGGTCATGACGACGTGGCTGATCCCGCCGATGACGGCGTCGGCGCGCAGCCGGGTGGCGGTGGCGTCGGCGGGGGAGGGGGCGGCGTGGTCCGCGGTGAGCGCCAGGAGCAGCCGTCCGAAGCCGGACATGGTCTCCAGCGAGGTCCGCTCGACCTCGGGGCTCACGCCGAGCACCTCGAACCAGACCACCCGGGCTAGCCGCGGGTCGTCCTCCACCACGCCCAGGAACGCGTCGAGACCGGCCCGGGCCAGCGTGAGCGGGTCGGTGCCGGGCGCCGCGGCCAGTGCGGGGGGCACCGCGTCCCGGAGGCGGGCGGTGCACTCGGCGTAGACGGCGAGCAGCAGCGCCTCGGTGCCGTCGAAGCACTCGTAGAAGTACCGGTCGGCGACGCGTGCCTCCCGGCAGATCCGGCGCACGGTGGCCGCCCGGTAGCCGTCGGTCCCGAGCACCTGCAGTCCCGCGTCGAGCAGCCGGCGGCGACGGTCCTCGGCGCGGTCCGACGCGGACGCGCCCGCGTAGGTGCGGCCGGTGCTCATCCCGCCATTCCAGCACGGGCGGATCGCACCCCCGGGCTTCCCCGGTACGGCGCCACGTCTGTTCCGACCGGGTGAACCTGCTGTGTTCGACCGGCCGTGCGCGCGACGCTCCGACAAACAGTCCGCGTGCTCTGTCTCCCGGGCTCGCCGTGACCCCCGGCGCGGCGCTGCACGGTCGTGGAGTGCGCCTAGCCGTTCGCGAACAGCTCATCGAGGGCGGCGGCGAGGATGATCACCCGACTGCTGGCTCGGCGTTCGCCCTGCGTGCGACGGGGCCGGTGCGGACGCGGTCCGTCCGCACGGGGCCGGTGCGGACGCGGTCCGTCCGCGGGGGAGACCATGCGGGGCAGGGTAGCCCCCGCCGATGTCTGTACACGCTGCTCCACCCGACCCTGGGGTTCGTCACCCGAGGGGGCGTCGATGATCGACGACGTACTGGTCCCGGGGTCGCTGCCGGTGGCCTCCGCGGCCGAGCAGGCGGCGTTCGCGCGGCGGGCCCGGCGGTAGGGGCTCGGCGAGGCGTGGCTGCTCATGGGGGTGCCGTGGGTGATGCCGGACATGCTGTCGCCGTCCTCGGCTCGGGCATGTCGGCGAACCCGGCGATCTGATCCGTCCCGGCCGTCCGGGACGGATCAGCGGACGGGGCCGGGCTCCCGGCGCCGGACCTGCTCGACGACGGCCTCGGCCGCGGGCTCGGTGACGTCGCGGTTGAACGGCAGCCGCGCCAGCGCCGACCCCATCGCGCAGGTGTTGCTGAGCGCGGAGAAGGTGAGTCCGGCGCCGATGCCGCCCGCGAGCAGCCGCAGCTTCGGAGTGACGAGACGGCCGCCGAGGACACCGGTCAGCACGAGAGACCCGGCGACGAGCCGGACCTGGCGCTCCAGGGCCCACGCGGTGCGGCCGCGCACGACCTCGTGGCCTGCGGCGACCCAGGCAGCCACCCCGCCGTCGAGCACGTGGGCGCGGTCCAGCCCGGCGGCGACCAGGTGCCTGCGGCCCTGCTCGGCCCGCATGCCGGACTGGCAGACGAGCACCAGCGGCGACGACGGGTCGTCGAGGTGGCGGGCGAGCTCGGCCGTGTGTTCGGCGAGGGTGTTCAACGGGACGTGGAAAGAGCCACGGATGTGCTGCGCCTCGAACTCGGCGGCGCTGCGCACGTCGATGACCAGCGGCTCGGACCACTCGCGCAGGGCTGCGGGGGTCACGGTGCGGGTGGTGGGCTGTGCGGTCACGGAAACCCTTTCGGAGGAGTGGGACGGAACTCAGGCGAGAGAGAGGAACAGCTTCTCGAGCTGGGCCACGTCGACCTCGCGTTCGCCGTCGGCGTTCTCGGTCATGCAGTGCCGCAGACCCGTCGAGATGATTTTGAATCCGGCGCGGTCGAGCGCCTTCGAGGCGGCGGCGAGCTGGGTGATGACGTCGCGGCACTCCCTGCCGTCCTCGATCATGCGGATGATCCCGGCGATCTGGCCCTCGACCCGGCGCAGCCGGGTCACGACGTCGCTCAGCTCCGTGGGTCGGACCTGCACGGTGTCCCCCCTTCCTCGATGACACGTCCAGTATACCCCCCGGGGTACTCCCGCTACCACATGGCGGGACGCCGGTAACGCATCCCGGGGGCCGCTTCGATCTGCAGAGCAAGGTCGGAACGTGAGGGGGCGCATGGACGGGAACGGGCCGTACGAGCGGTACTACGCGGAGCGCGCGGCGTCAGGTCAGCGCACAGTGCTGTGGCCGTGGGTGCTGCTCGCACTCGTCGTGCCGCTGCTGCTGGTCCGGTCGTTCGTGGTGACCGACGAGCCCGCCGAGGCGACGGCGACCCGCCAGGTCGCACCGCCGCCCGCGCGTGAGGCGGAGCAGGGCGTGCACCGGGCCGGCGTCGACGTCGAGCCCGGCACCTGGACCACGGACGGTCCGGGGCCCGGCGCCGAGTGCGGCTACACGCGGACCACGGCCGACGGCGTCGAGGTCGCCAGCGCCCGGCTGCACGGCGCGGCCGCCGCACGGTTTCTGGAGGGGGAGTCGGTCGTCCTCACCGGGGGCTGCACCTGGACCGCCCGCTGACGGAGTCGGCCCGGCACGTCGACGGACCGGTCCCGGCCGGCGGCGTCACGCTCGTGGACACGCCGACCATGGTGTCCCACATGTACGGACCTCAGGTGGTGCGGAGGGCTTCCCCGGGCGTCGGGTGACCGGTGAGGATGGCCGACATGGATCAGCTGGATTCGGACGGCACGGCCGGGGGCGACGAGGGCGGAGGGTCCGCGTTCGTGCTGGCGGGGACGCCGCTGCCGCTGTCGGCGCCGGCGCGGGTGTACGTCTGCGGGATCACCCCCTACGACGTCACCCATCTGGGGCACGCCGCGACGTTCGTCTGGGCCGATGTGCTGGCCCGGGTCGTGCGGTCGACCGGCACACCGACCCGGGTGACCCGCAACGTGACCGACGTCGACGACGTCCTCACCCGTACCGCGGCCGAGCGCCGTGTCGACTACGACGAGTTCGGTCTGCGCCAGGAGTTCTGGTTCGACCGCACCATGACCGACCTGCAGGTGGCCCCGCCCGACCACGCCCCGCACGCGCGCCACTACGTGAAGCACGTGATCGCGCTGGCCGCGGCGCTGCTGGCGACCGGCACCGCCTACCAGCGCGACGGCGCGGTGTACTTCCGCGGCGCCGGCGTCCCGGGGGCGGCGGGCCTGGACCGTGACACCGCGCTGGCCCTGTCCGCCGAGTACGGCGACGACCCCGGTGACCCGCACCGGGACGACCCGTTCGACGTGCCGCTGTGGAAGCCCGCCGCCGGCGACCACCCGGCGTGGCCGAGCCCCTGGGGGCCGGGACGCCCGGGCTGGCACGCCGAGTGCGCCGCGATGGCCCTGGCGACCCTCGGCGGTGTCGTCGACGTGCTCGCGGGCGGCGCCGACCTGGCGTTCCCGCACCACGCGTACCAGTCGGCGATGGCCGCGGCCGCGACCGGCGCGGGCCTGTTCGCCCGGCGCGGGTTCCGGGCCGGGATCGTGTCCGTCGACGGCGCCAAGATGGCCAAGTCCACCGGCAACCTCGTGCTGGTGCAGGACCTGCTCGCCGGCACCCCGGGGGCCGCGGTGCGCCTGTTCCTGCTGGACCGGCCGTGGGCGCAGCCGTGGGAGTACCGGTCCGAGGACCTCGCGCTCGCGACCGGGCGGCTGGAGGAGCTCTACGTCGCGGCCGGGCGCAAGCCCGGCTCGGCCGCCGCGGTGGACGCGGTGCGCGACGCGCTGCTCGACGACCTCGACGTCCCCCGCGCGGTGGCGACGGCGCTGGAGTCGGGCGGTGAGGCGGCGCGCACGGTCATCCGGACGCTCGCCCTGCAGTGACCCCGGTCAGCGGGTCGCGGTCAGCGCCACCATCGCGCCGATCGGTCCCCACGAGGGCGCTGCTGGGAACCGCTCGACGGTGCCGGGCACGAACCCGGCGGCGGTGACCGCTGCCTCGGTGTCGCGGTCGAGCCGGCAGCCCGCCGCGATCCGCTCCCACAGCGGGGCCAGCCGCCGTCGCCAGGTCGCGGGCCGGCCGTGCCCGACGACGTGCTCGATCGCGACCAGCCGCCCGCCCGGGCGCAGCACCCGGTGTGCCTCGGCCAGCGCCCGCGCCGGGTCCGGGACGGTGCAGAGCACGAGGGTGAAGACGACCGCGTCGACCGAGCCGTCGGCGGCGGGCAGCGCGTCGGCGCCCGCCCCGCTCACGGTCAGCGGGACGGTGCAGGCCGCGGCGCGGTCGTCGAGCCTGCGGCGCATGGCCGGGTCCGGTTCGAGGGCGATCACCTCGTCGGCGGCGCGGTAGTACGGCAGGTTGGCACCGGTGCCCGCGCCGACGTCGAGGACGCGGCCGGTCAGGTCGCCGACCAGCGCCGCCCGGCGCGGGCCGAGGACCCGGCGCTCGACGGGGTCGAGGACGCGGTCGTACAGCGCGGCGAAGATGCGGTGCTCACCGGTGGACACGGCGGCACGCTACCCGGCGACGACCGGCAGGCCCGCCGCCGCGGCGTTGCCGAACACGTCGTCGATCGCCACGACCTCGATCCCGCGGGCGTCGAGCAGTCCGGCCACGACGGCGGCGCGGTAGCCCCCGGCGCAGTGCACCCAGACCGGTCCGGCCGGGACCTCGTCGAGCCGGTCCAGGACCTCGTGGACCGGGATCCCGACCGAGCCGCGCACCCACCCGCCGGCCCGCTCGGGGTTCCGGCGGACGTCGAGGACCGACGGGTGCGCGCCACGGTCGTACTCGGCGGCGAGATCGGCGAACGTGGCCTGGCGGAAGCTGTGCAGCGGCGCGTCGCCGGCCCACTCCTCGGGCTTGCCGGTCGCTGCCGCGGCCGGCCGGTCGATCCCGATCCGGACGAGCTCGCGCTGCGCCTCGGCGACGTCCGCCGCGGTCTCCCCGAGCAGTGTCACCGGTGTCCCCCACGGCATGAGCCAGCCGAGATAGGTCACGAACTGGCCGCCGAGCCCGATGTTGACCGTCCCGGCGACGTGCCCGGCCGCGAACGCGGTCCCGGTACGCAGGTCGACGACCCACTCGCCCGCGTCGATGCGCCGCCGCAGCTCGGCCGGGTCGGCCTCGGCCGGAGCGGACAGGTCGATCTCGTCCGGCCCGGCGGCGTTGGCGGGTCCCATGTGCGCGTAGTACGCGGGGAACGCGTCGAGCCCGGCCAGCAGCTCGCGGACCCACTCGTCCTGCTCACGGGTCAGCGCGGGGTTGGCCGCCTTCTCCGCCCCGATGGTGCTCGCGGTGCCGGTGGCCTGGGTGGCGGAGCAGAAGCTGCCGAAGCCGTGGGTCGGGAAGATCTCGGTGGCGTCGGGCAGCTCCGCGGCGAGCCGCCGGGCGGAGCGCCACTGGGCGTGGGCGAGCGTGTCGGTGTGGTCGGGTCCCAGCAGGTCGGGACGGCCGGTGGAGCCGTACAGGAGTGATCCGCCGGTGAAGACGACCGCCGGCTCGGCGCCGGGCACGGAGCCGTCGGAGACGGCGAACGACAGGTGGGTGTGGGTGTGTCCCGGGGTGTGCAGGACCCGGACGTGCATCGTGCCGACCTCGACGACCTGACCGTCGCGGACGCCGACGCGTTCGAAGGAGACCGGGTCGTCGGCGTTGAGCAGGTACTGCGCGCCGGTCGCGCGGGCCAGCCGGAAGCCGCCGGTGACGTAGTCGTTGTGGATGTGGGACTCGAACACGTGGGTGATCCGGACGCCCGCCTCGTCGGCGGCGGCGCGGACCCGGTCGTGGTCGCGCTGGGGATCGACGACGAGGCCGACCTGGCCGTCGTGCGCCAGGTAGCTGCGGTCGCCCAGGCCGGGCGTCTCGACGGTCAGAACGGTGATCATGTCCGGTCCTCTCGGCAGTGACCTCGGGGGTACTGACATCAACTCGACGAAATGATCGTACATTCCATCGAGGTCGTGCCTCGGGTCACGAATCGGCGATCCCGCCGGCGGACGATGGGCCGAATTCGGACCATCGAGCCGGAGATGACCGGCCGACTGCCTATATGTACGTACATTTAATGAGGCGACGAACATGCCGGAGCGTCGGATCTTCATCGTGGGCGGCGGCAACGCGGGTGCCGGCGTCGCGGCCCGGTTGCGCCGGGCGTCGAGCAACCACGAGTACCAGCTCGTGCCTGCGCACCGGCCTCGACGGGGTCCGCTCCTGCGATGCCCTGCTGGGGGGTCAACAGTGGGCAAATAGCCGTACATTTGTCGCGACTTCCGTCGAGGGTCGGCGGGTCGCATGCGACCGGCCCGGCTGTTGCGCGGCGGGGGGTCGCGTGGTGTCGTGGTCCTCGTGTGTCCCGCAGCTCCGTCGGTCGATCGCGGCTTCGTCGTGTGCCTGATCGCCACCGACCAGCTGTCGGTCGACGACCGTCACTGTCGCCCGGGAGTCCGAGCGGCCCGGTAGTGCCGGGGCCGCTCCCGTCCGTCCCGACCCATCGGATCCCCGGAGCGACCGTGCGCACGTCCGTCCGTCCCCACCTGTCCGACTCCCCGGCCGCCGCCCCCGTCGCGGAGCAGGCTGCCGCCCGCCCGGCCGCGGCGGACGCGCCCCCGCCCGCGGACACCCCGGGCGACGGCGGCACCGGCGGCCGTCCGGGGGGTGGTGCCCGATCCGGCCTGCTCGGCCGGGTGGCCGTGGCCGTGCGGGCCGCGCACCGGTCCGGCGTGCCGTTCTGACGTTCCTCCGGGCCGGTGCTCCGGCTCGGACGCGGACCCGCCCCGGCTGCGACCCGTCCCCGCCCGTCTCCCGTCCGGGCCGGTGACCGCTCGGCGCCCGCCGGTGGGTCGGACCATGGCTCCGGCGTGGTCTGTGGCACTCCGCGGGGACTTGCCCTCTGACGCGAAATGACCGTACATTCAAGGGGTGTCCGACACCGAGACCGATGCCCCCGGCCCCGCCGTGATCCGGCGCGAGCCCGGCCGTCTGCTCTGGGAACAGCTGCTCGACGACCTGCGGCGCCGCCTCGACCTCGACGCGTTCACCGACGGGTTCCCCGGCGAGCTGGCCCTCGTGGAGGAGTACGGCGTCAGCCGGCACACCGTCCGGCAGGCGGTCAAGGTACTGCGTGACGAGGGCCGTGTCGTCGGGACGCGAGGACGCCCGTCGCGCCAGGCCGAACCGGTCGAGATCGCCCAGCGGCTCGGTGCGCTCTACAGCCTCAATGCGTCGGTGCGCGCGATGGGCCTGGAGCAGCAGAGCGTGGTGCGGGCGCTGGACACCCGCGCCGACGGCGTCGTCGCGGCCCGGCTCGGGCTGGAGGAGTCCACACCGCTGGTCCACCTGGAACGCCTGCGGTTCGCCGGTGGCGACCCGCTCGCCCTGGACCGGGTGTGGCTCCCGCACGACCTCGCCGCCCCGCTGCTGAAAGCCGACTTCACCACCGGTGCGCTCTACGAGCGCTATGCCGAGCTCTGCGGGGTCGTCCTCACCGGCGGCGAGGAGACCATCCAACCCATCCTGCCCACCCCTGCCGAGCGCCGGCTGCTGGGCGGGAGCCCGTCCACCGCCGCGTTCTCGATCCGGCGCCTCGGCTGCGCCAAGGGACGCCCGGTGGAGTGGCGCCAGACCCTCGTCCGCGGCGACCGCTTCGTCCTGCGCGCGGACTTCTCCGCCAAGGACGGCTACCAGCTCGACCTGCTCGGCTCCCCCGACCGGAAGGACCCACGGCGATGACCACTCCCGACCAGATCCCGCAGACCGACCCGGTGGACGCCCGGGAGCTCGCCGCCGGCGGGGCCCTGCTGCTCGACGTCCGCGAGCCCGCCGAGTGGAGCGCCGGGCACATCGAGGGCGCGGTGCACACCCCGCTCGGGGAGCTGGACCCGATGACGTTCGACCAGGACCGGATGGTCGTGGCCGTGTGCCGTTCCGGGAACCGGTCCGGCCGGGCCGCGGCGGTGCTGGCCGACGCCGGGATCGACGTCCGGAACATGGCCGGTGGCATGAAGGCCTGGTCCGAGGCAGGCCTCCCGTTCGTCGACGACGACGGCGAACCCGGGACCGTCGCATGACCGGCGTCCTGGCCGGAGCTCTGGGTCTGGTGGTCGGACTCGTCATCGGGACCCTCGGTGGGGGCGGTGGCGTGCTCTCCGTGCCCGCGCTGGTCTACGCGCTCGGTCAGGACGCCCGCACGGCGACCACCGGCAGCATCGTCATCGTCGGCATCATCTCCGCCGCCGGCGTCCTGGCCCGGCTGCGCGGTCGTACCATCGACTGGCGGACCGGTGTCGGGTTCGGAATCGTCGGCGTGCCCACGGCCTGGGCCGGGTCGCTGGTCAACCGCGACGTGCCCCAGCCGGTGCTGCTGCTGTCCTTCGCCGCCCTCACCCTCCTGATCGCCGTGCTGATGCTGGTCAGGGGGTCGTCGTCGGGGCCCCCCGACGACGGGTCCGGGGTTCCCGCGGCCGGCGGGGGGGCGTCCGGCGCGACCGCCGTCCTCGAGGCTCCGACCCGGCGCCGGGCGACCGTCCGCCGGGTCGTGAAGATCGCCGGGGCCGGCTCGGTCGTCGGGTTCCTGACCGGGTTCCTCGGGGTCGGCGGCGGGTTCCTCGTCGTCCCGGCCCTGACCGTGCTCATGGGCCTGCCGATGTCCGCGGCGATCGGCACCTCGCTGCTGGTGCTGACCTTCAACTCGATCAGCTCGATGGGCGCCCGGATCGGGCACCTCGACCTGGACTGGGCGCTCATCGGGCCGTTCGCCGCCGTCGCGGTGCTCGGCGCACTCGGCGGCAAGCTCGTCGCCGACCGGATGTCCGGTGCGGCGCTGAACCGGGCGTTCGCCGGGCTGCTCGTCGCCGTCGGGCTTTTCGTCGGGGTGCAGAGCCTGCTCGCCCTCTGACCGCCCCTCCGGGTGCTCCCAGGGGAACCCTCGTTGCCATAGAAGCCCCGAGGGTTCCCCTGGGAGCCGCCGGGGCGGGCGGCGGGAGGGGGCGGTGGTCAGGGTGCGGGAGTGAGCAGGTTCCCGCGGACCAGTGCGCCGTGCGCCGTCCGGGCCGCGACGACCGCCCACGCCATGACGAGCAGCCCGTAGAGCGCCACCGCCACGACAACCAGGGCTGGGGTCCCGAGGCGGGCCGCGAGCAGGTTCGTCCCGGTCACGCAGGTGCCGAGCGGGAAGGTGAAGCTCCACCAGGTCAGCGCGAACGGCAGCCCGCGCCGCGCCGTCCGGACGGTCACCGCGGCCGCCAGCGCCATCCACAGCATCGCGAACCCCCAGGCCGGCACGCCGTAGAGCACGGCGAACACGGCGGTGCCGCTCGCGAACGGCTCCGGCAGCGTGCCCGGCGCGACATTCGCCAGCAGGCCCGCCGCGGTGACCGACTGACCGAGCGGGCCGAGGACGATCCACAGGGTGGGGACGGTCGCGGCCGGACCGGTCCCGTGCACGACCAGCCGGTTCCAGATCTGCGGGAGCAGCGCGAGCGTCGCGAACAGACTCATCCCGAACAGGGCGTAGCAGGCGAGCAGCAGCGTCGTCCGGCCCGGCCCCGGGGCGAGGTGGGCGACGAGCAGGGCGCCGTCGGCCGCCGACACCATCGGCGGCACGACCGGCATCAGCCAGCCGCCGAACGCGGCGTCCGGGCCGATCTCGTGGCGGGTGATCATCAGGTAGGGCACGCCGACGGCGGTGGCCAGGCCGAACGCGGTGCCGGCCAGCCACAGCGTCCAGCTCGTGGCGAGTGCGGCCGTGGCACCGAGGACCGGGATCCCGAACTGGACGGCACCGGCACCGACGGTCATCAGGGCCATCGCGACGGCGCCGTAGAACTGCACGGCGACCGGATCGGCCGCGTGCCCACGGGCCCGGGCGGGGAAGCGCAGGCGGTGCGCCGCCGTCGCCACGACCAGCACGACGAGCAGCACAGAGGCCAGTCCCCACACCGCGGTGCCCCAGGCGGTCAGGACCGGCGAACGCAGCGGCAGCGTGGCGACCGCGCCGCCGACGATCCCGGTGCCCATCACCGATGCGAACCAGTTGGGCCCCAGCGACGAGACGGCATCGCCGGGGCGGTCGAGGTCGCGCAGCAGCCCGATCCGGGCGAGCGCGTGCGGCCGCCGGGGCAGGTCCCCGACCTCGGCTGCGGGGCGGTCCAGGTGGGTGGTCATGGTCTCCACGGTGCGCGCGGCAGGCGCCGGACGGTACCCGTCGCCGGGTTGCGGAGTCATAAGCTGTGGTTGTGGCTCTGTCTCCGCGTGTGGCTGACCTCGTGCCCTACGACCTGCTGGTCTCCGTCGCGACCCTGGGGAGCATGGGCAGGGCTGCCGTGGCGCACGGCGTCTCCCAGGCCGCGGTCAGCGCCCGGATCAGGAGCCTGGAGTCCGCGCTCGGGCTGACCCTGCTGGAGCGCTCCCCGCGGGGCACCCGGCTCACCCCGGACGGCGCGCTGGTGGTGGAGCGGGCCCGGGCCGCGCTCGACGCCGCGCACGCTCTCGACGAGGGGGTCGCCGCGCTGCGGACGGACCGCGCGGCCCGGCTGCGGGTGGCGGCCAGCGTGACGGTCGCCGAGTACCTCCTGCCACGCTGGCTGGTCGCGCTGCGGGCGGAGCTGCCCGGTACCGCCGTCACCCTGACCTCGCACAACACGTCCGAGGTGGTCGACGACGTCCGCTCCGGGGACGCCGACCTCGGCTTCGTCGAGGGGCCCGAGCTGCCCGCCGACCTCGACGGCCAGGTCGTCGCGCGGGACCGGCTGGTGCTCGTCGTCGCCCCGGACCACCCGTGGGCGGGGCGCCGGGCGGTGGACGCGTCCCGGCTGGGGTCGACCCCGCTGGTGGCCCGGGAACCGGGGTCGGGCACCCGCGACTTCCTGGAGCGCGCGCTGGGTGCCCTGGCCCCGCCGGTGCTGGAGCTGGGATCGACGACGGCGATCAAGAACGCCGTCGCCGGCGGGGCGGGTCCCGCGGTGATCAGCGGCCTCGCCGTCGCGGCCGAGGTCGCGACGGGGACGCTGCGGACGGTGCCGGTGCGCGGGGCGGACCTGCAGCGGCGGCTGCGGGCGGCCTGGCGCCGTGGCCGGGCACCGTCGGGCCCGGCGCTGGTGCTGGTGCGGATCGCGTCACGACGCTGACCCCCGGACATGCGCAACGACGTATACTCGACGATACCCCCGGGGGTATCCAGCCGACCGGGACCGATGCGAGGAGACGATCGCGATGTGTCGACGCGCCACCTGCCGCAACTGCGGCAAGGTCACCTGGCAGGGCTGTGGGCAGCACGTGGACCAGGTCATGGCCGGTGTGCGGCCGGCCGAGCGCTGCCGCTGCACGCCGGCCGAGCGCTCCGGCGGCGGACTGTTCGCGAGGTTGTTCGGCCGGTCCTGAGCGGGACCTCCGGCCCTGGGCGGCCAGATACCCCTGGGGGTATCCATGGAGCATCCGGACCACGATCGGAGACGCGCCATGATCCTCACGCAGTACTACCTGGAATGCCTGTCCCAGGCCTCCTACCTCGTCGGCGACGAGACGACCGGACGTGCCGTCGTCGTGGACCCCCGCCGCGACGTCGGGGAGTACCTCGCCGACGCCGCCGCGCACGGCCTGACGATCGTCGGGGTGATCGACACCCACTTCCACGCCGACTTCCTGGCGGGCCACCTGGAGCTCGCCGAGCGGACCGGGGCGTGGATCGGGTTCGGCGACGAGGCACGCCCGGAGTTCCCCGCCCGCCTCCTCGCCGACGGCGAGCGGATCGAGCTCGGCGACGTCGTGCTCGAGGTGCTGGCGACACCGGGCCACACACCCGAGTCGATCAGCGTCCTGGTGTGGGAGCACGCCGGGGACGCGGTCCCCCACTCCGTCCTCACCGGAGACACCCTGTTCGTCGGCGACGTCGGCCGGCCGGACCTGCTGGCCTCGATCGGCGTGACCGCCGACGAGCTCGGCCGGCGGCTGCACGCCTCGGTGGCCCGCCTCATGGAGCTGCCCGACGCGGTGCGGGTGCTGCCCGGCCACGGCGCGGGGTCGGCCTGCGGGAAGAACCTGTCCACCGAGCGTGCGTCGACCATCGGCGACCAGCGGCGCGACAACCCCGCCTGCCGGCCGACCGACGTCGAGGACTTCCTCGCGATGGTCACCACCGGTCAGCCGGCCGCGCCCGGCTACTTCGTCCACGACGCGATCGCCAACCGTCGCGGGCACGGGCTGTTCGACCCGGCGCGGCCCGCGCGCCCGCTCGCCGTCGCCGAGGTCGACGACCTGGCCGGCCGGGGCGCGGTCCTGCTCGACGCCCGCGACGCGGACGCCTTCGCCGCCGGGCACCTCCCGGGCTCCCTGTCGGTGCCGCTCGACGGCCGTTTCGCCGAGACCGCGGGCACCGTGGTCGACCCGGACCGCGACATCGTGGTGGTCGCTCCGCAGGACCGCGAGGAGGAGGTGGTGACCCGTCTGGCCCGGATCGGGGCCGACCGGGTCCTCGGTTACCTGCGCGGCCCGGACGCCGTGCTCGCGGAGCCGGGGCGTACGCAGCGCTCGGAGCGGGTCGACGCGGCCGCGCTGGCGGAGATGCTCGCGGGACCCGACCGACCGGAGGTGCTCGACGTGCGCAACCGCGGTGAGCTCGCGGCGGGGGCGGTGCCGGGGGCGCGCCGGATCCCGCTCGCCGAGCTGCCCCGCCGGCTCGACGAGGTCGCCCGGGACCGGACGGTCGTCGTGCACTGCGCGGGCGGCTACCGCTCGGGTGTGGCGGCCTCGCTGCTGCGCCGTGCCGGGTTCGCCGACGTCCGTGACCTCGCCGGCGGGTACGCCGCGTGGGCGGCCCTGCCGGAGGAGCGGCGTCGTCGCGCCGACGTCGCCGCGCACCTGCACCACGAGCTGGCGGTGGCCGCGGACTGGCACCCGGACCTGCCCGCCCGACGCTGAGCGGATCCCGCCGGCGCCCGTCGACGCCGGCGGGACGGGCGCGTCAGGCCGCCTTGGGCCGCTGCTCCACGACCTCGGACCGGTAGCTCTCGATGATCTCCATGAACTCGGTGTGCTCCGGCGTGGGCACCCCGCAGAAGTTCAGCGTCGAGGAGATCTCCAGCGCGACCGCGTCGAACTGCTCGTCGGTGATCTTCAGCGTCTCGTGCGCGGTGACCATGTCCATGCCCGGGTAGCACTGCGGACCGCCCGCGGCCTGCACCGACCACGCCGTGACCAGGAACTTGTAGCCGGGGGCGTTGGACGGGTCGCCGTGGTGGGCGTGCACCCCCTCGTTCGCGTTGACCGAGGCGTTCGCGAAGAGCCGGTCGACGAGGATGTCGACCGCCCCGGCGATCGCGTAGATGCCGCCGAGGCGGTCGTACAGGGACTGCTGTTCGGGCATGACGACGCTCCCACTCCGTTGTCGGGACCCGATCACAATCCCGTGCGGTGCGGGTGTCGTCAATAGTGCACAACCGGTTTCCCGGCCGTACGGTCAGTCGTCGACCGCGTGCTGCCCGTGTCCCGGGCCGTAGCCGGTCAGCGACGGGACCTGGACCCGCAGCCCGGACGGCAGGTGCCGGGCCAAGTCGTCACGGGCGTCCGCACCCAGGCTGCGGGCCAGGGTGTCGAGCACCGCGACCGAGGCGTTGGTGGCCCAGGCGACATCGTGCAGCTCCAGGTACTGCTGCACCCGCGACAGGAACACCTCCTCGGTGAACGGCTGGGCCGGCACGGGCACGACCGGGACCGCGGGCTCCGCAGGCGCGCGGTGGTCCGGCACCGGGGCGTCGTCCGCCTCCGGCTCGGCCGGGTTCCCGCCCCAGCGCTCACCCGGGGCCACCTGCTCGCCCTTCATCAGGAACGAGTCGGCGGCCAGCGTCGCGCCGTCGCCGATGTCGGTGGAGTAGTGCACGAACGCCCGCACGCCGACGGTCACGCCGTCGCCGACCCGGATCCGGCCGGACTCGAAGCGGCCGTCCTCCAGCGAGTGGCACTGCAGGACCGACCCGGAGTTGAGCACGACGTCGTCGCCGAGGGAGACCAGGCTCTTCTCCGGCAGGGCGGCGCCGTCGTCGAAGACGCGCCTCCCGGCGCGCAGACCGGCCAGGCGGTTGCGCCACACGAGCAGCGGGGTCCCGGCCAGCACCGGCCGGACGTAGAGCTTCCAGAGCCGTTCGTGGAACCAGAAGTAGCGGTCGTAGATGGACGCGGTGCGCGGCTGCAGGCCGCGGAAGCCGAGCGTCGCGCGCTCCAGCAGCGCCGACCACACCATGAGCAGCAGCGGGCCGAGGAACACGGCCGGGCCGAGGGCCCACAGGCCCCACGCCGGCCAGAGCGCCACCGAGATCCCGAGCGGGACCAGCGCGACCGCGACGCCGAGGGCCCGCAGCAGCACCGTGACGACGAGGGTGGAGGCGTTGTAGCGGTTCTTGGAGCGCAGCCGGCGGGCCAGCTCCTCGTCGGTGGCCGGGTGGTTCGGGTGCGGCCCCGCGCCGGTGCGCGGGATCTCCATCGGCGGCGAGCCGAGCAGGCCCACCCCGGTCCGCACCGGCCCGTCCACCGGGACCATGACCTTGGTCGCGAGCAGCACGTCGTCGCCGATCCGGGCGTCCGGCGGCAGGTGCACGTCGTTGCCGACGAAGTTGTCCCGGCCCAGCCGCACCGGGCGGATCCGGAACGAGTCGTGCGACAGCTCGGTGTTCATCATCCGCAGTCCGTCGGACACCATCGTCCCGGTGCCGACGCGGGCGTGCCGCGGCGACTCCTGGCGGAGCTGGGTGCCGAAGTTCGACCCCGTCTGGCGCAGGTCGTCGAGGTCGTAGCCCAGGCCCTTCAGGTAGCCGGTGATGAACGAGCTGTCGCCGAGCAGCAGCACCAGGAACCGTGCGTTCGACACCCCGGTCACGATCTGCTGCGCGACGTGGCGCACGCCGTAGAGCGGGAAGGTGCGGTCGACCGGCACGAACAGCGCGGCCAGCCGCGGCAGCGTCAGCACGGCGAGCACGCCCACCAGCAGGGCGGCCACGACCAGCGCCACCACCGCGATCGCGCCGACCAGGAAGAACCACCAGTGCGCGCCCATGTCGGCACCGGTCAGGCCGATCAGACCGGCCACCTGCGGGGCGAAGCGGGCGAACAGACCGACGAGCAGCGCGAACACCGCCGTCGCGACGGCCCAGGACAGCCCGGCGAACACCGCCGAGTAGACGACCCGGCGCAGCCGCCCCGCGCCGACGGCGTCGGGCCCGCGGTAGTCCGAGCCGGACGGACCGGCGGGCGAACCGTGCCAGACCTGGCCGGCCGGGACGGTGACGCCGGAGCGCAGCGCCGAGGCGTGGCCCAGCTGCGACCCGTCCTGCATCCAGGTCCGGATGTCGAGCACGGCGGCCTCGCCGACCACGCAGTCGTCGCCGACGCCGACCGGGCCGAACTCCAGCGCACCGGGCACGGCCCGGTAGCCCTGCAGCGACGCCTCCGGGTGCACGATCGTGCGGGCGCCGACCCGGACGAGGTCGGTGGCGACCGGGACGGCCCCGAACAGGGCGCTGCCGCGCCCGATCCGCGCGCCGAGCAGCCGCAGCCAGCCGGTGTACAGCGGGGTGCCGACGGCCAGCGCCATCGGGTTGGTCCGGATCAGCGTGGAGACGACCCAGAACCGCAGGTGGGCGGCGCCCCACAGGGGCACGGTCCGTTCGCGGAAGCGGCCGACGAGCGTCCACTTCGCGAGCACCGGCAGCAGCACGACGGCGACGAGCACCCCCGCGGTCCACAGCGCGGCCCGGCCGGTGAGCGACACCGCGTCGGGCGCGGTGGAGATCCAGCGGTAGCCGAGGACCAGCACCGCGGCGGCGGCGAACCCGGAGGCGAGCAGGAACAGCAGCTGCGCGACCCCGGTCAGCGCATGCGCCACCGGGCGGGCGCGCACCGGCTCGACCGGCTCCGCGGCCACGGCCGGCACGACGTCGCCGAGCGCGGCGGCGAGCCGGCGCACGGTGGGGTGGCGGTAGATGTCGCGTGCGGACACCGACGGCAGGTCGTCGCGACGGCGCACGGCGGCGGCGAACCCGGCCAGCAGCAGCGAGGTGGCGCCGAGCTCGTCGAAGAGGTCGGCCTCGACCGAGATCTCGGCGGGCTCGACCCGCAGCGCGGTGGCGAGCTCGGCGACGAGGCCGCGCTCGACGTCGGTCGCCGGGCCCACGACCGGGCCGGTCGCGGCCACGCGGCTGCCGGTCGGCGCGGGCAGGTTCCTGCGGTCCGCCTTGTCGCTGGTCGTCATCGGGATGAGCTCGAGGTGCTCGAGGTAGGCGGGCACCATGTAGGACGGCAGCCGGTCCTGCAGGCGGGCCCGCAGGTCGGTCGGCGGTTCCGCGCCGCGGACCAGGCTGTAGTAGCCGACGAGCTCCGTCGTTCCGGGTGTCGGCTCGAACGTGTCCACCACGGCCATCGCGACGGCGGGGTGGTCCTGCAGCACGGCCTCGATCTCGGAGAGCTCGATGCGGTAGCCGCGGACCTTGACCTGCAGGTCGATGCGGCCCCGGTACTCGATCTCGCCGTCGGCGTTGATCCGCGTGAGGTCACCGGTGCGGTAGATGAGCCCGGACGGGTTGTTCGGCAGGTCGACCGGGGCCGGGACGAACACCTCGGCGGTCTTCTCGTCGCGGTTGAGGTAGCCGTCGGCCAGCCCCACCCCGGCGACGGCCAGCTCCCCGGTCTCGCCGAACGGCAGCACCCGGGTCGGGTCGGTGGTGTCCAGGACGAGGGCGGCGTAGGTCGGCAGCGGCCGCCCGATCGTCACCGGGCGGTCCGGGTGGACCTGCGCCATCGTCGCGGTGACGGTGGCCTCGGTGGGGCCGTAGACGTTGAGGAAGCGGCGCTGCGGGGTCCACCAGCGACGGATGAGGTCCTGCGGGCAGGCCTCGCCGGACACGAGCAGGAAGCGGAGGTCGTCGAGGTCCGCCTCGACGGTGGCGAGCAGCGTCGGCACCACGCACATCGCGGTGACGCGGCGCTCGACCAGGAAGTCGTGCAGGTCCTCGCCGACCAGCGACACCCCGGCCGGCTTGGGGACGAGGGTGGCGCCGGTCAGGAACGAGGTCCAGATCTCCTCGACGGAGAAGTCGAAGGCCAGGGTCAGGCCCTGGTACATGCGGTCGTCGGCGCGGACGCCGTACTCGTCGGCGGCGACCCGCACGAAGTTGCAGATCGCCGGGTGCCCGATCACGACGCCCTTGGGTCGGCCGGTGGAGCCGGAGGTGTAGATCAGGTAGGCGGGGTGCTCGCGGCCCGGTGTGCGACGGCTGTCCGGTCCGAGCCGCTCGTCGGAACAGGCGGCGATGTCGGCGGCCGCCGCACCGGTGACCGAGAGGATCTCGACGTCGCCCCGCACGGGGTCGCCGACCTTCGCCAGCGCGCTGTCGGTGACCAGCAGCAGACCGGCCGCGGAGTCGGAGAGGATGAACGCCACGCGGTCCGCGGGGAAGCCCGCGTCCATCGGGACGAAGGTGGCCCCGGTCTTGAGCACCGCGAGCATGGCGGTGTAGCTCTCCACCGGGTCGTCGAGCAGCAGCCCGACGACGTCGCCGGGCCCGGTGCCGCGCCCGCGCAGGTGCCGGGCGAGACGGTTGGTGCGGCCGTCGAGCTCGCGGTAGGTCAGCGTGGCGTCGCCGGTGTCGACGGCGACGGCGTCCGGGTGGTGGTCGACGGCCTCCTCGAACACCTCGGCGAGCTGCTCGCCGGGCCGGGCCCGGGAGGCCTCCAGGGTCGCCCCGGGGACCAGCACGCGGTCGTCGAGCGGCACGGCGCCGCGGCGGGGGCGGGGGCTCGGCACCGGACGGCGGGTCGGCGAGGGGCGGTACGGCAGGTCCCGGCGGATCACCTGGGGCTGTCCCGGCTGCGTGGCGCGGTCGTCGCCGCCGTCGACCCCACCGGTGAGGGCCGACCGGTTGGACACGTCGGACATGACTCCGGCCTACCCCTTCCCGAGGGGACGAAAAGTGCAGGTCGGGCGTGGCGATCATCACTCGCAAACCAGTGAACCCCGGTGGGGTGGAGTGCGTAGCCAGACGAGGGGTCCGCCGTCGTCAGGGCGGCGACGACGACCCGTGGACCGTCCGGAACAGCGTGTCGACGAGATCGATCCCGAGGTCGTGATGATGGTCCGCCGGGAGATCGACACCGTGGTCGTGGAACCACGAGGGCGGGGCCTCCGGGTGCGGGCCGACGACACCGACCGCCCCGTCACCGCACCGGGTGACGCAGGCGGCCACCGTGCCGTCGGCGTATGTGGCGAGGATCTCGGTCTCGGCGAGCGCCCGGCGCGTCGGCCGGATCACGCCCCCGTCCTGGAAGTACATCCGCCGTTCGGCTCCGCGCCACCGGACCGTGACCAGTGCCGGGTCCGGGGTGGACGGATCGGCCCCCGGACGGGACCAGTACTCGTCGACGGCGAGGCCGACGAGGTTGAGGAAGCCGCGCTCCACCAGGAACGCGCCCATGCAGACGCCCAGGTAGCACCCGCCCCCGTGGACGAACCGGCGGATCACGCCCTTGTCCGCGCGCAGCCGCCGGAACGCGGCCTCGTCGTCGCCGGAGGCACCGGGGTGGGCGAACAGCACCGTGTCCGGGTCGGACAGTGCCTCTCGCAGCGGACGGTCGCCCGCCGGGCCCGCGGTCCGGACGTCGAACCCGTGCCCGCTGCGGCGCAGCAGGTCGGCGACGGCCTCGGTGTCGTCGGTGTGGTCGCCGGCCGACGGCCGGGTCCAGGCGTCGGCGAGCACGACGGCGACCGGCCGGCTCATCCGGAGCGCTCCGGTACGGCCGGGGCGTCCACCAGGTGCGCGAGCAGGTCCCGGACGCCGCCGGGCACGGCCACCTCCACCGGCCGCCACGACGACGGCACCCGCCCCACCGGCAGGAAGGTGTCCGGCCCGCGCCGCCCCTGCGCGAACAGCGCGGCGCCGGAGTTGATCCGGGTCACGAGCACCCGGTCGCCGTGCGCGGCCAGCAGCGACGCGGTGTCGACGGTGAGGACGACGTGCTCGGTGTCGGCGTAGCGGGGCAGCGCGTGCAGCCGGCGCAGGCGGGCGGGGTCCGCCCACAGGAACGCGCAGCCGTTGATCCGGCGCAGGTAGTCGGCCACACCGAACCCGGACGCCGGGTCGAGCATCCGTCCCAGGGTTGCCGGGTTGAGCGGACGCTGGTCACGCAGCCAGGCGGTGCCGTGCTCGGGATGGTGCAGCCGCACCGCCCGCGGGCGACGGGTGGTCAGCAGCCGTTCCCGCTCGTCGCCGGTCACCCCGAACAGGTCGAGCAGACCCGCGACCGGCAGCAGCCCGTGTGCGGCGATCCCGGGCCACGACGCGGCGGGCGTGGTGTGGAACAGGCGCGGCGCGCGCCGGACGAGATCGTCGGGGTGCAGGCTCAGGCCCCCAGGGCCGTGTCGAGATCCGGGTACCAGGTGATGACCTGGTCCAGCCCGGTCATCCGCACCGGCCGGATCACCGCACGGTTGCCCGGGCCGGTGACCCCGTCGAGACGGACCCCGGCCTCACCGGCCGCCCGGGAGGACCGGACCACCGCGGTCAGGCCGTGCGACCCGAGGAACCCGACGCCGGACAGGTCCAGCAGGGCCCGTGCCGGTCGCGTCTGGTGGAGCATCTCCGACATCCGGGCCCGGATCGCCTCGGCCTCGGCGAGGTCGACGTCACCGATCACCTCGAGGACGGTCACACCGGGCGCCGGGGTGTGCTCGCGCAGGCTCACCCGGGAGTGCGGCTCCGGCCAGCTGCCCGTGTGGCCGAGCCGCCGGCGACCGGGCTCGGCCGACGTCACGACGGCCACCCGGCTTCGGGCACGCCTCGCCCGCGACCCCGCCCGCCGGATGGTGCGGGGCCGGATGTCCGGGGACGTACGGCCGAGTTTCCGATGGGTTCACCGTACCGGGCCCCGGGCCGTTGTCCACCGGTCGACCTGCGGGATCCTGCCCGGGGAGAGAGTCTTCACCGGGTGACCACCTCCACATCACCGCGACCCCCGGACCCGGCCGACGACGGAGCCGTGACCGTCGTGCGGCGCGCCCGCGTCCCCGGCCACGACGGCGCCGTCGACATCGTGATGTCCGGTGGCAGGATCCGGTCGGTGGGTGTCCCGGCGCCCGCCGGGACACCCGGTACCGACGCGGGGGACCGGCTGGTCGTCGGCGGCCTCGTCGACGCGCACCTGCACCTGGACAAGGCGCTCACCGCGGACCGCTGCTCGTGGTCCGGCGGCACCGTCGACGACGCGATGGCCGAGACCGCGGCGATGAAGGCGGACTTCACCGTCGACGACGTCGCCGCCCGCGCCGGGGCCGTCCTGGCGTCCTGCGTCGCGCACGGCACCACCCGGGTGCGGACCCACGTCGAGCTCGACCCGACCGTCGGGCGCCGCGGGCTGGAGGGTGTGCTGGCGGCCGCGGCGGACTGGGCCTGGGCCGTCGACGTCGAGGTCTGCGTCTTCGCCCAGGACGGCCTGACCGGCTCGCCGGAGACGGCCCGGCTGCTCGACGAGGCGCTCGGCGGGGCCCGGGCGGCGGGCCGGCGCGCGGTCGTGGGCGGCGCCCCCTACGCCGACGACGACCCCGCGGGCCAGCTGGACCGCGTGTTCGGGCTGGCGGCGGACCACGACGCCGACGTCGACCTGCACCTGGACCTGTTCGACGGCACCGCCGAGGGCGCGCTGATCGGCACGTTGTGCGACCTGACCGAACGGGCGGGCCTCGGCGGCCGGGTCACCGCGGGCCACGGCACGGCGTGGTCGTTCCTGGAGCCGGAGCGGCGCGCCGCGGTGCTGGACCGGTGCGCCGGGACCGGGGTCGGCGTGGTCGCCCTGCCGTCGACGGACCTGTTCCTCACCGGCCGGGAGACCGGCGCCGGGGCGCCGCGCGGGGTCGTCGTGCTGGACCGGCTCGTCGAGCGCGACGCCCCGGCGGCGGTGGCCACGAACAACGTCCGCAACGCCTTCACCCCCTACGGCGACGGCTCCCTGGTCCGGATGGCGAACCTCTACGCCAACCTGACCCACCAGGCGTCGCCGGAGCAGCTGGCGGCCTGCCTGGACCTGGTCGGCCCGCGCGCCGCCCGGGTGCTCGGCACCCCGGCCGCCGCCACCGGGGTCGTCGCGGGGGCCCCGGCCGACCTGGTCTGCCTCGACGCGCCCGACCCGGGCACGGCGGTCGCGGCCGTCGCACCGGTCCGCTGGGTGCTGAAGGGCGGTCGCCGGACCGTCACCGGCGCGGCCGTGGAGCTGCACCCACCGGTGTGACCCGGCTCATCGGTGCAGGCCGTCGCGCGGCGGGAACGCTGCCCGACATGAGCACACGTGAGGGCAGGGCCGTGCGGTACGACCGCTACGGCGGCGTCGACGAGCTGTACGTGGCCGGTGTCGGGTTCGACGACCCCGGTCCGGGCCGTGTCCTGGTCGAGGTGCACGCGGCCGGGATCAACCCGGGCGAGACCGCGCTGCGCGAAGGCGTGTTCGCCGGGTCCTGGCCCAGCACGTTCCCCAGCGGGCAGGGCAGCGACTGGGCCGGGGTCGTCGCGGCGGTCGGGGAGGGCGTCACCGACGTCGAGCCCGGCGACGACGTCTTCGGCTGGACCGACGACCGCGCCTCCCAGGCCACCCACGTCGACGTGCCCGCCGAGCAGGTCCTGCGCCGCCCGGCCGGTCTCGACGTCGTGACGGCCGGGGTGCTCTACATCGCCGGGACGGCCGCGGCCGCGTCGGTCGCGTCGGTGGACCCGCAGCCGGGGGAGACGGTCGTCGTCCCCGGTGCCGCGGGCGGGGTGGGGCAGATCGCGGTGCAGCTGCTGACGCTGCGCGACGTGGAGGTCGTCGGGATCGCCTCCGAGCGCAACCACGACCGGCTGCGCGAGCTGGCCGTGACCCCGGTCGCCTACGGGTCCTCGCCCGAGGAGACGCTGGCGAACCTGCGCGCCGCGACGCCGGACCGGGTGCACGCCGTGGTCGACCTCGTCGGTGGCGGCTACGTGGCGCTCGCCCGCGAGCTCGGTGTCCCCCCGGAGCGGATCAACACGATCATCGACTTCGAGGGCGCGCAGGCCCACGGCGCCGCCACCCGGGGCACCGCCGACTCCGCGGGCCGCGACGACCTCGCCGCGCTCGGCGCGCTCGTCGCCGACGGGGCCCTGCAGGTCCCGATCGCGGCCGGGTACCCGCTCGACGGGGTCCGCGAGGCCTACACCGAGCTGGAGAAGCGGCACACCGCGGGGAAGATCGTCCTGCTGCCGCAGGAGTGATCCGACGCCTGCCGGGAACCCCGCCGGGGCACCCCCGAGGAGAGGACACCCGTCGTGCAGATCGGCTTCAAGCTCTTCGCCGAGGCCCACACGCCGCAGGAGATGGTCCGCCAGGCCGTCCGGGCGGAGGAGGCCGGTTTCGACTTCGTCGAGATCTCCGACCACTACCACCCGTGGCTGGAGAGCCACGGACACTCCGGGTTCGCCTGGTCGATCCTCGCCGCGATCGCGATGCGGACCGAGCGGATCGGCCTGGCCACCGGGGTGACCTGCCCGACGATCCGCTACCACCCGGCGATCATCGCCCAGGCCGCGGCGACGACCGCACTGCTGTCCGACGGCCGGTTCACCCTCGGCGTCGGCTCCGGCGAGCAGCTGTCCGAGCACGTCACCGGGCACCCGTGGCCGGTCGTCGGGGTGCGGCACGCCATGCTCCGCGAGGCACTCGAGATCATCCGTCTGCTGTGGAGCGGCGGCTACCGCACCTACCGCGGCACCCACCTGTCCGTCGAGGACGCGCGGGTGTTCGATCTGCCGGAGACGCTGCCGGACATCGTCGTCGCCGCGGGTGGGCCGAAGGCGGCCCGGATCGCCGGTGAGCTGGGCGACGGTCTGTTCGCCACCGAGCCCCGCACCGACCTGATCGACGTCTACACCGCGGCCGGCGGCACCGGCTCCCGCTGGGCCGAGGTCCCGCTGGCCTACGCCAACACCGTCGACGCCGCGCTGGAGTCCGCGCACCGGCTGTTCCGGTTCGGCCCGACCGGCTGGAAGATCCAGGCCGAGCTGCCGAACGTGCGCAACTTCGAGGCTGCGACGGCCTTCGTCCGCAGGGAGGACATGGCCGACGCGTTCGGGGCGGGCCCGGACGTCGAGACCCACGTCGCGACGGCGAAGGGCTTCGCCGACGCGGGTTACGACCGGCTCGCGCTGATCAGCGCCGGACCGGACGTCGAGGAGTTCTTCGCCTTCTACGAGGGTGAGCTCGCGGGCCGGCTCCGCGCGCTCTGAGCGATCCCGGCCGGTCGGACGGGGTGCGCGGACCGGCCCGACCGGCAGGGTGGAGGGCATGAACAGGGTCGTTCGTTTCACCGAGCTCGGCGGGCCCGAGGTGCTCACGGTCGTCGAGGAGCCCGTGCCGCAGCCGGGGCCGGGGGAGGCCGTCGTCGCCGTCGAGGCGATCGGGCTGAACCGGGCCGAGTCGATGTTCCGGCGCGGTGAGTACATCGAGCCGACCCGGCTCCCGGCCGGTCTGGGCTACGAGGCCGCGGGCACCGTCGCCGCCGTCGGCGCGGGCGTGGACCGCTGGTCGGCGGGGGACCCGGTGAGCATCGTCCCGGCGTTCTCCATGAACGACCACACCGTCTACGGCGACCACGCCCTCGTCCCGGCCCGTGCCCTGGTCCCGCGGCCGGTGGACGCGGTGACCGGGGCCGCGACCTGGATGCCGTTCCTCGTCGCCTACGCCGGGCTGCTCGAACCGCGCGTCCTGCAGCCGGGCGACCACGTGCTGGTGACGGCGGCGTCGTCGAGCGTGGGGCTGGCGGCGATCGCGACCGCGAACCGGATCGGCGCCGTCCCGATCGCCACCAGCCGCAGCCGCGCCAAGGCGCAGGCGCTGCTCGACGCCGGCGCCGCACACGTCGTCGCCACCGGGGAGGAGGACCTCGTCGCGCGCTGCCGGGAGATCACCGGCGGGCGGGGCCTGGACGTCGTGTTCGACGCCGTCGCCGGACCCGCCGTCGAGACGATGGCCGACGCGGTCCGCCCGGACGGCACGATCGTCATCCACGGCAGGCTCTCCGGTGAACCGACGATCTTCCCGACGGCGACGCTGCCCGATCTCGTCGTCCGCTCGTTCACGCTGTTCGCGATGACCCGCGACGCCGAACGCCTGCGCCGGGCGGCCGCGTTCGTCGCCGCGGGGATGCGCGGTGGGGACTTCACCCCGCAGGTGGACCGGGTGTTCGACGGCCTCGACCAGGTCGTCGCCGCGCACGAGCACCTGGAGTCCAACGCCCAGGTCGGGAAGATCGTCCTCCGGCCGTGATCGGACCGCTCAGCCGTCCAGCTTCGACGGGTCCAGGGCCGCCTTCTTCACCCCGAGCCTGCGGTTGAGCAGCAGGGTGATCGCGTAGAGCACCAGGCCGAGCAGGAGCAGCAGCCCGGCCAGCTCGTACTGGATCGTGTCGCGCCCGGAGAACGGCAGGACCAGGTACAGGCTCGCGACGGCGCCGACGACCGGCAGCCCGGGCGGCGCACGGAAGTGGTCCTCGGCGATCCGGTCGCGGCGCAGCACCAGCACCGCGATGTTGACGACGGTGAAGACCGCGAGCAGCAGCAGCGACGTGGTGCCGCCGAGCGCGGAGACGACGTCGGAGTCCGAGTCCAGCGACACGTAGCTGATCAGCGCGAACGAGATCAGCGTGGTGAAGATGATCGACACCCACGGCGTGCGGCGGAACGGGTGCACCCGGGCCAGCGGCTTGGGCAGCACGGCCTGGTTGGCCATCCCGTAGAGCAGCCGCGAGGCCATCAACATGTTGATCAGCGCCGAGTTGGCGACGGCGAACATCGAGATGAACGGCAGGACCAGGTCGGCCGGGATGCCGGGCGCCCCGGCGCGGACGACCTCGACCAGCGGCGTCTCGCTCGCCGCCAGCGGGCCGACCGGGACCAGCGCCACCGCGCAGATGGCGACGAGCACGTAGATGACCCCGGTGATGGTCAGCCCGGTGATCATGATCTTGGGGAAGATCCGGCGCGGCTCGTGGCACTCCTCGGCCATGTTCACCGAGTCCTCGAAGCCGACCATCGCGAAGAACGCCAGCGAGGTCGCCGAGGTGACCGCCAGGAACACCCCCTTGTCCTCGGGGGTGTCGAAGGCGACGACGCGCGACCAGTCGGCGTCGCCGCCCGCGATGGCGTAGATCCCGATCAGGATCACCAGCAGCAGCCCGGACAGCTCGACCAGGGTGAGGACCACGTTGAGCTTCACGCTCTCGCCGACGCCGCGGAAGTTCACCAGCGCGACCAGCAGCATGAAGCCGAGCGCGATCAGGACGATCCCGCCGTTGCCCAGGTCCAGCCCGAAGCCCTCGTTCAGGTTCGCCGCGAACGCCCGCGACGCCGTCGACGCCGAGGTGATCCCCGAGCTCATCACCACGAAGGTGACCATGAACGTCAGGAAGTGGATGCCGAACGCCTTGTGCGTGTAGAGCGCCGCGCCCGCCGCCTGCGGGTACTTGGTGACGAGCTCCAGGTAGGAGAACGCGGTGATCATGGCGATGGCGAAGGCGACCAGGAACGGCACCCACGCCGCCCCGCCGACCTCCTCGGCGACCTGGCCGACCAGGGCGTAGATGCCCGTGCCCAGGATGTCGCCGATGATGAACAGCAGCAGGAGCTTGGGCCCCATGACCCGCTTCAGCGCCGGCCCGTCCTCCGCCGTCGACGTCGTGGCGTCCGCCATCGTGGTGCGCTCCCCTCCGCGGCGGCCCGTGCCGCCCGCGACCGGCTCAGCCTGGTGGGGGGTTCGTGCCGTGTCGAGTCGAAAGGGTGGAGTGTTTCATCTGGATTGAGCATGTGTGACCCCGCTCACGTGACGTTCACTGTCCGGCGTCCGCTCGTCGCAGGAGCCGGAGGTCGCCGTGCGTACCGCCTACCGAGTGATCGCCCATCTCGTCGCGCTGGAGGTCCTGATCCAGGCCGCCGCGATCGCCTACGCCGTGTTCGGCCTCGGCACCTGGATCGAGGGCGGAGGGGTCCTCGACAAGGCCGGGATGGAGAGCGAGACGACCGACTTCACCGGGGTCGGCGGGTTCGCGCTGCACGGCATCAACGGGCAGATCGTCGTGCCGGTGCTGGCGCTGGCGCTGCTGGTCGTCGCGTTCTTCGCCCGCGTCCCGGGCGGGGTGCGGTGGGCGGGGATCGTCGTCGGGCTGGTCGCGCTGCAGGTCCTGCTCGGCATCCTCGGGCACTCGGTGACCGGGCTCGGGGCGCTGCACGGGCTCTGCGCGCTCGCGCTGTTCGCCTGCGCCGTGGTCGCGGGGCAGCGGGCCGGCTCGCGGTCCGGTGCCGCCGCGACGGCCGGCGAGCGGGTCGCCTGAGCCCGGGAGCGCCGCCATCGCCGCCGACCCCGTCCCCACGGCACGGCCGGAGCCCGGCGGGCCGCCCGGTCCCCCCGGGGAACCGCCGGACGGTCCGCCCGCTGCGCCGCGGCCCGGGCGCCGCCGGGTGGCCGTGGCGGTGCTGGCGACGTTCGCCCTACTGGCCCCGGTCGGATGGCTGTGGTGGGGGAGCCTGCTGCCGACCCCGTACGCGGTGACCGACATGGGCTACGTCGACACCGGCGGCGCCCCGGTCCCGGAGACGCACGACCACCACGGGGTGGGCGTCGACACCCTGCGCGAGACCTCGGCGGCCGCCCCCGCCGTGTCGCTGACGCTCACCGCTCGCAGGCAGGCGATCCCGCTGCCCTCGGGCCGCACCCTCGACGGCTACACCCTCAACGGGACGTCGCCCGGCCCGCTGATCCGGATCCGGCAGGGCGACGTGCTGCAGGTGCGGCTGGTCAACGCCGACGTGCCGGACGGCATCACGCTGCACTGGCACGGCGTCGACGTCCCGAACGGCGACGACGGCACCGCCGGTGTCACCCAGGACGCCGTCGGGCCGGGTGGGGAGTTCGTCTACCGCTTCGTCGCCCGCGACGCGGGGACCTACTGGTACCACTCGCACCAGGTCGCGAACACCCAGGTGCAGCGCGGCCTGTACGGGGTGCTGGTCGTCGAGCCGCGCGCCGGCCCCACTGGGCCGGACGTGGTCGCCGCCGCCCACGTCCACGAGGGCGCACGCCTGCTCGACGGCCGCCGCGCCGTGCTGCCCGTCCCCGCCGCGCCCGGCACCCGGATCCGGGTCCGGATGGTCAACACCGACAACGGCCCGACCTCGGCGTGGGTGACCGGGGCGCCGTACCGCCTCGTGGCGATCGACGGGACCGAGGTGCACGACCCGCCCCCGGTGACGGGGGAGTCGGTGCTGCTCACCGCGGGCGGCCGGCTGGACCTGGAGGTGACCGTCCCACCCGGCGGGGCCCGGGTGGAGATCGGCGGCAACGCCGCGGTCGTCCTCGGCGACGGCCCCGGCCCGGCGGCGGCACCACGGCCGGACCGCGTGCTGGACCCGCTGGGCTACGGCACGCCCGCGCCGCTCGGGTTCGACCCGGCCGCCGCGGACCGACGCTTCGACTACGACATCGGCCGTCGCCCCGGCTTCGTCGACGGCGTGCCCGGTCTGTGGTGGACGGTCGACGGGCACATGTGGCCGGACGTGCCGATGTTCATGGTCGCCCGCGGCGACGTGGTGCGGATGCGGATCGCCAACGGCAGCGGCGAGGTGCACCCCATGCACCTGCACGGGCACCACGCCGTCGTGCTGTCCCGCAACGGGGTGCCCGCGACGGGCAGCCCCTGGTGGATCGACTCGCTCGACGTCGCCGACGGCGACAGCTACGAGATCGCCTTCGTCGCCGACAACCCCGGGGTGTGGATGGACCACTGCCACAACCTGACGCACCCGTCGGAGGGCCTGATGGCGCACCTCATGTACGAGGGGGTGACCACGCCGTACCGGGTCGGCGGGCCGTCGGGCAACGACCCGGAGTGAGCAGGCTCAGCCGCGGTGCCGGGGCCGGCGCGGGGTGTCCGGGTAGGGCTCGGGGAAGCCGTCGTCGACCGGGCCGGGCTGCGGCGGCTGCGACGCGTGCGACGGGGGCGCCGGACGGCCCTGCGGCGGGCCGGGCGGCATCGGCGGCGCCGGTGCCGGCGGCTGTCCGACGGCGCGGGGTGCCGGGGCGAGGGCCCGCTCGCGGTCCCGCTCGGCCTGGTCGCGGAGCAGGTCGCGGATGTCCTTCAGCAGGTCGAGGTCGGTCTCCAGGGCCGGGTCCTCGGCGTCGCGCTTGCGGCGCTCCTGGAGCCACTTCATCGGGAAGACGACCAGGAAGTAGATGACCGCGGCGGTGATCAGGAACGTGATGACGGCGTTGAGGAAGCTCGCGTAGTCGAGCTGCACCTCGTCGGTCAGGGGGATCGTGCCCGGGGGCACGGCGTTCTCCCCGCCGGAGAACAGCCGGAGCAGCGGCTCCAGGAACGCCTTCGTGAAGGCGGTGACCACGGCCGTGAACGCCGCACCGATGACGACGGCGACCGCCAGGTCGATCACGTTGCCACGCAGCAGGAATTCCTTGAAGCCCTTCAGCACGCCGGAGCACTCCTCGAGATCGGGTCGGGGGCGGGGGGTGGGTCCGGCGAAGGAGGCTAACCGGACCGTGACCTCCGTGCCGGGCCTGCGCCCGCACGGTGCGGCCCGGCGCGGCGGACGGGACGCGCCGGTCGACGGGCGGCCCGGGTGGGGGATCGCGGGTCAGGCGGTGGGCCCGGCCCCGGCGTCCGGGCCGCGCTCCCCGGCGGGGCCCTGCGGGGTGACCGGGCGGGCCGCGATGAGCCGGTCCAGGAAGTCCCCCGCCTCGCGGGCGGCACGGTCCACGTCGCCGTCGGCGATGGCCTCGACGATCCCGGTGTGGGAGATGTCGTCCTCGGTGCCCGCGGTGCCGGGCATCGTGGTCTTCACACTGTCCGCGACCGCCTCCACCACACCCCGGTAGAGCTCGACGAGCAGGTCGTTGCCCGCACACCGGACGACGGCCACGTGGAAGTCGGTGTCCGCACGGGCCGCGCGCTCCAGGTCCGCGGTGTCCGGCTCCTCCCCGCGACGGCCGTACGCCGCGACGGCCGCGACGGCCCGGTCGCGCCCGGCCAGCGCCGCCCGCAGGACGGTCAGGTCGGCGTCGGTCCGGCGGGCGGCCGCCATCCGGGCCGCCTCGACCTCCAGGGTGCGGCGGACCTCCAGCACCTCGCGCAGCTCCGGGCCGCACAGCGTGCGCAGCGCCCCGGACAGCTCGGTGGTGGCCCGCACGTAGGTGCCGTCGCCCTGGCGCACCTCCAGCAGGCCGCCGTGGGCGAGGGCGCGGACGGCCTCGCGGACGGTGTTGCGGCCGACCTCCAACGACGAGGCCAGCTCCGACTCCGGCGGTATCCGGGCACCGACCGGCCACTCCCCGCCGGTGATGGCGGAACGGAGCTGGTCGATGACCTGGTCGACCAGGCCACCGCGGCGCGCTGTGACGAGAGGCACCGGATCATCCTTCCATCCGAACATCCTACGTCTGTAACAATACTGTTTCGTGAGCATTGCTGAGCAGGAGACACGCGCGGAGGAGACCATCGCCACCGGACGGGCCGAGGAGACCGGGCCGTCGCGCCGCGGTGCGCTCGTCGGGACCCCGCTGCTCGTCGTGGGGGTGGCACTGGCCGCCTCCAACCTCCGCCCGGCCGTGACCTCGATGTCCTCGGTGCTCGGCGAGGTCCGTGACGGCCTCGGCGCCTCCGCGGTCTGGACCAGTGTGCTCACCGCGGTGCCCACCATCTGCTTCGGCCTCGCCGCGATCGCCGCCCCGCTGCTCTCCCGCCGGCTCGGCATGGCCCGCGCGATCGGCCTCGCGATGGCGGTGCTGACCGCCGGGCTCGTGCTGCGCGTCGTCGACGGCCCGTGGGTCGTGCTCGGCGGCACCTTCGTCGCCGCGGCGGGCATCGCGATCGGCAACGTGCTGATCCCGGTCGTGGTGAAGCAGTCCTTCCCGCACGCCGTCGGCCGGGTCACCGGCGTCTACACCGCCGCGCTGGCCGCGGGCGGTGGGATCGGCGCCGCGTTCACGCCGCCGCTGGAGCCGCTGCTCGGCGGCTGGCGCGGTGCGGTCGGGGCGTGGGCGCTGCTGTCGCTGGCCGCGCTGGTCGTCTGGACGATCGGGGCCCGGCACGGCGAGCCGGAGCCGGTCGTGCGCACCGACGCGGGGGAGCGGCGCCCGATGGTGCGCCGCCCGCTGGCCTGGGTGGTCACCGCGTTCTTCGGGCTCCAGGCCTGTGTCGCCTACGTCGCGATGGGGTGGCTCGCGGAGCTGTTCGTCTCGGTCGGGGTCACCCGCACCGACGCCGGGCTGATGCTCGCCCTGATCAACCTGATCGGTATCCCGCTCAGCTTCGTCATCCCGCCGATCGCGCTGAACCGGGCGTCCCAGTCGGGCTGGATCGTCGGGCTCGCCTGCTGCTCGCTGGCCGCCGTCGCCGGGCTCGCGATCGCCCCGGCCGCCGCGCCCTGGCTGTGGACGGTCCTGCTCGGCGTCGGCATGGCGGTCTTCCCGCTGGGGCTCGGCGTGATCGCGCTGCGCACCCGCGAGGCCGCCGAGACCACCGACCTGTCGGCGATGGCGCAGGGCTTCGGCTACCTCATCGGCGCGACCGGCCCGTTCCTGTTCGGGATCCTGCACGGGCTCACCGGGTCCTGGACGCCATCGCTGGTGCTGCTCGGCGCGGTGATCGTCGCCGAGATGGTGCTGGGCTGGGTCGCGGGACGCCCGCGCTACGTCTGAGTCCCGCCCGCGCGGCGCCGGGCCGCTGATATATGAGAGCCCCCGGTGCCGCGTCCGTCGTCGTGGGCCCGGTGTACCGTCGTGACCGCCCGATCTCCCGGCGCATCCCCGCCCGGCGGCGGCCCGAGATCGGGGTCCTCGATCCGTCAGGGAGTACTCGTGACCGACACCGCCCTTCCCCCGGCCGGGGACACGGCGCGGCTGGTCGACCAGACCGGCCCGTACTTCGGCCGCTTCGGCGGCCGCTACGTCCCGGAGGCGCTGGTCGCCGCGCTGGACGAGCTCGAGCAGGCCTATCACACGGCCATGTCCGACGAGGCCTTCCAGGCCGAGCTCGCCGAGCTGCACCGCACCTACTCGGGCCGCCCGAGCCTGGTCACCGAGGCGCCGCGGTTCGCCGCGCACGCCGGCGGCGCGCGCATCCTGCTCAAGCGCGAGGACCTGAACCACACCGGCTCGCACAAGATCAACAATGTGCTGGGGCAGGCGCTGCTCACCAAGCGCATGGGCAAGACCCGGGTCATCGCCGAGACCGGTGCGGGCCAGCACGGCGTCGCCTCGGCCACGGCCGCCGCCCTGATGGGCCTGGAGTGCGTCGTCTACATGGGCGAGGTCGACACCGAGCGCCAGGCGCTCAACGTCGCCCGGATGCGCATGCTCGGAGCGGAGGTCCGCCCGGTCACCTCGGGCACGCGGACCCTCAAGGACGCGATGAACGAGGCCATGCGCGACTGGGTGACCAACGTGGCCGACACGCACTACCTCATCGGCTCGGTCGCCGGGCCGCACCCGTTCCCGGCGATGGTGCGCGACTTCCAGCGGATCATCGGCGTCGAGGCGCGGCAGCAGGTCCAGGACCTCACCGGTGCCCTGCCCGACCTGGTCTGCGCCTGCGTCGGCGGCGGCTCCAACGCGATGGGCATCTTCCACGCGTTCCTCGACGACACCTCCGTCGAGCTGGTCGGCTTCGAGGCCGGCGGCGACGGCGTCGACACCCCGCGGCACGCGTCGTCGATCGGCGGCGGTGACGTCGGCGTCCTGCACGGCTCGCGCAGCTTCATCCTCCAGGACGAGGACGGCCAGACCCGCGACTCGCACTCCATCTCCGCGGGCCTGGACTACCCGGGCGTCGGCCCGGAGCACTCGTGGCTGCACGACATGAGGCGCGCCCGCTACGAGTCGGTCACCGACGCCGAGGCGATGGAGGCATTCCGCCTGCTCTGCCGCACCGAGGGCATCATCCCGGCCATCGAGAGCGCGCACGCGCTGGCCGGTGCGCTGCGCGAGGCGACGCGCCTGGGCGAGGGCAAGGTCGTGCTGGTCAACCTGTCCGGCCGCGGCGACAAGGACGTCGACACCGCCGCGAAGTACTTCCAGCTGATCGACGACGAGGGCAACGCCGTGACGGACGGAGCGGTCTGATGGGCAGCGTGGCGCAGCGGATCGAGCAGGTCCGCGCCGAGGGCCGGGCCGCGCTGGTCGGCTACCTGCCGGTCGGCTACCCGACCGTCGAGGGCTCGGTCGAGGCGATGCGGGCGATGGTCGCGGGCGGCGTCGACGTCGTCGAGATCGGCCTGCCCTACTCCGACCCGCTGATGGACGGCCCGGTCATCCAGCGCGCCACCCAGCAGGCGCTGGACAACGGCGCCCGCAGCCGGGACGCGTTCACCGCCGTGCGCGCGGTCGTCGACGCCGGCGCCCCGGCGCTGGTCATGACCTACTGGAACCTGATCGACCGCTACGGCGTCGAGCGGTTCGCCGCCGAGCTCGCCGAGGCCGGCGGCTCCGGGCTCATCACCCCGGACCTGCTGCCCGACGACTGCGAGGACTGGCTGACCGCTTCGGAGTCCCACGACCTGGACCGCGTGTTCCTCGTCGCGCAGACGACCACCCCCGAGCGGATGCGGATGACCGTCGAGGCCAGCCGCGGGTTCGTCTACGCGGCGTCGCTGATGGGCGTCACCGGCGTCCGCTCGGTCGGCGTCGAGGCCCGCGACCTGGTCGCCCGGACCCGTGAGGTCGCGACCCTGCCGGTGTGCGTCGGCCTCGGCGTCCGCACCGCCGAACAGGCGGCCGACGTCGCCGGCTACGCCGACGGCGTCATCGTCGGGACGGCGTTCGTGCAGGCGCTGGAGTCCGGCGGGCCGTCCGCGGTCGAGTCGCTCGCCCGCGAGCTCGCCGAGGGCGTCCGCGCCGCGGAGCGCGTCTCCGCCTGACCCTCCTCCACCGGCCGCGTCCGCCCCGCGTGGGCGGGCGCGGCCGTCGGGTGTCTCCGGGCCGTCGGTCGCAGCTCCCGACCGTCCACCGGCCGATCGACCGGCCGTCCGCAGCGGTCCCGCCGGGCTCCGGGGTGCCCGGGGCTGCCGTCTCCGGCTGTGCCGGCGTGCGCGATCGCGCCGCCGGAGGCCGACTGCGCGGGACCAGCGGTGGTCGCGCGCGGTGAACGTCGTGTCCCTGAGAGTCATCGCGCCGGTCGGTCGTACGTCCGTACTCCGACCGGAGCGATCGGTCCCCGCCCGCCGGACACCGACGACCGGACGGCGGTGCGCGCTCTCAGGAACGCAACCCCGTCCCGGTGGGGTTCCTATGTTCGTGTCACCGCACCGCGGCCCGCTCCCCCTGGATGCCGCGGCGGTGGCCGGGGCTCCCCACCCGGCCGGTTCCACGAACCGGAGTGATCCGATGACCCGCCCCGCCCTGCGCGGACGCGCCCCCGGCGTCCGCCCGACCGTAGCGTCGCACCCGCGACCGGCCCGAGGCCGGTCCGTGACGGTCCACCGCTCGCGCACCCACCACCCCCGCCCGCTGCGGGCACCCTCACCGGCCGGGCGCACGCCCGGTGACCGGTGACCCGCCCGGTTCCGCATCCGGTCACCGCACCCCTGCGGCGGGACACCCCGCCGCCCGCCGACGCCTGGCTGGCGCACCGCCGCGCCCGCACGGTGTGGGGATCCGTGCTGGTCACGGTCCTCGTCGGCCCGTCGTTGATCTGGATGCTCCGTTCCGGACCGCAGCCGCTGCTGCACCAGCTCTCGGTGCTGACCGGGCTGCTCGCGCTGTCGGCGATGGTGATCGTCGCGGTGCTGCCGTCCCGGGTGCGCGGGCTCTCCGGCGCCCTCGGCCTGGAGACCCTGCTCGGCCTGCACCGCAGGCTCGGCGTGCTCGCCGGGGTACTGGTCGCGCTGCACCTCGCCTGCGTGGTGGCCGACCACCCCGAACGTGTCGGGCTACTCGTGCCGCTCGCCGCACCGGCCCGCGGCCAGGCCGCCACCCTCGCGACGATCGCGGTCGTCGTGCTGCTGGTGCTCGCACTGCGCGGTGTCCGGTCCGGCTCGCACGAGGTGTGGCGCTGGCTGCACCTGAGCCTGGCCGCGGTCGTCGTCGGCGCGTCGTCGCTGCACGTGCTGTGGCTGAACAACCTGGTCGGCGACGCCGTCATGGGGCCCGTGCTGGGCGGGCTCGGCCTGCTGCTCGTCGCGGTGCTGGTGCTGCGCTGGGGCGCCCGCGCGGCGACCGGCGAGTTCCGGGTGCACGTCGTGCGCCCGGAGAGCCCGACCGTGTCGACGCTCGTTCTCGCCCGGCCCGGCCGGCACGCCGGGCCGTGGTTCCGGCCCGGCCAGTTCGCCTGGCTGCGGCTGGAGCGGATGTCGGTCGAGGAGCACCCGTTCACCATCGCGTCGTCGGCGTCGGACCGCGGGCGGGTCGAGTTCACCGTGCGACACACCGGTGACTTCGCCGGGCGGCTGCGCGAGCTGCGCCGCGGCGACCCGGTCTGGGTGGACGGCCCGTACGGCTCGTTCACCCCGGACTCGGTGCCGTCCACCGGGCTCGTGCTGATCGCGGGCGGCGTCGGGATCACCCCGATGATGAGCATGCTGCGCACCGCCGCCGACCGCGGCGACCGGCGGCCGTACCGGCTGGTCGTGCACGCCCGCGACCGCGCCGACCTGCTGTTCCGGGCCGAGCTCGCGCACCTGCGCACGCTGATCGACCTGCAGGTCACCGAGGTGCTGCGCCGCCCGTCGGCGGACTGGTCCGGGGCGACCGGGCCGATCGACACCGCGCTGCTCGCCGCCGTCCTGACCGACCTCGACGACCCGGCCCGCCGGCTCGACTACTTCGTCTGCGGCCGACCGCAGCTCGTCGGCGACGTCCTCGCCACCCTCACCGCGCTCGGTGTCCCGGACGACCGGGTGCACACCGAGCAGTTCGCCCAGGTCTGAGAAGGGGAGGAGAACCCATGTCCCGCCGGATCCCCGGCCCGCTCCGCTGGTCGGTGCTCGCCGCACTGGCCGCGGTCGCCGCCGTCGTGCTCGCCCAGTACTGGGTGGCGACGTCGGCCGCCACCGACCAGCAGCAGGGATGGACGCAGACCCGGTGGGGTCCGCTCGGCCCCGCCGACCGCGACCTGCTGCAGAAGGTGCGCCTCGCCGGTCTCTGGGAGGCCCCGACCGGGCAGCAGGGCGAGCAGCAGGCCACCTCGCCCGCCGTCCGCGAGGTCGCCCGCAAGCTCGGCGTCGAGCACCACGACCTGGACGAGCTGGTCCGCTCCACCGCCGAACAGCTCGGGGTCCTGCTGCCCAGCAGGCCCAACGACCAGCAGATCGGCTGGATGAACGACCTGACCGCCCGCACCGGGACCGACTACGACCGCCAGTTCGTGCAGATCCTGCGCGCCGCGCACGGCTCGGTCCTACCGGTGATCACCGACGTCAAGGTCGGCACCCGCAACGAGCTCATGCGGCAGTTCGCGAACGAGGCGTCGGTGTACGTCACCCGGCACATCGGCTATCTGGAGTCGACCGGTCTGGTCGACTACGCGGCGCTGCCCGCCCCGCCCGACCCGGTGCCGACCGGGACCCGCACCGCGTCCGACGTCGTCGTGCCGGCGCTGGTGGTCGGGGTCGCGCTGCTCGCCGCGGGCGGGCTGCTCATGACCCTGCACCGGCGCGGCCGCCCGGCCCCCGGCCCGGCCGCCGCCCTCGTCCCCGCCCCGCGCCACCCCCGCGACGGCGCCCGGCGGGCCCTGCCGGTCGGCCCACCCGACCCCTGGGACGAGCTGGCGCACGTGCCACCCGTCCGGCCGCAGCCCGATCCCGGGCCCGGCCTCACCGACGCCACCCCCCACGACCTCGACCTGGACACCGACACCGGAGCGCCGCCCTCCCGCACCACCGGAGCGCACCGCACCGCCCCGAGGAGCCGATACCGATGAGATCCACCACCAGCCGCAGCAGGACGATCGCGGTC
This sequence comes from Pseudonocardia sp. DR1-2, assembly GCF_023717215.1. Lineage (NCBI taxonomy): Bacteria > Bacillati > Actinomycetota > Actinomycetes > Pseudonocardiales > Pseudonocardiaceae > Pseudonocardia > Pseudonocardia sp. DR1-2. The sequence goes on along the minus strand of NZ_JAMQOF010000002.1, from coordinate 216,025 downwards.
ACCGCGCTCGCCCTGGGCCTGCTCGTCGCCGGGCCCGCCGCGTACGCCGCCGGGGCCGCCTCCGCCGACCGGAGCGACCGGCCGGCGAACGTCGCCTCCGGGCCGTCCGACTCGACCGGCTCGTCCGGAGGGTCCGGCTCCTCCGGCTCCTCCGAGGGTGCCTCCGGATCCGGGAGTTCCTCCGGGGGCGGGGAGCACGACCACGCCGGGCACACGGGCTCCGGCTCATCGGGCTCCGGCTCATCGGGCTCCGGTGACGGGGCCGGTGACAGCGCCGGGGCCGGTGGCGGCTCGGCCGACCAGGGTGCCGGCGGCGCGGGCGACGGGGAGAAGAAGGGCGCGCAGTCGGCGCTCGACATCCTCGCCGTCGACTGCTCCGGCAGCCGGCTCACCGCCCACGACGGCTTCCAGAAGGCGCCCCGCTGCGTGTCCACCGCGTTCGGCGAGGTCGCCGACGCCGACCGCAGCCCGTCGCTGCTCATCACCCAGGCCCCGACGAAGGTCCGGCCCGGGGAGTCGTTCCGCCTGACCGTCAGCACCCGGAACCTGGTCCGCGACCGGTTCCTCCCCGCGGCCCAGGGCGGCTACTACGCCGAGGCGTCCCTGCTCGACGGCCAGGGACTCCAGCGCGGCCACTTCCACACCGCCTGCCGGATCCTGCCCGACCCGGGCGAGGCACCGGACTCGTCGCCCGATCCGCTGTTCTTCCAGGCCACCGAGGACGGCGGTGGAGCCGCACGGCCGGACAGCGTCACGATCGACGTGCCCGGGGTCGAGCAGACCGGCGAGCTGCAGTGCTCGTCGTGGGCGGGGGACGGGTCGCACCGCACCCCGATGATGCAGCGGGCCAACCAGACGCCCGCGTTCGACTCGGTCCGGATCGAGGTGGGCTGACATGCGACTCTCCGGACCCCTCCTGACCATGGTCGCCGTGGGCGCGGTCGCCGCCGGGGCCGCGACGGCCAACGTCGTGCTCACCGCGGAACCGGAACCGCTGCCCGCCGCCGTCGAACAGGCCGCCGGCTCGTCCGCCCTCCCGGCGGCGCCCGCTCCGACGGCCGCCCCGGCACCGGCCGCGACCGGCGAGGTCGTCTACAAGGGCCGGTCGACGAACGGGAAGGTCACCGTCGACATCTGGGTCACCGACGGCGCCGTGAAGGCCTACGTCTGCGACAACCGCGGCATCGAGTCCTGGACGAAGGGCACCGCGACCCCCGGCGGCACCACCCGCCTGACCGGAGAGGACGGCGCGGAGGTCGAGTACACCGTCGCCGACGGCGTCGCCACCGGCACCGCCCGCGCCGACGGGAGGTCCTGGGACTTCACCGCGACCCGGACCGACGCCTCCGACCCGGCCCCGGCCGCGACGCCGGCCCCCGCACCCGCCGATGCCCCGGCCGAGGCGCCGGCCCCGTCCACCGGCGGCAGCGGCTACGGCGGTGGGTACTGATGTCCCCCCGCGCGCGGCACGCGGACCGCGAGCTCACCGACCCGGTCGGGTTCGCCCCGGTCTCCGCGGACATCCCGAGCCCCCGCGGCCCCGGGCACAGCGGGGGCTGGGCCGCCGTCCCGGAGCCGTCCTGGGCACCCGACCACGACCCCGACGGCGGCGCGGACCGGTGGGCGGGCACCGCCGACCGTCGCCGTGACGCCGTCGCCGGGGACCTGTTCACCCCGACCGGCCCGCTCACCCCGCCCCCGGGCGGCGGCTCGGGCGCCCACGGGGTCACCACGCCGCGCCGCCCGGCGCCCGCCGCCGGGGCCGCGCGTCCCGGCCGCCCGCGCCGGGCCGCCGGTGACGACCCGCCCTCCGGATGGTCCGAGGGCGCCGACGACACGGCCTGGTCCGGGAGCACCCCCGGCCGCTCCCGGCCCGCCGGCGCGGCCCGGCTGCACTGGTCCGACCACGCCGACCACGCCGACCACCGTGGCCGGCCGGCAGGCACGGCCGACCACCCCGACGCCTACGAACCGCTCGCCGGCTACGCCGAACCCGGCCGCTACGACCGGACGGGCTACGGGACGGGCGACGGGGCGACCGCCGGCGCCGACGTCCGTACCGGCGCCCCGGCCGAGGACCCGGCCGCCGCGTACCGCGAGCGCCCCGCACGCCCCGCCGTCCGCGACCGGGCCGACGGCGACGACGGCCCCGCCCGCAGGCCCGGTCGGCGCGGCCCCGGCCGTCGACGGTCCCGCGCGACGGCACCCGACCCGGCGCGCGCCCGTCGCCGCCCCGACGCCGAGGCGGCCCACGACGTCGCGGTCCCGGCGGAGGGCCTGTCGTGGCGAGTCGTGGCAGTCCCCGTCGTGGTCGGGTCGCTGATCGCGGTCGCGCTCGGCGTCTGGGCCCGCCAGCACGTCGGCACCGGCGTCGCGGTCAACCTCGCCGGCTTCTCCAGCGGCGCCGCGGCCAAGGCGTGGCTCGGTTCGGCCGCCCTGGTCCTCGCGATCGTACAGGGCGTCACCGGCCGGATGATGATGCGCGGCTACGCCGACCCGGTCACCGCGGTCGCGCACCGCTGGTCGGGCCGCGCCGCGGTGCTGGTGACCGTGCCCGTCGCCGTGCAGTGCCTCTACGCGTTCGGCTGGTCCGGCGCGACGACGTCGGCGCTGCTGCACTCCGCGCTCGGCTGCCTGTTCTACGGCGCGTTCGTCACCAAGATGCTGCTCCTGCGCCGCCCCGGCGTGCCGGGGTGGCTGCTCGCCGTCGCGGGCGGGGTGCTGCTCGCCGTCCTCGCCGGGGTCTGGCTGACCTCGGCGCTGTGGTTCTTCGCCGGCCACGGCCTGTCGTTCTGACCCCCCGACCGCTCCCACCGTCCCCCGGAGGTCCCCCGTGTCCCCGATCCCGCGCCGCCGGCTCCTCGCCGGCGCCGGTGCCGCCGTGGCCTGCTGCGCCGCGGGCTGCGCCACCTACGGAACCCCGCGCGACACGGCACCCGCCGCGCCCGCACCGACCACCCCCGCCCCCGCGGCGGCCGCCCCGAGCAGCAGCGCCGCCGCGGCACCGGCCGGCATCGCCGCCGTCGACGACGTCCCGGTCGGCGGCGGCCGGGTCTTCGCCGAGCAGAAGGTCGTCGTGACCCGCCCGGACGCGGACACCGTCCTGGCGTTCGACGCGACCTGCCCGCACCAGGGCTGCCTCGTCGACCAGGTCTCCCCGGCCGGCATCTCCTGTCCCTGCCACGGCAGCCTGTTCGCCGTCTCCGACGGGGCCCCGCTCGACGGCCCCGCCCGGGCCCCGCTCACCTCGCGACCGGTGCGGGTCGAGGGAGGACAGGTGGTCCTGGCCTGACGGTCCCGGCGTGACGCCGGGCCCGCACACCCCCCCGGTGTGCGGGCCCGCCGTCGAATGCGGTCAGACCGCCCGGCCCGCCGCGACGACGTCCGGGGACCCGCGCCGGATCATCCGCACACCGAGCACCACCAGCGGGGCGCCGCACAACACGGTCAGCGCGGCCGTCGCGACGACGCCGACCATCGAGCCCAGCATCGGCGCGAGGAACCACATCGCGAGCCAGCCCGGCACCGCCCACCAGCCGATGACGCCCGCCCGCGCCAGCCCGGCCATCAGCACGGCCGGCCCGAGCAGGCCGAACACCTTCCCGGTGAGCAGCCAGACCTGCACCCAGGGGACGCCCGCGTCGAGGCTCTCCAGCACCGCACCCGCGACGTCGGGTCCGACCCGGTTCGACATCGACGCCAGGTAGTGGTCGCTCAGCAGGAGCCCGGACATCTGCACCGCGCCGAAGGCCGTCGCCGCCGCACCGACGGTCGTCAGGCCCCGGCCCCGGCGACCCCGCACCATCGCCACCGCGGCGAACGCCCCGAACACCAGGGCGACCCACCCGTAGTGCAGGAAGGCCGCGGAGATCCCGGTGATCACCGGGTCCGCGCCGAGCGAGGCGGCGTAGTCGGACCCGGAGTCGCTCGCCTGCGGCGGTGAGGTCGCGAACCCGCCCGCCACGAGCAGCGGGGTGAGCACGAGCAGGCCACCCGCGATCCGGAGCGGCCACACGGAGGCCGCGGCCCGGTCGGTGGCGGCGTCGGCCGGAACGGCGGTGGCGGGCGTGGTGGTGGACATCGGTGGACTCCCCGTCCTCGGCGGGCCCGCCGGTCGCGGCGCCCTGAGCAGCGACGACGATGCCGCCGGACCCTGCCCCGGCGGATCGTCCCGGCCGGCCGACCCGGCGGGCCCCGGAGAGGATCCGCAGGGCCCGGATCGCCGCTAGCGTCGCGGGCGTGCGCCTGCCGAAGCCGTCGATGCCGTGGGCGTTCGCCGTGCCCGCGGCCGGGCTGTGCGCGGGCGCCGTGCTGGCCGAGGCCGGCGGCGACCCCGAGGGCGTGGGTCTGGTGCCGTCGACGTGGGGGCTGGCCGCGTTCGTCGCCGCGGTGTTCCTGCTGGCCGCCCGCGTCCCGGTCGCCGGGCCGCCGCTGATGCTGGTGCCGTTCGCGTGGCCGCCGCTGTTCGGTGGCGGCGCGGGCGGTGCGCAGCTGATCGCGCTGATGCTGCTGCTGGGCCACCTCGGCTACCGGTGCACCGCACGGATCGCGCTGGGCGTCTACGCCGCCACCGCCGGATCCGCCGGGCTCTACGTCGGCATCTGGCTCGGCTCGCCCTGGGAGATCGCGTTCTACCCGTTCGTCCTCGGCGCGGCCACGGCGATGGGGGTGCTGCTGCGCCGCGAGGAGCTGCGGTCGGTGCAGCTGCGGGCGATGACCGCCGAGCTCGCCGCGCAGCGCGACGCGCTGGCCGAGGCCGCCGTCGCCCAGGAACGGGTGCGGATCTCCCGGGAGCTGCACGACGCCGTCGCCCACACCGTGTCGGTGATGACTCTGCAGGCCGGGGTGGTGCGCCGGCGGATGCCCGACGGGTCGGCCGAGCGCACCGCGCTGGAGTCGGTGGAGCAGCTGGGCCGCCGGTCGGTCGACGAGCTGCGCCGCGTCGTCGGGCTGCTGCGCGAGGAGGCGCCCGGTGCGGCCGAGCCCGCGCCGTCGCTGGCCCGGCTCGAGGAGCTCGCCGCCGACGTGCGGGCGGCCGGGACCCCGGTCGTCGTCGACGTCCGCGGGCGGCTGCGGGACCTGCCCGACGACCTGGACCGGTCGGCGTTCCGGATCGTGCAGGAGGCCCTCAGCAACACCGTCCGGCACGCGGGGACGGCGACCGCGCACGTCGTCGTCGACCATTCCGACGGCACGCTCGTCGTCTCCGTCCACGACGACGGCACCGGCGCCCCGGGACCGGACCGGGCCGGGTACGGGCTGGTCGGGATGCGGGAGCGGGTCGAGCTGTTCGGCGGCGAGCTGACGACCGGGCCGCGCCCGGGCGGCGGGTTCGCCGTCCACGCCCGCTTCCCGCTGGAACGGGGGACACCGTGATCCGGGTCGTGCTCTGCGACGACGAGGCGCTGGTCCGCGCGGGCCTGCGGATGCTGCTCGACGGGGAGACCGACGTCGACGTCGTCGGGGAGGCCGACGACACCGCCTCCGCGGTCCGGGGGGTGCGGGCCCTCGACCCGGACGTCGTGCTGATGGACGTCCGGATGCCCGGCGGGGGTGGGCTCGCCGCCGCCGCGGAGCTCGCCGCGGCGGGCTCGACCGCCCGGGTACTGGTGCTCACCACCTTCGACGACGACGCCGTCGTCGACGCGGCACTGCACGCGCGGGTCGCCGGGTTCCTGCTCAAGACCTCCCCGCCGGAGCAGCTGCTCGACGCGGTCCGCCGGATCGCCGCCGGCGGGGGACAGCTCGACCCGGCCGTCGTGCCGCGGGTGATCGCCCGCTACGCCGAGGCCCCCGCCCCGTCGGCCCGGGCCGAGGAGCTGTCCCGGCTGACCCCGCGGGAGACCGACGTGCTGCGCGAGGTCGGGCGGGGCCTGTCGAACGCCGAGGTCGCCGCCGCCCTGCACCTGGGCGAGACGACGGTGAAGACCCACCTGGGGCGGGTGCTCGACAAGCTCGGCCTCCGCGACCGCGCCCGGGCGATCGCCTTCGCCCACGAGAGCGGGCTGCTCGGCGACCGCTGAGAACCCTGCGCGCGAACGGCGGGTGCGACTGATCCGGACGGCCGAACGCATTCCCATCCGTCGCGCTCGCGGGTACGTCCGCCGGTCGGGGTCTCAGCTCGCGAACTGCGGCCCCCGGCGGTCCGTAGCGTGCGGTCCGCACCGGTTCCGTGGTCGCTCCCCGACTTCCGCGCCGCGCGACACGCCGCCGGATCCGGCGACGCTCCCCGTCGCCGGACCCGCGCGTCCTGGCCGCGGTGCCGGAGGACCGCCGTGCCCGGGACCTCGACCCCGGGCACGGCGGTGCACACCGCCGACGGAAGGTCCCCATGAGCACGTCCGAGACCCGTACCGACACCCCCGCCGCCCGCGTGCCCGCCCCGCGTCGTGCCGACCGCGGCGAGCGCTGGACCGAACGGCTGGGCTGGGAGGAGTCCCCGGACCGGGGGTCCCGGGTCAGCCGAGGGTGAACGGGTCGCGGGTGCCGCCGGACAGCTCCACCCACACCGACTTGTTCTCCAGGTACTCCTCGACGGCCGCGACGCCGTTCTCCCGGCCGAGCCCGGAGTGCCCGAACCCGCCGAACGGGACGCTCGGCGCCACCACCCGGTAGGCGTTGATCCACACCGTGCCGGCCCGGATCCGTCCGGCGACGCGGTGCGCGCGGTGCACGTCCTTCGTCCACACCGCGCCGGCCAGGCCGTACGGGGTGTCGTTGGCCAGCTTCACGGCCTCGTCCTCGTCGGTGAAGGTGAGCGCCGCGAGCACCGGGCCGAACACCTCCTCCCGGTAGACCGTGGACTCGGGCGTCACCCCGGTGATCACCGTCGGCTGCACGAAGTAGCCGCCCAGCCCGGACTCCGCGGCACCGCCGTAGGCGATGGTGTTGCCCTCCGCCTTCGCCGTCTCCAGGTAGCCGAGGACCTTCTCGTACTGCGGCCCGTTCGCGACGGGGCCCATCTCGGTCTCCTCGGCGTTCGGGTCGCCGAGCGCGATCGTCGCCGCGCGCTCGGCGACGAGCCGGACGAGCTCGTCGTGGACGTCGGCGTGCACGATCAGCCGCGACCCCGCCATGCAGGTCTGGCCGGTCGCGGCGAACACGCCGGCGATGATCCCGTTCGCGGCCGACTCCAGGTCGGCGTCGGGGAACACGACCTGTGGCGACTTGCCGCCGAGCTCCAGGGTGACCTTGTTCAGGTTCGCAGCGGCCGCCTTCGCGATCGACCGCCCGGTCGCGGTGGAGCCGGTGAACGCGACCTTGTCGACGCCCGGGTGACCGGCCAGGTGCGCGGCGGTGTCCCGGTCGTTCGTGGTGACGACGTTGACCACACCGGCCGGGATCCCGGCCTTCTCGACCAGCTCGGCCCACCTGAGCGTCGAGGCGGGCGAGTGCTCCGACGGCTTCACGACGATCGTGCAGCCCGCGGCCAGCGCGGGCGCGACCTTCCAGGTCATCAGCAGCAGCGGGGAGTTCCACGGCGTGATCGCCGCGACGACGCCGACCGGCTCCTTGCGCGTGTAGACCAGGTAGTTCGGGTTCGGCGCCGGGATCTGGCGGCCCTCGATGGTCGGGGCGATCCCGGCGTAGTAGTGGTACCAGCCGCCGAGTCCACCCAGCTGGCCGATCATCTCCCGGTACAGCTTCCCGGAGTCGTTGACCTCGGTCCGGGCCAGCGCCTCGGCGTTCTCGGTGATCAGGTCGCCCAGCCGGCGCAGGCAGGCGGCGCGGGCGAACGGGGTCATCGCGCCCCACTCGCCGTCGAGCGCGGTGCGGGCGGCGGCGACGGCGGTGTCGACGTCGTCGGGGCCGCAGTCCGGCACGGTCGCCCACGGCGCTCCGGTGAACGGGTTCTGCGTCTCGAAGGTGCGGCCGGACGCCGCGTCGGACGGCTTCCCGCCGATGAGCATCCTGAAGGTCTCGAGCTCGGCCATGGACGGTCCTCTCTCCAGCGGCTCCGATGGCGCACGTCCTCGCCGGTGACCCTACGAACCCGGGCCGCGATCCGCAGCCGGTGCAGGATGGGCACATGGCACTCGATCTGCACCATGTCGTGGACGGTCCGGCCGACGGACCGGCCGTGCTGTTCGGCCCGTCGCTGGGGACCGACCTGCACCTGTTCGACGCCCAGGTGGCGGCCCTGTCCGACCGCTTCCGCTGCGTCCGGTTCGACCTGCCCGGCCACGGCGACTCGGCCCCCGTCACCGGTGACCTCACGATCTCCGAGCTCGGCCGCGGCGCGCTCGCCGCCGCCGACGCCGCCGGGATCGGGGACTTCCACTACGTCGGCGTCTCGATCGGCGGGGCGATCGGCCAGTGGCTCGGCGTGCACGGCGGGGAGCGGGTGCGCAGCATCGCGGTCCTGGCGACGGCGGCGCGCTTCCCGAACCCGGACTCGTGGCCGCAGCGCGCGGCGACCGTGCGGGCCGACGGCACGGCCGCGATGGTCGGTTCCCGGCCCGGGACCTGGTACGTCGAGACCTGGGCGCAGCGAGACCCGGCCGGTGAGCAGAGCCTGCTGGACATGCTGCGCGCCGCGGACGACGAGAGCTACGCCGCCTGCTGCGCCGCCATCGGCGCCTTCGACATCCGCGCCGAGCTGGGTGCGGTGTCGGTGCCGGCGCTCGTCGTGGCGGGGGCGGACGACCCGGCGACGCCGCCGTCGTCGCTGCACGAGATCGCCGACGCGATCCCCGGCGCCCGCTACGCCGAGGTCGCCGACTCGGCACACCTGCTGAACTACGAGCGCCCCGACGAGGTGAACGCCCTGCTCACCGAGCACCTGACCGGCAGCTGACGTCGATCAGTACCTGAGCGCGGTCCCGACCGGGGCGCACCGCTCTCAGGTACTGATCGACACGGCGAGGCCGGGGTGTCAGGGCGTCCGGGTGGCGCGGCGGGCGCGGTAGGCGGCGACGTGCGCGCGGTTCGCGCAGTTGCCGGTGTCGCAGAACCGCTTGGACCGGTTGCGGGACAGGTCGACCAGCACGGCGTCGCAGTCCTCGGCGGCGCAGCGACGCAGCCGGGACAGGTCGTCGCCGCGCACCAGGTCGACGACCGACATTGCGATCTCCGCGCCCATCCGGTCCGCGAGCGGCGCGTCCTGGGGCGTGACGTGCAGGTGCCAGTCCCAGCCGTCGTGCCGCGCGAGGTGGGGGCGCGCGTCGGTCTCGGCGAGGATCGCGTTGACCAGCGTGACGGTGCCGTCGCGATCGGGGCCGTCGTCGTCGCCGTGGGCGGGCCACAGTCCGGCCAACCGCTCGCGGAGCGTACGCACGGCCCGGCGCTCGTCGTCGGAGCCGGCGCGGCGCCCCGAGTACGGCTGCTCGGCCAGCCACGCCGCGAAGCCCGGCACGTCGTCGAGCGGGTCCGGCTCGGCCCGACGGGTGTTCACCAGCGCCGCGGCCGCCGCGAGCAGCACCTGGGTGTCATGGGCGAATTCCATGTTGACCCCTGACATGGTCGGTTCCTAGTGTCAGGAGTCTATGGGTACTTCGGTCGTGACACGGGATCACATGGTCCGCGGGCTGATGTGGGCGCTGGTCTCGGCCGCCGCGTACGGCTTCTCCGGACCGCTCGGCGCGGCGTTCCTGGAGGCGGGCTGGTCGCCCGGACTCACGACGCTGCTGCGCATCGCGGGCGCCGCCGTCCTGCTGCTCCCGGTCACGGTCGTGATGCTGCGCCGGTACCCGCTCAGCGCGCCGAACGCCCGCAAGGTCCTGCTCTACGGCCTGGCCGCCGTCGCCGGTGTCCAGCTGTGCTTCTTCCAGGCGCTGCAGCACCTGTCGGTGGGCGTCGCGCTGCTGCTGGAGTTCCTCGCACCCGTGCTGCTCGTCGGCTGGACCTGGGCGCGGACCCGGCGCACCCCGGCCGTGGTGACGCTCGTCGGCTGCCTGGTCTCGCTCGCCGGGCTCGTGCTGGTCGTCGACCCGTTCGGACCCCAGCGCGTCGACCTGACGGGAATCCTGTGGGGCCTCGGCGCGGCGGTGTGCGTCTGCGTCTACTTCCTGCTGCCCGGCGGCGACGACGAGGGCGGTGTCCCGCCGCTGCTGATGATCTCCGGGGCGATGGTCGTGGGCGCGGTGACGCTCACCGTGACCGGTCTGCTGGGCATCACGCCGTGGCGGGTGGGGGAGTCCAGCGGCCGGCTGGCGGGCGTCGACGTGCCCTGGCCGGTGCTGCTGGGGATGCTCGTCGTGCTCGCGACGGCGCTGCCGTACCTCACGGGGATCATCGCCATCCGCCGGCTCGACACGCGCGTCGCGTCGTTCGTGGGGCTGTCCGAGGTGATGTTCGGGGTGCTGGCGGCCTGGGTGCTGATCGCGCAGGTGCCGACCCTGGTCCAGGTGGGTGGTGGGGTGCTGATCCTCGGGGGGATCGTGCTGATCCGGCGGGCGGAGAACCGGGTGGCGGCGACGCCGAGTGAGATCGCCACCCAGGGCTGAACCCCGTGTCGTCCGACTGCCGCTGTCGGTCCTGTGTCACGGGCGGGCGACGGCTGCGGAATGCCGCTAACGGACCGAGCGCCCGGAACGAACGAGTGAACAACTCGCCCGGCCCCCCACTCGTTGTGCGAGACGTCGGTGTTGCTCCCCCTCGCCGACAGTGCTGCCGGCCCCGACCGGCGAGATGCGAAGCCGAGGTCGAGAGTGTCCGACGGTCAGTTCGTCACCAGTTCCTTCTGTGCAAAGGGTGAATGCGTGGCAGTCGCGGCCGACGCGATCGGCGTGCGCGTCCGGTCGACGACCGCGGAGGCGGTCGTCGTCGGATTCACCGACGACGAGTGGTCGGCCTTCGTCCGTGGGGTCAAGAACGGCGAGTTCGACCTCGACCGCCTGCGCGGTTAGGACCGTCCCGCGAATCTCCGATCCAGCATCCTCCGGCTGTCGTCCGGGGACATGGCCCGGTCGAGGAGCCGCTGCCAGATCTGCTGGTAGTCGGCGACGGCCTGTGGAGTGTCGATGAAGACGTCGTTCTCCGTGCCCTCGACGTTGACCATCGGCCAGTCCGTCTCGGGGTGGCGAGGTGTGAAGACGGAGAACGTGCTGGTCGCGCTGGTCCAGCCGGCGCGGAACGGCAGGATCTGCAGCGTGATGTTGGGCTGGTCGCCCCGGCGGATCAGCTCGCCGATCTGTGCCCGCAGCACCTCCTCGTCGGCGCACCGGTGCAGGGCGACCTCGTCGAGCAGGACGTGCAGCTCGAGGGGTGGTGCCTCTGTCCGGTCCGGTTCGATCACATTCTGACGACCCATCCGGATCTCCACCATGCGTTCGATCTCGACGTGCTCCTGCCCGGCGAACACCTCGGTCAGGAGCAATCGTGCATAGTCCTCGGTCTGCAGCAGTCCGGAGATCGGGATGCTGAAGGTGCTCTTGGCGCGCGACTCGGCTTCCAACGAGATGAGCATGTTGAGGTCCACCCCGGACGGAGCAGGACCCAACGGCTCCCACCAGCCCGGAGCCTTCGCGTCGTTCGCCCATCCGAGAATGCGATCGCGTTCGGTGTCCGAGGCCTCGTAGATCTCCAGCAGATCGCGGACGTCACGGAACTTCGGTTCCACCTGACCCGTCTCGATGCGGGACAACTTCGAGGCCGACACCTCGAGGAGTTTCGCGATCTCCGAGAGCTGCCGATGGCGCGCCACGCGGAGCTGCTTCAGGGCCCAGCCCAGACGTTTGCGGATGACGAGTGGGCCGTGTGCCGCGGTCATGACCACGCGTCCTCCGGTGATTCCTGCGGATGGTCCCTGGCGATGCTAGTCCGGATGCAATTGCAGACCGGATGTTGCTTTCAGTCTGGTGCATCCGGGCGTTCGCACCGCATACTCGACTCCCAGATCCTGGACAGCGGTCACCACCGCTGAAGGGGGTGCGCCATGCACGACCATGACGGCACCACACACGGTCCCGAGATCCCCACCCCGCTGCACCGGAGCGGAGGTGGCACACCATGACCACCTCGCTGATCCTCGTCGGCGGAGTCCTCGCCCTCGTCTGGTTCTCCGTGCTCATCGGCATGTCGATGGACACCGAGAGCCAGCGACGTCAGTGGAAGCGGGTCGCCGCCGAACGCCGGGACCGCTGGGAGGAACGGCAGCTGCTCCTCCGCAGCTGTCCCCGGTTGGACTGCCCGCTGCGTCGGCCCGGCTGACCTGCCGACAGGCGTTCCGGGCCGACCGGGTCCCCTACGCTGCGGGGCGTGATGGAGGTCGTCGACCACGAGCCGCACTGGTGGTTCCTGCTCCGCGACGGCGACCGGCACTACCTCGATGTGAACTGCGAGCACAGCTTCATCGGCTACGCGATGCTCGTCGAGCTCGACGACGGCGAGCGCCGTGCACACGAGGCGGGCGGGCACGCCTACCTCGGCCGCCTCGCCGAGGACATCAACGCGGACGCGCCGGTACTGCGCGACAGCCGCTCGCCGTATCGCGACCGGAACCTGTCGCGGTCGCTCGGTCCCGCGGTGACCGACGCCGTCCGTCGGTGGCGTGCGGCGGGCGGCACCGCTCCCTGACCCGCGTCCCGTCGTCGCACCCCGGCGGCCCCGGGCCTCAGCCCGCGGCCACCGCCTGCGCGACGGCCTGCGGGGTCGCGTCGACCTGGGTGCCGTCGACCTTCACGGTCGGGGTGCCGGACACGCCGTCGCGCAGCGACTGCTGGGTGATCTGGGTGACCCACGGCGCGTAGCGCTGGTCGTCGACGCACTGGGCGAAGTCGCCGCCCGCGCCGGCCTTCTGCCCGAGCGCGACCAGCTGCTCGTTCGGGAGCCCGGCGCCGCCCTCGGCGGGCTGGTTGTCGTAGAGCTCCTTCTCGAACTGCGGGAACACCCCGGCCGCGGCGGCGCATCCGGCCGCGGCGCCCGCACGGGTCGAGTACCGGGTCGACGACGCCCGGTCCAGGATGGCGATCGGGTGGTAGACGATCTTCGCCTGTCCGGAGGACACGATCCGGTCGAGCGTCTGCCCGGCCTGTGCCTCGAACTGCCTGCAGATCGGGCACTGGAAGTCGAGGTAGACGTCGATCGTCTTCGGGGCCGCCTCGTTGCCGACGGTCACGCCCTGCGCGGACGCGTTCGGCGGGACCGCGATCCCGCCGCCGGAGTTCTTCCAGTAGACGCCGACACCGACGACCGCGGCGAAGGCCACCACGACGATCAGCGCGATCACCGTGAACTGCGACGGTCCCTTCCTCGCGGTGAGCGGGTTCTTCGCCGCCGCCTTCCGCTTCCCGGTGGCCATCAGGGTTCCTCCTCGGACGTCCGCGTACCCCCACTCCCGACGACCAGTTGTACGCCCTGTCGCCCCGCAACGGTTCAGTGGGGCGCCGGTCCGCCGCAGGTCAGGGGCCCGGGTGGCGGATCTTCGATCGCGTGTAGAACCATGGGGTCGTGAGTACCGACAGCGCCGTGGACCGGACCGTGGGGGAGACGGACGTCCGTACGGTCGAGCTCAAGATCGACGGCATGACCTGCGCGGCCTGCGTCGGACGGGTCGAGCGCAAGCTCGGCAAGCTCGACGGCGTCGACGCGACCGTCAACCTCGCCACCGAGCGCGCGCTGGTCCGGTACCCGTCGGCGACCCCGGTCGCGACCCTGGTCGAGACGGTCCGCAAGGCCGGTTACGGCGCCACCGAGATCCGCCCGACCGACACCGGCGACGAGGCCACCTCCGACGACTCCGCGCTGCGACGGCTGCGGACCCGGATGGCCGTCGCGCTCATCCTGTTCATCCCGCTGGCCGACCTGTCGCTGGCGATGTCGCTGGTCCCGTCGCTGCGCTTCCCGTACTGGCAGTGGGTGGTCGTCGCGCTGGCGCTGCCCGTCGTCGGCTGGGCGGCGTGGCCGTTCCACCGCACCGCCGTGCTGAACCTGCGCCACGGGACGACGTCGATGGACACCCTCGTCTCGCTCGGCGTGATCTCGGCGTCGGCCTGGTCGCTGGGGGAGATGGCCTTCCTCGACACCCGCCAGACCCTCACCGGGTGGGACGCGGTGCTGCACCCCTCCGGCCCGCTCTACCTCGAGGTCGCCGCCGGGGTCACGACGTTCGTGCTGGCCGGGCGGTACTTCGAGGCCCGCGCCCGCCGTACCGCCGGGCGTGTCATGCGCTCGCTCGCCGCACTGGAGACCGACGAGGTCACCGTCCTGTCCGGGGGGACGGAGTCCCGCATCCCCGTGCGACGGCTGCGGGTCGGCGACCGCTTCCTGGTGCGGCCGGGCGAGCGGGTCGCCGCCGACGGCGTCGTCGAGACCGGGCGGGCCGCCGTCGACACGAGTGCGATGACCGGCGAGCCGGTCCCGGTCGAGGTCGGGCCGGGCGACGCCGTCACCGGCGGCACGATCGCCTCGGGCGGGCGGCTGGTCGTCGTCGCCGAGCAGGTCGGCGCGGACACCCGGCTCGCGCGGATGATCGCGGCCGTCGAGCGGGCGCAGACCGAGAAGTCCGCGACGCAGCGGCTGGTCGACCGGGTGTCGTCGGTGTTCGTGCCGGTGGTGCTGGCACTGGCGCTGCTCACCCTCGGGGGCTGGCTGCTGGCCGGCGCCGGCTGGGCCGGCGCGCTGGCGCCCGCGATCGCCGTGGTGATCATCGCCTGCCCCTGCGCGCTGGGGCTGGCGACGCCGACCGCGCTGATGGTCGCGACCGGCCGCGGCGCCGAGCTGGGGATCTTCGTGAAGGGGCACCGGGCGCTGGAGACCACCCGGGCCGCCGACACCGTCGTCCTGGACAAGACCGGCACGCTGACGACCGGGCGGATGGCCGTGGTCGAGGTCGCCGCCCTCCCGGGTACGGACGCGGCGCAGGTGCTGGCCCGCGCCGCCGCGGTCGAGAGCGGCTCCGAACACGCCATCGCCGCCGCGATCCGGGCCCACGCCGGGCCGGACGTCCCGGCGGTGGAGGACTTCGTCGCGCTGCCCGGGCTCGGTGCCCGCGGCACCGTCGACGGCCGCACCGTCTCCGTCGGGCGACCCCCGGAGGACACGGGCGCGCTCGCGCCGCGGCTCGCGGAGTGGGAGGCGGCCGGGCACACCGTCGTCGCCGTGCACGTCGACGACGCCCTCGCCGGGCTGGTCGCGCTGGCCGACCCGGTGAAGGAGTCCGCACCGGTCGCGGTGGCCGAGCTCGTCGCGATGGGGCTGCACCCGGTGCTGCTGACCGGTGACCGGCCCGCCGCGGCGCACGCCGTCGCCCGGGCCTGCGGGATCACCGAGGTCGTCGCCGGGGCGCTGCCCGACCGCAAGGTCGACCAGGTCCGTGCGCTGCAGGCGCAGGGCCGCACCGTCGCCATGGTCGGCGACGGCGTGAACGACGCCGCCGCGCTCGCCGCGGCCGACCTGGGCATCGCCGTCGGCTCGGGCACCGACGTCGCCCTGGAGGCCGCCGACGTCGTGCTCGTGCGCGACGACCTGCGCGTGCTCCCGGCGACCGTCGAGCTCGCCCGCGCCACGATGGGCACCATCCGCGGGAACCTGTGGTGGGCGTTCGGCTACAACACCGCGGCGATCCCCATCGCGATGGCGGGCCTGCTGAACCCCCTGCTCGCCGGGGCCGCGATGGCGCTGTCGTCGTTCCTGGTGGTCACCAACAGCCTGCGGCTGCGGAAGGCGGCGAGCTGGGCCGACGGCACCCTCGGCGGGACGCGCACCCCGGTCGGCGAGGAGTCGACCGACTACGTGGAGCCCACGGTCCACACCCCCTGACCGGTCCCCACACCCGTCGCAGCGGGTGTGGACGGCCGCCGGAGGGTGTGGACGGGCGTGGTCGCCGGAATACGGCGCCCCGTCCCGCGGCTGATCCGGGGGTGACCGCACCCCTGCCCGATGCGATCGACACCCGTCTCGACCGGATGCTGGCCGGCATGGAGTGGGAGCTGCAACGGTCCCGCCGGTCCCGGGTGACCGACGGCGCGACGGCCACGCTGCTCCGCGACGCCGCCGGGTTCGTCTTCCTGCACGACGGCCGCGCCTCGGTCCGCACGACGACCGGCTGCTGGACGGCCGTCGCGGCGGGGGACCTCGTCCTGGTCCCGCGGCCGGGGGACCTGACGGTCCGCGGCGAGGACGGGGCGGACCTCACCGCCGTCGTGTTCGCCGGTGCCCCGGCCCGCCCCCGCGACGACGGCACGCTCCCGCCCGCACTCGTCGCCCGCGCGTTCGGGCCCGCCGAGCCCGGCATGGCGACGCTCGTCCGCGGGATGGAGTGCGGGTGGAGCACCGTCGGCGGGCGGGTCCGCAGCGGCGACACCGTGATCTGCAGCCGGATCGCCACCACGATCGCCGTGACCGCGGTGCGGATGTGGGTCGAGCAGCAGCCGGCCGGTACCGACCGGTGGCTCGCCTCGGCGCTCGACCCCCGGATCGCCCGCGCCCTGCACGCCATCCACACCGACCCGGCCCGCCCCTGGACGGTCGCCGAGATGGCCCGGGAGGCGACCATGTCGCGGGCGGTCTTCGCGGCCCGCTTCGCCGAGGTCGTCGGCCGGACCCCGGCGGACTACCTGGCCGCCACCCGGGTCGACGCCGGCCGGGCGCTGCTGGCCGACGGCAGCGCCACGGTCGCCGAGGTCGCCCACCGGGTGGGCTACCGCTCCGAGCTCGGGTTCGCCCGGGCGTTCCGCCGGGAGTCCGGGATGTCGCCGTCCCGGTGGCGCTCGTCGGTCCGGTCCTCGCCCGCGCCGTAGGGCGGGTCCTGCGGGGCGGAGCCGAAGGTCAGGCCGCCGACCGCGGCCGCGACGGCCGCACCGGCGAGGGTCGCGCGCACCCCGAGGCCGTCCACGAGGAGCCCGCCGGCGGCGGCCCCGATCGTGATGGCGAGCTGGAACCCGGCGACGAGCAGGCCGCCCCCGGCCTCCATGCGGGTCGGCGCGACACGGGCGATCCAGGTCGTGACCACCGTCAGCCACGCCCCGAACGACAGCCCCCAGACGGCCACGCCGACGACGACCACCGGCAGCGCCGCCGGGAACGCGGCGACCGCGGCGACGCCGGCCGCGAGCGTCGCCGGGACCGCGAAGCGCACGACCCGCAGGTGGCGGTCGACGACCAGCCCGACGAGGACGTTCCCCACCACGCCGCCCGCGCCGAACACCGCCAGCAGCACGGCCACCCCGCCGGCGTCGAGACCCGGAACGGTGCCGAGTGCCGGGCGGATGTAGGTGAACGCGGCGAAGTGCCCCAGGACGGTGAGCACGTGGCCGGTGAGCCCGCGCCCGATGCCGGGCGCCCGCAGGGTGTCGAGCAGCGGACGGAGACCGTCCGAGGCGTCCGGGGCCACGGCCGGGAGCGCCGACCGGATCGCGACCGCGGTGACCGCGGACAGCACGGCGACGCCGACGAACACGGCCCGCCACCCGGCCACCGACCCGAGCAGGACGGCCAGCGGCACACCCGCGACCGTCGCGACGGTCGTCCCGGTGTTCACGAGCATCACCGCGCGGCCGAGCCGCCCGGGCGTGCTCAGCCGGGCCGCGACGGCCAGCGACATCGCCCAGAACCCGCCGATCGCGGCACCGAGGAGCAGCCGCGCCAGGAGCAGCACGACGAAGTTCGGCGCCACCGCGACCGCCAGGTTGGAGGCCGCGGCGGCCACGGCGAGCGCGGTCAGCAGGGCCCGGCGGTCGAGCCGGGGCAGCAGCACCCCGATCGTCGGGGCGACGAGGAGCCCGACGAACGCCGTCGCCGACACGGCCTGCCCGGCCTGGCCCTCGGTGATCCCGAGCGCGGCGGCCATCGGGGTCAGCAGGCCGGGCGGGAGGAACTCGGCGAGGACGAGCACGAAGCTCGTCATCGCCATCACGGCGACCGCGCCCCAGGCGGTGCGTCCGGGGCGGGTCGTCGGTACGAGGGTGTCGGTCATGCCCCCAGGTTTCGCTTCGGAACGGTCGTCGGCCCATCGGATCGTCCGGCGGAGCAGACCGAGCGTCCGGATCCCGCTACGGTCGACGCCGTGAGCAGCTACGTCGTCGAGCGCCGGACCGTCGTCGACGCCCCCGCGGACCGGATCCACGACCTGGTCGCCGACCTCCACGCCTGGCGGTCCTGGTCGCCGTGGGAGGACCTCGACCCGGCCCTGGAACGCCGCTACGACGGTGCCGAGCGCGGCACCGGCGCCCGCTACTCCTGGTCGGGGAACCGGAAGGCCGGCCGCGGCACGATGGAGGTCGTCACCGACACCCCGGAGCGGATCGAGATCCTCGTGAGCTTCGAGAAGCCGTTCCGTTCCACCAGTACCTCCGCGTTCCTGCTGGCCCCGGCCGGTGCCGGGACCGAGGTCGTCTGGCGGATGACGGGTGAGCAGTCCGGGGTGGCCGCGCTGGTCGGCCGGATCGTGCCGATGGACCGGCTGCTCGGCGGGGACCTCGAGAAGGGCCTGACCCGGCTGAGGGCGACCGCCGCGACGGCGTGAGCGCGACCGGCGCTCAGCCGCCCCGGCGCATCTGCTCCAGCATCGCGTTGTAGGCCTTCAGCTCGGCGTCGTCGTCCCGCTCGGCCTGCCGGTCCTTGCGGGCCGCCTCCCGGGAGTCGTCGCGCGACCACTGCACCACCAGCGTGACCATCACCAGCAGCATCGGGATCTCGCCCGTCGCCCAGGCGATGCCGCCGCCGGTGCGCTGGTCGTCGAGCAGGTCCAGCCACGGCAGCCCGACCTGGCGGTAGAAGTTCTCCCCGAGCACCGTCGAGGAGCTCATCACCGCGACGCCGAAGAACGCGTGGAACGGCATCGTCGCGAGCATGACCGCGAGCCGCCCCAGGTGCGGCAGCCGGTGCGGGGCGGCGTCGACGCCGATCAGCGGCCAGAAGAACAGGTAGCCGACCAGCACGAAGTGCAGGTTCATCAGCTGGTGGGTCCAGTGGAACCGCAGCGCCCCGTCGAACAGCGGGGTGAAGTACAGGACGTAGAACGAGCCGACGAACAGCACCGCCGCGAACGCCGGGTGGGTCATGACCTTCGCGACGCGCGAGTGCACCGCGGCGAGCAGCCACTCACGCGGGCCGGGCGGGTTGCCGCGGCCCGCCGGGCGCAGCACCCGCAGCGCGAGCGTGACCGCCCCGCCGAGGCTCAGCAGGATCGGCGCGAGCATGTTCAGGGTCATGTGGCTGATCATGTGGACGCTGAACATGGACGGGGAGTAGAAGCCCAGCCCCGACGACGTCGCCAGCAGCAGCGTCGCGCAGCCCAGCAGCCAGGCGACGGTGCGCCCGACCGGCCACACCACCCCGCGGGACGCGAGCCGGCGCACGGCCACCAGGTACAGCCCGGCCAGCACCAGCGCACCGGTGCCGAACAGCAGGTTCCAGCGCCAGTCGGTCAGTACCGCGAGCGCGGAGAACGGCCGGTCGACGTCCCAGCCGATCAGGGTCTGCAGCGCCGAGTCGTCGGCGACGACGAACCGCGGCGGCACCAGCCGGATGCTCGCGACGCCCAGCGTCGCCACCACCGCCCCCAGCACCGCGACCACCGGCAGCAGCCGGCCCGGCGCCGGTCCGTCCGGGGCGGTGACGAGCCCGCGGACCAGCAGCGCGGTCAGCGGGACCAGGGCCGCGAGCAGGACCGCGACGACCACGGCGACCTGCACGTAGGCCGACCCGCCGAGCGGACCGGCGTCGGTCACCACCAGCTGGAAGACGATCTCGCCGGCCAGGTACACGACCCCGCCGACGGCGAGCAGCCCGCGGACCCGGCCCGCGGTCCGTCCCTCGACGACGCCGCCGTGCGCGCGGAACGCGACCAGCGCGGCGACCAGCCCGAGCCAGGCGGTCCCGGCGACGGCGCGCAGCACGTTCGCATCGCCGCTCCAGTCGTGCCCGGCCCCGGTCGCGGCCGGGTGGACCGCGGCGGGCACCGCCATCGCGCACGCGGCGACCAGCCCGAGCGCGGCGACGGCCTTCCAGCTCAGCGAGAACGCCGACCCGAGGGCGACGAGCAGCAGCAGTGCTCCGGCGAGCGCCCAGCCCAGCGGCTCCTCGATCGTCGCGGCGGCGCCGAGCCACCCGAACGGGCCCACCGACGCCAGGACGCCGGGGGAGTTGCCGGTCATGTCGGCCACCGACAGCCAGCCCGCGGCGATCGCCGACACCCCGGCGACGGTGGCGGCCAGGGTGCCCCGGCGCAGCGCGCGGTAGCCGTGGACGTCGACCGTCCCGGACCCCTGTGGCGCCGCGACCAGGCCGCCGACCAGCAGCGACCCGGCGGCGAGCGCGGTCGCGGCGACGGCCAGGACCTTCGCGACGACCGTCGCGGCCTTCAGGCCCGGCTCGGGCACCGGCAGCCCGCTCTGCCGCCAGAAGCCGTCGTCGCCGATCGAGACGGCGACCGCGACGCCGGCGCACAGCAGCACCAGGGCGACCGTGAGCGCGGTCAGGAGGGCACGACGGTCGCGCCGCGCCGGCACCGCCGGTGCGGGCTGCGCACCACCGGCCGCATCGGTCGTCGCCTGCTCCGTGCTCGCGCTCACCGAGAACCCCTCCGCAGGTGGTCACCGGGCACGTACCGCGCCCGTGTCACCTCCGATGGTCCCCGTCCGGCCCGGCGCGCGCCGCACCGGGTCGGACGGGTCACGTCAGTTCCCGGTGATCCCGGACCACCAGCGCTGGATCGACTCCCAGAAACCCTGCGCGTCCTGACCGATCTGGCCGGGATCGGGCAGGTTCGACGGCAGCGACGGCAGCTCGCTCGGCAGCGACGGCAGGTTCGACGGGAGAGAGGGCAGACCCGACGGCAGACCCGGGATGTTGCTCGGCAGCTGGATGCCGCCGTCGTTCTCGCTGGTCGGGGCCTCGGTCGTCGTCTCGGTGGTGGGCGGTGCGCTGGTCTCGGTGGTCGGCGGGGCCTGGGTGTCGGAGTCGCCGTTGCCGAACAGCAGGAACCCGAGGAGCAGCACCAGCAGCGCGACGACGAGCGCGCCGATCGCGATCCACTTGCCGATCCCCGACGAGCCGAGGTCACGCGGTTCGGGCTCCGGCGGCGCGACGACCGGCGGAGCGACGGCGGCCGGCTCGGAGAGGATCTCGGCGACGCGGCGGGCGTCCGGGCGTCGCTGCGGGTCGGTCGCGGTGGACCGGTCGATCGCCGTCCGCACCGGTTCGGGCACGTCCGCGGGCACCACCGGGGCGCGGTTCACGCGCTCGGCGGCGCCCTGCAGCCCCTGGCCCTGGTACTCCTGCCGCCCGGTCCAGGCCTCCAGCAGCACGAGGCCGAGCGCGTACACGTCGGTCGGCGGCCCGACCGGTCGGCCCTGGACCTGCTCCGGCGACAGGTACGCCGGCGTCCCGATGATCTCGCCGGCCGCGGTGTGGCCGTCGGCGCCGAGCAGGGCGGCGATGCCGAAGTCGGCGAGCCGGGCCCGGCCGTCGGAGTCGACGAGGATGTTCGACGGCTTGATGTCGCGGTGCGTGACGCCCTGCGAGTGGACGTAGGCCAGGGTCTGGGCGACCTCGGTGCCGATCCGGCGGATGTCCTCGGGTGGCAGGTCCTCGCGGGCGATGACGTCCTTGAGCGTGGGCCCGTCGACGAGCTCCATGACCAGGTAGGCGCGGTCGGCCTCGACGGCGAAGTCGTGCACCGCGACCAGCCCCGGGTGGCGCAGGTTCGCCATGACCTGCGCCTCCTGCTCGAAGCGCTGGTCCGCGCTCGGGTCGTCGGCCGCACCGAAGATCTTCACCGCGACCGGCCGGTTGAGCCGGGTGTCGGTGGCCCGGTGCACGTCGGACATCCCGCCCTGGCCGAGCAGCCCCTCCAGCCGGTACCGGCCGCCGAGCAGCTCGGGCTCGGTGATGGGGGCGGGCATCATCCGGGTCGCGTCCGGGCGCGACGGGCGCGGCGCGCCGTGGGCGGCGGTCGGCGGGGCGCCGAGGTGGTGGGTCGGGGCCTCTCCGGGCCCGAGGCGCCGGGTGCCGTCCGCGGGGGCACCCGGTCCACCGGGGCCCGGGCGGCCGGGGCCGGGGGGCGGGCCGACCCGGCGGGTGGCGTCCGGCGCGTTGCTGCGGGTCGCCGGGTCGTCGTCGGCGCGGCGCGGCGCGGGCCGGGCCCCGCCGACGCGACGGGTGGGGTCGGGCCCGGGGCCGCCCGGCGGCCGCTGCCGGCGGTTCCCCGTCCGCCACGGGTCGGACGCATCCCTGCGGGTGCGCTCCGGATCGTCGCCGCGGGTCACGGGCCCTCCCGGTCTGCTGGTACAGCCGGGCCGCGGGTGCGTGCACCGGCCGTCCGCCGTCGTGGCGGACCTCCTGGCGGCGACCGTACCGTCCGGAACCGGTCACCCCGGTGGACGGCACGCTGCCACCACCCGGTGATCCTCCCGCCCCGGAGCCCTCAGCGCGCCGTGACCGGTGTGCGCAGGTCGGCCGCGGGGAACGGGGGCCGGTCGTCGAGACGGACCGACAGCTTCCCGGCGGCCCGCCAGGCACGGGCGGTCAGGTCGCGGTCCTCGTCGGTCACGAGGTTGCCCATCACCCGCAGCGCGACGGTCATCAGGGCCCGCGACCGCATCCCGACCGGCCCGGCCAGCGGCAGCAGCCGCGGGATCGTGATGAGCCCGGCGAGCCGCCGCGCGATCGAGAACGCCAGGCCGTAGTGCGAGCGCAGGGTCGCGGGCCAGGCGCGGTCCAGGTCGGCGCCCGACGCGAGCAGCTCCGCGACCAGCCGGCCGGTCTCCAGGCCGTAGTCGATGCCCTCCCCGTTGAGCGGGTTCACGCAGCCCGCCGCGTCGCCGACCAGCGCCCAGTTCGGCCCGGCGACGCCGGACACCGCCCCGCCCATCGGCAGGAGCGCGGAGCGGACCAGCTCGACCTCCGGGCCGAGCTCCCACTCGGCGCGGCGCGCGTTCGCGTAGTGGTCGATCAGGCCGCGCAGCTTGATGTTCGCCGGGCGCCGGTCGGTGGCCAGGGTGCCGACGCCGATGTTGACCCGGCCGTCGTTCAGCGGGAACAGCCAGCCGTACCCGGCCAGGACCTCGTCGGCCTCGCCACGCAGCTCCAGGTGCGAGCTGATCCACGGGTCGTCGTGCCGGCCGGAGCTGACGTAGCCGCGGGCGGCGACGCCGTAGGCGGTGTCCTGGTGCCACTCCCGGCCCAGCACCCGCCCGAGCGTGGAGCGCGCCCCGTCGGCGACGACGAGCCTGCGGCACCGGACGGAGCGGCCGTCGTCGAACAGCACGGAGTCGACCCGGCCCCCGGCGAACGTCACGTCGACGGCCTTGGCGCCCTCCATCGGGGTCGCGCCGGCCTCCAGGGCGACCCGGCGGATGCCCGCGTCGAGCTCGGTGCGCGGGATCGCCGAGCCGTGCGCCGGCAGCGACCCGCCCGGCCACGGCAGCTCCAGGACCTGCCCGAACCCGTGCGCGCGCAGCCCCTGGTTGGTGCCGTGCGAGTCGACCCAGCCACCGAGGCCCAGGTGCCCCAGCTCGGCGATCGCGCGCGGGGTCAGCCCGTCACCGCAGGCCTTGTCGCGGGGGAAGGTGGCGGAGTCGGCGAGGACGACGTCGAGCCCGTGCCGTGCCGCCCACGCCGCCGCCGCCGACCCGGCCGGTCCCGCCCCGACGACGAGCACGTCGGTGGAGTCCGGAGTGGTGGCGGGCGGGACGGGGCCGGTGCTCATGACCCCAGTGTCGCAACCCGGCCGGGCGGCCGCCGCCGAGCGTGCCCCCGGTCACGACCGGGTCAGGTGCCAGAGGATCACGTCGTGGGCGTGGCGGGCCTTGTCGTCGCCGCGGAAGGCCACCTCGTGCACGGCCGCCCCGACGGTGATCGCGATCTGGCTGGAGCTCGCGAACCGGCCCAGCAGGTTCCGATCGGCGACGAACGACACCGAGGAGATCCGGCCGTAGGGGATCGAGGTGATCGCGGTGCGCTTGCCGACGAAGGAGTTGTCCTGCAGGACCGCCCGCAGGTCGGTGAGTCCGAGGAAGCCGGTGCCGGCGCCGATCGCGTCGTAGACGGCGATGATCCGCTCGCCCTCCAGCAGGCCGGCGGCGACCTTGTCGAGCTGGTCGCGCTTGTCGAAGACGGGTTCGCTCATGGCTCCGATACTGCCCGGCGGGCGAGCAGTGTCCGCACCGTCCAGACCAGCGCGGAGACGGCGAACAGCACGACGGTCAGCCACACCCACCGCATCCGGTAGGGCTCCTGGTCCAGCCCGGTCGCGTTCAGCGTGCTCAGCGCGCCCTGCCGGATGATCCCGGGCAGGAACATCAGCAGCGCGAGCCCGGAGCCGAGCACCGGGATCCGCACGTGGTTGACCAGCGGCACCCGGGTGCGGGGCAGCGCGAGCAGCAGCAGCCGGTCCCCGGCGGCGTAGAGCGGGAACAGCACGAGGTCGTGCAGCAGGACCGCGCCGGCGAACCACCAGGCCATCGTGACCAGGTCCGGGGACCCGCCGACGATCGCGTACACCGCCCACCCGGCGAGCGCGAAGCAGCCGAGGGCGGCGAGCAGGCGGCTACCGAGGAGCAGCACGGGAGAACCCGATCGTCGCGACCCACTTGGTGTTGTGCACCCCGGGGAGCGCCGGGACGATCAGCCGCGCCGGGTACCCGTGGTCGGGTGACAGCTCGGCGCCGTTGACCCGCAGCGCGAGCAGCGAGTCCGGCGACAGTGTCTGGCCGCGGTTGAGCAGCGAGCGGGCGAACGGGCCCCCCACCTCGACCGACCGCACCTCCGCGGTCTCCGGGTCGGTCACGCCCGCGGCGCGGGCCAGGTCGGTCAGCCGCACCCCCGTCCACACCTGCGAGGTCGACCAGCCCTCGACGCAGGCGATCGGCAGCTCCGCGGTGTGCTGCGGCAGCGCGGCCAGCGCCGCCCGGTCGAGCACCACCGGTGCCGTGCCGCCGGTCAGGGTCAGCGTCCAGGCGCTCCCGACCGCGGCCGGGGCGATGCCGGACGCGACGAACGTGCGGTTGACCGGGAAGTCGTTCGGGCCGCCCCGCTCGGTGCTGTCGGGCGCCGTCGTCCGGCCCCGGGGCAGCAGCAGCGCCGTCGACCGGAGCCGGTCGGTGAACTGTCCGACGGTCAGCGCCGCGACGAACAGCATCCCGCCGCCGACCAGGGTGAGCGCGCCGCGCCGCGACATCGTCGGGGGGTCCGGGTCCGGCGCGACCAGCGGGTGTGCCGGCTCGGGCCGGGTGGCGGCGAGCGGCGTGGCCAGCTCGGTGCGCAGCGATCGGCCCCGCAGCGAGCGGACCATCGTCGGGAGCTTCGTGACCACGTGCAGCGTGAACGAGGCCAGGAACACCCAGGCCGCGGCGTAGTGGCCGTCGTAGAAGGAGAAGCCGAAGACGTAGTCGTACTGGACGTTCAGCAGGCCGGTGACGATCAGGAACAGGATCGAGCCGACCAGCAGCACCAGCGACAGCCGTTCCAGGAACGTCACCGGGTTGCGTTCGGGTGCGGTGAACAGCTTCGGGATGACCGACCACAGCTTCGCCAGGACCAGCGGCACCAGCACGATCCCGAGCCCGACGTGCAGGCCCTCGGTGAGCCGGAACAGCCAGGCCGGTGACGCGGGCCAGTCCCACCACGGCAGCTGCAGCCCGCCGACGGCGTCGGCGGCCGGGATGGCCTGTTCCCGGCCGTAGGCGAGCCGGTCGAGCAGCCCGGTGAACGCCACGACGGGGAGCCCGACCAGCAGCGGCAGCGCGAACATCGAGGTCAGCCAGGGGCCCCGGATCGGGCTGCGCCACCGCACCACGCGCCTCACGGCCCGGTCAGCTCCAGGAACACCCGGGCGCCGAGGTGCACGTCGGTCACCCGCAGACCGGCACGCCCGGCCGTCACGGCGAGGGGCACCGCGCCCTGGGCGGCCCACGGGATCGGCTCGCCCGCACCGCTGCCGCACAGCACCCGGGCGGTACCGCGCCACGCGTGTTCGGGGCGCGGGTCGGCCTCCACCAGCACCGTCCCGCCGTGGGTGAGCAGCCGCGCGGCGCGGGTGAGCAGGGCGACCGGGTCGCCGCCGATGCCGATGTTGCCGTCGGCGAGCAGCACGTGGGACCAGCTGCCCTCGCCGGGCAGCGGGCCGAACAGGTCGGCCTGGACCATCGCGACGCTGCGGCGGCGGCACAGCACCCGGGAGACGGCGGAACCGTCGACGCCGAGGGCGGCGATCCCGCGCGCGGCGAGCGCGACGAGCAGCCGGCCGGGTCCGCAGCCGAGGTCGAGGGTGGGGCCCGCGCAGTGGCGCAGCAGCCAGTCGTCGCAGCCACCGGCGGCGTCGGCCCAGCGGTCGACGTCCAGCGCGATCTCGGTGCCGTCGTCGCAGAGCAGACGGGAGGGGGCGCCGGACAGCGGCATGTCGAAGCCCTCGGCGGTCACGGTCACACCGACACCTCCGGACATCGCAGCCTGAGCTCGGCGACGGCGCGGGCGAAGCGGCTCCCCGGGACCTGCGCGGACACGGCGACGGCCTCCGCGGCCGTGTCGACGTCGGTCAGCGGCTCGGCGAGGGCCACCCGCAGACCGGCGGCCCGCAGCGCGTCCAGCGTCCGGCCGCCGGTCTCGGCGCTCGACATCGGCACGCCGTGCAGCGCGGCGGCGGCGAGCGGGTCGCGCAGGCCCAGCACCCACCAGCCGCCGTCGGTCGCGGGGCCGAGGACGGCGTCCACACCCGGTTCGGCGAGCCGGTCCGCACACTGGGACAGCAGCTCGGCGGTGGCCTGCGGGGTGTCCATCCCGACCTGCAGGGTCGGGCGGCCCGGGTGCAGCGCGGCGGCGTCGGCGTGCGCGGCGGCGATCCGCGCGGCCAGTCCCTCCCCGCGCTGCGCGACGACGGCGAGCCCGTCCAGCGCGGCGGCCAGATCGGCCGCACCGACGGCGGCGGCCCGGTCCCCGGTCAGCGCGACGACGGTGTCGCCGGCCACCCCGGCGGCGGCGTCGAGGGTGTCGAGCAGCGCCGCCGAGGCGATCGCCGCGGCGAGCTCGGGCGTCGCGGGCGGGCACAGCCGGGTCTTGACCCGGCCCGGCACCGGGGCCTTGGCCAGGACGACGGTGGTGACGGGGCCGGTCATCGCAGCAGCCGGATCATGTCGCGCCCGGCC
Source organism: Pseudonocardia sp. DR1-2 (assembly GCF_023717215.1). Classification (NCBI taxonomy): domain Bacteria; kingdom Bacillati; phylum Actinomycetota; class Actinomycetes; order Pseudonocardiales; family Pseudonocardiaceae; genus Pseudonocardia; species Pseudonocardia sp. DR1-2. The sequence continues at coordinate 189,002 of NZ_JAMQOF010000002.1, read as the reverse complement.
CGGACGGTGCCCTTGACCGAGCCGGAGACCTTGGACCGCCCGCCGGCCCGCCGGGAGTAGGCGACCGGGATCTCGTCGAACCGCCAGCCCGCCCGGCCCGCCCGCAGCAGCAGCTCCAGCGGGTAGCCGAACGCCCGGTCCTCGATCCGCAGGTCCAGCAGCGCCTGCCGGCGTGCGACCCGGATCGGGGCGATGTCGTGCACCGGGACCCCCCGGGCCCGCAGCATCCCGGCGATCACCGCGTTCGCCGCGCGGGCGTGCCAGGGCCACACCCCGACCGTGTCGGGGACCCGCCGTCCGACGGCGATGTCGGCGCGGCCGGACGCGACGGTCTCGGCCATGCCGGGCAGCACGTCGGCGTCGAGGGAGCCGTCGCCGTCGAGGAAGGCCACGAGCTCACCGGTGGCCGCCTCCAGCCCGGCGTGCACGGCCGCGCCGTAGCCGCGACGCGGTTCGACGACCACCCGCGCCCCGTGCCCGCGCGCGACCGCCGCGGTGTCGTCGGTCGACCCGTTGTCGACGACGATCACCGGCCAGTCGTCGGGCATCCGCTTCAGGACATACGGCAGCGCCTCCGCCTCGTCGAGGCACGGCAGCACGATCTCCGGGTGCACGTCGCGATCTTCACCTCTCCGCCGGTCCGCCGCCCGCCGAATGCGGGAGGGTCCCGCGAGAGGTTCGAACGGCGCCCCTCAGCGGTTCGTGGTGATCGGTGAACGGAGCGGGTCGGTCGCGAACGCCGTCACCCCGTCGGTGAAGGTGGTCCGGGCGCGGAAGCCCAGCCGGGCCGCCGCGTAGGCCGGATCGGCGACGACGTGGCGCACGTCGCCGGGCCGGGCGCCGCCGACGATCTCGGGCTCGGGTCCGTCCATCGCGCGGGCCAGCTCGGCGGCGAGGTCGCCGATGGTGTGCGGCTCGCCGGAGCAGACGTTCGCGGCGCCGAAGCCGGTCGGCTCCGGGTCGGCGACGAGTGCGGCGGCGTTGGCGGCCGCGACGTCGGTGACGTGCACGAAGTCCCGGCGCTGCCGGCCGTCCTCCATCACCCGCGGTGCCTCACCGCGCTCCAGCGAGGACCGGAAGATCGACGCGACGCCCGCGTACGGGGTGTCGCGGGGCATCCGCGGGCCGTAGACGTTGTGGTAGCGCAGCGACCACACCGTCCCGCCGGTCTGGCGGGCCCAGGCGCTCGCGAGGTGCTCCTGGGCGAGCTTGGTGGCGGCGTAGGTGCTGCGCGGGTCGACCGGCGCGGACTCCGGGACGAGGCCGGACTCGAGGTCCTTGCCGCACTCCGGGCAGCGGGGCTCGTAGCGGCCGGCGTCGATGTCGTCGAGCGCACGCGGCCCGGGCCGGACGACGCCGTGGTCGGGGCAGTCGTAGCGGCCCTCCCCGTAGACGACCATCGACCCGGCCAGCACGAGCCGGTCCACCTTCGCGGCGTGCATCTGCGCCAGCAGCACCGCGGTGCCGAGGTCGTTGTGGGAGGCGTAGTCGGGGGCGTCGGCGGGGGAGACACCGTGCCCGACCATGGCGGCCTGGTGGCAGACCGCGTCCACCCCCGGCAGGAGCCGGGACAGGGTGTCGGCGTCGCGCACGTCGCCGCGGACCAGCTCGTGGTCCAGCTCCGGTGCCTCGCCGCCGTGCGCCTGCGGCAGCAGCGCGTCGAGCAGGACGACCTCGTGGCCGTCCGCGACGAAGCGGTCGGCGACGTGGGACCCGATGAATCCGGCACCGCCGGTGACGAGGACGCGCATGCCCGCAGACGCTAGGGCGTACCGGTCCCGCCCGCCCACCGCCCGTCCCCCTCCGCGGCGCCGGCCGGGTCGTCGCGCGGTCCGGCCCCGGGGCCGCGGCTCCCGTCCCAGGTCTCGGCCGCGGCCAGCGCCAGGCCGAACAGCCCCGCCCGGGCCTCGCGGGCACTGGTCCAGCCACGGTGCTCCCACTCCGGCCCGGCGAGCGAGTCCGCGGCGAGGAACACCTGGCCGTAGCCGACCCCGATCCGGCGCGCGGCCGCGACCAGCGCGGACGCCTCCATGTCGACCACCGCGCAGCCCTCGTCGCGGCGCCGCGCGACCCGCGCCGGGGTCTCCCGGAACACGGCGTCGGTGGTCCAGCACCGTCCGACGACGTGCGGCACCCCGGCGCCGTCGAGCACCCGGACCACCGCGTCGACGCCGTCCGGGTCGGCGTCGATCGTCCGCGACGGCGGCTGGTAGTGGAACGAGGTGCCCTCGTCGCGCAGCGCGCTGCCCAGGACGACGGCGTGCCCCAGCGTCAGCTCGTGCCGCAGCGCCCCGGCCCCACCGACCCCGACGACGGTGCGGACGCCCAGCGCCGCGAGGTGCTCCAGGAACATCGCCGCCAGCGGCGCGCCGACGCCGGGGTGCAGCACCGCGACCGGTGTCCCGCCGGGCCCGGTCGTGCGCCACACCGGGCTGCGGCCGAGCTCGCTGCGCAGCACGGTCACCGTCTCGGAGCGGGTCCCGAGGTCCTCGACGACCTCGGGGAACCAGCACAGCACCGCCGCGGCCGGCATGTCCGGGCGGAGCGGGGTGATCGCCGACGCCCGGATCACGCCCTCGGCGTCCAGGTCGTCCTCGTGCAGGGGGAGGTCCATCGTCGACGATCATCCCCCGCGCACCCGGTCGGGTGTAACACCGCAGGTGGGCGGGGTGACCCTCTCGCCCGGCGTCCCGGGGACGACGGCGCGCAGTATCGTCGGCCACGGATGCCCAGGATCCGGGCCGATCGGAGGGTGGCACAGGCATGGCCGGAGACTTCCGCGGCCCGCCCCCCGCGGGCGGGCGTCCGCCGCAGGGCGAGCCGCCGCGCGGCGGCCGTCCCGCGCGGCCCGGCAGCCCCGGCTGGACGAACCAGCCCCGCAACCCGCTTCCCGGACACGGTGGCCGTCCGCTCCCGCCGCCGTCCCCGCCGCAGCAGCCGCCCGGGACCCCGCCGTCGCGCGGGGGCCGCGGACCGCTGCGCAAGCCGCCGCCCGGCCGGGCCGCCGGGGCGCCGCCACCGACCCGGGCCGCCGCGCCGCCGCGTGGTCCGGTCATGCCGCGTCCCGCCGGTGCCGGTTCCGGAGCCGGGGGAGCGGGGGCCGGGGTGCATCCCGCGTCGCAGGCCCCCCGCGACGGCCGGGTCACCCGCGGCCCGTCGATGCCGGACTGGCGCCGCGTCCGCCGTGCCACCCGCGGGCGCTGGAAGGCCGTGCTGATCCTGCTGCTGGTCGCGTTCGTCGGGTTCGGCGTCTACCTCGACCAGAACATGACCCGGGTGCAGGCACTGCCCGCGGACTCCCAGGCGTCGTCGTCGGGGACGAACTACCTGATCGTGGGCTCGGACAGCCGCGAGGGCCTCTCCGCCGAGGACGAGGAACGGCTCGCCACCGGCGACGCGGCGGGCCAGCGCACCGACACGATCATGCTGCTGCACACGGGCAGCTCCGGCAGCGTGCTCGTCTCCATCCCGCGCGACTCGTACCTCCCGATCCCCGGGAGGGGCAGCAACAAGGTGAACGCGGCGTTCGCGTTCGGCGGCCCGGAGCTGCTCGTCGAGACCGTCGAGGCCGCGACCGGCCTGCGCATCGACCACTACGTCGAGGTCGGCTTCGGCGGGTTCGTCGGCGCGGTCGACGCGGTCGGGGGAGTGGACATGTGCGTCCCCCGCGCCATCGACGACCCGAAGGCGGGCCTCGACATCCAGGCGGGCTGCCAGGAGCTCGACGGCACGACCGCGCTCGGCTACGTCCGCACCCGCGCGACGCCCGGCTCGGACTTCGACCGCGTCCAGCGCCAGCGCGAGTTCCTCTCCGCGCTGCTCGGCAAGGCCACCAGCCCGCTCACGCTGATCAACCCGTTCCGGATGGTCCCGCTGGCGTCCGCGGTGACCGGCACGATCACCGTCGACGACTCCGACCACATCTGGAACCTCGCCGGCCTGGCCTGGGGGATGAAGGGCGTCTCCGGCGGCGACGGCGTGCAGACGACCGTCCCGATCGGGGGCAGCGCGGGCGGGTCGAACCTGCGCTGGGACCGCACCCGGGCCCAGGCGCTGTTCGGCGCCCTGCAGAACGACCAGGCGCCGCCGGAGTCCAGCTTCGGCCCCTGAGGGCGCCGGTCAGGCGGTCTTCTTCGTCGACCGCCGACGTGTGGTGGCCGGCTTCGCGGGCTTCGCGTCGTCGGTGCCGGTCCCGGCGTCCTTCTCCTCGGTCTTCTTCGTCCGGGAGGACGACCGCCGGGCCGGGGTCTTCTTCTCCGCCGAACCGGACCCCGACCCGGAGTCCGACTTCGTCGACCGGGCCGCGTCCACACTGGCCTGCAGCGCCGACAGCAGGTCGCTCATCGAGTCCCCGCCGTCGTCGGCGGCCTCCGCGGCGGGCGCCGGGCGGGCGTCGCCGTCGGAGCGCTTCGCCTCGATGAGGTCGGCCATCGCGTCGCGGTACTCGTCGTGGAACTCCGACGGGTCGAAGTCCGCGCCCATGCTCTCGACCAGCGACGACGCCATCTTCAGTTCCTGCGGCTTGAGGTCGACCTCGTTGTCGAGGATGTCGAACTCCGGCTCGCGGATCTCGTCCTGCCAGATGAGGGTCTGGAGCACGATCGCCTTGCCGCGCACCCGCAGCAGCGCGAGGGTCTCGCGCTGGCGCAGCGCCACCTTCACCACGGCGGTGCGGTCGGTCTCCTCGAGTGCCTCGCGCAGCAGCGCGTAGGGCTTGGCGGCCTTGGTCTCCGGCTCGAGGTAGTAGCTCTTGTCGAACAGCATCGGGTCGATCTGGTCGTTCGGCACGAACTCGATGACGTCGATCTCGTGCCCCGTCCGCACGGGCAGCGACGCGAGGTCGGAGTCGTCGAGGGTGATCAGCTCGCCGTCGGGGGTCTCGAAGCCCTTCACGATGTCGGCGTAGGTGACCTCCTCGCCGCACACCTCGCAGGTCCGCTTGTAGCGGATGCGGCCGCCGTCCTCACCGTGCACCTGGTGGAACCGGACGTCGTGGTTGGACGTCGCCGAATAGACCTTGATCGGCACGCTGACCAGCCCGAAGGACACGGCCCCGCTCCAGATCGCGCGCATGCGGTTCCCCCTCGCGTGCCGTCCGAAGTGACAGCATGACGGTGTGCAGCCCATGCTCGCCACCCCCGGACCCCTGCCGACCGGGGCCGGCTGGTCGTTCGAGGTCAAGTGGGACGGCATGCGCGTGCTGGCCGAGGTCACCGACGGCGGTGGCGAGCCGGCTCTGCGCCTGCGTACCCGTTCCGGCCGCGATGTCACCGCGAACTTCCCCGAACTCGCCGGTCTGGTGGACCTGGCCCCCGACGTGCTCCTCGACGGCGAGGTGGTGCTGCTCGACGGTGGTGTCCCCAGCTTCGCCGCGCTCGCCCACCGGATCCACGGCCCCGCGGGCGGCCGCCCGGTCACCTTCATGGTGTTCGACGTGCTGCGCCTGTACGGGGTGCCGCTGCTCGACCGCCCGCTGGCCGAGCGCCGGGCCACCCTGGAACGGCTCGACCTGTCCGCGACCCCGCACGTCGAGACCTCGCCGCTCTACCCGGACGGGGCCGCACTGCTGGAGGTGACGGCGTCGCGGGGGCTGGAGGGCGTCGTCGCCAAGCGGGCGGACTCGCGGTACCGGCCGGGCCGGCGCAGCCCGGACTGGGTGAAGGTCGCCCACCGGCACTCGCAGTCCTGTGTGGTGGGCGGCTGGAGACCCGAGAGGTCCGGTGGTGCGGGACGGATCGGGGCGCTGCTGCTCGGCGTCCCCGGGCCGGACGGGCTGGAGTTCGCCGGCCGGGTCGGATCCGGGCTGGCCGGGGCGGCGGTGCAGGAGCTGCTCACCGCCCGGCTGACCGGGGCACCGGCGTCGCCGTTCGCGCGGGTCCTGCCCCGGGTCGACGCCGCGGGCGCACGCTGGTGCTCCCCGACGGTCGTCGCCGAGGTCGCCCACCTCGGGTGGACGGCGGCCGGCCGGCTGCGGCAGCCGGTCTTCCGCGGGATCCGCGACGACGTCGACGCCGCCGACGTCCGCCGGGAGCCCCGCTGAGGACGGCTGATCATCACCCGTTCGCGTGGTCCGCGCGGCGATGTGGTTCGGTGTGCCCGACATCGACGACCCGGAGGTGACGCGCGTGGCGGTCATGCTGACCTGGCGGTCCGACCCCGAGACCGACGGCGCCGCGGGCATGGAGTCGGCGCGCATCACGACCAACGGCGGCGGGTTCCGTGCCGTCGGCCGGATCATCCGCGGCGGGGAGGGCGGGGTGCTCACCGCGTCCTACCGGCTCGTCGTCGCCGGCGACGGGACGCTGTCGCGGCTCGCCGTCGACGTCGCCACCGCCGAGGGGGAGCAGCAGCTCACGCTGTCGCGCAGCACCGACGGCGTCTGGCTGGTCGACGACGGCTCCGGCGGCAGCCGCGGCCACTTCGGCGGCGCCCGCGACGTCGACCTCGCCTTCAGCCCGGTGTTCAACGCGCTCCCGGTCCGGCGCCTCGCCCTGCACCGTGAGCCCGCCGAGCACGTGCTGCCGATGCTGTTCGTCGACCTCCCGACACTGACCGTGGAGAACACCGAGCAGACCTACCGCACGGTGACGGCCGGGTCGCCCGGCACGCCCGCGGTCGTCGGCTTCGCCGCGGGTTCGTTCGCCGCCGACATGACCGTCGACGACGACGGCTTCGTCCTCGACTACCCCGGCATCGCGTCCCGGGTGACGCTCTAGCGCTTCACCGGCTCGACGACGTCGCCGCGGCGGCCGAGCTCGCGCAGCTCGGCGAACACGTCCGGTGCGCCGAGGTCGACCGGCACCTCCAGCGGCTCGCGGGTCGAGGCCCACCGCATCCGCGCCTCGTGCCCGGAGCGCACGGTCGCGGCCAGCCCACCGGTGGAGGCCAGCGCCCCGCGCATCGCGCCGAGCCTGCCCAGGGCGTCGTCGACGGCGGCGAGCAGCGCGCCCCGGTTGCCCTCGCACATCGCCAGGACCAGCTCGGGGCGGGTCCCGGCGACCCGGGTGCCGTCGGCGAACGAGCTCGCGGAGAGGGCGAGGGCGAGGTCGTCGCCCTGCTCACCGGCGCCGACGGAGGCGAGCACCGCGGCGAACAGGTGCGGCAGGTGCGAGATCCGGGCGACGGCGACGTCGTGCTCGTCGACGGCCGCGGGCACCACCCGGGACCCGCAGTCCCAGGCCAGCTCGGCGACGTCGCGCCACACCTCGACGTCGAGGCCGTCGTCGGCGGCGACCACCCAGGCGGCGCCGGCGAACAGGTCCGCGGATCCGGCGGGCCAGCCGGACTCGGCGGTGCCGGCCATCGGGTGCCCGCCGACGAACCGGGTGCGCGGTGCGAACTGGGCGACCGCGTCGGCGACCGGCACCTTCACGCTCACCGCGTCGGTGAGCCGGCAGGTGGGGGCGACCGCGTCGACGCGGCGCAGCACCGCCTCCAGCGCGGTCAGCGGGACGCACACGACGACCAGCGCGTCGGCCTCGGCGGCCCGGGCAAGCGCGGCGTCGGTGTCGGTGGTGACGTCGAACCCGTCGGCGACGGCGGCAGCCGCGGTGGGCTCGGACGCGGCGGTGCCCCACACCTCACGCCCGGCGCGGGCCGCGGCCCGCATCAGCGACCCGCCGATCAGTCCGGTCCCCAGCACGCACACCGCTCGCATGCGTCACGAGGGTAGAGACCGCGGTTCCCGGCCCCGCGCGGACTCCGCTCGTCGCACCGCCCGACCCGGTGATCACCGGTTGTGGAGCGCAGAGGCACGGACAGCGCACTCCGGACCCCACAACCGGTGATCATGGTCCGGCGAGCAGCGCGGCCCCGCGGGGGGAGAGCCGGTAGCCGACCTCCAGGCTCTCGGTCAGGCCCAGCTCCTTGAGCGCGCGGACGTCGCGCTTGAACGCCGGGGTGTCCCGCCCGGCCCGCTCCGCGAGCTCGGCGGCCCGTACCCCGGGCAGCTCGGCGACCAGCCGCAGCGTCGGCCGGGTCCAGGGCCCCCGGCGCGACCGGCGGTCCATCCGGTCCAGGGCCGCGACGACGTCGTCGAGGTCCCCGGTCGCGTCCCGCAGCGACTCCCGCGGGTCGGCCCCGGCGAAGCGCAGCCCGATGCGGAACACCGGGTCGGACCGCGTTCCGCGGAACGCGCGGCGCACCCGGTCGGCGGAGGGCTCGCCCGCGGCGCGGGCGTCGTCGTCGGTGATGCGGTCCGGGTCCACCTCGTCGACGGCGACGACCTCGACCACCCCGGCGGCGGTGCGCAGCGTCGAGCCCACGGCCACCCGCGACCGTGCCCAGCGGCGGTACACGCGGTCGACCTCGCCCGCGGCGACCCCGCGCGCCACCGCCACCGGGAGGATCACCGCAACGCCCTCTCCAGCGCCCGCGCCAGCCCCAGCAGCACGTCCTCACCGACGGTGACCCCCACCAGCTGCACCCCCGCGGGCAGCCCCGGCACCGGGACCGGCAGCGCGACGACGGGCCGGTCGAGCAGGTTGAACGGCGAGGTCAGCTGCAGCATCGACGGCAGCACCGGCACCCCGTCGTGCTCGGTCGCGCCGATCGGCGTGGCACGCAGCCGGGTGGTGGCGCAGAGCAGCACGTCGCAGGAGGCCCCGAGCCGGTCGAGCAGGGCGCGCCCGACCCGGCGGCGCTCGCGCCGGGCGTCGACGTACAGGTGCGCCGGCGCCTCCGCGTGCGGGGCGAGCCGGGCGGCCGTCGCGGGCTGGTACTCGTCGCGGCGCTCGGCGAACCAGCGCCGGTGGGTCGCGTAGGCCTCCGCGCCGGTGATCACCGGGTAGGTGGCGGCGAGCTCGGCCACGCCGGGGGTGTCCTGGGCGGCGACGGGTGCGCCGAGCGCGGTGAGCGCGTCCGCCGCGGCCCGGACGGCGTCGGCGATCGCCGGGTCGTGCGGACGCCACCAGTCGTCGTCGGCGACGCCGATCCGGGGCAGCACCGCCGCGGCCGACGCGCCGGGCTCCCCGAGCGCGGTGCGTGCGACGGCGAGCGAGGCGGCGTCGGCGGCCAGCAGCCCGACCGTGTCGAACGACTCGGCCAGCGGGAACACCCGCTCGCCCGGGATGGCACCGCGCCGCGGCTTCAGCCCGGCGACGCCGCACAGCGCGGCCGGGGTCCGCACGCTCGCCCCGGTGTCGGTCCCGACGGCCAGCGCGAGGTGCCCGGCGGCGACGGCCGCGGCGGACCCGGACGACGAGCCGCCCGTGATCCGGGCCGGGTCGTGCGGGTTGCGGGCCGCGCCGGTGGCGGCGACGTCGCCGGTGGGGCCGTAGGCGAACTCGTGGGTGTGGAGCTTCGCGACGACCACGGCCCCCGCGGCCCGCAGCATCGTCACCACCGGTGCGTCGGCGGTCGCGGGAGCGGCGTCGGCCAGCAGCCGCGAGCCGCACCGGGTCGGCAGCCCGGTGACGTCGACCAGGTCCTTGATCCCGACGGCGACGCCGTGCAGCGGGCCCAGCCGTCGTCCCGCGGCGGACAGCGCGGTCAGCTCGGCGGCGCGCTCGCGGGCGCGGTCGGCGTCGAGGGCGACCACGCAGTTCGTGGTGTCGGACCCGAGCCGGGACAGCACGTCGTCGACGTGTTCGGAGGGGGAGAGCTCCCCGGAGTCGAGGGCCCGCAACAGATCGGGGAGCGGCAGCACGCGCTCAGCGTGCCGTCGCTCCCCGACTCCGACAACCGGTGGTCAGCGCGCGGCGGACATCGTCGCCGCGATCTCGCGCGCCTCCTCCGCCGACCCCGCCGACGGCTGCGAGTCCCGCAGCGGCCGGTTCGCCGTCTCGGGGAGGAACAGCAGCGTCACGACGCCGATGACCCCCGCCGCGATCAGATAGTACCCGGGCCACAGCAGGTCGCCCGTGGACAGGACGAGCGCCGACATCACCAGCGACACGGTCCCGGCGAACGCCGACACGAAGATGTTGAACGCGATCGACAGTCCGCCGTAGCGGATCTGTGTCGGGAACAGCGCGGGCAGCGTCGACGGCCCGGTGGCCGAGAAGCAGATCAGCAGCAGCCCCATGACCAGCAGGCCGAGGAACACCGCGGGCACCGACCCGTTCTGCATCAGCAGGATCATCGGGATCCCGAGCACGATCAGCCCGCCCGCACCGACCCACATGATCGGCTTGCGCCCGGTGCGGTCGGAGAGCCGCCCGAGCAGCGGGATGATGAACACCGCCAGCCACAGCACCGCGATCTGCAGCCACGACGACGTCGTGGAGTCGATCGAGGTGCCGCCGTGCTGGTCGACCGTGGTCTCCAGGTAGGTCGGCATGTAGCTGGTCAACATGTAGTTCGTGACGTTCCAGGCGACGACGACGCCACCGACCATGACGAAGGTCGGCAGGTACTTCGTGAAGATCAGCTTGAGACCGTCCTTCACCTGGGTGCCCTCGCGCTCCTCGGACTCCGAGAGCAGGGTCTGGAAGGCCGGGGTCTCCTCCAGCTTGACCCGCAGATACACCCCGACGATGCCCAGCGGCAGCGCGACGAAGAACGGGATCCGCCAGCCCCAGCTCGACATGGACTCGGGGCTGAGGACCAGCGGCAGCACCGAGGCGATGGTGGCGCCGAGCGCGTAGCCGACGAACGTGCCGAGCTCCAGGAAGCTGCCGAAGTACCCGCGACGACGGTCGGGGGCGTACTCGGCGATGAAGGTCATGGCGCCGGCGTACTCACCGCCGGTGGAGAAGCCCTGCAGGACGCGGGCGGCGACGAGCAGGATCGGCGCGGCCAGCCCGATCGAGGCGTAGGACGGGATGAGGCCGATCAGGAACGTGCCCAGCGCCATCAGGATGACCGTGATCGACAGGACCTTGGTCCGGCCGATGCGGTCGCCCAGCGGACCGAAGAACAGCCCGCCCAGCGGACGGAAGAAGAACGCGATCGCGAACGTCGCGAACACCGCTACCTGGGACAGCGGCCCGGGTGGGAAGAATTCGGCCTCGATGGTCGTGGCCAGATAACCGTAGACACCGAAGTCGAACCATTCGGTGATATTGCCGACCGCGGCCGCCGCAACAGCGCGCCGCATGGTCGCGGGATCGGTGACGGTGACGCCGTCGACCGTCCCCTCTGCTGTGTCGTCCACGCGTTCCCCCTGGCGACAGTGCACGCCACGGATGAAGCTTTCGTCGGGAAACTGTCAATCCGTGTCGTTCTGTCCGTTTCGTTGAATAGTTCTCCCCGACGTTAACGAGACGTCGCCCCCGGTGCCGGATGAGGCACCGATGTGTCTGTGAGCGGAGTCATTCGATTCGGTGGTTCCGCAGGCGGGACAGCGCTTTTCCGACGTGGGACCGTGGTCGGCGGGCGCAGGTAGCGCCCGTGGGACTCGCAAGCGTCGCGACTCCGCCCGGGTCATCCGGACCCGGTCACCGGACCCGGCGCGTGCCCGTGTGAGGAGGAGCCGTCATGGCTGTGTCGAACGCCGTCTTCCTGTCGATCATCGCGAGCACGGGGGTGGGCCTGGCGGTCACCTCCGCGCTGGCCGCCTACGCCCAGCGCACCTGGAAGGGCTACGGCCGCGTGGCCCCGGCCGAGCAGGTCGAGGAGACCGTCTGAGCGTCCGCGTCCGCGTTCACGGCGCCGCGTCCCCGTCCGGGGGTGCGGCGCCGTCGCGCGTTCAGCCCGTCGCGGCCAGGGCGAGTCCCGCGTACACGGCGACCCCCGCCGGGAACGCGGCCTCGTCGAACACCACCCGGTTCGAGTGGTTCGGCGGGGCGAGGGCCGGGTCGACCGACGGCGGCCGGGCCCCCAGGAACGCCAGCGAGCCCGGCACCCGGTCCAGCACGTAGGAGAAGTCCTCCGACCCCATCAGCGGGTCCGGCATCGCCACGCAGGCGCCGCGGCCGAGCACCTTCTCCGCGACGCGCACCAGCCCGGCGGTCGCGCGGTCGTCGTTGCGGGTGACGGGGTAGCCCGGGACGATCTCGGCCTCGGCCGTGCAGCCGTAGGCCAGCGCGGTGTGCCGGCAGTGCTCGGTGACCGCCCGGTGCAGCAGCGTGCGCACCGGCTGCGACAACGTCCGCAGTGTCCCGGTCAGCTCCGCGGTCTCCGGGATGACGTTGTCGGTGGTGCCCGCCTCGATCCGGGACACCGTGAGGACCGCGGACTCCTGCGGCCCGACCCGGCGGGTCAGCAGGGTCTGCAGGCCGCCGACCATCGCCGCGGCGGCCGGGACCGGGTCGCAGGCGTCCTGCGGGGCCGAGGCGTGCCCGCCGCGGCCGGTCACCCGGACCCGCAGCACGTCCGCGGCCGCCATGATCGGGCCCGGCCGGTGGTGGAGCTGCCCCGTCGGCACCGTCGAGGTGATGTGCAGGGCGTAGGCCAGCTCGGGGTCCTCGTCCAGCACGCCCTCGTCGATCATGTGCCGGGCGCCGTGGAACCCCTCCTCGCCCGGCTGGAACATGAACACCACCCGGCCGGCGATCCGGTCCCGCCGGTCCGCGAGCAGGCGCGCGGCCGAGGCGAGCATGGCGGTGTGGGTGTCGTGCCCGCAGGCGTGCATGACGCCGTCGGTGCCCGAGGCGAAGTCCAGTCCGCTGTCCTCGGGCAGCGGCAGCGCGTCCATGTCGCCCCGCAGGAGCACCGTCGGCCCGGGACGGTCGCCGTCGAGGACGGCGGTCACCGAGGTGCAGGACCCGCCCGTGCGGATCCGCAGCGGCAGCCCGTCGAGGGCCCGCAGGACCGCGTCCCGGGTGCGGGGCAGGTGCAGTCCGAGCTCCGGTGCCCGGTGCAGCTCCCGGCGCAGCGCGACCGTCCGCGGCTGCAGGACGCGCGCGGCCTCGAGCAGGCCGCCGGGGAGCCCCGCGACCGAGGCGGGCGTGATGGGCATGGACCGATCGTCGCTGACCGGAGCCCGTCCGGCGCCCGCGGGCCCGGTGTGACCACGCGTACCTGGTCGTGGCGTGACTCACAGCCCCGGAGCGACGTACCGTTGGTGCGTGGCCACACAGAGCGTCGAGGCAGCCCCGGACACCCGGGGCGCCGCCCTGCCCGGATTCGCGGTCGCCGCGATCCGGGAGGAGGGCCGTTGGCGCTGTGTCCGGCTGGACTCCGAAGCGCTCGTGGACCTCGACGCGGCGATCACCGCGTTGCGCGCGCAGCGCTCCACCGGTGCGGTGCTCGGCCTCCTCGACGTCGACGACGAGTTCTTCGTCCTCCTCCGCCCGTCCGCGGGCGGGGTGCGGCTGCTGATCTCCGACGCCGTCGCCGCGCTGGACTACGACATCGCGGCGGACGTGCTCGACCTGCTCCGCGTCGAGCTCCCCCCGGACGACGACGCCCTCGACGACGCCTGGCCGGAGGGCGACCTCGGCATCCTGGCCGACCTCGGCCTGCCCGCCGACGAGCTGGAGATCCTCGTCTCCGACCTCGAGCTGTACCCCGACGAGCAGCTGGACACCATCGCCCGCCGCTGCGGGTTCGCCGCCGCGCTGGACGAGCTCGTCGGCTCCTGAGTTGTTCCGCCCGGCCGATCGGCTCGCGCTGGGCCGTGCCCTCGACGTCGCGCGCGACGCCGAGGCGACCGGGGACGTCCCGATCGGCGCGGTCGTGTTCGCCGCCGACGGCACCGAGCTCGCCGCGGCCTGCAACGCCCGTGAGGCCACCGGTGACCCGACCGCGCACGCCGAGGTGCTCGCCCTGCGCGCCGCCGCGGCCGTCGTGGGGGAGTGGCGGCTGACCGGGACGACCCTCGCCGTCACCGTCGAACCGTGCACGATGTGCGCCGGCGCGATCGGGCTGGCCCGGGTCGAGCGCGTCGTGTTCGGGGCGTGGGAGCCCAAGACCGGTGCCGCGGGCTCGCTGTGGGACGTGCTGCGCGACCGGCGGCTCGCGCACCGGCCCGAGGTCGTCGGCGGGGTCCGCGCAGGTGAGGCGGCCGCCCTGATGCGCGAGTTCTTCGGCCGGACCCCGTGCGCCGACCGCGACTGAGCTTCTTGTAGCCTTGTCGGCGGTAGCGTGTCCGAGCGGCCGAAGGAGCGCGCCTCGAAAGCGCGTGAGGTTCACGCCTCCGTGGGTTCAAATCCCACCGCTACCGCTGGTCAGAGGGCCGGATCCCCGAGTCGGGGATCCGGCCCTCTGTCGTCGGGCCGATGAGTCCACGGCCGCCGGGTGGTCCCCAGGAGCAGCCGACCATCCGCGCGACGCCCGGGAGGACCACCGTGACCGAGGTCTGGAAGCTCGTCCACTCCGAGCGCGCGGCGCTCGTCGCCGACCTGCGGGACGTGTCCGGCGACCGGTGGGACACCCCGTCGCTCTGTCCCGGGTGGACCGTCCACGACGTGCTGGCCCACCTCGTCGACACCGCCCGGACGACCCGGGGCCGTTTCGTCGTCGGCATGCTGCGGGCGCGCATGGACTTCGACCGGCAGAACGAGCACGGGATCGCCCGCGCACGCGGTGCGACGCCGGAGGAGACCCTGCGCCGGTTCGCGGAGTGCGTGCCGATGACCGCCACACCGCCGGCCCCGCTCGCGACCCGGCTGGTCGAGATGGTCGTGCACGGGGAGGACGTCCGTCGACCGCTCGGGATCGTCCGGACCTACGCCCCCGCGGCGGTGGCCGGCGCGCTCGCGCTGCAGGTCCGGACCTCCACCTCGTTCGGGGGTGCCCGCGAGACCGTCGCCGGCCTCCGCCTCTCGGCCACCGACACCGGCCTGGTGGTCGGCAGCGGCCCCGAGGTGCGGGGGACCGCGCTGGCCCTGCTCCTCGCGGTCTCGGGCCGACCGCCGGGGGACGACGCGCTCACCGGTCCCGGGGCGGAGGCACTCGCGCGGGCGGAGTGAGCGCGTCCCGTCTCCGACCGTGGTCCGACGCCGTGGATCATTCCCGGCTCCGATGTGGCCGACCCCCGTCCGGCGCGACAGTGGGTGCACACCCCGACACGAGGAGCTGGAGATGACCACGATGACCACCACCCCGCACGACCACGCGACCCCGGAGCCCGCCCGCCCCGGCGACCCGGACGCCTACCCCGTCCTCACCGTCCTGATGCTGATGCTCGGCGGCTTCGTGCTGCCCGTCGTCGGCTGGCTCGCCGGTGTCGTGATGCTGTGGACCGGTCGCTCCTGGACGGTCGGGGAGAAGTGGCTCGGCACTCTGGTGTGGCCGGGGATCGTGGCCGTCCCGGCGCTGGTGCTGGTCGCCGGCCTCGTGGCGACGCCGGAGCCGGGTGCCGGGCACTGGGCGATCGTCGTCACCGGGATCGTCGGTGTCCTGGGTGCGCTGGTCGTCCTGCCCTGGACCTTCGTGAAGCTGCTGCGCGCCGGTCGGCGTACCCACTGAAGTTGGTAGTGACGCTCGCTCGAACAGGTGAACGGATTATCCGGCGCACAACCTCCTGATTCGGACCTGTGAGACACAACATATCCGCATTTGCGGATACGTTCTGGCCGATCGTCAGCGGTGTGCGGATCTCACCGGGTTCCGTGCGTCACAGCGCCGAGCGCATCACGACCACTGCCCTCTCGTTCCGCTCTCCAACGGACTCCGCCGGCCGCTCCCCCCGGGCCACGGAGCGAAGGAGAGGACAACGATGTCTGCCCCGACACGTGCACGCACCGAACGCCGCGATGTCAGCCGTCGCCGATTCCTCGGCTACCTGGTCGCCGCCCCCACCCTCGTCGTCGCGGCGGAGGTCGGCCGCCAGCAGCTGTTCGCCCCGCCGGGGGCCTCGGCGGCCGCGATCCCGTCGCCGCCCCAGGTGGCCGACGCCTACGACCTGCTCGACGCCATCCGCGACTCCTCCCGGCCGACCTCGGCCCTGATCCGGGTGGAGGTGAACCGGGACGGCACGGTGTCGTTCCAGCTCCCGCGGTCGGACAACGGGCAGGGGATCATCACCTCGACCGCGATGATCATCGCCGAGGAGATGGACCTCGACCCGGACCAGGTGACGGTCACGCTGGCCGACTCGCGTCCGGAGCTGGTCTTCAACCAGCTCACCGGCGGCTCCAGCACGACGTTCTCGACCTACACCCCGATCCGGGTCGCCGCGGCGATCGCGAAGGGCCGGCTGCTCGACGCGGCCGCCGCCCTCCTCCAGCAGGACGTGGGCACCCTCACCAGCCGCGCCGGGCTCATCACCGGTGCCGGGGGCAGCGCGATCCCGTTCGGGGAGCTCACCGAGGCCGCGGCCGTCGACGCCACCCGCTCGGTGGAGGTGGTGCTCAAGCCGCGCGAGGAGTTCACGGTCATCGGGACCGACCGGCGCAACGCGCAGGCCCGCGACATCGTCACCGGCCGCAAGCAGTTCATCGCCGACATGAGGATCCCCGACGCGCTGCCGACGGTGATCTGCCGCGGCCCGAACCTGAACTGCGCCCCGGTCTCGGTCGCCAACGCCGACGAGGTGCGCTCCATGCCGGGCGTCACCGACGTCGTCGAGTGCGCGACCGGCGTCGCCGTGCGGGCACACACCTACGGTCAGGCCGTCGACGGCGTGAACGCGCTGCGCGTGCGCTGGGACGCGGGCACCGTCGAGGGCGAGAACGACGAGTCCGTGCTGCAGAAGGTGCGGGCGGCCGAGCTGCCGCTGGCGGTCCCGTCGGTGCCGGGGGAGACGGTCGAGGGCGATTTCACCTTCTACTTCCGCAGCAGCTCGGCGCTGGAGACCAACACCGCGATCGCCGACGTCCGGGACGGCCGCTGCGAGATCTGGACCTCGCTGAAGATCCCGATCACCGTGCAGCACGACATCGCCGAGCAGCTCGGGCTGCCGGTCAACGCGGTCACCATCCACATCGTCCCGGGCGGCGGCTCGTTCGGCCGCCGTCTCTTCGGTGACGCGGCCAAGGAGGCCGCCGAGATCTCCCAGAAGCTCGGCAAGCCGGTCAAGCTGATCTGGTCACGCGCCGACGACTCCCGCCAGGGCCGGGTGCACCCGATGGCCACCTCCCGGATCCGGGCGGTCGTCTCCGGCGAGTCCGTCGTCAGCTTCGAGCAGCGGCACACCGGTGTGAGCTGCGACTTCGGGCACGGCTTCGGCGACGCCGTCACCGCCGCCGCCGCGAAGGCCCCGCTCGGCCAGTTCTCGGTAGCGGAGTCGATCTGGGAGCTGACCCAGGCCACGCCCTACGACTTCGGTGCCCAGACCCGGGTGCTCAGCGAGGTCGACATGCGGTTCAACACCGGCTCGATGCGCAACGTGTACTCGCCCGACGTCTGCACCGCCCGCGACCTGATCGTCGACCGCATCGCGGAGAAGATGGGCAAGGACTCCTACGAGTTCCGCCGCGAGTTCCTCCGCAACGACGCGATGCGCGCCGTGCTCGACAAGGTCGCCGAGGAGGGCGACTGGGGCCGGTCGATGCCCGACGGCACGGCGCAGGGGATCGGGTTCCACGTCGAGTACAAGGGCTTCGCAGCCTGCCTGGTCGAGATCGACTGCCGCCCGCAGACCGTGGACCGTGAGGTCCGCCAGGCGCGGACCGGCCCGCGGGTGACCAAGGCGGTCTTCGCCGTCGACGGCGGTCTGGTCATCAACCCGCTCGGCTTCAAGGCCCAGATCATGGGCGGGATCAACGACGCGATCGCGATGACGCTGACCGCGGGCCTGCACCTGGTCGACGGTCACTTCGTCGAGGCGAGCTGGGACAACTACTTCTACACCCGGCAGTGGAACACCCCGCTCGACCTGCAGGTCCACCTGGTCGACAACGGGCGGCCGGAGCCCGGTGGGGCCGGCGAGTTCGGCGTCGCCCCGACCTGCGGGGCGATCGCGAACGCCTACGCGCGCGCCACCGGCCGGGTGCCGGACCACTTCCCGATCCTGCACCACGAGCCGCTGCCGTTCGAGCCGTACCCGACCGTGCCGCCGATCCCGCCGTCGCCGACCAACGGCCTCGACTTCGTCCGCTGAGGAGCCCCCCATGTCTTCCCACACCTTCACGGTCAACGGCGAGAAGGTCACCGTTGACGTCGAGGACGACGTCCGGGTCCTGTGGGTCCTGCGGGACCTGCTGGGCGTGACGGGGCCGAAGTACGGCTGCGGGATCAACGTCTGCAAGGCCTGCACCAGCCACATCAACGGCAAGGCGTTCAACCCGTGCTCGGTGCCGGTGGGCGCCCTCTCGGAGTCGGACGAGATCACGACGATCGAGGGTCTGGCGAAGGGCGAGGAGCTGCACCCGATGCAGCAGGCCTGGATCGACAACGACGTCGCGCAGTGCGGTTACTGCCAGCCGGGTCAGATCATGGCGGCGGTCGACCTGGTCGAGCGGTGTGCGGCCGAGGGCCGCTCGATCGACGACGACGCCCTGGACGAGATCCGCAACATCTGCCGATGCGGCACCTACAACCGCATCCGCGAGGCGATCAGGGCCGGCGCCGACGCCATGTGACGGCGCGCGCCCGCCGCACCGGGACCCGGGCGGCGGGCGGCGGGCGCGGGACCCTTCGGTCGACACCCGGTCCCGGTTCGGGTGCTCTCCACCGGCTCACCCGTACGAGTGGTCTGTTCGGCGGTAGGGCAACCCCATCCTGCGGAGTATGCGACGGCGAGTCATCCGCATCTGCGGGTAAGGGGACCCTGAATGGCAACTCGTTGACCTGCGAATCATTGGATCTCCGACAGTGTGACCAGCGGATTTCGCTCTACGCGTGCCGCGCGTACCGACGCGTATCCGTCGAATCAGGCACGTCGTTGATCGCCCGAATGCCCTGCAGTCGTCCCCGCTCCCCGCACCGGACGTCGCATCGGGCGCGCACCGCAGCACATTCCGAGAGGACAACGATGCCCGCTCACAGCGCCACCGCCCCCGAGCGCCCGGCGTCCGGAGACGACCGCAAGAACGTCAGCCGCCGGCGGTTCCTCGGCTACCTGGTCGCCGCCCCGACGCTGGTCGTCGCGGCCGAGATCGGGCGCCAGACCTACTTCCCCGGCGTCCCGCAGGCCAACGCGGCCGCGATCCCGTCGCCGCCCCTGCCGGCCGAGCTCTACGACCTCCTCGACGTCATCCGGGACTCCGCGCGCCCGACCGCGAACCTCATCCGCATCGAGGTCAACCGCGACGGCACCGTCTCGTTCGCGCTGCCGCGATCGGACAACGGCCAGGGCATCATCACGTCGACGCAGATGATCATCGCCGAGGAGATGAACCTCGACCCCGACCAGGTGATCGTCACCCTGGCCGACGCCCGCCCGGAGCTGGTGTTCAACCAGCTCACCGGCGGCTCGACGACCACGTTCTCCACCTACACCCCGATCCGGGTCGCGGCGGCGCTCGCGCAGAAGCGGCTGCTCGACGCGGCCGCGAACGAGCTGCGCCAGGACGTGAACGTGCTGCGCAGCCGTCAGGGGCTCATCACCGGCAACAACGGCGAGCAGCTGCCCTTCGGCGAGCTCACCGAGCTGGCGTCCAGCTCGGTGAACGAGGCCGTCGACGTCGTCCTGAAGGACCGCGAGGAGTTCACCGTCATCGGGACGCCGCGGACCAAGTCCGACGCGCGCGCCATGGTGACCGGGAAGAAGAAGTTCCTCGCCGACCTGCAGATCCCGGACGCGCTGCCGACCGTCATCTGCCGCGGCCCGAACCTCAACTCGGCCCCGCAGGGTGTCCGCAACATCGACGAGGTCCGGAACATGCCGGGCGTCACCGACGTCGAGCAGGTCCCGACCGGCGTGGCGGTCCGCGCGAAGACGTTCGGGCAGGCCGTGGACGCGGTCAACGCGCTGCGCGTCGACTGGGACGGCGGCACGGTCGAGGGCGAGAACGACGAGTCCGTGCTGGCGGCCCTGCGCCGCGGCGAGCTGCCGCTGGCCGTGCCCCAGGTGCCGGGTGAGACCGTCGAGGGCGACTTCACGTTCTACTTCCGCAGCAACTCCGCGCTGGAGACCAACTGCGCCATCGCCGACGTCCGCGACGGCTCGGCGGAGATCTGGGGACCGTCCAAGTCGCCGATCGCCGCGCAGGCCGAGATCGCCAAGAAGCTCGGGATCGCGCAGAACGCGGTCACCGTGCACGTCACCGAGGGCGGCGGCTCGTTCGGGCGCCGGCTGTTCTTCGACGGCCTCGAGGAGGCCGCCGAGTGCTCGCAGGCGTTCGGCAAGCCGGTGAAGCTCATGTGGACCCGCGCCGACGACTCCCGCCAGGGGCGCACGCACCCGATGGCGACCACCCGGGTCCGGGCGCAGGTCTCCGGCGACGCGGTGTCCAGCTTCGAGATCCGCCACACCAGCGTCGCCACCGAGATCAACCCGGGTCTGTCCGAGGCGATCACCGCCGCGGCGAACAAGGCCCCGGGCGGCAACTACACGGTCTCGCAGAGCATCTACGTGACCACGCAGACCAACCCGTACAACGTCGGTGTCGCGACCTCGCTGCTCAACGAGGTCGACATGCGCTTCAACACGTGCTCGATGCGCAACATCTACTCGCCCGACACGGCCACCGCGCGCGAGCTGATGATCGACCAGGTCGCGGCCAAGATGGGCAAGGACCCCTATGAGTTCCGGTCGGAGTACACCAAGCTGACCCGCTGGAAGGACGTCGTCGACCGGGCCGCCAAGGAGGCGGACTGGGGCAAGTCGATGCCGGAGGGCACCGCCCAGGGCATCGCGATGCACGTCGAGTACAAGGGCGTGGCCTGCGCCGTCGTCGAGCTCGACTGCCGCCCCGAGACGGTGAACCGGAAGATCCGTTCCGCCCGCACCGGGCCGCGCGTCACCAAGGTCACCTACGTCGTCGACGTGGGGCTGATCATCAACCCGCGTGGTCTCGAGGCCCAGATGATGGGCGGGATCAACGACGGCATCGCGATGACGCTGACCGCGGGCCTGCACCTGGTCGACGGTCACTTCGTCGAGGCGAGCTGGGACAACTACTTCTACACCCGGCAGTGGAACACCCCGCCCGAGATGAACATCGTGCTCATCGAGGACTCCGAGGCCCCCGAGCCCGGCGGTGCCGGCGAGTTCGGCGTGGCGGCCACCTGCGGCGCGATCGCCTGCGCCTACGCCCGCGCAACGGGGAAGGTCCCGACCGAGTTCCCGATCCTGCACAACGAGCCGCTGCCGTTCGAGCCGTACCCGACCGTGCCGCCGATCCCGCCGTCGCCGACCAACGGCCTCGACTTCGTCCGCTGAGGAGACTGACATGCCTTCCCACACCTTCACGGTCAACGGCGAGAAGGTCACCGTCGACGTCGAGGACGACGTCCGCGTGCTCTGGGTCCTGCGCGACCTGCTCGGGGTGACCGGCCCGAAGTACGGCTGCGGGATCAACGTCTGCAAGGCCTGCACCAGCCACATCAACGGCAAGGCGTTCAACCCCTGCTCGGTGCCGGTCGGCGCCATCTCCGAGTCCGACGAGATCACCACCATCGAGGGGATCGCGAAGGGCGAGGAGCTGCACCCGATGCAGCAGGCCTGGATCGACAACGACGTCGCCCAGTGCGGCTACTGCCAGCCCGGCCAGATCATGGCCGCCATCGACCTGGTCAAGCGGTGCTCGGCCGAGGGCCGCTCGATCGACGACGACGCCCTGGACGAGATCCGCAACATCTGCCGCTGCGGCACCTACAACCGCATCCGCGAGGCGATCAAGGCCGGCGCCGACAACATGTGACGTCCGTGCGGCGTGCTCCGTACGCCGCACAACGCTGGGCCGTTAGTGTGAACGGCCTGCTCCCCGCTACCGAAGGACGGATTCGATGAAGAACCGGATGCGACGCTCCCTGATCGCCGTCGGCGCGCTCGGCGCGGTGGCGTTCCCGCTGGCCGGGATCGCCGCCGCCGACACCGAGGACGGGCACGGCTACCCCAGCACCCAGAGCCCGACCCAGGGCGTGGACTCGGTGCTGGAGCTGACCGACACGTTCGGCTACAGCTTCCTCGACGCCGCGGACACCTTCTCGCCGACGAACCGTCCGGACGGCGTCAACGGAACCGACACCGAGTTCCCGCAGGCCGACCCGCGCTTCGTCGAGGGTCCGGCCGGCGGGCTGGTCAAGGACGGACCCTTCGAGTAAGGGGCTCCCGGACGGCGGGGCCGGCACTCCTCACGGGGTGCCGGCCCCGTCGTCGTACCGGGGACTCAGTGCAGGACCTTCAGCCCCACCACACCGGCGACGATCGCGAGCAGGCACAACAGCCGCGCCGTCGTCGCCGGCTCGCCGAGGGCGGCCATGCCGTAGAGCGCGGTGCCGACCGCGCCGATGCCGACCCACACGGCGTACGCGGTGCCGACCGGCAGGTCGCGCAACGCCAGGGCCAGCCCGCCCATGCTCAGGGCCAGCGCGCCCGCGAACAGCAGCGACGGGCCGAGCCTGCTGAAGCCGCGGCTCTGCGACAGCGCCGCGGCCCACACCGTCTCCAGCACACCGGAGACCACGAGGTAGATCCATGCCATGACGAACTCCTCCCGGAAGGATGCGTCGTCTTGGCGTTCCGGGTACGGCGCGTCTCGTCCGGGGAGCCGCCGGGTGGGCGGTCCGGTACCAGGATGGCGGACCGCCGGGCCCGGGTCGAGTGATGGTGACCGGTCGGACCGCCGCGCACCGCCCCGACGCTGATCGGGAACGGGCTCGACACCGGAGGCCGGTCGGCGGACGCTTCCACCGTGGACCATCGCCTCCTCGCGTTCGCCGCCGCCGCGGCGGTCGTCATCGTCGTCCCCGGACCCAGCGTCGTGTTCACCGTCGGCCGCGCGCTCGCGGCCGGCCGGTCCGCCGCGCTGGCGACGGTCGTCGGCAACGCCGTCGGCGTCTTCCTGCAGGTGGTCGCGGTGGCGGTGGGCCTCGGACACCTCGTCGCACAGTCCGCCGCGGCGTTCACCGTCCTGAAGCTGGTGGGTGCCGCCTACCTGGTGTACCTGGGGATCACGGCGTTCCGGCACCGGCACGACGTCGTCCGCGCGATGCAGCGCTCGGCCGGTGACGCCCGGCAGGTGGGTCCGGCCCGCAGCGTCGTCGACGGTCTGGTGGTCGGCGTGCTGAACCCCAAGTCCGTCGTCTTCTTCGTCGCGTTCCTGCCCCAGTTCGTCGACGCCCGCGGGCCGGTCGCCACGCAGATCCTGCTGCTGGGGGCGTTCTTCGTCGCCATCGGTCTGGTGCTCGACAGCGTGTGGGCCCTCGCCGCCGGATCGGCCCGGGCCTGGTTCGCGTCGTCGCCGAGGCGGATCGCGGCCGTCGGCGGTGCCGGTGGGCTCGCGATGATCGGGCTCGGCGTCGGCGTGGCGGCGACGGGGTCGTCGCAGTAGCCGGCGGCTACCGGTCGAGGCCGACCAGGACCCCGAGGACGACCAGCGCGAGGCAGATCGCGCCGTTCAGGACCGGGTGCTCGGCGAGGATCGCGACGAACTCGCGCAGCGTGGCGCTGGGCCAGTAGTAGCGGGCGGTCGGCGAACCGACGACCTGGCCGTTCACCCCGGCCCGGCGGGCGGTGAGCGCCGCCCGGAAGGCGTGGAAGTTGTTGGTCACGACGGCGCACCGGTGGTCGGGCGCCCGCTCGGTCATCAGCGCCCGGCTGAACACGAGGTTCTCCCGCGTCGTCCTCGACCGGTCCTCCCGCAGGATCCTCTCCGACGGCACACCGCGGGCCACGAGGTAGTCGGCCATCGCGACGGCCTCGGCGACCGGCTCGTCGGGACCGCGCCCACCCGAGGTCACCAGCATCGGGTCCCCGCCCCGTTCCCGCTCCCGGTCCCACAGGGCGGCCCCGCGGTCCAGGCGGGCGGCGAGCAGTGGTGGCACCGCACCGCGGACGAGTCCCGACCCGAGCACGACGACGAAGTCGACCCCGGGACGGACCCCCACCCGTCCGTAGACGAACGCGTAGGCGACCAGACTGCACAGCAGGAACCCGAACCAGGCCGCGAGCAGCAGCGCCACGTAGGTCAGCGTCGTCAGGAACCGGTTGTCGACGACCACCGTGAGAGGTACGAGGACGACGACCGCGAGGCAGGCGAGCCCCGCGAGCAGCGACAGGAGGTTCGCCGGCCGGCGTCCCTCGCGCCGCATCATCACGACGCCGTTGAGGAGCAGGAATCCCGTCAGGACCAGCACACAGGCGACCAGCAGCACCCCGAGGAGCGTCGTGACGACGTCGACGACACCGGCGTCGAACCGGGAGAGCTCGGCGACGGCCCCCATCAGGACCAGGGCCACCGCGATCCCGCCGAGCACCGCGTTGCGGAACCGGCGCCGTTCGACGAGCACGCCGACGACACAGAGCACGGCCGCCGACGCGGCGAGGCCGAACAGGACCTGCGCGCCCGTCATCGGACCACCTCCGGCTGCGGCGGAACCGGACGGCGGCGGCGGAGCCACACCGCGACCACGACGCAGCACACGATCGTGAGGAGGAAGGCGACCTCACCCGCGGACGCCCCGGAGTCCCGGTGCCCGGCGGCGGGGTCGGCCAGGACGTTCTGCACCGCGTTCCACACGGTGTGGAAGGAACACGAGGCCCAGAGCCCGCCCCGCCCCAGTGCGAGCACACCCAGCAGGGCCCCCAGGGCGACGGTCGTCGCGACGTAGACGACGGTGGCGCCGGAGTTGAACGAGTGGCACAGACCGAAGACGACCGAGCTGAACGCCACCGCGGCGGTGCTGCCGAACCCGGTCCGCACCGCGCCGAGCAGATAGCCGCGGAACAGCAGCTCCTCGGTCGAGGACTGCAGTGCCGTGGCGAGCAGGACGGCCACGACCGCCGTCACCCCCGGGGCCACGACGTCCCCGGCCGGATCCGCGCCGCCGCCGTCGGGCCCGCTCACGGCTGCGGCGGCGACCGCGGCCACCGCGAACACGACGAACGCGAGTGCCGATGCCCCCAGCACCGCCCGGCCACGCCGTCGTACCGGGACACCGAGGCCGGACAGCCCCCGGCCCTCCCGCAGCCGCAACCACAGGACGAGCAGGATCAACGACACGCCGAACGGGACGACGAGGTCGACCACCTGCCACAGCCGCATGTCGTCGGCAGGGTCCGTCGGTGGACGCAGCGCGAGCCAGAGGAACTGGCCGGCGAACACCGCAGCGAGCACCACGACCGTCGCCACCGCGGCGCGCCCCCAGCGGCCGACCACTCCCCGCATGCGGTCCTCCCCGGTTGCTCTCGTCGCCACGACGTCTGCGCGCCGATCATGGCGGGCGGACGGGTGTCCGACCGGGGGATCGCACCGCTCGGGTGACCCGGGACGGGCTAGACCATCCGTGCGGGTGACCACCAGGAGATGCTGCGCCACAACCACTCCGCGGGCCCGTACCGGAAGCGCCGCAGCCACCGGCGGCTCACGACGACCTGGACCACCAGGATCGCGGCGGCGAGCGGGAGCAGGGCGCGGTACCCGCCCGGGCCGGAGAACGCCCCGGCCGTGGTCAGCAGCACGACCAGCAGCGTCGCCGTGAGGTAGTTCGTCAGCGCGAGCCGGCCGAGCGGGGCGAGCACGGACGACACCCACGGCCCGACCCGGGACGCCGTCAGCAGCACCAGTGCGCTCGCGTACCCGACGGCCATCACGAGCCCGGCGGTCGAGGACACCCGGTCGAACCCGCTGTGCTCGATCGTGTCGACCTGGACGCTGAGCAGCGGCACCGCGACGACGACGGCCCCGACCAGCACGGCCGTCCACACGGCCCGGTTCGGCGCCGCCATCCGGTGGTGCAGGCCGTAGCGGGCGGCGGCGAGACCGAGCAGGAACAGCCCGGGCACGAGGAGGAGCCCGCCGCTGGTGAACGCGAGCGCCACGCCCGTCGCGACCGCGCCGCCGAGCGCGATCACCGGCCGCGGCAGCCAGGAGGCCGGCAGGAGGACGACGACGCCGACGATCGCGTACGGGAGCAGCGCCTCACCGGGCTGCAGGAGATGGTGCGCGGCGCCGAGCACGCCGAGCACGAGCAGCCGGCGGAGCAGCACGAGCCGTGGCCGGGTGGTCCGCCGGGCGGCCCCGTCCAGGAACAGGGCGGTGCCGAGCCCGAACAGGAACGAGAACAGCGGGAAGAAGCGCTGGTGCGCGGTGAGCTCCAGCCACTGCGGCAGGGTGCCGCTCCAGGACCCCGCGGCGGGCGGCAGCCCGGCGATCGCGGGCATGTTGACGAGCAGGATCCCGCACAGGGCCAGCCCGCGGAGGGCGTCGAGGGCGTCGACCCGGTCGGGGGCGGTGGTCGTCGGATCCGGGGGAACGCTCACGTCTGTTCGCTGCACCGGTCCAGCGTGGCGGCCGTGCGGGGCTCGCGGATCGGCCCGGAGGCCGGTTCCGGCTGCGGGGCCTCGTACTTTCGGCCGTGACCGTGTGCTGCCAGGCTCGGGCGATGTCCGCATCCCGTGTCGCGCTCCTGCGGTGGCGGTTCGACCTGACGTGGGCCCTGTTCGAGTACCACCTCGACCGGCTCGACGACGACGAGACCCTGTGGCGGCCGGCGCGCGTCTGCTGGACGGTGCACCCGTCCGGCGACGGGACGTGGCGGCCCGACTGGGCGGACTCCGAACCCGACCCGGTCCCCGTCCCGACGATCGCGTGGGTCACCTGGCACATCGACTGGTGGTGGTCGGTGACGCTGGACCACCTCCGTGGCCGGACCCCGCGGGACCGCACCGATGTGGTGTGGCCGGGCGACGCCGCGTCGACCGTCGCCCGGATGCGCGCACTGCGTGGGGAATGGGCGGACGTCCTGGACGGACTGTCCGACGACGACCTCGCCGCCGAGGCCACGTTCCCGTGGCAGGGGGATCCGGAGATGACGGTCGGCCACACCCTGGCCTGGGTGAACACCGAGCTGGCGAAGAACGTCGCGGAGGCCGGGCAGCTGCGGCTGGTGCACGCGGCCGGTCACTGAGCAGGCCCGGGGACGACGAACGCCGGGCCACCCGCGAGGGTGTGCCCGGCGTTCCGCCTTCCTGCTGGCGGAGGATACGGGATTTGAACCCGTGAGGGATTGCTCCCAACACGCTTTCCAAGCGTGCGCCCTAGGCCACTAGGCGAATCCTCCGCGAAGGAGGTTACGCGACGCCCTCGGCGATCCGACGCGGCCCCCTCGCCGCCCGACGGCGCCGTCCGTGGCACACTGTCCGTGGACCCCGTGCGGCGTCCATCCTGTGAACTCCCCCAGGGCCGGAAGGCAGCAAGGGTCAACAGGCTCTGGCGGGTGCGCGGGGTCCCCTTCTGTCTCCGAGCGGGTCCCCGGAGTGTCGGACCCCCTGGGTAGCCTTCCCCTCGTGGCTCTGGCTCTGTACCGCAAGTACCGCCCGGCCAAGCTGGCCGACGTCGTGGGGCAGGAGCACGTCACCGAGCCCCTGGCCACCGCCCTCACCGCGGGGCGGATCAACCACGCGTATCTGTTCTCGGGGCCGCGGGGCTGCGGCAAGACGTCCTCGGCCCGCATCCTGGCGCGCTCGCTGAACTGCGAGCAGGGGCCGACCCCGGATCCCTGCGGCGTCTGCAACTCGTGCATCGCGCTCGCCCCCGAGGGGTCGGGCAGCATCGACGTCGTCGAGCTCGACGCGGCGTCGCACGGTGGTGTCGAGGACGCGCGCGAGCTGCGTGACCGGGCGTTCTACGCGCCCGCGGAGTCGCGCTACCGCGTGTTCGTCGTCGACGAGGCGCACATGGTCACCACCCAGGGCTTCAACGCGCTGCTCAAGATCGTCGAGGAGCCCCCGGAGCACCTGGTCTTCGTGTTCGCGACGACGGAGCCGGAGAAGGTGCTCCCGACGATCCGGTCGCGGACCCACCACTACCCGTTCCGGCTGATCCCGCCCGGCACGATGCGCGCGCTGCTGGAGAAGATCTGCGGCGAGGAGCAGGTGACCGTCGCGCCGCCGGTGTTCCCGCTGGTCATCCGGGCCGGGGGCGGTTCGGCCCGGGACACGCTGTCGGTGCTGGACCAGCTGCTCGCCGGCGCCGGGCCGCAGGGTGTGACCTACGAGCGCGCGGTCGCGCTGCTCGGGGTGACCGACTCCGGCCTGATCGACGACACCGTGGACGCGCTCGCCGCGGCCGACGGCGCGGCCGTCTACGGCGCGGTGGACCGGCTCGTCGAGGCCGGGCACGACCCCCGTCGCTTCGCCTCGGACCTGCTGCAGCGCTTCCGCGACCTGATGCTCGTGCAGGCCGTGCCGGACGCCGCCGAGCAGGGACTGGTCGACGGCGCCGCGGACGAACTGTCCCGGATGGCCGACCAGGCCGCCCGGCTCGGCCCGGCCACCCTCACCCGCTACGGCGAGATCCTGCACCAGGGTCTGATCGAGATGCGCGGGGCGACGGCCCCGCGGCTGCTGCTGGAGCTGCTGGTCTCGCGGATGCTGCTCCCGGCGGCCACGACCTCCGACGGCGGGCTGCTCGAACGTCTGGAGCGCATCGAGCGGCGCAACGCGATCGCGCCCGGCCCCGCCGGCCCGGCCGACGACGGCGGCGCCGCCAAGCGGTTCGTCCGGCCCAGCGAGCGCCCGGCCACCCCGGAGCCGACCGGCGGCGCACCGTCGCGTTCCGCGGAACGCGAGGCCGGGGCCCCGATGGCCGTGCCCGCCCCGGCACCGTCGCGGCCCGCCGAGCCCGCACCGGACGCCGCCGCCCCGGCACCCACCGCCCCGGAGCCCGCGGGGACCGGACCGGAGGCGGGCGCGGAGCGTTCCGCGGAACGCTCCGACGGCCGGGCCACGGCCACCGCTGCCGCCCCGGCCCCCGGTGCCCACCACGGCGCCGGCCCCCAGGACCGGGGCGGCGACGTCCAGGACCGGGGCGGTGAGGGCTCCGGTCGCGGCCCCGCGGCCGCGGATGCCGGGACCCGGCCGGTGGGCGCCACGGCACCCCACGCCGAGGAGGCGACCGGGCCACGCGGACCGGGCGGCGCCGCGACGGAGGCGGCGTCCTCGGGCAGGCCCGCTGCTCCCTCCGCCGGTGCGGAGTCCGGGGCGGAGCGTTCCGCGGAGCGCGCTCCGGCGACCGCCGGCCCGGCCCCGGTGGACGGCCCGGCTGCCGACCGACCTGCCGCGGACGGCCCGGGTACGGACGGCCCGGCCGCAGAGGGTCGGCAGGCGGACGGTCGCCGGGCGGACGGGCCGGGAGCGGGCGGGACCGAGGAGCCCGCCGCGCAGGAGGCCCCGGCCCGTCGTCCCGCCCCGCCCCGCGACGGCGCCCCCGCCGACGCCGTACCGCCGGAGTCGGCGCAGCCGGTGTCGTCGGCGTCGTCGCTGGACGCGACGGCGGTCCGCCGGGTCTGGCCGGAGATCCTCGCCGCTGTCCGTCAGCGCAGCCGCAGCACCGAGGCGCTGCTGGTCAACGCCACCGTCCGGGCGGTCGACGGCGACACCCTGGTCCTCGCGATCGGCGCCCCGCCGCTGGCCCGGCGGCTGTCCGAGGCGCGCAACACCGACGTGATCGCCGATGCGCTGCGCGCCGTCCTCGGGGTCCAGTGGCGGGTCCACTGCGACACCGGGGAGGCCGCGACCGCGCGTCGCGCCGCCACACCGGAACGCGCGCAGCGGGCGGTGCCGCAGCGCCCCTCCCAGCGCGACGCCCCGCAGCGCGAGCAGGGCGGGCGGCCCACCCGCCGTCCCGCGGGGGATCCCGACGTCCCGCTGCCGCCGGAGCCGCCGCCGGAGGACGCACCGCCGGACCCTCGTGATGCCGGACCGCAGGGGGGCGACGGTCCGGGCGCACGACCCGCCCCGGTACGGAACCAGGCCGCCGAGGAGGAGGACATGCTCGCCGAGGCCGCGGCCGAGGCGGCGTCGCCGGGCGCCCGTCGCGACCCCGAGGCCGCCGCGCTGGAGATCCTCACCTCGCACCTGGGGGCCCGCGCGATCGACCCGCGCTGACCCCCGGCCCGGACGGGTGGTGGCCGGGGCGCAGGTGGTCAGCGGCGCAGCTGTGCCAGCACCGCAGCGGCCACCGCCGCCGCGATCCGGTCCCGCCCGGCGGGGTCGGTGAGCACGGCGGCGTCGCCGGCGTTGCGCATGTTGCCCGCCTCCACGAGCGCGGTCGGCACGGTCGAGGTGTTCAGGCCGGCCAGGTCCTCGCGGCCGTCGAGCCCGTCGCGGCCGATGTAACCGGCCGGGGCGAACCCGGCCGAGCGGAGCGCGTCCCGCAGCCCGGTGGCCAGGCGCAGCGACGCCGGTCCGGTCCCGTGCACCGCGGGCTCCGCGTACGCGACGTGGAACCCGCGGGCCGAGGCCGCCGCGCCGTCCGCGTGCAGCGACACGGCCAGCGCCGCACCGGCCCGGCCGCCCGCCGCACCGCGGGCGTCGACGCAGGGGCCGACGCCGTCGTCGTCGGAGCGGGTGAGCACCACCCGCACACCGGCGGCCTCCAGCCGGGACCGCACCCGCCCGGCCAGGTCCCAGGTGAAGGTGTGCTCGGCGTAGCCGGCGTTCGTGGACGTGCCGGTCGTGTTGCACGGTTTGGTCCCGCCGCGCCCGTCGGGGACCGGCCGGTTCACCGCGGCCGGGTCCGCGGCGTTGCCGCCGTTGTGCCCGGGGTCGAGCAGCACGACGGGGGCGGGGACCGGCGCCGGGGTGGTGGGCAGCGAACGGGTCGTCGCGGCCGGTACCGGGGTCGCGTCGACCGAGGGCGGAGCCGGTGCCGCTGCGCCGCAGCCGGCGCACAGCAGCGCGACGACGGCCGGGAGGACGGCTGTGGCGGAACGGATCAGGGCGCGCACGGTCGGTCAGCCTGACACGTCTACCCTGGGAGAAGGACACGTCCGCGCCGGTCGCGCCGGGGAAGCCCCCGATCGCGCGAGCCGGACCCGACAGCGAGGGGTACGCGTGCAACCCGGTCAGCCCGACATGCAGATGATCCTGCAGCAGGCCCAGAAGATGCAGCAGCAGCTCCAGCAGGCCCAGGCCGAGCTCGCGACCGCCGAGGTCACCGGCCAGGCGGGGAACGGGCTGGTCGAGGTCACCGTCACCGCGGGCCTGGAGCCGCGCTCGGTGCGGATCGACCCGAAGGTCGTGGACCCCGAGGACGTCGAGACCCTGCAGGACCTCGTCGCCGGCGCGCTCGCCGACGCGGTCCGCCGTGCGCAGGAGCTGCAGCAGGAGAAGATGGGTCCGCTCGCCGGCGGTCTCGACATGGGCGGCCTGGGCCTCCCGGGCGCCTGAGGTGTTCGAAGGACCGGTCCAGGACCTGATCGACGAGCTGGGGCGCCTGCCCGGGGTCGGTCCGAAGAGCGCCCAGCGCATCGCGTTCCACCTGCTCGCCGCGGACCCGGCCGACATCAACCGGCTCCAGGAGGTCCTGCAGACGGTCAAGCAGGGCGTCGCGTTCTGCGACGTGTGCGGCAACGTCGCGTCGGACACCCGCTGCCGCTACTGCTCCGACGCGCGACGCGACCCGACACTGGTGTGCGTGGTCGAGGAGCCCAAGGACGTCCTGGCCGTCGAGCGGACCCGGGAGTTCAAGGGGCGCTACCACGTGCTCGGCGGCGCGCTCGACCCGCTGGCCGGGATCGGCCCGGACACGCTGCGGATCCGCGAGCTGCTCGCCCGCCTCGGCGGCACCGGTCCGGCGACCGACGAGACCGAGATCTCCGAGGTCATCATCGCGACCGACCCCAACACCGAGGGCGAGGCGACCGCGACCTACCTGGTCCGGCTGCTGCGCGACTTCCCGGGCCTGAGCGTCACGCGGCTCGCGTCCGGCCTGCCGATGGGCGGCGACCTGGAGTTCGCCGACGAGATGACACTCGGCCGCGCGCTCGCCGGCCGGCGGGCCCTCTAGCCCCCGGACACAGAACGGGCCGGTCCGTCCAGGGCGCGTTGCCCCGGCCGTGACCGGCCACCCGGCGCAGCAACCCCCCGCCGCTGCGCCGTCCTTCCTTCCCGGTGGGTCCCGAGAGCGGTGTCAGTCGGAGTCCTCGTCGCCCCACGCGTCCACGTGGTGCGGCCGGCCGTGGAGCTGGCGCTGCCTGCGCTCCCACTCCCGGCGTCGCTGCTCGGCGATCCGGCGCCACGCCTCGCTCTGGCGCCGCTCGGTCACCCCGATCACGATCGCCGAGACGACCAGTGTGGCCAGCCCGGCCAGGGCCACCACCACCAGCGCGATCACGGCGACCACCGCCCGGTACGGGCGCTGTGGTGCGTGCCTGTGTGCGGCACCTGCGTCCTGCGGATCATGTCAATCTCCCTTCGTGTGTCGCGGTCGGTCCGTGGTCCCCCGGTCGCCACGGTCGGTGTGTCCGCCGTCACGTCCGGGTGAGTCCAGGATGCACGACGACACGCGTTCGTGCAATTGCAGGCTCAGGGGATTGCACAGAACTGTAGATTGCACGGCGGGGCCACGGAGGGAGCGCGAGGTGGAGCAGGAGCCGACCGGCGCGCGACGGCGGCTGGGTGCCGAACTGCGCAGGCTGCGCGTCAACGCCGGTCTGAAGCTGGAGGACGCCGCGGGTGGCGTGGGCTGCTCGACGTCGAAGATCAGCAGGCTGGAGAACGGCAAGGGGGTGCCGCGCCCGGCCGACGTCGCCGCGCTGGTCGAGGTCTACGGCGGAGTCGCCGGGGTCGAGGCGGAGATGCTCGAGCGGCTCGTCACCGAGAGCCGCACCCGCGGCTGGTGGGAGCCGTTCACCGAGGGCCTGCGCAGTGACCCGCACTTCCTGCCGTCGCCGGGGCGCTACGCCGCCGCCGAGTCCGACGCGACCGCCGTCGCCGCGTTCGACCTGACCGTGCTGCACGGGCTGCTCCAGACGCCCGCCTATGCGCACGCCGCGTTGCGTGCCCGGCTCCCGGGGCGCCCGGACTGGGAGATCGACCAGCTCGTGCGGCTGCGCGGACGTCGCCACGAGGCGCTCACCGCGACGCCGCCACTGGTGCTCGACGCCGTCGTCGACGAGGCCGTGCTCGCCCGCGCGACCGGCGGCCCCGCGGTGATGGCCGAGCAGCTCGACCGGCTGCTCACGCTGTCGGGCCTGCCCGACGTGACGCTGCGCGTGCTCCCGTTCGGCGCCGGGCCGCAGCGGGCGCACGCCGGCCGCTTCGCGATCCTGACCGTCCCCGACGAGCTCGGCCCCGACGTCGTCCACACCGAGGGGCACGCGGGGGAGTCGTTCCTGGAGTCGCCCGCCGACCTGCGCACCTACCGCGAGGTCTTCGACGAGGTCCGGGCCGCCGCGCTCGGCGAGGACGCCTCGCGGGCCGCGGTGTCGGCCCACCGGGACGCGCACCGGTCGGCCGTCGACGACGGCCCGGACGAACGGGACGTGCGTACCAGTTCGTAGCACTATCGTGACGCAAGGGTCTACCGGTTGGTAACGGACCGCTATAGGTTTCCCCGTCATCAGGTGTCCGCACGCACACATCGGGTGGACACCTCTGCCGACGAGGGGACCGGAATGCGCAGACGGTGGATGACGGCGGTCATGGCGGGCGTGCTCGCAGTGGGCATGACCGCCTGCGCGAGCTCGGAGCGCGGAGCGGGTGGCGACGCCGCCGGGGGGACGTTCGTGTTCGGCGCCGCGGGTGCGCCGAAGAACTTCGACCCGATCTTCAACGACGACGGCGAGAGCTTCCGCCCGGCCCGGCAGATGTTCGACACGCTGATCACCTACAAGCCCGGGACCACCGAGCTCGAGCCCGGCCTGGCCACCGAGTGGACGTCCACGCCGGACGGCAAGACCTGGACGTTCACCCTCCGCGAGGGCGTCACGTTCCACGACGGCACGCCGCTCGACGCGACCGCGGTCTGTGCGAACTTCGACCGCTGGTTCAACATGAAGGGCGCCGCGGCGCAGAGCCAGATGATCTACTACGGCGACGTCTTCGAGGGCTTCGCCAAGAACGAGGGCGACGCCTCGGGCGCCCCGCTGTACAAGTCCTGCACGGCGCAGAGCCCGAACACCGCCGTCCTGGCGCTGAACAAGTTCAAGGGCGCGTTCCCGGCCGCCTTCGGCCTCACGTCGTTCTCGATCTCCAGCCCGGCGGCGCTCAAGCAGTACGACGCCGACGCCGTCACCCAGAGTGGTGACTCCTTCACCTACCCCGCCTATGCGAACGAGCACCCGACGGGCACCGGGCCGTTCAAGTTCGAGAGCTTCGACAAGGCGAACAACACGATCACCCTGGTCCGCAACGACCAGTACTGGGGTGAGAAGGCGAAGCTCGACCGGCTCATCTTCAAGATCATCCCCGACGAGAACGCCCGCAAGCAGGAGCTGGCCGCCGGCACCATCGACGGCTACGACTACCCGTCCCCGGCGGACTACCAGACCCTGAAGGACCAGGGTGACCAGGTGCTGATCCGCCAGCCGTTCTCGCTGCTCTACATGGGCATCAACACCAAGAACAACCCGAAGCTCAAGGACCTGCGGGTCCGCCAGGCGCTCGCGTACGCCATCGACCGCGAGTCGCTGGTCCGCACCAAGATGCCCGAGGGCTCCGCGGTCGCGAAGGAGTTCGTGCCGCCGACCGTCGCGGGCTACGCCGACGACGTCACCCAGTACCCGTACGACCCGGAGAAGGCCAAGCAGCTGCTCGCCGAGGCCGGCGCGCAGAACCTGACGCTGAACTTCTACTACCCGACCGAGATCACCCGGCCCTACATGCCGAACCCGGCGGACCTGTTCTCGGCGATGTCGGCGAACCTGAAGGCCGTCGGCATCACGGTCAACCCGGTCGCGCGGCCGTGGAACGGCGGCTACAAGGACGACGTCCAGAAGGCGGGCAAGCACGACCTGCACATGCTCGGCTGGACCGGCGACTACAACGACGCCGGCAACTTCGTGGGCACGTTCTTCGGCCGGGAGAAGGCCGAGTTCGGGCCGCAGGACCCGGCGATGTTCGCCGAGCTGGCCAAGGCCGACTCCATCCCGGACCCGGCCGGTCACGCCGCCGCGTACCAGCAGGCGAACAAGGACATCATGGCCAAGTACCTGCCGGCCGTGCCGATCCTGACCACCGGCCCGGCGATCGTCGTCGGACCGAACGTGCAGGGCGTGATCCCGTCGCCGCTGACCGACGAGCGCTTCGTCTCCGTCAGCAAGAACTGACCGTGCCCCGGGCGCCGCGGAGACCCCGCGGCGCCCGGTCGCGTGTCCCGCCTCCCACCACTGAGGACATCCACGCATGCTGCGCTTCGTCGCGCGCCGCCTGCTCCAGGTCGTCCCGACGCTGCTCATCCTGTCCGTGCTGTTGTTCGCCTGGCTGCGCTCGCTGCCCGGCGGACCGGCCGGTGCGCTGCTCGGAGACAAGGCGACCCCGGAGTCGATCGCGGCACTGAACAAGACACTGGGCCTGGACCAGCCCATCCCGATCCAGTACTTGCACTACCTCGGCCGGGCGCTGACCGGCGACTTCGGCGCCTCGCTGGTCACCGGTGACCCGGTGATCACCGAGCTCGGCCGCGCGCTGCCGGGGACGATCGAGCTGTCCCTGTCGGCCCTGCTGCTCGCCGTCGCCCTCGGGATCCCGCTGGGCTACCTCGCGGCCCGCCACCGCGGCGGGATCTGGGACAACCTGACCATCGTCGGGACCCTGGTCGGCGTCGCCGTGCCGGTGTTCTTCCTCGGATATGTGCTCAAGCAGTTCCTGGCCGTCGACCTCGGCCTGTTCCCGCCGTCCGGACTGCAGTCGACCGGCATCGACGCCACCTCGGTCACCGGCTTCCCCACCCTCGACGGCCTGCTGACCCGCGAGTTCGACGCCAGCTGGGACTCGCTGCTGCACCTCGTGCTGCCCGCCGTCACCCTCGCCACGATCCCGCTCGCCGTCATCGTGCGGATCACCCGGGCCTCGGTGCTCGACGTGCTGGAGTCCGACTTCGTCCGCACCGCCAACGCCAAGGGGCTCGCGCCGGGCACCGTCCGCGGCCGGCACGTGCTGCGCAACGCGCTGCTGCCGGTCTCGACGACGATCGGTCTGCAGACCGGCCTGCTCCTCGCCGGTGCGGTGCTGACCGAGAAGGTGTTCAACCGGCCCGGCATCGGCACCCTGATCGCCGAGGGCATCGAGCGCCGCGACTACCCGCGGCTGCAGGCCGTGGTGCTGCTCGGCGCGCTCATCTACGTGCTGGTCAACCTGCTCGTCGACCTGTCCTACGCCGTGATCGACCCGAGGGTGAGGCTGCGATGAGCGCACCGACCACCTGGGCGCAGCGGCGGAAGGACCGGATCGACGACACCGCCGGCCGCAGCCTGTCCGCGGACGCACTGCGCCGGCTGCGCCGCAGCCCCACCGCGATCGTCGGGGCGGTGATCATCGGGGTGTTCGTGCTGGTCTCGGTGTTCGCGCCGCTGCTGGCCCCGCACGACCCGGCCCAGGCGTTCCCGCAGCTGCTCGACCAGCTGCGCCCCGGCTCGATCCCCGGACCGCAGCCCGGCTTCCTGCTCGGCAGCGACCAGAACGGCCGCGACGAGTTCTCCCGGATGATCCTGGCGTCGCGTCAGACCCTGCTCGTCGGCGTGCTCGCGACCGTGTTCGGGCTCGCGGCGGGC
This sequence comes from Pseudonocardia sp. DR1-2, assembly GCF_023717215.1. NCBI lineage: Bacteria > Bacillati > Actinomycetota > Actinomycetes > Pseudonocardiales > Pseudonocardiaceae > Pseudonocardia > Pseudonocardia sp. DR1-2. The sequence continues at coordinate 152,630 of NZ_JAMQOF010000002.1, read as the reverse complement.
CTGGTCATCGGCGTGCTCGCCGGCGCGTTCGGCGGCTGGATCGACACCGTCCTCATGCGCGTCACCGACGTGCTGCTGTCGATCCCGTCGCTGCTGCTCGCGATCTCGGTCGCGGCGCTGGCCGCCCGGCCCAGCCAGACCACGGTCATCATCGCCGTCGCGCTGGTGAACGTGCCGATCTTCGCGCGGCTGCTGCGCGGGTCGATGCTCGCCCAGCGCGACTCCGACCACGTCCTCGCGGCCACCGCGCTCGGCGTGAAGCGACGGGCGGTCGTGCTGCGGCACATGCTGCCCAACGCGATCGGCCCGGTGATCGTGCAGGCCACGCTGACCCTGGCGACGGCGATCCTCGACGCGGCCGCGCTGTCCTTCCTCGGCCTCGGCGACGCCGACCCGGCCCGCGCCGAGTGGGGCCTGATGCTCGCCTCCGCGCAGCCCTACCTCGACGTCCGGCCCGGGCTGGCGGTCTACCCGGCGATCGCGATCATCGTCGTCGCGCTCGGGTTCACGCTGCTCGGTGAGTCGCTGCGCGAGGCCATCGACCCGAAAGGCCGGAGATGACCACACCTCCGATGAACCCGTTGTTGCAGGTCCAGGACCTGTCCGTGCGCTTCGTCCGCAAAGGCGAGGCCGACGTCGCCGCCGTCGACGGTGTGTCGTTCGACGTCCGCCCCGGCGAGGTCGTCGGCCTGGTCGGCGAGTCCGGCTGCGGCAAGTCCGTGACCTCCCTGGCGATCATGGGACTGCTGCCGGGCCGTACCCCCCGGGTGGGCGGCTCGGTGCTGTTCTCCTCCGGGGACGAGTCCGTCGACCTGCTCACCCTGTCCGACGCCGAGCTGCGCGAGCGGCGCGGCCGCGACATCGGGATGGTCTTCCAGGACCCGCTGTCGTCGCTGAACCCGGTCGTCCCGGTGGGTGTCCAGATCACCGAGGCGCTCACTCGGCACCGCGGGATGAGCAAGGACGAGGCGCGTACGGAGGCCGTCGCCCTGCTGGAGCGGGTCGGCATCCCCGACCCGGCACGACGCGTGTCGGCCTACCCGCACCAGATGTCGGGCGGGATGCGCCAGCGCGCGCTGATCGCGATCGCGCTCGCCTGCCGGCCGAAGCTGCTCATCGCCGACGAGCCGACCACCGCCCTCGACGTCACCATCCAGGCCCAGATCCTGGAGCTGCTGCGCGAACTCGTCGCCGAGACGGGAACGGCACTGATCATGATCACGCACGACCTGGGCGTCGTCGCGGGGCTCTGCGACCGGGTCAACGTCCTCTACGGCGGCCGGGTCGTGGAACGCGCGGAGCGGCACGCCCTGTTCGGGGGCCCGCGCCACCCGTACACCTCGGGGCTCATCCGGTCGATCCCGCGGCTGGACTCCGACCCCGCCGCGGAGCTGCCCGCGATCACCGGGTCGGTGTCGGACAACCTGCCCTGGGACCACGCCTGCGCGTTCGCGCCGCGCTGCCCGCGGGCGCTGGAGACCTGCACCTCGGTCACCCCGGTGGCCGACGACGAGGCGGGCCGGCTGCTGCGCTGCCACAACCCCGAGCCGATCGGAGCGACGGCATGAGCCCCCTGCTGGAGGTCGAGGACCTGCAGGTCCACTTCCCGATCACCCGGGGTGTGCTGGTGCAGCGCACCGTCGGGCACGTCCGGGCCGTCGACGGCGTCTCGCTGCGGATCGAGCGCGGCGAGACCTACGGCCTGGTCGGCGAGTCCGGCTGCGGCAAGTCGACCCTCGGGCGGGCGATCCTCAAGCTCACCGAGCCGACCGCGGGCACGGTGTCCTTCGACGGCACCGACGTCGCCGCACTGAAGGGGGAGCCGCTGCGCCGGATGCGCCGCCGGTTCCAGATGGTGTTCCAGGACCCGATGTCCAGCCTGGATCCGCGCCAGTCGGTCGGGTCGCTGCTGCGCGAGGGCCTGGCCGCGCACGGGATCGAGGCCGGTCCGGACCGGCTCGCCGAGCTCATGCGCGCGGTGGGGCTGCCGGAGTCCGCGCTGCGCCGCTACCCGCACGAGTTCTCCGGCGGGCAGCGTCAGCGCATCGGGATCGCCCGGGCCCTGTGCGTGGAGCCCGACCTCGTCGTCGCCGACGAGCCGGTCTCGGCGCTGGACGTGTCGGTGCAGGCCCAGGTGCTCAACCTGCTGCGCTCGCTGCAGCGCGAGCTCGGCCTGACCTACCTGGTGATCGCGCACGACCTGGCCGTCGTGCGGCACGTGTCGGACCGGGTCGGGGTGATGTACCTCGGGTCGATCGTGGAGGAGGCGCCCGCCCGCGCGCTCTACGACGGCCCGCTGCACCCCTACACCCGGGCGCTGCTCTCGGCCGTGCCCCAGCCGGACCCGACCGTGGAGGACACCCGCGAGCGGATCCTCCTGTCCGGGGACCTGCCCTCGCCCGCCGCGCCGCCGTCCGGGTGCCGGTTCCACACCCGCTGCCCGTGGCGCCAGGACGACCGGTGCTCCACCGAGCGCCCGCAGCTGCGCGTGCTCGACGGCGACACCTCGGGGCACCGGGTCGCCTGCCACCACGCCGAGGCGATCCGCGACGGACGCATCACCCCGCACGAGGTGACCGCGGAGGAGGCCGACGCCGCCGTCGGTCCGGGCGGCGGCCCGGAGGTCCCCGACCAGCAGATCACCCTCGGCGACGCGATCGGCCGCTGAGCCCCGGGCCCGCGGTGCCCCCAGGGGAACTCTCGTGGCTTAGAGCGCTACGAGGGTGACCCTGGGGGCAGGCGGGGAGGGGTCCGTGGACTCAGCGCAGGGCGCGGTTGATCGCGCTCACGACGCCCTTGAGGCTGGCGCTGGTGATCGAGCTGTCGATCCCGACGCCCCAGAACACCTTCTCCTCGACGGCGCACTCGACGTAGGCCGCGGCGCGGGCGTCGTCGCCGCCGCCCATCGCGTGCTCGTGGTAGTCGAGCACCCGCACGTCGAAACCGATCCCGGCCAGCGCGTCGACGAACGCCGCGATCGGCCCGTTGCCCGACCCGGCGATCTCGTGCAGGTCGGACTCGACGCGCACGGTCGCGACGATCTCGTCGCGGCCCTCGCCGTCGCTGTGGATGCGGTGGCGCACCAGCTTGAGCGGGGTCTCGCGGCCCAGGTACTCGACGTCGAACGCGTCGCGCATGGCCTTGGGCTCGACCTCGCCGCCCTCGGTGTCGGTGAAGGCCTGGATGACGTGGCTGAACTCGATCTGCAGCCGGCGCGGCAGGTCGAGCTGGTGCTCGGTCTTCATGATGTAGGCGATGCCGCCCTTGCCGGACTGGCTGTTGACCCGGATGACGGCCTCGTAGGTGCGGCCGATGTCCTTCGGGTCCACCGGCAGGTACGGGACCTCCCAGGTGTGGTCGGCGACCGGGTGACCGGCCTCCGCGGCGTCGGCCTCCATCGCGGCGAAGCCCTTGTTGATCGCGTCCTGGTGGGATCCGGAGAACGCGGTGTAGACCAGGTCGCCGCCCCACGGGTGGCGCTCGTGCACCGGCAGCTGGTTGCAGTACTCGACGGTGCGGCGGATCTCGTCGATGTCGGAGAAGTCGATCTGCGGGTCGACGCCCTGGGTGAACATGTTCATGCCCAGCGCGACCAGGTCGACGTTGCCGGTGCGCTCGCCGTTGCCGAACAGGCAGCCCTCGATCCGGTCGGCGCCGGCCTGGTAGCCCAGCTCGGCGGCGGCGATGCCGGTGCCGCGGTCGTTGTGCGGGTGCAGCGACAGGACCAGCGAGTCGCGGCGGGCCAGGTTGCGGTGCATCCACTCGATGGAGTCCGCGTAGACGTTCGGCGTCGCCATCTCGACCGTCGCCGGCAGGTTGACGATCATCGGGTGCTCGGGCGTCGGCTGCCAGATCGCGCTCACCGCGTTGGTGATCTCGACGGCGTACTCCAGCTCGGTGCCGGTGTAGGACTCCGGCGAGTACTGGAAGGTCCAGTCGGTCGCCGGGTACTTCTCGGCGAACTTGCTGACCTCCTCCGCACCGTCGGTGGCGATCTTGGTGATGCCCGCGCGGTCGGAGCGGAAGACCACCCGGCGCTGCAGGATCGACGTCGAGTTGTAGAGGTGGACGATCGCCGAGTGCGCGCCCTCGCAGGCCTCGAAGGTCCGCTGGATCAGCTCCGGGCGGGCCTGGGTCAGGACCTGGATCTGCACGTCCTCCGGGATCGCGCCCTGCTCGATGATCTCGCGGACGAAGTCGAAGTCGGTCTGGCTCGCCGCCGGGAAGCCGACCTCGATCTGCTTGTAGCCCATGCGTACCAGCAGGTCGAACATGCGCCGCTTCCGCAGCGGGCTCATCGGGTCGATCAGCGCCTGGTTGCCGTCACGCAGGTCGACCGCGCACCACAGCGGCGCGGTGTCGATGACCTTGTCCGGCCAGGTGCGGTCGGGCAGCGAGACCGGCTCGACCAGCTGATGGAAGGGCTTGTACCGGTGGACCGGCATCTGCGAGCCGCGCTGGCGGTTCCAGGCGGGCTGGGCCGCGTGCGGCGCGCCCTCGGGGGTGCGGACGTTGCTGCGGGCGCGGGCCTCGTAGGCGTCGGGAGAGGTGGTCACGGGAATGCTCCGTCGTCGTGCCGTCGTGGCGACCGGCGGACACGCGAAACCCCGCGACGAGGGGCCGGTCGGTTCAGACCCCGCCGCGGCGGCGAAGGAGCAGGCGCGCCATGCCTCCTACCGTAGACCCGAACCCCCGTTGCGCGGCAAGTCACCACCCGCACGGTCGAACCCGGCCGCCGAGTCCCGGCTCGCAACGAAGTGATCACAACCAGCGGCGTTTCCCCTCGTTGGAAGGGCAGTGAGGGTGCGGCGGTGCAACCATGACGCCGTCCGTGACGAAGGGGTTTGTGATGGCGGCAACCGTGGGTACGACCGTGCGGCAGGGCATGGGCATCATCGCGACGATCGTGCGGATCGTGGGTCTGGTGATCGTGGCCATCCTGGTCGCGCACATCGTGCTGACCCTGCTCGACGCCAATCCGGCGAACTTCCTCACCGAGTTCGTGTCCTCCTGGGCGGCCCAGCTGAACCTCGGTCTCGGTGACCTGTTCACCCCGTCCCAGCCGAAGATGGCCGTCACGCTGAACTACGGGGTCGCCGCGATCCTGTGGCTGATCATCACCACGGTGGTCGTGCGGCTGCTGCGCCGGGTCTGACACGTGCCCTCGCCGGGCGCGGGTGCGGTGGCAGGATGCCGGGACGTACCGGCGCCGCGACGCCGGACCCGTCCGGCCCGGAGGAGCACCACCCATGAGCACTACCCGACCCACCGGCGTCGGGGCCGTCCGGGTGCGGTCGCGGTGACCGTCACGGTCGCCTCGACCGCCCGCGAGCAGGTCGCGGCGCTGCGCGCCCGGGAGATCTCGGCCCGCGAGCTGATGGACCTGCACCTGGCCCGGATCGAGGCCCGCAACCCCGAGCTCAACGCGGTCGTCTCCCTCGACGTGGAGCGCGCGCGGGCGGGTGCCGCCGCCGCCGACGAGCGGCTGGCCTCCGGTGCGCCCGTCGGGCCGCTGCACGGGCTGCCGTTCGCGTTCAAGGACACCCACGCCGTCGCGGGGTGGCGGACGACCTACGGCTCGCCGCTGTTCGCCGACCACGTCCCCGACACCGACGACCTGATCGTCGAGCGGATCCGGGCCGCCGGTGTGGTGCCGATCGGCAAGACCAACGTGCCGGAGTTCGCGGCCGGTTCGCACACGTTCAACCGCGTCTTCGGCACCACGGTCAACCCGCACGACCCGACGCGGTCCGCGGGTGGGTCGTCCGGCGGCGCGGCGTGCGCGCTGGCGGCCGGGATGGTCCCGCTGGCCGAGGGCTCGGACATGGGCGGTTCGCTGCGCAACCCGGCGTCGTTCTGCGGGGTCGTGGGGCTGCGGCCCTCGTGGGGACGGGTGCCGGAGTGGCCGTCGTCGAACATGTGGGAGACCACGTCGACCGGGGGGCCGATGGCCCGCACCGCCGACGACGCCGCGCTGCTGCTGTCGGTGCTCGCCGGTCCGGACCCGCGCGCCCCGCACGCACTGGGCGACCCGGGGGAGACCTTCGCCCCGCCGCTGCGCCCGGTCCCGCTCGCCGGGCTGCGCGTGGCGCTGTCGGCCGACCTCGGTGGTGCGTTCACCGTGGACCGCTCCGTCGCCGCGGTCGTCGAGGCGGCCGGTGACGCACTGGCCGGCGCCGGGGCGGCGGTGTCGGGCACCGCGCCCGACCTGACCGGCGCCGACGAGTGCTTCCGCACCCTGCGCGCCTGGCACTTCCAGGCCCGGTTCGGCATGCAGCTCGCCGTGCACCCGCAGGAGTTCAAGGCCTCGCTGGCCGCGAACATCCGGGCCGGCGAGGCGCTGACCGGCGCTGACGTCGCCGTCGCGTACCAGCGCCGCACGACGCTCGCCCAGCGGATGCGGGAGTTCTTCACCGAGCACGACGTGCTGGTGCTGCCGGTGTCGCAGGTGCCGCCGTTCCCGGCCGACCAGGAGTTCCCGGCCACCGTGGACGGCGTCCCGATGGCCTCCTACCTGGACTGGATGCGCTCGGCGTACCTGATCACCGTGACCGGCTGCCCTGCCGTCTCGGTGCCCTTCGGCCGGACCCCCGACGGGCTCCCGGTCGGGGTCCAGCTCGTCGCGCGCCACGGCGCCGACCGCGCCCTGCTGGAGATCGCCGCGGCCGTCGAGCGCCTGGCGCGTCCCGCCGCCTGAATGGGCCTACCCGCGCTCGGCCGGGGCGAGGGTCCGCGGTCCGCCCGTCCGGGCCGGGCGTAGCCGGATCCGCCACGCCCCGCACCGGCAGCGCTGGTAGCTCACGACGCCGTCGGAGGTGCGGTGCCGCGACGTCGTCTCCCACTCGTGGTCCAGGGGTGTACTCACGACGACGACGTTGCTGTAATGGGTCAGTGCACATCAACCCTTACGGCCGTGATCCGGTGCTCCTCGCCGCCGACCTGGTGAACGCGCCGCCGTCGTCGACCGGGGAGCTCGTCGCGCGCTGTCTCGCCGCCGGGGTGACGCGCGACTGGGACCCGGTCGGCGCCGACCTGCCGACGGTGCTCGACTTCCTGCGCCGGTGGGAGGGGGTCGTCGACGCCGAGCCGGGGGCGGAGCGGGCACGGCTGCTCAACGCCCTGCTCGCCGAGTCGACCGGGCCGCCACGCCTCACCGACCACGACGGCCACTGGCACCTGCACCACCGCGACGACGGTCTGGGCCTGGCCGGTGTGCTGCGCGCCCTGCTCGCGACCGGCACCGCCACCCATCTGGCGACCCGGGGGATGGACCGGCTCGGCCGGTGCGCCGCCGAGGGCTGCGCCCGCGTCTACGCCGACGTCTCCCGCAACGGCAGGCAGCGGTACTGCAGCGCACGCTGCGGCAACACCGACGCGGTCCGTCGGCACCGCGGCAGGCAGCAGCCCGCCCGGGCCTGAGCCCCCGGTCCGGAGCCGAGCGGCGGCGCGCACATACCCGAGCGGGGGGTCCGCGGGCGAGCCCGTGTGGTCTGGGTCATCGGTGACCGTCCAGATCCTGAAAACGGACGGCGCTCGCCGGTACTGTTCCGTTCCGACCAACGCCGCCGATGCGTCACCTGCGCATCCCGGCGGTCGAAGAGAGAGCACCCGACGGCTCCCACCGCGGAGCCAGGATTGGAGGTCGGCGTGGCCCTCGTCGTGCAGAAGTACGGCGGTTCGTCGGTCGAGAACGCGGAGCGGATCAAGAAGGTCGCCGAGCGCATCGTCCGTACCCGCAAGGAGGGCCACGATGTCGTCGTCGTCGTGTCCGCCATGGGGGACACCACCGACGAGCTGACCGATCTCGCCGAGCAGATCTCCCCGAAGCCCCCGCTGCGGGAGATGGACATGCTGCTCACCTCCGGTGAGCGGATCTCGAACGCACTCGTCGCGATGGCGATCCACGCCCTCGGCGCGGAGGCCCGGTCGTTCACCGGCTCGCAGGCGGGCATGCTCACCACCTCGAAGCACGGTGACGCCCGCATCACCGAGGTGAACCCGTGGCGCCTGCGTGAGGCCCTCGACGAGGGGCACATCGTGCTCGTCGCCGGCTTCCAGGGCATGAGCGCGGACTCCCGCGACATCACCACGCTGGGCCGCGGCGGCTCGGACACCACCGCCGTCGCACTCGCGGCCGCACTGAACGCCGACGTCTGCGAGATCTACTCCGACGTCGACGGCGTCTACACCGCCGACCCGCGGATCGTCTCCAAGGCGAGCCTGCTCGAGACGGTGACCTACGAGGAGATGCTCGAGCTCGCCGCGTCCGGCGCCAAGGTGCTGCACCTGCGCGCCGTCGAGTACGCCCGCCGCTACGGCGTCCCGCTGCGGGTGCGCAGTTCCTACAACGACAAGCCGGGCACCCTGGTCTCCGGCTCGATCGAGGAGATCCCGTTGGAGAATCCGATCATCACCGGCGTCGCCCACGACCGGTCCGAGGGCAAGATCACCGTCACCGGGGTGCCGGACACCCCCGGCATGGCGGCGAAGATCTTCCGCACGGTCGCCGACGCGGAGATCAACATCGACATGGTGCTGCAGAACATCTCCAACGTGTCGGACAAGAAGACCGACATCACCTTCTCGCTGCCCCGCACCGACGGTGACACCGCCGTCGCGGCGCTGGAGCGCGCGAAGGGCGAGATCGGGTTCGCCGAGCTGATCTACGACAACGACATCGGCAAGGTGTCCCTGGTCGGCGCGGGCATGCGCAACCACCCCGGCGTCACTGCGAAGTTCTGCGAGGCGCTCTCCGACGCCGGGATCAACATCGAGACCATGAACACCTCGGAGATCCGGATCTCGGTGATCTGCCGCTCCGACCAGCTCGACGACGCGGTGCAGGCGCTGCACGAGGCGTTCGAGCTCGGCGCCGAGGACGACGCGGTGGTCGCCGCCGGAACGGGCCGGTGAGCTGACATGGCCATGGACTCACCCGTTCTCGCGCTGGTCGGCGCGACCGGTGCCGTCGGCACCACCATGATCGAGATCATCGACTCCCGCGAGTCGGTGCCGTGGGGCGAGATCCGCCTGATCGCCTCGGCCCGCAGCGCCGGCAAGGTGCTGACGGTCCGCGGCCAGGACATCACCGTCCTGGAGCTGAAGCCCGAGGTCTTCGACGGCGTCGACATCGCGATGTTCGACGTGCCCGACGAGGTCTCCGCCGAGTGGGCGCCGATCGCCGCCTCCCGCGGCGCGATCGCCGTCGACAACTCCGGCGCGTTCCGGATGGACCCCGAGGTCCCGCTCGTCGTGCCCGAGGTCAACCCGGAGAAGGTGACCGAGCGGCCCAAGGGGATCATCGCCAACCCGAACTGCACGACGCTGTCGATGATGGCGGCGATGGGTGCGCTGCACCGCGAGTTCGGGCTCGAGGCGCTGGTCGTGTCGTCGTACCAGGCCGCGTCGGGTGCCGGCCAGCCCGGCATCGACCAGCTGCAGGCCGAGCTGTCCGCGGTCGCCGGCAAGGACCTCGGGAAGGCCGCCGGCGACGTCGCGGCCGTCCTGACCGAGGCCGGCATCCCGGTCGGCGGCGACTCGCCGTTCCCGGCTCCGCTGGTGCTTAACGTCGTGCCGTGGGCCGGCTCCCTCAAGGACGACGGCTGGTCGTCGGAGGAGCTGAAGGTCCGCAACGAGTCCCGCAAGATCCTCGGGATCCCGGAGCTCAAGGTCTCCGCGACCTGCGTGCGCGTCCCGGTCGTCACCACGCACGCGCTGGCGATCCACGCGACCTTCTCCTCGGAGGTCTCGGTGGACGCCGCCCGCAAGGTTCTCGGCGCGCAGCCGACGATCGTCGTCAAGGACGACCCGGCCGCGGGTGAGTGGCCGACCCCGGCCGACGCCGTCGGCGGGGACCCGACCGTGGTGGGCCGGATCCGGCAGTCGCTGGACTTCCCGAACACCCTGGAGCTGTTCGTGTGCGGGGACAACCTGCGCAAGGGTGCCGCCCTGAACACCTACGAGGTGGCGGAGACGGTCGCCGCGGCCGGCTGACCTCCTCCGCACCGACGACGGCCGCCGCCCCGGAGCCCGGGGCGGCGGCCGTCGTCGTGGGCGGGTCTACGGCAGGCGCAGCGTCGCCACGATCGCGCGGTGGTCGGTGCCGGGGACCGACCGCGTCCCGAAGGACTCGGCGGCGATCCCGCCGTTGTAGACGATGTGGTCGATCTGCGGCCCCAGCCACGACGGCGCCCAGGTCGGCCAGGTGCCGGCCAGCCCGTTGCCGGTCTGCGAGCCGGCGTCGCCGCAGCCCTGGATCGCGTTGCGGAAGACCGAGTGGTCGAGGCTCGCGTTGAAGTCGCCGGCGACGATCGCCGGGCTCGTCCCGGAGCACCACTTCGCGACGGTCTCCAGGTCCGAGCGCCACTGCCCGACCGAGCGCGGGACCGGGGCGACGGAGTGGAACGCGACGAAGCGCAGGTTCCCCAGGCCGCCGCCGGTGATCTCGATGTAGTCGAAGCGGACGTCCTTGCCGATCCGGGTGCGGACGTCGCCGAGCCGGTCCGACCAGGCCACGGTGTTGCCGGTGACGTCGCGGTCCCAGCGGTCGACGCTGGACGCCGTCCGGTAGCCCAGCGGCTCCAGCAGCGGCGCGATCTCGCTCTCGTAGCGGCCGCCCGCCTCCGGGATCGAGACGACGTCGGGGTTCTCCGCGGCGACGAGGGCGGCGAGCGACTGCGTGTCGGCGTTGCCCTCGTAGACGTTGAGCGCCAGCACCTTCAGCGGGGTCCCGCCGGTGGGTGCGGGGCCTGCCACGGTGCGGGGGAGCACCATCGCGGCGCCGACCAGCGCGACCAGCGCGAGGACGACCGGCACCGGCCAGAACCGGCGGGCGGCCAGGGTGATCAGCAGGCCGACCACCACCAGCACGCCGAGCGCGGCGACCATCAACGGCCGGAAGGCGATGACCTGCGCGAACGGGGAGTGGGCGTCGAGACCGACGAGGTCGGGCAGCGTCGCGAGCGCGGCGGCGGCACCGAGGAACAGCGCGAACCCCCAGCGCACCCGACCTCCCCGACGACGGGGCCGCCCACTCGGGATGGGCTGGGTCTCGGAGTCGGGGTGGGGCGGTGCGCTCACTCGATCCAGTCTGCCCGAGGGGCACACCTGCCCGCCGCATCCGGACGGTGCCCTGCGCCGATCGTCTGTGGGCGCTCTCAGCGTCCGACTTGCGCGACCGCTCGTCGACCGCTCGCACGTCGAGGTGCAGCTCAGGGCACCGGCGAAGCGATCTGGACGACCCCGAGGTGCATCTCGGCGGCAGCGGGATCGCCGAGATGCAGCTCAGCGGGCCTGGAAGATCCACAATTCCCGCTGAGGTGCATCTCGGTGACTCCGCCGCCCGTGTGCAGCCCCGGCCGGTCAGGCTCGGGCGCGCAGCAGCGGCGCCGCCACCCCGGCGGCGACGACCGCGACCGACCCGCAGGCCAGCATCGCCACGCCGGGGGAGGCCGTGTCGACCAGTACCCCCGCCAGCGGGGTCGCGATGGCGATGCCGAGCGTCGTCGCGGAGCCCTGCAGGCCGGTGACCAGGCCACGCACCCGGTCCGGGGCGAGGTCGCCGATCGCGGCGCTGCCCGCCGCGAGCGTCGCCGCGGTCGCCAGACCCGCGGGGAGCAGCAGGAACAGCAGGCTCCACCACGACCAGGCCAGCGCCGCCGGGAGCGTCGCCAGCCCGAGCGCGGCGAGCAGCAGCGGCAGGGGGAGGCCGCGGCGGGCGCTGCCGTAGAGGAACCCGCCGACCAGCGACGCCAGGCACCACACGGCGTTGACCAGCGCGATCGCCCACGCCTGCCCGGAGGAGGTGAGGGCGGCGATGAACGCGAACTCGGTGCCCATGATCGCGATCACCGCGGCGGTCACCGCCAGCAGCGCGCCGACCAGCGGCCGGGTCAGCCAGCTGCGCAGCGGCGGGCGGGGGCCGGTGCGGGCGGCCCCGTCGCCGTCGGCGCGGACCGGTGGGTCGAGCCGCCACAGCGCGACCCCGGCCAGCACGAACCCGGCGCCGATCACGCGCATCGTCGTCGCCGAGCCCAGCCACACCGTCAGCAGCGACCCGACGGCGGGCCCGGTCATGTAGGAGATCTCGACCGTCATCGAGTCCAGCGCGAACGCGGGACGGCGTCGTCCGGCCGGGACGGCGGCCGCGATGACCTGCCGGACCAGCGAGAACACCGGGAGGGTCAGGATGCCGGCGACGAAGGCGGCGCCGAGCAGACCGGCATAGCCCAGCAGCGGTGCCACCGACCAGAACAGCAGGCCCGCCGTCATCGTCAGCGCCAGGACCGGGCGCAGCCCGTGCCGGTCGACCATCGTGCCGAGCAGCGGGGCGCCGATCGCCATGCCGGTGGGGACCGCGGCGGCGACGAGCCCGGCGGCGCCGAAGCCGTAGCCGAGCGTGGTGACGGTGTGCAGGGTCAGGGTGACGCCGACGGCCGTCGCGGGGATGCGGGCGGCCATGCCGATCGCGGTGATCGCGCCGACCCCGGGCAGGCGCAGCACGTCGGCGAACGCACCCGGGCCGGCGCGGGGTGCGGTGGCGGCGGTGTCGGGCACGACCCCATCCTGACCCGCGCCCCGGCGTCGTCGCGCACCGGTTCCGGGTTTCGGCCGGGACCCTGCGGGAAGTCCCTGGGGACCGAACACCGCCGACCGCGACGCGGCCGCGCAGCCGCGGGAGCGTCCCGGTCGACCCGGCGGGGCACCCCCCGCCCGCCCCACCCACCACGCGCACGAGGAGGCTCGGCCGTGACCACGTCGCACCAGCCCAAGCCCACCACCACGGACTCCGGCAGCCCGGTCGCCAGCGACGAGCACTCGCTGACCATCGGCCCCGACGGCCCGCTCCTGCTCAACGACCACTACCTCATCGAGCAGATGGCGAACTTCAACCGGGAGCGCATCCCGGAGCGTCAGCCGCACGCGAAGGGCGGTGGGGCGTTCGCGCGGTTCGAGACCACCGAGGACGTCTCGCAGTACACCAAGGCCGCGTTCCTCCAGCCGGGCGTCGAGTCCCGTGGCGTGATCCGTTTCTCGACCGTCGCCGGTGAGCGCGGCAGCCCCGACACCTGGCGCGACCCGCGCGGCTTCTCGCTGAAGCTGTGGACGACCGAGGGCAACTGGGACATGGTCGGCAACAACACGCCGGTCTTCTTCGTCCGCGACCCCATGAAGTTCCAGCACTTCATCCGCAGCCAGAAGCGGCGCGTCGCGAACAACCTGCGCGACCACGACATGCAGTGGGACTTCTGGACGCTGTCGCCGGAGTCGGCGCACCAGGTCACCTGGCTCATGGGCGACCGGGGCATCCCGAAGACCTGGCGGCAGATGAACGGCTACTCCAGCCACACCTACAGCTGGATCAACGAGGCCGGCGAGATGGTCTGGGTGAAGTACCACTTCAAGTCCGACCAGGGCGTGGAGTGCCTGACCCAGGACGAGGCCGACACCCTCGCCGGCTCGGACCCCGACTACCACCAGGCCGACCTCTACAACGAGATCGAGGCGGGCAACCACCCGTCCTGGACGCTGTACGTGCAGGTCATGCCGTTCGCCGACGCCAAGACCTACCGGTACAATCCGTTCGACCTGACCAAGGTGTGGCCGCACAGCGACTACCCGCTGATCAAGGTCGGGAAGCTGACGCTGGACCGGAACGTCGAGGACTACCACGCCGAGATGGAGCAGGCCGCGTTCGAGCCGAACAACCTGGTGCCCGGCACCGGGCTGTCGCCGGACAAGATGCTGCTCGCCCGCGGGTTCTCCTACGCCGACGCCCACCGCGCCCGGCTCGGCGTCAACTACAAGCAGATCCCGGTCAACGCGCCCCGCAGCGAGGTGAACAACTACCAGAAGGACGGCGCCATGCGGATCACGAACACCCGTGACCCGATCTACGCGCCGAACTCCTACGGCGGCCCGGCGGCCGACCCGAAGCGGGTCTCCGAGGCCCTCTGGTACGCCGACGGCGACATGGTCCGCAGCGCGTACTCCCTGCGCGAGTCCGACGACGACTGGGGCCAGGCCGGGATCATGGTCCGCGAGGTCTTCGACGACGCCGCCCGCGAGCGGTTCGTCGGCAACGTCGCCGGGCACCTGCTCGACGGCGTGACCGAGCCCGTCCTGCAGCGCGCCTTCGAGTACTGGCGCAACGTCGACAAGAACATCGGCGACCGGATCGAGCAGGCCGTCCGCGACGGCGGCTGACCGCTCCGCGAACCGGACGACGGCCCCGGGGACACCCCCGGGGCCGTCGTGCGTCCTAGGCTCGGGGTGTGGAGATCTGGCACAACCCGCGCTGCTCGAAGAGCCGCGCCGCCCTCGCGCTGCTGACCGACCGCGGCGTCGGACCGACGGTGCGGCGCTACCTCGACGACCCGCCGACCCGCGCCGAGCTGGAGCGGGCCCTGGCCGCGCTCGGCACCGAGGACCCGCTCGCGATCACCCGCACCGGCGAGCCCGCGTTCCGGGAGCAGGGCCTCGCCGGTGCCGACCGGGACACCCTGCTCGACGCGCTGGCCGCCGAGCCGAAGCTGATCGAGCGGCCCGTGGTGATCGACGGCGACCGGGCCGTCGTCGGCCGGCCGCCGGAGAACGTGCTGGGCCTGCTCGGCGACTAGCCCAGCGCCCGCCGCACGAAGTCGACCTCGGTCGCGATCAGGTCCAGCTGGTCGGACACCACCAGCGAGCCGTGCCCGGCGTCGAACCGGCTGACCTCGTAGGTCACGTCCCCGCGTCCGGCCAGCGCGTCCAGGTAGTTGTCGATCTGCCGGATCGGGCAGCGCGGGTCGTTCTCCCCGGCCAGCACGAGGACCGGCACGCGGACCTCGTCGACGTAGGTCAGTGGCGAGGCCTCCCGGTAGAGGTCGGGCAGCTCGTCGGGGGAGCCGCCGAACAGCGCCCGGTCGAACGCGCGCAGCTGCTCCATCTCGTCGGCGTAGGCGGCGACGTAGTCGGCCACCGGCACCCCGGCGACGGCCGCGGCCCACCGCTGCGGCTGCGTCCCGGCGGCGAGCAGCGACAGGTACCCGCCCCAGGACCAGCCGTCGACGACGCAGCGGGCCGGGTCGACGGTGCCGTCGGCGACCAGCGCGTCCTGAACGGCGGCGACGTCCTCCAGCTCGGTCAGCCCCGGCCTGCCCTCGATCGCGTCCCGCCAGGCCGAGCCGTAGCCGGTGGAGCCGCGGTAGTTGACCTCGACGACGGTGAACCCGGCCTCCACCCAGGTGGCGCGGCCGGCGTCGAAACGGTCCTCGTCGGCGGCGTGCGGGCCGCCGTGCAGCACGAACACCGCGGGGGCCGGGCCGTCGGCGGTGCGCGGCGCCTCGGCGACGAGGCTGTGCACGGCGCCGCCGGGTCCGTCGGTCCACACGTCGCGCACGGCGACCGAGCCGGGCGGGCGCTCCCCGGGCGGGGCGACCAGGACGTCGTCGGTGCCGTCCGGGCGCAGTGCCCGGATCTGCGACGGGGTGGCCGCCGACGACGCGGAGTACTCGACGGTGCCGTCGTCGCGGACCTCGGCGGACCCGACGCAGCCGGGCGCGGTGGGCAGCTCGGTCAGCTCGCCGGAGGCCAGGACGTAGCGGAACAGCCGGGTGCGGGCGGCGTGGGTGTGCGCGAGGAGCAGCGCGGAGGCGTCCGGGACGAACCCGCCGACCAGCTCGCCGGGCAGGTCGACCGCGAGCTCGGTGACCTCACCGGTGGTCGGGTCCCAGACCAGCAGCTCGTCGCGGCCGCGGCGCTCGTGGCCGACGAGCAGCCGCTGGTCGCCCGCGACGGGGGAGAACTCCAGCGCGGCGAGGCCGCGGCCGGGCCCGTCGTGCAGCTCGGCGACGGTGTCCCCGGTGGCGACGTCGAGCACCCGCAGCGACGGGTGGCGGGAGTCGCCGTGCTCGGAGTGCGAGATCGCCAGCAGCGTCTCGTCCTCCGACAGCGCGCCGACGCCCGCGTCCTCGGTGTGCCGGTAGATCTCCCGGGCGTCGGTGCCGGAGCCGCGCTCGTGCACCGACAGGACCGTGCCGTCGTCGGTGGACACCCCGATCGCGGTGACCCGGCGGCCGATCTCCAGGCCCGCCGGGTAGCCGTCGCCGGCGCCGGGGACGGCGGGCACGGTGTCGGTGCCCGCCGCGGAGGACCACGGCTGGGCGACCCAGTGGCCGAACTCGTCGCCGTCGGTGTCGGCGAACCACCAGACGTGCCCGCCGTCCGGCGGCAGCACGGCCGAGGTGGTGCCGTTGCGCCGGTCGGTGACCTGGCGGTGCTCCCCGGAGTCGCGGTCCCAGGCGTGGATCTCGAAGGTCCCGGTCGCGTTGGACACGTAGACCGAGCGGGCCGGTGCGTCGCGGGCCCAGCCGGGACGCGACATGCGCACCGCGGTGAACCGGGACCGCCAGCGCTGCTCGCGCTCGTCGTCGAAGAGCGTCGGGGGAACGGGTGCGCTGGGGTGCGGGCTCACGCCTCGATCGTGCCGAACGCCACGAACGGGTGCACCGGGCGGGGTCGTCGGACGCGCATCCGGCAGCATGGAGGTATGCGGAGACCGGCCCGGCTGCTGCTCGCCGGGGTGCTCGTCCTCTCCCCGGCCGCTGCGGGCTGCGGTGCGGCCGGATCGACCGCCGGCACCGTCGTGAGTGGTCCGACGGTCACCGCCCAGGCCGACTCGCACGGCCTCACCGCGGTCCGGTTCGACCACTCCGCGACGCATCCGGAGCCCGCCGTCCCGACGGTGCGGGTGCGCCGCGGGACGACGGTGGTGCTCACCGTCGGCAGCGACGTCGCGCGCCGGGTGCTGGTCCCGGAGCAGGGCCGCGCCGTCGACGTCAGCGCCGGGGGCACGGTCACCCTGCGCTTCCTCGCGCTGGGCACGTTCACCGTGCGGGTGGCCGAGCCCGGTGCGGTCCGCGGCGGGACGATCATCGGCCGGGTCGAGCCCTGGCACTGACCCGCCGGGGGATCAGGCGAAGGCGTCGGCCCGGTCGGCGATGGCGCGCAGGCCCTCGGCGATGTCCACACCGGACGGCGCGGTGTCGGGGTCGAGCATCCACTGGACCATGAGCCCGGTGAGCAGCGCCTGGTAGACGGAACCGAGCACGTGTACGCGGCGGTCCGCGGCGGCCGGGTCGTCGGGCAGCGTGTGGAAGGTCAGGGCCAGGCCCTCACGGACCTCCCGCTGGGCCTCGGCGAGCTTCGCGCGCAGCTCCGGCAGCCGCTCGGCCTGGGCGAGCGCCTCGACGTGGGTGGCCCACAGGCGTCGCTGGGTGGAGAACAGGCCGACCACCCGGCTCCAGGTCTCCTCGACCCGGCGCTGCGGGTCGGTGGTCCCGCCCGCGGGCTCGGCGAGCGCCCGGTCGAGCTCCTCGCCCCAGGCCGTCGTCGCCCGCAGCAGGGCCTCGGTGAGCAGGGCGTCCTTCGAACCGAAGTGGTAGCCGATGGAGGCCAGGTTCGTCCCGGACGCGGCCACCACGTCCCGTGCGGTCGTGCGGCCGAACCCCTTCTCGTAGAGGCACTGCGCGGCCCCGTCCAGAAGCTCCTCGCGGTGTCCCATGGTCGCGGAACCTATCGGGTCGTCACGGACGTCCGTACACCGGCCGTTCACCCGGTCTGCCACTGTCGTGCAACGCTTGCGTGACGCCGGTCACTGCAGGTAAGGACTGTCATGGCGGTGTCCTCGACGGAGTGGGCACCGGAGCGACGAGGAGTCACCGTGAGCAGACTGCGATTCGGCACCTTCCTGGCCCCGTTCCACCAGCCCGGGCAGAACCCCACCCTCGCGCTGCAGCGCGACCTGGAGCTCGTCGAACACCTCGACCGGCTCGGCTTCGACGAGGCGTGGATCGGCGAGCACCACTCCGCGGGCTCGGAGATCATCGCCTCGCCCGAGATCTTCATCGCCGCGGCGGCGGAGCGGACCCGGAACATCAGGCTCGGGACCGGCGTCACCTCCATCAGCTACCACAACCCGCTGTGGGTGGCCGACCGCATGGTGATGCTCGACCACCTCACCCGCGGCCGCACGATGCTCGGCTGCGGGCCCGGCTCGCTGCCCACCGACTCGTCGATGATCGGCCTGAACCCCACCGACACCCGTGAGCTCCTCGAGGTGAACCTCGACATCATCATGCGGCTGCTGCGCGGCGAGGTCGTGAACGCCGAGACCAGGACCCACAACCTGATCGACGCCCAGCTGCAGCTCGCGCCCTACAGCGACCCGTGCTTCGACATCGCGGTCGCCGCCGTCGCGTCCCCGACCGGGCCGCGGATGGCGGGGCAGCACGGCATCGGCCTGCTGTCCATCGGCGCCACCCTCACCCAGGACGGCTTCGACGCGCTGGCCCACCACTGGAGCGTCGTCGAGGAGCGCGCCGCCCACCACGGGCAGCCCGCGCCCGACCGCAGCAAGTGGCGCCTGGTCGGCCTCATGCACGTCGCCGAGACCCGGGAACAGGCCTACCGCGAGGTCGAGTACGGCATCGAGCACTGGTTCCGCTACTTCCAGAAGGTCGCGGCGTTCCCGCAGATGGCGGTCGAGGGCGGCGACGTCAAGGAGATGATCGACTTCATCAACGACGCCGGGATCGGCGCGATCGGCACCGTCGAGGACGCGAAGGCGCAGGTGCAGAAGCTCGTCGACCAGTCCGGCGGGTTCGGCGCGATGCTGCTGCTCGGCCACGAGTGGGCCAACCCCGAGGCGACGAAGCGCTCCTGGGAGCTCATCGCCCAGTACGTCGTGCCCGAGTTCCAGGGACAGGCCGCGGGCACCCTGGCGGCCAAGGACCGGGCCAGCTCCACGCGCGAGAAGCACGCCCAGAGCCAGCTCGACGCCGTCGACACCATGACCAAGCGCTACGAGCAGGAGAAGGCGGGCGGCTGACGGGCTCCGGCGCGGCGGCTACCGGCCGCCGCGTCGCGAGCGCCCCGCGCCCGCGACCCACAACGTCAGCAGCACCGCACCGGACGGCGCGGAGAAGACCAGGAACCACCACGGGCTCAGGTCGGTCAGCAACGCCAGCACCGAGGTCCCGGCCGCGGCCGCGGCGGTGATGCACAGCCAGATGATCGTCAGGACCCGCATCGCGACGCCCCCGGCCGTCGCGGAGAACAGCACGCCGTCGCGGCGGGAGGGGGCCGAGGAGGCGGGCAGGTCCCGGGTCACCCGGCCCAGGTCGCCGCGGGTGCGCATCCGCCAGACCTCGGTCACGCGCTCGTCGTACTCGGCGAGATCGAGGTAGCCCTCGGCGTGGGCGGCGCGCAGCCGGTCGGCGACGGCCTGGCGTTCGGCGTCGGAGATACGGATCTGCTCGGGTCCCACCACCTCGTCCACCTCCTCGATGATGCCTGTGGGTGCCCGGTCCGTGCCAGGATGACCGCTGTGGCGGCGAGGGCGGTCCCGGCGCGGGCGTGGTTCGCGGCCGCCGTCGTCGGCGCGGGTCCGGGCACCCGGGTGCTGGAGGTGGGCTGCGGGCCGGGTGCCGTGGCGTCGCTGGTCTGCCCCCGGCTCGACCGGGTCGCGGGCGGCGCGATGTGGGCGGTGGACCGCTCGGCCGTCGCCGTCGCGCGGACCACCGAGCGCTGCGCGGCCGCCGTCGACGGCGGCGTGCTCACCGTGCTCCGGTCGGACCTGGCCGGGCTGCGGCTCACGGCGGGCTCGGTGGACGTCGCGTTCACGCTGAACGTCAACCTGTTCTGGACCCGCGACCCCGGGCCCGAGCTGGCGGTGCTGCGCGGGGTGCTCGCGCCGGGCGGGGTGCTGCACGTGCTCTACGAGGGCACCCCACCCGCGGCCGTTGCGTCGGGGCTCCGCCGCAACGGCTGGGACCCGGTTCCGGTGTCCGGCGACGGCGGGGCCGGGGTGACGGCCCGGCCGGCCTGAGACGCGCCGGTGCCCGGCGGGACCCCCGCCGGGCACCGGGTCACGTGGGTCGGCTCACTCGCAGGCGATGCCGTCGCCGTCGCGGTCGAGGGCCGAGCGATAGCCCGGGTCGCCGCGGTACAGCGGGGCCACACCGGCGTTGCGGGCCGCGGTGCAGTTGGCGTAGTAGGCGGACCCACCGCCGGACGCCGGCGCCGGAGCCGGCGCCACGGGTGCCGCCGGGCGCGATGCGGGAGCGGCCGGGCGCGGTGCGGGAGCGGCCGGGCGCGACGCCTGCGGGGCGGGGCGCGGCGCGGCGACGGCCGTGCGCGGGGCGGGCGGGGTCGCGACGAGCGGGCGGGCGGGCACGTACGGACGGTCGACGTCGGGGTCCACCGGTGCGCCGGTCGCCGCCGCGGCGGGGGCCACCGGAGCGGCCGGTGCAGCGGCCTCGACCAGCGTGACGGCGGCCGCACGGTCGTGCGTCGTCGATCCCACCGGGTCCTGCGCGGTGACCGTGCCCGCGGTGACCCCGGCGGCCGGCGCGGACGGCGGACCGAGCACGATGTTCGTGAACCCGGCCTGCGCCAGGACCTCGCGTGCCCGGGCGTCGGTCATGCCGACGACGTCCGGCACCGGCACCGTCACCGGAGCCGGGGCGGGTGCGGCGGCGGGGACGGCCGGGGCCGCGGCCGGCAGCGCCGGCTGCGGTGCGTTCGCCGCACCGACGATGCCGATGGTGGTCGTCAGCAGGCAGAGCACGCTGCCCGCCACGCCCAGGGCGAGCCCGGCGCCGCTACGACCCGCCGTCGTGGCCGCGCCGGTGCGGAACCGGCGCCGACCGGCCTGCGAGAGCGCCCATGCCGGCACCGTGACGAGCAGACCCAGGAACGGGACCCACCCGGCCAGCAGCCCCACGATCCCCAGCCAGAAACCGGCGGTCGCCGGGGAGTTCCCCCGCCGCACGACGGGAATCGGCTGCGTCGCCGGCTCCACGGCGGACCAGGACTGGGTGGCGGTCATGGGAGGTCCTCTCACGGTGGTCCGACCGGAGCTGCCCGCTCCGACGAACGACCTATCGAGAGGTGTGACGCGGCCATTACCGCCCGTCATCAGGGTTGATGACTAGGGCGTGAGCACGAGCTTCCCGACCGCGGAGCGCTCGGCGTACGCGCGGGTCGCGGTGGCCGCGTCGGCCAGCGGCAGGGTCCGCGGGCGGGCCGGGTGCAGCTCCCCGGCGCCGATCCGGCGCAGCACGTCCTCGGCCAGGTCCCGCGACGCGGCGGGGTCGGTGCGCGACCAGTCGCCCCAGTCGACGCCGACGACGGTCCGGTTCCGCAGCAGCACGACGTTCGCGGGCAGTCTCGGGATCGCGCCGGAGGTGAAGCCCAGCACACAGAACCGGCCGCCGGTGCCGAGCGCCCGCAGTGCGGCCTCCGCGGCGTCGCCGCCGACCGGGTCGATCACGACGTCCGCGCCCCCGCCGGTGTGCTCGCGGATCGTGTCCTTGAGGGCGTCGTAGCCGACGGCGGCCTCGGCTCCGGCGGCGAGCGCGGCCGCGCGCTTGTCCGGTGTGGACGCGACGGCGAGCACCCGTGCCCCGGCGGCGCGGGCGTGGTCGACCGCGGCCTGCCCGATCCCCCCGCTCGCCCCGAGCACGACGACCCACTCGCCCGGGCGGACGGTGACCCGGTCCCGGAAGGCGAAGGCGATCGTCCCGTGGCTCTCCATCGAGCTGGCCGCGACGCCCGCGTCGACCCCGCCGGGCACCGGGACCAGGCGATCCTCCGGGACGACGACGTGGCTGGCGAACCCGCCGAAGCTCGTGAGCAGGGCGGCGACCCGCCTGCCGTCCGGGGTGGTCCCGGCGACCGCGGTGCCGGGTGTGAACGGCAGCGGCGGTCGTAGCTGGTAGCCGCCGCGGGCGATCAGCCCGTCGACGAAGCTGACCGCGGCGGCCTCGACGGCGACGAGGACCTCACCCGGTCCCGGCTCCGGGTCCGGCTCCTCCACCAGCTCGAACCGCTCCGGATCGGCGAACTCCCGGCAGAGCACCCGTCGCACCACGCCTCCTCGCGTCGCCCACTGCGTCCGTGGGCGAGCCTCGCACGCGGGTGCCCGGCGGTGATCGTCGGAGTGGCCGCGGTCATGACCGGGCCGGGCAGGCCTCCCGCAGCACGTCCCGGACGCTGCGCGGGTCGCGCCCGGTGATCCGGCGCACCGCGTCGCTCGTACGGGCCTGGGCCCCGGTGGCGATGAGCCCGTCGAGTCCGGCGAGCACGTCGGCGTAGTCGGCAGGCATGCCGTCGGCGACGAGCCGCTCGGCCATCGCGGCCACGCCCACCGGGCGGTGCCGGGCCGGCCGCCCGGTGACCTCGGTCCAGATCGCGCACACGTCGTCGTAGGACAGCGCCTCGGGACCGGTGACCACCACGTCCGGCTCCGGCGGTGCCGGGTCGAGCAGCAGTGCGACGGCGACGGCGGCGATGTCCCCCGCGTCGACGAACGGGACCCGGCCGTCCCCGGTCGCGGTCACGACCTCACCGGCACGCAGCCCGCGTGCGGTGAGGTGGTCACCGAGCAGGTTCTGGGCGAACCACGAGGGTCGCAGGAGCGACGGTTCCGGGACCGTGCCCAGGACGACGTCCTGCACCGCGCCCAGCCCGGGCGTGCCGCGCTCGACGGCGGCCGCGCTCAGGAGCACCACCCGGCGCAGACCGCGCCGGACCGCCCGCTCCAGAGCGGGGGCGACCACGGGGGCCGGGTCGGGGGTGGCGAGCGGCGGGAGCAGGTACAGGCTCTCGACGCCCTCGAACGCGGCGTCGTGGGTCGCCGGTTCCAGCCAGTCGAACCCCGGCGAGGTGGACCGGGCGGCCCGGCGTACGTCGGCCCCGGCGGACTCCAGCAGCGCGGCGACCCGCCGCCCGGTGGTGCCGGTGGCCCCGGTGACCAGGACGGTCATCGGGTGGCCTCCGCCAGCCCCGTTCGGCCGAGCGCCTGCTGGACCTCCAGCGGGCTCCAGTGGTCGCGGTAGCCGGTGATGCCGTCCGGGCCGACGGTCACGACCGCGACGTAGTGCAGGGCGTAGTCCGCCCCGGTCGCGACGACCGTGCCGCGCACGCCGAACTCCACGACGACGGTGTCC
This sequence comes from Pseudonocardia sp. DR1-2, assembly GCF_023717215.1. Lineage (NCBI taxonomy): Bacteria > Bacillati > Actinomycetota > Actinomycetes > Pseudonocardiales > Pseudonocardiaceae > Pseudonocardia > Pseudonocardia sp. DR1-2. The sequence continues at coordinate 129,639 of NZ_JAMQOF010000002.1, read as the reverse complement.
GGGTCGCCGGTCGTGTGCCGCACCTCGTCGATGACGGCGGTGGGCAGCAGCAGGTCGTTGTACCCGGCCACGTAGTCGGCGACGGCGTCGCGCCCGGTGAGCGCGCGTGGCGAGCCGGGCGCGGCGAACGGGAAGGTCATCGTGCCGTCGGGGGCCCAGAGCGCGGCGAAGCCCGCCATGTCGTGGGCCAGCACCCGGTCCAGGGCCGCGTCCACGGCGGCGTGGGCGCGCCGGCGTCGGGCGTCGTCGTCCATCGGTCTCTCCGTTGCGTCGATACGGTTCCGTCCCGACGACTATGGACGAGACGGTACCGTCCCGTCCAGTCGCTATGCTGTGGATGTGTCCACTCCGCGCCGTGCCCCGTCCGGAGCCGCCGTCCTGCGGCCCGAGCTGACCGAGGCCGTCGTCGACGCCGTGCTGGCCGAGCTCGCCGAGGTCGGCCACGGCCGGCTGTCGATGCAGCGGGTGGCGGCGCGCGCCGGGGTCGGCAAGAGTGCGCTGTACCGGCGCTGGCCCGGCAAGGACGAGATGGTCATGGACGTCGTCGGCCGGTTCGGGGTCCCGGCCGAGCCGCCGCCGGACACGGGCACGCTCGTCGGGGACCTGCACGCGCTCGTCGTCGGGATGCGGGACTGGCTCGACCACCCCCGGCTGGCGTCGATCGTGCCGGACCTGCTCGCCGAGTCACGCCGGTCGCCGCGGCTGGCCGAGGCGTTCCGGGAGCGGCTGTCCGGGCCGCGCCGGGACCGGGCACGGGAGGTGCTCGCCCGGGCCGTCGCGCGGGGGGAGATCACCCCGGAGCAGGCCGGCGGGGTCGAGGCGGAGCTCGTCGTCGACCTGCTCGGCAGCGTGCCGTTCTGGCGCGTGGCCGTGCACGGCGGCCCGATCGACGACGAGGGTGCGGCGGCCCTCGCCCGGCTCGTCGCACGGGGGATGACCGCGCCGCACCGAGTCGGCCGACGGCCTTCGTGATCCACTGTCGCCCGGGGTCCGGCCTTCCTCCCGCCGGGCCCGCCGAGGGAGGAGCATGGTGGGCGTGTCGTCCGACCGCACGGGACCCGGGGCCGCGGACGACCTCCGGTCCGACGGCCGCAGTACGCGCTGGGACGCGCACCGCGCGCGCCGTCGGGAGCAGGTGGTCGACGCGGCGCTGATCGTGCTGGGCCGGGACGGGCAGGACTTCGGCCTGGACCAGGTCGCGCAGGCGGCCGGCGTCACCAAGCCGGTGATCTACCGGCACTTCGGCGACCGGGCCGCGCTGCTCGACGCGATGGCCGAACGGGCCACCGACCGCCTCATGGAACGGCTGATGCCCGCCATCTACCGGGAGAGCCCGGCGTGGACGCGGATCCACGACTCGGTGGACGCGGTCCTGGGCTTCCTCGACGACTCGCCGGGTGTCGACCTGCTGTTCCGCCGACGCCTGCCCGGGCAGCGGGGCGAGGTCGTCGACGCGGGCCGGGAGTTCATCGCCTCCGCGCTGACCGGCCTGCTCGGCGCCTACGCCCTGATGCTCGACGTCGACGAGCCCGACCTCGTCCGGGTGTGGTCGCAGTCGCTCGTCGGCGCGGTGCAGGCGACCGCGGAGTGGTGGCTGCGCGGCCGGGCGACCGGTGACGTCCCGGGGCGGGACGTCGTCGCGACCCACCTGACGGACCTGATCTGGGCGCAGATCGAGGGGCTGGCCCGGCGGCACGGGGTCACGGTGAGTCCCGAATCGCCACTCCCCGTGCGCGTCGAGCCGAAATAGGCGTTACCCCGCGTATAGGGTACCGTCGCGAGCCGGTCGCCGCGGCGGGTCGAGGACCCTGGTGGCGGCCGCCGGATGTATCTGCGCACGGGCCCCGTCGGCGGGGAACTCCGGGCGCGCAGTCGTGCGGAGGGGGAGCGATGCCCGAGGAGGCGAACAGCGGGGGCCGGTCGGGTCCGAGACCGGCTCCGGTCGACGAGCTGGCGCCGGGCGGGCCGCGGGCGAAGGCCCAGGGCTGCCTGTGTTCGGTGCTGGCGAACGCGGCGTTCCGGGCCGGGGTCGAGAGCAGGCCCTGCATCGATCCGCGCTGCCCGATGCACGCCGACCCGTCCGAGGGCTGATCCCGCCACGGTGGGGCGCCCCGGCGCCCCGCCCTTCCGGGCAGGGCGGGGTTCACCTCGGGGGATGTGTCCCCGCCCTGCCGCCTCCCATCCGCAGGAGACGATCGTGTTCGACCTGGAGCGCGTGACCGCCGAGCTGCACCGTGAGCTCGGCGCGGTCCGCGAGGAGCGCCCCGGTGTCCGGCATGCCGGGCTCGTCACCCAGCTGCGCCTGGCGGGGGAGGTCGGCGTCCGCGACGGCAGGACGACGATCCACGCCGAGTTCGACGCCCCGGCCCCCGCGCTGCGGATGCGCTCCGAGCTCGGGGCGCTGCACGGTCGCGGCGGGCTGCGGGCCGAGGTCGTGACCGGTGGCGGGGCGATCCTGCGCTACCAGGTGCGGGTGACGGCGCCGGGGACCGACCTGGCCCGGGCGACGGGTCTGGTCGACCGGACCGGACGGCCGGTGCTCGGGCTGCCACCCGCCGTCGTCGCGGCGGGGCCCGCCGTGGCCGCCGGGGTGTGGCGCGGGGCGCTGATCGCGCGCGGCCGGGTCGTGCGACCGGCCGGGCGGGTCCGCCTGGTCGTCACCTGCCCGGGGCCGGCCGTCGTGCTCGCACTGGTCGGGGCGGCGCGCGGGCTCGGGGTGCTGGCCGCGCCGCAGGAGACGGTGAGCGAGCACCGCGTCGTCGTGCGGGACCCGGAGAGCGCCGAAGCGCTGCTGCGCAGTGTCGGCGCACCGGGTGTGGCCGAGGTGCTGAGCCGGGTCCCGGTCGCCCCGCGGGGTGCGACCACCGCGGACGGGTCGCTGCAGACGGTGAACGCCCGCCGGGCGGCGACGGCCGCCGCCGCGACGACCGAGCGGGTCCGGATGGCGCTGCGCGCGCTCGGCGACGACGTCGCCCCGCACCTGCGGGAGACCGCGCTGCTGCGTCTGGAGCACCCGTCGCTGTCGCTGGCGGAGCTCGGCCGTCTCGCCGACCCGCCGCTGACGAAGGACACCGTCGCCGGGCGGCTGCGCACGCTGGTCCGGCTCTCCGGGGTCGCCGGACCCGACGACGACTGAGTCCCGCCGCCACGATCCGCCGCTGCGGCGTACTCGGGGTACGGTGTGGACTCAAGCATTCGCCGCCTAAATTCGTCTAAATCGGGAGGTTGCTTTTCCATGCCTCGGTCCGACTCGGCCACCAAGAATCCGGAAAAGGGATACGTCGCGCTTCTCGGGTGGAGTCTCAATGCGGTGGAGGCGATCGACCGCTTCGACCGCCGCTACGTCGTCGTGGCCCCGGACTGGGCCGAGGAGTACTGCAAGGAGCACGAGATCCCGTACGTCCCGTGGAACTTCGAGCGGCTGAACGACCGCTCGATGGAGATCGCGGAGACCTTGCAGGAGATGGGCGTCGACGTCGCCATCCCGCTGTTCGAGGAAACCGTCGAATGGGCCGGCGCGATCAATTCGGTGCTGCTCGACAACCCGCGGCTGTTCGGGCAGGCGATGCTGCTCCGGGACAAGGCGCTGATGAAGCGTCGCGCACAGCTCGGCGGGATCCGGGTGGGCATCTTCGAGGAGGCCCACGACCGTGACGACATCGTCCGCTTCCTCAAGCGCGTCAACCAGACCCTGCTGAAGCTCGACGGGGACCCGAACGACCCGATCCACATCAAGGCGTTCGACAAGGCGGGCTGCCTCGGGCACCGCGTGGTGCGCACCTACGAGGACATCGACAACATCCCGGACGAGGAGTTCCCGCTCCTGATGGAGTCCCACCTCGACGGGTGGGAGTTCGCCGTCGAGGCGTGGGTGCACAACGGGAAGATCAAGTTCCTCAACATCTCCGAGTACGTCACCCTCGGTTACTCGGTGTTCGTGCCGGCGACCCCGGAGCTGGAGAAGTACCGGCCCGCGATCACCGCGCAGATCGAGAAGCTGATCAAGACCTTCGACATCGAGTTCGGCTTCGTCCACCCGGAGTACTTCGTCACCTCCGACGGCGAGATGTACTTCGGCGAGGTCGCCTACCGCCCGCCGGGCTTCAAGGTCTTCGAGCTGCTCGAGCGTTCCTACGGCTTCAACGCCTACCAGGGCCTCGTGCTGGCGTTCGACCCGAAGACCACCGAGGAGGAGATCGACGCCTTCTTCCCGAAGGAGGTCGAGGGGGCCTCCGGCGTGGCCGGCTGCTTCGGGGTCTACCCGCGCCGCCGCGTCGTCAGCAGCCTGCGGATCCCCGAGGAGACCGAGGACGACGACTACTACGAGTCGCACGACCTCACGTCGCCGGTCGAGGAGACCGTGACGAAGAGGACCGCGTTCGGCACGCACTGGGGTCTGCTCTACTTCTTCGGGGACGACCCCTACCGGATGCGCGATCTGTTGAAGAAGCAGGAAGAACTCGACTTCTACGTCTGAGGGCGGGTACCCGCCCACGGCCGTGGAGCCCGAACGAGGGAAGCCGTGTGAAACCGACCGTCGACGTCGCGAGTGGGACCTCGGTGCTGGACAGGCGCCTGGTCTCGCTCGACGACGCCACCTGGGACCTGGCCCGGACCCCGGACTTCGGTAAGACGACGAAGATCCGCAGGGTTCTGGAGCAGCTCCGTCGCGTCCTGTTGCAGGACGGGGGCCCCGCCGCCGTGCAGGCCCGCGCCCGGGACCTGGAGGAGGCCGGCGTGTTCGCCGGCACCGACTGGGCCCACCCGGACATCCTGGTCCCGGCGTTGGTCGGGGCGGGGCTGCACAGCGGCGTCGCCGACACGGTGGTGATGGAGGCGACCAGCGAGCTGCGGATGCTCGCGGTCGCCCTCGGGGAGTACGACCACCCCGCGATCTCCGCCGACGAGGCCCGTCAGTTCCTGTCCCAGGTGCTGGCGATGAACCTCGAGCTGCTGTTCACACCGCCGACCGAGGCGGAGCGGGTCCACGAGGGCCGGACGGCCCAGATGATCCGCGACCTGTTCCGCCACATCGCCGAGGGCATCGGCTACGACAGCGTCCTCGACAAGCTGGTCGACGAGATCTGGCGGATCCTGCGCCAGCGCCCGATCCAGGTCGACCAGGTGTCGTCGCTGATCACCCGGCTGTCGGTGTGGCGCGGTGACCCGAGCGTGGACCTGTCCTCCGGGCAGGGACTCGACCGGCTGATCACCGCGCTGTTCGGGACCACCGAGGCGAGCCGCGAGGACCCGGGCATCGACGTCTTCCGGTCCCGGCTGGAGGCGATGGACACCGGAGGCCTGCAGTACGAGGCCGCCGGGTTCGCCCGGGCCATGCACGACACCGGGCTCGTGTCGCCGTACCACGCGGAGCTGCTGCAGTTCCTGCGCCACGAGAGCGACTACCTGCTCGCCGAGGCGCTCGGCCTGTCCGACACCGGCAAGAACTGCCTGCTGCGCTTCCGGGACCTGGTGCACCGGCTGATCGAGGAGGCCGTCACCCCGCACACCGCGCAGTGCATCTACGGCCTGGCGCTGCTGCTCGACCGCGGCATCCTCTACGAGCCGCCGGTCGTGCCCGGGCTGTGGCGCCAGATCGCGCTCGAGATCGGCCCGGCCGCGCGGGAGCGCCTGGTCGCCGCGTTCGGCGAGGAGCCCGCACCCGAGGTGCGGCTGCTGGCCGGTGTGCTGTCGATGCTGGGCCAGCCGCTCGGCGTCGGGCAGGGCGACAACCCCACCTGCCAGTCCGCCCGCGCCCTGTCGATGTGGGCCTACAACGACCCGGACTACCTGCTGCAGATGGTCGTCTGGGCGGCCCGCGACGACGAGATCGTCATGCACTTCGAGGGGCAGCGGATCTCGTCGCAGGAGAGCGGAGCCGGGGTCGCGGAGAAGCTGCCGATCGACCTCGACCCGGTGTCGCTGGTCGTCGTCCCGCACCTGGACCGGATCTACGCCGAGATGGGCCGCCGCTGCTCCGACCGGCCCGGGGACCCGCACCGCTGGGTCAACCCCGAGTTCCACGGCTGGTGGGCGGCCCGCGGCTTCCACATCAACGTCGACGTCGGGACCGGCAACCTCACCGACCTCGACGCCTTCCTGCGTCAGTTCCACGCCGGCTACCACCCCGGGTACAACGGCGGCCAGCCGCTGATCCACCCGCAGCCCGCCGGCATCGCGGTCACCGACAGCGCCGCCCGCTACGTCGGCTGGCACGCCATCGCCATCCTGCGGGTCGCGCCGGACCCGAACGACGTGATGCGGGTGTACTTCTACAACCCGAACAACGACAGCGGGCAGGACTGGGGCGACGGCGTCGTCGTCTCGACGGCGGGCAACGGGGAGCGTTTCGGCGAGGCGTCGCTGCCGTTCGACCAGTTCGCGTCGCGGCTCTACATCTTCCACGGCGACCCGCTGGAGCACGGGGAGCCCGAGCGCGTGCCCGCCGAGGACATCGCCACGATCGTCGGCTACATCGAACGCAGCTGGGGCGCCGACCGGCTCCCCGCCGGTGCACTCCAGGCCTCCGACGGCCCGGCGGCCCCGACCGCCTGACCCCGGCCGTGGGGGAGCGACGCCGCCCGGTCGCGGCACCGACCGCGCTCGGCGCCGCCGGGTCGGTGCTGCTGACCGGCGGCGCCTGGGCGGTGGTGCTCCGCCCCGGGTCGACGGTGGCGCTCGGCGCCGCGGTGGCCGGGACGGGGCTGGTCGTCGTGGCCTGGCTGCTGCTGGTGCGCGCTCCGGTGCTCCCGGTGCAGGCGGTGCGGGCGCTGCTCGCCTGGGCCACGCCACTGCTCGTCGCACCGCCGCTGTTCTCCCGCGACGTGTACAGCTACCTCGCCCAGGGGATGGTCGCGCTCGGCGGCGCCGACCCGCACCGGACCGGTCCGGCGGCCGGGCTGCCCGCCGGGTCGCCGGTCCTCGCGCGGGTCGACGGCTACTGGAGGGAGACGCCGTCGCCGTACGGGCCGGTGACCGACCTGTGGCAGAAGGCGGTCGCCGCCGTCGCCGGGGACTGGGTGTTCGCCGGGGTGGCGGCGTACCGGCTGCTCGCCGTCGTCGCGGTGGTGGGGATCGGGTGGGCGGTGCTACGCCTGGCCCGTGCCCACGGGATCCCACCGGGGACGGCGCTGGCGTGGGGGGTCGCGAACCCGCTGGTGCTCTGGCACGTCGTCGGCGGGATGCACAACGACGGCCCGATGCTCGCGCTGCTGCTCGTGGGCCTCGCCGTCGGGCTGCGCGGGCCGTGGGCGGCGCTCGCCGCGGGTGCCGCGCTCGTCGTGCTGGGGGCGTTGGTGAAGGCCCCCGCGGCGGCCGGGCTCGTGGTCCTGGCGGTCGCCGCGGCCCGGTCCGCGCCCGGCCGTACCCGCCGGTGGGGGGCGGTCGTCCTGGTCGCGGGGGTGGCCGCGGCGGTCGCGGTCGCGGTGTCGGCCGTCGACGCCGGCGGGGGGAGCTGGCTCGGCGCGGTCTCCGCTCCCGGGCAGCTGTTCAGCTGGATGGCGCCCACCAACTGGGCCGCGGCGGTCGCGGGCGTGCTCGGCGCCGACCCGGCCACGGCACTGACGGCGACGCGGACCGCCGGGACGCTGCTCGCCGCGCTCCTCGCCGCCGGGGTGCTCGTCGCACAGGCCCGCGGCCGGACCGGTGCGACGACGGCGCTCGGCCTGGTGCTCGGCGTCGTCGTCGTGCTCGGGCCGGTGCTGCACCCGTGGTACCTGCTGTGGGCGCTGGCCCCGCTGGCCTGCGTGCCGCTCCCGCCGCGGCCGCGGGCGGCGCTGACGGGCGTCGTGGCGCTGTTCGCGGTGCTGGTGCCGCCGCTCGCGGGGGACTTCTCCGGGCGGCCGATGCAGCTCGTCGCCGCCTACGCGGGCGCGCTGCTCGTCGTCGCGGTGGTGGGGGCGGTGGCCGCCGGGACCCGCGCGCGGGCCCGCGCCGCCGCCGGATCATGCTGACCGTGTGGTGAAGGCACTCGCGCTGCGGATCGCGGCGGTCGTCGTCGGCGGGGTGCTGCTGCACCTGGCGTTCCCGCCGCGCACCGTGTGGTGGACCGCGATCGTGGCGTTCGCGCTGCTCTGGTGGGCCCTGTCCGGGGTCCGGGTGCGCCGCGCCGCGCTGCTCGGTGCGGTGTTCGGGTTCGCCTTCTACCTGGCGCACCTGATGTGGATCCAGGACTTCCTCGGCCGTGACTACGGCCCGTTCCCGTGGGTGGGGCTGTCGCTGGTCATGGCGGGGTTCCCGGCGCTCGGCGGTGCGCTCGTCGCCCTCGCCGCCCGGCTGCCCGCCGCGCCGGTGTGGGGTGCGCTCGCCTTCGCCGCGCAGGAGTGGCTGCAGAGCCGGTTCCCGCTCAACGGCTTCCCCTGGGGCCGGGTCGCGTTCGGGCAGGTCGAGGGGCCGTTCCTGCCGCTCGCCGCGATCGGTGGGGCCCCGCTGGTGTCGGTCGCGGTGGTCGCGGCCGGGTTCTGCGTGGCGGCGTTCCTGCAGCGTCCCCGCCGGGTCGGCGGCCTCGTCCCGGTCGTGGCGGTCGTGCTCGTGCTGCTCGCGGTGCCGGCCCCGCCCGTCGACGCGCAGGACGGCACCCGCACCGTCGCGGTCGTGCAGGGCAACGCCCCCGACATCGGGCTCGGCCTGTTCACGGCCGGTCGGACCCTGCGCGCGAACAGCCTCGCCGAGACCTCCGTGCTGATCGACCGCGTCCGGTCCGGCGCGGTCGGTCGGCCCGACCTCGTCGTGTGGCCGGAGAGCTCGCTGTCGACCGACGGCGTCGACCCGGCGGTCGACCGGGTCGTCGACGCGCTGGGCGTGCCGTTCCTGGTCGGCACCAACTACGAGGCGGGCGCGACCGGGACCGAGAACGCGGTGGCCGTCTGGAACCCGGGGACCGGGGTGGGGGCGCGCTACGCCAAGCAGGAGCTCGTGCCGTTCGGCGAGCGCATCCCGCTGCGCGCGGTCACGCAGTACCTGACCCCGTTCGTCGCGCTGGCCGACTTCACCCCCGGTACGGCGCCCGCGGTGCTGCCCGTCGCGGGCACCCGGGTGGCGACGGCGATCTGTTACGAGACCGCCTACGACCACGTGCTGCGCGACGGCGTCGCCGACGGCGGTTCGCTGCTGGTCATCCCGACGAACAACGCCTGGTACGGGCGGGGCGAGATGACCTGGCAGCACCTCGCGATGTCGCGGCTGCGGGCCGTCGAGCACGGGCGGGCCGCGGTCGTCGCGGCGCTGTCCGGGGCGAGTGCGGTGATCCGGCCCGACGGCTCCGTCGTCGCCGAGACCGGGCTGTACACCGCGGACACCCTGGTCGAACAGGTGCCGCTGCGCACCGACCTGACGTTCGCGACCCGCTGGGGGGCGTGGTTCGAGCACGGTCTGGCGCTCGCCGGGCTGCTCGCGGCGGCTGCCGGGTTCGGATGGCGACGCCGGCGGGCGGGCGTCCGGTGACCGTGGCGGCGGGCCCGGCGCGGCTGTGGGTGGGGCCCTGCTGGGCCGTCCACCTGGGGCCGATGCTCGGACTCGACGCACACCGGGGCGCGGTGGCGTGCCTCGCGGTCGGTGTCGACGACGACCTGACCGTGCGGGTCGACGGTGCGCCGGACCGCACGGCGCGGACGCTGCTGGTCCCGGCCGGACTGCGCCACCGCATCACCGGCGGCGCGCACCGGGCGGCCTTCGTGTTCCTCGAGCCCGGTCGCGGGCCCGCCGGGATCGTGACCGGGCACCCGGCCGAGCCCGACCTCGTCGCCTGCGCGGTCGACGGCGACGGGCCGGGGCTGCGGCGGATCCTGGTCGACAGCGGTACGGCGCCGGGGGCCCGCGCCGAGCCCGACGCCCGCATCGCGCGGGCGATCGCGGCCCTGCACCGGCCCGGCGGCCCGGACCTGCCGACCGGTGACCTCGCGACGGCGGCCGGGCTGTCGCCGGGTCACTTCGCGCGCCTGTTCACCCGGCAGACGGGGGCCGGCCTGCGGGCCTACCGCAGGTGGGCGCGGATGCGGATCGTCGCGGGCGTCGTGCGCGACGGCGGGGACCTCACCCGGGCCGCGGCCGACGCCGGGTTCGCGACGCCGTCGCACCTCGGGCTGGCGTTCCGCCGGATGTTCGGCCTGCCGCCCGGGCGGCTCCTCCGGTCGGGGCTCGACATCCGGGTCGTGCCCGGTCAGGTCGCGGCGACGACGACCAGCGCCCCGGCCGCGACCGCCTCGACCAGGCCGTAGAACCAGATCGGGTAGAACGCGGTGGGCCGGTCGACCAGCCGGGACAGCACGCGCCCGACGGCCATCCCGCCGAGCGCGAAGGCGACGGTGAGCACCACACCGATGCGGAGCCCGGGGACGGCGAGGGCCAGCCCGAGCACGGCCGCGATCGCCAGGCCGAACCCGCCGTAGACGGCGCGCACCTCCGACCTGCTCTCCGGGCCGTCGGCCACCAGCCCGAACGGCCGGACCAGCGCGGCCGGCGCGACCAGCGCGTACCCGCCCATGAGCAGGAAGAAGATGCCGACCACGACGACGACCACGATCATCGCTCCTCCGTCTCGGTGCTCCTCCGGCGGCGACCGGAGGCTCGTCAGGACGTGGGCGAGCCTGCCGGGAACGGGAGCGGTCCGCCGTCACGGATCTGCGCGATCCGGGGCGGTGCCGGGTCAGCCGGCCAGCGCGCGGCGCATGACCACCCGCGGGAACCCGCCGGACACCCCGGTGGTCGCCGCGGCGAACGTGAACCCGCCCGCCTCGAACAACGCGCGGGTGCCGACGTAGGCCATCGTCAGGTCGACCCGGGCGCCCCGGTTGTCCACCGGGTAGCCCTCGACGGCCGGCGCCCCCTGGTCCCGGGCGTACGCGACGGCTCCGGCGAGCAGGGCCCGCGCGATGCCGCGGCCCCGGTGCCCGGCACGGACCCGGAAGCACCACACCGACCAGACCGGGAGGTCGTCGACGTGCGGGATGGTGCGGGAGCGGGCGAACGGCAGCTCGGAGCGTGGCGCGACGGCGGCCCAGCCGACCGGTTCGCCGTCGTCGTGGGCGACGACGCCGGGTGCGACCGCGCGGGTCGTCAGCTCCCGCACGTACTCGCCCCGGGCCCGGCCGGTCAGGGCGCGGTGCGTCGCCGCGGGCAGGCGGTGCGAGAGACACCAGCAGACCGACGCGTCGGGGTCGCGCTTCGGACCCAGCAGGGTCGCGAGGTCGTCGAACGAGGTGGCCGGACCGACGACGAGGGGCACCGGCGCAGGCTAGTCGGGGAACGCCTCGGCGAGCATCCGGTGTCCGTGGGCCTCGAACGGCTCGTCGCCGACCTGGAGGGCCCAGGTCACGGTGCCGACGGCCTCGGCGACCCACTCCCGGCGCCACGGGCCGGGCTCGCGCGGGTCGCCGCCGTAGCCGTCGTGGTGGGCCGTCTCCAGCGCCGGGTCCCACCGGAACTGGCGGGCCGCGAGACGCACCAGGTCGGTGGACGCCGGGCGCAGTGCCGCCCGGCCCAGGTCGATCACGGCGACGACCCCGTCGTGCACCAGCCAGTTGCGCGGGTGCCAGTCGCCGTGGGTGGGGACGAGCCGGGCCGCCGGTGTCGGCCAGCCGGCCACCTCCGCCCGGAGCCGTGCGAGGAGCCCGGGGGCGATGCGGTGCGGACGCCCGAGCCTGGTCAGGACGGTGTCGCGCAGCCGGGCGCCGTACCCCTCGTCGACGACGGCGGGCCGGTCGTGCAGCAGCGCCAGCAGCTCGCCGGCGCCGCGGTAGGTCGACGGCTCGTGCTCGGCGGGGGTGTCCTGCACCAGGGCCCCGGGCAGGTAGCGGGTGACCAGGAGCTTCGCGTCGGCGTCGGCGTGGCGCAGCTCCGGCGCGCGGCCGCGGGCGACGAGCGGAGCCAGCCACTCGCGGTGGGCGCGCAGCTCACGGGCGATGTGGGTGTCGGCGTCGTCGCCGGCCTTCACGATGAGGTCGGCACCGGCGTGGCGGATCTGCAGCACGGTGGTCCCGACCAGACCCCAGCCGTGGTCGGCGACGACCTCGTGTCCGGGTAACCGGTCCGCCAGCAGCGCGGTCTGGCGGGCGGACAGCGGCACTCCGCCACGCTAGCGGCCCGGAGACGCCGATGGCGGCATCCCGCGTGGGGATGCCGCCATCGGACGGAGGAACAGTGCCCGGCCGCACGGCCGGGCGGGGATGTCAGCGGGGGGACACCGAGGAGGCCTGCGGGCCCTTGGCGCCCTGGGTGACCTCGTAGGACACGGCCTGGTTCTCCTGGAGCTCCTTGAAGCCCGAGCCCTCGATGGCCGAGTAGTGGACGAACACGTCGGCGCCGCCGTCCTCGGGGGCGATGAAGCCGAAGCCCTTCTCGGCGTTGAACCACTTCACGGTTCCGTTGGTCATGGTGACTCCTTGTCATGCAGCTTTCGGACGGAACAACCACGTCGTGCGGCTGCCCGGGTCAGAGGAATTCCCAGACGGCAGCCAGCTTCAGCTACACCAAAGACAGCGGATCCGCCCGCATCATCATTCTGCGAGCGCGCTTGAGACACGAAACTCAGAACTACGGTGACCGAGGAGGACGCTACCGCAGGGCCCGGTGTCGGCCAAACAGTCGTCCGCCCCGAGACGCTCCCGCGGACGTTCCGGAGGGTCGCGACCTGCTGATCGTCATGCTCGGCGTGACTCTGATCACTGAGGGGGCGCCGCCCCGGCACGGTCGGTGCCGGGGCGACGACCCGTCGGGGTGTGGTCAGGCGTCGGCGGCGGCCCGCTGGCGCACCGCGATGGGTGCCCCGGCGAGGTCCTCCTCGTTGCACATCAGCTTGAGCTCGTAGTACGCCGCCTCGGACGCCTCGTTGTAGTCGAGGTGGATGGCGATCACGTCGACCGGCTCGCCCAGCCAGGACTGGGTCTCCCGCAGCCACTGCGCGGCGCGCTCCAGTGCGGTCGGGAGGTCGTTGTCGCGGAACTGGACCGGGCGGAACGGTACGTCCTGGATCCCGTCGAGCTGGTGCGCCGGGCGGGGGAGGCCACCGGCCAGTCCCGCGTCGTCGAGATCGAGCGCTACCGGGTTCTCACTCATCCCGTCAGGATCGCGCATCACACCCCGTCGTCGCACCCCACCGTGCCCGGTGTGTCGTCACCGACCCGGTGGCCGGCTGTGGTCCTCGGCGAGCTGTCCCAGGTTCAGCAGCTGCCGCCGGGCCATCACGAGGTCGCCGACCGACACCAGCGGCGCGAGCGCGCGGGTGCCGCCCATGACGACCTTGAGCAGCAGGCGGGTCGTGGCCGCCCCCTGCGGCGCGAGGACGTAGGACATGACGGCGCCCAGGACGCTGCCGGTGAGCTGCACCCCGGGGTCGACCGAGAGGATCCGGCCGATCCGTCGTCCGCCGGTCGCGGTGAAGGTGTCCCCGACCTGCGGTTCCGGTAGTTCCACGAGCTCCTGCGGGGATCGGCGTCCGAGGTTGTCGACCCAGTCGTAGGAGTACGGGGCGAGCCGGATCTGGGCGACCCACGGCCAGACGGCGGCGGCCGGCGCGGCGACGGAGACGCCCCGCCACGCCTGCAGCGTGGGGGCCGGGACGAACTCGTCGCACGGGTAGGGGCGGGCGGTCTCGGCGTCGCTCACGCCCCAGCGGTCACCGATCACGGGTCCATCGTGCACCCGACGCCGCCCGCCGTCCGCACCACGAACCGCGCGACCGCCGTCACGGCCCGGCGTCGGCGGCCCGGACCGCGTACCGCGCCGTCGTGGTGCGTACCCCCTCCTCGACGACGCGGGAGACCCGGTCCGCGTCGACGCTCCAGTCGGGCAGGAGGAGCGCGGGCCAGAACAGGGCGTTGGAGATCATCCCGAGGAACTGGGTCGTCGCGAGTTCGGGATCGTCGATCCGGGCGGTCCCGGCCTCGTGAGCGGCGGCGAGATGGCGGCGGACCGTCTCGAAGTAGGGCAGCTTGCCGAGCGAGAACTGTGCCCGTGCCAGTTCCGGGAACCGGGGGAGCTCGGCGATGACGATGCGGAACAGATCCTGCATCTCCCGCCGTCCCAGGAGTGCCGCGTACCGGTGGCCGAGTGCGAGGAGGCCGGCGGTGAGGTCGCCGGTCGGGACGTCCGCGCCGCCGTCGCCCTCGTCCCAGGTCGCGATGATCATGGCTTCGAACAGCGCGGCCTTCGTCGGGAACTGCTTGAACAGCGTCGCCCGCGAGACCCCCGCCTCGTCCGCGACCCTCGCGAGTGACGTGCGGTCGTAGCCGGACGCGAGGAAGAGTCTCGTGGCCGCCTGCACGATCAGGGCGCGCTTCTCCTCCGCCATACGCCGGTGGTACGTCGGCACGGGGGCATCCATCGCCGCATCGTATCGAGGTGAGTCACTTGACTCACCTCTCTGCGACTTCTACCTTCGGTCATGAGGTGAGTGGATCAACTCACCACTACGACTCGGAATCCGGGAGAAGCCCATGGCTCGTTTCGACCGACAGACCGTCCTCGTCACCGGCGGCACCGGGGGACAGGGCGCCGGCCACGTCCGCGCGTTCCACGCCGAGGGCGCGAACGTCGTCATCGGCACCACCCGCCGCGAGCGCGGGGACCGGCTCGCCGAGGAGCTCGGCGACCGGTGCTGCGTCGTGCAGCTCGACGTCGCCGACGAGGCGTCGTGGGGCGCGGCCGTCGCCGAGGCCGAGCACCGGTTCGGCCGGCTGACCGTCCTGGTCAACAACGCCGGCGTCCAGAACCCGCCCGCACCGATCGAGACGACCGAGGCGTCCACGTGGCGGCGTGTGCTCGACATCGACCTGACCGGTGCGTTCTTCGGCATCAAGGCGGTGACGCCGGCCCTGCGCCGTGCGGGCGGCGGGACCATCACCAACATCGGTTCCGTCATGGGGACCGGGGGGACCGCCCACTACGCGCCGTACGTCGCCGCCAAGTGGGCGCTGCGCGGCCTGACCAGGACCGCGGCGCTCGAGCTGGGCCGCGACGGGATCCGGGTCAACGTCGTCCACCCGGGGGTCATCGCGACGCCGTTCATCACCGAGCCCGCCGCCGGAGCCACCGCCCCCATCGCCGACTTCTACTCGCCCGACCCCTTCGCGGTGCCGCGGCTGGGGGAACCGGCGGACATCTCGGCGCTGGTGCTGTTCCTCGCCTCCCCGGCGGCGTCCTTCGTGACGGGCTCGGAGTACGTGAGCGACGGCGGCCTGCTGCTCGGCCCGGCGCTCCGGTGAGAGGCCGTGGAACACGACGAAGGCCCAGGTCCGCCGGACCTGGGCCTTCGTGTTGTCGGGGTGACAGGATTTGAACCTGCGACCTCTTCGTCCCGAACGAAGCGCGCTACCAAGCTGCGCCACACCCCGATGGACACCCGGGTCTCCCCGTGAGCCGTGGAGAACTCTACCCGATGCCCTCCGAGGCCTGCGCGGGGGTTCCCGTCCGCGCATCGGGGCCGGTCGTGCGGGGGACGAGGGTCAGCAGCGAGGCCTCCGGCGGGCACGCGAAGCGCACCGGCGCGTACGGCGAGGTGCCCAGCCCGGCCGACACGTGCAGCCGCATCCGGCTGCCCCAGCGGCTCGCCCCGCGGGCCCGGGACCGGTCGATCCCGCAGTTGGTGACGAGCGCGCCGTAGCCGGGGAGCCGCAGCTGTCCACCGTGGGTGTGTCCGGCGAGGACGAGGTCGTAGCCGTCGGCGGCGAAGCCGTCGAGCACCCGCGGCTCGGGGGAGTGGGTCAGCCCGATGCGCAGGTCGGCGTCGGCGTCGTGGCCGGCGATGCGCGGGTAGCGGTCCAGGTTCAGGTGCGGGTCGTCGACGCCCGCGATCCGGACCGTCCGGCCGTCGACCTCGAGCACGTGCCGGGCGTGGGTGGCATCGACCCAGCCGTGCTCGCGGAACGCGGCGCGCAGGTCGGTCCAGGGCAGGTCCGCCCCGTGCACCCGCTTCGTGTCCCCGCGGCGCAGGTAGCGGGCCGGGTTCTTCGGGGTGGGGCCGTAGTAGTCGTTGCTGCCGAACACGAACGCGCCCGGCCGCTCCAGCAGCCTCCCCAGCGCTGTCAGCACGCCCGGGACGGCGTCGGGGTGCGCCAGGTTGTCCCCGGTGTCGATCACCAGGTGCGGGTCGAGCTCGTCCAGCGCGGCGATCCACCGGATCTTGCTGCGCTGGCCCGGCGTCAGGTGGAAGTCCGACAGGTGCAGGATCCGCAGCGGCCGCGCACCCTCGTCGAGGACGGGCAGCTCGACCCGGCGCAGCGTCCAGTGCCGCCGCTCGATCCCCGCCGCGTACCCGATGCCCGACGCTCCGAGCAGGGCGGCGCCGGCGGCGGTACGGGCGAGGGTCCCGGCGATACTCACGCGATCCAGCCTACGTCGCGGGACTATCGTGGCGACCCGTGAGCACCCTCAAGGAGCAGCTGCGGGCCGACCTGACCACCGCGATGAAGGCCAGGGACGAGCTGGTCCGGACGACCCTGCGATCCGTCCTGACCTCGATCGGCAACGCCGAGGTCGCCGGTGACACGGCCCGGGAGCTCTCCGACGACGAGGTCCGCGCGGTCATCACCAAGGAGACCAAGCGGCGCGCCGAGTCCGCCCAGGCCTTCGCCGACGGCGGCCGCCCCGAGTCCGCCGACCGTGAGCGCGCCGAGGGCGAGGTCCTCGCCCGGTACCTGCCGACCCAGCTCGACGACGACGAGGTGGCCGCCCTGGCGACCGCCGCCGTCGCCGAGGTGGAGTCCGAGACCGGGGAGAAGCCCGGCATGAAGCAGATGGGCCAGGTCATGAAGAAGGCGAACGCCGCCGCGGCGGGCCGCGCCGAGGGCGGCCGCGTCGCCGCCGCCGTGAAGAAGGCCCTCGCCGCGGGCTGACCGGCCCCGCCGACGCGACGGGCCCCGCACCGGTTCATCCGGAGCGGGGCCCGTCGTCGTCACCGGTCTCAGGTCGTCGGGGTCTTGCGTGTCCGGGTCCCGGTCGACTTCGTCGGCGTGGTCTTGGCCGCGGTGCTGCGGGTCGTCGTCTTCTTCGCCGCGGCGGTACGGGTCCCGGTCTTGGCCGCGGTGCCCTTGGCCGCCGTGCTCTTCGACGCCGCAGGCTTGCGGGTCGTCGTCTTCTTCGCCGGGGCCTTCGCCCGCCGCTCCGCGAGCAGCTCGGAGGCTCGCTCGTCGGTGATCTCCTCGACCGAGTCGCCCTTGCGCAGGCTGGCGTTGGTCTCGCCGTCGGTGACGTAGGGGCCGAACCGGCCGTCCTTGATCACCATCTTCTTCTTCGTCGAGGCGTCCTCGCCCAGCTCGCGCAGCGGCGGCGCCGCGGCGGCGCGGCCCCGCTGCTTGGGCTGCTTGTAGATCTCCAGGGCCTCCTCCAGGGTGACCGTGAAGAGCTGCTCCTCGCCGGAGAGCGACCGCGAGTCCGTGCCCTTCTTCAGGTACGGGCCGTAGCGGCCGTTCTGCGCGGTGATCTCGTCACCGGAGTCCGGGTCCGTACCGACGATCCGCGGCAGCGACAGCAGCCGCAGCGCGTCCTCGAGGGTGATGGTGTCGACCGTCATCGACTTGAACAGCGAGCCGGTGCGCGGCTTCGGCTTGGCCGGCTTCTTCCTGGCGCCCTCGGGCACCTCGGGCTCGGGCAGGAGCTCGGTGACGTAGGGGCCGAAGCGGCCCTCCTTGGCCACGATCTCGTGGCCGGTGACCGGGTCGGTGCCCAGCTTGCGGCCCTCCTGCGGCACCGAGAACAGCTTCTCGGCGATCTCCTCGGACAGCTCGTCCGGGGCCAGGTCGTCGGGCAGGTTCGCGCGCTGGGACTCGCCGTCGACGATCCGCTCCAGGTACGGGCCGTAGCGCCCCACCCGGACGACGACGTCGTTGCCCGCCGCGTCGGCGAACATCGGGATCGAGTTCACCGTGCGGGCGTCGATCTCCTCCAGGTTCGACCCGACGAGCTTCTTCAGCCCACCGGCCCGGGCGATCTCCGAGCCGCTGCTCGCGCCGTCGGTGCCGAAGTAGAACCCGGACAGCCAGTGCACGCGGGAGTCGTCACCGGAGGCGATGGAGTCGAGGTCGTCCTCCATCGCGGCCGTGAAGTCGTAGTCGACGAGCTGGCCGAAGTGCTGCTCCATCAGCCCGACGACGGCGAACGCCACCCAGGACGGGACGAGCGCGGAGCCCTTCTTCCAGACGTAGCCGCGGTCGAGGATCGTCTTGATCGTCGACGCGTACGTCGACGGCCGGCCGATCCCCATCTCCTCCATCGCCTTGACCAGCGCGGGCTCGGTGAACCGCGACGGCGGGCTGGTGGAGTGCCCGTCGGGCACCAGCTCGGTGGCGGTCAACGGCTGGCCCTCGGTCAGCTCGGGCAGCCGGGACTCGGCGTCGTCGGCCTGCTGGCCCGAGGCCTCGTCGTCGAGGGTCTCGACGTAGGCCTTGAGGAAGCCGGGGAAGGTGATCGTGCGGCCGGAGGACGCGAACACGACCTTCTCGCCGGTCCCCGCGGTGCCCGCGATCCGGACGCTCACGGTGGTCCCGCGGGCGTCGTTCATCTGCGAGGCGATGGTCCGCTGCCAGATCATCTCGTACAGGCGGAAGTCGTCGCCGTCGACCTCGCGGGCGATGGCACCCGGGGTCCGGAAGGTCTCGCCGGCGGGACGGATGGCCTCGTGGGCCTCCTGGGCGTTCTTCACCTTGCGCGTGTACTGGCGCGGCGAGTCCGCGACGTAGGCGTCGCCGTACAGCTCACGGGCCTGCGAGCGGGCCGCCTCGATGGCCGTCGCCGACAGCGTCGTCGAGTCCGTACGCATGTAGGTGATGTAGCCGTTCTCGTACAGACGCTGCGCGCTGCGCATCGTGCGCTCGGAGGAGAACCGCAGCTTGCGGCCCGCCTCCTGCTGCAGCGTCGAGGTCATGAACGGCGGGTACGGCTTGCGCGTGTAGGGCTTGGAGTCGACCGACGCGACCTCCATCGGACGGTCCTGCAGCCCCTCGGCGAGGCGGCGCGCCTCGGCCTCGTTCAGGGTGACGACCTCCGCGGAGCCCTTCTTCAGCTGCCCGAGCGAGTCGAAGTCGCGGCCGGTGGCGACGCGCTTGTCGTCGACCTGCAGCAGCCGCGCACCGAACGAGCGCGGGGTGGCCTTCTCCCCGGCGTCGAGGGTCGCGGCGATGTCCCAGTACTCCGCGGAGCGGAACGCGATGCGGTCCCGCTCGCGCTGCACGATCAGCCGGGTCGCGACCGACTGGACGCGGCCCGCCGACAGCTTCGGCATGACCTTCTTCCACAGCACGGGGGAGACCTCGTAGCCGTAGAGGCGGTCCAGGATGCGGCGGGTCTCCTGCGCGTCGACGAGGTGCTGGTCGAGCTCGCGGGTGTTCTCGGCGGCCGCGCGGATCGCCGACTCGGTGATCTCGTGGAAGACCATCCGCCGGACCGGGACCTTCGGCTGGAGGGTCTCCAGCAGGTGCCAGGCGATGGCCTCGCCCTCACGGTCGGGGTCCGTCGCGAGCAGGAGCTCGTCGACGGTCTTCAGCGCCTCGCGCAGCTCCGAGACGGTGCTGCGCTTCTCCGGCGTGACGATGTAGAGCGGGCTGAACTGGTTGTCGACGTCGACGCCGAGCCGCGCCCAGGACTCGCCCTTGTACTTGGCCGGGACGTCCGCCGCGCCGCGCGGCAGGTCACGGATGTGACCGACCGAGGACTCGACGACGTAGTCGTTGCCCAGGTAGGGCTGGATCTTCTTCGCCTTGCTGGGGGACTCGACGATCACCAGGCGGCGCGTCGGGCGGCCGGATGCGTTCGCCGTCGAGGTCGGCTTGCGCGTGCTGCCCCCCGACGTGCGTGCCGAACCCGTCGTTCCCGTTGTCGCTGCTGCCACGTGGTCCTACCTCATCTCCTCGGCTGCGTCGCGGTCCCTGCGACGTCGTAGCCGTTTCCCGACCCCGCACTGTTACACCGTGCGGTCCCGGAGCGTGCCGGGACGGTTGCGCTGAGCGTCTTCTCCGGGGTCGACGATCGCACGATCTCACACCGTCGTCGCCCCGTGTCGTGGCTCGTGCCACTGGGAGCGGGCGAGTCGCCAGCGTAGACCCGGCCGTGGTTCGGCAGGTCAGGCGGCCGGTCGGCCATGGTGCCGGGGCCACTCGGTCGGGCTTGTCATCCGCGGCGCGGGGCCCACCAGTTCCACCAGTCGGGCCAGTCGGCGCGCTCCGTGCAGACGCAACGCCGGGCCGGGCGCGCCGTGTTCCCCCGGGGCGAGCCGTGCCGGGGGAAGGCCGGCCCGGGTGGCGGCGGCGATCAGCGGGCCGTGCGTCCACGGGGCCTGCGGGTCGAGCAGCAGCAGGTGCCCGCCCCGCAGGTCGGGGGTGCCCGCGGAGAGCGCCCACAGCCGGAGTGTGGCGCCGTCGAGCTGGAAGTCCGGCGGGATCTGCTTGCGCCCGTCCGGCGTGCACCAGGCGCGGGCCAGCGGGACCAGGTCGCGCCGGAACGCGCTGCGCATCCCGGACGCGCCGGGGGCGAGGGTGACGCCGCGGGCCGCCGCCAGCGCGGCCAGCGCCGTCTCGCGCCCCTCGATCGGCAGCGGGACGTCGAACCGGGCCGTGTCACCGGCGCCGAACCGCTCGATCCGCCCGGGCCCGCAGAGCAGCCCGGCCAGGTCGGTCAGCCCGGCCGGCCGGGCCTCCGCGGAGAACAGCGACATCTGCGGCACCCGCGAAGCATAGAACGCATGTTCGAGCTTGCCCAGCAGGGAGCGCCGGACGGGTGACGCGCCGGGTCAGGCGGGACCGTTGATCTTCTTGAGGGCGACGCACTTCGGCGCGGTCGCGAACGCCTTGTCCAGCCGCGGGGTCGGGCCGATCTTGTCCAGGCCCTGGGCACCGGAGATCGTCCGCAGCTTCTGCTGGGCGCCGTCGAGCTTGCCCTTGAAGCCCTGGACGTCGTTCGGGTCGATCGCGTCGACGTCCTTCTTGGCCTGGGCGATCGTCGTGCCGGACCGGTCGAGCATGTCGCGCACCGCGGTCGCCCACGCGTCGCCGCCGCTCACCGGGGACTCGCCGGCCGCGGTCAGCTGCTTCTTGCCGGTGTCGATGCCGGCCGCGACCTTGCCGAGGTACTCCGACAGCCGCGTCTTGATGCCGGCGAGGTCGGCGCCGTCGTAGTTCGGCGGGGTGTTGAGCGGCTGGTAGTAGGCCAGGGTCGCGCCGCAGACCTTGTCGCCCCAGGCGACCGGGTCGGCGCCGACGCCCGCGGTCGGCCGCGGAGCCGGGTCCGCCGCGGGGGTGCCGGCCACGCTCGACGCGCAGCCGCCGGCCAGGAGCGCGGCGAGCAGGGTGGGGAGCAGGACCCGGGCGGTTCGCGCCGGGCGGGGGGTGGCCATCGTCGGGCTCCAGGGTCGGGGCCCGTCGGGGCCCGGGGCACGGACAGTGGTCGACGGTAGGACGCCGTCGCCGGTCAGCTGCTTCCACCCTCCCCGGTTGGCCCGTTCGGAGCAGCAGCGGGTGCGCCGGGCGGTGGTGTGGCGCGGGCCTGCTCCGCCGACCGGGTGAGATCTGTGCAGGTTGTCGAGGCCCGGAACGCCGAGGCGATCGCCGGGTTGCCGGTGACCTCGTCGAGGGGTCCGGTGGTGCCGCCGAGGCGGGCGAGCGGCTCCAGCGCGGCGGGCAGGTCGCGCTGCACCGCGGCCGGGTCGGCCGGGTCGATGGCGTCGACCCGCGAACGCGCCCCGGAGAACGCCGAGCGGATCTCGCCGAGCCCGCCCTGGAGCCGTGCGGAGAGGGCCTCGCCGTCGTCGACGGGGGCCGGGCCGAGCCGGTCCAGGTCGCCCAGCGCGCCGTCGGCGGCCTGGGTGGTGCGGGTCAGGTAGTCCGAGAGGGCCCGCAGCCGCTGCGCGGGGTCCGGGGTCTCGCCGGGGGTGTCGACGGCGGTGCGGACGAAGGGCAGCACGGCCGCGCACATCGACTCGGTCCACTGCTCGACGGTCGGCCCGGAGGGGCCGCAGCCCGCCAGCAGGACGGCCGGGGCGACGAGGAGTCCGGCGAGACCTCGCGATGTCCGCATCGCTCCTCCGTCGGGGTGATCACTGCCGTCCGGCGGAGAGTATCCGAATCGTCCCGCGACGCAGGACGACCGCCCGTCCCGATGGGACGAGCGGCCGCCGTGGTCCTGCGAGGTGTCGGTCAGCCGACCGAGCTCTCGGCCGGGGTGTCGGTGATCGCCGAGGTGCGCCGCTTCGAGACCACCACCGCGGCCGCGATGATCACCACGGCGACGATCGCGATGACGATCCGGATCACCGGGTTGGCGTCGGGGGTGGACAGCACCACGACCGCCGGGGCGATCAGCACCGAGACCAGGTTCATGACCTTGATCAGCGGGTTGATCGCGGGGCCCGCGGTGTCCTTGAACGGGTCGCCGACGGTGTCGCCGATGATCGTCGCCTCGTGGGCGTCGGAACCCTTGCCGCCGTGGTTGCCGTCCTCGACGAGCTTCTTGGCGTTGTCCCAGGCGCCGCCCGAGTTGGCCAGGAAGATCGCCATCAGGACACCGGTCGCGATGGCACCGGCCAGGTAGCCGGCCAGCGGGCCGACACCGAGACCGAACCCGACCGCGATCGGGGCGAAGATGGCGAGCAGACCGGGGGTGGCCAGCTCGCGCAGCGAGTCCCGGGTGCAGATGTCGACGACGCGGCCGTACTCCGGGCGCTCGGTGCGGTCCATGATCCCGGGGTGCTCGCGGAACTGGCGGCGCACCTCGTAGACCACCGCGCCCGCGGCGCGGGTCACCGCGTTGACCGCGAGACCGGAGAACATGAAGACCACCGAGGCGCCGATGATCACACCGACCAGGGTGTTCGGGCTGAACACCTCGTAGGCGAAGGCCGTCCCGGCGTCCTGCGCGGCGATGTTCACCCCGGCCAGGGCCTGGCTGATCGCGTCGCGGTAGGAGCCGAACAGCGCCGTCGCGGCGAGCACCGCGGTCGCGATCGCGATGCCCTTGGTGATCGCCTTGGTGGTGTTCCCGACCGCGTCGAGCTCGGTGAGGATGTCGACGCCCTCGCCCTCGACGTCGCCGGACATCTCCGCGATGCCCTGGGCGTTGTCCGAGACCGGGCCGAAGGTGTCCATCGCGACGATGACGCCGACCGTGGTCAGCAGGCCGGTACCGGCCAGCGCGACCGCGAACAGCGACACGACGATCGAGCCGGACAGCAGGAACGCGCCGTAGACGGCCGCGGAGATGACGAGGGCGGTGTAGACGGCGGACTCGAAGCCGATCGAGATGCCGGACAGGATCACGGTGGCCGCGCCGGTCAGCGAGGACTCGCCGACGTCCTTGACCGGACGGTCCTCGGTGCCGGTGTAGTAGCCGGTCAGCTTGAGGATGACCGCGGCCAGCACGATGCCGATGACGACCGCGACCGAGGCGATCAGGCGCGGGTCGCCGGCGAGGCCGACGACGCTGGTGTCGGTCGGGTTCAGCAGCTCGCCGAAGGTGCCCGGGAGGTAGACGTAGGCGGCGACGATCGAGAGCACCCCGGCGAACAGCGCCGAGAGGTAGAAGCTGCGGTTGATCGCGCGCAGGGTGTTCTCCCCGGCGCGGGCCTTGGTCAGGTAGACGCCGAGGATCGCGGTGATCACGCCGATCGCGGGGACGATCAGCGGGAACAGCAGTCCCTGCAGACCGAACGCCGCGGTGCCGAGGATTAGCGCGGCGACCAGGGTCACCGCGTAGGACTCGAACAGGTCGGCGGCCATGCCGGCGCAGTCGCCGACGTTGTCGCCCACGTTGTCGGCGATGGTGGCCGCGTTGCGGGGGTCGTCCTCGGGGATGCCCTGCTCGACCTTGCCGACCAGGTCGGCGCCGACGTCGGCGGCCTTGGTGAAGATGCCGCCGCCGACCCGCATGAACATCGCGAGCAGTGCCGCGCCGAAGCCGAAGCCCTCCAGGACGCGGGGCGCCTGGCCGGCGTAGACGAGCACGACGATCGCGGCCCCGAAGAGGCCGAGGCCGACGGTGAACATGCCGACGACGCCGCCGGTGCGGAACGCGATGCGGGTCGCCTTCTCGCGGCCGCCCGTCTCGCGCGAGGCGGCTGCGACCCGGATGTTCGCGCGCGTCGCGAGCCACATGCCCAGGTAGCCGATGATCGCGGAGAAGACCGCGCCGACGACGAAGAAGATCGACCGGCCGATGCGTTCGCCGAGGTCCTCGGCGGGGAGCGCGAAGAGCAGGACGAACACGATCGCGGCGAAGATCGCGAGCGTGCGGAACTGACGGTTGAGGTACGCCGTGGCGCCTTCCTGGACCGCGCGGCCGATCTCCTGCATGTTCGGGGTGCCCTCGCCGTAGGAGAGCACCTCCCGCAACAGGAGACCGCCGACGACCAGGGCGACGAGGGCGACCACCGCGACCACGCCGACGATGGCGAGGTCCCCGCCGCCGAGCTCGAGGCCCTGGGCGAGGTAGGTGGGCTGGGACATCCGTGTCCTCCCGGTGGAAAGGATCCGGCCGGCGAGGTCCCCGGCGGCCGGGACGGGCCGGTGTGGCTCGACCCGTCCGGGCGGCGACGGCCTCGTCGGCGTCGACTGGGCCCGGGCGGCGTCCACCGGTGACCGGGCTGGTGCAGTCTAGGAGTGTGGTGCATCCCTCAGTGCGATTGGGATCACAAGACGTAACGAACTGGCAAAAGTGATCAATCCCACACGATGTCGCGACGCAATCCGGGAACCTGCAGATCAACTGCGGTGCAACGACTTCCGCGATCCGACCGGCTGCGGGCCGGCGGTTCGGGTCGGCCACCGGGAGCGACGGCGGAGCGTTCGAACATCTGTGCCATCGTGGTCGGTCGTGGGAGCGACGGCGGAGAGCACGCAGGGCCCGGACGGGTCGCAGCGCGGGGTGGAGCTGCTGCGTCGCGTGCTGGCGGGCTCGGGGCTCGACCCGGCCCGCGCCGACACCACGTGGGCGTCCGGTGCCGCCGACACGGACGCGCCGGGGCCGGGGCCGGGTGCCGGGATGTTCGCCGCGCAGGACGGCTTCGACGGTCCTGACGGTCTCCGCGGTTCCGACCGTTCTCACGAATCCCGCGGCTCCGTCGACGACGGGGTCGGCGCCGTCGACGACCCGCTGCGGCACGTCGTGCGGATCCCGGCGCGGGCCGGGAACCCCGTCGACTGGCCGGGCTGGACGCCCGAGCCGCTGCGCACGGCCTGGGCGGCCCGCGGCGTGACCCGCCCGTGGTCGCACCAGGCGCAGGGTGCGGAGCTGGTGCACTCCGGCGCCGACGTCGTCGTCGCGACGGGGACGGCGTCGGGGAAGTCGCTGGTCTACCAGCTGCCGGTGCTCGCCGGGCTGGCCGAGGACCCGCGGGCCACGGCGCTGTACCTCGCCCCGACCAAGGCACTCGCGGCCGACCAGCTGCGGTCCCTCGACGGGCTCGCCCCGGACGGGGTCCGGCCCGCCGCGTTCGACGGCGACACCCCCATGGACCAGCGTGACTGGGTCCGCAGGCACTGCCGGTGGGTGTTCTCCAACCCGGACATGCTGCACCGGTCGATCCTTCCCCGGCACGGACGCTGGACGACCTTCCTCCGCCGGCTGCGCTACGTCGTGGTCGACGAGTGCCACACCTACCGGGGGGTGTTCGGCTCGCACGTGGCACTGCTGCTGCGCAGGCTGCTGCGCCTCGCCGCGCGCTACGGCGCGCGTCCCGTGATCGTGCTCGCGTCGGCGACGGTGGCCCGCCCGGAGGAGTTCGCGTCCCGGCTGACCGGACGGGGCGTCGTCGCCGTCACCGAGGACGGGTCCCCGCACGCCGGGCGCACCGTCGCGTTCTGGGAGCCGCCTCTGCTCGCCGAGATCACCGGGGAGAACGGGGCGCCGGTCCGCCGCTCGGCCGGGGCCGAGGTCGCCCGGATGCTCGCCGACCTCGTCCTGACCGACGCCCGCACCCTGGCGTTCGTCCGGTCCCGGCGGGCCGCCGAGCTCACCGCGCTCGGTGCGAAGCGCCAGGTCGCCGAGATCGCTCCGGAGCTGGCCGCGCGGGTGGCCGCCTACCGCGGCGGCTACCTGCCCGAGGAACGCCGCGCGCTGGAGGCCGACCTGATGTCGGGCGAGCTGCTCGGGGTCGCGACCACCAACGCGCTCGAGCTCGGCGTCGACATCTCCGGGCTCGACGCCGTGGTGCAGGCCGGTTTCCCGGGCACCCGCGCGTCGTTCTGGCAGCAGGCCGGGCGCGCCGGACGGGCCGCCGACGAGGCGCTCGTCGTGCTCGTCGCCCGCGACGACCCGCTCGACACCTACCTCGTGCACCACCCGCGCTCGCTGATCGGGGCGCCCGTGGAGAGCTGCGTGCTCAATCCGGTCAACCCGTACGTGCTCGCGCCGCAGCTGGCGTGCGCGGCCGCGGAGATGCCACTGACCACGGTCGACGTCGAGGAGATCTTCGGGGGAGCCCCCGCGGTGGAGGTCCTCGACGCCCTGGTCGACGAGGGCGTGCTGCGCCGACGACCGCACGGCTGGTTCTGGCCCGACACCGGCGACGCCCCCGCCGCGCACGTCGACATCCGGGGCTCCGGGCTCGGGCAGGTCGCCGTGGTGGAGGCGGCGACCGGGCGGATGCTCGGCACCGTCGACGGCGGCTCGGCTCCGGGCACCATCCACTCCGGTGCGGTGTACCTGCACCGCGGCGACAGCTTCGTCGTCGACGAGCTCGACCTCGACGACGGCGTCGCGCTCGTCCACGCCGAGGACCCGGACTGGCGCACCGAGGCCCAGTCGGTCTCCGACGTCACCGTGCTCGAGGTGATGGAGCACCGCGGGTACGGACCGGTGCAGGTCTGCTTCGGCGCGACCACGGTGACCAGCCAGGTCGTCGCCTACCGGCGACGCACCCCGGACGGGACGGTGCTCGACCAGACGGCGCTGGACCTGCCGCCGCAGAGCCTGGACACCCGCTCGGTCTGGTACACGATCGACCCCGACGCGCTCGCCGACGCCGGCATCGACGAGGCACGCCTCCCCGGCGCACTGCACGCCGCCGAGCACGCCGCGATCGGTCTGCTCCCGCTGTTCGCGATCTGCGACCGCTGGGACATCGGTGGCCTGTCCACCGCGCTGCACCCCGACACCGGGCTCCCGACGGTGTTCGTGCACGACGGGCACCCCGGAGGCGCGGGCCTGGCCGAACGCGGCCACGAGGTGCTGGGGCGGTGGCTGACGGCGACCCGCGCCGCGGTCCGGGACTGTGAGTGCCGCACGGGCTGCCCGTCCTGCGTGCAGTCCCCGAAGTGCGGCAACGGCAACAACCCGCTGGACAAGACAGGGGCGGTGCAGGTGCTGGACCTGGTCCTCGCCGCGCTGGAAGGCGGTGCCCCGACCGGTTCGCGATGATCGCGGAACCGGACGGGGTACCACCGGCCCGCCCGTCGGGGGCGGGGGCGGGCCGGTGGCAACCACGTGCGACGACATCGGACGGGGGCGCCAGGGGCGCTCCGACGTCGTCGCTGTCTGGGGAGCGTGGTCTTCGTGGCGGGAGCGGACCGGACCCTGCCCGTCCCTGCGACTCCCAGTAGGCCCGAGTGTCGCGACGGTGACCAGATGCGGGCCGCGCGACGTCGGTGATCGGTCAGGCCCCCACGACGAAACGCGGTCGCGCTGGGACGTTCGTCGTAAGCACTCGTGATGACGGTGTGCTCCGGGGTTCGCCGTCCGTTCATCCGGGGGCGTGGACCGCTCACCGAGATCGTGATCACGTCCGGGGGAGTTCACGACGGCTCCGCGGTGGGGTCGGAACCGTCCACGGTCCCGCTCGCCGGGGGCGGGCCGGTGTCCACGGGAGCCGGGCCTGCACGTGCCCTCGCCCGCGCGGGACCGCGCAGCGGGAGCAGCCCCGACCAGGCGACCCGGGTCTCGACCAGGGCGTCCCAGCCGTCGAGGCGGCAGGTCAGGAGCTCGGCGCCGTTGCGGTCGGCCAGGTCGGCGGCACGGGCGCAGGCAGCGGCCGTGCCGTCCACCGATCGGCCGGCGGCCGCGAGCGCGGACAGGTCCGCGGCGGCGGAGGCGACGTGCCGGGAGCGGGTGGCGGCGGCCAGGTCGACGCCGACGATGCCGACGAGCAGCAGCACCGCCGCCGCCGTCGCGGCCCACACCGAGGCGACGCCCGCGTCGTCGCCCCGGCGCGGAGGGGCCGGGCGGCTCATGACGCGCCGCCGGGCGGGGCCGACCCGGCTGTGACGCCGGGCCGGGCCGCCTGGGCCCCGGACCGGGCCGCGTCGGTCGCGACGCCGGGTTCGACCGCGGCGCTCGCGGTGCCGCTGATCGTGACCGGCAGCAGCCCGACCGGCTGGACCCGCACCGTCACGACGACGAGATCGCCGTCGAGACGCAGCTCCGGTTCGGCCCCGGCCGGGGCCAGCTGCGCGGCCACGGCCCGGCCCCGTTCGGTGTCGCCACGTGCGGCCTGGCGGGCCAGCTCGCGGGCGGCGTCGGTGCAGCGGACCCCGGCCGCCACCGCGGCGACGGCTCCGACCGCCGCCGCGGTGACCGCGACCAGGGTGCCGAGCGCCAGCGCCGCCTCGACGGTGACCGCACCGTCGTCGTCCGCCGCGGAGTTCGCCAGGCCGTTCGTGGCGCCGACGGCTGCACCCCGGCCGACGGTGGGGTGACCGCCGCGGCCGGTGCGGTGGGGGTCAGAGCGTCGTGGACAGCGCACGTTGCACGATCCCGGTGAGGGCGGCGAGGACGTCGCCGCCGCTGACGATCGCGTAGAGGAGCGCGGCGAACGCCGCAGCCGCGACGGTGCCGACGGCGTACTCGACGGTGGACATGCCGTCGTCGTCGGAGGCGAGTGCGTGCAGCCGGCGGTGCAGCTGGGAACGGGTGGGGGTCATCGGTGTCTCCTTCGTCGGGGGCCCGCGGGGTGCGGACCCGGTCGCCGCGCGGCGGTGGTCACCACCGCGCGAACGCCTCCCCGGCCAGCCCGATCACGACCGGCACGATGCCGAGGACCAGGAAGGCGGGCAGGAAGCAGAGCCCCAGCGGGGCGGTGATGCGGACCGCGGCGCGCTGCGCCCGCTCCTCGGCGAGGTCCGCCAGACCGGCGCGCAGCCGGGCCGCCTCCGCCGCGGCGGAGCGTCCGAGGGCGGCACCGGTACGGGCCGACCGGCCCGCCGCGCGGGCGAACCCGGCGAGTTCGGGGACCGGGGCGGCGGCGGCCCAGGCGTCGTCGGGGTCGGCGCCCAGGGCGAGCAGGCCCGCGACCCGGCGCAGCGCCTCACCGGCCGGGCCGTCGAGCCGCCGGGCCGCGGCTCCGACGGCGTCCGCGACGGCGAGACCGGCGGCCAGACACGTCGCCAGGAGGTCCCAGGCGGCGGCCAGGTCCGCGGAGTCCACCGGCGCGGCCGGCCCGCGGGCCGCCTGCCGGGCGAGCCACAGCAGCCCGCCGCCCGTCGCCGCGCCGACGACCGCGCCACCCGCCCCGCCGAGGGCTCCGCCGAGTGCGGCCCCGGCGGGGACCAGCAGTGCGAGGACCGCCGTGCGGGGCGGCGCCGCGGCCGCAGCCGTGCCGACGACGGCACGCAGCCCGCGCAGCCGTCCCGTCCCGGGACGCCCGCCGCCGACGGCCAGGGCGAGCGCGGCGAGCCCGAGCGCGGCCGCGGTCACGTCGGCACCGCCGCACGCAGGATCCGGTCGGCCCACGCCGCCCCGGTGACCGTGAGGACGACCCCCGTCAGCAGCAGCGCCGGCCCGTGCAGGCCGGTGCGCAGCACGGTCAGCGGCGCGATACCCATGAGCTGCCCGAGACCGATCCCGGCCAACGGCAACCCGGTCAGCACCGACGCCGTCGCCCGGGGTCCGGCCAGCTGGGCCCGCACCCGGGCGCCGTGCGCGATCCGCCAGCGGATGTCGTCGAGCAGCCCGGTGAGCAGGTCGGCGAGCGGGGCGCCGTGGGTGTCGGCGAGCTCCCAGGCCGCTGCGACCCGTTCGACGTCGCGCCGGGCGGGCCCCCGCGCCGTCCGGCGCAGTGCCTCCGGTACCGGTTCACCGATCCGCGCGGCGACGGCGGCCGGCTCGAGCAGCACGCGGGCGAGCGGCCCGTCGTGCACGTGTCCGGCCAGTGCGGCCGCGGGGTGCGCGCCGGTGCGCAGCTCGTCGGTGATCCGGGCGAGCGCGTCGGCGAGCTCGGCCGCCGTCGACCCGGCCCGTTCCGCGGCGCGGCGCGCGGCGACCCGGCGCCGCGCACCCCAGGCCACCCCCGCCGCGCACACCGCACCGGCGGGGCCCAGGAGCAGCCACCCCAGCGGCGCGGCGAGCAGGGGCAACGGCGGGGCGAGCAGCCGGGCCGTCGGGAGGCCGGCCGCGGTGCCGGTCAGGGCCCGCCACCGGGACCGGCCCGGGGCCGCAGGCAGTGCCAGCACCGCCAGCGCGAGCAGGGTGGGGACCGCCACGCCCTGCGCTGTCCCGGGCAGTGTGCTCAGCACGGCACACCGACCCCGCGCTCGCACAGCAGCGTGGCGAGCTCGTCGCGGCCCGGTCCGGCCCCGCTGCCGCGGCTCCAGGCGGCGGTGACGCGGGGGGCGCCGTCGTCGGAGCGGCCCAGCACGCCGATCTCGTCGAGCGTCCGGCCGGCGCCGGGGCGGCGTCGCATGTGCAGTACGACCTGGACGGCCGCGGTCAGCTGCCCGTCGAGCGCGGCGGGGGACATGCCGCCGAGCCCGGCGAGCGCGCGCATCCGGGCCGGGATCTCGCGGACCGAGTTGGCGTGCACGGTGCAGCCGCCGCCGTCGTGACCGGTGTTCATCGCGGCCAGCAGGTCGCACACCTCGGCGCCGCGGACCTCGCCGACGACCAGCCGGTCCGGACGCATCCGCAACGCCTGACGCACCAGCTCGCGCAGCGGCACGCCACCCGAGCCCTCGATGTTCGGCGGCCGCGCGACCAGCCGCACGACGTGTGGATGGCGCGGGGAGAGCTCCTCGGCGTCCTCGACGGTGATGAGCCGCTCGCCCGGGTCGACCGCGCCCAGCAGCGCATTGAGCAGCGTGGTCTTGCCACTGCCCGTCCCACCGGCCACGAGCACGGCCAGCCGGGCGGCGACGATCGCGCGCAGCAGGGCCTCGCCGGTCGCGTCGAGGGTGCCGGTCCGCCGGAGGGCGGCCAGGTCGTGTCCGGCGGGGCGCAGCACCCTCAGCGAGATCGCGGTCCCGGCGGCCGCCACCGGTGGGAGGACGGCGTGCAGCCGGACCCCGGCGTCGGGGAGTCTGCCGTCGACGCAGGGACTCGCGTCGTCGAGCCTGCGGCCCGCGGCGAGCGCCAGGCGCTGGGCGAGCCGCCGGACCGCGGCCTCGTCGGTGAAGGTGATGCCGGTGCGGCGCAGCCCGTCGCCGCGGTCGACCCAGACGGCGTCGGGCGCGGTGACCAGCACGTCGGTGGTCGCCGGATCGCGCAGCAGCGCGTCGAGCGGGCCCGCTCCGGTGAACTCCTGGCGCAGGGTGCGGAGCGCGGCGAGGACGTCCAGATCGGACGCGACCCCACCGGACTCGGCCCGCACCGCCGCGGCGACGGCGGCCGGCCCGGTCTCGCCGCCGGCGTCGGCCAGTCGGGCCCGCACCCGGTCGACCAGCGGGTTCACGACGCCACCCGCCGGGAGCCGGCCGAGCCGGAGAGACGCTCGTGCACGGCCCGGGCCGCGGTGGCGAGCGGGCCCCGCCCGGAGCCGGGGGGTCGCCCCCGTTCGAGGGCACCGGCGAGGTCCCGCTCCGGGCGCATGGTCGTGAGCAGCGGCAGCCCGAGGGAGGCGACGACCTCGTCGGGGGTGATGCCGCCGGGGGACGGCCCGCGCACGACCAGCTCCACGGCCCGGGCGTGTTCGGCGAGCACGTCGGCGACCCGGGCGGCCGCGGCGCAGGACCGCAGCCCGGCGGGGACCACCAGGACGGTCAGATCGGCGGTGCCGAGAGCGGTGAGTGCGGCGTCGGTGGGGTAGCGGGGCAGGTCGCACACGACGGTGCCGCCCGCGCGACGCCCGGCGTCGAGGACCGCGGTGACCGCGGCCGGCTCGGGGCCGTGCGGGGAGCGCGCGCAGGACAGCACCGACAACGCGGTGCGTCCGGACCCGGCCCGCGGCAGCGCGGCGTGCAGCGACGCGGCGCGCACCCGGCCGTCGCCGACCGACAGCTCCGGCCAGCGCAGCCCGGCCTCCTGCTCCAGACCGACCATCAGGTCGAGGCCGCCGCCGAGCGGGTCGCAGTCGACCAGCAGCGCGGACTCCCCGGCCCGCGCGGAGGTCAGTGCGACGGCGGTGGCGAGCACCGAGGCGCCCGCCCCACCGCTGCCGCCGACTACGGCCAGCACCC
The DNA here is from genome assembly GCF_023717215.1 of Pseudonocardia sp. DR1-2. Taxonomy (NCBI): domain Bacteria; kingdom Bacillati; phylum Actinomycetota; class Actinomycetes; order Pseudonocardiales; family Pseudonocardiaceae; genus Pseudonocardia; species Pseudonocardia sp. DR1-2. The sequence goes on along the minus strand of NZ_JAMQOF010000002.1, from coordinate 97,345 downwards.
GGCCGGCCCGCCCGTCGCCCGCCGCGCGCTCCCGGGCGTCGGCGAGGATCCCGGCCAGCCCGGCCTCGCCCTGGGGAAGCTGCACGACCCGGTCCGCGCCGAGGGCGACCGCGATCCGCCAGTCCTCCGCGGCGGGCTCGCCGGGGACGGTGATCACGACGCCGTCGCGGCGTGGGAAACCGGCCTCACCGCAGCGCCGGGCCCCGGCCCGATCGAGCAGCACGACCGGTGCGCGGGCCCAGGCACGGCGGGCGTCGGCCGCGTCGACCGCGCGCTGGGCGTCCATGTCGGCTGCCGCGGCGAGCCGCAGCAGCGCGTCGAGCAGCTCGGGATCGTCGGCCACGATCAGGCAGCGCCGGTCCATCGCGTCGTCCTCCACACCGGCCCGCCGGTGCGGGCCCCGGTGTCGAGCGTGCGGTCCCGGGACGGCCCCGACGGCCCCGATCGCGGGCCTGTGGACAACGTGGTGGAAACGGCCCGACCTGTGGACAACCCACCGGTTCCGTCGGTGTCGTGCGGGAGGATGGAGCACGGGGGAGGGCCCTCGCGGGCGCGCCACGGAGGAGCAGAACCGGAGCGCCGGGGAGGCGGGCGACCGACACGACCGTGTCGTCCGACCCCGGACGTAGGACGACCCCCGCCAGGGGGGATTGGCGGGGGCCGTCGGGCGGTTCAGCCCCGGGGGGTCGAGCTGAACCCGCTCGGACCACGTCCGAGCTCGGTCAACTGTAGCCGGAACATGCCGGTCGCGCCCATACTCCGGCCGTGGCCTGCGCCGACCGGTACCGGCGGCGATGTCGCTCTCGACCCCGACGGGGTGAACTGCGCCACTGACCGGTGAGCCCGTCCGGGCGACCGTTCGCGTACGGTCGATTACTCTCCGCTGCTGGTCACCGGCGTGGTCGTACCCCCGGCCGGGCGGTGCGGGGACGGGCGGCGCCCACCGTGGGGCCGACGGTCGGCGGGATGTGGACGGAGCCGGGGACCGCGGACGAGCCGCGTCCCGGTTCGGGCAGGCTGGACGTCGTGCCCGAGTCCTCCACAGCCCCCGTCGCGCCGGACCGGACCGCCGGTGCCGCCGTCCCCCGGGCGGTGTTCCTCGATCTCGACAACACGATCATCGCCGGGTCGAGTGCGCTGGCGTTCGCGCGTCCGTTCGCCCGCGCCGGTCTGATCGACCGCGCGACCGTACTGCGCGGGGCGTGGGCCCAGCTGCTGCTCGTGCTCGCCGGCGCGGACGCGTCCACGATGGACACCCTGCGCCGGCGGATGGTGCTGGTCTGCCAGGGCTGGGAGGTGGCGCGGGTCCGTGCGATCGTCGCCGAGACGTTGCAGGAGATCGTGGGCCCGCTCGTCTACCCCGAGGCGGTCCGGCTGATCGAGCACCACCGCGCGCAGGGGGCGGAGATCGTGCTGCTGTCGGCGTCGGGGCTGGAGGTCGTCGAGCCGATCGCCGAGCTGGTCGGGATCACGCGCTTCCGGGCGACCCGGATGCACATCGAGGACGGCCGCTACGCCGGGGAGATCGCGTTCTACTGCTACGGCGAGGGCAAGGCCGTCGCTGCCCGGGAGATCGCCGAGGAGCTGGGACTCGACCTCGCGCGGTGCGCCGCCTACACCGACTCGATCACCGACCTGCCGCTGCTGGAGGCGGTCGGGCAGCCCTCCGTGGTGAACCCGGACCGTGAGCTGCGGGCGATCGCCCGTGAGCGGGGGTGGCCGGTGCTCGCGTTCGTGCGCACCGCCTCCCGCCGGGACCGGCTGTTCCGGCTGCGCGACCGGCTGTCCGACCGGTTCGCGGCCGGGGCCCGCGGTGGTGTCCACGCCGGGCGGGCGACCGAGGGGACCGGGGAGGACACCGGTGGGGCCGGTGCGGGCGGGCCGTGGCGGGACCCGGCGCTGCTCGGTGCGGCGGCGGTCGGCGGGGTGCTCGCGGCGCTGGTGGCGGGGGCGGCCGTCGCCCGGTCCGCCCGCGGTGGCCGCTGACGCGACGGCCGACCTGTGGGCAGGGCGTCGCCGGCCGCGCCGAGCGGCGCGCTGCCCGGCTCGTCCGGCACCCCCGCCCGTCCCCGCCGCGACCCCGCCGCGACCACCGCGGACCCGACCGCGTCGCGACCGTCGATCAGTACGCCGATGCTGTCCGGGCAGCCTGCGAGCACGCTCGTGTACTGATCGACACGCGGTGAGCGGACTGCCGGGGGGCGAGGCGCGGGACGGTGCGGAGCGCCCCGGGGACCGACCGTCGATCAGTACACGACTGCTGCCCGACCGCCGTCGGACAGCGCTGATGCACTGATCGACGGAGCCGTGCGGCTCGGTGGCGGAATCCGGCCGGTGCGGCGTGGCCGGCCGTGCCGGTGCGGGCGGTGGGGCCGGTCGTGCCGGTGCCGGTGGCGGGGTGGCCGTGCGGGCAGCGCGGTGGCGGTGCGGGTAGCGGGGCGGCGACCCGGCGCCGGCAGTGTCGGGCCGGAAAGCGGCCCGTATGCCGCGCGCGACCGCCGACCGGGCGTCGTCGTGCACCCACCCGGCGGCCGTCGACGGTCACCCTGTGCTGCTGAACCGGTGCATCCCGGTGCGAGGGTTGCCCGCATCACGTTCCGGGTCTACGAAGGAGGCACGGACCCCGGCCGGTCCAGGGGCGTCTCGGAGGAGAAGAGGCGTCTCCCCTGACCGGGCTCCGTACGTGGGAACCGGATCACGTCCACGCCGAGCACGCCGCGGGAGGCATGTCGTCGTGGGCCTGCGAACCGGGACGCCGGGCGCCGAGGCCGCACAACACGACACGTAGTGCACGCCAGGACGCCGGTTCCCACGTCGGGCCGGGTGGCGCCCCTCGGGGCACCACCCGGCTCTGTCGTGTCCGAGCCCGGCCGGAGTGCGGGAGCGCGGCCGGGGGTGCAGCGGCTCGGCCGGGGTGCAGCGGCTCGACCGAGGGCGCGAGGCCCGTGCCGAGTGCGGGGGCTCAGCCGGACTGCGCGGCGGCGATCGACAGGCCCTCCCGGCCGCCCGCCTCCCACTCCGCGCAGGTGTGGACGATCCAGCGGGCCAGACCGTCGGGCGTCCCGGACGCGAACGCCGCCGCGGCCTCCCGGTACTCCGCGGTGCGGCGCAGGAACCCCACCTCGGGCACCGACAGACCGCGCGGGTCCAGCCCGGTCGACATCGCGGTCAGCCGGGCCGCGGCCCGGGCCACGACGCCGTCGGCGGTGCCGAACGGGGCCAGGGTCAGCAGCTCGCCGTGCACGACGGCGACCAGCACCGGTGCCGGCACGGAGGTGCCCCCGCCGATCAGGTCGGCCAGCGCCGCGAGCCGTCCCGACGTCGCCGGGCGCGGCCTGCCCAGCACCTGCTCGTGCTCGGCGGCGGGCACGAGGTCGCCCGCGGCCAGCACGTGCAGCCGGGCGAGCCCCTGCAGCGGTGCGCGCCCCCAGGTGTCGAGGAGCTTCGCGCGCTCGTCGGCGATCCGGACGGCGCCTGCGAGGACCGGGTCCGAGACGTGGTCGGCGGTGACCGGCCGCAGCGGGGCACCGTCGACCGCGGCGGAGGAGCGGGCCGCGCGCAGGGCGGCCTCGGCCGCCGTCGCGGGCCAGCCGCGCCGGTTGACCGGCTGGTTGTGCACCTCGGTGGCCGCGTCGCGGGCGCGGGAGACCGCCTCGGGGACGCCGGGGAGGGCGGCGAGCGGGGCGAGCGGATCGGCTGCTGCGGGGCGGGCCATGGGCGTCATCGTCCCAACCCGTGGGTTACCGTCGGGTAGTACCCCTGCGGTGCGGACCGCTCGGCGACCGGTCGTGGTGATCCACCGACCGCCGGACGTCCGTCCGTCCACCGCCGAGGGTCTCGCGAACCCCCGTGACGCACCGGGGAGCGGGCCCCGACCTGCGCGGACGGTCAGGTGCAGCAGTCGTCTCCTGTCCGTACCTGTCCCGACAGACGGTGCACGGGCCACGACGTTTCACTAGCGTCGTACAGCACACGTGTGCGCACACCGAGTGCGACCGAGGCCGCCACACCGGCCCGAAGTGACCCGCCGCGTCGAGGAGGACACGAGGACATGGCCGAGTCCGAGAAGAGCTCTGCGCTCAGCGCACTCTCCACCGAGAGCCGGTCGTTCCCTCCGCCGGAGGAGTTCGCCGCGCAGGCGAACGCCACCGCCGAGTGGTACGACCGCGCCGATGCCGACCGCGAGGGCTTCTGGGCCGAGCAGGCGGACCGTCTGCACTGGACGACGAAGTGGGACCGGGTCCTCGACTGGGAGCCCCCCTTCGCGAAGTGGTTCGTCGGCGGCGAGCTCAACGTCGCCTACAACTGCGCCGACCGGCACGTCGAGGAGGGCAACGGCGACCGCGTCGCCATCCACTGGGAGGGCGAGCCCGGCGACTCCCGCACCATCACCTACGCCGACCTGCAGCGCGAGGTCTCCAAGACCGCGAACGCGCTGACCGAGCTGGGCGTCGGCAAGGGCGACCGGGTCGCCATCCAGCTGCCGATGATCCCCGAGGCCGTCTTCTCGATGCTGGCCTGCGCCCGCCTGGGCGCGCTGCACAGCGTCGTGTTCGGCGGGTTCTCCCCGGGCGCGCTCAAGGCGCGCATCGAGGACGCCGAGGCCAAGGTGCTGATCACCAGCGACGGCCAGTACCGCCGCGGCAAGCCGGCACCGATGAAGGAGAACACCGACGAGGCCGTCGAGGGCACCTCGATCGAGAAGGTCCTCGTCGTCAAGCGGACCGAGACCGACGTGCCGTGGACCGACGGCCGCGACGTGTGGTGGCACGACGCCGTCGACGGCGCGTCCGACCAGCACACCCCGGAGTCCTTCGACTCCGAGCACCCGCTGTTCATCCTCTACACCTCGGGCACCACCGGGAAGCCGAAGGGCATCCTGCACACCTCCGGCGGCTACCTCACGCAGTCCGCCTACACCCACAACGTGGTGTTCGACCACAAGCCGGGCGAGAGCGTCTACTGGTGCACCGCCGACATCGGCTGGGTCACCGGGCACACCTACATCGTCTACGGGCCGCTCGCGAACGGCGCCACGCAGGTGATCTACGAGGGGACGCCGAACACCCCGCACGAGGGCCGGCACTGGGAGATCGTCGACAAGTACAAGGTCTCGATCTACTACACCGCCCCGACGCTGATCCGCACGTTCATGAAGTGGGGCGAGGACATCCCCGCGAAGTACGACCTGTCCTCGCTGAAGGTGCTCGGCACGGTCGGCGAGCCGATCAACCCCGAGGCCTGGATGTGGTTCCGGGAGAAGATCGGCAAGGAGAACTGCCCGATCGTCGACACCTGGTGGCAGACCGAGACCGGCTCGCAGATGATCGCGCCGCTCCCGGGCGTCACCGCGACCAAGCCGGGCTCGGCCATGCGTGCGCTGCCGGGCATCTCCGCCACCGTCGTCGACGACACCGGCACCCCGGTCGGCAACGGCGAGGGCGGCTACCTGGTCCTCGACAAGCCGTGGCCGTCGATGCTGCGCGGCATCTGGGGCGACACCGAGCGCTACAAGGACACCTACTGGTCCCGCTTCGCCGAGCAGGGCTACTACTTCGCCGGTGACGGCGCCAAGTACGACGACGACGGCGCCATCTGGCTGCTCGGCCGCGTCGACGACGTCATGAACATCTCCGGGCACCGCATCTCGACCACCGAGGTGGAGTCGGCGCTGGTCAGCCACCCGACCGTCGCCGAGGCCGCGGTCGTGGGCGCCTCGGACGAGACCACCGGCCAGGGGATCGTCGCGTTCGTGATCCTGCGCGGGAGCGCGTCGAAGGACGAGGCGAAGGGCGAGGAGGCCATCAAGGCGCTCCGCGACCACGTCTCCAAGGAGATCGGCCCGATCGCCAAGCCGCGCCAGATCCTGGTCGTGGAGGAGCTGCCGAAGACCCGCTCCGGCAAGATCATGCGCCGCCTGCTGCGCGACGTCGCCGAGAACCGGGACGTCGGCGACGTCTCGACCCTCGCCGACTCGTCGGTGATGGACCTGATCTCGTCCGGCATGAGCGAGTCCAAGGAGGACTGACCCTCCGGTCCCGGCGGCCCGGGTCCCGTGCTCACCGCACGGGTCCCGGGGCCGATCGGCGACACTGGTCGGTGTGGACGACCCGATCGAGGTGCGGCGGGGCTTCGTCGTGCCCGCCCGCGAGCTGCACTGGCGGTTCTCCCGCGCCTCGGGGCCCGGCGGGCAGGGCGTCAACACCACCGACTCGCGGGTGGAGCTGTCCTTCGATCTCGCGGCCTCGCCGAGCGTCCCCGACGACCTGCGCGACCGCGCCCTGTCGCGGCTGGCGAACCGGCTCGTCGACGGCGTGCTGACCGTCGTCGCCTCCGAGCACCGCAGCCAGCTCCGCAACCGCGAGGCCGCCCGCGGGCGGCTCGCGACCCTGCTCGGCGAGGCGACCGCGGCGGGCCCGCGCACCCGTCGCCCGACCCGTCCGACGCGCGGTTCGCAGCGTCGCAGGCTCGACGCCAAGAACCGGCGCGGACAGATCAAGAAACTGCGCGGCCGCCCGGACGAGTGAGGCCGTGTCCCCGGCGTGGCGCAGCCGAGCGGGTCGCCGGGCCCCGTGGCACGATGGCGGCTCACCGAACGACGGCCGTCCGGGGGATCCCCAGCGCCCCGGGTAGGCGAGTGCACCAGCAGGAGGGAAGACGGTGGCCAGCAACAGCCAGTCGGGCAACGCGGAGGTTCCGCCGGTCCTGCCCTCGATCCCGCTCACGAACGAGCCGGGGCCGCGCGACGCGTCCCTCGGTGCCCTCGCGAAGGACGTCACCACCCACCTCTCCACCCTGGTCCGGTCGGAGGTGGAGCTCGCCAAGGCCGAGGTCACGGCCGAGGTGAAGAAGGGCGTGCAGGGCAGCGTCTTCTTCGTGATCGCCGCGGTGATCGGGCTGTTCAGCCTGTTCTACCTGTTCTTCACCCTGGCCGAGTTCCTGTCGCTGTGGCTCAACCGCGCCGCGGGCTTCGGGATCACGTTCCTGTTCATGCTGCTCGTCGCCGGCCTGTTCGGCTTCCTCGGCTACCTGCGGGTCCGCAAGATCCGCAAGCCCGAGCGCACCATCGACTCGCTCAAGGACTCCGCCCAGGTGCTCGCCCAGCGCGGTCACCGCAGCGACCGCGACAACGTCCGCGAGATCGCCGACGGCACCTCCGGGCGGCACGCCGCCGCGGGCTGACCCGGCGTGTCCGCGGCGACCGGTACCCCGCCCGACCCCTCGGTCGTCCGGGTGCCCGGCCCGTGGACGCACCGTGCGGTGTCGGCCAACGGCATCCGCATCCACCTCGCCGAGTACGGCCCGCCGACCGGCCCGCTGGTCGTGCTGCTGCACGGCTTCCCGGAGTTCTGGTGGACCTGGCGCCACCAGCTCCTCGCCCTCGGCGACGCCGGCTACCGGGTCGTCGCGCCCGACCTGCGCGGCTACGGCGACACCGACAAGACCCCCCGCGGCTACGACCTGTGGACCCTCGCCGGTGACTGCGCCGGGCTGATCCGGGCACTGGGGGAGCCGCGTGCCCACGTCGTCGGGCACGACTGGGGTGCCGCGATCGGCTGGACGGTGGCCACGCTGCACCCGCGGCTGGTCGTCTCGCTCACCGGGCTCGGGGCGCCGCACCCGGTCGTGATGCGCGACGCGGTGCTGCGCGACCCGCTCGGCCAGGGTCGCGCGAGCCGCTACATGGCCGGGTTCCAGCTGCCACGGCTGCCGGAGCGTTCCCTGCGTGCCGACGGCGGCGCCCGGGTCGGGCGGATCATGCGGGCCTGGGCGGGTCCGGAGTGGGTCGCCACCACCGACTTCGCCGACGCCGTCGCCCGCAACGCGGAGGCGATGCGGATCTCCACCGTCGCCCACTGCAGCCTCGAGTACTACCGCTGGTCGATGCGTTCCCAGGTGCGCCCCGACGGCCGCCGGTTCGCCCGCGAGCTCTCCCGGCCGGTCGGGGTGCCGGTGCTGCAGGTGCACGGCGCCGACGACCCGTGCGTGCTCGACACCACCATGCGCGGCGACGAGCGGTTCGCCGGCGCCGGGCTGACCCACCACACGCTCCCGGCCACCGGGCACTTCCCGCAGCAGGAGCACCCCACCCACGTCACCGCGCTGATCGGGGCCCACCTGCAACGCTGCGACGGCTGAGCGGACACCGGTTCCCCGTCGTCCGACGTGCACGGATACGCTCGGCCACCGTGCGGATCCTGATCGTGGGAAGCGGTGCGCGTGAGCACGCCATCGCCGTGGCTCTGGCGCAGGACCCGGAGGTGACGGCGCTGGCCGTCGCCCCCGGCAACGCGGGGACGGCCGCGGTGTCCGAGCAGCTCGGGCTCGACGTCACCGACAACGGCGCCGTCGTCGACCTGGCGCGGACCTGGCAGGCGGACCTCGTGGTCGTCGGGCCGGAGGGCCCGCTGGTCAACGGTGCGGCCGACGCGGTGCGCGAGGCCGGCATCCCCTGCTTCGGCCCGAGCGCCGAGGCGGCCCGGATCGAGGGGTCCAAGGCGTTCGCGAAGGCCGTCATGAGCGCGGCCGGGGTGCCGACGGCCTCGTCGGTCGTCGTCGACAACCCGGCGCACCTCGACACCGCGCTGTCGGTGTTCACCCCGCCCTACGTCGTCAAGGACGACGGACTGGCCGCGGGCAAGGGCGTCGTCGTGTCCGGCGACATCGAGGTGGCCCGCGCACACGCCCTCGGGCTGCTCGACGCCGGCCACCCGGCGCTGCTGGAGTCCTTCCTCGACGGGCCCGAGGCGTCGCTGTTCTGCCTCGTCGACGGCGCCACCGTCGTGCCGCTGCTGCCCGCGCAGGACTTCAAGCGCGTCGGCGACGACGACTCCGGCCCCAACACCGGCGGCATGGGCGCCTACTGCCCGCTGCCCTGGGCGGGCGAGGACCTCGCCGAGGAGCTGGTCGCCCGGGTCGTCGCGCCGGTCGCCGAGGAGATGGTGCGCCGCGGCACCCCGTTCACCGGGCTGCTCTACGCCGGTCTCGCGCTGACCTCGCAGGGCCCCGCGGTCATCGAGTTCAACTGCCGCTTCGGGGACCCGGAGACCCAGGCCGTGCTGGCGCTGCTGCGCACCCCGCTGTCGCAGCTGCTGCTCGCCACCGCGACCGGCACCCTCGCCGACCAGCCCGCGATCGAGTGGGCCGACGGGTCGGCGGTGACGGTCGTCGTCGCCGCGGAGGGCTACCCGGCCACCCCGCGGCTCGGTGACGTCATCACCGGCGCCGAGGGGGAGGGCGTGCTGCACGCCGGTACCCGTCGCCGCGAGGACGGCGCGGTCGTCTCCTCCGGTGGGCGCGTCCTGTCGGTCGTGGGCACCGGCTCCGACCTCGCCGCCGCCCGGGCCGAGGCCTACGCCCGGCTGGAGCCGGTCCGCCTCGCGGGCTCGCACCACCGCACCGACATCGGGCTGAAGGCCGAGCGCGGAGAGGTCAGCGTGCCCGTCGCGCAGGCCTGATGTTGCGCGGGTGTTACCGCCGTATGGCGTAACCCCAATAGTCCGAATGGCCTGACCTGGCCCTTCGTTCCCGGTTGTTCGATGATCATGAAGAGCCGGTAAAACCGGACACCAGGGTTTGATCTCCACCGGTCCGTCGAGGAATCGTCCTGTGGCACAGGGACACAGCCCGTGTCCCTGAACCACAGGAGGATCACCATGGCCCACGCTCCCCAGCAGGCCCGTCGTCGTCGCGCCCTCGCCCTCGTGGGTGGCGTCGTCGCCGCGCCGCTCGCCGCCCTGGCGCTCACCGGCACCGCGCAGGCGGCCGAGCTGACCCCGGTCGCCGAGTACCTCGACGACACCGTCGCCGACACCGACGCGCAGATCGGCGCCGTCGTCGACGCCCTGGGCTTCGAGGCCGAGTGACACCGGGCGGGCCCCGCGCCCGCTCCGGTTCGTGACCGACCGCGCGCCCGGGAGTGGGCTCCCGCCCGGGCGCGCGGTCCGGTCCCGTGCGGGGCCGCCGCCTAGGCTCGGCGGCGTGACCCGCCTGACCGTCGCCGCCCGTGCCGCCGTCGCCCCGTTCCACGTCATGGACGTCTGGGCGGCCGCCGCCGAACGGGCCCGCACCCACGGCGACCTGATCAACCTGTCGGCCGGGCAGCCGTCGACCCCGGCGCCGGAACCCGTGCGCGCGGCCGCCGTCGCCGCGGTGCAGTCGGAGGTGCTCGGCTACACCGTCGCCCCCGGCATCGCGGAGCTGCGCGAGGCCGTCGCGGGGCACTACCGGCGCACCCGGGAGCTGGAGGTCGACCCGGGCGACGTCGTGCTCACCACCGGGTCCTCCGGCGGGTTCCTGCTGGCCTTCCTCGCCGCGTTCGACGCGGGTGACCGCGTCGCCATGGCCCGCCCCGGCTACCCCTGCTACCGCAACATCCTCGCCGCGCTGGGCTGCGAGGTCGTCGAGCTGCCGTGCGGGCCGGCGACCCGGTTCCAGCCCACCGTGGAGATGCTGGAGGCGCTCGACGAGCCGGTGAAGGGCCTGATCGTGGCCAGCCCGGCGAACCCCACCGGCACCGTCCTCGACCCCGCCGAGCTGGCGGCACTCGCGTCGTACTGCGAGGAGCAGGGCATCCAGCTCGTCAGCGACGAGATTTACCACGGCATCACGTTCCCGGGCAGTCCCGCGACGAGCAGCGCCTGGGAGACCTCGCGGGAGGCCGTGCTGGTCAACTCGTTCTCGAAGTACTTCTCGATGACCGGCTGGCGGCTCGGCTGGCTGGTGTGCCCGCCGCGGCTGCGCCGCACCGTGGAGGGGCTGGCCGGCAACTTCACCGTCTGCCCGCCCGCGCTGCCCCAGCACGCGGCGCTCGCCGCGTTCGACGAGGCGAGCTACGCCGAGGCCGACTCCCACGTCGTGCGCTACGGCCGCAACCGGGACCTGCTGCTCGACGGCCTGCGCGGGCTCGGGATCACCCGGCTCGCGCCCGCCGACGGCGCGTTCTACGTCTACGCCGACATCGCGCACCTGCTGCGGGAGGGCGAGGACTCGATGGCCCTGACCTACCGGTTGCTCGCCGACACCGGTATCGCCGTCGCACCGGGACAGGACTTCGACCCGGTCGACGGCGGCGCCTACATCCGCTTCTCCGGCGCCGGGACGCCCGAGGGCATCACCGAGGCGCTGGAGCGGCTGCGGGCCTGGGTCTGAGCGGGCCTCAGAGCACCAGCTCGGGCTTCACCGCCGTCGCCGTCCACACCCGCTTGCGGTACGCCGCGAACGTCGCCAGCGCCAGCGCCCCCACGAACCAGGCCAGCAGCACCGGCACCGCCGTCCCGACGACACCGGCCAGCTCACCGCCGTACATCAGGTGGCGCAGCGCGTCGACGGCGTAGCCCATCGGCATCACGTGGTGCACCGGGTAGAGCGGCCCGGGGATGGTCTGCCACGGGAACGTGCCGCCTGCCGAGACGAGCTGCAGCACCATCAGGACCAGCCCGAGGAACTGCCCGACCGCGCCGAGCAGGGCGTTGAGGGCGTGCACGATCGCGGTGAACGTCATCGAGGTCAGCCACAGCAGCGCCAGCGTCGCGAACGGGTGCACCGGGATGATCCCCAGCAGCAGCGACACCACCGCGTACATGCCGGTGACCTGCATGACTCCCAGCAGGCCGGCCGGGATCCAGCCGCCCAGCGCGATCCGCAGCGGGCTCTGCCCGGCCGCGATCGCCCGTCGGGACAGGGGCTGGACCAGCAGGAACAGCACGTAGCCGCCGATCCAGGTGGCGAGTGCCATGAAGAACGGGGCCAGCCCGGCGCCGTAGGTGTCGGCCTGGGAGTAGGCGACGTCGCGGGTGGCGACGGGGTCGCCGATGTTCGCGGCGGTGGCCTCCCGGACGCCCGGGGCCGGGTTCGGGATGTCGTCCAGGCCCGAGGCCAGGCCGTCGTGCAGCTGCGTCGCGCCGGTGGCGAGCTCACCGGTGCCCGAGTCGAGCCGGCGCGCCCCGTCGGCGAGCCGGTCGGTCCCGTCGACCGCGGTGCGCTCCCCGTCGGCGAGCCGGTCCGCCCCGGTCCGCAGCGCCGTGGCGCCGGTGGACAGCTGCGTGGCGCCGTCGGAGAGCCTCCGGACGCCGCCGGACAGCTCGGTCGCGCCGTCGCGCAGGGTCCCGGCGCCGTCGGCGGCGCTCGCGATGCCCTGGCTGAGCTGCGGGGCCGACGCGGCGAGCTGCTCGGCGCCGTCGGCGACCTGCCCCGCGCCGGAACCGAGGCGGTCGAGCCGGCCGGACACCTGCTGGACGCGGGCGTTGCCGTCGACCAGCGGCTGCTTCGCGGTCGCCAGCGCGGCCAGGGCCTGCTGCACCTGCTCGTCGGTGAACCCGCGCTCGCGCAGGCCCGCCGCGATGGTGCCGTCGGCGGCGTCGAGCTGGTCGGCCAGCCGGGCACTCTCCTGCGCGACCCGGTCCCCGGCCGCGGCCAGCTGCGCATTGCCGTCGGCGACCTGGCGGGCGCCGTCGGCGAGGCGCCGCGACTGCGCGGGCAGGTCGGCGGTGGCCTGGCGCAGGGTGCCCAGCCCGGTCGCGAGCTCCCCGGCGCCCGCGGACAGCCGGTCCGCGCCGGACGCGGCGGTGCCCGCCCCGGTGGCGAGGGTCCCGGCCCCGGTCGCGAGCTCGCCCGCGCCGCCGGAGAGCTGCTGGGCGCCGTCGAGGAGCGTGCGCTGGCCGGTCGCCAGCTCACCGGCGCCGGACGCCAGCCGGGCGGCCCCGTCGTGGGCGGTGGCCGCGCCGTCGGCGAGCCTCCCGGCGCCGTCCGCGGCCTCCTGGGTCCTGGTGTGGATGGTGGAGAAGCCGGTGAGGAACCGGTCCGCCGCCTGCGTCCCGACCTCCTTGGCGACCGACTCGCGGACCCGGGTGGTGAGGGTGTCGGCGATCGTGCGGGCCAGGTAGTTGTTGGCGTCGTTGGTGGTGAGCACGAGGATCCCCTGGCGCGGGGTGAACTCGCCGGAGGACTGCAGGGCCGCGGTGAAGTCGCGCGGGATCGTCACGGCGAAGGTGTAGACGTTGTCGCGCACACCGCGGTCGGCCTCGGCGGCCGAGACCCGGTGGAAGTCGAACGAGCCGGAGTCGGTCAGCTCCGTCGCGACGTCCTGGCCGACGTTCTGTGCCTTCCCGTCGGCGTCGGTGCCGCCCGCGTCGTCGACGACGAGTGCGGCGGGCACCTGGTCCAGGCGGGAGTAGGGGTCGCCGTTGGCGTAGAGGTAGAAGCCCGCGTAGAGCATCGGGATCATCAGCAGCGCGAGCACGGCCAGGACCGGCAGGCGCCCGGCGGTGATCCGCCGCAGCTCGCTGATCGCCATCCGGATCGCGCTCATGAGGTCCGCTCCGTGCTCTCGTCGCCGTCGGTGGTCCCGGGGGTGAGGTCGGGCCCGGGCAGGATCGCCGTACCCGCGTCCTGCGGTGGCTCCCCGGTGCCGGGCGGCGGAGCGTCCGCGGTCCCGGCGGGGCGGCGGCGCAGCAGGCGCCGGGTCCAGCCCTGGGGCAGGTCGTCGGCCCCCTGCGGCGCGACGACGGTCAGCGGCCCCGTCGGGTCCTCGGGCCTGCTGTGCCGCCCGGGCGGCTCCGGCAGCGCGCCGGCGTCGCCGCCACCGAGCCGCACCGCGGGCACCCCCAGCAGCGCCGCCGACCCCTCGGTGCAGGTCACGACGACGGCGAACCCGGCGCGGGCGTGCTCGGAGGCCACCTGCCACCAGGTCACCGGGGTGCCGCCGTGTCGGTCCGGCGCCGTCAGCACGAGCACCCGCACCCCGGGCCGGGACGCTGCCAGCGCGGTCATCAGCCCGATCCGCACGGGCGCGGGCACGTCCTCGAACCGCGAGCGCACCCAGCTCTGCGCGCCCCGCGCGCCCAGCCACTCGGTCACCGCCCGCGGGGTGGTGCCGCGACCGGCCATCGCCAGCTCCTCGCCGACGACGGTCCGCAGCGGCAGCACCGGCTCCGGCTCGCTGACCCCGGGCGTGTCGACGACGGCGACGGCGCGGCGCAGGCGGCGCGGGTCGTCGTCGCCGTCGAGGGTGACGGTGCCGTGGTCGGGCCGCATCCGCCCGGCCAGCGCCAGGGCCAGCGCGGTGTGCCCGGAGCCGGGGGTGCCCGCGACCAGCAGCACCGAGCCGGGGACGGCGCGCAGCGAGGTCGGCGCGAGCAGCACCCCGTGGGTGCCGTCGACGGCGACGCCCTCGGCGACGAGGGCGGCCTCGGGGGCGGGGGCGCCCCCGGGGACGGCGGCGGTCTCGGTATCGGGGGCGGGCGAGGGGGCGGAGCTGGTCATGACGGTCCTGCTGTCCTGGGCGCCCCGGGCCGCACGACACCCGGCGATCGCGGGTCCGCGCAGCTCACCGGCACCGGTCGTGGGTCGGAGCCACCGGCGCCCGGCGGTGCGTACGCACGGGCGCGACGGCGGCGGAAGCCTAGGCCGACGCCTGCTCCGGCGTCCGGCCGTCGCCCAGTGTGGACCCGATCGTGCGGGCCGACTTGACCTCGGACGACAGTGAGTTGACCCGGCGCGACACTGTGACGGCGGCGACGAGGGACGCCCGGGGCGCCCGGCCCGGGTGCCGCGGGCACGTCCGGCGCCGGGGCCGCAGGCGGCCCGGAGCGCCGGCGGAGGGCGGCGCGGGGTGGGACCGGGGACTCAGCCGCCGAGGGCGGTGCGGGGCAGCGGCGCAGGGCCGCCGGGGGAGCCGGTGCTGGACGGGCCGACCTCGCCGATCCGGTCCAGCGCCGCCCTGATGTGCTTGTCGCCGACGTCGCGGTGGGTCATCAGCCGCAGCTTGCCCGCGATGGCGCCGGCGCGGACACCGGCCTCGGCGAACGCGGCGATCGTGCCGCGCACGTCGGCCACGTCCACCAGCACGATGTTGGTCTGCGGCTCGCGGACCCGCCAGCCGCGCTCGCGCAGTCCGGCGGCGAGCCGCGTCGCGAGGTCGTGGTCCTCGGCGAGCCGGTCGACGTCCTCCAGCGCGACGAGGCCGGCCGCGGCCAGCACCCCGCCCTGCCGGACGCCGCCGCCGAGCATCTTGCGCAGCCGCCGGGCGTGCTCGACGAACTCCGCCGACCCCGCGACGACCGACCCGACCGGCGCGCCGAGCCCCTTGGACAGGCACACCGCGACCGTGTCGGCGCCGACGGTCAGCGCGCCCGGCGGGACCCCGAGCGCGACGGCAGCGTTCCACAGCCGGGCGCCGTCGAGGTGCACCGAGAGCCGGGCGGCCCGCGCCGCGGCGGCGACGGAGGCGTGCTCCTCCGGTGCGGTCACGGTGCCGCCCGCGGAGTTGTGGGTGTTCTCCAGGCACAGCAGCACCGGGCGCAGGGAGGCGTAGAAGCCGTCGTCGGCGGCGGCCCGGCGCACGGCGGACGCGGTGACCTTGCCGGGTCCCGCGTCGTGCGGCAGCGGCCGCGGCATCCCGCCGGCCAGCCACGCGGCCGTGCCCAGTTCGAAGTCGAGCACGTGCGCGCCCTGGGGGGCGAGGAAGGAGTCGCCGCGGCCGAGCCGGCTCATCAGCGCGATGAGGTTCGCCATCGAGCCGGTGGGCGTCCACAGCGCGTCGGCGGCGCCGAGCAGGCCGGCGACCCGTTCCTCCAGCTCGCGCATGGTGGGGTCGCCGTCGAGCACGTCGTCGCCGACCTCGGCCTCGGCCATCGCCCGGCGCATCGCCTCGGTCGGCAGCGTGACGGTGTCCGATCGCAGGTCGACGGGCTCGCCGGGGGCCGGGGCGGCCGCTGCCCCGCGCGCACCACCGCGCGGTGACCAGCGGCTTCTGGGTGACGGACGCACACCACCAGTGTGTTCCATCGCGGCGGCGGTGAGAACGGCAGGGTCACGAAACGGTCACGGTCACCCCGTCCGACCTGGGCGTCGAGTCCGGTATCTCACTCGTCCGGACGGGTCCCGTCTTGGCACTATGTGGCGATGGCGGCCCCGAAGCAGACCGAGAAGGGTGAGCGTCGCCGCGCCCTGCTCGTCGCGGCGGCCGCGGAGCTGCTCGCCGAGAGCGGGTTCGACGCGATCCGCCACCGTGCCGTCGCCGAGCGCGCCGGGGTGCCGCTGGCGGCCACGACCTACTACTTCTCCTCGCTGGAGGACCTGGTGTCCGCCGCGCTCGACCGGCTCGCGCACACCGAGCTGGCCGACGCCCACGACTGCCTCGCCCGGCGCGACGACCCGGCCGAGATCGTGCTCGACCTGCTCCTCGGGCCGCGCTCGCGCACCGGCGGCCTCGACGCCGTCCTGGGCCGGTTCGAGCGGCTGATCGGGTCCGGCCGGCGCCCGTTCCTGGCCGGGCTGCTGCGCGCCCAGCGCGTCGAGTTCGACGCCCTGCTCGACGAGGCCCTCACCCGCGCGACCGGCCGTCGACCGGGGCCGGGGGAGGTGCGCAGGCTCACCGCGCTCGTCGACGGCGTCGTGCTCACCGCGCTGATCGAGGCCGACCCCGACCCGCGCGCGGTCGGCCGGGAGGCGCTGCGCGAGGTGCTGGAGTCCCTGCCCCGGGTGTGAGGCCGCGCTCCCGCCGGTCACAGGGCCCCCACCAGCCATTATCATCGCGCCACGTGATTCCCAACGTGCTGGCCGCGCGCTACGCGAGCCCCGAGCTGGTCCGCCTCTGGTCTCCGGAGTACAAGATCCAGCTGGAGCGACGGCTGTGGATCGCGGTGCTCCGCGCCCAGCGCGACCTCGGCATCGAGGTGCCGTCGTCGGTCGTCGACGACTACGAGGCCGTCGTCGAACAGGTCGACCTGGGCTCGATCGCCGCCCGCGAGCGCGTCACCCGGCACGACGTGAAGGCCCGCATCGAGGAGTTCAACGCCCTCGCCGGCCACGAGCACGTGCACAAGGGCATGACCAGCCGCGACCTCACCGAGAACGTGGAGCAGCTGCAGATCCGGCTGTCGCTGGAGCTCGTCGCCGACCGGACCGTCGCGGTGCTGGCGCGGCTCGGGCGTCGCGCGTCGGAGTACGCCGAGCTGGTCATGGCCGGGCGCAGCCACAACGTCGCCGCGCAGACCACCACCCTGGGCAAGCGGTTCGCCTCCGCCGCCGACGAGCTGCTCGTCGCGCACGCCCGCCTGGAGGACCTGCGCTCGCGCTACCCGCTGCGCGGCATCAAGGGCCCGATGGGCACCAGCCAGGACATGCTCGACCTGCTCGACGGCGATGCCGCGAAGCTGGACGAGCTGGAGCAGCGCGTCGCCACCCACCTGGGGTTCGCCGAGGCGTTCACCAGCGTCGGGCAGGTCTACCCGCGCTCGCTCGACCACGACGTCGTCACCGCGCTGGTGCAGCTGGCGGCGGCGCCGTCGTCGCTGGCCACGACGATCCGGCTGATGGCGGGCGCCGAGCTCGCCACCGAGGGCTTCGCCCCCGGCCAGGTCGGGTCGTCCGCCATGCCGCACAAGATGAACGCGCGTTCCGCGGAACGCATCAACGGCCTCATGGTGATCCTGCGCGGCCTGTCGGTCATGACCGCCGAGCTCGCCGGCTCCCAGTGGAACGAGGGCGACGTCTCCTGCTCGGTGGTGCGCCGCGTCGCGCTGCCGGACGCGTTCTTCGCCCTCGACGGCCTCTACGAGACCACGCTGACCGTGCTCGACGAGTTCGGCGCCTACCCGGCCGTGATCGCCCGCGAGCTCGACCGCTACCTGCCCTTCCTCACCACGACCGCCGTGCTGATGGCCGCCGTCCGCGCCGGGGTCGGCCGGGAGACCGCGCACGAGGTCATCAAGGAGCACGCGGTCGCCGTCGCACTGGCGATGCGCGAGCAGGGCCAGGCCGACAACGACCTGCTCCAGCGGCTGGCCGGCGACGACCGGCTCGGCCTGCCCGCCGGCACGCTGGACCGGCTGCTGGAGGACCCGCTGCGCTTCACCGGCGCCGCGTCCGCGCAGGTGGCCACGGTGACGGAGAAGATCGCCGCGATCACCGCGAAGCACCCCGAGGCCGCCGCCTACACCCCCGGAGGGATCCTGTGAGGCTCGTCCACTCCGGCAAGGTCCGCGAGCTCTACCTCGACGAGTCCCGCGACCCGGCCCAGCTGCTGCTCGTGGCCTCGGACCGGCTCTCGATCTACGACGTCGTGCTCCCGACGCCCGTCCCGGACAAGGGCGCGATCCTCACCGCGCTGTCGCTGTACTGGTTCGAGCGCACCGGCGACCTCGTGCCCAACCACGTCATCGGCACCGACGACATCCCCGCCGGGTTCGCCGGGCGCGCCGTCCGCTGCCGTCCGCTGGAGATGCTGCCGGTCGAGTGCATCGCCCGCGGCTACCTCACCGGGCTCGGGCTGAAGGAGTACCAGCGCACCGGCGCCGTCTCCGGCGTCACGCTGCCCGCCGGCCTGGTCGAGGGCTCGAAGCTCCCCGAGCCGATCTTCACCCCGACCACCAAGGCGCCGGTCGGTGAGCACGACGAGTTCATGACCTTCGACGACGTCGTGGCGCAGCTGGGCGCCGACACCGCGACCCGGCTGCGGGACCTGACCCTGGAGGTCTACCGGCGCGGCGCGGAGTCCGCGGCCGAGGGCGGGATCATCGTCGCCGACACCAAGCTGGAGTTCGGCCGGGACACCTCCGGCGAGATCGTCCTCGGTGACGAGGTGCTCACCCCGGACTCGTCGCGGTTCTGGCCCGCCGACTCCTACGAGCCCGGCCGGGTGCAGTTCTCCTTCGACAAGCAGTACGTCCGCGACTGGTCCGCCGGGCTGGACTGGGACCGCACCGCCCCCGGCCCCGAGGTCCCCGACGAGGTCGTGAAGGTCGTCCACGACCGCTACGCCGAGGTCTACCGCCGCATCACCGGCACCGCCTGGACCTCACCCACCGCCTGACCCGCCGCGGCCACACCCCTCGTCGGCCCCCACACCCCTCGCGACGGGTGTGGACGTCGGACGAGGGGTGTGGACGTCGGGTGTGATCGGCCCGTCGGTGGGGCCGGCCGTGCGGCAGGCCCTTCCGCGCCGAATCCGCTCACCGGGTGAGCGAGTTCTCGGCCGACGACGGCGGACCGTGGGATGGCCGTCCGGGCGACGGTCCGACCCGAGCGCCCGCCCTCTGGGATCCGCTTACCGGGTAAGCGGATCGGCGGAAGGGCAGAAGCTCGATGTGACGGCGCAGTGTGCTCCCGCGCGCCGAGCCGGCGACGACGCCTCCTCGGAACCGGGTGGATGGCGGGCCTCGTCCGATCACGCCGAGCGGTGCGAGGACTCGCTCCGCTCACCGGGCACCTTCGCCGCCGTCCGACGTCGTCGGTGGGTCAGCCGGGGCCGAGGGCGTCCAGCAGGGCCTGGGCGGTCGGGGCGTCGGTCACCAGGCGGTTGAACAGGCCCGCCCGCGCCCCGCCGACGATGCTCGGCACCTTCTCCTCCCCGACGGCGACGGCGATCGTCCGCGGCACCCGTCGCAGCTGCTCCGGGGAGATCCGCACCATCCGGTCGCTGCCCGGGAAGGCGATCGGGCGGCCGTCGGCGCGGTAGAAGTTCAGGCAGACGTCGCCGACGCCGTCCTGGAGGCCCTCGTCGTCGAGCGGGACCGAGGTCGAGATCGACGCGCGGCCCGCGGGCGGGGCGCCGACGCCGACCAGCGCGGCCTGTGCGCGCATCCAGAACCCGGTGACCCGCCGGAACTCCGGGTCCTCGGCGAGCGTGCGGCTCATCGCCGGTGACGGCATGGCCTGGGTGAACAGGAAGTGCGGGCGTCCGTGTCCGCGTTCGGCGACCGACCGGACGATCTCGTTGGTCTGGTGCCACGCCTCGGGTTCGGCGACCCCGCCGACGGTCGGCACGATCTCGCAGCCGGCCAGCGCGGGCAGCGCGGTGTGGCTGAGCTCCCACACGGTGCGCCCGGAGGAGACGAGCAGGACGTCACCGGCGCGCAGCCCGGCCTCCCGCAGCGCCTCGCCGACCGGCTCGGCGAGCGACTGACCGAGGTCGGTGGCGGGGCGCGGGGCCAGCCACACGCGGTCCAGCCCGAGCGCGGCGGCGAGCCGGGGTGCGTCGTCGCCACCGGTGTGCAGCGAGTCCGGGTCGTGCACGGTGATCTGCACGATCCCGACCCGGCGGGCCTCGGCGAGCAGCCGGGAGACGGTCGGACGCGACACGGTGAGCCGGTCGGCGATCGCGGCCTGGTTGAGCTCGTCGACGTAGTACAGCCGCGCGGCCCGGTGCATCAGCCCCAGGTCGCGCCGGGAGACGTCGTGCGGCGCCATCGCCACCTCCTCCGCCGGTCCGGATCGGTACCAGTCAAGCGTACTGCACGTTTGTTCAAGTCGGAACCGATGTGTTGACGGATGTTCACACTGGAACGCATGCTCAACGCCAGTCGCATGCAGCACCCCGCATGGCACCAACGGAGGTTTCGCCGTGGGAGAGAACATCCCGACCCGGATGCAGGCGGTCGTCGTGCACGGCCCCGAGGACTACCGGCTGGAGGAGGTGGACGTCCCCCGGCCCGGCCCCGGCGAGCTGCTGATGCAGGTCGAGGCCGTCGGCGTGTGTGCCAGCGACCTGAAGTGCTACCACGGCGCCGCGAAGTTCTGGGGCGACGACAACCGGCCCGCCTGGGCCCAGACCGGTGTCACGCCCGGTCACGAGTTCGTCGGCCGGATCGTCTCCGGTGACGACGAGGGCCTCGCCCTGCACGGCGTGTCCGTCGGCGACCGCGTCGCCTGCGAGCAGATCGTCCCGTGCGAGCAGTGCCGCTACTGCCTGCGCGGCCAGTACTGGATGTGCGGGCCGCACGACATGTTCGGCTTCCGGAACTTCGACGGCGCGATGGCCCAGTACATGCTGGTCCCGACGCGCGCCCGGGTGCACCGTGTCTCGCCGGACCTGGAACCGCAGCACGCCGCGTTCGCCGAGCCCCTGTCCTGCGCGCTGCACGCCGTCGAGCGGGGCACCATCGGGTTCGACGACGTCGTGGTCGTCGCCGGGTGCGGCCCGATCGGCCTCGGCCTGATCGCCGGCGCCCGCGCGAAGAACCCGCGGCTGCTGATCGCGCTCGACCTCGACGACGAGAAGCTGGAGCTCGGCCGCCGCACCGGCGCCGACCTCACGATCAACATCGCCCGCGAGGACGCCGTCGCGAAGGTCAAGGAACTCACCGACGGCTACGGCGCCGACGTCTACCTGGAGGGCTCCGGCGCCGTCCCGGCCGTCGCGCAGGGGCTCAACCTGCTGCGCAAGCTCGGCACCTACGTCGAGTACTCGGTCTTCGGGTCCGAGGTCACCGTGGACTGGTCGATCATCTCCGACGACAAGGAGCTCGACGTCCGCGGCGCCCACCTCGGCCCGCACTGCTGGCCCGCCGCGATCAAGATGCTGGAGGACGGCAAGCTCCCGATCTCCGACATCTGCACCCACCAGGTGCCGCTCGCGGAGTTCCAGAAGGCCCTCGACCTCGTCGGCGACACCTCCGGTGCGTCGGTCAAGGTCTCGATCCTCCCGAACGCCTGAGGGGGTCGACGATGAGCAGCGCCGCTCCGCAGCACGAGACCTTCCTCGACCGCATCGGCATCCCGCACTCCCTGCGCTGGGGCTTCCTCGGCGTGCTGGTCTTCATGACCGGCAACGGGACCGAGTCCAACTTCATCTCCCCGCACATCGAGGCGGTGCTCGGCTCGCCCGAGGCCACCGTCGCGACGATCATCACCGGCTACAGCCTGGCCGTGCTCGTCGCCAGCTACCTGTCCGGCGCGCTGGCCGACCTGTGGGGTCCGCGCCGCGTCATGACCCTCGGCGTCGCCGTCTGGGTCGTGTTCGAGGTGCTGTTCCTGCTGAGCCTGCAGATCGGCAGCCTCCCGCTGGTCGCCGCCACCTACTTCCTGCGCGGCTTCGGCTTCCCGCTCTTCGCGTTCGCGTTCCTGGTGTGGATCAACGTCGTCACGCCGTACTCGCGCAACGGCGTCGCCGTCGGCTGGTTCTACGTCATGTTCACCGGCGGCCTGCCCACCCTGGGCTCTCTGTTCGCGCTCGGCATGATCCCGGCCTTCGGCGGGGGCACCGGCGGCGAGACCGCCGCGATGGTCGGCTCGACCGCGCTCGTCGTCGCCGGGTACCTGATCGCCCGCTTCGGGGTGCACGAGCCGCACGCCACCCGTCGGCTCGCGCCGGCGGGGGAGACCACGGGCCAGGTGCTCAGCGCCGGGCTGCGGCTCACCGCGGCCAACCCGAAGATCCTCATGGGCTTCCTGGTCCGGCTGATCAACACCGCGCCGCAGTACGGCATGTTCATCATCCTGCCGACCGTCATCGCGGTGGACCTCGGCTGGGGCCAGAGCCGCTGGCTGACCATGACCGTGTTCGTCTACGCGACGAACATCCTGGTCAACGCGGTGTTCGGGGCCGTCGGCGACCGGTGGGGCTGGCGCCGCACGGTGCAGTGGTTCGGCGTCTTCGGCTCCGCCGTCGGCCTGCTGCTGTGGTGGTACGTCCCGCAGCTCGTCCCGGCCGGCTCGACCTGGGGCTTCTGGGTCTCGGTCGCCGCGGGCTGCGTGTTCGGCTGCCTGCTCGCCGGGTTCGTCCCGATGGGCGCGATCATGCCCGCGCTCGCACCCGACCACAAGGGCGCCGCGATGGCCATGTACACGACCGCCGCGGGCGGTGCCGCGTTCCTCGGGTCCGGCGTCGTCGCGCTGATGCTCGGGGTCGGGGCCGGGAACGTCGGTGTCGTGTGGGCCTTCGTCGCCCTCTACGCGGCCGCCTTCGTGATGGTCTCGTTCCTGAACGTCCCGCAGGACGCCCCCGAGCCGCGCGCCGCCGTCGCGACCCCGGTGAAGGAGACCTCGTGACCAGGATCTACGACGACCCCGCCACGTTCGCCGACGACCAGCTCGACGGCTTCCTCGACCTCTACGCCGACCGTGTCCGAGGGGTGCACGGCGGCGTGGTCGCCCACCGTGGCGACGGCGGCCCGCAGGTCGCCGTCGTCATCGGGGGCGGGTCCGGCCACTACCCGGCGTTCTGCGGGACGGTCGGGCCGGGGATGGCGCACGGCGCCGTCGTCGGCAACATCTTCACCTCGCCGTCGGCGGCCCAGGCGTACTCGGTCGCGAAGGCCGCCGACCAGGGCCGCGGTGTGGTCTTCAGCTTCGGCAACTACGCCGGCGACACGATCAACTTCGGGATCGCGGCCGACCGGCTGCGCGAGGAGGGCATCGACACCCGCATCGTGGTCGTCACCGACGACGTCGCCTCCGCCGACGAGGAGTCGCGGCGCCGCGGGATCGCCGGCGACTTCACCGTGTTCAAGGCGATGGGCGCCGCCGCCGCGCGCGGTGCGGACCTCGACGAGGTCGAGCGGCTCGGCCGGGCCGCCAACGCGGCCACCCGCAGCCTCGGCGTCGCGTTCACCGGCTGCACGATGCCCGGCGAGGACGAGCCGCTGTTCTCGGTGCCCGAGGGACATCTCGGGCTCGGCCTGGGCATCCACGGCGAGCCCGGCATCCGCGACGTCCCGATGCTGCCCGCCCGCGAGCTGGCGGAGCTGCTGGTCGACGACGTGCTGAAGCACGCGCCCACGGGAGCGCCCGGCCGGGTCGGGGCGATCCTCAACGGGCTGGGCACCACGAAGTACGAGGAGCTGTTCCTGCTGTGGCGTCACGTCGCGCCGCGGCTGCGCGACGCCGGGTACGAGATCGTCGACCCGGAGGTCGGCGAGCTCGTGACCAGCCTCGACATGGGCGGCTGTTCGCTCACCCTGATGTGGCTCGACGACGAGCTGGAACCGCTGTGGCGGGCGGACGCCTACACCCCCGCCTACCGCAAGACCGCCGCACCGCTGGCGGCGCTGCGCGAGCCGACCGCCGACGAGCTCGCCGAGGCCGACGCCGTCGTCACCGCGCCCGCGGCGAGCGATGCGGCCCGGGACGTCGCCGGCGCCGTCCGCGCCGCGCTGGCGGCGGCGGAGTCGACGATCCGCTCCCACGAGCACGAGCTGGGCCGGATCGACGCCGTCGCGGGCGACGGCGACCACGGCCGCGGCATGCTCAAGGGGATCACCGCCGCCACCGCCCGGGTCGGCGAGCTCGGCGACGACGTCGGCGGCGGCTGGGTGCTCCAGCAGGCCGGGCAGGCCTGGGCCGAGCGCGCCGGCGGCACCTCCGGGGTGCTGTGGGGCGCCGCGCTCGAGGCGTTCGGGCGGCACCTCGGCGACACCGCCGACGGCTACCCGGCCGCGACCGTCGCCGCCGGCGTCCGCGGGTTCGCGACGACCATCGAGCAGCTCGGCGGCGCACGGGCGGGGGACAAGACCCTGCTCGACGCGCTGCTGCCCTTCGTCGACGAGCTGGAGCGCCGGGTCGGCGACGGCGATCCGCTCGCCGGGGCGTGGGCCGCGGCCGCCGAGGTCGCCACGGCCCGGGCGCGGGACACCGCCGACCTGCGGCCCCGGATCGGCCGGGCCCGCCCGCTGGCCGAGAAGAGCGTGGGCACACCCGACGCCGGGGCGGTCAGCCTCGGCCTGATCGTCACGGCCGTCGCCGACGTCCTGACACCGCAGGAGGAGCAGACGTGAGCGAGAAGCTCCGCATCGTCGTCGGCGCGGACGACGCCGGGTACGAGTACAAGGAGGCGCTGAAGGCCGACCTGGAGGCCGACGACCGCGTCGCCGAGGTCGTCGACGTCGGCGTCGGCGCGGACGGGCACACCGCCTACCCGCACATCGGCGTCGCCGCGGCACGCAGGGTCGCCGACGGGCAGGCCGACCGCGGCCTGCTCATCTGCGGGACCGGGCTGGGCGTCGCGATCTCGGCGAACAAGGTGCCGGGTGTCCGCGCGGTCACCGCGCACGACCCGTTCTCCGTCGAGCGCTCGGTGAAGTCCAACAACGCGCAGGTCCTCTGCATGGGCCAGCGCGTGGTCGGGCTGGAGCTGGCCCGCACGCTCGTCGACGGCTGGCTCGACCACCGCTTCGACCCGGGCAGCGCCTCGGCGGAGAAGGTCGCCGCGCTGGACTCCTACGACCGCCGCGACGGTGACCGGCTCGCCGAGGCGGGCACGGTCGGGACGGACTGCTGATGTTCGATCTCACCGGTTCGGTCGCGCTGGTCACCGGCGCGGCGTCGGGCATCGGCGCCGAGGCGGCCCGGGCGCTCGCCGGGCAGGGCGCCGTGGTCGCCGGTGCGGACCTGCGCACCGACGGCGTCCCGGAGGTCTGCGCGTCGGCGCACGTCGTCGACGTCGCGGACCCCGACGCGGCCCAGGCCTGCGTCGACGAGGTCGTCGCCCGGCACGGCCGGGTCGACGTGCTGGTCAACTCGGCCGGGATCGCGCTGCTCGCCCCGGCGCTGGAGCTGGGGGTCGACGACTGGCGCCGCACCCTGGACGTCAACCTCACCGGGTCCTGGCTGATGGCGCGGGCCGCGGGCCGGGTCATGGTGGAGTGCGGGTACGGGCGGATCGTGAACCTCGCCTCGCAGGCGGCGAGCAGCGGGCTGGAGCAGCACGCGGCCTACTGCGCGTCCAAGGCGGGGATCACCGGGCTGACCCGCACCCTCGCCGTCGAGTGGGGGCCGTACGGGGTGACGGTGAACGCGGTGTCGCCGACGGTCGTGCTCACCGACCTGGGGCGGGCGGCGTGGGACAACCCGGCCGGGGACGCCCACCGCGCCGAGATCCCGGCGCGGCGGTTCGCGGAGCCGTCGGAGATCGCCGCGGCCGTGGTCTACCTGGCCTCGGCCGAGGCCGCGATGGTCAACGGCGCCGAGCTGCGGGTCGACGGCGGGTTCACGGCCCGCTGAGGACGGCTGCCGAGAACGCCCGCCGATCGTCGTCCGCGCGATCCGGCGGCTCCACGCGGGGTTCACCTCGGTCGGGTCGGATGGGGGCCATGAGCACGCTGCTGGTCTCGCTGTCCGGCCTGACCGACTCCGACGACGCCGACCGCGCCCGCGCCGCCGCGTTCGCCGCGGAGCTGGACCGGCGCGCCGTGCCGCTGACCCACCTCGTGCAGCCCAAGGGGCCCGACGGGCCGCTGCGCCGCGGCGACGACCTGGTCCGCTGGATCGCCGGCCGCGTCCGCGCCGGGGACGACCTGCTCCTGCACGGTTTCGACCACACGAGCGACCCGGTGGGCGCCTGGCAGAACGGCTCCGTGCCGCGGATCGGGCGCCGCACCGAGTTCGGGGCGCTGCCCCGGCACGAGGCGGGCCTGCGGCTGACCGGCGCCCGGCGGATCCTGCTCGCGACCGGGCTGTCCACCGACGGCTTCGCCCCGCCCGGCTGGATCGCCTCCGAGGGCACCCTCGACGCGCTCGCCGACCTCGGCTTCGGCCTCTGCGCCGACGAGACGACCGTCCGCGCGACCGGCGGTCCGGTGCTGCGCTCGCGCGTGCTGACCTTCCGGGCGTCCGAGCCCTGGCGGGGCGGGCGCCGCGCCGGGGAGCGCCGCCGCGGACGGGCACTGGAGCAGCAGGCCGTGCGCACCGCCGAGCGCGGCGGGCTCGTCCGGCTCGCGCTGCGGGCCAAGGACCTGCGTCGCGAGCACCGCGTCGAGGCCGCGCTGGCCGCCGTCGACGCGGCGTGCGGGGCGGGCGCCGTCGGCGCCGTGCACCGCACGCTGTTCCCCGCCGCGGCCCCGGCCGCCTAGGAACTCCCCGGCGATCGGCCCGGTTGTCCACAGTGTGTGCTCTCCTGTGGACAACCGGTGCCACCTGTGGACAGGTGTCAGGCCCGCCGCTCGCCGAGCACGCAGAACTCGTTGCCCTCGGGGTCGGCGAGCACCGTCCAGGACACCTCGTCGGCCGGGGCCCGGTGCTGGCCCACGTTGACCCGGGTGGCACCCAGCATCAGCAGCCGGGCGACCTCGGAGTCGCGGACGCCGTCCGGCCGCAGGTCGATGTGCAGGCGGTTCTTGGTCCGCTTCCCCTCCGCGACCGGCACGAAGATCAGCCCCGGGACGACGCCCTCGGCGGGCTGGATCTCGAACTCCGTCGCCGAGGCGTTCACGACCGTCCAGTCCAGGGCCTCGGCCCACCAGCGGCCGAGCCGGACCGGGTCCCGGGCGTCGACGACGACCTGCTCCCACTGCAGGGCCATCAGACGTCGACCGCCGTCTCCCGGTCGGGGACCAGGAGCGTCGTGGCGTCGGGCCCCAGGTTGTCGAAGAACCGGTAGTGGAGCGTGGGGTCGGCGAGGGTGCCCTCGTGGATCGGCACCACCGTCCGCGGGGCGACCGACCGCAGGTAGTCGACGGCCTCGGACACCTTCAGCCAGGGGGCGCCGGTGGGGAGCAGCAGCGTCGCCAGCTCGTCGACGCCCGGCGGGACGTACGCGTCGCCGGGGTGGAGCAGCGCGCCGTCGACGAGGTAGCCGTTGTTCGCGACCAGCGGGATGTCCGGGTGGATCTGCGCGTGGTCCCCGGACCCGACGACGGACACCTCGGCGCCGCCGAGGGCCAGCACGTCGCCGGGCGCGGCGGTGCGGGCGTCGATGCCGTCGAGCTGCCCGGCGGTCTGGCCGTCGGTGACCAGGGCGGCGTCGGGGTTGGCGCGCAGCAGGGTGCGCAGCGCGTCGGCGTCGACGTGGTCGAAGTGCTGGTGGGTGACGAGGATCGCGTCGAGGCCCTCCAGGCCGCTGAACCCGGAGGAGAAGGCACCGGGGTCGAACAGCAGGCGTGCGGCTCCGGTGTCGACCAGGACGCAGGCGTGGCCGTAGTGCGTCAGCTTCATGGGCACAGCATCCCGCCTCGCGGCGGCGCGGCGCCCGGCGGCCGCGCCGACGAGTTCGGGTGGCCCGGCACGCCGGCGGAGTTCGCGGTCCGGCTGCGCGAGCCGTCCGGCTGAGCGGTCTTCCCGGCCGACGGCGTCAGCCCCCGGTGTGCGCCATCAGCACCGCCCGTTCCTCGGCGGCGGTCAGTCCGGCGGCCCGTCCGCGGTCGAGACCGAGCTCGCGTTCCCACGCCAGCGCCGCCCGGGCTGTGGCGGCGAGCGGGCGGGTCTCCAGCCCGGCGGCGACGGTCGCGGTGACGTCGCGGTCGGCGATGCCCCAGTGCGTCTCCGGCAGCCACAGGGGCAGCGATCGCGGGCCCGCCCAGATCGCGACGTCCAGCGACCGCAGGGTCTCCCCGGGCACGCGGACCAGCTCGAGGTCGTCGGCGCCGACGGCCTCCGCGGTCGCCGCGAGCACCCGGTCCAGGGTGGACCGCGGACCGGTGCCGTCGTGGGTGCCCGTGGCGCCGGTCTCGGCGCGCGCCACGACCCAGGCCGCCAGGTCGTCGACGTCGACCACCTGCATCGGCTGCGCGGGCGCGTCCGGCACCACCACCCGGCCGCCGCGGGCGAACCGGTTCGCCCAGTAGCCGTAGCGGTCGTGCCGGTCCCCGTGCCCGCACAGCAGCCCGGCGCGGACGACGTGCGCACGGTCGCCCGCCCGCTCGCGCACCGCGTGCTCGCTGCCGACCTTCGCCGCGCCGTAGACGTCGGGATCGGTGCGGGACCGCTCCGGGCCGGGTTCGTCGTGCAGCGGCGCCAGGGTCGGCTGGTCGACGGTCCCGCCACGCACCGCCGGGTCGGCGTAGGCGTTGATCGAGGACACGAACGTCCAGTGCCCGAAGCGGCCGTCCAGGGCGTCGAGGGCGTCGCGGACCCAGGGCGCGGACATCGTCGCCACATCGACGACGGCGTCGGCGGTCCGCCCGTCCAGCGCCGCGGCGAGCGACCCGGGCCGCGAGCGGTCCGCCACCAGCACCTCCGCGCCGTCCGGCGGCGCCCCGGACACACCCCGCGACACGCACGTCACCGCATGCCCGGCCGCCAGTGCGGCCGCGGCGACCGCGCGCGAGAGGAAGACCGTCCCACCCAGCACCAGGAATCGCATGCGCCGATGGTGAGGGCACGCACGTCGAGTTGTCCGCCCCGTTCACCGTAGGCTGACCCCGTGGCCAGAGTGGTGGTGGACGTGATGCCCAAGCCCGAGATCCTCGACGTGCAGGGTCAGGCCGTGACCCGGGCGCTCGACCGGATCGGTGTGTCCGGCGTGAGCGGGGTGCGGCAGGGCAAGCACTTCGAGCTCGAGGTCTCGGACGGCATCGACGACGAGACCCTGCACCGGCTCGCCGGCACGCTGCTGGCGAACCCGGTGATCGAGGACTGGACGGTGACCCGGCTGTGAGCACCCGCGTCGGTGTGATCACCTTCCCGGGTACCCTGGACGACGTCGACGCCGCCCGCGCGGTCCGCCGCGCCGGCGCCGAGGCCGTCCCGCTGTGGCACGGCGACCACGACCTGCAGGGTGTGGACGCCGTCGTCGTGCCGGGCGGGTTCTCCTACGGCGACTACCTGCGCGCCGGCGCGATCGCGAGCCTGGCGCCGATCATGACCGAGGTCGTGGCCGGAGCCGGGCGCGGTCTGCCGGTGCTCGGCATCTGCAACGGCTTCCAGATCCTCTGCGAGGCGCACCTGCTCCCCGGCGCGCTCGTCGCGAACGCCGGGATGCACTTCCTGTGCCGCGATCTCGAGCTGACCGTGGAGAACGCGCAGACCGCGTGGACCCGTGACTACACCGCGGGGGACCGGCTGACGATCCCGCTGAAGTCGCAGGAGGGCCGCTACGTCGCCGACGCCGCGACCCTCGACGAGCTGGAGGGCGAGGGCCGCGTGGTCTTCCGCTACGCCGAGCCCGCCCCCAACGGCTCGACCCGCGACATCGCCGGCATCACCAACGCGGCGGGCAACGTGGTCGGCCTCATGCCGCACCCGGAGCACGCGACCAGCGAGCTGACCGGCCCGTCCGCGGACGGCCTCGGCCTGTTCATCTCGGTGCTGGCCCGGGTCACCGCCTGACCCGCCGACGAGGCACGGCCCGGCCGGCGGTCCCCGCGGACCACCGGCCGGGCCGTCTCCGTGTTCAGCCCGGGATCTCCGACGCCGGGGCGGCCGTCGTCGCGGCGAAGCCGGCCTGCGCCTGCTCCTGGGTGGGCGCGACCACGTAGATCGAGAACCGCTTGTCCGCGCAGAGCGCGACGGCGACCGCGTTGCGGCTCAGCGTCGGTCCGCGGGAGAAGAACGGCCCCTGCACGGTGGCGTCGTCGCCGGAGCTCCAGGTGTCCGAGCCCGGAGGCAGCGAGGCACCCGCGCGGACGTGGTCGTAGAAGGCGCGGGCGTCGCCCGCGTCCGACCACATGTCGTAGAACACCGTCGCGCCGTC
The DNA here is from genome assembly GCF_023717215.1 of Pseudonocardia sp. DR1-2. NCBI lineage: Bacteria > Bacillati > Actinomycetota > Actinomycetes > Pseudonocardiales > Pseudonocardiaceae > Pseudonocardia > Pseudonocardia sp. DR1-2. Next base: position 67,221 of record NZ_JAMQOF010000002.1, on the reverse strand, counting down.
CGCGGGGTCCTCGCAGCGGATCGAGGCGATCGAGGCGTAGCCGGTGTCGTCCGCGGGGACGGTCACGCAGCCGGGCGCGGCCGCGGAGCCGAAGACCTGCCGCAGCACGGTGAGGTCGGCCTCCCGGTTGGGGATCGGCGTGGTCGCGGCCGGTGCAGCCGACGCCGGTGCCGCCGCGGGGGCCGTGGTGGGTGCCGCGGCGGGCGCGGCCGTGGGGACCGGGGGAGCGGTCCCGTCGTCCGGGTCCTCCAGGGCGGTGCCGACGACCATCAGCGCGCCGAAGCCCAGCACCACGGTGGCGAGCACCGCGGTCACCGCGACCAGCGCCGGGTGGGTGCGCCGCCGCGGCTGCGGCGGGACCCACGGGCCCTGCGGCCCGGAGTACGGGCCGCCGAGCCCGGCCGGGGCGGCGAGGCCGGGTGGGACGCCGTGGCCGCCGGGCGGGGTCGCCGGTGCCGCCCACGGGCCGTGGGCCGCGTTGTCGTGTCCCGCCTGTCCCCACGGCGGCCGCCCCCACAGCGCGGCCGTCCCGCCGGGCCCGGTGCCCCCCTGCACCCCGGGCGCGGTCCCGGCCGGAGCCGGGACCGTGCCCACGGACGCCGCGACCCCCGCCGCGGCGGGCACCGTGCCCGCCGCGCCCGCGGCCCCGGCGGCGACCGGGACCGGCCCCGACCCCGGGGCGGCGACCCGGACCGGCAGGGAACCCGGCGCCGGGGCCTGGGACGGGGCGCCGGACAGCACCCGGGTCGGCCCGGAGGCCGTCGACCGCTCGGGATCCGCACCCAGCGCCTGCGCCAGCGAGGCGGCGAACTCCGGCGCCGTCGCGAACCGCTCGTCCGGGTCGACGGCCATGCCGCGGACCAGGACGTCGTCGGCATCGGCGAGCTCGGGGCGCACCGCGGAGATCCGCGGCCGCTCGGCGCTCAGGTGCTGGTACATCAGCGCCGGCCCCTCGGCCCGGAACGGGGCGGCACCGCTCAGCGCCTCGTAGGTGAGGCAGGCCAGCGCGTACACGTCGACCCGCCGGTCCGCGGCCGCGCCGAGGAACAGCTCGGGGGCCATGTAGGCCAGCGTCCCGATCGCGGTGCCCGTCCCGGTCAGCGCCGTCCCGGTGCCGGCGTCGGTGGACTTGGCGATGCCGAAGTCGACGAGGTAGGCGAAGTCGCGGTCGCCGTCGGCGAGCAGGACGTTGGACGGCTTGACGTCGCGGTGCACCAGGCCGTCGGCGTGCGCGGCGTGCAGCGCATCGGCGACCTGCCCGACCAGCCGGACGACCCGGTGCGGGTCGAGCGCGCCCGACTCCCGGACGGCCTCGGCGAGGTCGCGCCCGGCGACCAGCCGCATGTCGATGAACAGCCTGCCGTCGATCTCGCCGACGTTGTGGATCGGGATGACGTGCGGCGACGACAGCCGCGCCGCGGTCCGCGACTCGCGCTGGAACCGCGACCGGTACTCCGGCTCGTCGGCCAGCTCCGGGCGCAGCCGCTTCAGTGCGACCACGCGCTCGGTGCGCGTGTCGTAGGCCCGGCTGACCTCCCCCATGCCGCCCCGGCCGAGGACCCCCTCGATCCGGTAGTGACCGAACATCTCCGCCACCGCGCCCACCTCCACCCGTGCCGTCGTCGCGGTGCTGTCGTCACCGTGTCGGGGAGGGGGACGCCGGGCGCGCGCCCGGCGTTTCAGCGTCGACGACACCCGTCCCGGACCTCACCCGGACGGAGCAGGTCGGCGGGGCGGCGAGCCGGTCGTCGAGCGCGTCGCGCAGCTGCTGCGCCCGCCCGGTGAGCTCCCGCACCGCGCCGGCCCGCCGCTCCGCACGGGCGGTGGCGTCGCGGCGGCGTCCGGCGTCGCGGCGGTGCTCCTCGGCGACGGCCGCGCGCCGCTGCTCCAGCTCGGCGCGACGGGCGCCGAGCAGCTCGTCGACGGTCTGGTCGACCGTGGACCGCCAGGTCGCGACGGCCTGCTGTGCGGTCAGCACCATCTCGCCCGCGGCCGCACCGACGACGTCGTTCACCCCCTTCGTCAGCGCGGTCCGGGTGTGCGCGGCCTCGGTCAGCCGTCGCTTGTGGACCAGGAACACCCCGGCGACGGCGACGCCGACGGCCACCGGTCCGGCGAACGCGAGCCCCACGCCCAGACCCAGCAGGTGCGCCGAGGCGAAGCTGATGCTGCTGGCCATCATCACCGACGGCAGCCCGTCGGCGATCACGTCGACGCCCCGCGCGGCCGGACCGTCGGTGACGCGGACCGCGCCGTCGGGACGGGGCCGCCGGTCCAGCAGCCCGGTGTCGAGCCCGACCGGGGGCAGGCCGAGCCGCCGGACGTGCTCGGCCAGTCCGGTGGCCGCGAGGTCACGGGTGTCGGCGGCGATCTCCTCCCAGGCCGCGGTGAGCGTGCCCTCCAGCGCCTCCGGGAGCCGCTCCCGGTAGCGGCGCAGCTCCCGCAGCGAGTGCAGCCCGGCGATCTCGATCTCGTACGCCCGCCGGTGGCCCTCCATCCGCACCCGGGCGCGGCGGGCCGCCTCCTGGCCGAGGAACTGCTGGTCGATGCCGCTGCGACGCCGGGCCCGGCGCAGCTCGCGCAGCCGCTCGAGGTCGTCGTCGATGCCGGCGCGACGCCGGTCGAGCGCGTCGTCGTCCCCCGAGCCGACGGCGGCCTCGTCGCGGGCCAGGTCGTCCAGTGCGCGGGCGACGCCCTCGACCAGGGTGAGGACGGCGGCGGCCCGGGCCACGCGTCGTCGCCGGGACCAGCTCCCCAGCAGCGCGGTGAGCGCGGGCAGCCCGCTGCGCTCACGGCGGGTGCCGGCCCGGGCGTCGCGGCCGCGGGCGGCGAGGTCGTCGGCGGCCTCGGCCAGCGCCGCGCTCACCGGCACCCAGGGGGCCTGCTCCAGGCGGCGCGCGGTCGCGGCGTCGAGCCTGCCGTCGGCGACGGCGGCCGCGGTGAAGGTCGCGAGCCGGGCCCGGTTCTCGGCCAGGAGCTCCGGCCAGGCCGCGGAGTCGTCGATCTTGGTGAGGACGAAGGCGACCGACGGCACCCGGGCGGCGGCCTCGGCGGCGAACTCCAGCTCGTGCCGCAGCACCGGCTGGTCCTGCGCGCCGACGCACAGCAGCAGCCCGTCCGCGGTGTGCAGCGCGGAGACGGTGGTGTGCCGGTGGCCGAGGGTCAGGCCGTCCACGCCGGGGGTGTCGACCAGCCGCAGGCCCCGCAGCCGCTCCCGGGGCACGCCGACGACGACCTCGACCACCCCGGCCCGATCGGCGCCGTCCACCGCGACGTGCGCGGCGACCCGGTCCGCCGCGACGACCGAGCGGACCGGCCGGCCCGCCTCGTCGCGGCGGGTGACGGTCACGGCCGGGGTGTCGGCGTACTCCAGGTGGACCCGGGTCCCGGTGGCGACGTCGGCGTCGACCGGGAGCAGGTCGCGGTGCCCGCCCAGCGCGTTGAGCAGCCTGCTCTTGCCGCGGTTCTGCGCCCCCGCGACGACGACGGTCAGCACGTCGTCCTTCCACCGCCCGGCTGCGGCGGCGAGCGCGTCGCGCCAGTCGGTCAGGCCGGCGTCGGCGGCCTCGGTGTGGGCGCGGTTGGCCAGGGTCAGCACCGCGGTGACGGTGTCGGCGGGGGTGGCGGTCACGGGGTCTCCCGGGGTCGGGGGCCCGCGATCCGGTCGTAGAGGTCGCAGACCGCGTGCAGGGTGGCCCGCTCGGGGCCGGGCAGGGGCGCGGCGGCCAGGCGTCGCAGCCGGGTGGCGAGGCCCGCGGCGGCGGCCCGGCGCTCGTCGGGGGTCGCGCCGCGCAGCCCGACCGCGCGGTGTGCGGTGCGGGAACGGGCCAGCCGGGTGAGCGCGTCCCGGTCGTCCTGGGGCACCGACGGGTGCGCGGCCAGCGCCAGCAGCCGGCCCCGGTCCAGCGGTGAGCCGCCGGGCGCCGGTCCCGGGCGGGGCGCGGCGGGGCCGCCGAGGGAGTCGGCGATCGACTCCAGGACGGCGAGCACGTCGCGGGCCCGCCGCCCGCCGACCGTCCGGCCCGCGGCGTCGGCCACGGCCCGCCAGCGCGCGGCCGCGGCCCGCGCCCGGGCCACGACCTCCCCGGCGCCGGCCGTCGGGGGCAGCCCCAGCTGGGCGGCGACGTCGTCCTCCCGGACCATCCGCATCAGCTCGTCGGTCATCGGTCCGTCCAGGAGCAGGTCCCCGCGGGCGACGGCGGCGCCGGCGGCGGGCAGGGCGAGTGCCCGCAGCTCGGTCGCGATCCGCCGGTCGGCGTCGACCACCCGGTGCAGCCCGGCGACGGCGGCCCGGTCCGCCGGGTGCCGTGCGGGCTGTGCGGCGAGGCGGCGGATCCGGGCCACCGCGGCGTGCGCGGTGAGCCGGTGCGCGTGCCGCCGGAACCGGTCGACGGCCGGGCCGAGCCCGTCGTCGTGGCCGGAGGCGGCGAGCAGCGCGGCGTGCAGCGCGTCGGGCCCGGCGTCCGGCCGGGAGCGCAGCAGGTCGACCGCGACCCGGATGCCGTAGCGGTGCAGCCTGCCGGTCAGCGCGGCCCGCACCGGCGCGGGCAGGGCCGCGTCGAGGGCGGCGGCGGGGCCGTCGCCGAGGTCCGCGGTGAGGTCGGCCGCGCCGTGCCCGGTGAAGTCGTCGAGGTCCAGCAGGAGGTCGTCGAGCAGGTCGTCGTCGAGGGCGGCCAGCGCGCGGAGCCCGGTGAGCTCGGCGGGGCCCAGCAGCCGGCAGCGCGCGGTCTCGGCCAGCAGGCCCGACACCGGCGCGACGTCCAGCGCCACCCCGCGCAGCGCCGCCCGTGCCCGCCCGGCCACCCGGTGCGCGTCGGGCCAGGGGTCCCTACCCGGGACCCGGTCGACGTGGCTGAGCACGGCGGCGGTGTCGACGGCGGTCATCCCGGCCGCCCCGGACAGCGCGCGGAACTCGGCGAGCACGTCGGCGTCGAAGCGCTGCAGGTGGCGCAGCACGTAGACGAGCGCCTGGGCGTGCCCGGCGGCGTCGTCGCCGAACAGCAGCCGCCGCGTCGCCTCCTCGGTCGCGGCACGGACGGTGTCGACGCCCGGGGTGTCGATCACGGTGAGCACCCGCAGCCGCGGGTCGTCGAGCAGGACGCGCACCCGCAGCACCTCGGCGACCGGGCAACCGAGGTCCTCGGGCATCCGGCCGTCGACGAGCCGGCGCAGCACCGGAGCGCCGTGGCGCCGCTCGACGACCACCAGCCCGTCGTCGGGGCCGTAGGAGTACCAGGTGACGACCCGGGTGCACTCGCCCGCGTCGGCGGGGGCGACCGGGCGGCCGAGGATCGCGTTGATCAGCGTCGACTTCCCGGCGCCGACCGCCCCGGCGACCGCGAGCTGCAGCGGCCTGCCGAGCGTGTCGGCGATCCGGGTCAGCTCGGCGCGCAGGCCGGGGTCGTGGGCCCGACCGGCCGCGGTGCGGCACGCGGTCCGCAGGACGACGGCCGGGTCGGGCAGCCCGAGCAGCGCCCGGGTGTCGACGAGCGCGGTCGCGGTGGTCACGCCGCACCGTCCGGGGTCGCGTCGTCGGGCCCGGAGAGGACCCCGCCCGGCAGCAGTGCCGCCAGCTCCGGCCGGTACGCGGCGGCGAACGTCGTCGCGAACCGGTTCTCCTCGGCCGCCGGGTCGTCCGGCCCGGCGGTGCCGAGCAGCAGTCGCTGCAGCTCACGGTCGTCGTTCAGGTCCATCTCGCGCTCCTCGACAGTCCGCTGCAAGTCGCTTGCAAGCCCGTGGTCCGACGGTGCAGCGGACACCACGGACGAGAGGCACACCGACGATGACGACCACGACCGGCGCGACGACCCTGCTCCGCCCGCTGCACGCGAGCGACACCACCGAGCTGCTGGAGCGGGCCCGGGCCGGCGACGAGCAGGCCTTCCGCGCGCTGTGGGCGCCCGCCCACCGCCAGGCCCACGCGCTGTGCCTGCGGCTGACCGGCAACCGGGCCGACGCCGACGACGCGCTGCAGGACACCCAGATCGCGGTCTGGCAGAACCTCGACCGCTTCGACGGCCGCTGCCCGTTCACCGCCTGGGTGCAGGCGATCGCGCGCAACGCCGCCCGGTCGGTCCTGCGGGCCCGGTCGCGCCGCCCCGAGCCGGTCGAGGACCTCGAACCGGTCGGCGGGGCCGTCGACCCGTTCGCCGGGGCGGTCACCGAGGTCGACGCCGTGCAGCGGGCGCTGGGCCTGCTGCCCGAGAAGCACCGTGAGGCCCTGCTCCTGCGGGCCGGTGACCTGTCCTACGAGCAGATCGCGGCCCTGATGGGGGCGACCCCGGCGAGCGCGCGGGTCTGGGTCCACCGGGGCCGGCTCCGGCTGGCGGCCGAGCTCGGGCGCTGAGCCCCGGCCGTGCGGACCGGGTGGCTCCCCGGTCCGCACGACCTCCGGTCCGCGGGTCACGCGACGGAGAAGATCCCGCTGCCGGTCCCGCCGGAGGAGACGACGTCGTCGGCGCTGCCGTCCCCGTCGCCGTCGACCGCGACGGTGGTGGTGTCGAAGACCCCGTCGCCGTCGGTGTCGGTGAACACCGCGGCGCTCTCCAGGTAGCCGTCGCCGTCGGTGTCGGTCCGGCCGGCGTCGAACACGCCGTCGCCGTCGGTGTCGCGGACCTCGGTGTCGGCGACGCCGTCGTAGTCGGTGTCGAGCACGCCGTAGTCGGCCGCGCCGTCGCCGTCGGTGTCGCTCGCGACCAGGTCGATCTCGCCGTCGCCGTTCGTGTCGGCGAGCACCGACTCCTGGTAGCCGTCGTGGTCCAGGTCGGCGGCCCGCACGTCGTCGACGGTGGCGGTGGTGGTGTCGAAGTCGCTCATGGTGTTCCCCTCGTCCGTGGCCCGGTGGGCCTGTGCACGAGGGGATGCCGCGGGCGGCGGGTGCGTTTCACCCCGCTGTGGGGAACCCCGCCTGTGGGCCCCGGCACCGTGCAGGGACGCGGGCGGGGGAGCCCCGTCTACCCTGACCCCGTGACGCAGTCCCAGGTGCCGGTCGATTCCGTCAAGCACGCCGAGGCCACTCCGGAGCAGCCGCAGCCCTTCCGGGAGCTGGGGCTCAAGGACGACGAGTACGCCCGTATCCGGGAGATCCTCGGCCGCCGGCCCACCGACGCCGAGCTGGCGATGTACTCGGTGATGTGGAGCGAGCACTGCTCCTACAAGTCCTCCAAGGTCCACCTGCGCTACTTCGGTGAGACCACCACCGAACAGATGCGCTCGACGATGCTCGCCGGGATCGGCGAGAACGCGGGCGTCGTGTCCGTCGGCGACGGTTGGGCGGTCACCTTCAAGGTCGAGTCGCACAACCACCCGTCCTACGTCGAGCCCTACCAGGGCGCGGCGACCGGTGTCGGCGGCATCGTCCGCGACATCATGGCGATGGGCGCGCGCCCGATCGCGGTCGGCGACCCGCTGCGTTTCGGCCCGCTCGACGCCGACGACACCGGCCGGGTGCTGCCCGGCATCGTCGCCGGTGTCGGCGGCTACGGGAACTGTCTCGGCCTGCCGAACGTCGCGGGCGAGGTCGTCTTCGACCCGTCCTACGCGGGGAACCCGCTGGTCAACGCCCTGTGTGTGGGAGCGCTGAAGACCGAGGACCTGCACCTCGCGTTCGCCTCCGGCACCGGCAACAAGATCATCCTGTTCGGTGCGACGACCGGGCTCGACGGCATCGGCGGCGTGTCCGTGCTGGCGTCGGAGACCTTCGACTCCGCCGGCGGCGGCACCGGGCGGAAGAAGCTCCCGAGCGTCCAGGTCGGCGACCCGTTCACCGAGAAGGTCCTCATCGAGTGCTGCCTGGAGCTGTTCGCGGCCGGGCTCGTCGTCGGCATCCAGGACCTCGGCGGCGCCGGGCTGTCCTGCGCGACCTCCGAGCTCGCCTCCGCCGGTGACGGCGGCATGCACGTCGACCTCGACGCCGTCCCGCTGCGCGCCACCGGCATGACCGCCGCCGAGATCCTCTCCTCGGAGTCCCAGGAGCGGATGTGCGCGGTCGTCACCCCGGAGAACGTCGAGGCCTTCCTCGCCGTCTGCCGCAAGTGGGACACCATCGCCACCGTGATCGGCGAGGTCACCGACGGCGACCGCCTGGTGATCACCTCCCAGGGCGAGACCGTCGTCGACGTGCCGCCGCGCACGGTCGCCCACGAGGGCCCGGTCTACACCCGCCCGGTCACCCGCGACGACGCGAAGCAGGACGCGCTGAACGCGGACTCGCCGGAGGCGCTGCCCCGCCCGGAGACCCCGTCCGAGCTGCGCGCGGAGATCCTGCGGATGGCCGCCGCCCCGAACCTCGCGTCCCGGTCGTGGGTCACCGACCAGTACGACCGCTACGTGCGCGGCAACACCGTCGCCGCGCACGGCGCCGACTCCGGGGTCGTGCAGGTCGACGAGTCCACCGGCCGCGGCATCGCCGTCGCCACCGACTGCAACGCCCGCTTCGTGGCGCTCGACCCGTACGTCGGCGCGCAGCTCGCGCTGGCCGAGGCCTACCGCAACGTCGCGACCTCCGGCGCCGTGCCGCTCGCCGTCACCGACTGCCTGAACTTCGGCTCTCCGGAGGACCCGCACGTCATGTGGCAGTTCGAGCAGGCCGTGCGCGGTCTCGCCGACGGCTGCGCGGTGCTGGGCACCCCGGTCACCGGCGGCAACGTCAGCTTCTACAACCAGACCGGGACGACGGCGATCCTGCCGACCCCGGTGGTCGGCGTGCTCGGCGTGATCGACGACGTCACCACCGCGGTCCGGTCCGGGTTCGCCGGCGCCGACGGCGACACGGTCGTCCTGCTCGGCACCACCGCCGCCGAGTTCGGCGGGTCGGAGTGGGCGCACGAGGTGCACGGGCACCTCGGCGGACGGCCGCCCGCCGTCGACCTGGAGCACGAGCGGCGCCTCGCGCAGCTCCTCGCCGCCGCGGCCGCGGACCGGGCGCTGACCGGCAGCCACGACCTGTCCGACGGTGGCCTCGCCCAGGGACTGGTCGAGGCCGCGCTCGCCGGGGGCCGGGGCGCCCGCGTCGACCTGGCCGGGGTGCACGAGGACTCGTTCACCGCGCTGTTCGCCGAGTCCGCCGGACGGGTGCTGGTCACCGTGCCCGCCGACGGCGCCGAGGCGTTCCTGGCCCGCGCCGCCGAGGCCGGTGTCCCGGCGCTGCGGCTCGGCGAGACCGGCGGCGACGTCCTCGACCTGGGCGACGCCCTCGGTACGCTGGCGCTCGACGAGCTGCGCGCCGCCTGGGAGGGCACGCTCCCGGCGCGGTTCGGCGCCGTCTCGGTCTGATGTCCGACGTCCTCCTGGACTGGGTCGACGACGGGGTCGAGCCGGACCGGGCGACACGGAAGTCGGCGGTGAAGGCGTCGCTCGACGAGCTGGCCCGGCGCGCGCCGGGCCGCAGCGTCGAGGTGCGGGTCCCGCCGTTCGGTGCGGTGCAGTGCGTCGAGGGGCCTCGGCACACCCGCGGCACCCCGCCGAACGTCGTCGAGGCCGACCCGCGGACCTGGATCGCGCTCGCCGTCGGCCGCCTGACCTGGGACGACGCGCTCGCCGCCGGGCGGGTGTCGGCGTCCGGATCGCGGGCCGGCGAGATCGCCGCGTTCCTGCCGCTCCGCACGCCGTGACCGGACGGGTGCGGTGTGCGACCCCGACGTGACCCCTGTCCCCGTACCTGGGGATACGTGATCTCGGGGCGTACAGTCGTCCCCTGGTCCCGGTACGCCGCCAGCCGAGGAGCGCCGCGTTGAGTTCCGTACGGAACGAGCACGTCAGCCCTGAACGAACCCTCTCCCTCACCCCCGTCACACCCCCCGCCGCCGAGCCCGACGAGCAAGGACCCCGCGAGGAGTGCGGTGTGTTCGGCGTCTGGGCCCCCGGCGAGGACGTCGCGAAGATGACCTACTACGGCCTCTACGCGCTGCAGCACCGCGGCCAGGAGGCCGCAGGCATCGCCGTGTCCGACGGCCGCCGCACCGTGGTGTTCAAGGACCTCGGCCTGGTCAGCCAGGTGTTCGACGAGCAGACGCTGTCCTCGCTGCGCGGGCACCTCGCCGTCGGCCACTGCCGCTACTCGACGACCGGCGCGACGACCTGGGAGAACGCCCAGCCGACGTTCCGCACCACGGCCGCGGGCTCCGGTCTGGCGCTGGGTCACAACGGCAACCTGGTGAACACCGCCGAGCTGCGCGAGGACGTCGCGAAGCTGGAGAACCGCAAGCGGTCCGGGCTGCGCGCGACCACCGACTCCGACCTGCTCACCGAGCTGCTGGCCGCGGGCGCCGCGGACCTCGGCGTCTACGAGGCCGCGATGCGGCTGCTGCCGCGGCTGCGCGGCGCGTTCTCGCTGACCTTCGCCGACGAGAGCACCCTCTACGCCGCCCGCGACTCCCACGGCGTCCGCCCGCTGGTCCTGGGCCGCCTGGAGCGCGGCTGGGTCGTCGCGTCGGAGACGGCGGCGCTGGACATCGTCGGCGCCTCGTTCGTCCGCGAGGTCGAGCCGGGCGAGCTCATCGCGATCGACGCCGACGGCATCCGCAGCCAGCGCTTCGCCGCCCCGGAGCCGAAGGGCTGCGTGTTCGAGTACGTCTACCTGGCGCGCCCGGACACCACCATCGCCGGCCGCTCGGTCTACGACACCCGGGTGGAGATCGGCCGCCGGCTCGCCGAGGAGCACCCGGTCGAGGCCGACCTGGTCATCCCGGTCCCGGAGTCCGGCACCCCGGCCGCCATCGGCTACGCCCAGGGCTCCGGCATCCCCTACGGCCAGGGCCTGGTGAAGAACGCCTACGTCGGGCGCACCTTCATCCAGCCCAGCCAGACCATCCGCCAGCTCGGCATCCGGCTGAAGCTGAACCCGCTGCGCAACGTCATCCGGGGCAAGCGGCTGGTCGTCGTCGACGACTCGATCGTCCGCGGCAACACCCAGCGCGCGCTGGTGCGGATGCTGCGCGAGGCCGGAGCCCTCGAGGTGCACGTGCGGATCGCCTCGCCGCCCGTGCGCTGGCCCTGCTTCTACGGCATCGACTTCGCCAGCCGGGCCGAGCTGATCGCCAACGGCGCCGACACCGAGGGCGTCCGACGCTCGATCGGCTCGGACAGCCTCGGCTACGTCTCGGTCGAGCAGATGGTCGCCGCCTCCGAGCAGCCGCGGTCGCGGCTGTGCTGCGCCTGCTTCGACGGGGAGTACCCGATCCCGCTGCCGGAGGAGGCCCAGCTCGGCAAGCACCTGCTGGAGGACGTCCCGGAGCCGACGGCGTCCGGCGCCGCCTCTGGCGATCCCGGCCCGCTGTCCGTCGGATACGGTGCCGGAGAAGCGCTGACCCGCCCGTAGCGGCACCCGATCACGACCCCGTCCCGACCTGGAGAGACCTCGCATGCCCTCGACCGAGCCCGGCCCCGCCAGCTACGCCTCCGCGGGGGTGGACATCGACGCGGGGGAGCAGGCGGTCGAGCGTTTCCGTCCGTTCGCCGAGAAGGCCACCCGGCCCGAGGTGCGCGGCGGCATCGGCGGTTTCGCCGGTCTGTTCGCGGCGAAGTTCGGCAAGTACTCCGAGCCGGTGCTGGCCGCCTCGACCGACGGCGTCGGCACCAAGGTCGCGATCGCGCAGGCGATGGACAAGCACGACACCATCGGCCAGGACCTCGTCGCGATGGTCGTGGACGACCTGGTCGTCTGCGGGGCCGAGCCGCTGTTCCTGCAGGACTACATCGCCATCGGCAAGATCGTCCCCGACCGGGTGGCGACGATCGTGCGCGGCATCGCCGAGGGCTGCCAGACCGCGGGCTGCGCGCTGCTCGGCGGCGAGACCGCCGAGCACCCCGGGCTGATGGAGGAGGGCGCCTACGACCTCTCCGCCACCGGTGTCGGTGTCGTCGACGCCGAGAAGATGCTGCGGCCCGAGCGCGTCCGCCCCGGCGACGTGCTGGTCGCGCTCGGCTCCTCCGGGCTGCACTCCAACGGCTACTCCCTGGCCCGCCACGTGCTGCTCGACATCGCCCGGCTGCCGCTGGCCGGCGAGCTGGAGGAGTTCGACCACTCCCTCGGCGAGGAGCTGCTCGTCCCGACCCGGATCTACGCCAAGGACTGCCTGGCGATCACCGCCGAGACCGGCGTGCGGACGTTCTCCCACATCACCGGCGGCGGGCTGGCCCGCAACCTGGAGCGGGTGCTGCCGGAGGGCCTCGCGGCCACCGTGGAGCGCGGCTCGTGGACCCCGGCCCCGATCTTCAAGCTGATCCAGTCCCGCGGCCGGGTCGAGCGCGCGGAGATGGAGAAGACGTTCAACATGGGCGTCGGGATGGTCGCGGTGCTGCCGCCCGAGGACGTCGACCGCGCCCTCGCCGTCCTCACCGCCCGGCACGTCCCCGCCTGGATCCTGGGTGAGGTCGGCCGGATCGGCGACGTCGACGGTGCCGGTTCCGGCGAGCTCGGTGCCCGGGTGCAGCTGCGCGGGGAGCACCCCCGCTTCTGAGGCGGTCCCGCGCCGTCCGCCCTCACTCGACGGAGTGGTGCAGCTCCGTGTCGTGCGGCACCGGCTGCCGGTTCCCGGCGCGGTGCGACTCACGCAGCATCGGCGGGTGCAGCGCCGTCGCCGGGCCGCGGCGGAACAGCCGGGGCGGCCGCCCGCGGCCGCCGGTGACCAGCGTCGTCGTCGGCACGAGGAAGCCGTCGGTGGAGGTCACCTTGCGCTGGAAGTTGCGCGGGTCCAGGGAGGTCTCCCAGACGGCCTCGTAGACCCGGCGCAGGTCGGTCACCGTGAACTCGTCCGGGCAGAACGAGACGGCGAGCGTCGTGTACTCGAGCTTCGACTTCGCCCGCTCCACGCCGTCGGCGAGGATGCGCCGGTGGTCGAACGCCAGCGGCGGCACGTCGTCGACGGCGCACCACGCGGACGCGGCGGCCCCGCCACCCGGCGTCGGCTCCGGCATGTCCGGCAGCAGCGCGAGGTAGCCCACGGACAGGACCCGGCCACGGGGATCGCGGTCGGGTGCGGCGTAGCTCGCCAGCTGCTCGAGGTGCCCGCACACGGCGCTGCCGGTGTCGGCCCCGGTCTCCTCGCCCAACCGCCGGCTGGCGGTGTGCACGAGGTCCTCCTCCGGGCGGACGAAACCACCGGGCAGGGCCCAGTGCCCGAGGAACGGGGGCTCGCCCCGCTCGATGAGCAGCACGTGCAGACGGTCCGACCGCACGGTCAGCACGACGAGGTTGACGGCGACCGCGAACAGGTTGCCGCGCATCTGCTGAACACCTCGGGCGTGACGGGATCGGTGACCAAGCCTCCCACAGGAGACTGGTCATGATCTTGCCCTATCCGACCGGCCGGGGGAAACCGCCCGGGTCGGCACGTGCCGCGGCGCCCGAACCGCCGTGTCACGACGGGGGCCGGGCGCCGGGGTGGCCGTCAACGGCGAGGGTCGTCGTCCTCGTCGTTGTACTTGGCGGCGAGGTCGTCGTACTCGCCGTAGTCGTCCTCGCGGCTGTCGGTAGTCACCGCCGTCGCGCTACCGATCTCCCGCTGCAAGGCGTCGAGATCCATAGAAGGGGAGCTGTACTTGAGCTCACGGGCCACCTTCGTCTGCTTGGCCTTGGCTCGTCCACGCCCCATGGCAGGTCCCCCTTACAACAGGGAAGGGGCGGCCGGTCATTGCGCACGACCCGGCGGCCCCTCTCGTCTCATCAATGTCGTGAAAACAACCGTACCCTGCTCACCCCGGAACATGCGACGCGGCACCGCCGTCGTCACAGGCGGACCCGGCCCCGGACCGGCGCGGGGCCCCGCGTGTTCACCCGGTGGTCGCCCCACGGCGGTCCGGCCGGGCCGCGCGTCATCCGCGACGCGCGGCGCCACCCGTCCGTTCCCGCGCCGCGCGGCCCGGCGGCGGGGTGTCCGGGTCCGGCTCGTAGGAGTCCGGGTCGATCGTCGCGGGGGAGACCCGGTCGTCGACACCCGCGGTCAGCTCGGCGTCCACCGGGACCGACCGCTTGACCAGCGCGAGCGCCACCGGGCCCAGCTCGTGGTGCTGGACGACCGTGCCCACGCGGCCGACCGTGCGGCCGTCGCGCACCACCGGGTCGCCGGTGCGCGGCAGGTCCTCGTCGCCGGCGTCGAGCATCAGCAGCACCGTGCGCCGCGGCGGGCGCCCCAGGTTCGCGACCCGGGCGACGGTCTCCTGGCCCCGGTAGCAGCCCTTGGTGAGGTGCACGGCGGAGCCGATCCAGCCGACCTCGTGCGGGATGGTGCGGTCGTCGGTGTCGCGGTGCAGGCGCGGTGCGCGCGACTCCACCCGCAGCGCCTCGAACGCGATCGTCCCGGCGGCCCGCGCCCCGGCCGCGGTGAGGTCCGCCCAGCGGGCCTCCTTCGTCCCGCGGGGGACGACGACGTCCGCCGCGTCCCGGCCCGGCCACGGCATCCGTCGCACGAAGCCGCCGTCCGGCAGGGCCGTGACGCCGTTCGGCGCATCGGGCACCGGCAGCCCCGCCGCGGCGAGCACGGCCGGGGTCTCCGGGCCGACGACCGACAGCACCGCCAGCTCGGCGGTGACGTCACGCGGCTCCACCTTCGACCAGAAGACCATCTTCGCCAGGTAGTCGAGCAGCGCCGCGCCCTCGCCGGGCTCGGTGTCGAGCCAGACCGTGTCCGCCGACGACGCGACGGCCATGTGGTGCAGCACCCTGCCCTGCGCGTCGAGCACCAGGGCCTCGGTGCCGGTGCCGGGCGGCAGCTCGCTGACGTGCTGGGTGAGCAGCAGGTGCAGCCAGGACAGCCGCTCCTCGCCGGTCACCGCCAGCACCTCGCGGTGCCCGCGGTCGACGACGGCGGCGGAGCGGGCCATCGCCCGCTGCTCGGCCGGCGGGTCGCCGTGGTGCGTGGCGACGGCGTCGTCCGGGTCGGGGGTCGTGTCCTCGGCGTTGTCGGTGGTGTCGGGGTCCTGCTCGGATCCGGGAACGGTCACCGGTCTCCCTCCGCGCCCTCCTGGGGCGCCGTGTCGTCCTGCTCGGGGGCTCCGTCGGCGGAGTCCTCGTCGTCGTGCGCACAGTCGACGCACGTGCCGGACAGGGCCACGTGCGTCGCGTCCAGGTGGAAGCCCAGGTCGGCGAGCGTGCGACTCGCCACATCGGAGAGCAGCTCGGTCGGCGCCTCGTCCACCCGGCCGCAGTGGTGGCAGACGAGATGGACGTGGCGGTGCTGGTGCTCGGAGTAGGTCGGCGCACCGTGCCCGAGATGGGCGTGCCGGACGACGCCGAGCTCCTCGAGCAGGTCCAGCGTCCGGTACACCGTCGTGATGTTCACCGCCGGGGCCGTCGCCTGGACCCGGCTGCACACCTGCTCGGGTGTCGCGTGCCCCAGCTCCCGGACCGCGTCCAGCACGAGCTGGCGTTGAGGGGTCATCCGGAGCCCACGCCGGTGCAACGTGCCCTTCAGTGTGCTGTCCACACCGCCGATGGTATTCGGTACGGCCCGGTAGGCTCGGGCCACGAGGACGGTGACCGCACATCGTGTCACGGAACCGTCCGTCGCGGGGCCCGCCACGCCGACGGACGACCGTTGCACGCTGCGTGGTTCGCCGCGACCCCGTCGTCGTGACTACCCTGACCGGCGAGGTCGCGCCGAACCGTCGGTGCGCCGACCTCGTACGTGCCCTCCGAGGGCACCCATGTCGACGACCTGAGGAGAGGCGATGACGGCAGACGGGGCGGACCGCCCGGGCGGTTCCCCGCGGTTCGACGTCGTTCTCCGCGGCTACGACCGTCGGCAGGTGGACGAGCACATCGTCCAGATGCAGCGGCTCATGGGCCGGATGCGCGCGGACATCGACGCACTGCGGAGCCGGCCGATGCCGCCGCCGATGCCGGTGCCGCCGCCCGGGGGGTTCGCCGCCGGTCCGGCCGGCGGGCCGCCGCGTCCGGCACCGCGTCCGGGGCCGCGTCCCGGCCCGGGGCCCTCGGACTCCGACCGGCACGGTGCCGTCGACAACTTCTCCGACCGCATGCAGGCGATCCTGCAGAAGGCGGAGGAGGAGGCGGAGGAGATCCGCAGCAAGGCCCGTGCCGACGCCGAGCGTGTCGTCACCGAGGCCCGCAAGCAGGTCGACCGCGCCCGCGCGGACGCCGACCGGGCCCGTGAGCAGGGCGACAAGCTCCGCACCGAGGTCGGGGAGCTGACCCGGCGTCGCGACGAGCTGCGCGCCGAGGTCGGGAAGGCCCCGGCCACCGGGGACAAGGCCCGCCACGAGATCCGGCCGGTCCCCGGTCCGGGGCAGAAGCCCGGCGGGCCGTCCGGCGAGGCCGGGTCGTCCGACGACCGCTCCGCGAAGCCCGCCGCCGGCGAGCGGCCCGGCGCCGGCCAGCCCGGTGCCGCCCAGCCCGCCGGTCAGCCGGGCCCCGGGCTGAAGCCCGCCGCGCAGTCCGGTGCGGGCGCCAAGCCCGCCCCGCAGTCCGGTGTCGGCGCCACGCCGGCCGCCGCCGGTACGGGGGCGGACGCCTCCGCGCGCCCGGGGCAGACCGACGCCCGGCCCGGGCGTCCCGACCAGGGTCGCTCCGACCAGGGCCGTCCCGACTCGGCGGACCAGCGGTCCGGTCGTCCCGGGCCGCGCCCGGGCGCACCGGAGCCGCAGCGCCCCGGTGCCCGGTCCGGTGCCGAGGAGCGCCCGGGGTCCGAGCAGCGTCCCGGTCAGAAGGATCAGGGGCCCGCGCGTCCGCAGGGCGCCCCGAACGGCCGCCCGCAGGCCCCCGCGGCCGGTGTCAACGGTGCCGGGGTGAACGGTGCCCGACCGGCCGCCGCCCAGGCGTCGCCGTCGGGCGATGCGGCACCCGCGCCGCGGCCCGGTCCGCGTCCGCAGCCGGGACCCGCCCCGGCGCGCCAGGACTCCGGGTCCCAGTCCCGGCCCGACTCCGGTCCGGCCAAGCCCGGTACCGGCGGGTCGGGTGCCGACCGCTCGCCCGGGGCACCGCAGCCCGCCCGGACGGACGCCCAGGGCCCGCGTCCCGGCGGTGCCGACGGGGACAAGCCCGCCGGCCCGCGCCCGGGTCCGCGGCCCGCACCGGGCCCGCGCCCGTCGCCGGCCCCCACCGGGCAGCAGGGCGGTGCCGAGCGCACCACCGCCGTCCGGCCCGGGGACGAGCCCGAGCCCGCCGAGCTGTTCCGGCCCGCGTCGGAGTCCCGCCCGGTCGAGGCGGAGCCGAAGACGTCGGCCGTGCCGCGCCAGGACCCGCGTCCGACGCCCGGCGGGGACGCCGAGCGCACGGTCGCGGTCGGCGCCGTCCGCCGTTCCGGTGACACCCCAACGGATGGTTCGCAGAAGCCGCCGGCGGGGGAGAAGGGCACCGCGGCCGAGGGCGCGAAGGCCGACGCGGAGCCGCCGACGACCGCGAACCCGGCCGCCGGGCGCGGCCCGGCGCGACCCGGTCCGGAGGGGGCCCGCAACGGCTCCGGCCAGGCCGGCCACGGTCAGAACGGTCGTAACGGTGCGTCGTCGGCGTCCGAGCCGTCGTCGCAGGGTGGCGAGAAGGGCAACGGCGCGACCCGCAACGGTTCCGGTGCGGCCACCGGCGACAAGGACCGGACGGGCGCGGCGCAGCCGTCGACGGGGACGCGCAGCAGCTGAGGTTCCCCGCGCGGGGCCCGGGACCCCAATAAGGTCCGGGCCCATGCAGCTCGGCTCGTTCACGGTCCCGGTCCTGCCCCTCGTGGCGGTGCTGGGCGCGGGCGTGCTCGTGGTCCTGGTCCTGTGGGGTGTGTGGCGTGTGCGCCGCACCCCCGCGCCCGGGCCGCTGCCGCTCGAGCCCCCGCGCGCGGCCGCGGACCCGCAGCCGTCCTCTGCGGACTGGACCGGTGAGGTGGCCGGTGGCCCGGCCGACCCGCCGCGCCCGGCCCGTGCACGGACCGTCGCGGACGTGGTCGCCGAGCGCGGCGCGGACACCGGTCCGCTGCCCCGGGTACCCGCATACGCCGGCGCCGTCGTCGCCTCCGGTGCAGGGCGCCACGCCGCCCCCGACGACGACGGGGCCGAGGGCTCGCTGGAGGCGCTGTTCGCCCCGGCCGACGAGCAGCCCGACGCGGCCACCCTCGCCCGGGGGCGCGACCCGGAGGCGACGGCCGCCGTGTCGCTCGCCGCGGCGTCGCCGGTTCCGGGTGCCGCGTCGGGAACCGGGGCGTCGGGTGCCGCGGTGGAGCCACTGCCCCGGCCACGGCCGACCCCGCGCCCCCGGTCGACCGGGCTGCGACGGGTCCGGGATGCAGGGACCGGGACCGACACCGCCGACCCGGGCCGTGCCTCCGCCACGCTCCGTGCCGCGGATCCGTCCGGGGTCGACGCCGCTGCCGGGGCCGACGCCGCCGTCGCGAGCGACGCCGCCGCGACCGCCGCTGCCGCGACCGACTCCGCCGCGACCGACGCCGCTGCGGCGAGCGACGCCGCCGGGGCCGATGACGCGGCCCCGACCGACACCACCGCGGCCCGGGACGCCGCGGGCACCCCCGACGACCCGGCCACGCCGCGGGTGCCGGAGTGGCCGGTCGCACGGCTGCGCATCGTCGACGACCCCACCGACGTCGTCGCGCCCGGCCCGGACGCCACGCCCGCCGCAGCCGGGCAGGCCCCGGCCGCCGGGGACGACACCGTGCCCCCCGCCGCGGACCCGGCCCCGGCCGCCCCGACGGACACCGCGGCCGGCCCGCTGCCGCCCTGGTCGGCCGAGCGCGCGGAGCCGGCCGCCGAGGACCTCCCCGCGACGTCCGGGATCCCGGCGGTGCCACCCCCCGCGCCGACCCCGCCCGCCGGGTCCGAGATCACGTCCCGGCCGACCCCCGAACCGGTCTCCCGGGCCGTGCAGCAGGCCCTCGCGGCCCGCGCCGTGCAGCGGGCGCGCCTGCGCGCCACCGACGCCGTCGTCGACCCGCAGCCCGACGCCCCCGGTGGCGAGCAGCAGGAGCTGCCGCTCGCCGTCGTCCCGACCACGGGGGCGCGCACCCCGGCGGCCGGCGACGCGAAGGACCGGCTGCTCGGTGTGCTGCTGGAGGACCCGGCCCGCGCCGTCGACGCGACCGAGCGGCTCGACGACACCCGCGACCGCATCGCCGAGCTCGACGAGGTCCTGCGTCGCCGCCGCGACGATCTGGCCGGCGCCGTCCGGCACCTGCACGAGTGCGGCCTCGACCCGGCGCAGATCGGCCGGCTGTCCGGGATGGCCGTCGACGAGGTCCGCACCATCCTCGACGGCGAGGACGCCGAGCGCTGAACCTCAGCGCAGCACGGTGAACCGCACGCCCGTCCCCGGCGGGGCCTGGGCGAGCAGCGGCAGATCGGCGCGCTCGACGACGGCGATCACCGGGTAGCCACCGGTCGTCGGACGGTCGGCGAGGAACACCACCGGCGGCCCGTCCGGCGGAACCTGCACCGCGCCGGTCACCATCCCCTCGCTCGGCAGCTCCCGGTCGCGCAGCTCCGGGAGCCGCTCCGGGGACGGCCCGTCGAGACGGACCCCGATCCGGTTCCCGTCGGCCGTCACCGTCCACAGCGGATCCGCGAGGGCGGCGCGTGGGTCGGCGAACCAGTCGTCGCGGGGGCCGGGGCGCACCCGCAGCCCGACCACGGCACCGGGCAGCGACACCGGGACCGGCCCGGACACCGGGATCCCGCCGGACCACGGTCCGACCGGCAGCTCGTCGCCGTCGGCGACCGGGTCGGGCCCCAGCCCGGACAGCAGGTCGGTGCTGCGGCTGCCCAGCGTGAGCGGGAGCTCCAGCCCGCCCGCGACGGCGAGGTAGCACCGCAGCCCGCCGACCGGCGTCCCGACCGTCAGCTCGGCGCCGTCGGGCAGGTGCAGTGCCCGGTGCGACGCGGCCGGGATGCCGTCGACGGACACCGGCGCGGGCGCCCCCGTGACGGCGACGGTCCGGCCCCCCAGGGCACGCACCCGCAGCCCGCCGCCGAGCAGCTCCAGCCCGGCGGCGCCGTCGTCGTTGCCGACCAGACGGTTCCCCAGCTCGTAGGCCGGCCCGTCCAGCGCGCCCGACGGCGGCACCCCCAGGTGTGCGTGCCCCGGACGTCCGCGGTCGGTCACCAGCGCCTGCGGCCCGGCCCGCACCACCAGCAGCGCGCTCACCGGGGCTCGAACCGGACGCGGTCGCCGGGGGTGAACAGCGCGGGCGGGTCGGCGTCGGGGTCGAACAGGACCGTGTCGGTGCGGCCGATCAGCCGCCAGCCGCCCGGGGAGCGCCGCGGGTAGACGCAGCTGTAGACGTCGGCGATCCCGACCGAGCCGGCGGGCACCGCGGTCCGCGAGCTCTCCAGGCGTGGCTGCCGCAGCGGCTCCGGGAGCCCCGAGAGGTAGCCGAAGCCCGGCGCGAATCCGCAGAAGTCCACCCGGTACTCCGCGCCGCTGTGCAGTGCGACCACCTCGTCGACGGACAGGCCCGCGGTCTCGGCGACGAGCGCGAGATCCTCGCCGTCGTAGGTCACGGGCAGCGTGTGGACGGTGCCCGTGCCCGCCTCGCCAGCGGCCGCGTCCGCGGCCCGTGCGACCTGTACGACCCGCTCGGTGGCGGTCCCGGTCGCCACCTCGACGAGCACGGTCCGGGCGGCCGGGACCAGCTCCCGCACCTCGGGCAGCGCGGCGTCCCGGACGGCGGCGACGACGGCCGCCACCCCGGCGGCGTCGTCGACCTCCAGCAGCACCGCCCGCCCGCCGCAGCGGCGGACCCGGACCGCGACCAACTAGCCGACCACGCGGTGCAGGACGGCCGAGATGTGCGGCTGCATCGGCTGCCCGACCATCGCGCGCTCGTCGACGTAGGCGAGGTCGCCCTGGTTGACCAGGCCGTAGAGCCGCTTCGCCGCGGTGACCTCCTTGGCCGAGGGAGTCCGGGCGATGGCGTCGGTCTCGATCTGCCAGGAGCGCATGTCGCCCCGCGGCCCGTAGTAGACCTCGACGATCCCGGTGTGGTGCGCGATCAGGACCTCGATCGAGCCGTCCTCCTGGGGGCGCCAGAACCCGGTCTCGCGGGCGGCCTGGCGGATGATCCCGCCGTCGTCGTCGAGCAGCCAGGACCGGGCCTCGTAGGACAGGAACGGACGCCCGTCGTGCGCCCAGGTGATCTGCTGGCCGAAGTGGAACGGGCCCTCGATCGTCGGGTAGACGACCTCGCCGGTGCCGCGCCAGGTACCGACCAGCGGCAGCAGGCCGAGGCAGGCCTCGTGCAGGTCGGGGCCCTGGCGCAGGTTGGCGGTGTCGTCGTCGACGGGCAGGTCGGGCCACTGCGGCCGATTGCGCTGCGGGGAGTCCGGGGCCGCGTTCTCCGGACCGGTGATCGTGGTCTGCAGCTCCTCGTCGGACGCTGCGGCGGGCTCGGGGTCGGTCACGGGGTCTGCTCCTCGGTGTGGTGGTCGTCGGGGTCCCGTTCGGGATCGGGACCCGGCCCGGGCGCGGCGACGGGCTCGACGACGAACAGGCGACGGAGCAACCAGCCGGCCCAGGCGGCGGTTCCCGCGGACAGGGCGATCAACAGCCCGGTGGAGAACCAGTGCACGGCGGGCGAGTCTACCGCCGCCCCCGGGGCGTGCACCGGGTGCCGCGCCCACCCCGTCCGCGTGCACGAACGGGCCCCTCGTACGAAAGGTTCGTACGAGGGGCCCGTTCGTGAGCACGTGCGGTGGTCCGGGGCGAGCCCCGGGGGACCGGTCAGGCGACGGCGATCTCCGCCTGGTGCAGCCCCGGCCCGTCGGCGACGAGCTCGGACTGCCCGTTGCCCGAGCGCGACAGCGCCCGGACGGTCCAGGTGCCCGGGGCGGCGAAGAACCGGAAGTCACCCGAGGCCGAGGACACGACCTCCGCGGTGAACTCCCCGGTGCCGTCGAGCAGCCGGACGAAGGCCCCGGCGACCGGGTCGCCGGCGGCGACGACGCGGCCGGCGAGCACGGTCTCCTTGGAGAGGTCCGTGTTCGGGGGCAGGGTCAGGTTCTGGTCGGGTGCGGCACACATGTCACTTCGCTCCCAGCTCGATCGGCACGCCGATCAGCGAGCCGTACTCGGTCCAGCTGCCGTCGTAGTTCTTGACGTCGGAGTGGCCCAGGAGCTCGTGCAGCACGACCCAGGTGTGGCTGGAGCGCTCGCCGATGCGGCAGTAGGCGATGGTCGCCTTGCCCTCGTCGAAGCCGGCCTCCTTGTACAGCGAGGCGAGCTCGTCGTCGGACTTGAACGTGCCGTCCTCGTTGGCCGCCTTCGACCACGGGATGTTGATCGCGCTCGGCACGTGGCCCGGACGCTGGCTCTGCTCCTGCGGGAGGTGGGCCGGGGCCAGGATCTTGCCGGAGAACTCGTCGGGCGACCGGACGTCGACCAGGTTCTTGGCGTCGATCGCGTCGACGACCTCGTCGCGGAACGCGCGGATCGAGGTGTCGGCCTCCTTGGCGGTGTAGGAGGTCGCGGGGCGGTCCTTGACGTCGGTGGTCAGGGTCCGGCCGTCGAGCTCCCACTTCTTGCGGCCGCCGTCGAGCAGCACCACGTCGTCGTGGCCGTAGAGCTTGAACTCCCAGTACGCGTAGGCGGCGAACCAGTTGTTGTTGCCGCCGTAGAGCACGACCTTGTCGTCGTTCGAGACGCCCTTGGCGGAGAGCAGCTGCTCGAACTGTTCCTTGGTGGGGATGTCGCGACGGACCGCGTCCTGCAGCTCGTCGGTCCAGTTGACCTTGACCGCACCGGGGATGTGGCCCCCGTCGTAGGCGGTGGTGTCCTCGTCGACCTCGAGGAACACCACCCCGTCGGTCTCCAGGTTCTCTTCCGCCCAGTCGGCGGTGACGAGGACGTCCTCGCGGCTCATGTCGATCTCTCCCGAATCGTGTGTCGTGGAACGGTCAGGACTGCGCGGCGGTACCGCGCAGGCGGGCGAGGAGCCCGTACATCTCGCAGCCGAGGCAGAAGCCGAAGGCCGCGTTGAGGAAGGCCGCCGCGAGGGCCGCCGCCGTGGCGACGACACCGAGCACGGTCAGGCCGGACAGGTAGCCGGCCGCCGCGACGACGGTGAACACCAGCCCGACGGTCTGCGAGAAGCGGACCGGGGCGGCGTCCTCGCGCTCGGCGGGCGGACCCAGCCGGGGCGCGAGGAGGTGCCGGTACACGACGCTGTAGGGGGCGAACCGCATGCCGGCGAACGCGCCGACGGCGAAGACGACGGCCTGCGCGAGTACGAGCAGGCCGCTGCCGGACAGCAGCACCAGCGCCAGGACGACGGTGGTGATCGCGGCGGAGAAGCGGACCCCGCGTGGGTCGAGCCGGGGCTCGACGAGCGCGGATCCGCGGTCCGTGACGGACATGGGACTCCAGTAACCGGGGTGGGAACCTCGGCGTCGCGGGACGCCGGGGCTCAGGACACGCGGGTCAGGAGTCCAGACACAGGCAGCCGGCGAGGCGGCACAGATCGACCGTGCGGCGTCGGGTCAGCGGCCAGTTCACGGAACCGAGCCTAGCCGACGATCCGCGCCGAGCCCAGCGGTCGGTGCCCACCGGACATCACACACACGTTCTCAGCCGGTGGGAAGGGCGGCGACGAGCTCGTCGGTGCGCGGGACCCCGGAGACCCGCAGGACCTCGGCCCCGCGGGCGTCGAAGACGACCGTCGTCGGGGTCCGCAGCACGCCCAGCGCCCGGGCGACGTCGACGCGCTCGGCCACGTCGACCTCCACGTGCGCCACACCCGGGTCCGCCGCGGCCAGGTCGCCGAGGACGCGCGCGGTCTGCCGGCACGGTGCGCAGACCGGTGAGGACAGCTGCAGCAGCAGCGCCCGGCGCCCGTCCGGCTCGGTCCCGGCCAGGTCCCAGCCCGGCCCGGCCACGGCGGGCGCGCCGCCGTCGTCGCCGGAGGGCCGGAGCCGCCCCGAACGGCTGCGCAGGACCAGTCCGGCGAGCGTCGCCACCAGCAGGACGACGACCAGTACCACCGCACCCGTGACGTCCACCGCCGCCCCCTCTCAGCCCGCGGAGCGGGACGTGCCCGGTCCTCCGCCGACGCTCAGGTCGCGCACGGACCCGGCGACCTGCAGGACGTTGTACTCCGGAACGCCCGCCGAGGTCGCGGTGACGCCCAGCGGCAGCGGACCCGGGTCGATGTCCACGGCGAGCGCGCGCAGCATCGAGGTGCGGACCGCGTCCGGCACCGGCTCGTCCGAGCCGTTGATGCGGACGTCCCGCGGGACGATCCGCATCGTGCCGTGGTCGACGAGGAGCACGGCCAGCACGGCCACCTGCGCGTCGGCCCCGTCCACCGGCATCTCCGCGACGAACCGTGCCGCGTTGCGCGGGTCGAGCCCGCGCAGCGTCGGGTCGCCGCCGGCCTGGATCACCGAGTCGATCGCGTTGGCGTCGACGGCCTCGACCGACAGCCGCGTCACTCCGGCGGCCGGCCCGCCGGCGTCGACGACCATCCGGCGGATGTCGTTCGGGCTGACCTGCACGACCCCCTCGGCCGCCGCGGCGCGGAACCGGGCGGGTCCGGGCCCGGCGAGGTCGGACAGGTCCCCGCGCAGGCCGTACATCTGCACCTGGAGCTCGGGGGTGCGCAGCGGCCCGACCGGGACCCGCTGCAGCGTCATCTCGACATGGTCGTAGCGGCCGGTCGCGGCCTGGGCGAGGACCGAGAAGCCGTGCACCTGCACGCGCGGGTCCTCGGGGAGGTCGAGCCGGTCGCGCAGCGCACGGGAGACGCCCGACTCGACCGCCGCGCCGGTGGCGAGGTCGCCCACGACGAGCACGGCGGCCACCGCCAGGACGGTGGCGAGCACGCGACGGACGGGGCGTCCCACGACCGGGCCTCCACAGGATCGGGATACGTCCTGACCAGGGTAGAGAGCCCGGTCGCCGGCCCGGTGGGCGGCCCCGGGGCCCCGGAGCGGTCCCGGCCCCCGACCGGAACGATCCAGTTCGTGGCGTGAAACCCGTCGCTCTCCGGCTGACCGTGGAGTGACGTCCCGGTATCGTCCGCGTATCGCGAGAAGGGGGGAGTCCATGGAACTGCTCCTGCTGACCACGGCTCCGGATGCGGCGGCCGTACTGCCCGCCCTGTCGCTGCTGCCGCACAACGTGCGGACCGCGGCGCCCGAGGTGGCGGCACTGCTCGACGCCGGTCCGCACGACGCCGTCCTGGTGGACGCCCGCTCCGACCTGGTCGCCGCGCGCAGCCTGTGCCGGCTGCTGGGCAGCGCCGGGACCGACGCGCCGGTGATCGCCGTGCTGAACGAGGGCGGCCTGGTCGCCGTGTCCGGCGAGTGGGTGGTCGACGAGATCCTGCTCCCCGACACCGGCCCGGCCGAGGTGGACGCGCGGCTGCGGCTGTTGCGGTCGCGCCCCGGCGCCGAGTCCGCGTCCGGGGGTGGCGCGCTCGTCCTCGGCGAGCTCGTCATCGACGAGGCGACGTACTCGGCGCGGCTCAAGGGCCGGCTGCTGGAGCTCACCTACAAGGAGTTCGAGCTGCTCAAGTACCTCGCGCAGCACGCGGGACGGGTGTTCACCCGGGCGCAGCTGCTGCAGGAGGTCTGGGGCTACGACTTCTTCGGTGGCACCCGCACCGTCGACGTCCACGTCCGGCGGCTGCGCGCCAAGCTCGGCGGCGAGCACGAGCAGATGATCGGCACCGTGCGCAACGTCGGCTACAAGTTCGTCCGCCCGTCGCGCGGCGGGCTGTCCGCGCCGCCCGACCAGGACGACGCGGACCCCGAGCCCGTCCCGGACCGTCGCCTGCCCGGCGCCCGGCCCCCGACCGGCCCGGGACGTGGAGCGTGGGTGCCGCGGTGACCTAGGGTCGGCGCTCGTGGACCCGCAGGAGCACTCCCGTCTCGACGCCGCCACCGTCTCCGCGGTGCAGGACCTGCTGAGGGCGGCGACCGCCGCCGACGGCGCCGAACCGCTCTCCGAGCAGTTCCTGATGCACCTGCGCCCGGGCGCCCCCGCCGACGGCGTGACGCACCTCGTCGTCCCCGGTGACGACGGAGCCGTGGCCGGCTACGCCCAGGTCGACGGCACCTACGCCGAGCTGGCGGTGCACCCCGGTGCGCGGCGGCGGGGGATCGGCGGCGCGCTCGTCGCCGCGGTCGAGAAGGTCACCGCCGACCCGCACGTGTGGGCGCACGGCGACCTCGACGCCGCGAAGGGGCTCGCCGCGGGCCGCGGCTACCGCCGGGACCGCGTCCTCTGGCAGATGCGCCGCACCCCTGCGGCGGGCCCGCTGCCCGCCCTGACCGTCCCCGAGGGCGTCACGATCCGCGCCTTCGAGCCCGGCCGCGACGACGAAGAGTTCCTCCGCGTCAACAACGCCGCCTTCGACTGGCACCCCGAGCAGGGCGGCTGGACCGGCGCCGAGCTCGCCGCGCGGGAGGCCGAGGACTGGTTCGACCCGGCCGGGTTCCTGCTCGCCGTCGACGGCGGCGGCACCCTGCTCGGCTACCACTGGACCAAGGTCCACCCGGCGACCGGCGACGAGCGGGCCCTGGGCGAGGTCTACGTCCTCGGCGTCGACCCGGCCACCCACGGACGGGGGCTCGGGAAGGTCCTGACGCTCGCCGGGCTGCACCACCTGCACGACCGCGGGCTGGACACCGTGCTGCTCTACGTCGAGGCCGACAACGCCCCCGCCGTGGCCGTCTACGAGCGCCTCGGGTTCGCCGTGCACGCCGCGGACGTCAACTACGCCCGGTGAGACCCGGTCACCGTTCGACGACCGGTGACGAGGTTCGTTCGAACGTGTGACGCAGGTCCACCCGGTCGCCGGCCCTGTTCATCCCACGTTCATCTTCCGTGGGGGTGGCGTCCAACGTCGACTCCTAGCGTCTGCGGCCGAGTGGTCACCCCAGACCGCCGTCCCGCAACCGGCTCGTTGCCGACTCGGAGGAAACTGCAGTGAAGACCAAGCGGCGTGCGCCCCGGGCGCGCCTGGCTGCCGTCGGTATCGCCACGTCCTGCGCGCTGTTCGTCGCCGGCTGCGGTGCGGCGAACGAGGGCGGCGGCTCGGACGCCCAGGGTTCGGGCGTCACCGGCCAGATCGCCGGTGCGGGCGCGAGCTCCCAGCAGGCGGCCATGCAGGCCTGGATCGCCGGCTTCGGCGGCGCGAACCCGGGTGCGACCGTCAACTACCAGCCGGTCGGCTCGGGCGGTGGCCGCACCCAGTTCATCCAGGGCGGTGTCCAGTTCGCCGGCACCGACGCCTACCTCAAGGACGACGAGCTGGCCAAGGCGCGCGAGCGCTGTGGCGGCTCGGTCATCGAGGTGCCGAGCTACGTCTCGCCGATCGCCGTCGTCTTCAAGCTGAACGGTGTCGACGACCTGACCCTGTCCCCGGCCACCATCGCCGGTCTCTTCAAGGGCCAGATCACCACCTGGAACGACCCGAAGATCGCCGCGGACAACCCGGGCGTCCAGCTCCCGGCCACCCGCGTCACCCCGGTGCACCGCTCGGACGAGTCGGGCACCACCCAGAACTTCACCGACTTCCTGAACAAGGCCGCCCCGTCGGTGTGGACCGACAAGGCCGCGCAGACCTGGCCGGTCCAGGGTGGCGAGGCCGCGCAGGGCACCTCCGGCGTCGTGACCGCCGTCGGCGGCGGCGACGGGACCATCGGCTACGCCGACGCCAGCCAGGCCAAGGACCTCGGCAAGGCCAAGGTCAAGCTGGGCGACCAGGCGGTCGAGCCGACCGCCGAGGCCGCGGCCAAGATCCTCGAGGAGTCCACGCGGGTCGAGGGCCAGGGCGACACCTCGTTCGCCTTCGACCTCAACCGGACCGCCACCGGCGGTGCCTACCCGGTCGTGCTGGTGTCCTACCTGCTCGCCTGCCCGCAGTACCCGGACGCCGCCCAGGCCGACACCACCAAGGCGTTCCTGAAGTACGTGGTCTCGTCCGAGGGCCAGCAGACCGCCGCCCAGAACGCGGGCTCCGCGCCGCTGTCGGACACGCTCCGCGGCCAGATCGACCCGGTGATCGACCAGATCAAGGCCCAGGGCTGAGTCTGAGTCGGATGTCATCTAGCCAGGAGCCCCGGGCGGTCGTCATCATGGTGACCGCCCGGGGTTCCCGGCCGCTCGAGTCCCCTGCCCAGCGCGTTCCGCACCCCCAGGGATCACAGTGACCACCACGGAAAACTCGCCCGCGCCCGCACCCGCGAAGCCGGTGACCCAGCTCGGGGACCGGATCTTCGCCGGGTCGGCCAAGGGTGCAGGCATCCTCATCCTCGTCGTCCTCGCCGGCGTCGCGGCCTTCCTCGTCAGCGAGGCGTTCCCGGCCGTCGTGGCCCCTGCGTCCGAGGTGCACGGCGGACTCGCCCTCTACATCGCGCCGCTGATCTTCGGCACGCTCGTCAGCGCGGTCATCGCGCTGATCGTGGCGACGCCGCTGGCGATCGCGGTCGCCCTGTTCATCAGCCACTACGCCCCGCGCCGGCTCGCACAGACGCTCAGCTACGTCGTCGACCTGCTGGCCGCGGTGCCGTCCATCGTGTACGGCCTGTGGGGCATGGCCACCCTGGCCCCGGCGACCGTTGGGCTGATGGTGTGGCTGAACACCTACCTCGGCTGGCTGCCGTTCTTCGCCGGTCCGCCGTCGGCCACCGGCCGCACGATGCTGGTCGTCGGCCTCGTCCTCGCGGTGATGATCCTGCCGATCATCACCGCCGTCGCCCGTGAGGTCTTCCTCCAGGCGCCGAAGCTGCACGAGGAGGCCGCGCTCGCCCTGGGGGCCACCCGCTGGGAGATGATCCGGCTCGCGGTGCTGCCGTTCGGCCGTTCCGGGATCGTCTCGGGCGCGATGCTCGGCCTCGGCCGCGCGCTCGGCGAGACCATGGCGGTGGCGATCATCCTGTCGGTCTCCGGCGGGATCACGTTCAACCTGATCGGCTCCGGCAACCCGTCGACGATCGCCGCGAACATCGCGCTGCAGTTCCCCGAGGCGTCCGGCATCGACGTCAACGTCCTCATCGCGTCCGGTCTGGTGCTCTTCCTGATCACCCTGCTGGTCAACATGATCGCTCGCTACATCGTCGAGCGCCGCCGCGAGTTCTCGGGAGCGAACTGAGATGTCCACCGGGACCGAACGAAACCGCACCGACACCGAGGCGACCGTGACCGGAAGCACGCTGCAGGCCCCGGCCACGACGACGGCTCTGCCGCGTCGCAAGGGCTCCCTCCCGAAGTGGTCGCCGTGGGCCCTGGTCGCCGGATCGGCCGTGGTCGCGGCCGGTGCGACCGCCCTGACGGGCGGCTTCGGCATCGGGCTGTGGGTCTTCCTGACCGTGGTCGTGTACCTGGTCGCCACCTACGCGGTGTCCCGCGCGGTGGAGGGCGCTCGCAAGGCCGCCGACCGGCTGGTGACGGCGATCGTCACGGGTGCGTTCCTGCTCGCGATGATCCCGCTGGTCTCGGTGCTGTGGACCGTGGTCTCGAACGGCTGGGCACGGTTCGACCCGACGTTCTTCGACAGCTCGATGCGCGGCGTCGTCGGGGTCGGCGGCGGTGCGCTGCACGCCATCCAGGGCACGCTGATCATCACGGCGCTCGCCGCGGTCATGTCGATCCCGGTGGGTGTGCTGACCGCGATCTACCTGGTCGAGTACGGCAACCGGTCGCGGCTGGCGCGGGCGATCACGTTCTTCGTCGACGTCATGACGGGTATCCCGTCGATCGTCGCCGGTCTGTTCGCGTTCGCGTTGTTCGCGCTGTTCGTCGGGCCGGCGGTGCGGTTCGGCTTCGCCGGTGCGGTCGCCCTGACGGTCCTCATGATCCCGATCGTGGTGCGCTCCACCGAGGAGATGCTCAAGATCGTCCCGAACGAGCTGCGCGAGGCCGCGTACGCGCTCGGTGTGCCGAAGTGGCGGACGATCCTCAAGGTCGTCATCCCCACGACGGCCGGCGGTATCGCGACCGGCGTCATGCTCGCCGTCGCTCGCGTCATCGGTGAGACCGCCCCGCTGCTGGTCACCACGGGCCTCGCGCTCGGCGTCAACCTGAACCCGTTCTCGGGGCCGATGGCCACGCTGCCGGTGTTCTCCTACTACTCCTACGCCGTTCCCGGCATCCCGCGCGAGGCGTTCCTCGACCGGGCCTGGACCGCCGCGCTGGTCCTGATGCTCGTCGTCATGGTGCTGAACATCGTCGCCCGCATCATCTCCCGCATTTTCGCCCCGAAGACCCGATAAGGAACCCGCGACATGGGCAAGAGTGTCGAAGCCAAGGACCTGAACATCTACTACGGGTCGTTCCTCGCCGTCGAGGGCGTCAACATGACGATCAAGCCGAAGACCGTGACGGCCCTCATCGGCCCGTCCGGCTGCGGCAAGTCGACCTTCCTGCGGTCGATCAACCGGATGCACGAGAACATCCCCGGCGCCCGCGTCGAGGGCCGGCTCGAGCTCGACGGCCAGGACCTCTACGGCGCCAACGTCGACCCGGTCGGCGTCCGCCGCCAGATCGGCATGGTCTTCCAGCGGCCCAACCCGTTCCCGACGATGTCGATCTACGACAACGTCATCGCGGGCATGAAGCTGAACAACAAGCGGGCGTCGAAGTCCGAGTTCGACGACACCGTCGAGCGGTCGCTGCGCGGCGCCAACCTCTGGAACGAGGTCAAGGACCGGCTCGACAAGCCCGGTTCGGGTCTCTCCGGTGGTCAGCAGCAGCGGCTCTGCATCGCCCGCGCGATCGCGGTGCGCCCGGACGTCCTGCTGATGGACGAGCCCTGCTCGGCCCTGGACCCGATCTCCACGCTCGCGATCGAGGACCTGATCAACGAGCTGAAGAACGACTACACGATCGTCATCGTGACCCACAACATGCAGCAGGCGGCGCGGGTCAGCGACTTCACCGGCTTCTTCAACATCGAGGGCACCGGCAAGCCCGGCAAGCTGGTCGAGCTCGACGAGACCAAGACGATCTTCTCCCAGCCGAAGCAGAAGGCGACCGAGGACTACGTGTCCGGTCGCTTCGGCTGAGTCCCCGGCAGCACGACGACGGCCCCGGCCCCCGCACGCGGGCCGGGGCCGTCGTCGTCGCGGGTGGGGTCAGAGCGCGGGCAGCTCGTCCACGGTGCCGCCGGTGACGGCGTAGACGACGTGGTCGGCCAGGTGCACGCAGTGGTCGGCGTAGCGCTCGTGGAAGCGGGCCAGCAGCGCGGCGTCGACGGCGGCCGGCACCCCCGCGGTCCAGTCCGGGCCGAACATCAGCTCGAAGACCTGGCGGTGCAGGGCGTCGACGACGTCGTCGTCGTCCCGCAGCTCGGCGGCGAGGACGACGTTGTGGGTACGGAGTGCCTCGACGGCCTTGTCGCCCATGGCCGCGACGCGGGCCCCGTAGTCGCGGAACAGCGGGCGGGCCTGCTCGGCGAGCACCGCACGGTCCGCGTTGCGGACGACGGTGGCGGCGACGTGCCGGGCCAGGTCGCCCATCCGCTCCAGCTGCTGGGCGCACCGCAGGGCGGTGATCACCGAGCGCAGCGGCGCGACCATCGGCTGGTGGATGTTCATGGTCTCGACGGCGAGCAGCTCGATCGCGTCGCGATGGCCGTCGATGACGGGGTCGCGGGAGACGACCTGTTCGGCGAGCCGGGGGCGGTGGCACAGGAGCGCCTCGGACGCGTTGCGGAACGCGGAGGCGACGAGCGGACCCATCTCGTCGAGCATGGACCGGAGCTGCGTCAGGTTGTCGTCGAGCGTCTCCCTGCGCATGGCGACGACCTTAGATCGGGGTCGATGACGGCTACGGCCCGGGACCGGTGAACGCTCGGTGAACGCCGGGTCAGGCGGCGCGGGCCCGCAGGCCGACGCGCAGGCCGACCCGGAAGCGCTCGGTGGAGCCGAGGACGGTCGATCGGACCCCGGTCACCTCGAACCACTCGAGGGCGTGTCCGGCCCGGCTCATGCCGTCCCGGATCGCAGCCTCGACGCTCTCGTCCGAGGTCCCGACGACCTCTGTGACGACGCAGCCCGCGTGTTCCATGACGCAGACGTGCCCCCGGCGTCGCACCGTCAAACTCGATCGGTCGACCGTTCGCCGAGCGGGGTGTATCGACTACGTCGAACGGGGTAACAGCGCTCTCAGACAGCGAGCGGACCGGGCATCTGACCGGTCACGACGTACACGATCCGGCGAGCGACGGCGACCGCGTGGTCGGCGTACCGCTCGTAGAAGCGCGCGAGCAGTGCGACGTCGACCGCGGCGGACACCCCGTGGGTCCAGTTGCGGTCCATCAGCACGGTGAACATGTGCTGGTGGATGTCGTCGACGGCGTCGTCGTCCGCCTCGAGCTCGTTCGCCGCGTCCAGGTCACGGGTCCGGATGACCCGACCGGCCTTCTCCGCGAGCTCCACACCGACCCGGCCCATCTCGGCGAAGTACGACTTCACCTCGTCGGGCAGCACGGTCTGCGGGTGCCGGCGACGGGCGGCCTGGGCGACGTGCAGGGCGAGGTCGCCCATGCGCTCGATGTCGCCCGCACCGTGGATCGCGGCGACGACGACCCGCAGGTCGGTCGCGACCGGCGCCTGCAGGGCGAGCAGGCCGAAGGCCCGGTGCTCCGCGGCGGCACGGACGTCGTCGATCTTGATGTCCTCGGAGATGACCTGCTCGGCGAGCTGGAGGTCGGCCTCGAGCAGCGCTGTCGTGGCGCGCGCCATGGCACGTGCGACGTCGTCGCACATGTCTGCCAGGCCGGAGGCCAGCTCGTCCAGCTGCTCCTGATAGGTGTCGCGCATGTCCCGAGCCTAGGCCCCCGGACGGGAAGGTTCAGCTGCAGCGGGTGAACCCGCCGTGAACGCTGGACGACATCCCCCGTTCGGGGGGTACGGGCGATTCAGTCGCAGTCGGTGTCGTCGGAGGGTACGGCCTGCACCGGGGCCGCGTCGCCGGCCCCGACGACCAGCTCCAGCACCCGGCTCCCGGTCGGGTCCGGGACGGGCCGCGCGCCGGGCAGCGCCTCCACGAGCGTGCCCGCGGCGTCGGTGTTGTCGGGGGAGTAGCGGACCTGCGCGCCGGGTGCGGCCGGACCGGGTGTGACGGTGCCGATCTCGTAGCCGCGTTCGCGCAGGTCCGCGGCGATCCGGTCGGCCGCACCGGGACGTCCGGTCGCGTCGACCAGGTTCACGACGGTGCCCGGCGCCGGGGCGGCCGCGGACCGG
Source organism: Pseudonocardia sp. DR1-2 (assembly GCF_023717215.1). Lineage (NCBI taxonomy): Bacteria > Bacillati > Actinomycetota > Actinomycetes > Pseudonocardiales > Pseudonocardiaceae > Pseudonocardia > Pseudonocardia sp. DR1-2. The sequence continues at coordinate 34,089 of NZ_JAMQOF010000002.1, read as the reverse complement.
GAGGCCGGCGCGGTCGCGCTCTCGGGCAGCGGCTCGTGCTCGCGCAGCGCGGAGAACAGGGTGCGGGCCTCGGAGCGGCGCAGCTCCAGCTGGCCCCGCGTGTTCGGGGTCTCGGTGACCGGGACGGACAGGAACACCGGGGTGTCGGCGTCGCCGGCGGCGCCGGACCGGGCGAGGCCGCGGGCGAGGGTGAGGATCTCGCCGGCGTCGGCTCCGTCCGCCGACAGCGCCGACGACACCCCGGCCGCGGAGCGGCCCGGTGCACCCGGGGTCAGCAGCGAGGCGGTCGAGAGCGCGTCGCCGAGCGCTGCGGCGAGCACGCGCTGCTGACGCCGGACCCGGTTCGCCGGGGAGCTGTCCGCGGTGCCCGCGGCGGAGGCGAACCGGACCGCGGTGGGCCCGTCGAGCTCCACGGTGCCCGAGCCCTCCACGACCGGGCCGAGCACCGGGTCCACGACCGGACGCTCGGTGCAGACCTGGATCCCACCGACGGCGTCGACCAGCTGCGGGGTCCCGGCCAGGTCGAGCGCGACGAAGCCGCTCATCGGCATGCCGGTCAGCTGCTGGACGACGCCGACGCTGCAGGCCGGGCCGCCGACGTCGTAGGCGGTGGCGAAGGCGGTGCGGGACTCCGCGGGCACGGTGTCGCCGTAGGTGCCGGTGGCGGCGTCGAAGCGCCGGCACGGCGGCCGGGACACCTCCAGCGTCGCGGGGATCGACAGGGTGACGGCCGGGCCGCCGCCCGCGGGCCGGTGGACCAGCACCGCCGTGTCGGTGCGCGCGGACTCCGCGGTGCCCGCGCGGTCGGCCTGCAGGCCCAGCACCAGGACGTTGCGGTCGCCGGCCTGGACGTCGGCGTCGAGGATCGCGTCGCTCTCCCGGGCGAGGGCGGCGACGTCGCGGACGCCGTCGTGCACCTCGCTGCGCCCGGCGAACCCGTAGGCGGTGGTGACCAGGACGAGCACCGCGGCCGCCGCCGCGCCGATCCGCAGCGCGCGGGCGCGTGGGTCGAGCCGGGCCGGTGGCGGGGTCCCGGCCGGTGCCGGCTCCGCGCCCCCGGGAGCGTCCGCCTCCGGCGTGGGCTCCTGCGCCGTGGTGGTGTCCTCGACGGGCGGGTCGTCCCGGTAGCGGCGACGACGGCGGCGCGGCACCAGCGCGTCGAAGACCTCGGTGACGCGCGAGTCCGCGGCGCCGCGGCGGGCGGGCCGCGGCGGCGCGGCACCTGCCCCGGTCCGTCCGGTCTCCGCCGCGTCGTCGGTCCGGCCGCTCCGGGCGGCCCCGGTGTCGTCGGCGTCGCCCGGATCTCGGGTGTCCCCTGTGTCCCGGCCGGATCCGGTGCTTCCGGCGGCCCCTGTGGTCCGGGTGCCTGCTGTGCTCGGGGGAGCCACGGTGTCCGGGCGTGCTGCAGCGGCCGACGGCGTGCCGGCCTCCGCGGCCGGACGGTCGGCGGTGGCCGCTGCGGTCCCCGGGGCGCGGCCGATCCGGGGCGCCGGTGCGACCCCGGTGGCCGGGGCGGGTCCGGCGGCCGGGCCGACGGCGCGCGCGGTCGCCGGGTCCTCCACGGGGGTGTGGGCGGGCCGTGCACCGGGGCCACCGGGTGACCCCGGACGGGTGGTGCCCCCTGTGGGCGGCACCGGGGTGGTCCGCGACGGGGCACCGTCGCGCGGGCGTGGACGCTGCGGCGCCGGCGGCTCACCGGGACGGCGGGGCACGGGTCCGCCGCGCACGCGTCGCACACCGGTCGGGGGGACCGGTCCCGGTGGCGGGGCGTCGGCGGGCCGCGGCTGCGACGGGTGCGCGCCGCTCACCGGCCGCGGCCCCGCGGGCCGGGTCCCGGTGGCGGGGCGCGGCTGCGGCCCGGAGGGGTGGGTCCCGGAGGCGGGACGGGGCTGCGGCCCGGACGGGTGTGCGCCGGGGCGCCCCTGCGGGCCCGACGGGTGCGCTCCGGGCGGCGGGACCTGCGCCCCGGGAGGGCCCTGCGGTGCGGGGGGCGCGGGCGGGCCCGCGTCGTCCGGGCGCCGACGCGTACGCCGGGACCGGCGCACCTCGTCGTCGCCGTCCTGCACCGGGCCTCCTCGTCGCGACCGCCGGAGCGGAAGCGCGTGACGGGCGCGGCGTCGGGGGAGCGCGCCCTTCCGGGATCGTGCGGCCGCGGGGACCGCACGGAGGATCTTATTCGGCCCGGCTCGGCGCAGGTGGCGCGGGGCGCGACGCGCCCTGCTCCGGTTGGGGGATCGACCGGCGTCCGGATGCCGCGCCGGCGAGGCTCACCCGGCCGTCGGCGTCGCGGTGGGCGACGGCGTTCCGGCCCGCCTGCTTGGCCGTGTAGAGGAGCACGTCGGCCTCGGTGACGAGGGCCTCGACGTCGTCGTCGCCGGGACGGGACCGGGCCACGCCGATGCTGATCGTCATCCGCAGGTCGGGGTGCAGGTCGCTCCAGTCGTGCGCGGCGACGCTCTCCCGGGCGGTCTCGCAGGCCGCGACGCCCTCCTCGGCCGTCAGCCCGGGCAGCACCAGCGCGAACTCCTCGCCGCCGTAGCGGGCGCAGAACGCCCCGGGCGGCAGGGCCCGGCCCAGCTCCAGCACCATCCGCTGCAGGACCCGGTCCCCGAAGGGGTGCCCGTGGGTGTCGTTGACCAGCTTGAAGTGGTCGATGTCGGCGAGCGCCAGGCAGACCGGCAGGTCCGTGCCCGCGGCGAGCAGGTCGATCAGCCGCTCGTCGAGGTACCGGCGGTTGTACGACGCTGTCAGGCTGTCGCGGCGGCTCTGCTCGCGGGCCTCGGCGTGCTCGCGGCGGAGCCGGTCGAGCTCGTCGGCGGGGCTGGGCGAGTGGAGGCCGTGCAGGAGCCGGACGGCCTCGCGCAGGTGCAGGTAGGCCTGCTCGTAGCGACGGTGCTCCGCGAGCCGCTCGGCGGCCGCGGTGTGCAGGGCCGCGCGGGCCGCGGGGGAGGCGGGGGCGACGTCGTCGCCCGGCGTGTCGGGTCCGGGAGCGGGCGACGGGTCGAGACGGCGTGCGGACCGCACGAGCCTGCGCACCGTCCATGCGGTGTCGGTCATGGTCCACCTCCCCGTCGTCGAGCCGTTCGGCCACTGGGACTGTTCATCGGTGACACCCCCGGGACGCTTGAGGCGTACGGGGCGTCGGCACCCGTTCGGCGCCCTGGTTCCCCCGGGTCGGGGTAACGCGTGTTCGCCCCGGGGTCGCCGTGATCAACCTCCGGAGTGCTCCACGTCCGCCCCGAAGGGGATCGACGGGTCGTCCGGGTCGTCGAGCCAGTGCTCGGGCAGCACGACGCGACCGGGGGAGCCCTGGCGCCCGCGCGGACCGTCGGCGTCGGCCGGGAACGGCTCGTCCGGGTCCAGCCCGGACAGCAGCTCGTCGAGGTGGTCGATCGACTCCACCATCCCCAGGCTGCGCCGCAGCTCCGGGCCGACCGGGAAGCCCTTGAGGTACCAGGCGATGTGCTTGCGCACGTCGCGGATGCCCTTGTGGTCGCCCATGTGCTCGCAGAGCAGCACGGCGTGCCGGCGCAGCGTCGCGGCGACCTGACCGAGGTTCGGTGCGGCCGGCAGCTCGCGCCCGGCGAACGCCGCCTCCAGGTCCCCGAACAGCCAGGGGCGGCCCAGGCAGCCCCGGCCGACCACGACGCCGTCGCACCCGGTCCGGGCGACCATGTCCAGGGCGTCCTGCGCGGAGAAGATGTCGCCGTTGCCCAGCACCGGGACGTGGGACGGGACGGCGTCGCGCAGCCGGGCGATCTCGTCCCAGTCCGCGGTGCCGGAGTAGCGCTGGGCGGCGGTGCGGGCGTGCAGCGCGACGGCGACGGCGCCCTCGTCGACGGCGATCCGCGCGGCCTCGAGGTGGGTGTGGTGCTCGTCGTCGATGCCGATGCGCATCTTCACGGTGACCGGGCGGTCCCCGGCGCCCGTGACCGCGGCCCGCACGATCCGGCGGAACAGCTCCCGCTTGAACGGCAGCGCCGCCCCGCCACCACGACGGGTGACCTTCGGGACCGGGCAGCCGAAGTTCATGTCGATGTGGTCGGCCAGGTCGCGCTCGACGATCATCTCCGCGGCCCGCTGCATCGACACCGGGTCGACGCCGTAGAGCTGCATCGAGCGGGGGTGCTCGTCCGCGTCGAAGGCGATCATGCGGAACGTCAGCGGGTTCTTCTCGACCAGCCCGCGAGCGGTGATCATCTCGCAGACGTAGTAGCCGGCGCCCTGCTCACGGCACAGGCGGCGGAACCCGGGGTTGGTGATGCCGGCCATCGGCGCGAGCACCACGGGGGTGTCGACCTCGAACGGGCCGATGCGCAACGGCGGCAGCACGCGGTCACGGCGGGCGGGGGTGTCCGTCCGCGCGTCGCGGACGCTGTCCAACACGGTCACGCCCACCAGTGTCCCAGGCCCGCGTCGCGGCGCCGACCTGGGCGTCGGTCAGAAGTCGACGGTGACGCAGCCGGGGCGTCCGCCCGCGGTGCCTGCGTGCCCGGCGTGGGTGGCGGTCGGCTTCTCGTGGAGGACGACGGACTCCGCGCGCCGGTCGTCCGGGAAGACCCACGGGACGGTCGCGGTCGACTCGCCCGCGCCGTTCGCGTCGGTGGTGACGTCGAGCCAGATCTCGTTCATCGGGTTGGCGTAGGACGGGTCGACGCTCGGCGTCACCGGGTCCTCGGAGAACTGGTAGTGCGGGCCCGCGTCGGCGCCGGAGGCCGCGGTGCAGGGCTTCGTGTGCGCGTGCGCCCCGTAGGTGCGGTTCGGCTGCAGACCGGTCACCTTCAGGACGGTGACGGTCGAGCCGTCCTGCTCCGCGCTGGTGACCTCGACGGTCGAGCCGGCCGGGACCAGCGCGGCGTCGTAGGTGTGGGCGGGTCCCTCGCCGCCCTGGGCGAACGTCGCGGAGACCCGCGTCGCGGCGCTCTGCGGCTGCTCGTCGCCGCCGCTGCCGCCGCAGGCGGTGAGGACGAGCGCAGCGGCGCCGAGCAGGGCGATCGAGGCTACGGAGCGTACGTGGATCATGCCGACGATGATCGTTCGTCGGGCCGGGGTGGGCACTGCGAGAACGGACATCGAGGCAGGTTCCACCGGTTCGTGTGGCGGTCACGCCCGGTCCCCGTACCTCCCCGCAGGCGGCCCCGCGGCCCGCACGTGCCCGCGACGCCGCCCGCCCCGCCCGGGAACCGCTCCGCGACAGCGGATCCGGTCGTCCGGTGGGGGCGCCGCGGTGAGCGACACCCGACACGGTGGTGGTGTCGTGACGACGAGATGCCCGGTTGCGGACGGTAAGGTGGCGTCCGGTTCGCCACGACCGGCCGGGGGTAACCGGTGGCGGGCCGGGCCCGGGGTGTCCGGGGGCGGTCAGGGGCCTCTAGCTCAATCGGCAGAGCAGCGGACTTTTAATCCGCGGGTTCGGGGTTCGATCCCCCGGGGGCCCACACCATCACCAGGTCACAGCGTCGCTGACTGGTGACGACCAAGATCAAGGGATCCTTGTGGGTCACTTCTCGTCGGGCGGGTCGAACAACCCTTCCAACCTCGGCGGTCTGACGGTCGGGTCATGCCACCCTGTCCGCATGACCGGTCCGGACCTGAAAGCCGACCTCCACGGCTACCTGCGCGTCGCCCGCGCTGCTGTCGTCTGGAAGCTGGACGGGCTCTCGGAGTACGACGTCCGGCGACCACTCGTTGCGACCGGCACCAACCTGCTGGGGATCGTCAAGCACCTCGCCACCGTGGAATGGGGCCACTTCGGCGCAGCGTTCGGACGCCCCGACCCGCTGTCGCTGCCCTGGACCTCCGACACGGCCGAGCCCGACGCGGACATGTGGGCCGCGGAGAACGAGAGCCGGGAGGAACTGCTCGACCTCTACCACCAGGTGTGTGCAGCCTCCGATGCCGTCATCGACGACCACGGCCTCCACGCGATCGGTCACGTGCCGTGGTGGCCCGAGCCTGCTCGGACGGTGACCCTCCAGCACATACTGATCCACACCATCGCCGAGGCGCACCGCCACGCCGGACACTCCGACATCGTCCGCGAACTGGTCGACGGGACTGCGGGCTACATGGACGGAGCCGGCCTCGTCGGTCGCGAGGATCCGGCAGCACGCCGACAGCAGCGAGACCGCCTCGAAGCGATCGCACGCCGAGCGCACTAGCCTCCGGTGGCCGGGCTCCGCCCGAACCCGGCACCCGCTCGTCGGCTGCTCGGCGTCATCGAGATCGACGGCGACGTCCAGGTGCGCGCGGAGGGTCTCGCCGTCCGGTCACCGACCGGGACGGCGGTGGGTGACCTGCTGGAAGTCCAGGCGTGCTGTGCCGTCGCACGGGCACCACGAAGTCGTCGTGGGACGCGCGGAGCTCCCCGCCGGGCACGCGGCGGTGGAACTCGGCGGGCTCGTGTGCGACAGGGCGGTCGAGGGTGGTGGCGACCAGCCGTCCCGGTGGACGTGACATCAGCGCTCGTCCTCGCTCTCGTGTGCCAGAGGATCCCCGCCGGGCGACGGTGCGGAGCCGGGCGGTCCGACGCCGAGCCGCTGCCGTTCGGGTCAGGTCTGCGGGCTGCTCCCGACCGCCGTCTCCACCGGGGCGTCTGCTCGCGCGCCGTCGTAGACGTCCCGGTCGATCTCCCCGTCGGGGTGCGCGACAAGCATCGCCACCAGGGTGTCGGCGTTGACGTTGAGGAACGTCCGCAGGATCCCGGTGAACCAGTCGACGGCGATCAGCAGCCCGGTGGCCGCGGGCGGCAGCCCGAGGGTGGTGGCGAGGAACAGGGCCACGACGGGGAACCCGCCCGGCACGGTGATCGTGCCCATGTTGAGCAGGATCGCGAGGACCATCCCGAACACGATCTGTCCGGCGGACAGGTCGACGCCCCCGGCCTGGGCGAGGAACAGCACGACGATCGTGTAGTTGAGGACGGCGCCGTAGGACCCCATGGTCAGCCCCACCGACAGCGTGAAGTTGGCGACCCGCGGGCTCACACCGACCTTCTCGATCGTGGTGCGCAGGACGGTGGGGTAGGTGACGGCCGAGCTCGTCGTCGTGACCGCGACGGCGGTCTGCTCGGCGAGCTTGCGGGGCAGGCGCGCGGGGTTGAGCCGGGTGCGCGCGGCGACGATCGCCACGAACAGCACGGTGAGCACGACGACGCCCAGCAGGTTGGTGCCGAGGTAGGCCAGCGCCGACCCGACCACGGCGAAGCCGATGCGGCCGGACAGGTCGGCGAGCAGTGCGAAGACCCCGATCGGCGCGACGTACATGACCAGCCGGATGAGGGTGAGCAGGACCTGCTGCAGCTGCCCGACGACGTCGAGGACGAGTGCGTTGCCCGTCGCGTGGACGTGCCGGTTGAGGGCGACGCCGAACAGGAGCGAGAACAGGATGATCGGGACCATCGCCGCCTCGGCCATCGACTCGACGACGTTGGTGGTGAAGAAGCCCAGGACCGTGTCCTGCCAGCTCTCCGGGGCCGCCGCGGGCGGCAGCGCGGCGTCCGGCGCGGCCGTCGCGACCATGCCGGCGCCCGGGCGGAACAGCAGCCCGAGCACCACCGCGACCACCGCGGCCACGACCGACAGACCGATCATCCAGGCGAAGGTCCGCAGTGCGAGCCGGCCGGTGCCGGACCCGGTCATCGACCCGCAGGCCGCGATCACCGAGGTCATGACCAGTGGCACGATCGCCATCTGGACGAGCCGGATGAAGGCGTCGCCGACGACCTTCAGGTTGCCGGCCCACTCGCCGGCGACCAGACCGAACACGATCCCGGCGACCGCGGCGAGCGCGATCAGGACGGCGGGATGCTTCATCGCGGCGAGTCTCATGAGGTCCTCACGTCGAGGGTGGCCGGGCCGCGGCGGCGGTCCCGGGTGTCGGTGGCGAGCAGGGCGCGGCCGGCGCGTTCGGTGACGATCTCCAGCGAGGCGCCCATGTGCTGGTGCAGCAGGTGGCGCGCGTCGTCGAGCCGTCCGGCGAGGACCGCCTCGGCGACGGCGACGTGCTCGGCGACGGCCGCCTCGACGCGGCCGGGGAGCACGTAGTCGTTCATCCGCACCCGCCGGATCCGGCGGTGCACGTCGGCCAGCACCGCGACGAGCTCGGGGTTGCCCGACGCCGCGAGCAGCGTGCTGTGGAACCGTTCGTCCTCCAGCACGAAGCCCGGGCCCGCCGCGGGCGGCTCCTCGAGCATCCGGTGCCAGCGGGCCAGCTCCGCCCGGAGCGCTCCGGCGTCGTGCACGGTGCCCGGGTTCTCCCGGCACCGGTCGATCCCGCGCAGCTCGACCGCGATGCGGACCTCCCAGAGGTCACGCACCCCCGCCAGGTCGGGGACGACGACCGAGTAGCCGTAGTCCTCCTCGCGCTGCAGGAGGCCGTCGGCGACGAGCCGGCCGAGGGCCTCGCGGACCGGGGTGCGGGAGATGCCGAACCGTGCGGCGAGCTTCGGTTCGGTGAGGCGGGTGCCCGCGCCGATGTCGCCGTTGACGACGTCGTCCCGCAGCACGGCGTAGACGCGTTCGCGCAGCGGCGGCGTCCCCGCCTCGTCGACGGCACTCGACATCGACAAGCCTCCTCACCTGCTGTGTCCAGGGCTGGATACAGCAGGTGGAGACGCTAGGAGCGGCACGTTGCGTCGGCGTCTCGCGCCGGTGTCGTCGTGTTTCGCGCGGGGGAGGTCGCACGCGGGGCGGTCCGAAGCTATTCCAGTGCTAGAATACAGTCGTGGAGCTGACCGTCGGCGAGCTCGTCGTCCTCGGGACCCTGGCCGAGCGCCCGCGCCACGGTTACGACATCGAACAGGTCGTCGAGCAGCGCGGCGTCCGCCGCTGGACCGACATCGGCTTCTCCTCGATCTACTACCTGCTCGACAAGCTGACCGCCCGCGGCCTGGCCGAGGCCGACGACGACCGCCCCTCCCCGAAGGCCCGCCGCGTCGTGCGCATCACCGACCGGGGGCGCCGCACCGCGGCCGCCGACGTCCGCGAGCTGCTCGCCGACGCCGGGGTCCCCGCCCGCTCCTTCCTCGCCGGCCTCGCCCACGCGGGCCTGCTCCCCGCGCACGAGGTCGACGCGGCGCTCCGGACCCGGCTGGTCGGCCTCGACGCCCGCATCGACGCGGTCGTCGCCGCCCGCACGGCCCAGGAGCCCCTCCCGACGGAGGCGCACGACGTCTTCTCGTTCTCCCTGTCCCAGCTGCGTGCGGAGAGGTCGTGGCTCGCCGAGCGGGTCCAGGTGTCCGATGACTGATGCATCCACCGGCGTCCCGGCCACGGGAGGCGTCCACTGCGAGACGACGACGCTCGGCGCGCTCCTCGGGCACGCCGGCGTCCACCTCACCGAACCGGTGCTGTTCGGGCTCGGCTCCGGGCTGTCGTTCGTGTACTGGGACTCGAAGCGGCAGCCGGCGCCGTTCCTGGGCGGGCGGGTCAAGCCCTTCGAGCTGACCCGGACCCTCGCCCGCCGTCTCGGCCTCGACCTGCGGGTGCAGGAGACCTCGTCCGCCCGCCGGGGGTGGGACCAGGTGCGCACCCTCGTCGACGACGGCGTGCCCGTCGGGCTGCAGCTCGACAGCCACGACCTGGACTACTTCGGCTCCCGGGTCCACTTCGCGGGTCACGTCGTGGCCCTCCTCGCCTACGACGAGGAGTCCGCGTACCTCCTCGACACCGCGCAGCAGGGCGGCCGGGTCAGCACGAGCCTGAAGAGTCTGGCCCGGGCGCGCGCGGCGCGCGGACCCATGTCGGCGCCGCACCGCTCGTTCACCCTCGGACCGCTCCGGGAGCCGGTCGACCCCGTCCCCGCGATCGTGCCCGCGATCGTCGAGTGCGCCGAGGCGTTCCTGGACCCGCCGATCGCCAACGTCGGGCACCGCGGCATCCGGACGACGGCGAAGCGCGCCCCGTCCTGGCTCGACCGCGTCGAGGACCCGCCCCGGGACCTGCCGCAGATGGCGATGCTCATGGAACGGGCCGGCACCGGCGGGGCGCTGTTCCGCACCCTGTACCGCGACTTCCTCACCGCCTGCCTGCCGCTGCTCGACGACGGCGACGGGCCGGGCAGACGCGTCGCGGCGGTCGAACGGGGCCGGGACCTGTTCGCCGAGTCGGCGACGCTGTGGACCCGCGTCGCCGGACTCGTCGAGCGCGCCGGGCTCGACGGGGACCCGGCCGGCCTGACCGAGGCCGCGGGGCTGCTGCTGCGGATCGCGGACCTGGAGACCGCGGCGATGACCACGCTCCGGTCGCTCTGAGCCGGCCGGAGGTCAGCCGGGGGACCGACCCCGCCCGCTACCCCGGGGCTTCGCCATGTGGACCAGCGCGTAGGCCCCCGCGTCGGTCCGGTGGGTCTCCCGGAACCCGAGCCGGTCGTAGAGCCGCAGGTTCGTGACGCTGTGCTCGCCGGTGAACAGCCCGATCACCGACACGCCGTCGTCGAGCTGCTCCTCGGCGTGGCGGAGCAGGCCCGATCCCAGGCCCTCGCCCTGCCGGTCCGGAGCGACCACCAGCCGGCTCACGACGGCGGTGCTCCCCGACCGGGTGATCCGTACGGCGGCGACCAGCCGGCCGTCGTCGCGGACACCCCAGGCGGTCACCGACCCGTCGGCCAGCTGCTCGCGGATCTCCGCCAGGTGCTCGGTGAGCGGCGGCAGGTCGATGTCCCCGTGTGCCCGGGCCTCCGGCACGTAGGCCGCCCGCTGCAGGGTCAGGACCTCGCCGGCGTCGGCGGGCTGGAGGCGGACCGTCCGTGCCCGCGTGCGGTGGCTGCGGAGCTCCTGCGGCCGGGGTGCGTCGAGCAGCGCGCGCAGCTCGTGGAGAGCCTCGGCCGGGTCGGGCCGGTCGTCGCCGAGGACGTCGCGTGCGGCGCCGAGGCCGGCGTCGTCCACGAGACCCTTCTCGCCCAGGACCCACGCACCCCGCCCGGCCATGACGGCGTGCGCGGCCTGGGCGGTGGCGCGGGTCATCATGCCGAGTGCGAGGGTCCGGTCGCCCCGGCGGACGTGCTGCTCGGCGATCGTCAGCGAGAACGCGGCGTTCCAGCGCCAGCGTTCCTGCGCCGCCTCGCGCAGGGCCGCGGGATAGGCGACCGCCGGCAGCCGCCCGGCGAGCACCCGGTTCACGGCGATCTCGCCGAGCGGGGTGTACGTGGGCAGCCCGGCGAGATGACCCTCGACCTGGTCGATCTGGAACCGGCCGTGGTCGGCGTCGGCACGCCAGGCGTCGACGACGTCGAGGTCACGCAGCAGCACGTCCACCGGTTCGCCCTCGACGCTCAGCCACGCCCCGCCGTTGACGATGCGTCCCCACTCGCCCGGCTGCGCGACGTGCCCGGCGAAGCCGAGACGCCCGAGCGCCCGGGCATCGAACCCGCCGCGGTAGTAGACGCCGAGGTCCCAGTCGCTGTCCGGCCGGTGGGTGCCCCGGGCCCGGCTGCCGCCCAGCGCCACGGCGAGCACGCCGGGCAGCGCGACGAGCCGCGGCAGGAGGACGTCCAGGACGGTCATGGGGCGATGGTCGACGGCGGCGCCCCTCGGTGTCGACCGTGATCCGGGTCGCCGCCCGTCGTGGACACCGGCCCGCGGTCGGCGAACCCGGTCGACACCGCTGCGATCCTGTCCCGGTGAGCAGCTCCCCGACCGTCCGCACGGCCACCCCCGCCGACCATCCGGAGCTCGTCCGCATCTGGCGTCGCGCGGTCGAGGCGACGCACACCTTCCTCACCCCGGCCGACGTCGACGAGATCGAGCACGAGGTCCGGACGGCGGCCCTGCCCGCCCTCGCGGTCACCGTCGCCCAGCGGGACGACGGCACGCCGGTCGGCTGGATCGGAGTGCACGGCGACCGGGTGGAGGCCCTGTTCGTCGACCCGTCGGCGCACCGTCTCGGCGTCGGGTCCACGCTGCTGACGACGGCCACCGACGGACTCGCGCAGGTGGAGCTGGACGTGAACGAGCAGAACCCGTCCGCGCTGGCCTTCTACGAGCGCCACGGGTTCGTCCGGACCGGACGGTCCGACCGCGACGGTCGGGGGCGCCCGTTCCCGCTGCTGCACCTGCGCAGGGGCCCGTCCCGCCTCCCCGAGCCCACGGACCCGGCCCCGTCCACGAGCGCGCTCCTGCTCACCTACGTCGACTTCTTCCGGGCCCGCGTCCTCGCCAGGTACGCCGAGCTCTCCGTGCCCGACCGCACGACCAGCCGCCTCCCGACCGGCTGGTCGCCCGCCGAGCTCGTGCACCACCTGTGCTGCATGGAGCGCCGCTGGCTGGAGTGGGGCTTCGTCGACGCCGACCTCCCGGACCCCTGGGCCGACCACGTCGACGGCCGGTGGCAGCTCCCACCCGGTGTCACCGTCGACGGGCTCGCGGACGCGCTCGCGGCGCAGGGCAGGCGCACCCGCGAGATCGCGGAGTCGGTGGGAGCCGGCGCGGTGGGGCTGCCGAGCGCCCGCTGGCGCGGTGCCGCACCCGGGACGATCGAGCGGACGCTGCTGCACGTCGTGCAGGAGTACGCCCGTCACCTGGGGCACCTCGACATCGTCGTCGAGCTCGCGACCGGGGCTGCGGGGGAGTAGACCGATGAGCCCGGGGCCCCGGCGCGGTCACCACTTCCGACAGGCTCCGCACGGAAGGACACGACATGCCCCGCACCGGTCCCGTCCTCGGCGTCCTCGCCGGGCTTCCCACCTCGGACATCGACCGCGGCATCGCCTGGCTGAGCGTCGTGCTCGGCGAGGAGCCGAGTGCCCGTCCCATGCCGGTGCTCGCCGACTGGTACCTCGGTCCGGCGGGCACGGTCCAGCTGGTGCTGGATCCCGACCGTGCCGGGGGCGGACTGCTGACGCTGCAGGTCGACGACGTCACCGCGGTCGCGGGACGGCTGCGTGCCGCCGGCATCACGCTCGAGGTCGACGCGACCTCGTCGGAGAGGGTCGCGTTCGGCACCGCCACCGATCCGGACGGCAACGCGGTGACCCTCGTCGAGGCGAAGCCCGGCTTCGCGCCGCAGGGAGGATGACCGCCGTCCCCCGCCGATCGATCAGTACACGGGTGTCGTCGACGCCCGCCCGGACAGCCATCCCGTACTGATCGACGGGGCTCAGTGCGCGACGCGGTGCAGGTCCCAGCCGTCGAGGGTGACGCCCGGAGAACGCCAGGCGTGCCGGACGGCGTCGGTGGGGGCGAACACCGGTCCGGGCAGGTCGTCCAGGTCGGCCCAGGTCCAGGCGTCGATCGCGTGCGGTTCGGTCACCCGCAGCTCCGCCCCGGCGGGCGCGGGCACGTGCACCGCGAAGGTCACCCCCGCGCCGTCGAGCCGGACGCACACCGCGAACAGGGTCCCCGTCGCCGCGACGACGCCGGTCTCCTCCGCCAGCTCCCGCAGCGCGGCCGCGACGACCGGTTCCCCGCCCTCCAGGTGCCCGCCCGGGAACGACCAGCTCGGGGTCTCCCCGGCGGTGACGCGGTGCCCGACGGCGACGGCGCCGTCGTCGCGCTGGAGGACGACACCGACACCGGACTTCGGACGCGACAGGGCCACCACGACAGTCTGCCGGGGCGCATCCTGGTCCCGTGGACCCCACCGCCCTGGCCGCCGCCCGCGCCCACGCCCGTGAGTGGGTGGCGTCGCTGCGCCGGGAGCTGGACGCCCTCGCCGACCAGCAGGCCCTGACCAGCCACGACGACGAGCACGACCCCGAGGGCGTCACCATCGCCGTGCAGCGCGCGCAGCTGCAGGGCCTGCTCGCCGCGGCGGAGCGGGAGTGCGGGGACCTCGACCGGGCGGCCGAACGGATGGCGGACGGCGACTACGGGCGGTGCAGCGTCTGCGGCGGTCCGATCGCCCCGGAGCGGCTGGAGGCGCTGCCCGCCGCGGACACCTGCATCAGCTGTGCGTCGGACCCGCGCCGGCGCCGCCGCCGGTAGCCGGCTGCCCAGCGGTGCCGCCGGCGGCCGTGCGCTGCGGCGGGGGCACGGTGCCGGGATCGGGGGTGTGTGGCGGGAGCACGGTCACCGTCGGGGTCGGCGACGGCGTCCCGGTGGCCGGGTCCAGCGGCTCCGGCTCGTCCTCCAGGGTCACCCCGCACCCGGCGACGACCAGCAGCCCCAGCAGCGCGATGCACAGCCGTGTCCTCATGCCTGCACCCCCGGCAGCTCGACGACGACCCGGGTGCCGCCGCCGGGTCGTTCCTCCACCCACACCCGGCCGTCGTGCCGGCGCACGTGCGCCGCGACCAGGGACAGGCCGAGACCGGTGCCGCCGCCGTCGCCGCGGCTGCCGGCCAGGGTGCCACGGGCGAACCGCTCGAACACCGCCAGCCGCTGTTCGGGCGGGATGCCGGGGCCCGCGTCGTCGACCTCGATCCGGGCGTACCGGTCCCGGGGCGCGACGCCGATCCGCCGCGCGCCGCCGCCGTGCGCGTCGGCGTTGTCCAGGAGGTTGCCCAGGATCTGGTCGAGGCGGCGGCGGTCGACCCGCACGGTCACCGGCTCCGGGGCGTCGACCTCGGGGACGTGCTCCCCGCCACGGACCGCGACGAGCCCGCGGACCAGCGCGCCGAGCTCGCCGTCCTCGCGCTGCAGGGTGTCGCTGCGGGAGATCTCCAGCAGGTCCAGGACCATCCGGCGGAAGCGCTGGATCTCGCCGTCGAGCAGCTCGACCGCCTCCCGCGCGGTCGGTGCGAGCTCGTCGCGCCGCCGGGTCAGCACCGCGGCCGCGTTCACCAGCGTCGTCAGCGGCGACCGCAGCTCGTGCGAGACGTCCGCGGCGAACCGGGCGTCGCGCGACACCCGCTGCTCCAGGTCGTCGGCGGTCCGGTTGAAGGTCGCGACGAGCGGGGCGAGCTCGGCGTCGGTGCTCGACGGCAGCCGCGCGGTCAGGTCGCCCCCGGCGATCCGTGCCGCGGCCCGGGTCACGGCGGTGAGCGGCAGCAGCGCGCGCCGCCCGGCCCACTGGCCCAGCGCGAGCCCGAGCAGGGCGCTCACCGCGACCCCGGTGAACAGCACGACGCTGAGGAACCTCAGATTGGCGTCGAGCCGCTGCATCGGGAAGACCTCGACGAACACGTCGCCGCCCGGCATCGGCGCCGCGACGACGACGCTCGGCATCCCCGCCACCATCACCCGCTGCCGCGCCCCGGTCCCGCTCTCCGCCAGCGCCAGCACACCCGCCGGCAGCAGGTCGGGGTCGACCTCGCGGCCGCTGGTCGTCCAGGCGCCGCCGCGGCGCAGCGCGACCGTGGTGTCCGGGGTGCCCGCGAGGCCGGTCAACAGGTCGTCGAGCCCGCCGACGTCGGCGGTGTCGGCCATCGCCCGCTCGACGAGCTGGAGGTTCACCGCGAGCTGCCGGGTCGCACTCTCCACCCGCTGCTCCACCAGGTAGTAGGACGCGAGGTTCCAGGTGACCGTCGCGAACAGCCCGGTCACCACCAGCGACACCCCGGCGAACGCGACGCCGACCCGGTGACGCAGCGGAAGCCGGCCCAGCGGCAGTCGGTCCAGCACGGACCGCATCCTGCCGCGCCCGCTCACCCGCCGCGGCCCGAGGCGGGGGCGGCGCCCGGCAGCGCGGCGTCCGGTCCGGCGTCGCCGACCTTGTACCCGGCGCCGCGCACGGTCAGCACGAGGACCGGCCGGTCCGGGTCGAGCTCGACCTTGCGCCGCAGCCGTCGCACGTGGACGTCCAGCAGCCGGGTGTCGCCGTGGTACTCGTAACCCCACACCCGCGACAGCAGCTCGTCGCGG
The DNA here is from genome assembly GCF_023717215.1 of Pseudonocardia sp. DR1-2. NCBI lineage: Bacteria > Bacillati > Actinomycetota > Actinomycetes > Pseudonocardiales > Pseudonocardiaceae > Pseudonocardia > Pseudonocardia sp. DR1-2. The sequence continues at coordinate 18,350 of NZ_JAMQOF010000002.1, read as the reverse complement.
GTCACGATCCGCCCGCCCGCCGCGGCGAGCTCGGCGAACAGCCGGAACTCGGTGCGGGTCAGGTGCACCGGGGCGCCGTCGCGGAACACGGTGCCCTCGTCCGGTCGCAGCTCGACGTCGCCGACGGTGATCCGGCGCGGTGCCGCCGGGGCCGGACGTCGCCGGCGCAGCAGCGCCCGGATGCGGGCGGCCAGCTCCCCGGCCACCAGGGGCTTGGTGACGTAGTCGTCGGCGCCCGCCTCCAGCCCGGCGATGACGTCGGCGGAGTCGGAGCGCGCGGTCACCATGATGATCGGCAGGTCACCGGTCTCGCGCAGCCGCCGGCAGACGGTGAGGCCGTCGATGCCCGGCAGCATGAGGTCCAGCAGCACGAGGTCGACGTCCGGGCGGGCGGCACTGACCAGGGCCTGCTCGCCGGTGTGGACCGCGTCGACGTCGACGCCCTCGTCGCCCAGGGCGAGGCCGAGCGCGCGCCCGATCCGGACGTCGTCGTCGACCAGCAGCACCCGGGTCCGGCCCTGTTCGCTCATGATGACGGCGATTCCACCGGATCCGGACCGCTCCCGTCGACCCGGGCGCCGGGCCCGGCATGATCGTCAGGCGATCGCAAGCCCGACGGGTGCGTGACGGCGGCGCCGCAGCGCCAGCAGGTCTGCGGCGGCCCGCCGTCGTCGGTGGGCGAGGGCATCGCCCCGCAGTCCGGGCAGAGCCGGTCCAGCCAGCACACCGGGTCGCCGACCTCGGCCTCGTGGCCGTGGTCGGGGTGTCGTCCGGTGACCGGGGGCCCGGCGGACGGTGTGTCGGACACACCGCCATCGGACCACGGGGGTCACGCCCCGTCCAGGTCTCAGGCCGCGGCTGCCCCGCGGCGGGCCGGGCGCACCACGGGACGGCCGCGCAGCAGTGTCGCGCAGCCGACCATCGCGACGGCGACGACCACCAGGGCCGCGCCCACGGCGTCCAGGGCGACGGCGGCGCTCAGCAGCGCGACGGCGCCACCGGCCACGAGGACCACCCGCGACGCGGCACCGGAGCGCGCCGAGGCCAGTCCGGCCAGGCCGGTGACGAGGTGCAGCACGTTCTGCAGCACCGACACCGGCAGCAGCCCGGCAAGCACCGCGGTACCCGCACCGGGCAGTACGGCGAGCTCACCGGAGGTCACGCCCGGGACGAAGCCCAGGGCTCCGACCAGCAGGAACGCCGCGGCGAACGCCGCCGCGACCGGCTGCACCGGGGTGTAGGGCCGGGAGAACCCGCCCGTCGTCCGCATCATGTCCCGACCTCCTCGGTCCGTCGTCCTCCGGCGCGTCGCTGCGCCCCTCGTCGGGGTCCGGTTGCCCGGCCGGAGGCGCTCCGAACCGCGGGAGCGACGCACCTCACGTGGCGGCGCGGGCCACCAGGACGGAGTTGACGACGTCGGTGCGCGGGTGCACCTCGAGGAGTACCTCGAGTGCAGGCAGGTCGGCCGGGACGATCTCCGGGTAGAGCAGGGTCCGCAGCCCCGCGGCGGACCGCACGAGCAGGGTCGTGCCGGGCCCGGTCGCGCTGGTCAGCCGGGCGGTGATGGCGGCCTTGGTGGCGGCGTCCGGACCGACCAGGGCCCCGACGAGCACGAGGTCGGCCCGGCCCAGCTCGTCGGCGAGCGCGGGGGACAGCTGCGGGTCGTCGAGGTCGGCGACCAGGCTGCGGACCCGCCCGTCCGCCCCGAGGGCCGCGGTGACCGCGTCCCCCGCGGCGACGGCCGCCCGGTCCCGGTCGACGTGCAGCACCTGCGCGCCGTGCCCGGTGGCCAGGACCAGGCCGGTCAGCGGCAGGGGCCCCGACCCGAGCACGACGACGCGCCGCGGCGCGGGCAGCCCGACGGCGGTCAGCGCGGCGAGCTCCAGCCGGACGAGGTCGTGATAGTTGCCCAGGTAGGGGAACCGGTCCAGCTCGGCCCGCGGGTCGGGGGCGGCGGCGATCCGGCCCGCCCAGTGGTTCTCCATGTGGCCCTCGCCGGTCGCGGCGAGGGTCCGCAGGGCGTTCGAGTGCGGGGCGACCTGCTCCAGGACGCCCTCGGTGCAGCCGGCGGGCGGGAAGCAGCAGAGCCCGACGAGCTCGCCGAACGCGGCGTCGGTGTCCGGGGCGGGGCGCAGGTCGGTGCGCTCCAGGCGCCGTCGCAGGTCCACGAGGCGGGTCGCGACGGCGGCGACGGAGTCGCGGGGACGGCGGGGTGCGGGGAAACCGGGCGCGGTCGTCCGACTGCTCTGCGTGGTCACGATGATCCACCGTAAGCCAATGACAACCATTTCGTGCTCGGTCGTCCGGGTGGCGGGAAAGCTGAGCGAACGCTCTACAATGTGGAAGGGAACGGACAGAGGGGGAGGAGTCCGGCGATGTGGGGTTGGCTCGCGCTCGCGATCGGCGCCGAGGTCACCGGAACGGTGGCGCTGCGGTTCTCGCAGGGTTTCAGCAGGCTGGTGCCGTCGATGATCACGGTGGTGGGCTACGGGCTGGCGTTCTGGTCGCTGTCCCAGGCGCTCGGCCGGGGGATGGCGCTCGGGATCGCCTACGGAACCTGGGCCGCGGCCGGGGTGGCGCTCGTCGCGCTGATCGGGGTGTTCTTCCTCGGTGAGTCGTTGACGTGGGTCCAGCTCGGCGGGATCGCGCTCGTCATCGCCGGGGTGCTCGCCCTGGAGCTGGGCGGCGCGACCGCGCATGCCTGACGCGAGCGGCCGGGACACCTCCGGGGCCGACGGTCGCCGCCGCCGCGGGGACCGGCGCCGCCGCGAGCTGGTCGGGGCCACGCTGCGGCTGGTCGGCGCCGGCGGGGTCGCCGCGGTCAGCCAGCGCGCGGTCGCCGCGGAGGCCGGCGTGCCGCCCAGCGCGGTCTTCTACTACCACCGCAGTGTCGACGCGCTGCTGGTCGCGACGCTCACCGCCGTCAACGACCGCTGGATCGCCCGGCTCGACGCGGTCACCGTCCCGGGTGACCTCGTCGCGCTGGTCGAGGACTGCGTCCGTCAGGAACGGGTCACCGCGATCGCCGAGTACGAGCTGTTCCTGCTGGCCGCGCGGCGACCGGACCTGCGCGGTGAGCTGGACCGCTGGGACGTCGCGCTCGCCGCGGCCGCCGCCCGGCTCCTGCCCGACGACGCCGACCGGCGTGCGTTGCTGGCCGCCGCGGTCAACGGGCTCACCCTGAGCGGTGCCCTCGGCTCACCGGTCGACCCCGCCCTCCTGACCCGGCTCTGCGCGGCCGGGACCGCCTGAGCCGCCGTCGCCGGGATACCGTGGTGGGCATGAGCGCGGAGCGCCTCTCGGAGTCCGTGGAGAACTACCTGAAGACCATCTTCCTGCTCTCGGAGCGGTGGGAGGGGTCGGTCGGGGTCTCCGCGCTGGCCGAGCGGCTGCGGGTCTCGTCGCCGTCGGCGTCGGGGATGGTGCGCAAGCTCGTCGACGCCGGGCTGGTCGACCACGCCCGCTACGCCGGGATCACGCTCACCGCCGCCGGGCGGGTGTCCGCGCTCGCCGTGGTGCGCAGGCACCGGCTGCTGGAGATGTTCCTGGTCACCGAGCTGGACCTGGCGTGGGACGAGGTGCACGAGGAGGCCGAGGCGCTCGAGCACGCCGTCTCCGACCGGCTGCTCGACCGGATCGACACCCGGCTCGGGCACCCGCGGTTCGACCCGCACGGCGACCCCATCCCGGCCCGTGACGGCACGATGCCCGTGGTCCACGCCCGCCGGCTGCCGGACCTGCGCTACGGCGAGGGCGGCACCCTGGTGCGCGTCGACGACACCGACCCCGAGGTGCTCCGTTTCCTCGACGCGCACGACGTCCGGCTCGGCGACCGGGTGGACCTGCTGGCCCGCAAGCCCTTCGAGGGACCGTTCGTGGTGCGGCTGCGCCGCTCCCGCGAGCAGGCCCGCCCCGCCCCGGGCGAGGCCGAGCACGAGTGGGGCCCGACGCTCGCGATGGCCCTGTGGGTGGGCGCCGCCGAGGGGGCCGGCTCGGACTGAGCCGGCCCCGCCCGGGCGTCGCGGGTCAGTCCTGGTCGCGGCCGGAACGCTCCCCGCCGGAGTCCGGCGGCGCGGCCCGGGTCGTCGCGAACTCGGCCACCGCCGTCTCCGAGAGCAGCGGGTCGTGGGTCTCGGGCTCGGTGTGGGAGCCGGTGATCCCCTCCCCGTTCTCCGACGACGACGTGCTCCGCCTGCTGCTCTCGCGCAGCCCCTGGGCCGGTGACGGCTCGACCGGCAGCGCGACGACGAACCGCTCGTCGCGCAGGGCCCGGGTCAGCCCGACGGCCATCAGGACCAGCACGATCCCCAGCGGGAGACCGGCCACGATCGACGCCGTCTGCAGCGCCGAGAGCGCATCGGTGCCGGCGACCGCGCCCGCGGTGAGCAGCACCGCCGCGATCACGCCTTCCAGTACCGCCCAGAACAGCCGCTGCTGCCAGCGCGGGTTCGGGTCGCCGCCGTTGGTGAGGATGTCGACGACCAGCGAGCCGGAGTCCGACGAGGTCGCGAAGAACAGCACGACCACGAAGATCGTCAGCAGCGACGCCAGCAGGACCACGAACTCGGGCACCGGCAGCTGGGCGAGCAGCACGTAGATGGCGGTCTCGGGTGCCGCCTCGGCGAGCGGGTCGGCCGGGTCGGCCTGCACGAGCTCCAGCGCGCTGTCACCGAAGACGGTCAGCCACACCATCGACGCGCCGACCGGTGCGAACAGGCAGCCGGCGACGAAGTTGCGGATGGTGCGGCCGTAGGAGATCCGGGCCAGGAACATGCCGACGAACGGCGACCACGAGATCCACCAGCCCCAGTAGAACAGCGTCCACGAGCTCTGCCACTCCGCCGCGGTGCCGTTGCCGCCGTCGGTGAAGGTCTCGAACGACAGGCCGGGCACCTCCTGGACGTAGGTGCCGATGTTGGAGGCGAGGCTGTTGAGCAGGTCACGGGTGGGGCCGAAGAAGAACACGAACAGCATCAGCGCGAGCGCCAGCCACAGGTTGATCAGCGCCAGGCGCCGGATGCCCTTGTCGAGCCCGAGCATCAGCGAGGTGATCGCGATCGCGGTGATGGCCGCGATCAGCACGACCTGCAGCGTGGTCGTGTTCTCCCAGCCGAAGACGGCGTCGAGACCGGCCGCGACCTGCTGTGCGCCGATGCCGAGCGAGGTGGCCAGGCCGAACAGCGTGCCGAACACCGCGATGACGTCGACGAGGTAGCCGGGCCAGCCGTTGATCCGGTCCTTCAGGATCGGGTACAGGGCGGCCGCCGGGCGCAGCGGCAGGCCCTTGCGGAACGCGAAGTAGCCCAGTGACAGGCCGAGCACGATGTAGATCGCCCACGGGTGCAGGCCCCAGTGGAAGAACGTGTAGAGCATCGCGTTCCGCGCGGCCTCGGGCGACGAGCCGTCCCCGGTGGGCGGCGCGGTGAAGTGCGAGATCGGCTCGGACACCGCGTAGAACACCAGGCCGATGCCCATGCCCGCGGTGAACAGCATCGCGAACCAGGAGACCGTGCCGTACTCCGGCGTCGAGTCCGACGGACCGAGCTTCACCCGTCCGTACCGCGAGGCCATCAGCACGATCACGAAGACCAGGAAGCCGGTCGCGGAGAAGATGTAGAGCCAGCCGAGTGTGTCCGTGATCCAGGCGTTCACCGAGTCCGCGACCGACCCGAGCGATGCCGGGGAGAGGACCCCCCACGACACGAACGCCACCGCCAGGACGGCCGAGGTGACGAAGACCGGAGGACTGGTGTGCTCCCGTAGGTATCGGACGATCACTGGTTCCCCCTCGACGTGGATGTGCGACGCCGACACCTATCACGATTCAACCTTTCCGGTCATATCGGACGAGTGCACGACGAAGGCCCGGACCCGCACGACGGCGGGACCGGGCCTCGGGGGCCGAACGGCCGGGTGGATCAGCGCGCGGCGTCGGCCGCGCCCGCCTCACCCGTGTTGCCCTGCGTGTTCAGCGAGCCGTCGGCGTTCTCCAGGTGCGCCCGGACGAACCACTGGTACTGCTCCAGCTCGCCGGCCTGGGCGATGAGCATGTCCTCGGTCACCGGGTCGAGCGCGCCGACCTTCTCGATCTGGGTGCGGTGGTCGGAGATGACCCCGGTGTAGACCACGTCGAGCGCGCCGAGGTGGGCGATCGCCTGGTCGCGGCCGATCGAGTAGTCGTCCCAGGTGCGGTCCTTGACCAGCGCGCCGGGGGTGCCGTTGGGCGAGCCGCCCAGGGTCGCGATGCGCTCGGCGACGTCGTCGACGAACCCGCGGACCGCGTCCACCTGCGGGTCGAGCATCTCGTGCACCGCGATGAAGTTCGGGCCGATGACGTTCCAGTGCACGTGCTTGAGCGTGAGCTGGAGGTCGTTCAGGGCGTGCAGACGGTGCTGCAGGATGTCGACGACCTGCTCGGCGTCTCCGCGCTCGAGGCCGGGGACGGTGTAACGGATCGTGGCCATGGTTCTGTGCAGTCCTTCCGTGACGGGTGCGTAGTTCAGGACGCCGCAGTGCGGGGGTCGTCGTCCGCGACGGGCTGGGCGTCGAGGTGGACGCCGTCGCCGTCGGGGGTCTCGTCGACCGGGGTGTCGCTCTGCTCGGTCGGGACCGGGTGGCTCGTGCGCTCGTCCTGACCGCGCTGGTCCTTCTCGGGCGTCGTCATGACGACCGGGTACCCCGGTCGGGCGGGTTTCATGTCCGGCGTCGGCGGCCCCGGGAACGGGTAGCCGGTGGGGAAGCGACCACCCCGAGGAGCGATGCGATGACCCCCGGAACGACCGTCACCCCGCACGGGCTGCACCACGTCACGGCGATCGCCGGGGACCCGCAGCGCAACGTGGACTTCTACACCACCGTGCTCGGCCTGCGGCTGGTGAAGCGGACGGTGAACTTCGACGCGCCCCAGGTCCACCACCTCTACTACGGCGACGAGGCGGGCCGTCCCGCCACCATCCTCACGTTCTTCCCGTGGCCCGACGTCGAGCCCGGCCGCCAGGGCGCCGGCCTGACGACCGCCACCGCGTTCGGCGTGCCGCCGGAGTCGCTGGGCTGGTGGCAGACCCACCTCGCCGCGCTCGGCGTCGACGCCGACGACTCCCGCACCCGGGACGCGTCGTCGGGTGCCGAGGAGGTCCTGACCCTGCGCGATCCCGACGGGCTGGTGATCGACCTCGTCGCCGCGCCCGGCGACACCCGCTCGGGCTGGGACGGCGCCGGCGACGTGCCCGCCGAGCACGCGGTACGCGGCCTGCACGCGGTGACGCTGTCCGAGGCGGACCTCGAACCGACCCAGCGGATGCTCACCGACCTCGGCATGACCCACACCGGCGACGACGGCGCCCGCAGCCGCTTCCGCACCACGGGGGACACCGCGACGGCCGTGGACGTGGTCGGCGGCGTCGACGGGCACGGGGTGCAGGCCGGCGGCACGGTGCACCACATCGCGTTCCGGGTGGCGGACCGGGCGACCCAGCAGCAGTGGCGCACCGAGCTGGTGGCCCGCGGCCTGGAGGTCACCGAGATCCTCGACCGGCAGTACTTCACGTCGATCTACTTCCGCGAGCCCGGCGGTGTGCTGTTCGAGATCGCCACCGACGAGCCCGGCTTCACCGTCGACGAGCCGCTGCTCGAACTCGGCCGCGCGCTGAAGCTGCCGCCGTGGCTGGAGCCGGACCGGGCGACGATCGAGGCGAACCTGCCCGCGCTGCGCGACCGGGGGTGACCGCGGGGGCCGGCCGGCTCAGGTGTCGAGCCGCTGCTCGCGGGCCGGCCCGTCGGCTCCGGTGAGGTGCTCCAGGGTGTTGGTGACGCGCAGCAGCCGCTCCAGCGCACCGGCACGGTTGTCGAGGTGCAGCTCGACGCCTGCGGCCCGGGTCCGCCTGCGGATCATCAGCAGCGACGACAGACCGTAGGAGTCGCAGTAGCCGATCCCGGCGCAGTCGATCCGCAGCTCACGCAGGCCGGGCCGGTCCGTCAGCAGCACGGCGACGGCGTCGGTGAGCGCGTCGGAGGTGGCGTAGTCGAGGTCACCGGCCGGCGCCACCGTCGCGAGGTCCGGCGCGGGGCTGGTCCAGGTGAGGGACAGCTCTCGCGGGTCGCTCATGCGGGCCTTCCGGTTCGGTGCAGTGTCGTGGAGTCGGCGCCCTCGGTGACGGCGCCGGCCGGGACGGGGGTGCCCGCGCCTCCGGTGAGCGCCGGGGACGTGGTCGCGCGCCGCAGCAGCTCCGACGCCCGGGTGAAGTCGCGCAGCTCGTCGCCGAGCAGGTCCAGGACGGGCCGCAGGACGGCCACCGGCACCGACCGGGCCTCGAGCACCTCGGCGGTCCAGCCGAGGAAGTGCTCGAACAGCTCGGCGTCACCGGTGTAGAGCGCCACGGACAGGAAGTCGACGATGTGCCGGACGTCCTCGGCGGTGTGCCGGCGCTGGTCGTCGTCGTATCCGGCCATCGCCGGGACACGCTCGGGCAGGCGGTCCAGCACCGTGGCGACCAGCCGCGGGGCACTGCGGGTGACCAGCGTGTACTCCTGGTCGGACAGGTGCGGCAGGTCGTCCATCGGCTGGGCGTGCGGGTGCGCCGGGGCGGGCAGCCCGTCGGCGAGGGTCTCGGCGGCGGTCCGCGCGTCCGGGGCCCAGGCGTCGGCGCCGAGCAGGCGGGCGTAGCGGCCGTCCGTGCCGAACGCCCGGCCGCCGACGATCACCGGGACACCCGCGGCCTGGCAGGCCGTGATCGTCGCGTGCGCGGTCGGCAGCCGGGTCGCGATCGACGACGACAGCGCCACCGCGTCCGGGCCGGTCCGGTGCAGGTGGGTGACCAGGTGCGCCGCGGGGACCTGCGCGCCCAGGTAGTCGACGGTGAACCCGCGCAGCCGCAGCACCTCGGCGAGCAGCCGGGCGGGCAGCGCGTGCCACTCGCCGTCGACGCAGGCCACGGTCACCCGGCCGCGCTCGCCGCCGTGCCGCCCGCTGGTCAGCGACAGCGTGCTGATCACGCGCTCGTTGATCGCGGTCGCGGCGTGCTCCTGGGCGACGGACAGGCGGTTGGCCGCCCACTCGAGCCCGACCCGCTGCTGCACCGCGCCGATCACCTCGAGCAGCACGGCCTCGGGTTCCAGGCCGTCCCGCAGCGCGTCGACGACGACGTCGACCGCGCTGTACTCGTCGCCGCGCAGCACCGCGTCCCAGAGCAGGTCGGTGTAGTGCCCGGCCGTCATGCGGTGTACCTGCCCCGGCCCGACCCACCCACCGCGGTCAGGTGCCGGCCGCGCGGAGCGGTGACCGCGAGGACGGCCATGTCGTCGTGGGAGTTGCGCCCCACCCACTCGGTGGCGAGCATCTGCACCCGTTCGACGACGGCCTCGGCCGGCATCCCGGCGCACTCGGCGGCCGCGCGGCGCAGGCGCTCCTCGCCGAACTGGTCGCGCCCGAGCGGGCCGCCCTGGGCCTCGGTGATGCCGTCGGTGAACATCAGGCAGGTCTCGCCGGGCCCGAGCCGGGTCTCCCAGGTCGACGCGTGGATCTCGGGCAGCGCCCCGATCAGCGTGCCGAGCGTCGCGGCCTCCTCGACGCGGCCGTCGGCGCGGATGATCAGCGGCGGCGGATGGCCCGCGCAGGTGATCCGCAGGCGCACGTCGGCCCCGCTGCGCGACACCGACGCCAGCACCAGCGTCACGAAGCGGGCGTGGTCGTCGGAGAGCAACGCGTTGTTGAGCAGGTGCAGCAGCCGCAGGTGGTCGTCGGCCATCGGCAGCAGCGCGTGCAGCGCGCTGCGGATCTTGCCGGTGAGCACGGCCGCCTCCAGGCCCTTGCCGCACACGTCCCCGAGCACGGCGAGGGTCTCGCCGGAGCCCTCCGCGCCGGGGTGGACGTCGTAGAAGTCGCCGCCGACCCGCTCGGAGTCCTGCGCGGGCCGGTAGCCGCCGGCGAACTCGACCCCGGAGACGTGCTGCAGCGACGGCGGCAGCAGGTCGCGCATCAGGGTCTCGGTGATCGAGGCCTGCTGGGCGAACATGCGGGCCGCGGACATCGCGAGACCGGACCGGGCGGCGAACTCGCGGGCGGTCGCCTCCTCACCCTCGCTGAACGGCCCGGTGTCGGCGCGGCGCAGGAGCACGATGGCGCCGGCCGGGATGCCGTGCCCCGGCAGCGGGGTGACGACGATCGAGCCGACCTCGCCGAACCCGTCGGGCGTCACCCAGGCGGGGGCCACGGCGGGGTCGATCCAGCGCGACGGGACCGGTGGGAAGCCCTGCAGGGCCTCGGCCAGGCCGGGGACCTCGTCCGGGTCGATGCGCAGTGTCCGGTGCCGGACGGGGCCGTCGGTGACGGCGTCGACGACCTGGAACTGCCCGCGGGTGCCCGGGGTCATCACGAGCGCCCCGTCGGCCAGTCTGCTCACGGCGAGCTGGGCGGTGACCTCCATGCAGCGACCCAGGTTCAGCGAGCCCAGGAGCGCGGCCGAGGCCTCGGACAGGAAAGCGGCGCGGGCCTGCTCCAGGTGCAGCTCGTCGCGGATGGACCGGACGTCGGTGACGTCGATCAGCCACCAGGTGACCGAGCCGTCCTCGTGCCGGACGGGCTGGGCCTCCAGCGCGCGGCCGTCGACGATGTCGGAGAACGCGGTGGGGACGCCGCGGTCGGCGCCACCCGCGGTGGCCAGCCACGGGGCGACCCGCGACAGCGGGTCCCCGGTGCGGGCCCGGGGGAGCAGTGCGCGTGCTGCTCCGTTGGCCTGCAGCACCGTGCCGTCGGCGCCGACGGTGAGCGCGGCGCACGGCGCATCGGCCCAGCGCCGGTCGACCACGGGCGACGCGTCCGGTAGCACGGTCGCGTCGCCGGTCGTCGGCTCCAGTTCGGTCACATCAGCTCCTGGCCCCTGGCGGGCCGGTCGTCGGCGCCCGGGGAGGCCGGGGCGCGGAACGCCCTACCGTACCGCGTACGCGACAGGCCCTCATCCCGGGCGCGCGGCGCGGGGGCGGCGATGCGTGCCCCTCACCGGTGCTCGCGGACCCGGCGCCAGCCGCCGAACCGGACGGGCAGACCGGGCGAGGCGAGGACGCTGTCCGGGGGGCCCGACGGCGGCGCGGCACCGGCCGCGGCGACCAGGTTCTCGTCGAGTTCGAGCAGCTCGGCGTGGTGGAGCGGCCAGCGCGGGTGGTCGTTGCGCCAGCGGACGGTGCCCAGCGGACGCCGGGTGTGCAGCGCCCAGCGTGCGGTGAGGAAGTGCTCGAGGTCCCCGGGGACGGCCAGCGGGGCGCCGGTGCGGACCCGGGTCCGTGCGGAGACACCGCGCGGGCCGGGGAAGCGGCGTGTGCAGGTGTAGGCGATCTCCTCGCCCTCGGCGACCCGCCCGGACACCGTCGACGGCGACCAGTCGTAGGGCAGCGCCGCGACACCCCGGGCGGCGAGCACGGGCAGCATCCGGTCGGCGTCGAGCGAACGGAACACCACGCCCCGGCGGCCCTCGTCGTCCACCGAGTACAGCCGGACGTTGGTCTCGGCGAAGCTGCCGAGCCAGGGCAGGCCGGGCAGCGGGCCGAAGCCCAGCCGCCGCATCCGGAAGTGGACGAGCCCGACCCAGGTGACGCCGTCGTGGGTGTCCGGACGGGTCCGGGGCGGCAGCAGTGGCGCCACCGCGGCGGGGTCGGCCCGCCAGTGCAGGAACACCACGTCGGCCCAGTACTGGTGCAGCAGCGGGTGCCGGACCGGGGCGGGCGGGTCCGGGGTGACCGGTTCGGGCGCGACGCCGGGCGGCACCGGTGCGGTGTCCCGGCCCGGTGCCGTGCGGCGGCCGGTCACGCCGGTGCGCCGCCGCGCTCGGTGCGGGCCCTCCACGCGTCGCGGCGCTCACCGGTGTCGCGGATGGCGTCGACCTCGGCGAGCATGCGGCGCTGCTCCTCGGTCCCGCCACCGTTCGCGACGAGCCGCTCGGTGTCGGCCAGGGAGCGGGCCGCGGCGATGTCGGCGGCGCCGGCGGGCAGCCGCTGGTCACGGTCGTCGCCACCCTCGGCGTCGACGACGTGCTTCTGCTCCGCCGCGTAGGGGTTGTCCGACGGCAGCCGGCCGCTGAACCGCCCGTACGCGCCGAGGACCAGCATCACCAGGCCCACGAGCAGGCTGAACACGACGTTCGGCATCCGGAACGCCAGCAGGTTGTACGGCGTACCGATGAGCAGCACGTTGACCACACCGGACAGCAGGAACAGCGCGCCGACGGTCACACTGACCGTCGAGGCGAACCGGCCGCCCCGGACGGCGGCGCCGACCAGCACCGCGCCGACGACCACCGACACGGTCGACAGCAGCAGGTTCGTGGACAGCCCCAGCACCGGCGACCCGGTGGTGGAGAAGAAGTCGAGGTTGTTCGTGAAGCCCAGCACCCCGAACACCAGGAGCATGATCCCGACGAGCAGGCTGCTGATCCGGTGCAACCCGTTCAGCCGGCGTGCGTCGGACCCGATCGATGACATGACGTCGTCCTCCGTTCGTCGAGCGAGGCACCCCGGGGATATCCGATCGCCTTCCCGGACAAACCGCGCTGACCTGGGAAGGTGTGCCGTGTCTCGATACCCGGATCCGGGTTGCGGATCAGACCGGACCGGGGAGCGCGACGGGCCCGGGGCCCTCGCCGCGCAGCGGCCGCGCCGAACGCGGGTCCAGCGGGTCGACGGTGCCCGCGTCGCGCAGCGTCCCGTCGCCGGGCCGGCGCAGTGAGCGGACACCGGCGTCGGCGAGGGTCACCAGCGGCACCGCGAGCAGTGCCCCGGGCACCCCGCCGACGATCAGCCCGGCGCTGATCGGCAGCACCACCGCGAGCGGGTGCAGCCGTACCGACCGGCCCAGCAGCAGCGGCTGGAGGATGTAGCCCTCGACGTTCTGCACGATCACGAGCAGGCCGATCACGAGCAGCGCGTCCACCCAGCCCCCGGAGGCGAGCGCGACGAGCACCGCCACGATCCCGGTGACGACGGCGCCGATGGTCGGGACGAACGCGCCGAAGAAGATCAGCGTGGCCAACGGGACGACCAGCGGGACCCCGATCACCCACAGGCCGACCGCCGCGGTCACCGCGTCGACGGCGGCCACGACGACCGTCGCCCGGGTGTAGCCGACCAGCGACGCGAACGCCCGCCGGCCCGCGACGTCGGCCCTCCGCCGTACGTGCTGCGGGACCGCGCCGAGGACGAACCGCCAGATTCGCGCCCCGTCGTGGATCAGGAAGATCAGCACGAACAGCATCAGCAGGGTCTCGGCGGCCAGCTCGCCCGCGGTCCCCAGGGCGCCGATCACGTTGTTCGCCAGCGCGGCCTGGTTGCGCGCCAAGGTGTCGAGCAGCGACTGGAAGACGGCCGAGAGCTGGGTGTCGTCGAGCCGGAACGGCGGCCCGGCCAGCCGGTCCCGCAGCGCGACGACCGTCTCCCCGATGCTCGCCGACAGGCTCGGCAGTCCGTCGAGGAACGCCGCGACCGCCCACCACAGCACCCCGACCGCCACCGCCAGCCCGCCCGCGACGACGACACCCGTCGCCAGACCGCGGGGAACCATCGGGACCCGGTTCACGATCCGGGCCACCGGCGCGAGCAGCGCGGCCAGGATCAGCGCGAGCACCACCGGCACGACCAGCACCGCGAGCTGCGCGATCAGCCACAGCACGACGGCGACGGCGGTCGCGACGAGGAGACCGCGCCAGGCCAGGCTCGACGCGATCACCAGACCCCGGGGGATCCGCGGTTCCTCGGTCACCGCGGCCTCCCGGATCGGACGGTGTCGGACTGACGGTTGCGTGACGTCACGACGGTAGCCCGCCGGGGCCGTCCGGGCCCGTCACGGGCAGGGTGAGGACGAAGGTGGCGCCGTCGTCGTCGGGCGGGCAGGTGAGGTCGCCACCGTGCGCGCGGGCCAGGCCGCGGGCGATCGCGAGGCCGAGCCCGGCGCCGCCGCTGTCCCGGTCGCGGGCGTCCTGGAGCCGGACGAGCCGGTCGAAGACGCGCTCGCGGTCGCCGTCGGCGATCGGGGTGCCGGTGTTGTGCACCGAGACCGACACGGTCCCGGCCGCCCGGTCGGTCCGGGTGACGACCTCGATCCGCCCGCCGTCGGGGGTGTGCCGGCGGGCGTTGTCCAGCAGGTTGGCGAGGATGCGCGACACCGCCTGCGGGTCGGCGCGCACCGCGGCGTGTTCCCCGTCGCCGTCGACGGTCAGGCCGGGCGCGAGCACCGCGGCCCGCCGGGTCTCGGCGCGCGCGATCCCGGCGACGTCGACCTCCCGTGCCGCCACCGCGGTGCCGCCGTCGATGCGGGCCAGGTCGAGCATGTCGGTGACCAGCCGCCCGGCCCGGCGCGTCTCGCCGAGCAGCAGCTCCAGGCGCCGGGTGCGGCGGGCGGGGTCGGCGTCGGGCCCGGACCGCTCCAGCGTCTCGGCGACGGCGGTGATCCCGGACAGCGGTGTCCGCAGCTCGTGCGCGGCGTCGGCGAGGAACACCCGGGTCCGCTCGGCCTCCTCCCGGGAGCGCCGCTCGGCGTCGGTGAGGGCGTCGAGCATGCCGTCCATCGCCGCCGCCGCGGTGCCGAGGTCGGTGTGCGGGCGATCGGGCCGGAGCCGCGCGTCGCGCTCGCCCGCGGTGATCCGCCCGGCGAGCGCGGTCATCCGGTCCAGCGGGCGCAGCGCCGTCCGCACGACGAACGACACCGCACCGAGCGCGACGAGCAGGGTCAGCAGCACCGATCCGGCCAGCACCGCGCGCAGGCCGTTGCGGACCTGGGTGACGTCGGAGGCGTCGGCGACGAGCTCGACCGTCGCCCCGCCACCGGCGTCGAGGGTCACGGTGCGGCTGCCGGTGTCCGGCGGGACGGGTGGGCGTCCGGCCGGGACCGGGGCGGCCGGCGGGCTGCCCGGGTCGTCGGTGCGGTCACCACCGGGGCCGCGGTCCGGCCGGCGGGCCGGCGGTGGGGTTCCGGGCGCGTTCAGTCCGGGGTCGCCCATGACCTCCCCGTCGGCGGTGGTCACCTTGATCCGGATCTGCTGGCCGGACAGCCCGGTGACCAGCTCCTCCGGGGTGGCGCCCGCCGCGATCAGCTGCTGGGCCTGCACCACACGGTCCCGCAGCCGGGAGTCGAGATCGGACTCCAGGCGGGCCCCGAGCAGCACGTCGACGAGCACCACCACCAGGACCAGCAGCACCGCCACCACCCCGAGCACCGCCGCGGTGACCCGGCGGCGCAGCGACGGGGTGGCGGTGCGGGCCTGCGCGGCCGAGCTCACGACGGCCCGCGCAGCGAGTAGCCGAGGCCCCGCACGGTGTGCAGCAACCGCGGACCGTGTGCCTCCAGCTTGCGGCGCAGCGCCGACACGTGGACCTCGACGAGGTTGGGGTCGTAGGCGTCGTAGCCCCAGACCGAGCGCAGGATCTGCGCCTTGGACACGGTGCGTCCGCGCTGCTCGGCGAGGTAGCTGAGCAGCCGCAGCTCGGTCGCGGACAGCTCCAGCACCGTCCCCCCGCGGGAGGCGACGGCGGCGTCGGGGTCGAGGACGAGGTCGCCCACCTGCACCGCGGACGGCAGCCTGCCCCGGCGGCGCAGGACCGCCGCGACCCGGGCGACGAGCTCGTCGAGCGCGAAGGGCTTGAGGACGTAGTCGTCGGCGCCCGAGTCGAGCCCGCGGAGCCGGTCGGCCAGCGCGTCGCGCGCGGTGAGCATGACGATCCCGGCATCCCCGTGCCCACGCACGACGTCGATCAGCTCGAACCCGTCGCGCCCGCCGGGGAGCATCACGTCCAGGACGACGAGGTCCGGCCGGAACGCGGCGAGCCGCTCCTCGAACGCGACGCCGTCGACGACGCCCTCGGTCACGTGCCCGGCGTCGGCCAGCGCGTCCACGACGGACTCGCGGATGGCGTCGGAGTCCTCGAGCACCAGGACCCGGGTCGTGGGGCCGCGGCTGTCGTCGTCCTGGCGTGTGCTCACGGGACAAGGGTGCGCCGCGAGGCTGAGGGGGACCTGAAGGACCCGCCGGTTTCAGGTCCGTCTCAGGTACCGCGGGCACTGTCGTGGCAGACACCGAGACGACGGGCCGCCCGGCCCGCGGCGCGGAGAGGAAGAGATGACCCTGCTCGACGTGATCGTCCTGATCATCGTGGTGGCCGCCGCGATCGGCGGGTTCCGCCGCCTCGGCGGCGTGGCCCGGGCCGGGCGCCTGCTCGGCCTCGTGGTCGGTGCCGGCGTCGGCGCGGCCTGGGGCTCGAACCTGGCCCGCTACGGCGACACCCCCGACTCGGCCTGGTTGTGGGGCCTGGTCGGGGTGATCGCCGGCCTGCTGCTGGGCTCGCTGGTCGGCGGGTTCCTCGGCGGACTGGTCAGCCGGGTGCTCGCCCGCGGCAGGTTGTCCTTCCTGGACCGCATCGTCGGCGCCGTCACCGGTGCCGTGACCGCACTGCTGGTGATCTGGCTGGTCTCGTGGGTGGTCCCCGCGGTCGTGAGCGCCGAGGCGCTCGCCCCCGTGACGACGCTCGCGCAGTCCCTGGGCGGCAGCCGGATCGTCGACTCGGTGTCGGAGCTGCTGCCCGCGACGACGTCCGCCGCCCGCGACGTCGTCGACGCCGCGCGGCCTCCCGCCGGCTGATCCCACCCGACCCCCAGCGGTCCGCCGTCCGGCGGTCCGCGACCCGCCGCTGCCCGCTTCCGGGTACGGCACCGTCCGAGGAGAACCATGAACGACGAGAACCGCACCCCGCGCGACGACGACGACCGCCCCACCGACCGGCAGCCCCCGGTCCCCGCCGACGAGACCCCCACCGCCCACACCCCGACACCGCACGTCCGGGACGGCGTGCACGGCGGGGGGACGGTGGCCGCCGCCTCCGACGCGGGTGACCCTCCGCGACGACGCCGGTTCGCCGCCCTGCGACGCCGGTCCGCGCTGCCCGCGGTCGCGGCCGGCGTGATCGGCCTGGTCGTCGGGGCCACCGCGAGCGGCCTGATCGTCGGGACCGCGTTCGCCGGGCCGGGCGACGGCCCCGCCCGCACGGCGGTCGCCACCGACGGCCGCGGCCCCGGTGGACCCGGCGGGCCCGACGGCTCCGGTGGCCCCGGTGGTGAGACCGGTGGTCCGGGCCGCGGCCCCGACGGTGCCGGTCCCGGTGGCCCCGGTGGCCCTGGTGCGTGCGGTCCGGCCGGTGGGCCGGGTCAGGACGGCGCGACTCCGCCCGCGCCGCCTGCCGGGGCCCCGACGCCGCCCGCTCCGGGCGCCGCCCCGGCCGCCCCGGGTGCGACGGCTCCGGGTGTCACGGCTCCGCGCCAGGGCGGTGCCGCTGCCCCGGCCGCTCCCGCTGCCCCGGCCGCTCCCGCGGCCCCGGCCGCTCCCGCGGCCCCGGGGTCGTCCGCCGCTCCCGCGGCGCCGGCCGCTCCCGCCGCTCCGTGAGTCCGTACGCGCGGCGACACCGACCGGTGTCGCCGCGCGTGGGGGAGGGGAGAAGGGAGTGCTCCTCGTCGGATCGCGTCGCGCATTCGCCCCCGACGCGCTGCAGGATCCGACGAGGAGCACTCGACGGACCAACGCGCCGGAACGGGCACGGATACCCCCCTGATGCGGTGACGACGCGGGCCCGGACACCACCATCGGTCGTCCCCGCAGGTCAGACCGGTCGTCGTCGTGTCTTCGTGACCAGAAATCGGTGAGTGGTCCGGCCCGTCGAGCGCCGATCCGGGGGAACACCCGCCGTCCGTGGTGGGGCTCCGGGAGCCGGAACGGCGGGACGGAGCCCCACCCGCCCGGGACGGTGGGGGCCGGAGCGACGCGGCCGAGCCCTGCGCGGCCCGGGATCGCAGGGGTCGAGGCCGCTCCGGGTTCGCCCGCGGGAGGACCGTTCCGGCGATCGCCCGGGCCGTCCCCGGCGCTCCGCTGTGGACGTCCTGCATCGCGACGGCGGAGGACGGGCCGGATCCGACGGTGGGCCGGAAGCGGGGCACCTGCACCGTCACCACGGGCCGTCGTACGGCGTGACCACGGGCCATCGTGCGGGGCGGGGTTCCGGCCGACGGCCGGAACCGGACCACGGCGATACCGGACGACCACCCGACGGCGCACCCCGACAGCACCCTGACGGCGCAGGTCACGGGCCAATTCGAGACCCGGACGGATGGTGGCCCGACCACCGAGAAGACCACGTGGACAACCCATCGCGAAGAGACCGTGGTCGGCGTCACACAGATCGGTGATCGCCGGTATCGCCCGGTGAGAGGGTGTCGGTAACCAGGAGTTCGCCTCCGCCCACCGCGGTGACCTGCGACGACGCCCGGTGTTCGCCCGGGGGACCCCCCGGTTTGACGGCCCCGGACACCGTGCCGTAACTTTCTTCCT
>NZ_JAMQOF010000019.1:0-3205 GCF_023717215.1 Pseudonocardia sp. DR1-2 | reverse complement strand
ACTGGCCGCCCGCCGCGGCGACGTCGCACCGCAGGCGTTCCACCCGCAGGCGGTCATCGAGCTGGCCCTGGCCGACGTCGCCTCCCGCAAGGCCGGGTGGACCCGCGCGGACCTCACCCGCGCGATCAACGCCGCCCTGCCCGACTACCTGGGCGTCCCCGACGGAACTGACGTCGCGGCGTTGCTTGACCAGCTCACCGACGAAGCGGTGCTGTACGCGGTCGCGATGGACGCCGAACGCCCCGGGGAGTCGCTGCTGCCGCCCGACCTGCTGCTGGCCAACGGCGAGTCCGCGATGCGCGCCCCGGGCGGGCGGATCTACTCCACCCCCGACCAGGTCCGCTCCGAACGCATCCTGCTCGCCGCCACCAGCTCGCGCGACGGCGCCGCGCTGACCGAGCAGGCCGCGGCTGCGTTCCTGGCCCGCCTCGACGACGAGGGCGTGCGCCTCGGGGCCGACCAGGCAGCCGCGGTGCGCGGGGTCCTCACCTCCGGCGCCCGGGTCGAGACGCTCGTCGGGCCGGCCGGGACCGGGAAGTCCTTCGTCGTCGGCACCCTGGCCCGCGCCTGGGCAGATCCGGAGTCCGGGCGGCGGGTGTTCGGGCTGGCGACCAGCCAGGTCGCCACCGACGTCCTCACCGGCGAAGGGCTGACCGCGCGGAACGTGACCCGGTGGCTGTCCACGCAGGACCGGCTCGCCGCCGCGCCCGCCGAACACCGGGCCGTCGACGGAGAGGAGGCGTGGCGGCTGCGTGACGGGGACCTGGTCGTCGTCGACGAGTCCGCGATGACTGACACCGCCGCGCTGGCCGCCGTCCACGGCCACGTCGATGCGGCGGGGGCGAAGCTGCTGCTGGTCGGGGACCACAAGCAGCTCGCCGCCGTCGGCGCCGGGGGAGGGATGGACATGCTCGCCGCGGCCGGGTCGCGCTACGAGCTCACCGACGCCCGCCGCTTCACCGACGGCTGGGAACGCGCCGCGTCCCTGCGTCTGCGCGCCGGGGACGAGACGGTGCTGCGCGAGTACCACCAGCACGGCCGCCTCATCGACGCCGGCACCCGCGAGGACGCCGAAGCCTCGGCCGCGCGGGCGTGGCTGGCCGACACCCTCGACGGGCGCCGGTCGCTGCTGCTGGTCGACACCAACGACCAGGCCGCCCGCCTGTCGGCACAGCTACGCGGGGAGCTGGTCCGCCTCGGGCGGGTCGAGGAGCACGGTGTCCCGCTCGGGATGCAGGGCACCTTCGCCGGGGCCGGGGACCTGGTGCAGGCCCGCCGCAACGGCTGGAACCTCACCGGCGTCGAGGGCAACCGCCGTGGCCCGATCAACCGGGAGACCTACCGCGTCACCGCCGTCCGCGACGACGGCGCCCTCGAAGTCACCACCGACCCCGACGGCGACGCGGGGGAGCGGCTGGTGCTGCCCGCCGACTACGTCGCCGAGCACCTGGCCCTCGGCTACGCCTCCACGGTGCACGCCGCGCAAGGGACCACCGTCGACACCACCCACACCGTCGCCACCCCGAACACCGCCGCGGCCGCGCTCTACGTGGGCATGTCCCGCGGGCGCGGATCCAACACCGCGCACGTCGCCACCCGCACCGGCCCGGAGGATGCGGCCGAGGGCACCACCCACGAGCACGGCGTGCATCGCGACCCGGTCGCCACACTCGCCGGGATCCTCGACACGAGCGAGCAGGCCGTCGAGCGTTCGTCGCTCACGTTCGCCGCCGACTCCGTGGCCGAAGCCCTCAGCACCCGCACCGCGGCCGACCTGCTGGCCGAGGGGGCCCAGCTCGCCGCGACCGAGCGCACCAACGCCGCCCTCGACCGGCTCGTCGACACCGGCGCACTGACCGTCGACCAGCGCACCCGCATCGCGGCCGAGGACGGCACCGGCGCGCTGACCCGCATCCTGCGCCGCGCCGAGCTCGCCGGGCACGACCCCGACACCGTCCTGGGCGACGCCGTCGAACGCGGCCCGCTCACCGGCGCCCGCACCGTGTCCAACGTCCTCTACTCCCGCATCCGCGACAGCCACCGCTTCGACCCCGTCGGACAGAGCTGGACCGACTGGACCCCCCGGGTCGAGGACAAGGAGTGGGACGCCTACCTGAGCACGCTCGCCGAGGCCGCCGACGACCGCGCCCACACACTCGGCGCCGAGCTGGCCGACGCCCCGCAGCCCTGGGCGCTCGCCGCGTTCGGCGAGGTCCCCGACGACGGCCCCGCCCGCGCCGCCTGGGCCGACACGGTCGGGCGGGTCGCGGCCTACCGCGAGGCCCGAGGTCACGACGACCCCGACGACGCCCTCGGCCCAGCCCCGCAACCCGGGCAGGTCGAGCAGTTCGCCGCCTACCGCGCGGCGTGGCGCGACCTCGGCAGGCCCGAGATCGACCGCGAGCACCTGGAGCTGTCCAACGGCCAGCTCCGGATGCGCGTCCGCGCCTACGACCGCGAGCTGGCCGCCGCGCCCCGCTACGTCGCCAACGAGCTCGCCGCCACCCACCAGGCCGCGACCCGCCACCACCAGGACGCCGCCCTGCGCCGCGCCGAAGCCGACACGGCGACCGACCCGGCCGAGCAGCAGCGCCTCACCGACGAGGCCACCCAGGCCGCCGCGCTCGCCGCAGTTCTGGAACGGCGCGCGACCGAGCTGGGCGAGGTCGACGACGCCCGCAGCCGCTGGCTCGCCCACACCGCCCAGACCCGCGCGCAGGCCGAGTTGTCCAAGGCCGAGCTGTCCGCCCGCGACGCCGACGACGACCCCGACGACCGGGTCACCGCCGCCGAGTGGAAGGCCGCCCACGACGACGCCGTCGCCGAGGACGACCGGCACCGCGAGATCACCGAGGACGATCTCTTCGACCACCTCGACGAC
This sequence comes from Pseudonocardia sp. DR1-2, assembly GCF_023717215.1. Classification (NCBI taxonomy): domain Bacteria; kingdom Bacillati; phylum Actinomycetota; class Actinomycetes; order Pseudonocardiales; family Pseudonocardiaceae; genus Pseudonocardia; species Pseudonocardia sp. DR1-2. The sequence continues at coordinate 324 of NZ_JAMQOF010000019.1, read as the reverse complement.
GCCCGACCCGACGAGGACCGGGATGTGGCCGAGTCGCGGCGGGAGGACGTGCGTGAGGCGCCGCCGGTCCAGAGCGGGGAGGACGTCGTGCGGGTCCCGGAGGCCGAGCAGACCGGGCAGTCGGTCCAGCACGCCCGCCGGCTGCTCGACGAGATCGCCTACCGCGACGCCGCCGACGAACCCGAGGACGAACGCGCCGCCCAGCTCACCCGCTGGCACGCCGAGGACGCCGCCACCGACTGCGGCGACGGGTCGTGGGACGACGACGCGATGCCCTGACCAGCACCTCGTCACGCGGGAGGCCGGCCCCGAATCGGGGCCGGC
>NZ_JAMQOF010000018.1:0-3206 GCF_023717215.1 Pseudonocardia sp. DR1-2 | reverse complement strand
GCTGGCCGCCCGCCGCGGGGACGTGGCGCCGCAGGCGTTCAACCCGCAGGCGGTGATCGAGCTGGCCCTGGCCGACGTTGCCTCCCGCAAGGCCGGGTGGACCCGCGCGGACCTCACCCGCGCGATCAACGCCGCCCTGCCCGACTACCTCGGCGTCCCCGACGGCACCGACGTCGCCGCCCTGCTGGACCAGCTCACCGACGAGGCCGTCCGCTACGCGGTCGCGATGGACGCCGAACGCCCCGGCGAGGGACTGCTGCCGCCCGAGCTGTTGCTCGACAACGGCGAGTCGGCGATGCGCGCCCCGGGCGGGCGGATCTACTCCACCCCCGACCAGGTCCGCTCCGAACGCATCCTGCTCGCCGCCACCACCGCCCGCGACGGCGCCGCGCTGACCGAGCAGGCCGCGGCCGCGTTCCTGGCCCGCCTCAATGACGAGGGCGTGCATCTCGGGGCCGACCAGGCTGCCGCAATCCGCGGGGTCCTCACTTCCGGCGCCCGGGTCGAAACGCTGGTCGGCCCGGCCGGGACCGGGAAGTCGTTCGTCGTCGGCACCCTGGCCCGCGCCTGGGCCGACCCGGAGTCCGGGCGGCGGGTGTTCGGGCTGGCGACGAGCCAGGTGGCCACCGACGTCCTCACCGCCGAGGGCCTGACCGCGCGGAACGTGACCCGGTGGCTGACCACCCAGGACCGACTCGCCGCCGAACCCGCCGAGCACCGGGCCGTGGACGGGGACGAGGGGTGGCGGCTGCGCGCCGGGGACCTGGTCGTCGTCGACGAGTCCGCGATGACCGACACTGCCGCCCTGGCCGCGATCCACGGCCACACCGCCGCGGCCGGGGCGAAGCTGCTGCTGGTCGGGGACCACAAGCAGCTCGCCGCCGTCGGCGCCGGCGGCGGCATGGACATGCTCGCCGCGGCCGGGTCGCGCTACGAGCTCACCGACGCCCGCCGCTTCACCGACGGCTGGGAACGCGCCGCGTCGCTGCGGCTGCGCGCCGGGGACGAGACGGTGCTGCGCGAGTACCACCAGCACGGCCGACTCATCGACGCCGGCACCCGCGACGACGCCGAAGCGTCCGCCGCGCGGGGATGGCTGGCCGACACCCTCGAGGGCCGCCGCTCGCTGCTGCTGGTCGACACCAACGACCAGGCCGCCCGGCTGTCCGCACAGCTACGGACCGAGCTGGTCCGCCTCGGGCGGGTCGACGAGCACGGCGTCCCGCTCGGGATGCAGGGCACCTTCGCCGGGGTCGGGGACCTGGTGCAGGCCCGACGCAACGGCTGGAACCTGGTCGGCGTCGAGGGCAACCGGCGCGGCCCGATCAACCGCGAGACCTACCGCGTCACCGCCGTCCGCGACGACGGCGCCCTGGAGGTGACCACCGACCCGTCCGGGGACGGAGGGGAGCGGCTGGTCCTGCCCGCGGGCTACGTGGCTGCGCACCTCGCGCTCGGCTACGCCTCCACCGTGCACGCTGCCCAGGGCGCCACCGTCGACACCACCCACACCGTCGCCACCCCGAACACCGCCGCCGCGGCGCTGTATGTCGGTATGTCCCGCGGTCGCAGCTCCAACACCGCGCACGTCACCACCCGCACCGGTCCGCAGGACCCGGCCGACGGCACGACCCACGAGCACGGCGTGCACCGCGACCCGGTCGCCACCCTCGCCGGGATCCTCGACACCGGCGAGCAGGCCGTCACCCGCTCCTCGCTCACCCTCGCCGCCGACTCCGTCGCCGAGGCGACCAGCACCCGCACCGCCGCGGATCTGCTCGCCGAGGGCGCCCAGCTCGCCGCGACCGAACGCACCAACGCCGCCCTCGACCGGCTCGTCGACACCGGCGCGCTCACCGTCGCCCAGCGCACCCGCATCGCCGCCGAGGACGGCACCGGCGCGCTGAGCCGCATCCTGCGTCGCGCCGAGCTCGCCGGCCGCGACCCCGACACCGTGCTCGCCGACGCCGTCGAACGCGGCCCGCTCACCGGCGCCCGCACCGTGTCCAACGTTCTCTACTCCCGCATCCGCGACAGCCACCGCTTCGACCCCGTCGGACAGAGCTGGACCGACTGGACCCCACGCGTCGACGATAAGGAGTGGGACGCCTACCTCTCGGCGCTCGCCGAGGCCGCCGACGACCGCGCCCGCACCCTCGGCGCCGAGCTGACCGACGCCCCGCAGCCGTGGGCCGTCGCCGCGTTCGGCGAGGTCCCCGACGACGCCGGCGCCCGTGCCGCCTGGGCCGACACGGTCGGGCGGGTCGCGGCCTACCGGGAGGCCCGCGGCCACGATGACCCCGACGACGCCCTCGGCCCGGCCCCGCAGCCCGGGCAGGTCGAGCAGTTCGCGGCCTACCGCGCGGCGTGGCGCGACCTCGGCCGCCCCGAGATCGACCGCGAGCACTTGGAGCTGTCCAACGGCCAGCTCCGGATGCGAGTGCGTGCCTACGAACGCGAACTCGCCGCCGCGCCCCGCTACGTCGCCAACGAGCTCGCCGCCACCCACCAGGCCGCGACCCGCCATCAGCAGGACGCCGCCCTGCGCCGGGCCGAAGCCGACGCGGCGACCGACCCGGCCGAGCAGCAGCGCCTCACCGACGAGGCCGCCCGGGCCGCCGCGCTCGCCGCGGTCCTGGAACGGCGCGCGACCGAGCTGGGCGAGGTCGACGACGCCCGCAGTCGCTGGCTCGCCCATACCGCCGAGACCCGCGCGCAGGCTGAGTTGTCCAAGGCCGAGCTGTCCGCCCGCGACGCCGACGACGATCCCGCCGACCGGGTCACCGCCGCCGAGTGGAAGGCCGCCCACGACGACGCCGTCGCCGAGGACGACCGGCACCGCGAGATCACCGAGGACGACCTCGGCGGCCACCTCGACGACGCCCGACCCGACGAGGACCGGGATGTGGCCGAGTCGCGGCGGGAGGACGTGCGCGAGGCACCGCCGGTGCAGGTCGGGGAGGACATCGTGCGGGTGCCGGAGGCCGAGCAGACCGAGCAGTCGGTCCAGCACGCCCGCCGGCTGCTCGACGAGATCGCCTACCGCGACGCCGCCGACGAACCCGAGGACGAACGCGCCGACCAGCTCACCCGCTGGCACGCCGAGGACGCCGCCACCGACTGCGGCGACGGGTCGTGGGACGACGACGCGATGCCCTGACCAGCACCTCGTCACGCGGGAGGCCGGCCCCCGGATCGGGGCCGGT
>NZ_JAMQOF010000017.1:0-5325 GCF_023717215.1 Pseudonocardia sp. DR1-2 | reverse complement strand
CGACCTACTCTCCCACACCCTGGCGAGTGCAGTACCATCGGCGCTGGAAGGCTTAGCTACCGGGTTCGGAATGGGACCGGGCGTTTCCCTACCGCAATGACCACCGACAACACTATCCAACTATCACCCCACCCCGAAACCGGGACAGGGGTCGAGCACACAAGCCGACTCCACACCCTGCCCGGGCATACCCGGGGGAAGGTGTGGATGGTTGTGGACTCAGGGTCACACAGTGGATGCGAACAACTCGTTGTGGCAAGCCCTCGGCCTATTAGTACCGGTCAACTCCACCCCTCACAGGGCTTCCATCTCCGGCCTATCAACCCAGTCATCTACTGGGAGCCTTACCCACTCGAAGGTGGTGGGAGACCTCATCTTGGAACAGGCTTCCCGCTTAGATGCCTTCAGCGGTTATCCCTCCCGAACATAGCCAACCAGCCGTGCCCCTGGCGGGACAACTGGCACACCAGAGGTTCGTCCGTCCCGGTCCTCTCGTACTAGGGACAGCCTTCCTCAAGTCTCCAACGCGCGCGGCGGATAGGGACCGAACTGTCTCACGACGTTCTAAACCCAGCTCGCGTACCGCTTTAATGGGCGAACAGCCCAACCCTTGGGACCTACTCCAGCCCCAGGATGCGACGAGCCGACATCGAGGTGCCAAACCATGCCGTCGATATGGACTCTTGGGCAAGATCAGCCTGTTATCCCCGGGGTACCTTTTATCCGTTGAGCGACACCCCTTCCACAAGGTGGTGCCGGATCACTAGTCCCGACTTTCGTCCCTGCTCGACCCGTCAGTCTCACAGTCAAGCTCCCTTGTGCACTTACACTCAACACCTGATTGCCAACCAGGCTGAGGGAACCTTTGGGCGCCTCCGTTACTCTTTGGGAGGCAACCGCCCCAGTTAAACTACCCACCAGGCACTGTCCCTGAACCAGATCATGGCCCGAGGTTAAGACACCCAATTCGACCAGAGTGGTATTTCAACAACGACTCCACCACCACTGGCGTGGCGATTTCACAGTCTCCCACCTATCCTACACAAGCCGAACCGAGCACCAATACCAAGCTATAGTAAAGGTCCCGGGGTCTTTCCGTCCTGCCGCGCGTAACGAGCATCTTTACTCGTAGTGCAATTTCGCCGAGTCTGTGGTCGAGACAGCGCCCAAGTCGTTACGCCATTCGTGCAGGTCGGAACTTACCCGACAAGGAATTTCGCTACCTTAGGATGGTTATAGTTACCACCGCCGTTTACTGGCGCTTAAATTCTCCGCTTCGCCCCGAAGAGCTAACAGGTCCTCTTAACGTTCCAGCACCGGGCAGGCGTCAGTCCGTATACATCGTCTTGCGACTTCGCACGGACCTGTGTTTTTAGTAAACAGTCGCTTGGGCCTGGTCTCTGCGACCGGCCGTCCCTAGCCCGCAAGGAGCCTCAAGACAACCGGCCCTCCTTCTCCCGAAGTTACGGAGGTATTTTGCCGAATTCCTTAACCACAGTTCGCTCGATCGCCTCGGTATTCTCTACCTGACCACCTGTGTCGGTTTGGGGTACGGGCCGCAACAGCACTCGCTAGAGGCTTTTCTCGACAGCATGGGATCACCCTCTTCGCCTCAATCGGCTACGCATCACCTCTCACCCTTTGATGAGCCCCGGATTTACCTAGGACTCGGGCTACAGGCTTACACCACGACAACCACCGCGTGGCGGAGCTACCCTCCTGCGTCACCCCATCACTTGCCTACTACCAGATCGGATCCCACGCTCCCCCACAAACAACACTCCCGAAGGAGCGAAGGTGGGTTCGGATGGTTAGCATCACCAGCCTCGGCATGGACGCACTATCACGAGCACGGGAATATCAACCCGTTGTCCATCGACTACGCCTGACGGCCTCGCCTTAGGTCCCGGCTCACCCTGGGCGGAACAACCTGGCCCAGGAACCCTTGGTCATCCGGCGGCAGAGATTCTCACTCTGCATTCGCTACTCATGCCTGCATTCTCACTCCCACACCCTCCACCCGTAAATCACTCCCGGGCTTCACCAGATGCAGGACGCTCCCCTACCCAACAACACAACAGTGTCATTGCCACGGCTTCGGCGGTGCGCTTGAGCCCCGCTACATTGTCGGCGCAGGACCACTTGACCAGTGAGCTATTACGCACTCTTTCAAGGGTGGCTGCTTCTAAGCCAACCTCCTGGTTGTCCGGGCGATCCCACATCCTTTCCCACTTAGCGCACGCTTAGGGGCCTTAGCCGGTGATCTGGGCTGTTTCCCTCTCGACCACGAAGCTTATCCCCCGCAGTCTCACTGCCGCGCTCTCACTCACCGGCATTCGGAGTTTGGCTGACTTCGGTAAGCTTGTCGGCCCCCTAGGCCATCCAGTGCTCTACCTCCGGTGAGAAACACACGACGCTGCACCTAAATGCATTTCGGGGAGAACCAGCTATCACGAAGTTTGATTGGCCTTTCACCCCTACCCACAGCTCATCCCCCAGGTTTTCAACCCTGGTGGGTTCGGGCCTCCACGACGTCTTACCGACGCTTCACCCTGGCCATGGGTAGATCACTCCGCTTCGGGTCTACACCCCGCGACTCAGACGCCCTATTCGGACTCGCTTTCGCTACGGCTACCCCACACAGGTTAACCTCGCCACGAAGCATAACTCGCAGGCTCATTCTTCAAAAGGCACGCCATCACCCCGAAAGGCTCTGACGGCTTGTAAGCACACGGTTTCAGGTACTATTTCACTCCCCTCCCGGGGTACTTTTCACCTTTCCCTCACGGTACTTGTCCGCTATCGGTCATCAGGTAGTATTTAGGCTTGACGGGTGGTCCCGCCAGATTCACAGCGAATTTCACGGGCTCGCTGCTACTCGAGAACACGCCCACAACAGAACCCAGTGTTTTCGCGTACGGGGCTATCACCCACTACGGCCGACCATCCCAGAGTCGTTCCGCTAACACAGATCCTTGCTGTCCCATCCTCGGCAGAAGATGAACGACACGTCTCACAACCCCGCACCCGCAACGCCTGCCGGCTTGACACGGACACGGTTTAGCCTCTTCCGCTTTCGCTCGCCACTACTCACGGAATCACTATTGTTTTCTCTTCCTGTGGGTACTGAGATGTTTCACTTCCCCACGTTCCCTCCACGCACCCTATGAATTCAGGTACGGGTAACGCCCCATGACGGGCGCTGGGTTTCCCCATTCGGACACCCTCGGATCACAGCTCGGTTGACAGCTCCCCGAGGCCTATCGCGGCCTCCCACGTCCTTCATCGGCTCCTGATGCCCAGGCATCCACCATGTGCTCTTAACAACTTGACCACAACAAGATGCTCGCATCCACTATGCAACACTCAACCCACAACCACACCAGACCAAGAAGAAACCACCACACCCGGAACCAACCGGGGCGTTAGGACAACCCTCGACCTGAGCGGCCAAAGAAAACAACCCACCAGCTCCGAAGAACCACAGGGTGTCCTCTCAGGACCCAACAGTGTGCCAAGCCAAACGGTCCGACGTACTGCGTTCCACCCAACGCACCCGACCCACGAACGAGGCCGCAAATGCGATTCAATGAAGGAACCACAGACTCACCATGAGCACAACTCACAGAGCATCGTGGTGCCCCATCACATGATGGGACTCCTTAGAAAGGAGGTGATCCAGCCGCACCTTCCGGTACGGCTACCTTGTTACGACTTCGTCCCAATCGCCAGTCCCACCTTCGACAGCTCCCTCCACAAGGGTTGGGCCGCCGGCTTCGGGTGTTACCAACTTTCGTGACGTGACGGGCGGTGTGTACAAGGCCCGGGAACGTATTCACCGCAGCGTTGCTGATCTGCGATTACTAGCGACTCCAACTTCACGGGGTCGAGTTGCAGACCCCGATCCGAACTGAGACTCACTTTAAGGGATTCGCTCCACCTCACGGTCTCGCAGCCCTCTGTATGAGCCATTGTAGCATGTGTGAAGCCCTGGACATAAGGGGCATGATGACTTGACGTCATCCCCACCTTCCTCCGAGTTGACCCCGGCAGTCTCCCATGAGTCCCCACCATTACGTGCTGGCAACATGGAACAAGGGTTGCGCTCGTTGCGGGACTTAACCCAACATCTCACGACACGAGCTGACGACAGCCATGCACCACCTGCACACCAACCACAAGGGAAGCCCTATCTCTAGGGATGTCTGGTGCATGTCAAACCCAGGTAAGGTTCTTCGCGTTGCATCGAATTAATCCACATGCTCCGCCGCTTGTGCGGGCCCCCGTCAATTCCTTTGAGTTTTAGCCTTGCGGCCGTACTCCCCAGGCGGGGCGCTTAATGCGTTAGCTGCGGCACAGAAACCGTGGAATGGTCCCCACACCTAGCGCCCAACGTTTACGGCGTGGACTACCAGGGTATCTAATCCTGTTCGCTCCCCACGCTTTCGCTCCTCAGCGTCAGTATCGGCCCAGAGACCCGCCTTCGCCACCGGTGTTCCTCCTGATATCTGCGCATTTCACCGCTACACCAGGAATTCCAGTCTCCCCTGCCGAACTCAAGTGATGCCCGTATCGACCGCACGCTCAGAGTTAAGCCCCAAGTTTTCACGGCCGACGCGACACACCGCCTACGAGCTCTTTACGCCCAATAATTCCGGACAACGCTCGCACCCTACGTGTTACCGCGGCTGCTGGCACGTAGTTGGCCGGTGCTTCTTCTCCAGGTACCGTCAATTGCTCTTCGTCCCTGGCGAAAGAGGTTTACAACCCGAAGGCCGTCATCCCCCACGCGGCGTCGCTGCGTCAGGCTTCCGCCCATTGCGCAATATTCCCCACTGCTGCCTCCCGTAGGAGTCTGGGCCGTGTCTCAGTCCCAGTGTGGCCGGTCGCCCTCTCAGGCCGGCTACCCGTCACCGCCTTGGTAGGCCATCACCCCACCAACAAGCTGATAGGCCGCGGGCCCATCCCCCACCGAAAAAACTTTCCACCACCAACCATGCGATCAGTGGTCCTATCCGGTATTAGACCCAGTTTCCCGGGCTTATCCCAGAGTGGAGGGCAGGTCACCCACGTGTTACTCACCCGTTCGCCGCTCGTGTACCCCCGAAAGGGCCTTACCGCTCGACTTGCATGTGTTAAGCACGCCGCCAGCGTTCGTCCTGAGCCAGGATCAAACTCTCCAACAAAACCCTGACTTGCAACAAACAACTGGCCACAACACCCGACGGGATCGAATGCTGCAACCAAACAAACAATTTGGCACAAAACGCCAAACCGAATCAAAATAGCTCGACACACTGTTGAGTTCTCAAAAGACACCCGCAC
>NZ_JAMQOF010000016.1:0-18411 GCF_023717215.1 Pseudonocardia sp. DR1-2 | reverse complement strand
CCGGCCCGGCAATCAGGACGACGACGCGGTCCCGGAGCCGGTGCGCGCTTCGGTCGATGCGGCGAGGGCCAGGGACACGGTAACGCCGGGCCTGCTCGCCGGACCGTCCCGAGCAATTCCGGGTCAGGCTCCGGAGCGCACTCAGAGGTCGAGTACGAGCCGCGGGGAGCAAGCCCGGGAGCAACAGACCATCATGACCTCGTTGGAGGCCTTTTCCACTGGGGTGAGGAACGAATCGCGGTGGTCGGGCTCGCCCTCCAGGACTACGGTCTCGCAGGTCCCGCAGGTGCCTTCGCGGCACGAGGTGGGTACCTCGACCCCGGCGGCCTCGATCGCCTCGGCCACGGTCTGGTCCGCAGCCACGGTGATGCTGATGTCGGAGTAGTCGAGCACGACCTCGAACGCCGAGTTCTCTCCGTCCAGCACGCCCTCCTTGGGGCGGAACCGCTCGAGGTGCAGGGCGCCGTCCGGCCAGCTCGCACACCGCTCCTCGACGGCGTCGAGCAGGACACCCGGGCCGCAGCAGTAGACGTGCGTGCCTGGAGCCGGCGTGCCGAGCAGCCCGTCGAGATCGATGAGCCCATTCGCGTCCTGCGGCCAGATCGTGACCCGGTCGCCGTGGGCGGCGAGCTCGGCGCGGAAGGCCATCGAGTCCTCAGCCCGGCCGCCGTAGACGAGCCGCCAGGGCTTCCCGGCGGCCTCGCAGGCCCCGAGCATCGGCAGGATCGGGGTGATCCCGATGCCGCCGGCGATGAACAGGTAGTCGTCGGCGTCGTCGAGGGTGAAGTTGTTGCGCGGCCCCCGGCACAGCACCTCGTCGCCGACGACGAGCTTGTCGTGGACATGGGCGGATCCGCCGCGGCTCTCCGGTTCGCGGAGCACCCCGATCCGCCAGCTGCGCAGGTCGGTCGGGTCACCGCAGAGCGAGTACTGCCGCTCCAGATCGGGGCCGAGGACTAGATCGATGTGCGCACCCGGTTCCCAGGCGGGCAGTTTGTCGCCGACAGCGGGCTCCAGCCGCACCGAGACGACCCCGGTGGCCTCGAGCTCGATCTCGGCGACGATGACCCGCACCTCGGCGGGAGCGCTGCGGGGGGAGTTCGTCATCTGGATCATCCGTTCGCGGAGCATGCTGGTCGGAACAGGAGGAGCCGCCGGGCCGGCGGGTCACGCCGGTCCGGCGGGCTGGGACCGGGCCGATCAGGCCTGGCCGGTCGTGGCCTGCGCCCGCGGCCCGCGTGCGGGCCGGCGCCGGCTGGTGTCGACGACGACCATGTCGCCGTCGATCGAGACCTCGTAGCCCTCCATGACGTACGGGCCCTTCTGCACGCCGCCATCGGGATCGACGGTGTCCTCGGGGGACCCGGCGACGACCTCGACGGTGTACTTGCGGACGCGCGCGTTGCGCGGGTCGAAGAACGACTCGCCGGTGCGGATGTCGTACTCCCACGCGTGCCACGGGCACCGGATGGACCGGTTGCGCTCGTAGGTGATCGGCATGTCGGGGGCCGCGGACTCCGAGACACCGAAGACGGTGCCGAAGCTGCACAGCGCGGCGCCCGCGTGCGGGCACTGGTCGAGCAGGGCGTAGTACTCGCCGTCGACGTTGAACACGCCGACCTTGCGGCTCTCGATCTCGACGATCTTGCGCTCGCCCGGCGCGATGTCGGCGACGTTGGCGACTGCGTACTTGGTCATGGTGTGCTCACCCGTCCAGGCCGAAGAACTTCAGCCCGTTGTCGCGCAGGATCTTCTGCTTCATCTCCTCCGGGAAGGAGGCCGGGAAGACCGTCTCCGGGGAGTCGAAGTCGAAGTGGGGGTAGTCGGAGGCGAACACCACGTTGTCCGGGCAGAACTCCTCGATCATCTCGGCGAGGTGGCGCGGGTTCTCCGGCTCGTCGATCGGCTGGGTGGAGGCCCAGATGTGGTCGCGGATGTACTCCGAGGGCTTGCGCTGCAGGTCGGCGACCTCGCTGCGCAGGTTGCTCCAGTGGTAGTCGAGGCGCTCGGCCAGCGGCGCGAAGTGCAGCACGTTGCCCTCGACGAACATGACCTTCAGGTCCGGGAAGCGGTCGAAGGTGCCGGTGAGGATCAGGCTCAGCATCTGCGACTGCAGGCTCTGGGTGTGCCCGACGTGGTACTCGGTGTGGTACGAGGTCCAGCCGGTCCCGGTGTTGGCGTGCCCGCCGCCCTGCGACAGGTGGAACTGGATCGGCAGGCCGTGCGCGACGGCGGCTTCGTAGATCGGCCAGTACCGGCGACTGCCCAGCGGCTCGAGGGTCTTGCTCAGCCCCAGCAGCGACACCACACCCGGGTTCGACCCGACCCGCTCGATCTCCTCGACGGCCAGGTCGGCGGCCTCGAAGGCGACGGGCGCGGAGGCGCGCAGCCGCGGTTCGGGGTAGACGATGTGCTCGAGCTGCCAGTCGTTGATGGCCTGGGTCAGCACGTGCGCGAGCCGCGGGTCGAGCGCCTGGCTCGCCGGGTTCAGGGTCTGGCCGCCGGGGGCCAGGCACTGGAGGACACCGATCGTGATGTCGTACGGGTCGAGGAGCTGGGACCGGATCAGGTCCAGCGACGACCCGGGGTAGGTCCCGTCGTCGGGCCACGAGTCGTTGCGCATGGCCCCGCCGTACATCTGCGGGTACTCGGTGACCGTGGACAGGCCGTTGGTGGTGCGCACGCCGTACTCGGCGATGTGGCGGCGCCACCGCTCCGGCAGGTAGCCGGCGATGAGGCCTTCCTTGGGCACCGGGTGGATGTCGACGTCGAAGATGCCCGTCCCGAGGACCGGCTTGCTCACGGGCGCGGTGGCGGGAGCGTGGTCGATGACCGTCATGGTGATGTCGCCTTTCACTCGTCGGCCGGGACGGCGAGGTTGTAGAGGTCCCAGGCGTTGTGCCGGTAGATGCGCTCGATGAGCTCGGGGTCGGACGTGCCGTTCGCGATGGTGTGCGGGCCGGTCGTGTGGTGGTGCGGGTAGTCGCTGGAGAACACGAGCATCTGGTCGCTGCCCATCCGCTCCACCGCGGTGTCGAGCCCGCCGGCCTGCTCGGCGCCGTCGGACGGCGCGGTGGTGAACCGGAAGTGGTCACGGATCAGCTCTGAGGGCGCGCGGTCCAGCCACGGCATGTCGGGGCGGTAGCTCTTCCAGAGCTTGTCGAACTTCCAGACGAAGGGCGGGAGCCACTTGAATCCGACCTCGCTGACGACGACCTTGGTGTCCGGGTACTTCTGCAGCACGCCCTCGGAGACGATCGAGTTGATCTGGGCCTCGAGGTTCGACTGCTGGCCGACGTACCACTCCAGGTACGACGTCGGCCAGCCGACCGAGGTCGGGGCCTGGCGGAACACGCCTCCGATGTGGATGGTCACCGGCAGCCCGTTGCGGTGCGCGGCCTCCCAGATCGGCCAGTTGATCTGGCGGCCGTAGAGCAGCTCGGACTGGCCGAGCAGCAACACCTGGACGAACCGATCGTCGCCCGCCCGGTGGTCGATCTCCTCGGCGGCCAGCTCCGGGGTGCCCTGCGGCACGACGATCGAGGCCCGCAAGCGCGAATCCTGCGCCAGCCACTCGTGGGCGATCCAGTCGTTCAGCGCCCGGGCGTGTGCGGCCTCGCGGCGCGGCTGGTGCATCTGCTGGACGGCGTAGAGGCAGTTGAGGATCGCGTAGTCGGTGCGACCGTCGGCGAACACGTCGGCGACGAAGTCCTCGACCCGGGTCGCCGCTCGGCCGTTGTCGTCGGTGCGGGCGTCCGGCAGCTGCGCGATGTTCGAGCCCCGCGGGTGGTAGCTGGGGTCGTAGTAGGGCGCGAGTGCGCCGATCAGCTGGTCGCCCCAGTACTCGTCGAGGTAGGGCAGCAGATCGCGGGCCGACGGCAGGATCGGGTGGGTGTCGCAGTCGACCACGGCGGCGCGGGTGCCTGCCGCGGGTTCCGCGAGCTTCTTCCTCGGGGTAACGACGGTGTCAACCATGTTCGGGAACGGACCTTTCGGGTTTTCGTGCGGACCGTGACTGGGCCACGAGAGGCTCGCTAGCGTGGATCCAGGATCAAGGATAACCATGGATCGGGAGGTGACTCAAGACACGAGCGAAAGAATCTAATCCTGTCTCCTGGATCCAGGAGCCGTCGAGGCGTAGGTTCAGCCGTGGCCACGCACGATCGAGGCCGCAAGGCCGTCCGACAAGGAGTGAATCGATGACCGCCACCGTCTACTACGACGCCGACGCCGAGCTGGGGCTGCTCCAGGGCCGCAAGGTCGCCGTGATCGGGTACGGCAGCCAGGGCCACGCTCACGCGCTCTGCCTGCGGGACTCCGGCGTCGACGTCCGCGTCGGCCTGCCAGAGGGATCGAAGTCGCGAGCGAAGGCGGAGGAGGAGGGCCTGCGGGTCGTCACTCCGGCCGCGGCCGCCGCAGAGGCCGACGTGGTCTCGATCCAGGCGCCGGACACCGTCCAGCGCACGCTGTACGCGGACGAGATCGCCCCGAACCTCGCGCCCGGCAACATGCTGATCTTCAGCCACGGGTTCAACGTCCGGTACGGCTACATCACCGCCCCCGACGGCGTCGACGTCGCGCTGGTCGCGCCGAAGGGCCCCGGCCACCTGGTCCGGCGGCAGTTCGTCGACGGGCACGGGGTCCCCGCGCTGGTCGCGGTCGAGCAGGACGGCAGCGGCAACGCCACCCAGCTCGCGCTCGCCTACGCGAAGGCGCTCGGCGCCACCCGGGCCGGTGTCATCGAGACGACCGTCGCCGAGGAGACCGAGACCGACCTGTTCGGTGAGCAGGCCGTGCTGTGCGGCGGCGCCTCGGCGCTGATCCAGGCCGGGTTCGACACCCTCGTCGAGGCGGGCTACCAGCCCGAGATCGCCTACTTCGAGGTCCTGCACGAGATGAAGCTGATCGTCGACCTCGTCTACGAGGGCGGCATCGCGCGCCAGCGCTACTCCTGCAGCGACACCGCCGAGTACGGCGACCTGACCCGGGGTCCGCGGATCGTCAACGACGACACCCGTCGTGAGATGCGCAAGATCCTCACCGAGATCCAGGACGGCACCTTCGCCAAGGAGTGGATCGCCGAGGACGACAACGGCCGGCCGAACTTCCTGCGGCTGCGCGCCGAGGGTAAGGAGCACAGCATCGAGCAGGTCGGGGCCCGGCTGCGCGACATGATGCCGTGGGTGGACCGGAAGATCACCGAGACCGCCTGACCCGCACCCGCCGTCGCCGCCGGCCCGATCGGCCGGCGACTCGGCCTCCCGCCCCCGTCCGGCCACCAGCCGGAACGGGGGCGGCCGCATATCCGGGCCCGGTGTGGCTCGGGGATCCAGGAACCTCAATACTGCTAGATTGGCCGCGAAGACGACGAAAGGTGCGTGCTTCCATGGTGACCACAACCGACGATGCCGACCCGGCCGGCAACCCGCCGTCGCGAGGGTCCGCACTGGAGCAGCTGCCACCACGGGACACCACAACACTGGTGCGCACGGTGCGGGACCGGCTCCGGCTGGCGATTGCGCTCGCCGAGATCCCCGAGGGGAAGCTGAATCAGGTCCAGGTCGCGCGCCAGCTCGGCGTGAGCCGGATGCCTATCCGCGCGGCGATCCCCGATCTCGTCGCCGAGGGGCTGCTCGAGTCGCTGCCCGGCGGGGGAGTGGCGGTACGCCCGCTGACCGAGACCGACGTGCGGCAGGTGTACGACGTGCGCCTGGCACTGGAGTCGCGCGCGGTGCGCAACGCCGCCGAGCACGGCTCGGACTGGGACCTGCGCCGGATCCAGAGAATCGTCGACACCCACGGCGAGGCGTTCGCCTCCTACGACGCGGAGAAGCTGCTCGCCGCCGACCGCGAGTTCCACATGGCGATCCTGTCCGCGTCGCAGAACGAGCACTACCAGCGGGCGATCGTGCCGGTGTGGTCGATCGTGGAGCGGGCAATGGTCAGCGTCCTGCACACCACGACTGTGTTCGACAGCGCGTGGCAGGAGCACGCCGAGATCGCCGATGCCCTGCAGGCCCGCGACGCCGACGCCGCCGAAGCCGCGGTCCGGCAGCACCTCGGGAACGCGGCCGAGAAGCTGGTGACCTCGCTCGCCGCCACCATTGAGGGCGTCGAGAGCTGAACCGGCGACGGCGGGCCCCGGGAAAATCTCCCGGGGCCCGCCGCGTGTCCGCCGCTCGTGGTCAGCCCTCGCCGCGCCGCCACTGCGCCGCGTGCCCGCCGACGACCATGAGGTCGATCTCGTCGGGCGAGTAGCCGGCCGCGGTCAGGACCTCCTCGGTGTGCTCGCCGAGCATCGGGGCCGGCCGGCGCAGCCAGCCCGGGTCGGTGGAGCCCACGTTCACCGACTGCCCGAGGACCCGCATCGTGCCCAGCGCCGAGTGGTCGACGTCGGCCACCATGCCAAGGCCCGCGGTGATCGGGTGCTCGAGCGCCTCGGGGATGGTCAGGACGGGGCCGCACGGGACCCCGGCCGCTCCGACCGAGTCAAGCCACTCCTCGGTGGTCCTCCCCGAGAGGACCTCCTCGATCAGCTTGCGCAGCTCGGTCCGGTTCGCCATCCGATCGGCGTTGCTAGCGAAGCGGGGGTCCTGCTCCCACTCGGCCTTGCCGAGTGCGGAGCACAACCGCTGCCACATCTTCTCGTTCCCGCAGGCCAGCGTCATGGCCGAGTCACCGGTCTTGAAAGTGCCCTGCGGAAACATGATCGGGTGGTCGTTGCCGTCCTGGCCGGGTGTGACGCCAAGGCTCAGATACTTCTGGGCCTGGTAGGACAGCAGCGTCAGCATCGACTGCATGAGCGATCCCTCGACCACGGTGCCCTGCCCGGTGCGCTCGCGCTCGTAGAGCGCGGACAGCACACCGACTGCGCCGAACACGCCGGTCGCGGAATCGGCCACCGCGATGCCGACCCGCAGCGGGCCGGTCTCCGGGGTGCCGGTCACGCTCATGAGCCCCGACATGGCCTGCGCGGTCTGGTCGAACCCGGCCAGCTCGGACCCGGGCGGGCGCTGCCCGAACCCGCTCAGCGAGACGTAGACCAGCCGCGGGTTCAGCTCCCGCATCGCCTCCGGTCCGACGCCCATTTTCTCCACGGTGCCGGGCTTGAAGTTCTCCACGAACACGTCGGCCTCGGAGATCAGCCTGCGCAGCGCCTCGGCGCCCGCCTCGCTACGCAGGTCGAGGGCGACGCTGCGCTTGTTGCGGTTCGAGGCCATGTAGTAGACGCTCTCGCCGCCGGTGAACGGTCCCGACTGGCGGGCCGCGTCCCCGTTCGGCAGCGTCTCGACCTTCACGACGTCCGCGCCCAGATCGGCGAGGAGCATCGTCAGCGTCGGTCCCGACAGGTACCGGGTGAGGTCGACGACTCGGACCCCGTCCAGTGCTCCCATGTCAGTCCTCTCCCTTCCGGCCGAACACCGGCGCCCGGCGTTCGGAGAAGGCCGCGACCCCCTCGCGGAGGTCCGGCCCGTCGTAGGCCTCGACGTGCAGCCGGGACAGCAGGTCGGCGTCGGCGTCGGTGAGCGGACGCCCCGCCATGTCCGTCACGAGCTTGGCGGCGCTGATGGTGACCGGGGCCTGGGTCCGGATCCGTCCGACCAGGCCGGTGACGGTGTCGACTAGCTCGCCCGGCTCGGCGAGCCGCTGTACGAGCCCGATCCGGTGGGCGTCGGCCGCACCGACGATGTCCCCGCTGAACAGCAGGTACTTCAGCTCGGCCGGGCCGATCACCCGGGCCACCGCGGAGGTCTCGGTGTAGCCGAGGGTGACCCCCAGCTTGCCGATGGGGATGCCGAACCGGGCCGCCGTCGAGGCGATCCGGACGTCGCACGCGGCGGCGAGCTCGCAGCCGCCGCCGACCGCGAGCCCGTGGATGGACGCGATCACCGGCACCGGCACCGCGGACACCGCCCGCAGCGCCCGGGCGATCGACTCGTTGTAGCCGGTCGCCGCGGCCGCACCGAGGCGGGTCTGCGGGAACTCCTTGATGTCGGCGCCGGCCGCGAGTGCGTCCGGGCCGGCCCCGCGGACGACCACGGCCCGCAGGCCGTCCCGCCCGCCGAGCTCGGTGAACACGGTGCGCAGCCGCTGCCAGGCGGCGAGCGATAGTGCGTTGCGGGCCTCGGGCTTCGACAGCGTCACCACGGCGACGTCGTCGACGTCCTGCACGGCGACCCGGTCGACGACGAGCTCGGCGGGCGGGTCCTCACGCAGGACCCGGCCGAGCTCGCCGGTGAAGGTCTCGTCGGTCATGGCGCGCGCCTCAGTGGGAGGTGTCGACGGAGACGTGCTTGCGCTCGGTGAAGCTCTCCAGCATGCCCTCGAGCGAGAACTCGCGGCCGATGCCGCTCTGCTTGTAGCCACCGTAGGACTGCCCGAGCACCTGGCCGCCGCCCTGGTTGACCTGCACCCAGCCGGCGTCGATCGCGTGCGCGGTGCGCAGCGCCTTGCCGAGGTCGTGGGTCCAGACGAACGCGGACAGCCCGTAGTGGGTGTCGTTGGCCATGCGGACGACCTCCTCCTCGTCGTCCCACGGGATCACGCACAGCACCGGCCCGAAGATCTCCTCCTGGGCGATCCGCCAGTCGTTCTCGATCCCGACGAACACGGTGGGCTCGATGTAGTAGCCCTCCGACAGCGGGCCCTCCGACGGCGGACGCCCGCCGATCGCGACCCGGGCCTCCCCGCGCTGCAGGCCCTCGTCGATGAAGCTGCAAACCCGGTCGTACTGCTTCTGGTTCACCACGGCGCCCATGTCGGTCGCCTCGTCGAGCGGGTCGCCGACCTTCAGCTTCGACAGGTGCGCGGTGACCTTCTCGACGAACGAGTCGACGATCGAGCGGTGCACGAACAGCCGCGATCCGGCGGTGCAGGACTGGCCCTGGCGCACGAAGCGCATGCCGGTGACGACGCCCTGGGCGACCCAGTCCTCGTCGGCGTCCGGGAAGACGATCTGCGGGTTCTTGCCGCCGAGCTCGAGCGAGACGGGAACGATCCGCTCGGCGGCGGCCGCCATGACCCGCTTGCCGACGGCGGTGGACCCCGTGAAGGACAGCTTCCGCACGGCCGGGTGGGTGATCAGGGCCTCGCCGGCCTCGGTGCCGTAGCCGACGACGCAGTTCAGCACGCCTGCCGGGAGGAAGTCGGCGCAGATCTTCACGATCTCCAGGACGGCGAGCGGGGCGTCCTCGGCGGCCTTGAGGACCAGCGAGTTGCCGGCGGCGAGCGCCGCGGCGATCTTCATCGAGGCCAGCTGGACCGGCGCGTTCCACGGCACGATCGCGCCGACGACGCCGATCGGCTCACGGCGGGAGTAGTCGAGGACGTGCGCGTTGAGCGGGATCGTCTCGCCCTTGGTCTCGCTGGCGACCGAGCCGAAGTAGCGGAAGACGTCGACGGCGTACTGGACCTCGCCGCGGGCCTGGGTGCGCAGGGCGTTGCCGTTCTCCTCGGCGATCTGGCGGCCGATCCGCTCGATGTGCGGCTCGATCGCGTCGGCGATCTGCTGCAGCAGGCGGCCGCGGGCCCGCGGCGCGGTGTCGCGCCAGCCCGGGAACGCCCGGCCGGCCGCGTCGACGGCGTCGGCGACGTCCTTCTCGGCGCCGCGCGGCACGCGGGCGATCACCTGGCGGTTGCGCGGGCTGACGACGTCGATCCACTCGTCGTTGCGGGCGCCGACCCAGCTGCCGTCGATGTAGTTGAGAAAGTCGGGGGTGGTGGTGCTCATGGGATGTCCCTTTCCGGGTCGTGCTGGTCGGGTCGTGCCGGTCGAATCAGGAACGGATCTCGACCGCGCGGATCACCGCGGAGGAGTCCAGGCCGCCGTCGGTCTCGGCGAACTTGCCGACCTGCTGCAGGGCACCGCGCCCGACGACGAGCTGGACGCCGGTGTCGTCGGCCGCGGCGGCGGCGAGGCCGAGGTCCTTGGCCAGCAGGCCGGCGGCGAACTTCGGGGCGTAGCCGTTGTCGGCGGCCGAGCCGTCGACCAGGCCGGGGCGGGGGGTGAAGTTGTGCAGGGCCCAGCAGTTACCCGACGAGGTGCTCAGGACGTCGAACAGGTTCTGGTTCGAGACGCCCAGCTGCTCGGCGAGCACGAACGCCTCGGCGACCGCGACGAGGCTGGCACCGACGACCATCTGGTTGCAGGCCTTGACCGCCTGGCCGGCGCCGGCGTCGCCGACGTGGAAGAACTTCGAGCCCATCGCGTCGAGGACCGGGCCGGCGGCGGCGAACGCCTCGGCCGAGCCGCCGATCATGAAGGTCAGCGTGCCGCCGGTTGCACCGGCGACGCCGCCGGAGACCGGCGCGTCGAGGACCTTCAGGCCGAGCTCAGTCGCCTTGGCGTGCACGTCGCGGCTGGTCGCGACGTCGATCGAGGACGCGTCGATCACCAGGCCGCCCGGCTTGAGCCGGGTCAGCGGGCCGTCCTCGCCCAGCAGGACGCTGCGGACGTGGTCGCCCTTCGGCAGCATCGTCACCAGCGTGTCGGCGCCCTCGGCGGCCTCCTCGGCCGAGGAGACGACGGTGACGCCCGCCCGGGCCGCCGCGGCCTTTGCCTCCTCGCCGAGGTCGAATCCCTGTACGTCGTACCCGGCCTTGACCAGGTTCGCCGCCATGGGCCCGCCCATGTTGCCCAGGCCGACGAATCCGATGACGCTCATTGTCACGCTCCGTTCGTATCGAGTTCTGCTCACTCTCGCTGGGCACTTCGGCACACTCAAGACGAAGCTGGGCACCATGGCTGTGCAAGGATGCACAAGTGAACCTCGAGGACCTCCGCTACTTCCTGGAGCTCACCCGATACGGGCGACTCACCGTGGCCGCCGAACGGATGGCCGTGGAGCACACGACGATCCGACGGCGGATCACCGCGCTGGAGAAGCAGCTCGGCCAGCGACTGTTCGACAAGACCCCGCGCGGCTGGACGCCGACGGCGGCCGGCCGTCGGCTGCTGCCCTACGCAGAGCGCATCGAGGCCGAGGCCGACGCCGCCCGGGGCGCGGTGACCGACGACGGGCACAGCCCGCGGGGCACCGTCCGGATCGTCGCCACAGACGGCTTCGGCAGCGCGGTCATCGCGCCTGGACTGGCGCGCCTGCGGCGTGCGCACCCCGGGATCCAGGTCGAGCTGGTGACCAGGCTGCATCTGCTCGACTACGGGGTGGGGGAGTTCGACCTCGCCGTCACCATCCACCGGCCGGAGCGACCGGGGTTCCGGGTGGACCACCTCTGCGACTACGACCTGCGGCTCTACGGCAGCCCCAGCTACCTTGCGCAACGCTCACGTATCCGCGAACCGCGGGACCTGGCCGACCACGACCTGGTCTGGTTCGTCTCGTCGCTGCTGGACCTGCCCGAGCTGCAGAGCGCCGAGGACATCGCCGCCCAGGCCAACGTGGTGTTCCGGACGACGAACCTGTTCGCCCAGGTGGAAGCCGCGGCCGGGGGAGTCGGACTCGGCCTGGTGCCATGCTTCCTCGCCGACGGCGACGAACGACTCCGTCCCGTTCTGCACGACCGGGTTTCAGCGCGACGTACCTTCTGGACCATCACCCCGAATCGGCTGCTGAACACCGAGCGCATCGCCGTGGTCGCCGAACACCTCGCCGAGACCGCACGACTCGCGGCCGACCGTCTGATTCCCCCGGCCACATCGCCGCAGGTTATGGGTGGATAACCGATAGCTTCAGGGCCGGGCGGCGACGACCTCGTCGTTGACACCCCCCGAGGGTGTAGTTACCGTCCTCACACCGTGGATCCAGGAGTCTGGATTCTGGCTCATCTTTCTGGCTCTGTCGCGAACTCCCGCCAGCAGCAAAGGAGCGCTGTGTGACTGCCGTGCCTTGCCTGCTCGCCCCCGCCGTCCCGATCGGACGACCCCGGGCAGCTGATCCGAACCGCCGTCCCGCCGACGGCCGGGCGACGCCCCGCCAGGAGGTGTCCCCGTGACCACCACCGACAGCTCCGAGACCGCAGCCAGGGACCGCCTGCGGAAGAAGATCCTCTGGCGCATCTCCCCGTTCGTCGGGCTGATGTACCTGGTGAACTACCTCGACCGGACGAACCTGTCCTTCGCCGCACCTGCCGGGATGAACGCCGACCTTGGCCTGACCGCGGCCATGTTCGGCATCGCGTCGGGCATCTTCTTCGTCGGCTACCTGCTGCTCGAGGTACCCAGCAACCTCGCCCTGTACAAGGTCGGGGCGCGCCGCTGGCTGGCCCGGATCCTGGTCAGCTGGGGGATCGTCGCGTCGGTTATGGCGTTCGTTCCCAATGCGGGCACGCTCTATGTGCTCCGGCTCCTGCTCGGCATGGCCGAGGCCGGGTTCGCACCGGGCGTCCTGCTGTACCTGACGTTCTGGTTCACCCGGCGCGACCGGGCACGCGCGATGGCGCTGTTCCTCGTCGCGATCCCGCTGACCTCGGTGATCGGCGCCCCGATCGCAGGCGCACTGATCCAGTACGGCGACGATCTCGTCCCCGGTTTGGCCGGTTGGCGCTTCATGATCCTGATGACCGGTCTACCGGCCGTGATCCTCGGCGTCGTGTGCTGGTTCTACCTGACCGACCGGCCGCAGGACGCCACCTGGCTGACCGACAGCGAGAAGAAGCTCCTCATCTCCGACCTGGAGAAGGAGCAGGGCGAGGGCGGCAAGTCGCACCGGTTCCGCGACGCCGTCCGGCAGCCCAAGGTCTGGCTGCTCGGGCTCATGTACTTCGGGATCATGTACGGCGTCTACGCCATCGGATTCTTCCTGCCGACGATCATCGCCGGCTTCAAGGAGACCTACGGCGTGGAGTACTCCACCCTCGAGGTCGGCCTGCTCACCGCGATCCCGTACGGGGTAGCCGCAGTCTGCATGCTCCTCTGGGCCCGCCACTCCGACGTTAAGAACGAGCTGGTCAAACACTTCACCTTCCCCGCCGTGATCGGCGGGATCGGCATCGTCGCCGCGATGTACGCGAACAGCCCGTTCCTGGCAATGCTCGGGATCACGGTCGGCGCCACCGGCATCCTGTGCGCGATGCCGGTCTTCTGGGGCATGCCGTCCCGGCTGCTGACCGGTGCCGCAGCCGCGGGCGGCATGGCGCTAATCAACACGCTCGGCAACGGCTCCGGCGTCCTCGGCCCCGCACTCACCGGATGGCTGTCGGACGTGACGGGCAGCCAGGTCGGCGGTATGTGGATCGTCCTCGGCTTCCTCGTCCTGTCCACGGTCGTGGCGACCGTCGTGTTCCGGAACGAGTTCACCTCCGACAGCGACGCTGCGAGAGAACCAGTGAGCTGACAGCGGGCCTGCCGCTGTCGAGATCGGCGAGCCGGTGGCCCGGTGGGTCCTTCGCCCACCGGGTCATCACGAGGGCACTCAGCTCTCCCGCCACACCCACCCACGGGCCTGCACACCCCTGGCCCACGACAAACGGGCTCCGTGCTTCCGCGCCAGTACGACGACCCCGGGCCACCCGCCCGGCGTCCACCCGATCGGTCGCGGCACGCTGCGACCCGGCCCCAATGAGGAGACAGATGTTCGGCAAGGTTCTGGTGGCCAACCGGGGTGAGATCGCGATCCGGGCGTTCCGGGCCGCGTTCGAGCTGGGCGTGTCGACGGTTGCGGTGTTCCCGTACGAGGATCGCAACTCCCTGCACCGTGCCAAGGCGGACGAGTCGTACCGGATCGGCGAGCAGGGCCATCCGGTCCGCGCGTACCTGTCGGTCGACGAGGTCGTCCGCGCGGCGAAGAAGGCCGGCGCGGACGCCGTCTACCCCGGCTACGGCTTCATGTCCGAGAACCCGGACCTGGCCCGCGCCTGCCGCGAGGAGGGCATCACCTTCGTCGGGCCGCCGACCGAGGTGCTCCACCTGACCGGCAACAAGTTCCGAGCCGTCGCCGCGGCCCGCGAGGCCGGCGTTCCGGTGCTGGAGTCGTCGGACCCGTCGTCGGACGTCGACGAGCTGCTGGCGGCCTCGGAGAACATCGACTTCCCGATCTTCGTCAAGGCCGTCGCCGGGGGTGGCGGGCGCGGTATGCGCCGGGTGCAGGAGCCGGGCGCGCTGCGCGAGGCGATCGAGGCGGCGATGCGCGAGGCGGAGTCCGCGTTCGGCGATCCGACGGTGTTCCTCGAGCAGGCCGTGGTGAACCCGCGCCACATCGAGGTCCAGATCCTCGCCGACGCCGACGGCAACGTCGTGCACCTCTACGAGCGGGACTGCTCGGTGCAGCGCCGCCACCAGAAGGTCGTCGAGATCGCCCCGGCGCCGAACCTCGATCCCGGGGTCCGCGACGCCATCTGCGCCGACGCGGTCAACTTCGCGCGCCAGATCGGCTACGTCAACGCGGGCACCGTGGAGTTCCTGCTCGACGAGCGCGGCAGGCACCACTTCATCGAGATGAACCCGCGGATCCAGGTCGAGCACACGGTGACCGAGCAGGTCACCGACCGGGACCTGGTCATCGCCCAGCTCCGCATCGCCGCCGGCGCGACCCTGCCCGAGCTCAACCTCACCCAAGACCAGGTCAGGCTCACCGGCGCCGCGCTGCAGTGCCGGATCACCACCGAGGACCCGGCCAACGCCTTCCGCCCCGACACCGGCACGATCAGCGCCTTCCGCACCCCCGGCGGACCCGGCGTCCGGCTCGACGGCGGCACCGTCCACACCGGAGCCGAGGTGTCCGCGCACTTCGACTCCATGCTGGTCAAGCTCACCTGCCACGGCCAGGACTTCACCAGCGCGGTGCGGCGCGCCCGCCGCGCCATCGCCGAGTTCCGGATCCGCGGCGTCGCCACCAACCTCGGCTTCCTCGCCGCCGTGCTCGACGACCCGGACTTCGCCGCCGGTGCCATCACCACCTCGTTCATCGAGGAACGCCCGCAGCTGCTCTCTGCGCGCCCCTCGGCGGACCGGGGCTCACGGATGCTGTCCTACCTGGCCGACGTGACGGTCAACCGGCCCCACGGGCCCCGCCCTCAGGTGGTCGAGCCGATCGACAAGCTTCCGGCCGGGGCCGACTCGGACGGGCCGGTGCCGGGCGGGTCGGCGCAGCTGTTGCGGGAGCTGGGCCCGGAGGGGTTCGCGGCGCGGTTGCGGGCGCAGGCGGCGGTGGCGGTCACGGACACGACGTTCCGGGATGCGCACCAGTCGTTGCTGGCGACGCGGGTGCGGACACGGGACCTGACGGCGGTGGCGCCGTACGTGGCGCGGACGATGCCGGAGTTGTTGTCGCTGGAGTGCTGGGGTGGGGCGACGTATGACGTGGCGTTGCGGTTCCTGGCCGAGGATCCGTGGGAGCGGTTGGCGGCGGTGAAGGCGGCGGCGCCGAACATCTGCACGCAGATGCTGCTGCGCGGCCGCAACACCGTCGGGTACACGCCGTACCCGACCGAGGTGACTGACGCCTTCGTCGCCGAGGCCGCTGCGACCGGAATGGACATCTTCCGGATCTTCGATGCGCTCAACGACGTCTCCCAGATGCGCCCGGCCATCGAGGCCGTCCGGACCACCGGCACCGCGCTGGCCGAGGTCGCACTCTGCTACACCGCGGACCTGTCCGATCCCGGCGAGAAGCTCTACACCCTCGACTACTACCTGCGCCTCGCCGAGCAGATCGTGGACGCCGGAGCGCACGTACTGGCGATCAAGGACATGGCGGGTCTGCTGCGGCCCCCGGCCGCACGGACGTTGGTTTCGGCCCTGCGGGAGCGGTTCGATCTGCCGGTGCACCTGCACACCCACGACACCGCGGGTGGGCAGCTGGCCACGTTGACCGCGGCGATCGATGCGGGGGTCGATGCGGTGGACGGGGCGGTGGCGTCGATGGCGGGGACGACCTCGCAGCCGTCGTTGTCGGCGCTGGTCGCGGCGACCGATCACACCGAGCGGGCGACCGGGTTGTCGCTGACGGCGGTGGGGGACATGGAGCCGTACTGGGAGGCGGTGCGGAAGGTCTACGCGCCGTTCGAGTCGGGGTTGGCGTCGCCGACGGGGCGGGTGTATCACCACGAGATCCCGGGTGGGCAGCTATCGAACCTGCGTCAGCAGGCGATCGCGCTCGGGCTCGGGGACCGGTTCGAGCTGATCGAGGACTGCTACGCCGCCGCGGACCGGATGCTGGGCAGGCTGGTGAAGGTGACGCCGTCGTCGAAGGTCGTCGGCGACCTCGCCCTGCACCTGGTCGGCGCCGGCGTCGACCCCATCGACTTCGAGGCCGACCCGGCCCGCTTCGATATCCCCGACTCCGTCATCGGCCTGCTCCGCGGCGAGCTCGGCACCCCGCCCGACGGATGGCCCGAGCCCTTCCGCACCCGAGCCCTCGACGGGCGGCGTGCCGGCCACGGCCGTGTCGACCTCACCGAGGACGACCACAAGAACCTCGCCACCGACCGCCGCCGCACCCTCAACCGGCTGCTGTTCCCCGGCCCCACCCGCGACTTCGACATCCATCGCGAGCAGTACGGCAACACCTCCGTACTGTCCACGAAGGACTTCCTCTACGGCCTCGAGCCCGGTCTCGAGCACAGCGTCGAGCTCGAGCCCGGCGTCACCCTACTGATCGAGCTCGACGCGGTCTCCGAGCCCGACGAGCGCGGCTACCGCACCCTGCTCACCACCCTCAACGGGCAGATCCGGCCCGTGTCGGTGCGCGACACCTCGGTCGCAACCGAGGTCAAGGCCGCGCAGAAGGCGGACACCGCGAACGACGGCCACGTCGCCGCCCCGTTCGCCGGCGTCGTCACCCTGCAGGTCGGCGAGGGCGACAAGGTCGAGTCCGGGCAAACCGTCGCCACCATCGAGGCCATGAAGATGGAGGCCTCGATCACAGCCCACCGCGGCGGAACGGTCGCACGGCTAGCGATCGGTGACGTCGCGCAGGTCGAGGGCGGCGACCTGCTCGTCGAACTGGGCTGAGCAACGTTTAGGTAGCCCTGCCTCCCTAGATAAAGGAGCCAACGGTGCTTCCGCTGATTGAACCGATCCACTACGCGCGGGAGATGCACGCGCTGTCCGAGGTGCTGTTCCTCTTCGACGCATGCGTAACGAGCGTCGCCGCCGTGGCGGCAGCCCGCGTGGGATTCGGGCGGTTCGACGATCACCTGTACGCCTGGGCAGCCGGAGTGCTTCTGGCTGCCTCTGCGACGTTTCTCGGGCGGTCGATGCTGGACTTCGCCGGCCCTCTCTACATGCGGCTGGCCCCGGTCCTGTCGATCGTCCTGCTCGCGGCCGGCTTCGCGATCCGGCGCCTGCGGCCCGAGAGCCGTAGGCGGACTGGCAGGCCGGACGGGCCCCTCAGCCACGCGTAGCACGTCGACCGGGGCCGGTCGACGTGCTGCTCACGCGGTGGGGCCCAGTCGGTCGGCCTATGGGGTAACGAGAACGTGCAGGGTGCGTGGACCGTGCACGCCCTCTACGCGATTCAGCTCGATGTCGCTGGTGGCGCTCGGCCCGCTGATCCAGGTCTGCGGCCGGCTCGGTTCCAACTCGGCGACGGCCTCGGGAACACCGGGCACGATCTGGTCGGCCCGGATCACGCAGATGTGCAGGTCCGGGACCAGGGTGGCGGCGCGCCTGCCCTGGCCAGGGCCGTGGTCGAGGATGATCGTGCCGGTCTCGGCGATCCCGATCGCCGCCGTCGACAGCACGCCGTCGCAACGGTCCAGCTCGGACACCCCGACGTCCGGCCCGTCGGTGACTACCTCGACGTCGGCGGGGACCAGCCCGGCGGGGAAGCCGGGCGGGACGAGGATCCGCAACCGTCCGCCCCCGGCCAGCGGGGAGCGCCCGGCGAGCGCACCCGCCACGAGCCCGGCGGCGGTCGCGGGCGTCGCGCGCTCCACGACGGCCCGGTAGTCCGCGACCTGCTCGGCGAACAGGTCGACGACGTCGGCGTGGGACCGGTCCCGGGCCGGGGCCGGCCGGACGATCGGGACGTCGACGTCCGGCGCGGTGTCCGGCACGTCGGCCAGCGCCCGGCGGGCCTTCTGCAGGATCGCGTCGCGTGCGCTCATCGCCGGTCCCCGTTCCCGCCGTCGTTCCCGTTCGCGTTGCCGGCGTCGTCGTCGCGGTGCCCGCCGTCGGTGCGTTCCCACCACTGCCGGAACGACTCCGCGGCGGGGACCGGGACGTCGCGGGAGTCGGACCAGGCGCCCGCCGGCCCGCCGGGGATCGCGCCGAGCACGTTGCGTCCGCCCGGCGCCGTCCGCCCGATCCTGGCGGCGAGCCGGCCGCCCCAGCCGGCCGCCTTCTCCGCCGCACCGGTCCGGGCCGACGACGACAGCGTCCACGACGCGGCCTTCATCGCCATGTCCTGCACCGACGGGACCCGCGACGCCTGCTGGTGGGCCTCGACGACCTCGCTGCGGAGGTGCACTAGGACCTCCGGGATGTCGATGCGGACCGGGCAGACCTCGAAG
>NZ_JAMQOF010000015.1:0-54713 GCF_023717215.1 Pseudonocardia sp. DR1-2 | reverse complement strand
GGCAGGGGGGGGGGGGGGGGCCCCGGGCGGGGGCCGCGGTGCGGGCGGGGGGGGGGGGGCGGGTCCCGCCGGTGGACCGGGTGTACTGCCCGGACCGGGCGGTCGCCGAGCTCGGCTGGACCCCGGTCTGGGACGTCGACGCCGTCGTCGCGCGGGTGCGTGACGGCGGGCCGCCGCGCAGCCCGCTGGCCGACGCCGTCGGGGCGAAGGGGTACCACGATTCCCCGACCGGGGTGTACACCCGGTGATTTCACCTCGCCGGACCGGGTGACTGTAGGTCGTCAGGGCTAACGCCGTGGGTACGACCGGCGGTAGAGGTGACACAGCACGTGTCGCCGACCGTGACGCCGTACCCCGGAGGTCCTGCCATGACCGGCCCGCAGCACCGACCCAGCCCCGGCCCGCGCGGTGCCGACGCCGACCGCGCACGGCCGTCGCCGCGACCGCGGCACGGGTTCGACGACCACGAGTTCCCCGAGGACTCCTACCAGGGCGGCTACCCGGACCTGCGGTCGTCGCGGCCGGTGGAGCGGGCGACGCCCACCGACCCGGAGGGATTCGGCGAGCTGTACGGCGGGACCGGTCCGCAGCCGACCGTCGGGCGGGCCGGGTACGCCGCACCGATGCGCTACGAGGGCTACGGCGCCCCCGTGCCGGCGGGCGGGTCGCAGCCGGGCGGCGACGACCCCGACGACGGCGGGTACGGCCCGTACGGCCGGGCCGCGCACCGCCAGCCCGAGGAGCCGGTCACCCCGACCCGGGCCGCCTACGGCGAGTACGGCGACCCCGGGTCCCGCGGCGGGACCGCGATCGACGGCGGCCCGCCCTACCCCGGCCCCACCGGCTCCGGGTACGGGCGCGCGCGGACCCCGGAGGAGGACGAGCCGGTCCGCCCGGCCGTCCCGTACGACGACCCGGACCACGTCGCGGACCACGAGGACCTGCCCCGGGACGAGGTCGTCGGGGACGGGCCGCTCGCCGCCGCCACGTCCGGCCGCGACTCCGGCGACGACCGGGCCGGGTACGACCGCGCCGGGCACGGACGGCCCGGGTACGGCGAGAGCGGCGGGACCGCGGTCGTCGAGCGCTCCGCCGTCGGGACCGGCGCCGGGGCGGTGCCCGCGCCGCGTCCGCCGTCGGAGTCCGGCGGCCGTCGCCCGGCGACGGTGGCCGAGGCCGCCGCGGCCCGGTTCGGCGCGACCGGACGGTCCGCCGACACGGCGGCGGCCGCACCGGCCGTCGAGGCGACCGGGCCGGTGACCACGACGCCCCGCGCGGCCGCGGCGGCCCCGGCCGCCCCCGCCACGGCCGCCGCGCCGGTGCGGGTCGCGAAGGACCCGACCGCGCTGACCGTGCTGCGGGTCCTCACCTACGTGCTGGTGTCGCTGTCCTGCCTGGTCTTCCTGGCCGGGGTGGTCTACGGGCTCGTGGTGTACCTGGAGCTCCGGTCGGCGCTGGGCACGTCACCGCTGTTCGGGGGCGGCACGCCGTTCGGGAGCTACTGAGGGCGCCGGGCGTGGCTCACGGCTCCGCGAGCCACGCCCAGGACAGCGGCGGGAGGTGGGCCCGCCCGCCCTCGGTGCGGACCGGCCCGTCGGAGGACAGCACCGTGTCCAGGCCGGTGACCAGGGCGGCGTCGACCGAGGCGGGCCGCTCGGACACGTTGACCAGCCCGACGAAGCGGCCGCCGCGCGGGTGCCGCCGCGTCCACCCGAGCACCGCCGGGTCGTCGAGCACGGGCACCTCCACCGGCGCCGACGCGTGCAGCGCGGGCAGCTCGGCCCGCACCGCGGCGAACCCGGTCAGCGCACCGAACACCCGCCCCTCGACGGTGTCCGGGTCGTAGCGGCGGGCGAACGCGGCCTCGTCCATCGGGGGCCGGTGCATCCACCGGTTGTCCGCGGCGCGCTCGGGGTCGGCGCGGTAGCCGGTGTCGTTGGCCAGGGCCAGCTCGTCGCCCATGTAGAGCAGGGGGATGCCGCCCCAGCCGTAGACGACGGCGTGCGCGAGCAGCAGGCGTCGCACACCCGCGTCGAGGGCGGCGGGGTCGTGGCGGGCGCGGGCGTCGTCGATGCCGCAGAGCGCGGCGGCGCTGCCGGAGATGCGGGCGTCCCCGGTGTCCGGGTCCTCCTGGAACAGGGCGCCGCGGGCGAAGCTGCCCGGGAAGCGTCCGGCGAAGAAGTCGTTGAGGAACCGCCGGTGCGACGGGCCGTCCCAGCCGACGGCGGCGGCGTCGACGTCGGAGACGGCCCAGCCGATGTCGTCGTGGCAGCGGACGTAGGTCGCCCACGCCGTCGTCGACGGGGCGGGGGTCATGCGGCGCAGCGCGTGCGCGGCGAGGCGGGCGTCGCGGGTGGCCAGGCTCGACCACAGCATCACCATGAGCTGGTTGTGGTAAGCCAGCTCGCACTCGGGGCGGTAGCGGTCGTGCGCGCCGAGGTAGCCGACGAGGTCGTCGGGCGCGACGATCGCCTCCGCCTTGAAGACCACCGCCGGGGCCGCGATCCGGGTGAGCGCGTGCAGCGCCTGCAGCACGTCGTGGGCCTCGGGCTGGTTCTGGCAGTTCGTGCCGAGCCGCTTGCCGAGGAACGGCGCCGCGTCCATGCGCAGGACCTCGACCCCGCGTCCGGCCAGGGTGAACACGGTGCCGAGCATCGCGGCGAACACCTCGGGGCAGGTCCAGTCGAGGTCCCACTGGTAGTCCCAGAACGTCGTCCACACCCAGCCGCCGTCGCCGCCGCCCGCCCCGGGCACCCAGCTGAACGATCCGGGCGCGCGGTCGGGGAAGACGTCGGGGATCGTCGCCTCCCAGGCGTCGGGCATCTCCCGGTCCGGGTAGGCGGTGTAGAAGCCGGCGTAGCGCGGGTCGCCGGCGAGCCAGCCGCGCGCCCACGGGTGCTCGGCGGCGGTGTGGTTGAGGACGAGGTCCACGCACAGGCTCATCCCGCGCTCGCGCAGCGCCCCGGCGAGGGACTCCAGGTCGTCCATCGTGCCCAGCCGCGGGTCGACGGCGGTGTAGTCGGCGACGGCGTACCCGCCGTCGTTCTCGCCGTCGCGCGGCTTGAGCAGCGGCATCAGGTGCAGGTACCGCACGCCCAGGTCGGACAGGTGGTCCAGGCGGGTGCGGATGCCGCGCAGGGTGCCCGCGAAGCGGTCGGTGTAGGCGACGTAGCCGACGGTGCGGGGGTCCTGGAACCAGTCGCCGTCGACCTCGCGGCGGCGGTCGAGCTCGCGCAGCGCCTGCGGGCGGGCGGCCGCGGCGGCCAGCGCGGCGCGCACCAGCCGGGCGGTCAGCCCGCCCGGGTCGGCGACGGCGCCGTAGAGGGCGTCCAGCGGCAGGTGCGCGTCGGCGTACCAGCGTTCGGTGCGGGCGAGGAACCCCGCCGCCTCGACCGCGCCCAGCGCGGCGACCGCCTCCCGGGACAGCTGCGGGAGCAGGTCGTGCAGGGCGGCCCGGGCCCGGCGGCGACGCTCGGAGTCGGGCCGGGCGCGGACGGCGTCACCCGCAGCGGTCGTGCTGATCACCGCGCCATCCTGCCACCGCGCGGCCGCTGTCAGGTGCGCGCCAGCACCTCCCGCAGCCGGGCGACGAAACCGGCGGGGTCCTCCAGCCACCCGACGTGCCCGCCGGGGAACGGCTCCGGGTCCCGGCCCAGCTCCGCGGCCAGCGCCCGGGAGGTCCGGTCGCAGATCTGCCCGGCCGAGGCGGACCCGACGCCGACGACGACCCGCCGCCCGCGCAGCCGCTGCGGGTCCGGACGCCACCGGACCGTCTCGCGCATCTCGTGCAGGAAGAAGTGCCGTTCGTCGGCGGCCTGCTGCGCGGTCGCGGCGCCGTCGGTCGCGGGGAGCCCGGCGTCGTCGGCCGCGCTCGCCGCGGCGTCGCCGGGTGCCGCGCCCGCCAGCCCGGCCGACGCCAGGAACAGCGCCCAGGCCGCGGCGGCGCCCTGCTCCCGGTAGGTGCCGATGATCTGCTCGGTCGCCGCGCGGTGCTCCGCCGCGTCGGGCAGCAGCTCCTCCAGCGGCGGTTCGTGCGCGACGACGACCCCCACCAGCTCGGGGCGCGCCTGTGCCAGCGCCAGCGACACCACAGCCCCGCCGCTGGAGCCGAACAGGGTGGCGGGGGCGCCGCCGACGCGCTCGAGGAGCGCGGCGAGGTCGGCCGCCCGCAGCGCGACGGTGGAGTCGGTGTCCGGGTCGTCGGCGGGGCTGCGGCCGGTGCCGCGCGGGTCGAACGTGACGACGGTGTGGTCGTCGGCCATCGCGTCGGCGAGCGGGCCGAAGCCCTCGGCACCCATCGGCGAGCCGACGAGCACCAGCAGCGGGCCGGTGCCGCGGACGTCGAAGGTGATGCGGGCGTCCGGGCGGTCGAGCAGATCCGTGGTCACGACGGTCATGGGTGCCTCCTCGCGGGCGGTGTCGTGGTGTCGACCGTCGGCGGGCACCGGACTCATCGCCGTACCGTGGGAGGCACTCCGACAGAACGGACGAAGCCCCCGTGAAGACCCGCGTCGCCCCGGTGCTGGGCGTGCTCCTCGTGCTGGCCCTGCTCGTCGGCGGTCTGGCCTGGTTCGCCGGAAGCCGCGGGTTCACCCCCGACGACCTGCGCGACCTGGTCGACCCGCCCCCGCCGGAGCAGTGCGACCAGCCGGACCCGACGACGTCGGGCTGCCTCACCCCGTCCGCGCTGCGCCTGCACGACGCCCTCGTCGGGCGGTTCGGCGAGCCGGGCCCGGGGGCGCCGGTGCGGGCGATCACGTGCTGGTCGGAGCACGCGTGGAACCCGTCGAGCGACCACCCCGCGGGCCGGGCGTGCGACGCGTTCCCCGCCCGCTACGGCGAGTTCCCCGCCGGGCAGGACCTGGAGGACGGCTGGGCGGTCGCGAACTGGGCGCGCGACAACGCCTCCGAGCTGCGGGTCCGCTACGTGATCTGGCAGGGCCGGATCTGGTACCGCGGCACCGGGGACTCCGGGGAGGGCCGGGAGAACTGGGGCCGGCCCTACAACGGCGGCGGCGTCTACGACCCCGAGGACGCCACCGGCGGGCACTTCGACCACGTCCACGTCAGCGTCCGCCGGTGAACACCCCGCTCACAGCACGTGCTGGCCGTACATCTCCCCCAGCGGGTCGGCGATGAGCTCGATGCGGGC
Source organism: Pseudonocardia sp. DR1-2 (assembly GCF_023717215.1). NCBI lineage: Bacteria > Bacillati > Actinomycetota > Actinomycetes > Pseudonocardiales > Pseudonocardiaceae > Pseudonocardia > Pseudonocardia sp. DR1-2. Next base: position 49,561 of record NZ_JAMQOF010000015.1, on the reverse strand, counting down.
GCCGTCGGGGTCGCGGAAGTAGACCGAGACACCGGAGTGCACCTCGTGCTCCACCCCGGCCTCGGTGAGCCGCGCGACGAGCTCGTCCCACCGCTGCGGCTCGACGCTGATCGCCATGTGGTGCAGCCCGCCGAGGACCTCGGCGTAGGGGCCGACGTCGAGGCCCGGGAAGTCGAAGAACGCGAGCAGGTTCCCGTTGCCGATGTCGAAGAAGAAGTGCGAGGACCCCGGGTAGTCCCGGTTCTCGATCAGCTCGGTGAGCGGGAAGCCCAGCACGTCCTGGTAGAAGCGCACGGTCCGCTCGACGTCCGAGCTCACCAGGGCGGTGTGGTGCAGGCCGCGGGCGGTCGAGGCCGGCCGCTCCCCCGCCGGCTTCAGGTGGGTGGACCGGATCCGGTCGCGGGCGGCGTCGAGCGCGGCGGTGTCGGTGGGGGTGCCGGTGTCGGTCATGGTGGTCAGCCCTTCAGCAGTGCGGTGAAGTCGGGGACGTCGGCGAACAGGTCGGTGCGGGTGGCCGGCGGCCGGGCGGCGACGGCGTCGGCCAGCTCGCCCGCGGCGCGCCCGACACGGCCCTCCAGTGTGGTGCCCACCTCGGTCGCGCCCCAGTCCTCGGGCGCGGCGAACACCGCGGTCGGGACCGTCGCGGCCCGCAGGTACGCGAACAGCGGGCGCATCGCGTGCTCCAGGGCCAGCGAGTGGCGCGCCGTGCCGCCGGTCGCGGCGAGCAGCACCGGGGTGCCGGTCAGCGCGTCGCGGGCCAGGACGTCGACGAAGGTCTTGAACAGCCCGCTGTAGGACGCCGAGAAGATCGGCGTCACGGCGACGACGGCGTCCGCGGCGGCCACCGACTCCAGCACCGGCGCCAGCGCCGTGTTCGGGAAGCCGGCGACCAGGTGGTCGGCCAGGTCGCGGGCGTGCTCGCGCAGCTCCACGACCTGCACCTCGGCCCGCTCACCGCGCTCGGCCAGCGCGGCCGTGACCGCGGCGGCGAGGCGGTCGGCCAGCAGCCGGGTCGACGACGGCGTCGACAGCCCGGCGCTGAGCACGACGATCCTGCGGGTGGTCATCACGCGACCTCCTTCTCCTGCGTCCCGGTGCTGTCGGCGCTGTCGGTGCTGCCGGTGACCGCGGCGTCGCGGGCGGCGACCAGCGAGGCGTGGGTCGGTGCGTCCGGCACACCCGGCGCGCGCAGCGCGGCGAACTCGCGGCGCAGCACCGGCACGACCTCCTCGCCCAGCAGGTCGAGCTGCTCCAGCACGGTCTTCAGCGGCAGGCCCGCGTGGTCGATGAGGAACAGCTGGCGCTGGTAGTCACCGACGTAGTCGCGGAAGCCGAGCGTCCGCTCGATGACCTGCTGCGGGCTGCCGACGGTCAGCGGGGTCTCGCGGGTGAAGTCCTCCAGCGAGGGCCCGTGCCCGTAGACCGGGGCGTTGTCGAAGTACGGCCGGAACTCGCGCACCGCGTCCTGGCTGTTGCGACGCATGAACACCTGCCCACCGAGGCCGACGATCGCGCGGTCGGCCGGTCCGTGACCGTGGTGCTCCCAGCGCGTGCGGTAGAACTCGACCATCCGCTTCGTGTGCGACGCCGGCCAGAAGATGTGGTTGTGGAAGAAGCCGTCGCCGTAGTAGGCGGCCTGCTCGGCGATCTCGGGGCTGCGGATCGAGCCGTGCCACACGAACGGCGCGACGCCGTCGAGCGGGCGCGGGGTCGAGGTGAAGCCCTGCAGCGGGGTGCGGAAGTGCCCCTCCCAGTCGACGACCTCGGTGTCCCAGAGCTTGCGCAGCAGCGCGTAGTTCTCGACCGCCAGGTTCAGGCCCTGGCGGATGTCCTGGCCGAACCACGGGTAGACCGGGCCGGTGTTGCCGCGGCCGAGCATGAGGTCGACGCGGCCGCCCGCCACGTGCTGCAGCATCGCGAAGTCCTCGGCGATCTTCACCGGGTCGTTCGTGGTGATCAGCGTGGTCGAGGTGGACAGCTGCAGGGTCTCGGTGACGCCGGCGAGGTAGCCGAGCGTGGTGGTCGGCGACGAGGAGAAGAACGGCGGGTTGTGGTGCTCGCCGATCGCGAAGACGTCGAGCCCGACCTGCTCCGCGTGCTTCGCGATGGTCAGGACGTCCTGGATCCGCTGGGCCTCGGTCGGCGTGCGGCCGGTCGTCGGGTCCGGCGTGACGTCGCTGACCGTGAAGACTCCGAACTGCACGGCTTCCTCCTCTGCTCGTCGACGGACCATTGGTTGATCCGTCATCTACATCCTGCAGCAACATAGGTGATGCGTCAACTATTCCGCTACGATGGTGCCGTGACACGGTGGCTGGACGAGCGCGAGCAGGTGGCCTGGCGAGGGCTGCTCCGGATGCAGGCACGCCTGCAGGGCGAGCTGCACCGGCGGCTGCAGGCCGGGTCGGGGCTCTCGCTCACCGACTTCGACGTGCTGGTGGCCCTGACCGACCGGCCCGACGAGCGGTGCCGGGTGCTGGAGCTGGCGACGCTGCTGGAGTGGGAGAAGAGCAGGCTCTCCCACCACCTGGCCCGGATGCAGAAACGCGGCCTCATCGCCCGCGAGGAGTGCGACGACGACGGCCGCGGCAACTACGTCGTGCTCACCGCGGCGGGCCGGGCGGCGATCGAGGCCGCGGCGCCGGGGCACGTGGAGACCGTGCGGGAGCTGGTCTTCGACGCCCTCTCCGACGACGACGTGGCCGCGCTGACCCGGATCACCGCCGCCGTGCAGGCCCGGCTCGACGGCCGCGGCCCCCGCTGACCGCGTTCCGCGGAACGCGCGACGGCCCGCACCGGGCGTCGCCGGTACGGGCCGTCGTGAGCGGGACCGCGATCGGAACAGCAGGTCAGGGCACCAGGATGGCGCGGCCCCTGACCTTCCCGGCGTCGAGGTCGTCGAGCGCGGACTGGAAGTCGTCCAGGGCGTAGGTGCTGGTGTGCAGGGTGACCCGGCCGCGGGCGGCCAGCTCCATCAGGTCGCAGAGGTCGTTGTAGGACCCGACCAGGTTGCCGACCACGTTCACCTCGGCCGAGATCAGGTCGATCGTCGGGACGTCGACGTTCTCCCCGTAGCCGACGACGTGGTAGTCCCCCGCGCGCCGGGTCATCGCCAGGCCCTGCGCGGTGGAGCCGCCCTCGCCGACGAAGTCGATCACGGCCTCGGCGCCGTTCCCGCCGGTGAGCGACAGGACCTCGTCGACCTGCCCGCCGTCGGCGACGATCCCGTCGTCGGCGCCGATCTCCAGCGCCAGCTTCACCGCGTCCGGGTTGCGGTCGAGCACGACCAGCCGGGCCGGGGTCAGCGCCTTCAGCACCTGGATGCCGATGTGGCCGAGCCCGCCCGCCCCGATGACGACGCAGGTGTCGCGCGGTCCCAGCCGGCGGGAGGCCTTGGCCGCGGCGTGGTAGGCGGTGAGGCCGGCGTCGGCGAGGGCGGCGACGTCGGCGGGCTGCAGCGACGGGTCCAGCTTGACGACGCTGCGCGCCGAGGTGCGCAGGTACTCGGCGTAGCCGCCGTGGGTGTCGATGCCCGGGAACGCCGAAGCGGTGCAGTGCACGTCGTCGCCGGAGCGGCAGGCGCGGCACAGGCCGCAGGTGGCGAGCGGGTGCAGGATGACGCCGTCGCCCTCGGCCACGTGCGTCACCGCGGACCCGACGGACTCGACCCAGCCCGCGTTCTCGTGGCCGATCGTGTACGGCAGCGTCACCTGGGACTTCTCCGCCCACTGTCCTTCGAGGACGTGCAGGTCGGTGCGGCACACGCCGGCCCCGCCGATCCGGACGACGACGTCGAACGGGTCGACGACCTCCGGCTTCGGGACCTCGGTCAGCTCCATCGGCCGGTGGTAGCCGACCACCTGTACTGCTCTCACGACACGGATCCCTTCACGGACTCGGGGTAGCGGGTCTTCAGGAGCCCGCGGCAGAAGTGGGCGTTGCCCTCGATGGAGATCCGCACCGAGCGGGCCATCCGCAGCTTCAGCGGGACCTGCTCGGCCGGGTACGGGACGCCGTCGTGGCCGACCAGGACCGGCCGGTCGCCGCCGGTGGGCAGGCCGATCGCCGCGCGGCGGCGCAGCAGGGCGTCGGTGGCCGGACCCGCGGGCAGGTCGGCCAGCGTGACGCCGTGCAGCGACTCGGGCGTCCGGTCCGGGTCGACCCGCAGCAGCCCGGTGAGCGAGCGCTCCATCGCCGCGGTGTGCGCCTTGCGCCGGAAGGTCTCGCGCAGCTCGTCGAGGTCGGACTCGGCCTCGTGCCGGAAGGTGCCCTTGTAGCCGGCGTCGGCGGCCAGCCCGGCGTTGATGAGGTCGGAGTCGTGGTGGTCGTCGAGCTCGACCACCACCTCGCCGGTCCAGTCCAGCGCGGAGAGCACGTCCTTCGCGTCCGAGCACATCAGGTAGGCGAAGTTCGGCGCGCAGAACGCGGTGGGCAGGCGCAGGTGCACGGTGACCCGGTCGCCGTCGACGTCGAGGGAACGGACGAACTCCAGGTCGGTGATCGGCTCGTCCAGCTCGGGGTCGACGACGGCGTCGAGCGCCCGGAACGCCTGGTCGGTGCGCGAGGTGCGGGCGAGGGCGGGGGCGCTCACGACGCCACCGGGACCTCGGTCGGGGTCTCGTCGCGCAGCTGCAGCTCGGCGGGGACCTCGATGTCGTACATCGCCGCGGCGTTGAGACCCAGGATCTTCTTCTTCTGGGCGGTGGTCAGCGGCGCGTACTCGGACAGCTCGTCCGGGATCTCGAAGTCCACGAAGCGCTCGACCAGCCAGCGCGGGGTCCAGATCGCGTAGTCGCTCGAGAACTGGATGCGGTCCTCGCCCAGCCAGTACAGGAGCTCGCCGATGATCTGTCCGAAGTACTTGGGCCGGGTGTGGATGAACGGCATCGCGACGGCCAGGCCGGCATGCACGTTCGGCTCCTGGGTGGCGATCCAGCAGAAGTCCTCGAGACGCGGCAGGCCGCAGTGCTCGACGACGAAGTTCAGATCGGTGAAGTCGGTGGCGACCTTGTCCACGTCGGCGACGTCGAACGCGTCGCGGTCCAGCGGGCGGATGGTGGGGCCCTTGTGGATGTGGATGTTGCGGATGCCCAGCTCCTGGGCCGCCTCGAGGTACTTGTAGGACCAGTGGTCGTCGAGCTTCCAGCCGCGGGACTCGCCGTGCCACTCCGCGGTGTAGAGCTTCGCGCCCTTCAGGCCGAAGCGCTTCGCGTCCTCGCGCAGCTGCCGCAGGCCCTGCTCCCCGTTGCGGGGGTCCCAGTGGTGGTTGTAGGTCAGCTTGTCCGGGTGGGCCTGGGCGAGGGCGAAGGCCTCCTCGGTCTGGCCGAACCCGTTGTCGTAGAACTCGCCCAGGTAGGCGGGCTGGAACACCGCGTGGTCGACGTGACCGTCGGTGAACAGGTCCTTCATCAGCCGCTCGCCGCCCTGGTAGAGGTAGTCCTCGTAGGGCCAGACCTCGGACTCGGGGCTCAGGTTGCGGTGGTAGTCGTAGAAGCAGTCGATGAACTGCTTGCCGTGGATGTTGCGCTGGTTCTCCGGGCGTGCGTCCCAGAGCGCCACGTGGGCGTCCACGATGAAGTAGGACTCACCGTTCTTCGAGTACATCGTCGTCCCTCTCAGGTCGCGGCGAGGTGGTGGGCACCCCGCGACTGCGCGGGCCGGTGGGGGATCCCGCGTCGAGGGCCGAAGGTAGGAACGGCGGCGCCCCGGCGGTCGTGATCACCGTCTCAACCTGAGACGAGACGGCGTCGCGACGGCGTCGCCGATGTGACACGGTCGTGAGCAGCAGGTACGAGGAGGTACGCGCGATGGGGCAGTCACTGGCTCCGGCCCGGATCTCGGCGTCCTGGGCGCGCAGCGAGACCTACGGCGCCCCCACCGAGGCCGTCGACCCGGCGTTCACCGGCGCCGTCGACGACGGCTCGTTGTTCGCCCGGTGCGGCGGCGAGGTGCTCGCCGGGCTGCACGAGGGCCTGCCGGGCGAGCCGATCTCACTGATGCTGACCGACGCCGACGGCATCGTCGTCTCCCGGCTCTGCGACGAGCGCGCCCTGCTCGACGCGCTGGACCGCACCTACCTCGCGCCCGGGTTCGCCTTCGGCGAGCGGGAGGCGGGGACCACCGGGCTCGGCCTGGCCCTGGCCGACCGGGTCCCGTCGCTGGTCCGCGGCGACGAGCACTACTGCACCGGGTTGTGGGGCTACACCTGTGCGGCGGCCCCCGTGCTCGACCCCGTCGACGGGTCGCTGCTCGGCAGCATCAACCTCACCACCTGGTCGCAGCGCTCCGACGGTCTGCTGCTCGCGCTGGCGCGCACCGCCGCCGGGCAGACCTCGGCGCTGATGCTCGCGCACGGACGCGGCGCGAGTCCCCGGCGCGCGCCGCGCGGCGAGGTCTTCCGGGTCGCCCCGCAGCCCGTCGGCGGGACCGCGGCGCTCGGCCCGGCCTGGGCCGCCGCGCTCGACGAGGTCCGCGACGCGCTGCGCGACGGCGCCCGGGTCGGGGTGGTCGGCGAGCCCGGCGCCGGCAAGTCCGCGCTGCTCGCCGCGGCCCTGCGCACCGTCCGCCCGCGGCACCGGGTGCTGCACGCCCGCCCGCCGGCCGCCGAGGACGCGGTGTCCTGGTTGTCGCTGTGGTCCCCGGAGCTGGGCAAGGACGACACCGCGGTCATCGCGGGACGGGTGCACGAGCTGCCCGCGCCCGTCGCGACCCGGCTGGCGGCGCTGGTCCGGTCGCTGCCGCGGGCGTCGCTGAGCGTCACCGCGGGCGGTGTCGACGGGATACCGGACGCGCTGTCACGGCTGCTCGACGTCGTCGTCGAGGTGCCGGCGCTGCGCCACCGTCCCGAGGACGTGCCGGTGCTCGCCGCGCACTTCGCCCGCGACGGCGTCACCTTCACCGACGCCGCCGCCCGCGCGCTGCGCACCTACTCCTGGCCGGGCAACGTCGAGCAGCTGCGCCGCACCGTGCGCGACGCCGCCGCCCGCAGCAGCCTCGTCGACGTGCGGCACCTGCCCCCGGAGCTGCTCGCCACCCGATCCGGATCGCTGACCCGGATCGAGTCGCTGGAGCGCGACGAGCTGGTCCGCTGCCTCACCGAGCACGGCATGAGCGTCACCCGGGCCGCGGAGACGCTCGGCATCAGCCGCGCGACGGCGTACCGGCGGGTGCAGCGCTACGGGATCACGACCTCCCGGTGAGACCGTTGCGGCATCATCGGTGCCGTGCCGCAGACGGTCCTGGTCGCCGACGACGACCGCGCGATCCGTGAGTCCCTCACCCGCGCCCTGGAGCTGGAGGGCTACGAGGTCGTGGGTGCCGCCGACGGCGTCGAGGTCCTCACCCGGGTGCGCCGCGACCCGGTCGACGCCCTCGTCCTGGACGTGATGATGCCCGCCCTCGACGGCATCGGCGTGTGCCGCGTGCTGCGCGCCGACGGCGACCGCACGCCGGTGCTGATGCTGACCGCGCGGGTCGAGACCCCCGACCGGGTCGCGGGCCTCGACGCGGGCGCCGACGACTATCTGCCGAAGCCCTTCGAGCTCGACGAGCTGCTGGCCCGACTCCGCGCGCTGCTGCGCCGGGCCGCTCCGGTCGAGGGCGAGCGCGCCGCGGTGCTGGCGGTGGGCGGGCTGCGCGTCGACCCGGCGGCCCGCCGCGCGTGGTGGGAGTCCACCGAGCTGACGCTGACCAAGACCGAGTTCGACCTGCTGGAGCTGCTGGTCCGCAACGCCGGGATCGTGCTCGACCACTCCGGCGTCTACCAGCGGATCTGGGGCTACGACTTCGGTGCGGACTCCAAGAACCTCGCCGTCTACGTCGGCTACCTGCGCCGCAAGCTCGCCGCCGCCGGCGCCGGGGAGGTCATCCACACCGTGCGCGGGGTGGGCTACACGGTGCGGCGGTCGTGAGCCTCGGGACCCGGCTGGCGCTGGCGTTCGCGCTGGTCGCGGCCGTCGTCGCCGGGACGGTCGGGGTACTGAGCTACCACTCGGCGTCCGAGCGGATCTCCGGCGAGATCGACCGCTCCCTGCAGGCCGCGACGACCGCGCTGGCGGGCGGCCAGACCGCCGTGCTCGGCGCCCCGGTCGCGGCCCTGCCCGACGGCGGAGGGCGCGGCGGCGGCGTCGACCCGGGCCGGACCGTCGGCGCGGAGGGCCCGGCGGTGGGGCAGGGCGGCGGCCGCTGGGACGATCCGCAGCAGCTCACCGCCCAGCGGGTCGCCGCGGACGGCACCGTCACCCGCCTCGGCGGCCGGGACGTGGCACTGCCGGTGACCGGCACCGACCGGGCGCTCGCGGCGCAGGCCCGCGGGGGTGCCTCGGCGGGCGCCGAGACCCGCGTCGGCGACCAGGCCTACCGGGTCCTCACCACCGCGGTGGGCGGGGCGGCGCTCCAGGTCGGCATCGACGTCGACCGGTCCAGCCGGGTGCTCGCCGGGACCGCCGTGGAGATCGCGGTGGCCGCCGTCGTCGTCACGCTGGTCGCGGCCGTCCTGGGCTGGCTGCTGGCCCGCCGGATCACCCGGCGGCTGGTCCGGCTGACCGCGCTGACCGAGGAGGTGGCGGCGTCCGGGCCGGGCGAGCGGACCGTTCCGGTGGAGGGGCGCGACGAGGTCGCCCGGCTGTCGGCGTCGGTGAACACGATGCTGCGCCGCCTCGCCGAGGCCCGCGACTCCCAGGAACGGCTGGTCCAGGACGCCGCGCACGAGCTGCGCACCCCGTTGACCAGCCTGCGCACCAACGCGAGCGTGCTGCGCCGGATCGACCGGCTCTCCCCGGAGTCGCGCGAACGCCTCGTGGCCGACGTCGACGGCGAGACCCGGGAGCTGGCCCGTCTCGTCGAGGAGCTGGTCGAGCTGGCACTGGCCCGCCACACCGACGAGCCCGAGACCGAGGTCGACCTGCTCGCGGTGGCCGGCTCCGCCGCGGAACGCACCCGTCGGCGCACCGGGCGGACGATCACCGTCGACGGCACGCCGAGCCCGGTGCGGGGCCGGGCGAGCGGGCTGGAGCGTGCCGTGGGGAACCTGTTGGAGAACGCGGCCAAGTTCGACGCCGACCCCGCACATGTCGTCGAGGTCGTGGTGCGACGCGGCACCGTGTCGGTCGCTGACCGGGGGCCCGGCGTCCACGACGGCGCCGACGGGTACGAGACCGAGCGGATCTTCGACCGGTTCCACCGCTCCGACGCCGCCCGCGCGCTGCCCGGCTCCGGGCTCGGCCTGTCCATCGTGCGTGACGTGGCGCTCGCCCACGACGGCACCGTCTTCGCCGGGAACCGGCCCGGCGGGGGCGCCGCGATCGGGTTCTCCGTCGGCGCCGGGCGGCTCTTACCGGATTCCGACCACGGTCACGCCGACGCCTCACCGGGCCCCGCGAGCCTCGGAGGTACCTGACCACCTCCGCCCCACGGGGAGCCCATGTCCACCCTCACCCTCCGGCCCGCCCCCGCACCGGCCGGCCCGCCCGCCGTCCCCGCGACCGGTGCGCACGCCCGGCTCGACTCCCGGGTCCGCTTCGGCGCCGGGATCGCGCTCTGGGCCGCGCTGCTGCTCGTCACCGGGTGGTGGGCGTCCGGCGGCGGCGTCCGCGACCTCGGCGGCTGGGAGTCCGGCCTGACCTCGGCCGGGCGGCTCACCGGCCTGCTCGCCTCCGTGCTGCTGCTGGTGCAGGTCCTGCTCATGGCCCGGGTGCCGGTGCTCGAGCGGGCCTTCGGCCAGGACGGGCTGGCCGCGCTGCACCGCACCGTCGGGTTCACCTCGTTCACCGGCATGCTCGCCCACGTCGGGCTGGTCACCTGGGGCTATGCCGCGGGCGAGCTGTCCGCCGCCCCGGGCGAGCTGTGGGACATGACCTGGACCGTGCCCGGGATGCTGCCGGCCGCCGCCGGCACGGCCTGCCTGGTGCTCGTCGTCGTGACCAGCGTGCGCGCGGCCCGGGTACGGCTGCGCTACGAGTCCTGGCACCTGCTGCACCTCTACGCCTACCTCGGCGTCGGGCTCGCCCTGCCGCACCAGCTGTGGACCGGGCAGGAGTTCACCGGGTCGGCGGCGCGGACGGTGTTCTGGTGGGGCCTGTGGACCGCCGCGCTGCTCGCCGTGCTCGTCTGGCGGATCGCGCTGCCGCTGGCCCGCTCGGTGCGCCACCGGCTCGTCGTCACCGCGGTCGTGCCCGAGGGCGACGGCAGCGTGTCGGTGCACCTGGCCGGCCGGCGCCTCGACGCACTCGGTGCGCGCGCCGGACAGTTCCTGACCTGGCGTTTCCTGTCCGGCACCGGCTGGACCCGCGGGCACCCGTACTCGCTGTCGGCGATGCCCGACGGCCGCTCGCTGCGGATCACCGTGAAGGACCTCGGCGACGGCAGCGCCGCCGTCGCCCGGCTGCGGTCCGGCACCCGGGTGCTCGTCGAGGGCCCGTTCGGCCGGCTGACCGCCCGCGCCCGCACCGCCCCGGACGTGCTGCTGATCGGCGCCGGGGTCGGCATCACCCCGCTGCGGGCGCTGGCCGAGGAGTTCTGCGCCGGACCCGGCCGGGTCACCCTGGTGCACCGCTACGGCGGCACCCCGCTGTTCGCCCGGGAGCTGACGGCGCTGGCCCGTACACGCGGCTGCGAGCTGGTCCCCGTCGCGGGGCGTCGCCGCGGCGACGGCTCCTGGCTGGGCCACGGTGTCGGCCCCGTCGACGACCTGACCGCCCTGCGCACCTGGGTCCCCGACCTGGCCCACCGCGACGTCTACGTCTGCGGCCCCGAGGTCTGGACCGGCCTGGTCCTGCGCACCCTCACCGCGGCCGGCGTCCCCGCCGGCCGCGTCCACGTCGAACACTTCGGATGGTGAGCCCCGTGCGTCGCATCGTCGTCGCCGTCATGGCCACGCTCAGCGCGGTCACCCTGGTCCTCGGCTACCGCACCTCGACCTCGGCTCCCGACACCACCACGGCCGCCGCGCCGACCGTGCGGAGCCCGGGCACGACCTCCACCACCGGCGGCACGGTCACCGGCTCCGGCTCCGGCTCCGGCTCCACGACCGTCCCGGGGGACACCGCACAGACCCGCTACGGCCCCGTGCAGGTGCAGGTCTCGGTCTCCGGCGGGCGGATCACCGCCGTCGACGTGCTGCAGTACCCGGACTCCAGCGGCACGGACCGGCGGATCAACTCCCAGGCGATCCCGCAGCTCGTCGACGAGACCCTCGGCGCGCAGAGCTCCCGGATCGACATGGTCAGCGGTGCGACGTACACCAGCGACGGCTACGTCACCTCGCTGCAGAGCGCGCTGGACCGGGCGGGGCTGCCGTCGTGACCGCGCCCGTCCGCCACGTCGACCACGTGATGGGGACGGCGGTGTCGCTGGCCCTGCGCGGCAGGCACGCCGCCGACACCGCCGCCCGCGAGGCGTGGGCCGCCGTCGTCGCCGACCTGCGTCACGCCGACGCCGTGTTCAGCACCTACCGCCCGGACTCCGCCGTCTCCCGGATCGGGCGCGGTGAGCTCACCGTCGCCGACGCCCCCGACGAGATCGCCGAGGTCCTCGCGATCGGCGACGCCGCGGCCCGCGCCTCGGGCGGGGCGTTCACCGTCCGGCCGCACGGGCGGCTCGACCCCTCCGGCGTGGTGAAGGGCTGGGCCGTCGAACGTGCCTGCCGGCACCTGCGTGCCCTCGACGACACCGGCTGGTGCCTCGCCGCGGGCGGGGACCTCCAGGCCCGCGCCGCCGACGACGGGGAACCCTGGCGGATCGGGATCGAGGACCCCGCCGACCCGGGGCGGCTGGTCGCGACCGTCCCCGTCGTCGACGGCGCGGTCGCCACCTCCGGCGCCGCGCACCGCGGCCACCACGTCGTCGACGGCCGCACCGGCCGGGTCCCGCGCGGCGTGGCCCAGGTGACGGTGCTCGACGTGTCGCTGACCCGGGCCGACGTCGACGCGACGACCGCCTACGCGCTCGGTCCGGGAGCCGCCGACTGGCTCTCCCACCGGGTGGGGCGCACCGGGCTCGTCGTCGGCGTGGACGGTGCCGCCGTCGTCGTCGCGGGCCCGCGCCACCCGGACAGGTGACGCGCTCACCGGACCGGTGCTACCGGTGGCCGTGCTCACGGCCGTGGCGGGACTTCCGGACCTGCCGATCCCGGTCGACGGTGGGACGATCGATGTGCCGGGCAACGACGCCCCGGGAGACCCGGCGGCCGGCCCGGCCAGGGACTCGACACCGCCACCCGACGACGCCGTCACACCCGGTGACGAGGACCCCGCGTCGTGCGACGACGACGGGCCGCTCGCCGCCCGGTGCGGCACACAGGGCACCATTCGGTGTAGGACCTGATGGGAGGCGTTCGTGTTCGGACTCGCGGACACCGTGGCCGCACTGCTGGCCGCGATCCCTGCTGCGCCCGTCCGGTCGCTCCTCGTGATCGGGGTCGGCGCGTTCCTCGAGGGTCCGATCGTCACGGTCGCCGCCGCCGCGCTCGCCGGGGCCGGGCAGCTCCCCTGGTGGGGGGTGTGGCTGGCCGCGCTGGTCGCCGACGTCGTCGGGGACACCGCGCTCTACGCGCTGGGCCGCAACGGCGACCGGCCGGCCGTCGCCCGCGTGCTGAACCGGCTGGGCCTGACCGAGGAGCGCCGCGAGGTGCTGACCCGCGAGGTCCACACGCACCTGCCGCGGATCGTCATCGGCGCCAAGCTCGTCGACATCGGCGCGATCCCGGCCTACCTGGCCGCCGGCCTGTCCAAGGTCGGCTACCGCCGCTTCCTGGCCTGGATCGTCCCCACCACCGCGGTGCGCGCCGCGGTGCTCGTCGGGATCGGCTACGCGGCCGGGGACCGGCTCGCCACCGACCTGGAGTCGCGGCCCTGGCTGCTCGTCGTCGGCGGGCTCGCCGTCGGGCTGACCCTGGTCCTCGGGCGCACCGCGATCGTGCGCGCCACCGGCTCGCGACGTCGCGCAGACGCCCGGTCCTGACCGGGTCGATCCCCTCGCGCCGAACGTCCCCGACGTCCCGGGGCACCTCCGGCGTGTCGCCGCCCGCCGGGGCACCCGCGGCGAGCACCGTCCGGGTCGGACGGCCGGACCACGGGAGAGGACCACGCGGTGAGCACGTTGACCTGGGCCGAGGCGATCGTGATCGGGGCGATGCAGGGCGTCGCCGAGCTGTTCCCGGTCTCCAGCCTCGGCCACAGCATCCTGCTGCCCGCCGTCGTCGGCGGGAGCTGGGCCGCCGACCTCGACGTGAGCGCACCGCGGTCGCCGTACCTGGCGTTCGTCGTGGGCCTGCACGTGGCGACGGCACTGGCCCTGATCGTGCACTTCCGCGCCGACTGGGTGCGGATCGTGCGCGGGCTGGTGACCTCGGTGGCCCGCCGCGAGGTCCGCGGCCCCGACCAGCGCCTGGCCTGGCTGCTGGTGCTCGCGACCGTCCCCGTCGGGCTGGCCGGGCTCGCACTCGACCGGGTCTTCCGCACCTACCTGGCACTGCCCGTCCCGACCGCGCTGTTCCTCGTGCTCAACGGCGCCGTCCTGCTGGTCGTCGAGCACCTGCGCCGGCACCCCGCACCCGCGACGACGGGCGGCGGCGCCGAGCCGGGCACCGTGCTGCTCGCCACCGAGGTCGCCTCCGACCACCGCATCGCCCGGCTGCCGGTGCGTGACGTGGTGACCGTCGGCGCGGCCCAGATCGCCGCGCTCGCCCCGGGGATCAGCCGGTCCGGGTCCGCGATGGCGGCCGGGCTGCTCAAGGGCCTCCCGCACGTCGACGCGGCGCGGCTGTCGTTCCTGCTCGCGACGCCGGTCATCCTGGCCGCGGGCGTGCTGAAGCTGGGCGATCTCGCCGGTCCGCTCGGGGACGGCATCCGGCCGCAGATCCTGGTGGGGAGCCTGCTGTCCGGGCTCGGGGCGTACCTGTCGGTGCGGTTCCTGTCCCGCTGGTTCGAGACCCGCTCGCTGCGCCCGTTCGGGATCTACTGCGTGGTCGCCGGGCTCGGCTGCCTGCTGTGGTTCACCGTCCGCTGACGAGGAGCAGGATCGTGGTCATGAGCGACCCGTCGGCCGACCCGCACCGGCACACCCTGGACGCCATCCGCCGCGAGCTCGACCGGCTCGGCGACGGCGGGCGCCGCATCGTGCCCGCCTGGAAGCGGGTCACCCCCGGCGAGCACCGGTGGCCCGCCGCGGCGGCGATCGTCGTCGCGATCGGGCTGCAGCTGCTGCTGCCCGAACAGCTCACCCTGGTGTCGCGGTGGCTGCTGCCGTCGCTGGAGCTGGTGGTGCTGGTCGTGCTCGCGGTGGCCGGCCCGGCCCGGATGGACCGCGAGTCGGCGCTGCTGCGCGGCCTCGGGCTGACCCTGGTCGGGCTGCTGAGCCTCGCGAACGCGGTGTCGGCGGGGCTGCTGGTCACCGCGATCCTCGACGGCTCCTCCGGCGGCTCGGCCGCCCCGCTGCTGGCCAGCGGGGCGGCGATCTGGCTGACCAACATCATCGCGTTCGCGGTCTGGTACTGGCAGCTCGACCGCGGCGGGCCGGCGGCACGGGCGCACGGGCGCCGTCCCACCGCGGACTTCCTGTTCGTGCAGATGCAGAGCACCGACCCGCACGACGCCGACTGGGAGCCCCGCTTCGCCGACTACCTGTACCTGTCGTTCACCAACGCCACCGCGTTCAGCCCCACCGACGTGATGCCGCTGAGCCGGTGGGCGAAGATGCTGATGCTCGTCCAGGCGCTGGTGTCGCTGGTGACGATCGCGCTCGTCGTCTCCCGGGCCGTGAACGTGCTGGGCGGCTGAGTCCCGGGCGGGGCTCAGCCACCCAGGAGGGACCGCAGCACCCCCGGTGCGTCCGACGGGCCGGCGACCGGCGCCCACCGCGCGTTGCTGCGCGCGGCCAGCTCGGCCGCCTGCTCGTGGTCGGACTCCGGGGCCAGGATCAGCAGCTCCGGGACCTGCCGCGCCGCCGGGACCGGGTCGTGGTCGTCGGTGGCCCGGCAGTCCGAGAGCAGCACGACGATCCGCCGCTCCGCGCGCGTCCGTTCCAGCTGCGCGGTGGCCGCCCGCAATGCACCGGACAGCGCGGTCACCCCGTGCCCGCGCAGGCCCAGCACCCGGTCGACGACCGCCGACGGCGGGCGGGTGGACCCGATGTCGCGCAGGACCCGGGTCTCGGCGGCGAACGACAGCACCGCGTGGTCACCGGGTGCCCGGAACGCGCAGGCCGCGGCGGTCAGCGCCGCCGCGGCGAGCCGGTCCCCGCCCATCGACCCGGACGCGTCCACCACCAGGCACAACGCGAGCGCGGGCCGCGCCCAGGTGCGCGCGGTCAGCTCGTCGAGCCCGACCGGGCGCCGCGCCGCGCGGGCCTCGGCGACCGCGCCCAGCGAGGCGTCCAGGTCCAGGTCGCCGCCGCGGTCGGCCGGGACCGCACGCAGCCTGCCGATCCCGCGCCGGGTGACCCGGCCGGACCGGCCGATCTCCAGCACGACCCGGCCGGCGAGCCTGCGGGCCGCCGCCCGCAGCTTCTCGTCGGTGGCCTTGCCCATGTCGACGAGCAGCGTCAGCGTCTCGTCCGGACGCTCGGCGAGCGCGGCGTCGAACGCGTCGGGGTCGAGCACCCCGACCTCGGGCGAGATCTCGGTGAACCCGGGGTGGCCCGCCAGGGAGCTGCGGGCCACCGTGCGGTCCTCCGGGCGCGCACGCGGCCGGGACGGACGGGTGGAGCCGTCCGCGGGCCGGGGACCGCCCGCCGGTGGCGGGCTCAGGCTCCCCCCGACGCATCACCGCCGTCCGGGGCCCCGTCGGCGTCGTCGGCGGGTTCCTGGCCGAACTCGGCCGTGTACAGCTCGCGGACGATGTCCTCGGCGCTGCGGGAGCCGGACTCGGCGAGCCGGATGCGGCCGGACAGCGCGACCAGCGCCGCGTCCAGCCCGGCCCGCCAGTCGGTGGTCTCCCGGCCGCGCCGGGCCGCCAGCGCCGCGGTGATGCGGACGATGTCGATCGCCCCGCGCACCGAGGAGCCCACGTGCACGTCCGGGTGCTCCCGGGTCCGGCGGACCAGGGAGACGACCTTGGCCCGCCACTGCTCGTCGACCTCGGGGCCGCGCAGCGCGACGACCGCGGTCTCGTCCCCGGCGGTCTGGTAGCCCATCGCGATCCGGCAGACCCGGTCGTAGACGGCGGAGGAGATCCGGGCGGTGCCGACGGCGTCGAACGGGTTCATCGCGGCGACCAGCCGGAATCCCTCGTGCGCGGTGATGCGGCCCAGCCGGGGCACGTGCAGCTCGCCCTCGCTCATCACGGTGATGAGGACGTTGAGGGTCTCCTCCGGGATCCGGTTGATCTCCTCGACGTAGAGCAGGGCCCCGGAGCGCAGCGCCTCGGCCAGCGGGCCGTCGACGAAGGTCTCGGGGTTGTAGCCCCGCTCCAGGACCTGGGCCGGGTCGAAGTGCCCGACCAGCCGGGCCGGGGTGAGCTCGGCGTTGCCCTCGACGAACACGAACGGGAGCTCGGCCTCCTCTGCCACCGACCGCAGCAGCGTCGTCTTCCCGGTGCCCGGCGGGCCCTCCAGGACGACGTGGGCGCCGGCCTCCAGCGCCGCGACGAGGAGCTCGACCTCCCGGCCGCGGCCGACGACGGGGGTCCCCGCGGGACCGGCCGCAGCCGGTCCCGCGGGGTTCGTGACAGACCCCATCAGTGCTCGTGGACGAGGACGCCGCGGACGTTCTTGCCCGCGAGCAGGTCGTCGTAGCCCTCGTTGACCTGCTCGAGGGTGTAGGTCCGCGTGATGATCTCGTCGAGCTTCAGGTCCCCGCTCTGGTAGAGGCCGAGGATCTTGGGGATGTCGACGGTCGGGTTGCAGTCGCCGAACAGCGAGCCCTTCACCGTCTTCTTGAACAGCGTCAGGATCGAGCCCGGCAGCGTGACGTTGGTCGTCGAGAGCTTGTTCAGGCCGGTCAGCACGACGGTGCCGCCCTTGCCGGTGTTCTCGAACGCGCCGGTGACGATCTCCTCGGTCACGATGCCCGCGGTGACGATCGTCTTGTCCGCGCCGTTGCCGTTGGTCATGGCGCGGGCCAGGTCACCGGCCTCTGCGGCGGTGGCGACGGCGTGCGTGGCGCCGAGCTCCATCGCCTTCTCGCGCTTGTTGGCCAGCGGGTCGACGGCGATGAGGTTCTTCGCGCCGGCGTAGCGGGCGCCCTGGACGGCGTTGATGCCGATGCCGCCGACGCCGGCGACGATCACCGTGTCGCCCGGCTCGACCTTCGCCGCGTTGACCGCGGAGCCCCACCCGGTGGGCACGCCGCAGCCGACGAGCACGGCCTTGTCCAGCGGGAGGTCGTCGTCGACCTTGACCACCGAGTTCTGGTGGATGGTGGAGTACTGGGAGAACGTGCCCAGCATGCACATCGCGCCGTACTGGCCCTTCGGCCCGGTGAAGGGGAAGCGCTCGCCCGGCAGGTAGCCCTCGAGGATGGTCGCGCCCATGTCGCAGATGGCCTGCTGCCCGGTCGCGCACCAGCGGCAGACCCCGCAGTTGGGGATGAACGAGC
Source organism: Pseudonocardia sp. DR1-2 (assembly GCF_023717215.1). NCBI lineage: Bacteria > Bacillati > Actinomycetota > Actinomycetes > Pseudonocardiales > Pseudonocardiaceae > Pseudonocardia > Pseudonocardia sp. DR1-2. The sequence continues at coordinate 32,031 of NZ_JAMQOF010000015.1, read as the reverse complement.
AGACGACGTGGTCGCCCGGCTTCACCCGGGTGACGCCCGGGCCGACGTCCTCGATGATCCCGGCGCCCTCGTGCCCGAGGACCATCGGCAGGCGTGCCTCGAGGTCGCCGTGCGCGATGTGGACGTCGGAGTGGCACAGCCCGGCGTGGGTGTAGCGGATGAGGACCTCACCCTGCTGCGGCCCGTCGAGCTCGAGCTCCTCGATCTCGATCGGCTTGCCGGCCTCGTAGACGACTGCTGCCTTGGTCTTCACGGGCACGCTCCTCTGCGCTGGTGACGTCGGTGTCGCCCCGGATCCTGTCCCACCCCCGGGGGTGTGGCGTGTTCCACATGTGGACACGTGCGCACTGCCTCATGCCGGGCGGGCTACGTCTCCGCCACGTCGAGCGCGCGCATCCGGCGGTACAGGGTGGTGCGGCTGATCCCGAGCGCCCGCGCGGCCTCGCGCTTGTTGCCGCCCGCGACCGTCAGGGCGTGCTGGATCGCGACCCGTTCGGCGCGCTCCCGGCCGCCGAGCCGGGTGATCCGCGGGCCGGGCCGCAGGTGCTCCGGCAGGTCCTCGACGTCGATCCGGCGGGTCCCGGGCAGGTGCGCCAGTTCGGTCACCACCCGGGTCAGCTCGGTGAGGTTGCCCGGCCAGGCGTACGCGGACAGCGCCGCGACCGCGGACCGGGTCAGGATCAGCTCCCGGCCCGGCCGGACCCGCGCGGCGATGTCGGCGACCAGTCCGGGCAGCTCGTCGCGGCGTTCGCGCAGCGGCGCGAGCTCGACGCGGCTCGCGCACCGGGCGACCAGCCGCGCCGCCGGGACGGACAGCTCCCCGACCGGGCCGCAGGTGAGTACGAGACGGGTCGGGCCGGCGTCGAGCAGCGGGCGGAGCACGGTGCAGAGCTCCTCGGGCAGGACGTCCACGTCGTCGACGACGACCGCGGGCACCCCCTCCCCGACCAGCGCGGACAGCCGGGCCGCCCAGTCCCGGGACGGTCCGGTGAGGGCGTCGGTGGCCGCCAGCACGACCGGGTCGGCGGTACCGAGCAGCCGGGCCGCCTCGGTGCTGCGCCCGGTCCCGGGCTCACCCGCGACCAGCACCGAGCGCCCGGTGGGAACCGGCCGCGCGGTGCGGCGGACCGGCTCGCGCGGCGCCGCACGGACCGGGACGAGGTGGAACAGCACCCCGTCCGCGGTGTCCGCGACGGTCTCGGCCCGCACCCGGATCCCGGCGCCGTCGGGCGCCTCCAGCACCCGGGTCAGCGGCCCGTTCTCGACGACCTCGGTCCGCAGCGTCGCGAGCAGGTCCATCCCGCCCTCGCCCAGCACGGTGACGGCGCCGCGGTTGGTCAGCACCACGTCCGAACCGAGGACCACGATCGGCGACGAGCGCCGCCGGGTGGCCTCCTGGAAGGCGAGGAACAGCCTGCGGTCGCCGTCGCGGGCGGTCTCGACGATCCGCTCCTCGATGTCCCGGGCGGCACGCGACAGCAGCGGCGCGAACAGCGGGTGGGCGCGCCCGCCGGCGACCGTGATGTCGAGGACGCCCTCGGTACGGCCGCGCAGCGGGTGCCGGATCGGGTGGCCGAAGCAGCTGACGCCCTTGAGCCCGGCCAGGAAGTGCTCCTCGCCGTGGACGGCGATGCCGCGGCCGGTCTCGGCGGCCGTGCCGATCCCGTTGGTCCCCAGCACCTGCTCGTCGGCGGCCGCCCCGACCACCAGGCCGATGTCGTCGAAGGCCGAGTCGAGGGTGCGGTCGTCGCACCAGATGTCGAGGATCCGGCAGTCCCGGTCGGCCAGCTGCAACGAGAACGGCTCACCGGCGAGCTCGGCCGCCAGCGCCTGCAGCACCGGCTCCGCGGCGACCGCGAGCCGGCCGACCCGGTCGACCTCCGCGATCTCCGGCCGGTCGACGCGGTCAGGGTCGATGCCCGCCAGCCGCGCACGCCGCCAGGACGAGGCGATGTGCTCGCGCACGCCCCCCGGGGCGGATCGGCCGACGGCTCCGTCGAAACCCATGGCGCACACCTTCCGTGACCGTGGTGACGGAGGCGACACTACCCGCGCCCGGCCGGGTCCCCGGTCGTGCGCGGGCGGGCGGGGTGCAGGATCGTCCGACATGGACCGACGCGTGCACGCGTTCACCGACGACGCCCTGGGCGACGACGACGCCGTCGCCCTCGCCGAGCGGCTGCGCCGCCGTGAGGTCGCGCCCGCCGAGCTGCGCGCCGCCGTCGCCGCGCGCGCCGCCCGGGTCGAGCCGCACCTGCACGGCCTCGCCCTGGACCGCACCGCCGACCCCGTCACCGGCGACGCCGGCGGCCCGCTGGCCGGGGTGCCGACGCTGGTCAAGGACAACGTCGAGGTGCGGGGCTGGCCCACGGGCCACGGCACCCGGGCGTTCGTCCCCGCCCCGTCGCGCGAGCACGCCGAGGTGACCCGGCAGCTGCTCGCGGCCGGGCTGGACCTGGTGGGCACGACCCGGATGCCGGAGTACGGGCTGAACGCCTCCACCGAGTTCGCCGACGCCGAGCCGACCCGCAACCCGTGGGACCCGCGCTTCTCGGCCGGCGCGTCCTCGGGCGGGGCGGCCGCGCTCGTGGCCGCCGGCGTGGTGCCGCTGGCCCACGCCAACGACGGCGGCGGCTCGATCCGCATCCCGGCCGCGGCCTGCGGGCTGGTCGGGCTCAAGCCGTCGCGCGGGCGGCTCGCGCCGAACGCGACCGGCGCCCGGATGCCGATCGACCTCGTCGCCGACGGCGTGGTGTCCCGCTCGGTCCGCGACACCGCGGTGTTCCTCGGCGCCGCCGACCGCGGGCGCCGCAACCCGGCGCTGCCACCGCTGGGCCTGGTCGAGGGCCCCGCCCGGCGACGCCTGCGGGTCGGGCTGCTGCTGGAGTCCCCCACCGGCGCGGCCGTCGACGCCGACACCCGCGAGACCGTCACCGCCGTCGCCGAGCTGCTCGCCAAGCAGGGCCACGAGGTGTCCGAGGCCGTCAGCGGGGTGGGGACCCGGTTCGTCGACGACTTCCTCGACTACTGGGGGCTGCTCGCGTTCTCCGTGGTCACCGGCGGCCGGCTGCTGCACGGGCGCACCTTCGACCCGCACCGCCTCGACGGCCTGACCCACGGCCTGGCCGACCACTACCGTCGCGCGCTGGCCCGCACCCCGGTGTTCCTGCACCGCCTGCGCCGGGTCGCGGCCACCCACGCCGAGCTGTTCACCCGGCACGACGTGCTGCTCTCCCCGGTGCTCGCGCACACCCCGCCGGAGATCGGGTGGCTCGCGCCGACGGTGCCGATCGAGCAGCTCACCGCCCGGCTGCTCGACTACGTGGCGTTCACCCCGTTGGCCAACGTCGCCGGGGCGCCCGCCGTCGCGCTGCCCGCCGGGGCGACGGCCGGCGGGCTGCCGGTGGGGGTGCACCTGGAGGGCACGGTCGGCGACGAACGGACGCTGCTGGAGCTGGCGTACGCCATCGAGGCCGACCGCCCCTGGCGGCGGATCCGGGACTGACCCGGCCGGACACGCACCGGTCAGACGTTGCCGCGGCGCTCCTGCTCCCGCTCGATCGCCTCGAACAACGCCTTGAAGTTGCCCTTGCCGAAGCCGAGCGAGCCGTGCCGCTCGATGAGCTCGAAGAACACCGTGGGCCGGTCCCCGACCGGCTTGGTGAAGATCTGCAGCAGGTAGCCGTCCTCGTCGCGGTCGACGAGGATCCCGCGGGACGCCAGCTCGGCGATCGGCACCCGCACCGTCCCGATCCGGGCCCGCAGCTCCGGGTCGGAGTAGTAGGCGTCCGGGGTGTCGAGGAACTCCACGCCGCGCGAACGCAGCACGTCGACGGTGGTGAGGATGTCGTTCGTCGCGAGCGCGAGGTGCTGGGCACCGGGGCCGCGGTGGAAGTCCAGGTACTCGTCGATCTGGGACTTCCGACGGCCGGGGCTGGGCTCGTTGAGCGGGAACTTCACCCGGTGGTTGCCCGACGCGACGACCTTGCTCATCAGCGCCGAGTAGTCGGTGGCGATGTCGTCGCCGATGAACTCGGCCATGTTCGTGAAGCCCATGATCCGGTGGTAGAAGTCCACCCAGGAGTCCATGCGGCCGTACTCGACGTTCCCGACGACGTGGTCGAGCGCCTGGAACAGCCGGCGCGGCGCGTCCGCGGGCCGGTCCACCGAGGAGCTGCGGGCGACGTGGCCGGGCAGGTACGGGCCGGTGTAGCGGGACCGGTCGACCAGGGTGTGCCGGGTGTCGCCGTAGGTGGCGATCGCGGCGGAGCGCACGGTGCCGTGCTCGTCGGTCGTGTCGTGCGGCTCGACCAGCACGGTGGCCCCCTGGGCGCGGGCGTGGGCGATGCAGCGGTCGACATCGGGGACCTCGAGGGCGATGTCGACGATGCCGTCGCCGTGCCGGCGGTGGTGGTCGGCGACCGGGCTGTCCGGGTCGACGGCGCCACGCAGCTCGAACCGGACCGCGCCCGAGCGCAGCACGTAGGAGTGGTGGTCGCGGTTGCCGGTCTCCGGCCCGGAGTACGCGACGAGCTCCATGCCGTAGACGACCTGGTAGAGCTGCGCGGCCTGGGTGGCGTTGCCGACCGCCCACACCACGGCGTCCCAGCCGGTGACCGGGAACGGGTCGGCGGAGTCGTCGTGGGAGACGAGGCCGACCAGGCGTCGCAGGGCGGCGGCGTCGAGGTCGGCGAGCTTCTCGGAGTCGGTGAGGATGTCCATCAGTGCTCTCCCGTCAGTGTGCGGGCGGCCAGGTCCTGCGCCGCGGTGACCGTGGTGGTGCCGTGCGTGCGGGCGTCGGCGAAGACGCCGGTCAGGGTGTCGCCGATCGCGCGGGTCCGGCCGGCGACGGCGTCGGCGCCCCAGCCGAGGACCTCGCGGCCGACCAGGTGGATGGCGCCGCCGGCGTTGGCGACGAAGTCCGGGGCGTGGACGATGCCGCGCCGGCGCAGGACCTCGGCCGCGTACGGGTCGGCGAGCAGGTTGTTCGCCGCGCCCGCGACGACCGCGGTGGGGAGGGTCTCGGCGACCTCGGCGGTGATCAGACCGCCGGTGGCGCACGGGACCAGCACGTCGCACTCGCGGGTGGTCACCGCGCCGGTGTCGACCACCTCGGCGCCCAGCTCGTCGGCGACCGCGGCGCAGCGGGCCGGGTCGACGTCGGTGACGATCAGCTTGGCCCCGGCGTCGGCGGCGAGCCGGGCGACGTCGGCGCCGACCGCGCCGAGCCCCTGGACCAGCACCCGCAGCCCGTCGACGCCGTCGAACCCGGCCTCCGCGACTCCCGCGCGGATCGCGGCGAACACCCCGAGGGCGGTCATCGGGCCGGACGAGCCGGGCCCGCCCGCCGCGACCGAGCGGCCGAACACGTGCGGGGTCAGACCGGCGAGCACGTCCATGTCGGCCGAGCAGGTCCCGACGTCCGGGCCGGTGGTGTAGTTCCCGCCGAGCAGCTCCAGGTTGGCCGCGTGGACCTCGAGGATGCGGCGCCAGGTCGCCTCGCCGAGCTCGGCGCGCGGCGCCGGGAGCGCGATCACCGACTTGCCGCCGCCCATCGGCAGGCCCGCGACGGCCATCTTCAGCGTCATCGCCCCGGCGAGGCGGCGGGCGTCGGCGACGGCGTCGCCGGGCGAGGGGTAGACCATCGCGCGGGTCCCGCCCGACGCCGGGCCGAGACGGGTCGAGTGCACCCCGATCACGAACCACGCGCCCGTCCCCCGGTCGTACCGGACCGAGGTCAGTTCGCCGTCCCACTCGGGCAGAGCCATCCCGCGCCTCCATCGCCTCGCTGGTGTGCAGCGAGGACACCGCTGATCCCGCTATCTGCGCAACCGGCCCATCACGAGCTGCACACCGGCGGCAGGTCACCCGGCCGTGGTGCCGGTCCACCTGGACGGATCGCCCAGGAGATCGGCGTCACCCCCGGGGCCCGCCGCCGGCGTCCGTAACCTGGACCGGTGACGACCAGCGACGCCACGACGCCCGCCGACCTGCGCGGCAGGCCCCGACCGCCGGTCCACCCGCGGACCGCGCCGTCGGACCCGGCCGGGCTGGACCCCGAGCGCGCCGCGCTGCACGCCCGCATCGCGACCGGCCCGCGCGGAGCGCAGGCCCGGGTCCCGCTGGTCGACGACGCCGGCCGCCTGCTCGGCCCGTTCGCGACGATGCTGTTCTCCCCGCGCATCGGCGACGCCGTGCAGCAGGTCGGCGCGGCCCTGCGCACCGACGACGACCTCCCGCCCCGGCTGCGCGAGCTGGCCGTTCTCGCCGTCGCCGTGCACCACGGGTCGGCCTTCGAGTGGTCCGCGCACGAGGGCCTCGCCCGCGACACCGGGCTGTCCGGGGCGCAGCTGCAGGCCCTGCTCGACGGCGGCGTCCCCGACGGCCTCGACGAGGCCGAGCGGGTCGCGCTGACCACCGTGCGGGCCCTGCTCACCCGGCACGACCTGGGCGACGGCGCCTACGCCACCGCGCTGCGGGCGCTGGGCCGGGACACCCTCGCGGCGCTGGTGTGGCTGACCGGGTACTACTCGATGCTGGCCACGGCACTCGCCGTGTTCCGGCCGGAGTGAGGCCGGGTAACCCGCGTGGAGAGGGGAGGGACGCGATGAGCACCGCACCGAGCACCGCACCGGACGGGGTGCGCGTGGCCGCGGCCATGCACACCTTCCCCAAAACCTGTGGACCGGCGACGACCGTCGCGCAGGCGTGGGCGGCGTTCGAGCGGCCCAAGGTGCACTCGCTGCTGGTCCTCGACGCGGGGCGGCTGCTCGCCGTGGTCGACCGGGCCGACCTGACCGGGGCCGGACCGGACGAGCCCGCCGCGCCCCTGGGGACGCTCGTCGGGCGGGTGGCCTACGCCGGTGACGACCTGGCATCGGCCTGGGCGGCGATGGCCGACGCCGGGCGGCGGCGGGTCGCCGTCGTCGACGACGCCGGCCGGCTGCGCGGGCTGCTCTGCCTCAAGCGGCACGGTCGCGGGTTCTGCTCCGACGCGGGCATCCAGGCCCGGATCGACGAGCGCGTGGCGGCCCCGGACGGGCCGTGAGGCCGCCCACCGCGGGGAACACCGGCGCCGGGCCGGACGCTGGACGGGGTGACCACCTCCGACGCCGCCGTCGCCACCCGCAGTCGAGAGGACCCTCCCGGTGACCACCCACCCCGACGACACCGTGCTCCTGGACGGCGGCGTCGCCATGCCCCGTCTCGGGTTCGGCGTGTCCGAGTCCCGCGACGCCCGCGCCGCCGTCGCCGAGGCGCTCGCGCAGGGATACCGCAGCATCGACACCGCCGCCGTCTACGAGAACGAGACCGGCGTCGGCGCCGCGCTGGCCGGGTCCGGCCTGCCCCGCTCCGAGCTGTTCGTGACCACCAAGGTCTGGAACGTCGACGGCGACCGCCCCGACGCGCTGGGCGCGGCACGGCGCAGCCTGGACCGGCTGGGGCTCGACCACGTCGACCTGCTGCTCGTGCACTGGCCCAACGACGACCTCGGGCACTGCCTGTCGACCTGGGAGGCGATGGAGCAGCTGCTCGCCGACGGCCGCACCCGCGCGGTCGGGGTGTCGAACTTCCGGCCCTCGCACCTGCGCAGGCTCCGCTCGCTCGGCGGTCGGCTCCCGGCGCTCAACCAGGTCGAGCTGCACCCGCACCACCAGCAGCCGGAGCTGCGCGCGGTGCACGCCTCGCTGGGCATCGTCACCGGCGCCTGGAGCCCGCTGGGCCGCGGCGCGGTCCTCGGCGAGCCGGTCCTGGCCCGGATCGCCGACCGGCACGGCGTCACCCCCGCCCAGGTGGTCCTGCGCTGGCACCTGCAGCAGGGCACCGTCGCCGTCCCGAAGTCCGACGACGCGGGGCGCATCGCCGCCAACCGCGATCTCGCCGGGTTCACCCTCGACGGGGCCGACCTCGCCGCCGTCGCCGCGCTGCACCGGACCGACGGACGGGGCCGGATCGGCCCGGTGCCCGGCCGGGTGGACCGCATCGCCTCCTGAGTGACGTGTGTCACGTCCGCGTGAGGACGGCGGGGCGCGCATCCTCCTACGACCAGTCCATCGAGGAGGCAGTCGTGTCGTTCACCGACAAGGTCAAGAACAAGGCCGAGAACGCCGTGGGCGTCGCCAAGGAGAAGGCCGGCGCGGCCACCGGCGACCGGGAGCTCCAGGCCGAGGGCAAGGCCGAGCAGTCGAAGGCGTCGCTGAAGGACGCCGGCGAGAAGCTGAAGGACGCCGCGGGCAACGTGAAGGACGCGTTCGGCGGCTCGAAGGGCTGAGTCCGGCGACGGAGTGACGGGGGCGACCGGGACGCATGCCGGTCGCCCCCACCGGGAACGCGACGGAGGTACCGAGCCGGGTCCAGCGCCGTACCGGGCTCCTCCCCGCACGTCCACCGGAGGAACCATGAGCACCGTCAAGCTCGCCATCGTCTACTACTCCGCCACCGGCACCGTCGACGCGATGGCCCACCGGGCCGCGCAGGCCGGTGAGAAGGCCGGCGCCGAGGTGCGCCTGCGCCGCGTCGCCCGCGAGGCGACCACCGGCGAGCGCGAGGCCACCGACGCGCAGGCCGCGCACGCCGAGGCCGCCCCGGAGGTCACCGCCGCGACCGCCGACGACATCGTGTGGGCCGACGCGGTCCTGTTCGGCTCGCCCACCCGCTACGGCAACATCGCCGGACAGCTGAAGACCTTCATCGACTCGCTCGGCCCGCAGTGGGGCCAGGGCCTGCTCGCCGACAAGGTCTACGCCGGGTTCACCGCCAGCCAGACCCTGCACGGCGGCCAGGAGTCCACGCTGCTCGCGCTGTACAACACGATCCACCACTTCGGCGGGATCGTCGTCGCGCCCGGGTACACCGACCCGACCAAGTTCGTCGACGGCAACCCCTACGGCGCCTCGCACGTGACCGGGGCGGACAACGACGCCCCGCTCGGTGAGGCCGACAACGCGGCGCTGGACCACCTCGCCACCCGCGTGGTGACCGTCGCCGGGAAGCTCGCGGGCTGAGCCGGATCCGGCGACGCGACACCGTCCACCGCGCCACGCCGCGGGCTAGCCTCGGTGCATGTACTTCCGGATCACCCCCGGCGACGTCGAGCTCGTCGACCCGGATGACGTGCGGGCCTTCCATGTCGTCGCCCCCGCGGACCTGAGCGAGGACACGCTCGCCGACACCGTGCGCAGCACCGGGCTCGGCGAGGTCGCCGACGGCGGCGGGCACGTCCTGGTGCGCGTGGACGCGGTCCGCAGGCTGGCGGCGGGCCGGGTCGGCCCCGGCTGGGAGGACGACCTCGCGGGCATGCTCGGCCACGCCCGCGGCAAGGGCTGGCTCTCCGACGACGGCGGCTCGGTGCGCGCTCACGTCGAGCGCGGCTGAGACCGGGCTACGGCAGCAGCGCCCGGACCCCGTCGGGGTCCGGGCCGCCCGGCCCGATGACCACGACGGCGTCGTCGAAGCCCGCGTCGGCGTAGCGGGCCAGGTCGTCCCGCAGGCGGCCGAGGTCGGCGCCCGCGGGCACCGGGAGGGCGTAGGCGACCGCGCGACCGCCCCCACCCCCGGCCGCCCGGTAGCGGTCGAGGGCGTCCACCATCTCGTCCGGCGTGGTGCGGTAGCCGGAGGCGAGCCAGCCGTCGAAGGACCGGGCGGCCTTCTCGACGTTCGCGCCCCACGACCCGAGCAGCAGCGGCGGCCGGGCGGTGGGGGCGTCCGCGAGCCGGGCGTCGGCGTCGCCGCCGCGTTCCAGCAGCTCACGCAGCCGGACCACGTTCTCGTCGAAGGTCCGGAAACGGGTCCGGTGGTCCCGGTCGAGGGCGGCGTAGTCGTCGCGGGTCGAGCCGGGGCTCACCCCGAGCGCGAGCCGGTCCCCGCAGACCGCCTGCAGCGACAGCATCCGGTGGGCCAGTTCTGCCGGGTGGTGCAGCGGGACCTGCACCGTGCCCGTCGACAGGCCGACGCCGTCGGTGGCCCCGGCCGCGACGGCCAGAGCGACGAACGGGTCGGGCACCAGCCGTCCACGGCCGATGATCTCCGGCGCCCACAGGTGCGCGAAACCGGCACCGGCGAGTCGCCGGGCCCACCCGGCGACCGGGTAGGGCGGCGCGTCGGACAGGTGCACGAGCGTCGCGCCCAGCCGCACCGCTACGCCCGCCGGTCCGCGGCGAACCGGGCGTACCAGCGCAGCGCGTCCGGGTCGTCGACCGAGGCGATGTTCGCGGCCTTCTCCAGCGGACGGCCCGCCATCAGCTTCTTGATCGGCACCTCCAGCCGCTTCCCGCTCAGCGTGTGCGGCACCGCGGGAGCCTCGACGATCTCGTCCGGGACGTGCCGCGGCGTCAGCCGGGACCGCAGGGTGGACACGATCGTGGCCCGCAGGTCGTCGTCGAGGGTGTGACCCTCCGCGGGGACGACGAACAGGCCCAGCCAGTACCCGCCGTCGGGGAGGTCGACGCCGACGACCAGCGCCTCGTCGATCTCCTCCATCGTGTCGAGGACGTCGTAGAAGTCGCCGCTGCCCAGCCGGACGCCCTGCCGGTTGAGCGTGGAGTCCGAGCGGCCGTGGATGGAGACGCTGCCGTCGGCGTGCAGGGTCACCCAGTCCCCGTGCCGCCACACGCCGGGCCAGGTGTCGAAGTAGGAGTCGGTGTAGCGCTCGGCGTCCGGGTCGTTCCACAGGTGCACCGGCATCGACGGCATCGGCTGGAGGACCACCAGGTCGCCGACCTCGTCGACGACCGGCTCGCCGTCGGAGTCCCAGGCGGCGCAGTCCACGCCCGCGAGCCGGCCGCCGATCCGCCCGGCCCGGACCGGGGAGTACTCGTTCGCCCCGACGAACGAGCCGGAGACGTCGGTGCCGCCGCTGGTCGAGTCGATCCGCATGTCCGGGCTGACGTGGGAGTACAGCCAGTCGTAGCCGGCGGGCGGCAGCGCCGAGCCGCTGACCATGACGTGCCGCAGCCGGGACAGGTCGTGCTCGGCGCGCGGGGACACCCCGGTGTTCGCCGTCGCGGTGACGACCGCCGCCCCCATCAGGACGACGTCGGCACCGGTCCGGGCGGCGACCTCCCAGACCGCGCCCGGCGGGTGGCCGGGGCTGCCCTCGTAGAGCACGATGCTCGCGCCCTGGGTGAGCGCCCCGAGCTGCATGTTCCACAGCGCCCAGCCGGTGGAGGTGTAGGTGAACATGCGCTCGCCGGCCCGCAGGCCGCAGTACAGCCCGGACCACTTCAGGCCCTCGAGGGTGATGCCGCCGTGGCCGTGCACGAGGCCCTTCGGCAGGCCGGTGGTGCCGGAGGTGAACAGCACCCACAGCGGGTGCGAGAACTCGACCTGCGTGAACTCCGGCTCGGCGTCGACGGCGAGCAGCTCGTCCCACGGCGTCGTGCCCTCGGGGGCGGGCCGGTCGAACACGTAGGGGACGGCCACGACGTGGCGCACGGTCGGCAGCTCGGCCCGCAGCCGCGCGACGACGTCGGCGCGGTCGACCTCCCGGCCGTTCCAGTGGTAGCCGTCGGCGACGACGAGCACGGTCGGTTCGAGCTGGGCGAGCCGGCCGATGGTGCCCTCGGCGCCGAAGTCCGGTGAGCAGCACGACCAGACCGCGCCGACCGCGGCCGCGGCCAGCAGCCCGATCACGGCGTGCTCGGTGTTGGGCAGGTAGGCGCAGACCCGGTCCCCGGGGCGCACCCCGGCCCGGCGCAGCCAGCCGGCGGCGGCCGCGACCGACCGGCGGAGCGCGCCGCGGGTGATCTCCCGGGCGGGCGCACCGCCCTCCTGCACGCACACCAGGGCGGGGTCGTCGTCGGCGCCGCGGCGCAGCGCGTGCTCGGCCCAGTTCAGCCGGGCCCCGGTGAACCACCGGGTGTGCGGCATGGCGTCCGCGGTGCGGACCTGCTCCCACGGCGTCGAGAACGCGACGTCGTAGTGGTCGACGACCGAACGCCAGAACCGGTCGACGTCGGCGACCGACCACGCGTGCAGGGCGTCGTGGTCCTCGAACGGACGGCCCTCCCGCTCGGCCAGCCAGTCGAGGTAGGCGCGCAGCGCGGACCGCTCGACGCGTTCCGCGGGCGGGGTCCAGAGGACGTCGTCGGCCATGCCGGTCACCTCTCGTGCCGTGCGGCGGCGGGCCCGCCCATCGGGGGTCGGGCCCGCCACCGGCTCGTCCGTGTCAGGAGGCGAGCACCTTCGGCATGATGTCGTTCTTGATCCGCTTGAGGTCGTCGAGCGTCTTGGACACCGGGACGTCGGCGAACGGCGGCCAGATCAGCGGCATGGTCATGCCCGCCTCCTTGTACGCCTTGAGCCGGTCGGTGAGCTGCTTCTCGGTGCCCACCAGCAGGTTCGACGCGACGCCGTTGACGGTCTGGTCGACCTCCTCGTCGGTGATGACCGTCCAGATCATCGAGCAGATCTCGAGGTCCTTGGCCCGCTTCGGGCTGCCGATCTCCTCGAACTGCTCGTCGATGGCGGTGATCCACTTGGCGAGGCCCTCGGGCGAGTCCTGGATGCCGATCCAGCCGTCGAGGTCGTACTTGGTGATCCGGCGCGCCGAGCGCAGCGGGTCCTTGAGGCCGCTCATGAAGATCGGCGGGCGCGGGTCCTGCAGCGGCTTGTGCCCGAAGCCGCACGCCTCGAAGTCGGCGAACTCGCCGTGGAACTCGTAGTGGTCGGCGCTCTTGTCCCAGACCCCCTGCATGATCTCGATCGACTCGCGCACGTGCTTGTGGCGCTTCGGGAAGATGTGCGCGGCGCTCGCCGCGGCGAACTCCTCGGGCATCCAGCCGGAGCCGACGCCGACGTTCAGCCGGCCGCCGGAGAGGTGGTCGATGGTCGCCAGCTCCGCGGCGAGGACGCCGGGCGAGCGGAACGGCGTGTCGATGATGCTCATCCCGATGCGGACCTTGGTGGTCTTGGCGGCGAGCCACGGGATCAGCGGGTAGCCCTGGAACCACTTGCCGCGCGAGGACACCGGCAGGGCGTTCGGCAGACCGTCCATCATGCCGAAGGAGTACTGCAGCTCCTGGCGGTCGGACTTCTCCGGGACGACGATCCGGTCGAGCGTCCAGACCGAGTCGAAGTCCAGGTCCTCGGCGAGCGCGGTGAGGTCCTCCAGCTCCTTGACCGTGACGAGGTCGCGGAAGTTGGGGAGGTACAGAGCGAGCTTCATGTGATGCTGCCTCCTTGCGGCATGACAGTGTCGCTAACGGGAGAGTGTGACCCTGATCTCGTTCTTCAGAACTTTACCCACAGTCGAGCGCGGAAGATCGGCCCAGAGCTCGACCTGCTTGGGGGCCTTCACGGAACCGATGCGCGCCTTGACGAACGCGACCAGTTCCTCGGTGTCGATCTCGGCACCGGGCTGGGGCTGGACCACCGCGGTCACCCGTTCGCCCCACTTCTCGTCGGGCAGGCCGACCACCGCGCAGTCCCGGACGGCGTCGTGCGCCATCAGTGCCTGCTCCACCTCGGCGGAGTACACGTTGAAGCCGCCGGAGATGACCATGTCCTTGGCCCGGTCGACGATGTGCAGGAAGCCGTCGTCGTCGAGCAGGCCGATGTCGCCGGTGTGGTGCCAGCCGTGCGCGGACACCTCCGCGGTGGCCTCGGGGTTGCGGTGGTAGCCGGCCATCACCAGCGAGCCGCGGACGCAGATCTCGCCGCGCTCACCCCGCGGGACCGGGTTCCCCTGCTGGTCCAGGATCGCGACGGTGACCAGCGGCGACGGCCGCCCGGCCGAGGCCAGCCGTTCGGTGGCGACGCTACCGTCGGCGCGACGGTGCTCGGCGGGCGACATCGTCGAGATCATCATGGGGGCCTCGGACTGGCCGAACAGCTGCGCCATCGGCCCGATCCGGTCCAGCGCCTCGGTCAGCCGGGCCACCGACATCGGGGCCGCGCCGTACCAGAAGCACTGCAGCGACGACAGATCCGTCGCGTCGAGCGCCTCGTGGCCGAGCACCATGTAGATCAACGTCGGCGGCAGGAACGTGTGCGTCACCCGGTGCGCCTCGATCAGCTCCAGGAACCGGCCGACGTCGGGCTTCGCCATGATCACGACCTCGCCGCCGCGGGCCATCACCGGGAAGCACAGGACGCCCGCGGCGTGGGTCAGCGGCGCCAGCGCGAGGTAGACCGGCCGCTCGTCGAACGGGTAGCTCATCAGCGTGATCGCCGACATCGTCTCGACGTTGCGGTCGGTCAGCAGCACGCCCTTGGGACGCCCGGTGGTGCCGCCGGTGCCGACCAGCGCCACGATCTCGTCGGGCGGTGCCGCCTCGGCGGAGGGGTCGTCGCGGGCGGCGTCGAGCCAGGCGTCGAAGGCCTCGGCCCGGCCGTCCGGGCCCGGGTCGCCGAGGCGCACCAGGGTGGTCAGCTGCGGGAGGGCCGGGGCGATCTCGGCGACCAGGCCGTCGAAGGAGGGCTGGTAGATCAGCGTGGTGCAGTCGAACAGGTCGAGCAGCTCGGCGGTCTCGCCCGCCGCGTTCCGCGGGTTGATCGGGCACCACACCGCGCCGGCGCGGGCGATGCCGAACACGCAGGAGAACGCGGTCGGGTCGTTCGCCGAGAGGATGCCGACCTTGTCCCCCGGCGCGACGCCGGAGCGTCGCAGCGCCCGCGCGACGGCGTGCGAGAGATCGACGACGTCGCCGTAGGACAGCGACGTGCCGTCGAGGGTCAGGCAGGGGGCCGCGGGATCGAGGGAGGCGCCCTTGTCGAGGTAGAAGGTCAGCGACATCGCGGCTCCCCGGATCTGCACCGTTGCGGACAGCGACGACCGTGGCGGGAATCTGGACAGTTGTCAAGATTTCCTGCCCGACCGGGGCGGGGAACACCGACGGCGGACGGCCCGGGAGGGTGGTCCCGGGCCGTCCGCCGTCGTGGTGCGGGGGAAGGGTGCCTACGCCTGCCCGGTCAGCGCCCCGGCCAGCGGGCCCAGCGGCGGCGCCCACTCGCGGATCTCGGCGCGGGCGACGACGCCGGCCGTGGAGAACGGGTCCGCGTCGACGATCGCCTGCACCGCGGCCCGGTCCTCGACGCGGAAGATCAGCAGGCCGCCCGGGTCCTCACCCGGGGCCCAGGCGCCGGCGACGAGCATCGTCCCGTCCTCGGCGAAGGGGCGCAGGTAGTCACGGTGGGCCGGACGCGTGGCGTCCCGGAGCTCCGTGTCGTCGGTGTAGGTGTAGATCAGTGCGAAGGTCGTGGCCACACCGCGATCCTCGCACGCGACGACGCCGACGGGGCCACCGTCGGCGTCGCCGCCGGTCGTCACTTCGCCGCGAGGCGCTCCAGGCGACGGGTGGTGGGCCAGCGGACGTTCGTCGCCCAGCCCGCCTTCTCGAAACCGCGGATGACCACGGCGGAGATGTCGATCTGTCCCTTCTTCACGCCGTGCCGGGCGCAGGTCGGGTCGGCGTGGTGCAGGTTGTGCCACGACTCGCCGCAGGACAGCAGGGCCAGCCACCAGACGTTGGCGGACCGGTCACGCGCCGCGAACGGGCGCTCGCCCCAGATGTGGCAGATCGAGTTGATCGACCAGGTGACGTGGTGCAGCACCGCGACGCGGACGAAGCCCGCCCAGAACAGCGCGGTCAGCGCACCCCACCAGGACATCGTGATGAGACCGCCGAGCAGTGCCGGGCCGAGCAGGCTCGCGACGACGATCAGCGGGAACGCCTTGTCGACGCGGGCGATGTCGCGGTCGGTGAGAAGGTCCGGGGCGAACCGCTTCATGTTGGTCAGGTCGCGCTGGAACAGCCAGCCCAGGTGGGCGTGCCAGAAGCCCTTGACCAGCGCCGTCGGGCCGGTGCCGTAGAGCCACGGCGAGTGCGGGTCGCCCTCCTTGTCGGAGAACGCGTGGTGCCGGCGGTGGTCACCGACCCAGTCGAGCACGCTGCCCTGCAGCGACAGGCTGCCCGCGATCGCCAGCGCGATCCGCAGCGGGCGCTTCGCCTTGAACGCGCCGTGGGTGAAGTACCGGTGGAACCCGACCGTGACGCCGAGGCAGCTCACGTAGTAGAGGACGAACGCCAGCACGACGTCGGTCCAGCCGAGGAAGCCCACACTCCAGGCGAGCGGGACGGCCGCGAGCAGCGCCAGGGTCGGCAGGACGACGAACAGCCCCACCAGGAACATCTCTCCCGGCGGGCGCTTCCCGTCCAGGACGGGTGGGGGCCCGCTCCTCGTGGGGGCGGGGGCCGCGTCGACTGTTGTCATGGGTCCACTACATCGAGTGACCGGCGTCGGCACAGTCCGGCTGGCCCCCCTGTGTGGGAGGGGGTATCTCCTCGGCTGGGCCGTTCGCTCGATCCCGTACCCCCGTGAGCAGAACCTGCGACGACGACACGACCGTCCGCTCCCGGTCGACAGCTCACCGGGGATCTCGCGATCGGGCGGGCGGCGTGTGCCGCCCGGGGACTGCGGCGTCTCAGGACGTGTGCATCGCCGCGCCGTGGCGGTGGTCGGTCCCGGCTCGCCGGTCCCGGCCCCACGGCCCGCGGGCACGCCTGTCCAACCACCGCCGGACCGCGGTCAGGAGCCGGGTGACCGTCGACGCGCCGTTCTCACCCGCTCGCCGGGAGGCGTACGTCACCGCGATCCTCAGGGTTCGGTGAAGACGTCGTCGATGAGCACGGTGACCTGGACGGGTTCGAGGTCCGTGAGGTGGCGGACCGTGGCGACCACGGCGCGGCGGACGTCGTCGGCGAGCTGGTGCAGCGGGCGCCCGAAGTCCGCGGCGAGGGTGATCTCCAGGGCCGTGCTCGCCCCGGCGACGCCTGCGGTGATCTCCGAGTCCGAGTCGCGGTGGCCGGACAGGTCACGGCTCAGGGCGACGCGGACACCGGGAACACCTTCTGCGGAGTGCCGCGCGGCGGCGACGACCACCCGCGCGGCGACGCGGGTGATCCCGTCGGCGGTACGGACGGTGGCGTAGTCGCTGTCGTCGATCGCGCTGCGGATGCGCGCGAGCGCCTCCTCCATCGGCCCCTCGGGCGCGATCACCTGCTCGGCGGCCAGGTCGCGCAGGGGTGACAGGAGCCTGTCGTACTCCGCGAGGGCCGCCTGGCAGTGCACGCATCCCTGCTGGTGCACGTCACGGTCGGCACCGCGGCCGTCGGCGACCTGGGTGAGCAGCACGTCGACCGAGGTGCCGCAGGGGAGGGTGTCCCGGTCCCGACGGTCGGTGTGGTCGGGCTGGTCGTGCTCGGTCATGCCCACTCCCGCATGGTGTCGGCGAGCCGGCGGCGGGCTCGGTACAGACGGCCGCGCAAGGTCGGTTCGGAGACGCCGAGGATGGCGGCGGCCTCGTCGTAGCCCAGCTGCTCGATGTCCACCAGTACGACGGGGGCCCGCTGCTCGGGTGGCAGGTCGGTGACCGCCGCCAGCATCGCCGAGAGCCTGTTCCGGGCCATCACCTGGACGTCGGCGCCCGGCGAACTGACGATGTCGGGGTCGGTCAGGGGTGTGTCGTCACGGCGACGCCTGATCGTGCCCAGACAACGGTTCACCACGATGCGGTAGAGCCACGTGGTGAACAGGCTCTTGCCCACGAACCCGGCCAGCGCCGTCCACAGCTGGATGACGACCTCCTGGGCCACGTCCTCGGCGTCGTCGGGGTTGCCGAGCATGCGCAGGGCGATCCGGTAGATGCGGTCGCGGTGGCGCCGCACGAGCGCCTCGTAGGCGTCGAGCGAACCCTCCTGGGCCTTGCCGACGAGCCAGTCGTCGGCCTGGTGGTCGAGCCGCTCGGGACGGGCCCCACGCCGCGCCGGGACGGGGCCGGGCCGGCTGTCGTCGTGCGCCACGTGGGTCCGTACCTCCGGCTGGACGGTCGACGTCGACCTGTCGGGCTCGGGAACTCGTTGTTGCGGTGCCGAGAGCGCCGACGCCCCCGAGCCGGCGACAGGGGCGACGGACATGGGGACGATCGTTGCCTACACACGGACATCCCGCCCGGCGGAGCACTGCGCTCAGGCGCGCACCGGGCGGGTCACCGGTAGTCCTCGACGGTCACGGTGATCCCCGCGTCGGGGACGACCCCGCGGACGGCGGCCCTGACCTGGTCGGCGATCTCGGCGATCGGATGGGGGTGGCGACCGACGACGTGGACGTCGACGTGCGTGGAGCGTCGAGCGTCCCCGCCCGTCCGCCCGACGCTCCCCGGGTCGACGCCGAGGCGGACACCCACGACTCGCCGTCCCGGCAGATGGGTGGCCACGGTGCCGAAGGGCCCGCCGTGGAGATCGACGACGCCCGGACAGCTCCGTACCGCGTCGGCGAGCGGGACGCTGAGGTGGTCAGGATGTTCTGGTCGGGGGTCGGTCATGTGCCCTCTCCTCTCTCGTCGTCGCGAGCCGTCCAGGTCGTGTGGGGGGTGGGCGCCCGGTCGGGCGCGTCCGGCTCCGTGCCGGGTGCGATCGCCTGCGTGACGTCGTCGGCGAGATGCAGCACGCGCTCGACGCCGCTGACCACGACGAGACGTTCGAGTGCACGGTTCCCGGACACGACCACGCGCATGTCGATCCCGTGGGCACGAGCGAGCCGGTGGGTGCGCACCAGCAGGTCCACACCATGGGAGTCCAGGTAGTCCACCGCGGTCAGGTCCACGCACAACCGGGTCAGTGCCGGGTCCGGTACGAGCGCGATGACCGTGCGCCGCAGCTCCGGTACGCCTGCGGCGTCGACCTCGCCGACGATCCGCAGCACCACGATGCCCAGGCCCGGCCTGTCCACCAGCACGTCGGCGGCATGATGCCCGCTCATTCGGTCCTCCTCGACCTCGTCGTCGGTGATCGGGTGATGCCGGGTCCGTCGGGTGGGCCGACCGCGGCCGGGCGCATCGCCCGCAGAACCACCACGAGCTCGACACGGACGAGCGATGGCCGGTCGGTGCGGCGCCGCGGAGAGCACCTGCAGCCCTCGATCACGACGACGATCTCGGCCGCCCGTCCGGCGGAGGCAACGGATGCACGGACCAGGGCGGCGATCCCGTCGGGCGCGCAGGCCGCCCGTCCGACGGCCGGGGAAGGTGGCCGTCGACCCCGCCGCAGGGCCCGGGTGCGGGTTCCCTCCGGCTGCGCAGCTCAGCGCCCGGGGCGCGGCCGGAGCGAGGGCCGGCCCGGTGTGGACCTCACGCGATGCGGGCCGCTCCGCCGCCGAGGGCGTACCCGCCGCGGACCTCGCGGGCGGCCGGACCTGCGATCCCGGCGACGACGGCCTCGGCGATCCGGGGGCTGCCCCGGCCGGAGGACAGCGCGCCCGACGCGGCCGGGCTCGGGTTCGTCGCCGTGGGGGTGTTCGGGGTGATCATGTCCGGTCTCCCTTCGTGCTGCGGGCCCGGCCGCCTGGTGTGCCGGGACCTCTGCGGCGGACGGGGCCGCCGTTCCCGGAAGGCCTCGTTCCGCTCCACAGTCGTGGGACACGATCGGGGCAGGATCCTCACGCGGCGGTGCTGTGATGTGGACCATCGCCGAGCGGTCGGTCCTCGGGACCGGGGGAGACCGGTGCCGGGCTCCCGCGGAACGGTCATGCTGACTCGAGGTGCCGTTCACGATGTGTGGCGGGGCAGCCGGCGTGTGGGTACGGGCCGGAGCCGCTGGTCGCGTCCGGTCGCGGCTCCGGCCCGTGGCTCAGAGAGGCGATGTGCGGCCGGCCTGCCGCAACACCTCTCGGGCGTGGGCGAGCACCGGGGCGTCGACCATCCGGCCGTCGAGGGCGAAGACCCCGGCGTGGTGTTGTTCGGCGGCGGCCAGCACCGCGCGGGCGTCGGCGACCGCCGTCGTCGTCGGGGCGAACGCCTCCCGTACGACGGGGACCTGCGCAGGATGGATGCAGGCCTTGGCGGCGTAGCCGTCGGCGACGGCGTCGGCGGTGTCGGCCCGCAACGTGTCGAGGTCGGCGATGTCGACCAGGACGGTGTCGACCGGGATCACCCCGGCGGCACGGGCCGCGTAGAGGACGCGGGTGCGGGCCTCGACCAGCGCGGGCCGGTACCCGCCGCCGGCGGTGCGCGGGCTGCGCCCGCCGAGGTCGGCCCGCAGGTCCTCGCTGCCCCACATGATCCCGACGCAGTTCGGTGCGGTCGCGATCCAGGGCGCGGCGAGCACGCCGGCCGCGGTCTCGCACAGCGCGACGACCGGTCGCGGCGCGAGTGCGACGACGTCCTCGGCACGGGACGTCATCGGCAGCATGACGGCGACGTCGGGCCGCGCGGCGAGCGCAGCGACGTCGGCGTCGAACCACGGGGTGTCCGGTGCGTTGATCCGGACCAGCACCGCCGCCGGCTCCAGTGTGTCCAGCCCGGCGACGACCGCGGCCCGCGCCTCGTCCTTGACATCCGGTCCTACCGCGTCCTCGAGGTCGAGGACGACCGTGTCCGCCGCGGCGGCGGCCGTGGCGTAGCGCTCCGGCCGGTTGCCCGGGCAGAACAGCCACGCCGGGCCGCGCAGCGTTCGGGCCGGGGCGGCGACGTCCGGTCGCTCGGTGTTCGGATCCATGTCCGTCTCGCTCCTCGTCCTGGTGGGTCGGCGGGTCAGTGCCACTGCACCTGCGCGGTCAGTGACGGCTCGACGCCCTCGGCGGCGACCGCGACCGTCGCGGCGTGGCCTTCTCGTCCGCCGGTGGCCACCAGCGGGGAGGGCACGAACGCCGGGCGGGTCAGCCGGTAGGTGACGGCCGCGACCTGCTCCTGCGGGGCGTGGCGTCGCGGCAGCTCCAGGGCGAGCAGCGCCATCAGCGGACCGTGGATCACCAGGTCCGGGTAGCCCTCCACCGAGGTGACGTACGGGACGTCGTGGTGGATACGGTGCCCGTTGTAGGTCAGCGCGCTGAACCGCGAGAGCAGGACCGAGTCGGTGGGCAGCCGCAGGCGCCACTCCCCTGCGGCCTCGGGCAGGCCGCCCTCCGGGCGTGCCATGGTCCGCCGCTCGGTGCCCTCGGGCTCGGAGCGGTAGACGACGTCCTGCTCCTCGACGGCCACCACGTCGGTACCGCCGTCGACGGTGAGCTCGCTGCGCACCGTCACGAAGAGCATCTCCCCGGTCCGTCCCGACCGCGGGACGACGGCGCTCACCGCGGATCGGCTGGTCAGGAGCGACCCGAACGGGATGGGACGGTGCTGGGTGAAGCGGCCGCCGGCGATCATGCGTCGGCGGCCCGGTACCGGTGGCAGGAACGGCCCGTCTGCCGGGTGGCCGTCCTCGCCGATCTCCGAGGTCCGCGGGTGGGCCAGCAGCAGGAACCAGTGCCACAGCGGTGGTAGGGGGGCGCCGTCGTCGAGGGCCGGCGGGGTGGTCTCGACCAGGTCGGCGAAGGCCGCGGCGGGCCACGGGTCGACCCGGCGGGTCAGCTCGACGGTCGGCGGGCGCCAGTCGGCGACCGCCGCGGCGAGCGGGCCATCGGTGGCGAGCTCGGTCATGGGGTTCTCCTTCGGAGGTTCGGACGACGACTCAGATGACGACGAACGCGAACCAGGCGACGAGCGGCGCGAGGATGCAGGCCCCGATGCCCCAGAGGAGCATCGCGCGGTAGGTCTGCTGACGCAGGGCTTCGGGGGCGTTGGCGATCACGAGGGCGCCGTTGGTGGAGAACGGGCTCGCGTCCACGATGGTCGACGCGGCGGCCAGCGCGATGACCACGCCGGCCACCGGGAGGGCGCCGGAGCCCAGGAACGGCACCGACAGCGGGACCAGCGCACCGAGGATGCCGGTCGTCGAGGCGAAGGCCGAGACGACTCCACCGATGTAGCAGATGACCAGCGCGGCGACCAGCGGCGTGCCGATCCCGACGATCATGGTGCCCAGCGAGTCGACGACGCCGACGTCCTCCAGCACGCCGATGTAGGTGACGATGCCGCAGACCAGCAGGATCACCGGCCATGCGATCTGCCCGGTCGCGTCCTTCGCGGTGTCGCGGAACAGCAGGGCTAGCGCGGCGGCGATGGTCAGCGCGGTGAACCCGGTGTCCAGCCCGAAGCCGATCGTGGCCACGACCAGGGCGAGCAGGCCGACGAGCGTGACGAGCTGCTCGGCCCCCAGCCGGGTGGCGGCCGGAGCCGGCGCGGCCAGCGTCGCCGTCGGCCCGCTGCCCCCGGCGGGCGCGCCGCCGGCCGGCGGGGTCGCGCCGGAAGCCGGTTCCTGGTCGGCCACCGGGTGCTCGGCGGCCGCGTCATGGTCGGGGGCCGGGACGGTGCGTCGACGCCCGAAGATCCCCCAGGTCACGATGGCGGCCACGACGTTGATGCCGAAGGTCCCGGCGAACAGCGCGGCGGGATCGACCGCCAGGCCGTTGGCCGCCAGCGTGCCGTGCACGATGCCGCCGAGGATCCCGGTGGGTGAGAAGCTGCCGGCGGCAGCACCGTTGACCGCCATCAGACCGGCGTAGATGGGCGTGATGCCGTGCCGCACCGCGAAGGTGATGCCGATCGGGGCCACGATCGCCACCGCCGCGGGCGAGGCGGCGCCGGCCGCGCACAGCACGGTCGTCAACAGGAACAGCATCCACGGCACCAGCGCGATGCGGTTACCGCTCAGCCGGACCGTGGAGCGCACGAGCCAGTCGACGGTGCCGTTGGTGCGGGCCATCCCGAACAGGAACGTCACGGCGAGCAGCACGACGAACAGGTCGCCGGGGAACGCGCCGAGGACCTCCTTGGGGCGGTTCCCGACCAGGACGCCGCCTACGAGGAACGCCGCGACGAGGGCGAGCACTCCCATGTTGAGGCCCCGCAGGGCCGACAGCACGAAGACGCCGGCGAGTCCGACAACGCCGATGATCTCGATCGTCGTCATGTCCTCACCGCACCCGGGCCGGAACGGGCAGGGCGGCGGGCTCGTCGGTGCCGGTGAGCCAGGACAGCACGCTCTCGGTGTGCTCGCCCAGGGCGGGCACCGGTCGTAGCGTCGGGTCGGTCCCCGGCAGACGGACCGGTGGAACGAGCCCGGTCAGGGGGCCGACCGGGCTGTCGAACTGCGCCCAGCGTTGCCGGTCGCGCAGCTGGGGGTGGTCGGCGAACTCGGCCATGGTGCGCTGGCGGGCGTAGGCGATGGGGGCCGCCTCCAGCCGGGCGACGAGTTCGTCGCCGGTCAGAGTGGCGGCGACCTCCGCGATGAGTGTGTCGAGCTCGGCGCGGCGGGCGACTCGCCGGGCGTTGCCCGCGAAGCGCGGGTCCGCGGCCAGCGCGGGCAGCTGCAGCACGACCCGGCAGAACGCCTCCCACTCGTGCTCGTTCTGCAGCCCGAGGTTCACGACCGTGCCGTCGCCGGCGGTGAACGGGCCGTACGGGGCGATGGTGGCGTGGCTGGCGCCAGCGCGCGGCGGCGGGGCGCCTCCATAGCGGGTGAAGTACTCGGCGTAGCCCATCCACTCACCGAGCGCTTCGAGCATGGACACCTCGAACGAGGTCCCGCATCCGGTCACGCCGCGGTCCAGCAGCGCGGTGAGGATCCCGGAGTAGGCGTACATGCCCGAGGCGATGTCGGCGATCGAGATCCCGACCTTGGCCGGTTCCTCCGGTCCCCCGGTGAGCGAGACGAGACCCGTTTCGCACTGGATCAGCAGGTCGTAAGCCTTGCGAGCGCCGTACTCGCCGCCCGTGCCGTAGCCGGAGATGCCGCAGACCACCAGTCGCGGGTGCCGGGCGGTGAGGACGTCGGGCTCCAGACCCAGCCGGTCGGCCGCGCCCGGCGCGAGGTTCTGCACCAGCACATCGGCCCGGCCGACCAGCTCGTGCAGCGTCCGGTTCCCCTCGGCGGAGCGGACGTCGAGCTCGACGCTCTCCTTGCCGCGGTTGAGCCAGACGAAGTGGCTGGACATCCCGTGCACCGAGGTGTCGTAGTGCCGGGCCAGGTCGCCGCGGCCCGGCCGCTCGATCTTGATGACGCGGGCCCCGAGGTCGGCGAGCTGGCGGGTGGCGAACGGCGCCGCGACGGCCTGCTCGAGGCTCACGACGACCAGGCCGGCGAGCGGTCCCCGGGGACGGCGGGACGACTCGGCGGCGGTGGGGGGTGGGGATGACGTTCTCACGGGCCACTCCATCGTGGACTCGGCAATGAGGAGGTGGGCGATCACCCGGGAGCCAGGATCGCGGCGGCGGGAACACTTGTGAAATGAACGGTTCCGGGGCCGACGATGCGTCGCGCGCATAATCGCAGGATGGAGATCCGGGAACTGGGCTGGTTCACCGTGCTCGCCGAGCGGGAGCACGTCACCGAGGCGGCCGAGCACCTGAACGTGGCACAGTCGACGCTGTCCCGGGCGGTCGCCCGGCTCGAGCGCCGGCTCGGGGTCCTGCTGTTCGACCGGGACCACAATCGGCTGCGGCTCAACGAGTACGGCGAGATCCTCCGCGCGCATGCGCTGCGGGCGCTCACCGAGCTCTCCGCGGCCGAGCAGCGGATCGCCGCGCTGGCCGACCCCGGGCGCGGCACGTTGTCGGTCGGCTTCCTGCACTCCTTCGGCGGCTGGCTGCTGCCCGAGCTGCTCGCCGGCTACCGCGCCGAGGCCCCCGACATCGCGTTCCGGCTCAGCGGCGGCGCCGCCGACACCGTGGTCGACGGCGTACGCGCGGGAAACCTGGACGTGGCCTTCACCAGCCCACGTCCGGCCGGCGACGACCTGCTGTGGACCGAGTTGGGCGACGAGCGGCTCGGGCTGCTGGTGCCGGAGGCCCATCCGCTGGCCCTCCGGGCGTCGGTCGCCGTGGAGGATCTCGCCGAGGAGCAGTTCGTCGCGCTGGAGCCGCTGTACGGCCTACGACAGGTCGCGGACCGGCTCTGCGCAGCGGCCGGCGTGCTGCCCCGGATCGCGATGGAGGCCACCGAGCTCGCCACCGTGCGGTCGCTCGTCGCCGCCGGCCTGGGCGTCGCGATCGTCCCGGCGCCGCGCCCGGGCGACGCCGTCCTGCCCGGGGTCCGCGACGTGGCGATCGCCGACCGGGGAGCCTCGCGGGCTGTCGGGATGATCGTGACCGCACACGGCACCCCCACTCCCGCGGCTCGCCGGTTCCGGGAGTTCGTCCGCTCCCGCCACTCCGCACCGGGCTCCTGAGGCACACCTCCTCACCCCCGGGTCCGCGCTCGGCCACGACAGGGGCCCGGCTCGGGTGTGTCCCGACCACACACGGGATCCGTCCACGGCATCGATGCTCCGCACGCATGGGAGCCCGACCCGGCTCTTCGGACGCTCGGGTTGGATGATCATGCCGCGGTAGCGGCGGTCGTGTCCCGTCTGCTCGACGCCATGGTGCGACCGCACGTCCCGCTCACACCGTGGTCGATGCCACGAAGTCTGTCTCGTCGATCACGAAGACCAGCGGACACACTGGTCGGGCATGGAGCCGGAGGTCGGGATCGAACCGACGACCTACCGCTTACAAGTCCGTCCACGACGGTCACACCGTGCTCTGACCTGCCAATTCGAAGTCGCGTCGAGCCACACCGTGCGCAGCCTGAACCACCATGCGCGCCAGGCGCGGGTCACATGGGGTGTCACGAGAGGCCGTCGCACCTGCTCTCGACAGCCAGAAGGTGGGCACGGGTCGCGACAGCTTCAAGGCGCCAGTGGACTCCATCCGCTCATGCATGTTCAGCATCTCCCAACATCTGAGGACAAGATCCCTGCACGCACTCAGGCAAGGGTCCGGCTCGGCGGCAGCCATCCCGAGGACAACATCCGGCGATCCCCTGATCGCTTTTCTCCGGACCGGCGCCACTCTCGCCAGCGAAAATGAGACTGGGGGTCGAACATCGCTGCCCCACGGTCGAGCATCTGCAAGAATTGTGGTGTGACCCGCGAGATTGACGGTTGGGAAGGTCTGCTGTCTGACCAGCGTGGTCCGACGGATCCTCCTGAGTTGGACATGCTGGTCGACCCCAGCAGCGAAACCGGCTCTCACGCTTTCAAGGCACGATCGACCGACGGCACCCACTGGTATGTCAAGGTCGTTGACTCTCCTCGCTCCCGCGCTCCAGCCACTGACCTCATCGTCAGCTCGGTCGCGCAGCTCATCGGCGCCCCCGTGCCCCTGTGCTCCGTCGTCGAGATTCCGCCCGAACTCGAAGGTGAGGCCTACGCCCCTGGTCGGACGTTGACCCGCGGCCTCGCCTTCGGGTCGCGCGAAGTCGTTGACACGTTCGATGGACGCAAGCCCCTGCAGTACCGCGGCCGCGACGATAATCGGCGACGCCAGGCCGGCATGTTCGCGCTGTACGACTGGTGCTGGGGACAGGACGTCCAGTGGCTGTACAGCGCCGGCGAGGACCTCAGCACCCATAGCATCGATCATGCGTTCTACCTGCCCCGATCACCGGAGTGGTCGGCAAGCGACCTTCGGTCGTGCGTTGACGAGCCCCACGCTGCACCATGGCCCTGTGACGGCCTCAGCCCTGCCGCACTTGAGAACCTTGCGGATACCCTCGAGACCCTGACGAGGGAAGCGCTCAGCGAGACGCTGCGGCAAGTCCCGGCGCAGTGGCCAGTCAGTACCGCAGACCTTGAGACCGTTGGCTGGTTTCTAGATCGGCGACGGCAGCCTGTTGCCGAGAGGTTACGTCGCATAGCGATGATTACGCCTGAAGGAGGAGCGGCTTCATGAAATACTACTACTCGATTGTCCGCTACGTCCCGGACTCCTTCAGAGGTGAGTTCATCAACGTCGCCGTAGTGGTGGGAAGTGACGTTTCGCAAGAGTGGCAGATCCACAGAGTTGGTAATACCTCCCGAGCAACTCAGCTAGGAAATAAGTCGTCCCTCAGTGCAGTCTGGCACTACCTTGACGAAATTGACGAGCTGATCGCGGAGGCCACTGACGAAACATCAGAGGTGCTCACGAGCACTCATACTCTGGATCGCGAGTGGCTGCTAGTGGAGCATCAGAGGCTGCGAAACGTCGTACAGACCACTCGACCGGCGCCAGTGATTGCAGACGACATCAACGAGGCGACCGAAAAGGTCTCTGATCTGCACCTGGTAGATCCCGACCGCCAAAAAAGAAACAGCCGAACTCACGCCATTGCGGCGCTAAGGCAAGTTTACCGTACCAGCCTTAAGGTCGAGTACATTCACGAGCGCTGCGAAGGCACGCTCGGTCACCAGCATGTCGACATTGACTTTGCAATCGGGAACGGGAACCTGGTTCAGCTCGCGCATGCGTGGTCGTTCAAAGCGCAGAACACCAAGCCTACAGTTGAGAAGATTAAAGCTTGGAGCTGGACGCTTCGAGATATCCGTGAGCGCGGCGGGTACATCCATGTTCCAGGCCGTGATCCCTACCAGCTGTCAGACGACATCCCCATTGATGTCGTGTACGACGAGCCTAGGACAGACCGTGGACGACGTGACCTGGATGAATCTTTAGAGGTCTTCGCGAATCTCAAAGTAAGAGCGTTCCAAGAGTCCAACGTCGAAGCGATTGCCGCTGACGCCGCACAGCGCCTTCAGCTGTCAGAGACCCGCCACCTAGGTGGGACCACCGATCAGTTAAGGTTCGCAACTGAGCCACCCAAGCAGATACCTCGCGGTCCCGACGACAATTAGCCGTCGACGGAGAGGTGCATCATCCCTCGGCGCCTACTACCGTATGACACCCCGGCTTTCACCGGTCCTTGCGGCAGAACCTCCCGTTCGTCGCGCTGATTGAGCTGCGTTCCTTCGGCCTGGCTCTGATCGTGAGCGTTATGTGCATGGTGCGCCGGTTGGTACTCGTGCGAGCTTCCCGCGACTCGGTCCGGCCTGACGGTCCTGGAGCCCCTTGGGCTCGCGCTCAGCTACTAGCCGATGCTGCTGGTGGGCGGTGCGGTCGTGGGCTTCGGGGTGCCTTCGTCGGTCGGAATCGGCGTGAGCGTGGTGGGCGGTGCGGTCGTGAAAGGCGGCGTGGTGGGCCTCGGTGCCGTCGGTTCGGGGCTGCCCTCGTCAGTGGGACGCGGCATCGTGGGCGGCGGTGAGTACGGCGGCGGCACAGTAGTCGCAGGTGGCTGCGGCGACGTCGTGCCGGTCTGTGTACAGAGGAATTGCTTCGATGTGCCGAGCTGTGTGCAGGTCAGGACAAGCCCGCCGGCGTTCGGTGGGGTGCCGGGCACGGTCGGTGGGGCGGGCAGGGAGATCGTCGGCAGCGACGGGGGCGTCGGCCGCAGCGACTGGCTCGCCTGCGCCTCCTGGCACGCGGTGAGCAGTGCGATTGCGAGGACCCCGGCGATGCCGACGACTCGGCGAACGCGGGCGAGGAGCTGAAACTGCATGACCATGACGACGTGTGGCGGCCGCTCTGGTTCGCGGCCGATCGGCGCAATCCGGGCGAACGGCGCGGCGACGCCTATCGGGCCGGCCCGGCGATACCGACCAGGCTGGTCGGTCGAACGCGGTCAGGGCTTGTAGGCGACATCGTTATCGAGCAGTGGCCGGTCGCTCGGCCCCTTGATGTACGGGCCGCGGTAGAGGATGCGGTGCTTCTGCTCAGTGGGATACCACTGGCGGACTTTGTGCATGCGCACGACCCAGCGGTGGTGCCACTGGACCGGTGTCGGCGCTGTCGTTCCGGGTTGGTTGTCGCGGGGGCGGATGTCGAGCACGCGGATGTCGGGGTTCACTCGGGCCTGTTGGGCCAGGGTGCGGGCGGAGTGGGTTTCGGGTAGGTCGGTGTCGGTGCTGATGTGTTGGGCGCACAGTCGCCAGAATGCGTAGAGAAGGCGGGTGCCGAATCGGTCGTCGGTGTCGTCGATCTCTTGTCCGGGGGTGTACTCGCCGATCACGACGTCGTCCTCGTGGCCGCCGGCGGCGGCCTGGGTCTCGACCCATTCACGGCCGTGGGTGCGGGCCAGGGCGCTGCGTCCGGCGAGGGCACGCAGGGTCCGGTCGGTGGGTGTGCGGTGCAGGATCTCGTGTTTGACGTTGTCGAGGATCCACGGTGGGAGCGGGGTGCCGCGGCGGTCGGCGTCGGCGGCCATGTTGAGGAAGCTGTCGGGTTTCACGGGGCCGTGGGTGTCGTGGTAGGTCGAGATCCGTATCGCGGGCAGGTACTCGCAGCCCTGCGGGTCTGCGGTGTGGCGGGGTACGACGATGCGGGAGGGGTGGCGCCAGGTGTAGGCGCGGATGTCGGCCAGGGTTCCGGCGACGGTGCGCAGCAGGATCGGCTTCGGCAGGGCGAGCACCCCGGACGGGGTGGGTAGGTCGTGGTCGGGGTCGAGCAGCGCCAGGTCTTCGGGGGTGAGGGTGCGGGCGGCGGCGATGACGACGTCGAGCAGCGCTGGGGACAGGACGAACAGCGGTGCTGCCTCAAGCTGGGTGATCTCGTCGGCGAGCTCGGCGTCGGCCATGTCCCACGGCCCGCCGTAGGGCGGTTCGAGGCCCATGCCGCCCATTAGCAGCGCGATCGCCGAGGGGCGGTGTCCACGGGCCTGGTCGAGCGCGATGTCGAGGGCGTCGAGGAGTTTGCTCAGGCACATCTCGCGGGCTATCGGTGCGTCCCGCAGGAACGACACTGTCGCCGCTCTGGCCTCTCGTCCGGCGCGTGCTGCGCCGGCCGCCGTCCAGTCCCGCTTGCGACCCATCTCCCGGGCCTCCCCTCTCAACCGACGCACCCAGGCGGGAGCCGGTGGAACAGCAGTCTCGCGCTGGACCAGGCGCGCCGTGGGCGTGTGGGGAAATCCGTTCGCCGTTGCGAACTGGTAGGCCTAACGTCGTCGGCCACGCAGGTGCAGGCAGAACCGGTCTCGGGTCTGTGATGGGTTGCTCGCCCAGCTTCTTGTCAGCGATGGTCGAGCCGATATCCCGTCGTCGTGAGCCAACGGATGGCGCGGTCGACGGCGGCCTGGCGGTCTCCCATGCTGGGGCCCAGGGCGCGGCCGACGAAGTGCTCGGACCCGTAGCGGGCTCGTACGTCGGCCATGCGCGCGGCGAAGGAGACTGGGCGCCCGTCGGGGTCGGTAGTCATGTCGAGGTACCAGAGCAGGTCCCGCACCAGCCCCTGCTCGTCGCGGAACTCCGCCAGCGGAGTGGTGACGCCGAACTCGCGTGCTTCGTGGATCGCGGCGGAGTGGTGGGCGACCAGGCCCCAGAGCCGCTCCCCCACCCCGAGCTCGCGGATCGCGACTGCTCCATCGAGCGGGTGGAACCCGGTGGTGGCCAGGGGTGGGGCGTAGCCGATGTCGTGCAGCCATGCCGCGGACACCAGCAACTCCGCATCGACGGGGTTGAGGTGGCCGGCGATGGTGTCGGCCCGATGGGCGACGCCCTGCACGTGGCGCCAGCGGCGCGGCAACGGCCGCGCCAGATACATCCGGGCCAGGTCCCGGTCGGCCAGTGCTCTCATGCGACCTCCAGGTGCTGTGTCGATTAGGGGTCCGCTATCGCTGCTGCCGGGGTCGGCGGCATCATCGCGCTGACGCCGCTAAGGAACTGCCGTGGGCGAGATCGAGTGCGGGCGGTCTGACGGTTCGCAGGGAGGCGGGGGACGGTGGAGCAGGTGCAGGGGCTGCTGCGCCGTTTCGGCGCGGGTGAGCTGGGGTTGCACGACACCGCGCTGGCCCTGACGTCCGCCTACCGCGACGCCCTCGCCGACGACCCCGGACAGCGCTCCGGTTCCGGGGATGAGGCGCCCGCGCTGGCGTGGTCGATGGTGGCCATGGCCCGATGGGACGGTGTGGTCACTGCCGATCAGGCGGCCGATCTCGTCGACGCCGTCATCGCCTGGCACGACAGCCTCGGCGACCTCCCCCGCTGACCTCTGGCGCACCTCACCCTTCGGCCGATGGCTTGCGTCGGTGTCGAGCCGAGGCGACTGGTCAGAGCTTCCAGAGCCAGTCCAGGGCGCCGCAGGGCCACTGCTTCCACGGCGAGTCCACATCGCGCTTGGGTGTCCATCCGCGGAGTCCGTCGGGGGTGTCGACCAGGTAGTAGGCGCCGAACTCGCACAGTACTTCCACCTGCTGGCCTCGCGTCGGTGCTGCGATCGGCGGCGGGTCCTCCCGTGAGCGCTCCTCGGTGCGGCACTGGTCGGTGAAGTGGCACCACCACCCATCCACCGACTCGTCATAGATCGCCGAATCGGCCCGATACCACCCCGGATGGGTACCGAAATCAGGCTCGCCGATCTCCTGCGCCGACGCGCTCCTCGCTGGGATGAGAGCTGCGGCAACGCTGAGCAGTACGACAGCAACAACAGCAGAGATGCGATGCATGGCGGCGAGGATCGTCAGACCGCTGGCCCAGCGGGCCGGAACGGTCGAAGTCGTTCGCGACCGTGAACACCGCTCCCGTGTACTCGATGCCCGCCTGGCGGGTCAGCTGTTGTAGAGCTGTTGGGCCCGTGAGCGGGACAGGCCGAGCTCGGCGGCGATCCGGCCGTAGCTCATCCCCTGCTCGTCCTTCATCGCCTGCACCGACTCCCGGATCAACCCCGCCAGCTCCGAGACGAACCCCGAGTTCTCCGCCAGCACCTCACCGATCAACCGGTGCCGCGCCCCCGGGTCCTCCACACCGCGCACCACCTCGAGGATCCGCTCCGACATCTGTGCATGCAGCTCACACGCCGACTCCACCCACTCACCCATGCCGGTGTGTATAGCCCACCTTGACGACGTACACCCCACCCTATACACAAGTGTGGTGGACAACGACGGCGTGGTGGACAGCGACGGCGAGCCGGAACGGATCTCGTGGTGCCTGGGCCTGGCCGGGTGCGGCGCCTACCGCTTCGCCGGATTCCGCGGCCAACCCCGCCCCTGCACCCACCCACCACGCTGGGCCGGCCTGGTCTTGGTCGAACACCGCCACCCCGTCGAACTGTGGGTCGAGTACGCCTGTGACCTGCACGTCTCCCGCCTGCAGGCGCCGCGGGAGCTGCTCGACCGTGACCGGGCCGCGCTCGACCGGCGCCGCGAGCAGCACGAACTCGGCGCCGCCGGCCAGGTCTACGAACGGCCGGGCCCGATCGCGACCGGCGCGGCCAGCCGGAAACGGCTGCGCCGGGCGCTGGCCCTCGCCGCACCGTATGGGGCGTAGACGGGCTCCGGCACCGTGCCGTCGTCGTGATCGCCCGGCCGA
>NZ_JAMQOF010000014.1:0-129504 GCF_023717215.1 Pseudonocardia sp. DR1-2 | reverse complement strand
CGTCATGGGGTCACGTCTCCTTCTCGCCTAGAAGTTGCGCAGGTCGGACACGAGCCACCGGCCGTCGACCCGCTGGACCGTGACCTCGGCGCGGCCCGCGGTGGTGCGCGGCGGCTCGCCGGTGCGGGCGGCCTCCTGCGTGAAGTAGAGCAGGGCGGTGACCCGGTCGGCGTCGGCGGACACCACGCCGGCCCGGGTGACGACGGTCCGTGTCCCCACCCCGCGGTCCAGGGCCGGTCGGACGACGGAGTCGAGCACCGAGCCGAACTGGCGTCCGAAGTCGCCGGTGACCAGGCCACGCGCGCGTGCGACGTCGGCGTCCTTCGACGCCGGCTGGTAGCTGAGGACCTGCTCGACCCCCGTGCGGGCCGCCGCCAGTCCGTCCACCCGGGCCTGTCCGGTCTGCTGCGCAGGCCGGACGACCGCGGCGTACAGCACCGCCGCGGCCACGAGCAGCAGCACGGAGGCCACCGTCGTCGTCCACAACAGAGTCCGGCGACGCCGGGACAGGCCGCGCCGGGCGGCGCCGAGCGCGGCGCGCAGGCGGGTACCGCGGGCGGGCCGGGTCGCGGTGGTGTCCCCGCCGGCGTCCGCGGTGCGCCCGGGCCCGGTCACCGCGACCGCACCGGCGCGGACCGTGCCGGTCTCGTCGTCGTGCGTCACGGGGCCACCTCCACGGTCGACACCTTCCACGCCCCGTCCTCGTGCCGCAGCCCGAGGAGCAGCCGGAAGTCGCGCGGGGCGCCGTCGGGGACCTCGGTGTTGCGGACCGTCGTGCTGGCGCTGACCAGCACGGTCGCCGTGTCGGCGTCGATGTGCTCGATGCCCACCGCGTCGATCCCTCCCTCGGCCCTGACCTTCCCCTGCGCCAGGATGGCCCCGAACACCTCCGAGAAGCGACCCAGCTCGGTCCGGAACGGGTCGGTCGCGACGGCGAGCATGGAGTCGACGTTGCCCTTCGCGTTGTCGGCGTCGATGCCGATGAAGTCCCGCACGACCTGCGACGCGACGGCGGTCGCCTCGTCCCGGTCGGCGACGGTGCCGGCGGTGCCCCGCCACGCCAGCACCGACAGGACCGCCGCGACCAGCGCGACGACCAGCAGCAGTGCGACGGCCACCACGGCGAGCCGCCCGCGCCGTCGCCCGGCGTCCGCGGGCGCGGCCCCGTCCGGCTCCGCACCGGCCGGGCCGGTGCCGGCGGGCGCGGGGTCCGTCGGGGCGGGGTCCGTGGTGTCGGCGTCCGTCGGGGTGGGGTCCGCCGTGTCGGGGTCCGTCGCCGTGTCGGTCACACCTGGTCCAGTCCGGCGATCAGCCATCGGCCGTCCACCTCCCGCATCGTGAGCGTCGCCTGGACGGTGTCCACGCGCTCGCCGGCGTTCGTCGTCGTGCTCTGGTTCAGGAACACCAGCACCCGGGCGTCGGATCCGGACCAGCCGACCCAGCCGGCCCCGACGACCCGGGCGATCGTCCGCGCGCCGAGCCGTTCCGCGTTGGGCCGGACCTTCTCGTCGAACAGACGCCGGTAGTCGTCGTGGAAGTTCCCGGTCGTGGTGTCGTCGACGACGGTGGACGCCGCGTCGAGCTTGCGACCGTCGTAGGACAGCAGGGTCTGGGCGCCGACCGTGGCCGCGGCCAGGACGTCGTCGCGGGTGCGCTGGTCGTCCGACCGCGCGACGAGCAGCCATGCGCACACCCCGGCGGCGACGGCGAGCAGTGCGATCACCACGAGCAGGCCCACCACGAGGCCCCGTCGCGAGCGTGGCTGCGCCCCCGGGCCCGGGGGATCCCCGGCGTCGGTGTCCGGCGCGCCCGCGGTGTCCGTGCCCGTCGTGTCCGCGCCGGTCACGGGACGAACTCCAGCCTCGACACCAGCCATCGTCCGTCCTCCTGCTCGACCGTCATCCGCATCCGGTACTGGCGGGGCTCGCCGTCGGGTACCTGCGCGTTGTGCACCGTGGAGTCGGCGGACACCAGCACGACCGCGCGGCCCGGTCCGCGTTCGGCGACGCCGGCCGCGGACACCTCACCGGTCGAGCTCACCTTCGCGTCGCGGATGGTCCCGGCGAAGGTCCCGGACCGGCTGCCCAGCTGCTCGCGGAACTCCCCCGTCGTCCCGTCCTCCAGCCGGCGCAGCGTCGCGTCCGCGGTGTCCGGGGCGATGGTGAGCAGGTCGGTCGCCGTCTGCCGGGCCGCGACCAGTGCCGGCTCGTCGTCGCCGCTCCCGCCGGTGAGACGGACGGCCAGCACCGTGACCAGCGCGGCGAGCAGGAGCGCGACCACGCCCAGCCCGATCGGCAGGGCGAGCGCCCCCGACGGCGGCCGGAACCGGGGGCGGCTCATCCCTCCACCCCCAGCGGGTCGAGCACGATGGCCTGCCACCCGCGGTTCGACGACCGGACCCTGTTCCCGTCGACGATCGGGGTGTTGCTGCCGGGGGCGAGGAAGACGCCGTCCAGCGACGCGGCGTCGGAGGGGGTGTAGCCCTCCTCCCCCGGTGAGAACGGCTGGTTCTCCTCCGGGTTCGTGTTCCCGTCACCGGTGGTCGGCAGGTTCCCCGGCCGCAACGGGTTGTCCTCGACCCGGTCGCTCTGGCGGCCCGCCACCTCGAGCTGGGTCGCGACCGCCGCCTCGCGCGCCGCGGTCGCCTCCTCCGGGCTCTGGAACCGCAAACCGCAGGACGCGGCGTCGGGGCCGCGGCCGTCGGGGATCGGCGAGCCCGGCGGGCAGAGGTAGGCCTTCCCGCCTCGGGCCGCCTTGAGCGGGTCCGGGTCCGTGCAGCGCACACCCACGCCCGGGCGGGCCGGGGAGACGTCGGTCGGCGGCCGCCGGTCGACGATGAACCCGTCCAGACAGGGCGCCGGGTCGTTCACCTGGGTCTGCAGGTTGATCATGATCGTGCCCGGGACGGGCGAGCCGCTGACCGCGCCGATCGAGGCGTCGAAGGTCGACGGCAGCAGGGTCAGCGTCTGCTCCAGGTGCGGGACGTAGACCCGGGCGACCTCGCCGACCGACGTCAGGTTGTTCAGCAGGTCCGGGAGCGGGTCCCCGATCTGCTTCACGAACCCGGCCACCTCGTCGAGCGCCGGCGGGAAGCGGTCGAGGGTGCCGCGCAGCGCGGGGTCGGCCTCGACCAGCCGTCCGGTGAACGACGCCAGGTTCGCGACGTAGGTGCGGATGTCGCCGGAGGTCGCGTTCTGGGTGGCGAGGACCGGGTCGAGGTCGTCGATCAGCCGCACCGTCGGGTCGAGGTTGGCGGTCGCCTCCCGGGTCAGCAGGTCGAAGGAGTCGATCAGGCGGCCGAGGTCCTCGCCGCCACCGGCGAACGCCTCGCCGAGCTCGCCGACCGTGGTGTTCAGCTTCTGCCCCGGCACCGACGCGGCGAGCGCGTTGGCCTGCGCGAGCAGCTCCCCCGTCGTCGTCGGGAGGGAGACCTGCTGCACCGGGACGACCGCGCCGTCGGTCAGGAACGGGCCCCCGGTCGTGCGGGGCTCGAAGTTGATGTACTGCTCGCCGACCGCGGAGATGCTGCGGACCTCGACCGCGGAGTCCACCGGGATCGGGTGGTCGTCGAGCACCTGGACATCGGCCTCGACACCGTCGCGGGTCAGCCGCACCGCGTCGACCTGGCCGACGGTCACCCCGCGCAGGCTCACCACGCCGTTGACGTAGAGGCCCGCGCCGGCGGGGAGCTGGACGGTGACCGAGTTCCGCCCGATGCCCAGCATCCGCGGGACGTTGAGGTAGGTGACCGCGCCCCAGCCGACGGCGATCGCGGCGATCACCAGGAAGGCGACCAGCTTGCGTGCGGTCGTGCGGGAGATCCGCACCGACGAGGCCCTCATCGGCCACCTCCCAGGAGTCCGCCGAGGATGCCGTCGGACCCGGACCCGGACCCGTCCGGTGGGTCCGCGGGCCGGTCGGCGCCCGGCAGCGGCAGCACGCCGTCGAGCGGCTTCGTGAGGTCCTGGAACGGGGCCAGTGGCGCCGTCAGGGCCGGCGGCGCGCCCAGCGGCGGGACTGCCAGCACGCCGGGCCCGTCCGGGCCGGGCAGCTGGAAGCCGTCGAGCAGGTTGCGCCGCAGGACCTCCGGGGTGAGGTCCAGGGTCAGGAACAGGTTGCCGTAGTCACCCTTGAACATCCCCGGGAACGCGGTCGACGCGGGGAACGGGAAGGTGAGCAGCAGCTCGATGCCCTGGGTGAGGTCGGTGCCCGCGTCGGCCAGCCGGGCGACGGCGGGCCGGATCTGACGCAGGTTCGCCAGCAGATCCTCCTTGGACCGGTCGGACAACGTCCCGACCGCGGAGTCCAGCCGCTGCACCTGCTCCAGGGTGCGGACCAGGTTCTCCCTGTCCTCGTTGAGCACCTTCAGCGCCCCGGGGATCGTGTCGATGCCGCGGGCGAGGGTGGCGTTGTCGGCGTTCAGCGTGCCGCCGAGCCGGTTCACCGCGTCGAGGGCGCGGACGATGTCGTCGCGCTGGGCGTCGAGCCCGCCGACGAACCGCTCCAGGTTCCCCACGAGGGAGCGCAGGTCGTCCTGACGACCGTCGAACACCCGGTTGAGCTCGGTGGTGATCGTGCGGACCTGCTGCAGCCCGCTGCCGTTCAGCACGACCGACAGCGCGCCGAGGAGCTCCTCGGTCTCGGGGTAGCGCCCGGACCGGTCGAGCCCGATCACGGCGCCGTCGGTGAGGCGGCCCTCGGGGGCGGCCCCGTCCGGCGGGGCCAGCTCCAGGTACTCGGCGCCGAGCAGGCTCTTCTGCGCGACCCGGGCGACGGCGTTGGCCGGCAGCACGGCCGCCTCGTCCAGGCTGACGGTGAGAACCGCCTTCCAGTCCTTCACCTCGGTGCGCACGACCGACCCGACGGGCACGTCGGCGACCATGACCTCCGCGTTCGGGACCAGGTTCGCGACCTGCTCCATCTCCACGGTGACCTGGTAGGCGTCCGGGCCCGTCCCGGCACGCAGCGGGAGGGGCAGCTCGCCCAGGCTGGAGAACCCGCAGGCACTCGTCGCGACGGCGACGGTGGCCAGGGCCGCCACCACCCGGGCGGTGCGCGCGGCTCGGCGCGTCATCAGTTGCCTCCCAGCGACGGGACGGACGGGAGCGCCGGGGCCGACGGGTCGCCGTACTGCAGCGGGTTGACCGCCACCGGCGGCGAGTCGACCCGGGCGAGGTCGAGCAGCGGGCCCAGGCCCGCCCGGCAGGCGTAGGCCGCGGCCGGGTCGGCCTCACGGGACGGTGCGACGGCGGCCGCCGCGTCGCAGACGAACGCGGCCGGGCTGCGCAGGTTGGTCACGGCGACGTTCGCGGTGACCGCACCGGTCTTCTCGTCGATGAAGTTGGCGAAGTTCGACACCAGGAACGGCGCCTTCTGCAGGAGGTCGCCCAGCGCCTGCCGGTTCTGCGACACGGTGCGGACGACGTCGTCGGCCTTGCGGAGGTCCTCGGTGAGCTGGTCGCGGTTGTCGGCGACGAAGCGCTGCACGACGGGCGCGGCCCGGTCGAGGCTCTCCAGCACCCTGGCCAGCGCGTCGCGGTTGTCGGCGAGGATCCCCGACACGTCCGCGAGCTGGCTCTGGAAGCGCTGGACCTGGGCGTCGGCGTCCTTGAGCGCGGTGACGAAGGTCTGCAGGTTCCGGACGGTGGCGAAGATGTCCTCGCGTCCGTTCGCCAGCGTCGACGCCGCGTCGGAGAGCCTCCGGATGGTGTCGCGGATCAGCGGGCCCTGACCCTGCAGGTTCGCCGAGGTCGTGTCGAGGAGCCGGTTCAGCGCGCCCTCGGTCTCGGCGGACTGCGGCGCGAGCGCCTTAGCCAGCCCGGCGACCTCGGTCTTGATCCGGTCGAACTCGACCGGGGCGACCGTGCGCTCGCGGGGGATCTCGGCGTCGTCGGCGAGCTGCGGGCCGCCGTCGTAGGGCGGTCCGAGCTGCACGTACCGGACGCCCACCAGTGTCGGGGAGATGATCGCCGCGGTCGCGTCGGCCGGGAGCGGGACGTCGGCGTCGTAGCTCATGACGACCTTCACCGCGTCCGGCCGCGGCTCCACCGAGTCGATGGTGCCGACCTGCACGCCGAGGACGCGGACCTCGTCGCGGGGGTAGAGGTTCACGGTCTGGTCGAAGTACGCGGTGACGGTGCGGGTACCGGGGCTCGCCAGGGCCCAGGCGGCCGCACCGGCCGCGACGACGAGGACGACCACGAGCAGCAGCACGCGGTTGCGGGTCACGAGGGCCATCAGTTCCCGCCTCCCTGCGGGGTACCCGGTGCCGGGCCGACGGCCGGGGAGACCGGGGTCAGCTGGTCGAGCACCGAGGGCAGGTTCTGCTGGGCCAGGTTCGTCGGCACCAGGTTCGGCACGAGGGCGAAGAACCACGGTCCGCTGGAGATCGCCTCGCCGAGGCTGCCGGCGTAGGTGTCCAGGCCGGTGATCGCGGCGGCGAGGTTGCGGTCGTTGGCCCGCAGCAGGTCGAGGGTCTTCTCCAGCTCGTCGAGCATCGGGCGCAGCTGCTGCTGGTTGTCGCGGGCGAGCCCCTCGATCTGCTGGACGGCGCCGGTGACGTTCAGCAGCAGCGACCGGATCACCTCGCGACGGGCCCGCAGCTCCTCGAGCAGCAGGTTCCCGTCCGAGACGAGCGTGGTGACGGCGCTGCTCCGCTCGGCGAGGACGCCGGAGACGCTCGCGGTGTGCGAGAGCAGCTCCTGCAGCTCCGCGTCCCGCGAGGAGATCGTCTGCGACAGCCTGCCCAGCCCCTCCAGCGCCGAGCGCAGCTCCGGCGGGGTGTCGGCGAAGGTGTCGGCGACGGTGTTCAGGGACTGCGCGACGCGGGGGACGTCGAGGTCCTCGGTCTTGCGGGTGAGGGTGTCCAGCAGCTCCTGGACGTCGTAGGGCGCGGAGGTCCGGTCGAGCGGGATCTGCGCCCCGTCGTCGAGCCGTCCCGGCCCGGACGGACGGACCTCGAGGAACTTCGCGCCCAGCACCGTCGCCGTCTTGATCGACGCGCCGGTGGACTCGCCGAGGGTGCTGCCGTCGAAGACGGTGAACCCCACGTCGACGGCCGTGCCGGCGAGCTCGACGGAGTCGACCTTGCCGACGACGACGCCGGCCAGCCGGACCTCGTCGCCGGTCTTGAGGCCCGCGGCCTCGGAGAACAGCGCGGAGTAGGTGCCGGAGGTGAGCTGGCGGTAGAGGTAGCCGGAGTTCAGCGCGGTCACGGTCGCGACCACCGCGATCACCAGCGCGACGGCCCCGATCCGCAGGAGGTTCATCTCCTCGAAGCGGCGGCGGGTCAGAACTGGCATCTCGCCTCCTGGCTCGCGATGGTGTCGGTCATGATCGGCGGGCCGACCCCGGGGTCGAGACGGACCTGTACGCCGCAGAGGTAGAACTGGAAGCCCTGCTGGTAGATCCCGGCGCGGCCGAGCAGCTGGTAGTAGCCGGGCAGCTGCTGGAAGTAGACGTTGAGCCGGTCGGAGTCGTCGTTGACCAGCCGGGTCAGGCGGTCGAGCTCGTGCACGGTGCCGGCGACGTCGGGCCGGGCCTCGCGGACCAGGCTCTCGACGGTGCCGGCCAGGTGGTCGGCGCGCTCCAGCGAGCGCCCGATCGAGCCGCGGTCGGCGGCGAGCCCGCTGACCAGCGTCTGCAGCTGGGTGACCAGCTCGTGCACGTTGTCCTTGCGCGCGTCGAGCGTGCCGAGCACACCGTTGAGGTTGGTGACGACCTCGCCGATGACGCGGTCGCGGTCGGCCAGGGTGCCGGTCAGCGTGCCGATCTGACCGAGCAGCGTGCGGACGGAGCCGCCCTGCCCCTGCAGCACCGAGATCAGCGACTCGGCGAGCTGGTTGACCTGCGCCGGCTGGAGGCCCTCGAACAGCGGCGTGAAGCCGTTGTAGAGCTCGTCGAGGTCGATCGCGGGCCGGGTCCGGGACGCCGGGATCACGCCGCCGTCGGCCAGCTGCGGGGTCGGCTGCGCGCCCCGCAGCAGTTCCAGGTAGCGCTGCCCGAGCAGGTTCTTGTAGCGGACCGCGCCCTCCGACGCCTGCTCGACGGGGACGTCGGAGCGCAGCGAGAACTCGACCCGCGCGAGGTTGTCGGCACCGACGTCGACGGACTCGACACGACCGACGGTCACGCCGGCCACCCGGACGTCGTCCTTGGCCTTCAGGCCGGAGGCGTCGACGAACTCGGCGGTGTAGCGGGCCGTCTCGCCGAACCGGACCGAGCCGTAGGCGACGACGACGAAGGCCGCGCACAGGGCCGCGACCACGGCGAAGACCACGACCCGGACGAGGTTGCCCCGGATGCCGCTCATCGGCCTCCTCCTTCCGCGGTCGGGTCGGTGGGGGCGGTGAGCGCACCGGCTGCGGCCGGGGCCCCGCCGAGGCGCTCCTGGATGGTCGGCCCGAGCTCGTCGCCGCCGACCAGGACCGCGAGCGGGGTGTCGCGGACCTGCACCGGCGCGTCGCGGGTGTCCAGA
This sequence comes from Pseudonocardia sp. DR1-2, assembly GCF_023717215.1. Lineage (NCBI taxonomy): Bacteria > Bacillati > Actinomycetota > Actinomycetes > Pseudonocardiales > Pseudonocardiaceae > Pseudonocardia > Pseudonocardia sp. DR1-2. The sequence goes on along the minus strand of NZ_JAMQOF010000014.1, from coordinate 121,028 downwards.
CGCGGGGAGCCGTCGGGGTAGGAGGCGTGCCGCGGGAACGTGCCCGGTGCGGGGATCCCGCTGCCGCAGTTGGGCCGGTCGATGCCGAGGGACGGCGCGTTCTCGGGGGTGTAGCCCTGCTCGCCCGGCTGGAACGTGGTGAGCGAGCGCAGGCCCGGCTGGGCGCCGCCGAAGGTGGGCAGCAGCAGTTTCTGCAGGTAGTTGAGGCTGTCGAACGTGCAGGGGAAGGTCGGCGCGTAGCGGCCGAGCACCTCGGTGGTCGGGCGGAGCGTCTCCAGGGTCCGGTCGAGACCGTCGGTGTTGGCCTCCAGCACCCCGGAGACGTCGGTCGCGAACATCGACAGCGACGCGAGCGTGGCGTCGATCCCCGCCTGCTTCTCGACGATGGTGCCGCCGGTGGTCGTGACGTTGCGGACCACGTCGAGCAGCTGCGGGCCGACGTCGGCGTAGGTGTCGAGCACCGGCGCCGCGGCCTGCAGATCGCGCTGCAGCGCGGGCAGGGACGGGTTGATCCGCTCCAGGTACCGGTTGAACGACACCAGCGTGGCGCCGAGCTTGTCGCCGCGGCCGTTGAGCGAGGTCGACAGGGCGCCCAGCGCGGTGTTGACCTTCGCCGGGTCGATCGTGGTGAGCAGCCGGTTCAGGTTGTCGAAGACGAGGTTGGCCTCGGTCTGCACCGCGGCGGCCGGGACGACGGCACCGGCGGCCAGGGTCGTCGTCGACGGCGAGGCCGGCGGGACGAGGTCGACGTACTTGGGGCCGAACACCGTCGGCGAGATGATCTGCGCGGTCACCTCGCCGGGGATGAGGTCCAGCTGGGACGGGTCGATCGCGAGGCTGACCACCGCGCCGCCGTTCCCGTCCGGCTCGACGGCCGAGACGCGCCCGACCCGCACGTCGCGCAGGGCGACGTCGGCGTCGGGCTGCATCAGCAGACCGGCCCGGTCGGTGCGGACCGTGGCGGGCACACCCGGGGTGAACACGTCCAGGTAGGACGCCACCACGAGCGCGGCGCACAGCAGCAGCACCCCGATCGCGGCGAGGCCGCGGACCTCGTGCCGTGTCTCCGCCCGGCTCATCGGGACAGGTGGAGGGTCTCGGGGTCCGCGTAGAGCAGGACCGCGGTCACCAGCGCCGTCACCATGACCGCGATCAGCGACAGCCGGACCGCGCGCCCGACCGCGGCGCCCACGCCGGCGGGACCGCCGGAGGCGGTGAAGCCGTAGAAGGCGTGGATCGACATCACCACGAAGGCGATCAGGGTGACCTGGAGGACCGAGGTGAGCACGTCGGTCGGGACCAGGAAGGTGGAGAAGTAGTGGTCGTAGGTGCCGACCGACTGGCCGTAGCCGAGCACCACGATCAGCTGGGTGGTGGCGAAGCAGGCGATCAGCGCCAGCGCGTAGAGCGGGACGATCGCGATCGTGCCGGCCAGGATCCGGGTCGTGACCAGGTACGGCACGGCGGGGACCGCCATGACCTCGATCGCGTCGATCTCCTCGCTGATCCGCTGGGCGCCGATCTCGGCGGTGAACGCGGCACCGATGGTGGAGACCAGGGCGACCCCGCCGATCAGCGGGGCGGCCAGCCGGATGTTGATGTAGCTGGCGAGGAAGCCGGTCAGGGCGTCGGTGCCGACCGCGTTCAGGGCCTCGTAGCCCTGGAGGCCCACGATCGCGCCGGCGCTCGCGGTCAGGATCGACACGACGACGACGCTGCCGCCGATCAGCACCAGCGCGCCGGTGCCGAAGCTGATGGCGGTGAGCTGGCGCAGCACCTCGCCGAGGTAGCGGCGGACCACGACCGGGATGCCGGCGTAGGCCTTCAGGTAGAACTCGACCTGCTCGCCGACGACGCGCAGGCCGGCCCGGGGGCGGTCCACGGCGCGCCGCAGGGCGGAGCCTTCGGATGTGTTCACGAGCGGGTCCTCAGATCCTTTCCAGCTTCAGCTGGATGTCGACCGCGGTCAGCAGGGCGTTGATGATGAACAGCAGGACGAAGGAGATGACGACGGTCTCGGTGACGGCCTGGCCGACGCCCTTCGGGCCGCCCTCGGTCTTCAGCCCGCGGTAGGAGGCGACGAGGCCGGCCAGGGTTCCGAACAGGAGCGCCTTGAACGAACTGACCAGGAAGTCGCCCTCGTCGGTGAGCAGGGTCAGCGTCGCGACGAACTGCCCGGCCGAGGCGCCCTGCAGCCCGACCGACACCACGTAGGCCACGATCTCGCCGACCACGGTGATCACCGCGTTGAGGCAGAGGGCGACCACCGCCGAGGCCAGCACGCGGGGCATCACGAGACGGTGCAGCGGGTCGATGCCCATCACGTTCATGGCGTCGATCTCGTCGCGGATCTTCCGGGCGCCCAGGTCCGCCGCGATCGCGGTGGCGCCGGCGCCGGCGGTGACGAGCACCGCGGCGACGGGTCCGATCTGGCGGAGCACCGCGAGGCCGGTCACCGCGCCCGCCACGTCCAGCGCGCCGATCTCGGCGAGCAGCTGGTTGATCAGCAGGATGACGACGCCGACGAACGGGATCGTCACCATGATCGCCGGCGCGAGGGACACCGAGGCGATGAACCGCGTCTGGGACAGGAACTCGCCCAGCGGGAACGGCCGCTTGGTCACCGTACGGGCGGTGTCCAGGACGAACGCGGTGAAGCTGCCGGTCGTCTGCACGACCCCCCGCAGCGACGGCGCCCGGGTGCCGCTCACCGGCGGCCCCCCGTCGTCGCCCCGCCGGGAGCTCCCGTGGGGGCGGTACGCGTCCTCGTCATCGAGTGACCTCCGTCATCGGCCCGGCCTAGTCCTGACTTCTTAAACGAGGATTAGATTCGAGGGTTACGGGGGTCGCGGAGGTTTTTCCGTGCCACCGCTTGTTCACCCGACGGTGTCGCGCGACGGGTCGCCGGTCCGGCACGGCGACCCGGGACATCCCGGGCCCCCCGCCGGATGAGGACACGTTTCCGCAGCTCGGAGCCACTGCCCGGAACGGCGGCCGGGACGGCGCCTCATGGCGGCGGACGGCACGGCGGGGCACCCGACCGGGGCCGCGCCGGCACCGGCGTCACCCGGCGCGGACGTGACCGCCTCCCGCCGCCGCCTAGTGACGATTCACCTGCGTCGGGTCAGAGCAGGACGAGCAGACCGAGCGCGACGCCGAACACCAGCACCCAGGCGTCGAAGGTGCGGCGCAGACCCACCGGTGCGAGCCGGAGCTCCATGAACTCCCGTCCGACGACCCATGCCTTGCCGAACGCCACCGCCAGCACGAGGGCGAACACCGCACGGGCACCGTCGCCGCCTGCCGGGTGGTGCGCCCCCGCCCACCAGGACAGCAGGGTCACCACGACCAGTCCGGCCCACACGAGTGCCGGTCGCACGGCGCTCATCGCGGGAAGCCCAGGTAGAGCAGGGCGAACAGCACGAGCCACAGCAGGTCGACCATGTGCCAGTAGGCCGCGGCGCCCTCGGTCGTGCGCACCCGGCCGGCGGTCCCCGCGCGCAGCCGCCACCACACGACGCCGAGGAGCACCAGCCCGACCGCCACGTGGAACAGGTGGATCCCGGTCAGCACGAACCAGTAGGTGAACAGCAGCGATGTGGTCGGGGTGTTCCCCGCGGCGACCTCGGAGGCGTACTCGCCGGCCTTGAGGACGGCGAAGCCCGCACCACAGGCGACGGTGCCCGCCAGCAGGGCGCGGGCGACGCCGGACCGTCCCTCCCGGACCGCGCGCACCGCGTGGACGACGAGCAGCGAGCTCGTCAGCAGGACCAGCGTGTTGACGCCGCCGGTCGTCGTACCCAGCGCGGCCGCGCCGTCGGCGAACGCGGACGGGTCGGCGCGGCCCTGCACGACGAAGGCCACGAAGAACGCGCCGAACAGCGTCATGTCGCCGAGCAGGAACACCCAGAGCCCCGCCTCCCCGGGCACGTGGCCGCGCGCCCGGGGCGCCTCGGCGGGCGCCGTCGCCGGGGCGGCGGGCCGGGCCGGTGGGGCTCCGGCAGGGCGGAGGAAGTCGGGCAGGTCCGCGGTCACGACGCGGGCGCCGTCGCGGCCGGGGCGGGTGCCACGACGCCGGTCGGGTCGGTGAGCACGGCCCGGCGGACGAGCAGGAACATCCCGAACAGCCAGGCCGCGTAGACGACGGTGCCGAGCCAGAAGACGAAGACGCCGTTCCAGGCGAACGGTCCGCGGAGGAAGAAGTAGGCGAGCACGGCGGGACAGAACAGGAACGCCGCCCAGAAGTTCGCGTACGCGCTCCACCGCGGGAAGACCTGCAGTCCCGAGCGGTCGCCGAGGACGGCGAGACCGATCGTGACGTTCTGCAGGGCGAACGGCGCGACCGGGGTGAGGAAGAGCAGCCAGGCCGTGTCGTGCAGCAGCTGCACCAGCTCCGGCGAACGGTCGGCGCGCAGCCCGGCGACACCCAGCAGCAGCATCGGCACGAGCAGCAGCACGACCGTGACCGCCCCCAGGAGGAGCTGCAGGAACGACAGGATCGGCACCCGACCCTCCATCCGCAGCATCTGCACCGAGATCGCCGCCAGCAACGGCGCGGGCAGGCACATCCCGACCGAGGTCACGACCAGCCCGGCCCGGGTCGTCGGCGAGCCGTAGAAGGCCACGATCTCGGCGAGGCCGTCGGTGGGCCCGGGTGGCAGCGGGAGGATCCCGGCCAGCGCCCAGCCGCCCAGCGCGACGACCAGCGTCGCCGGTCCGGCCCAGGCGCACAGCAGCTGCACGCGTCGCACGTCGTTCATGGCGGTCACGCCTCCCCGCTCCGGACGGGCCCCGGCACCGTCGCCGACGATCGACCCTTTTGTTAACCTACATTAGAATAATGACGCTCCGGTTCGCCGGATCGGGTGCCGGCGCCCCGGCCCGGCCGCGTCATCACCGGGCCCCGCCCGCCGACCGAGGAGACCCCATGCGCCGTGAGCTCTACACCGACGACCACGAGCAGTACCGCGCCACCGTGCGCGAGTTCCTGGCCCGCGAGGTCGAGCCGCACTACCTGGACTGGGAGCGCGCGCACGCCATCGACCCCGCGGTGTTCCGCACCGCCGCCGAGCAGGGCGTCTACGCGCTCTCAGTGCCGGAGGAGTTCGGCGGTGCGGGCGAGACCGACTACCGGTACCGGATGGTGGTGAACGAGGAGGTCGCGCGGGTCGGCGCGACCTCCTTCGGCATGACCCTGGGCCTGCAGGACGACCTGGTGCTCGCCTACCTGCTCGACCTCACCACCGACGAGCAGAAGAAGCGCTGGCTGGCCCCGTTCGCCCGCGGCGAGATGCTCGGCGCGCTCGCGATGACCGAGCCCGGCACCGGCAGCGACCTGCAGGGCATCCGGACCTCCGCCCGGCGCGACGGCGACGGCTGGGTGCTCGACGGCTCCAAGACGTTCATCTCCAGCGCCCTGTCGGCCGACTTCGTGATCGTCGCCGCGCGTACCGACCCGGAGGCGGGTTCGCGCGGGTTCAGCCTGTTCGTCGTCGAGCGGGACATGGACGGCTTCCGGCGCGGGCGCCGTCTGGAGAAGGTCGGCCTGCACGCCCAGGACACCGGCGAGCTGTTCTTCGACTCCGTGCGGCTGCCCGCCGAGAACCTGATCGGCACCGAGGGCCACGGCCTGATGCACCTGATGAGCCACCTCCCGCAGGAGCGGCTCGGCCTGATCGCCTCCGCGGTGACCGCGGCGCGGGCGGTCTACGAGCACACCGCCCGCTACTGCTTCGAGCGCCAGGCGTTCGGGCAGGCCATCGGCGACTTCCAGAACTCGCGGTTCGTACTGGCCGAGATGGAGACCGAGCTCGAGGTCGCCGAGTCGTGGACCGACCGCGCGGTGCTGGCCTTCAACCGGGGCGAGCTGACGCCGGTCGAGGCCGCGAAGGGCAAGTGGTACCTGACCGAGCTGCAGAAGCGGATCACCGACCGGTGCGTGCAGCTGCACGGCGGCTACGGCTTCATGCTCGAGTACCCGGTGGCCCGTGCGTTCGCCGACGGCCGCATCCAGACCATCTACGGCGGCACGACCGAGATCATGAAGGAGATCGTCGGACGGGACATCGCCGCCCGCTACCGCAGCTGAGCGGGTCGCCGGCGGCCGGTCCTCCGGTCGTCGGCGACACCGGCCGGGTGCGCCGATCCCGGCCCGCGGCAACGGCTCGGACTATCCTTCCCCGGTGGCACGGAAGACGAACGCGGTCGCACCGGCCGAGCCGGACGGCACCGACAGCAGCGACAGCAAGTCGGCCCGCACCCGGGCCCGGCTGCTGGACGCCGCGGCGCAGGTGCTGAGCCAGAAGGGCTTCGCGGGCACCCGACTGTCGGACATCGCGCAGGTCGCGAAGATCCAGGCGCCGGCGATCTACTACTACTACCCCTCGCGCGAGGACCTGATCGAGGACGTCGTGGCGACCGGGGCGGCGTCGATGCGCGAGCACCTGGCCGCGGTGCTGGAGGCGCTGCCCGACGGCAGCCCGCCCGCCGACCGGCTCGCCGCCGCGGTCGAGGCCCAGCTCCGCCACGAGCTGCAGCTCTCGGACTACGCGCGGGCCGTCGTCCGCAACGCCAACCAGCTGCCCGAGCACCTGTCCGCGCGGGCCCGGGAGCACATCGCCGAGTACCACGAGATCTGGCGCGGGCTGATCGAGGACCTGCGCGCCGCCGGGCAGCTGCGCCCGGACGTCGACCCGGTCATCGGCCGGATGCTGATCCTGGGCTCGCTGAACTGGACCGTGGAGTGGTGGGACCCGGAGCGCGGCGAGATCGACCGGACCATCGCCGTCGCCCAGTCGATGATCCTCTACTCGCTGCGCCCCTGACCCCACCTCTCCGGTGCGGCGGGGCCGCTCAGGTCCTCGCGTAGCGGGCGCGCAGCTCGCCCTTGACGAGCTTGCCGGTCTCGGTGCGCGGCAGGTCGTCGACGAACCGGACGCTGCGCGGGGCCTTGTACCCGGCGATCCGCGACTTCACGAACGCGATGATCTCCTGCTCCAGCTCCGGGCCGGTCGCGACGCCGGCGCGCGGCTGGACGAACGCGGTGACCCGCTCCCCCATCTCCGGGTCCGGCAGCCCGATCACGGCGACGTCGTGCACGGCCGGGTGCAGGGCCAGGGCGTTCTCGGTCTCCTGCGGGTAGATGTTCACCCCGCCCGAGATGATCATGAACGACTTGCGGTCGGTGAGGAACAGGAAGCCGTCCCCGTCGACGTAGCCGATGTCGCCGAGCGTCGTCCAGGTCTCGTGCTCGGGGTGCTGCGCGGCTTTCGTCTTCTCCGGGTCGTTGTGGTACTCGAAGGGCACGGTCTCGCGCTCGACGTAGACCGTGCCGATCTCGCCGGTGGGCAGCTCGCGGCCGTCGTCGTCGCAGATGTGCAGGACACCCAGCAGCGGCCTGCCGACGGTGCCCGGCTTGGTCAGCCAGGTCGTGCTGTCGGTCATGGTGAGACCGTTGCCCTCGGTCCCGGCGTAGTACTCGACCAGGATCGGGCCCCACCAGTCGATCATCGCCTGCTTGACGTCGACCGGGCACGGCGCCGCCGCGTGCACGGCCACCCGCAGCGAGGAGACGTCGGCCGCGTCCCGCTGCTCCTGCGGCAGGTGCAGCATCCGCACGAACATCGTCGGCACGAACTGGGCGTGGGTGACGCGGTGCCGGGCGATCGCGTCCAGTGCGGCGGCCGCGTCGAAGCGGCGCAGCATCACCACGGTCCCGCCGTGCGCGTGCACGGCGCCGCACCAGCGCAGCGGCGCGGCGTGGTAAATCGGGGCCGGGGTGAGGTAGACGGTGTCCGGGCCGACGCCGAACGCCTGGCCGATCAGGCCGACCAGCGGGTCCCCGATCTCGGTGAAGGGCACCGGCGGCAACGGCGGGCGCACGCCCTTCGGGCGCCCGGTCGTGCCCGACGAGTAGAGCATCGGGGCGCCGTGCGGCTGCTCGGCCGGCGCGACGTCCGACGCCGCGGCCAGTGCCTCCTCGTAGGAGCCGAAGCCGTCGACCGGGCCGTCGTAGGACAGGAGCAGCCCGGGCCGGACGCCGGTGGCCAGCACCGCCTTCGCGACGTCGGCCTTGCCCGCCGAGACGACGAGCGCGGCCGCCCCGGAGTCGGCGACGATGTAGCCCGCCTCCTCGGCGACGAGGTTGTGGTTGATCGCGGTGACGTAGAGCCCCGAGCGCATCGCGGCCCAGTAGACCTCGAAGACCCGCAGGTTGTTCTCGCTCAGCAGGGCGACGACGTCGCCCGGACGCAGGCCGGCCTCCCGCAGGACGTTCGCGAGCCGGACCGAGCGCTCCTCCAGCTCCGCATAGGTCACCCGCTCACCCGTCTCGGCGAGGATCGCGGCGATCTTGTCCGGGTTCTGTGCGGCATGGGCGCCGGGGTGGGTCACGGATCCTCCACGTCGGTGTGGTCGCCGTCGACGACGACAGTTTCTAACTCGGATAAAATAGTGGGGACGGGCCGCACCGGCAACGATCCGGCGGTGCCGGGTCTTCTAGAGTCGTCCCGGCCGGAGGGGGGTGGGACGTGGCCGCACCGCATGCAGCACCGCGGCGCCGGATGCAGGCCGCCGAGCGCCGCGCCCAGCTCGCCCGCACCGCGGCCGCCCGGTTCCATCTGGTCGGCTACCACCAGGTGTCCCTCGGTGACGTGGCCGCCGACGTGGGGCTCACCGGCCCGGCGGTCTACCGGCACTTCCACAACAAGGAGGCGCTGCTCGCCGCAGCCCTCGACGGCGGGATCGACGAGGTCGCCGCGGCCGTCGAACTGCACCTCGAGAGTCCGCTCGAGGACCTGGTCGACGCGTTGACCAGGGTCGCCCTGGACCGGCCCGACCTGTGGACGCTGCTGCAGCGCGAGGTCCGGTTCCTGGGCCCGGAGACCCGCGAGGCGGTGCGGGAACGGCTGCGCAGCCGGCTCGAGCTGCTGTCGCACCGCCTGCGACGTGACCGTCCGGAGCTCACCGAACGTGCCGCCGGGGTGCTGGTGACCGGGGCGCTGGGTGTACTGGCCACCCCGTCGTCGACCGGCACCAGCCTCGACGGCGACCAGGTGCGCGCCGTGCTGGCCTCGGCCGCGCTGGCCTGCCTGCGCTCCACGCCGCCCGCCGGGAGTCCGCCGGGCGGTGCACCGGTCGACGAGGGCATCGTCGCGCCCGACGGTGATGCCGTCTCGCGGCCGCAGGAGATCGTCGACCACGCCGTCGAGCTGTTCCACACCCGCGGCTACGCCGGGGTGAGTCTGGACGACATCGGCGCCGCGGTCGGGATGGCGGGCCCGAGCCTGTTGCACCACTTCGCGACGAAGGCCGACATCCTGAGCGCCGCGTACGACCTGGGCTCGGAGCGGCTGCGGGCCGAGCAGCGCGCCCGGCGCGCCCACCCCGGCTCGGTCGACCTCGCCGGGCTGGTCGACCGCTACGTGGGGTTCTGCCTGGCCAACCGCGCGCTGCTCGGCGTCTACGTCTCGGAGTTCCACCACCTGCCCTCCGACGCCCGGGAACGGACCGCCGCCGCGGTCCGGACCGAGCTGCGCGACTGGACCCGATCGCTGCTGGCCTACTTCCTCGACCTCGACGAACCGACCGCGCGCCTGCGGGTGCGGGCGGCGGTGTCGGCGGTCAGCGACCTGACCCGGCTCACCTCGTCGGCACACGGCAGACCGGCGGTGCGCGCGGAGGTCACCGCGGTCGCGCTGGCCGTACTGCGCGACGGCGACTGACCCCGCCCGGCCCGCACCGGGCCTCATCGCGGTGTGAACACGCACCGCTGCCGTCGGATCCCGTTGATGAACGTGCTGACCAGCCGGTCCGGCTCGCCGTCGGCGCGCAGGTCGGGCAGCCGGTCGTAGAGCTCGCGGACGATCCAGCGCAGCTGGGTCTTCGCCAGGTGCGAGCCGAGACAGAAGTGCGGCCCACCGCCGCCGAAGGCCACGTGCGGGTTCGGCGTGCGGGACAGGTCGAACTCCAGCGGCCGCTCGAACACCTGCTCGTCGCGGTTGCCCGAGCCGTAGAACAGCGTGACCCTGTCCCCGGGCTCGATCACCTGTCCGCCCAGCTCGACGCGCTCCAGCGCGGTCCGCCGGAACGTCATCACCGGGCTCGCCCAGCGCACGAACTCCTCGACCGCCGTCCCGATCCGGGCGTCGTAGTCGGCGAACAGCCACTCCCGCTGCTCCGGGTGCTCGGTCAGGGCGCGGACCGTGTGCGTGGTGGTCTGCTTGGTGGTGTCGTTGCCGGCCACGCACAGCAGCACGAAGAACGACCGGATGTCGTCGTCGGTGAGGTGCTCGCCGTCGACCTCGGCTGCCACCAGCGCCGAGACGAGGTCGTCGCGGGGGCTCTCCCGCCGGGCGTCGATGACGTCCTGGCAGGCGCCGTGCAGCGTGACGATGCCGTTGAGCATCACCGTCGCCGCGTCGGAGCCCTCGGTGCCCTCGTCGTCGCCCCAGGCGACCATCGACTCGGCCGCCGCGGCCACCTCGTCGCGGCGGTCGGGCGGGATGCCGATCATCTCCGAGATCGTCCACATCGGCAGCCGCGCCGACACCGCGGAGACCAGCTCGACCTCGCCCCGGTCCCCGACGTCCGCGACGATCTCGCGGGCCTGCCGGGCGATCTGCTCCTCGATCCGCTGCACCCGTCGCGGGGTGAACACCGACGCGACCAGCCTGCGGACCTTCCGGTGCCGGGGGTCGTCCATGGTGAGGATCGAGGTGGCCATCTCCAGGACCTCCTCGGGGAACTCCTCGACGAGCACCCCGCCGGTGGCCGAGGAGAAGACGTCGGCCCGGCGGCTCACCGTCGCGATGTCCGCCGCCCGCACGACCGCCCAGTAGCCGGGCGAGCCGTCGTCGCCGTCCATCATCGGGCTGTGCACCGGCCGCTGCCAGGAGACGGGCGCCTCGGCGCGCAGCCGGGCGAAGGTGTGCTCCCGCTCCTCGGGGGCCAGCCGCCAGAACTCCTCGGAGGAGACGTCGAGCGGGTGGTGGGCGCGCCCGGTCGCGGGCGCGGTGGTGCCGCCCACCTCAGCCCACGACCAGGTCGGCGCGCCCGCGGTCGGTGAGCATCGCCGTGTAGCGGGGGTAGAGGCTCTTCGCGATCGGCGAGAGCTTCAGCAGCTGCGCCGCCGAGCCGCCGACGGTGATCTTCCCGCGGGCCATCGCCAGCGGCAGGCTGACCTTGCCCTGCCAGTACTGGTTGGCGGTGTCGGCGCTCATCGCCAGCGTCGCGTCGGAGTCGACCGCGGCCGCCGGGCCGGTGGTGATCTCCTTCGTCGCGAAGTCGACACGGACCGTCGTCTCGGGGTCGGTGTAGTCCATCCGCAGGCTCATGCCGGTCGCGGCGAGCTTCGGTCCGATGGCCTGGTCGGCCATCGCCTCCTCGAAGATCCCACCCAGGAACTCGTGCACCTCGTCCGGCGACCGGAACCCACCCATGACGTCTCCTTCGACATCTCTGCGGCTGTGACCTAGCGGAAGTTAACATAGAGGTTTCTATGTCGGAAGGGTCCGCACGCGGCTGCGATGCTGACCCGGCCCGACCCGCACCCGAGGAGCCGCCCGTGCCGCAGTACGTCGGCCGCGAGGACTACTACGCGGCAGCCGTCGAGATCCTGTCCGGATCCGGCTCCCGCGACCTGTCGATGACCGCCCTGCACCGCCACCTCGGGGTGTCGAGCGGGTCGTTCTACAACTGGTTCCGCAACTGGCCGGACTTCGTCACGCAGTTCCTGGAGCACTGGGCCGCGCGGACCGAGGAGATCGCCCGCGAGGCCGCGGCACCGCTCGCGCCGCTGGAGCGCCTGGAGCTCCTGCGCCGGCTCGCCCGGACGGTCCCGCACGACGCGGAGGCCGCGATCCGGGTCTGGAGCACCGGCGACCCGGCCGTCGCGGCGGCACAGCGGGAGGTGGACCGGCGCCGCCGGGAGGTCGTCCGGGCCGCCGTCGTCGAGGCCGGGGCGGGCGCGGACGCCGACGAGCTGGCCGAACTGTGCCTGTCGATGATCGTCGGCGCCCAGCTGCTGCACCGCCCGGTCGACGTCGAGGCGCTGGACCGGCTGCTCGCCCGGTTCGTCGAGCTGGTCCGCACTTCCGCTATAAGTTAATCGTCGCTAGGGTGATGTCACGCGGCCCGCACCGGCGCGGGCCTCCGAACCGACGAGGAGCCGCCGTGCCGGCACCCCAGACCGAGGCCTTCCTGCGTGACTTCTCCCGCCGCTGGCTGGCGGCGTGGAACTCCCACGACACCGAGCGCGTGCTCGAGATCCTGCACCCCGGCATCCGCTGGGAGGACACCGTCTTCTGGCCGGAGGTGATCGACGGGCGTGACGGCATGCGCGCCTACGTCGACCGGATCTGGGCGGTCATGCCCGACGTCGCCTTCGACGAGATCCAGACCTTCACCGCACCGGAGGACGGCCGGGCCCTGTGCCTGTTCCGCCAGTACGGCCACGGCCCCGCGAAGCTCGCCCCCGACGCGACCTTCAGCACCTACGGCTGCGACATCTTCCTGGAGTTCACCGACGGGCTGCTGTCGTCCTACCTCGCCCAGTACGAGATCACCGAGATGATGCGCCAGCTCGGCGCGCTCCCGCCCCGCGAGGACCGCATCGGCGGCGCGTACCTGCTGTCGCTGCTGGGCCGCAGCCCCGCGGCCACCCGCTGACCCGGCCCCTCCCCCACCGTTCCCCGCACCCGAGGAGTACCCCCATGGCCGACGACGAGGCCGTCCGCACCACCGTCGCCGACGGTGTCGGCACCATCACCTTCAACCGCATGCACCGGCGCAACGCGCTCAGCCTGGAGCTGTTCGCCGCGCTGGGCGACCAGCTCGACGCGTGGCGGGCCGACGACGACGTCGCCGCGGTCGTGGTCACCGGGGGCGAGGAGGCGTTCTCCGCGGGCCTCGACCTCGACCTGCAGTCGGCGTTCACCGAGGACTCCCGCGACGAGTACTCCGCCATGTGCCTGCGGGTCTACGGCGCGCTGCTCGACTACGCCAAGCCCACCATCGCCGCCTGCGCGGGCCCGACCCTGGGCGGCGGCTGCGACATCGCCGTGTTCTGCGACATCCGGATCGGCGCGGAGAACGCCGTGTTCGGGTTCCCGCAGATCAAGTTCGGGCTGACCCCGTACTTCTCCCCGCTGTGGAAGATCGTCGGGCTCAGCCAGGCCAAGCTGCTCACCTTCTCCGGGGACCGGATCGACGCCGCGGAGGCGCTGCGGATCGGGCTGGTCGACCGCCTGGTGCCGACCGGTGGCGTGGTCGGCGCCGCCACGGAGCTGGCCCGGTCGATCGCGGCCACCACCACGCGCTCGGCGATGATCAACAAGGAGCTGGCGCTGCGCTCGCCCACGATGGACCCGATCAGCGCGCTGTCGTTCGAGACCTCCGCCTACCGGGAGGTCATCCGCCACCCCGACGTGCTGGAGCGGATCGGCGAGGCGTTCGGTCGCCTCCGCCGCCGCTGATCGGCCGTTCGGACCCTGACCGAGTGATCCGTCACTAGATACGGTGACGGATCACGTCGGTTCGAGCCGTAGGAGCACGTCGATGACGACTGCCACCCCCTCCGCCAGCACCGCCTACCGGTACGCCGGCTACCGCGCGTCGGGTCTGTGGACCGCGACCACACTGGCCGACCTGGTCCCCCGGGCGGCCGCCCGCCACCCCGAGCGGGAGCTGTTCTGCTTCGAGGGCCGCCGCGTGAGCTACGGCGAGTTCGAGCGCTGGACCCGCGCGATCGCCCAGGACCTCGTCCGGCGCGGCGTGGCCCCGGGCGACCGGGTCCTGGTCCAGCTGCCCAACCGGCTCGAGGCGCTCGCGGTGCAGGTCGCGGCGTTCCGGGCGGGCGCGGTGGACGTGCCCGTCATCCCGATCTACCGCGAGCACGAGATGCGCCAGATCGTCGCCGACTGCCGCCCCGCGGTGGTGTGCACCGTCGACGCCCTCGGCCCGCGCGACCCGGCCGCCGAGCTCGACGGGCTGCTCGACGAGGCGGGCCTCGACCCGGTGGTGCGCTACCTCGTCGGCGGCGGGCGCCCCGGATGGGTCGCGGTCCCCGACGCGGCCACGGCCGTCGACGAGCCGCTCACGGTCACCCGCGGGCCCGCCGACCCCGCGCTGCTGCTCTACACCTCCGGGACCACCGCGGCGCCGAAGGGGGCGCTGCTGTCGCACCGCGCCGTCGTCGCGCACCTGGTCAACTTCCGCGACGCGCTCGGCGCCGGGGAGCACACCGTCACCCTCGCCGCGACGCCGCTGTCGCACCTGGGCGGCTTCGTCGCGGCCGTGGTGTTCCCGGTCTTCCTGGGCGGCCGCTCGGTGGTGATGTCCGGCTGGCGGCCCGACGACGCCGTCGAGCTGATCGAGGCCGAGCGGGTCACGCTGATGATGGGCGCGACCGTGTTCGTCGCCGACCTCGCCGAGCGCTACCGGACCCGGCCCGAGGGCCACCGGCTCGACACCTACGCCTGCGCGGGCGCCGCGATCGCCCCGGAGATCGTCGACCGGGCGTCCGAGGCGGGTGTGCGGGTGGTGCGGGCCTACGGGATGACCGAGACCGCGGGCGTCCTCGCGATCGCCGCCGCGGACGACCCGCTGGAGCGCAGGCGGGCCTGGGACGGTCGGCTGCTGCGCGGGATGGAGATGACCGTCGTCGACGAGGACGGGGCGCTCGTCCCACCCGGCACCGTCGGCAGGCTGCGGATCCGCGGCCCCCAGCTGCTGGAGTGCTACACCGACCCGGTCGTCACCGCCGAGCAGCTCGACGACGACGGCTGGTTCTCCCCCGGCGACGTCGGCCGGGTCGACGACGAGGGCTGGGTCCAGATCGTCGGGCGCACCAAGGACATCGTGAACCGGGGCGGCGAGAAGTTCTCCACGATGGACATCGAGCTGGCGATCGCCTCGGCCCCCGGGGTCCGGCGGGTCGCGGTCACCGCCGTGCCCGACGAGCGTCTCGGGGAGGCCGTCGGCGCCTGGGTGGTCCTCGACGACGACGCCCGCGCGGCCGGCGTCGACCCGCTGCTCGACCACGTCGCCGGGCAGCGGCTCGCACGGGCGAAGACCCCCGTCGAGTGGCACGTCGTCGCCGACATCCCGGTCACCGCGACCGGCAAGATCCGCAAGCACACCCTGGCGGGGCTGCCCGACCTCGACCTCTGGTCCGCCCACCGCACGGCGCCCGCGTGAGCACGACCGACGCCGGCCGGTTCGCCGAGGGCACGGTCGCGCTGGTCACCGGGGCCGGCCGGGGGCTGGGCGCGGAGTACGCGACCGCGCTGGCCGCGGCCGGTGCCACGGTCGCCGTGCACGCCCGCACCGCCGACGCGGCGGGCGCCGTCGTCGCGCGGATCCGCTCCGGCGGCGGCCGCGCGCACCCGGTGACCGGGGACGCCCGCGACGGACGCGCCCTGGTCGACGACACCGTCGGCGCGCTCGGCCGGCTCGACGTGCTCGTCGTCAACGCCGGGGCGACCCGCGACCGCGCGGTCCCACGGCTCACCGACGACGACTGGGACACCGTCGTCGACGTGCACCTGCGCGGCAGCTGGACGGCCTGCTCGGCGGCCTGGCCGCACCTGCGACCCCGGGGCGGGGCGATCGTGCTGACCACCTCGGGCGCCGGGCTGCACGGCAACCCGGGCCAGGCCGCCTACGCGGCGGCGAAGGCCGGGGTCCTCGGGCTGGCCCGGACGCTGGCCGCCGAGGGCGACCGGTTCGGGATCCGGGTCAACGCCGTCGCCCCGATGGCGCTGACCTCGATGACCGAGGAGGTCTTCCGCGACCGTCCCGCGCAGGCGCTGCGGGCCGCCGACGTCGCCCCGTTCGTCGTCGCGCTGGCGCTGCCGTCGTGCCCGTTGACGGGCGAGGTCGTCGAGACCGGCGGCGGCTGGGCCTCGGTGCTGCGCTGGGAGCGCTCGCACGGCGTCCGCCTCACCGGCTCCGACGGCCGGCCGCCCGGACCGGCCGAGGTCGCCGCGCACTGGGCCGGGGTGACCGACTTCGCCGGTCGCCCGCCCGACCACCCCACCGCCACCGCCGACTCCCTCGCCGCCGCCTGCGACGCGGCCCGCGGGACCGGCGCCACCCGACCCGGGACCGAGGCCTGCTGCTGAGCGCGGCGGGCGACACTGGAAGGACACGCGTGACCGAGTACCGCTACCTGAGGACCTCCGTCGAGAACGGGGTCGGCATCCTGCAGCTCGACCACCCGGAGAAGCGCAACGCGCTGGGCTGGGAGCTGCACGAGGAGATCGTCGCCGCGCTCGCGGCCTGGGCCGAGGACGACGACGTCGCCTGCGTCCTGCTCATCGGCAACGAGGACTTCTTCTGCGCCGGCTGGGCACTCGACGTCCTGCAGGACACCACCGGCGACGACCGGACCCGGTTCACCGACCTGGCCTACAAGCTGATGGTCGCGATCTACGACTACCGCAAGCCCACCGTGGCGGCGGTCGCCGGCGTCGCCCCCGGCTACGGCATGGACCTGGCCAACATGTGCGACATCACGATCGCCTCGGAGAACGCCGCGTTCGGGTCGACGCAGGTCAAGTACGCGATGAACGGCTTCTACCACGCGATCCTGCGCAGGACGAACACGCAGCGGGCCCGCCGGATGTTCTTCACCGGCGACCCGATCGACGCCCGGGAGGCGCTGCGCTGCGGGCTCGTCGACGAGGTCGTGCCGGTGGGGACGCTGCGCGAGTCGGCCCTGACGCTGGCGACGCAGATCGCCGAGCACGGCAGCGAGCTGACCACGGTGCTCAAGGAGGTCGCGCTGCGCGCGTCGCACATGGACCACGTCGCCGCGACCGCCTACGAGCTGCGGGTCACCCACGACCTGCTCCAGCGGGGGCTGTTCACCCGGCGGATCGCCGAGGGGCTGGACCGGCTGCGCTCGGGCACCAGCAAGGCCACCGAGCGGCTGGCCCGACCGTGAGCACCCCGCACCCCGCCGACCCGGCCTTCGCCTCCGCCTACGGCGCCGCGTGGACCGCCGATCCGGACGCGCTGCTGTCCTTCTTCGCACCGGACGGCGTGTACCGCGACATCGCGCTCGACGGCACCTACCGCGGCCGCGACGAGATCGCCCGGTTCCACCGGTTCATGCTCGTGTTCGCCCCGGACTCGCACATCGAGTTCGGCGAGACCTGGGCCGGCGACGGACGGCTCACCTCGCGGTGGGAGTGGTCGGGCACGGTCCGCGGGCCGCTGCGGCTGCGGTCCGGGGAGCTCGTCGACGTGGCGGGCGCCCGGTTCTCGGTGCCGGGCCGCCGTCGGCACCTACGGCGACGACGGCCTGCTCACCGCGCACGACGACTACTGGGACCTGGCGAGCGTGCTGCACCAGGTCGGGGCGCGGATCGGGTCCCCGACCCGGTCCCCGGCAGCAGGCTGAGGGAGCCCTCGACCAGGTCGCGGACGGACCGCTCCACCGCGTCCGGGTCGAGCACCCCGTGCCCCCCGAGCGCGCCGGACCGCCGCCGGACGAGGACCCCCTGCAGCAGCGTCGCCGCCGTCCAGTGGGTCAGCGCCCGGTAGCGGTCCAGCCCGGACAGGTCCAGGCCGGTGCGGGCGGCGTAGTCGGCCGCGAGCTCCGCGCGGTCGCCGAAGCCGCCGGCCCGGGTCGGGCTCGGGATCGCGACGGCGGGCTCGCCGGGGCCGCGCCAGTCGTCGAGGAGCCAGGCGAGGTCGACCAGCGGGTCGCCGTGGGTGCACAGCTCCCAGTCCAGGACGGCGGTGACCCGGCCGCCGTCGACGAGCAGGTTCGCGAGCCGGTAGTCCCCGTGGACGACGGCGAGCCGCTGGGCCCGCGGCGGCGCGGCGGCGATCCGCCGGTGGGCCTCCCGCCAGGCCGCGTCGACGCTCCCGGGCGCCGACCCCGCCCAGGCCTCCCAGTTGCGTGCGGCGCGCCGGACCCGGCGCGCGAACAGCTCGTCGGCGCGGCCGCGGACCGGCCCGATCCGCTCCGGATCGACGCCGTGCAGCCGGGCCAGCACCGCGACCACGTCACCGGCCAGCGCGCGCCGCCGCGGCACGGGCAGCACGTCGGCGTCGGCCTCCCGGGCCAGGACCGTGCCCGGCGACCGCTCCATCACGAAGAACTCCCCCGGCACGCCGTCGACTCCGGATCCCGACGCGACGACGGCCGGGACCGGGACCGGTCCGCCGGCCAGCCCGCGGAGGACCCCGGCCTCCCGCAGCGCGTCGTCGGCGGCCGCCCCGGCCGGGCGGTGGCGCAGGACCCACGCGCGACCGGCGGCGTCGGTGACCAGGCTGGTGACGTTGGACTGGCCGTCGCCGATCCGGTCGACCCGCAGCGGCCCGGTGGTCTCGACCCGGTCGCCCAGCCACCGCGCGAGCGCGTCGGGGTCCGGGCCGCTCACGACGTGCCCGCCCGCCGGCCGAAGCCGAACAGCTCGCGGGCGATCGTGCGGACCTGGATCTCCTCGGTGCCCTCGGTGATGCGGTACCGGCGGTGGTGGCGGTAGATGTGCTCGAACGGCACGTCGCGGGTGTAGCCGAGCCCTCCGTGCACCTGCATCGCCCGGTCGGCGGCCTCGCAGGCGAGCCGGTTGGCCCGCAGGTTGCACATCGACACCTGCTCCGACGGCGCGACCTTCCCGTCGGTGTCCATCGCCGCCGCGGTCGCCCGGACCAGCGCACGCACCAGGGTGGCCTCGGTGTGCAGCTCGACCAGGGGCCACTGGACCGCCTGGTTCGACGCCAGCGCGCGCCCGAAGACCTCCCGCTCGCGGGCGTGGGTCACCGCCGCGTCGATGCAGAACCGGGCCGCGCCGAGGCTGGACGCGGCCTGCCGGATGCGGTTCTCGTGCACGAACAGCAGCGCGAGGTCGAGCCCGGCGCCCGGCTCGCCGAGCACCGCGGAGTCCGGGACGCGGACGCCGTCGAGGGTCACGTCGGAGTGGTCGGTGGGCATGGCCATCGTCCAGGCGTGCCGCTCGACCCGGAACCCGGGTGTGTCGGTCGGGACGACGAACGCGGTGATGCCGCGGGCGTCGCCGGGCTCGCCCGCGGTACGGGCGAACACGACGTCGATGCCCGGGCGGTGCATGCCGGTGTTGAACCGCTTCGACCCGTCGATCACCCAGTCGCCGTCGCGGCGCACCGCGCGGGTGCCCATCCAGGTCGCGGCGCTGCCGTGGCCGGGCTCGGTCAGCCCGAACCCGCCGCTCACCTCGCGCCGGACCAGCGGCTCGATCCACTCGCGCTGCTCGGCGGTGCCCGCCCGCCAGAGCAGCTCCACCAGCGGGAAGTTCCCGACGCAGCTGGTCTCGGACTGCAGGTCGCTGTGCAGCCCGACGGGCCTGGCCGCGAGGTGCTCACGGACCTGCGCCATGGCGAGGGTGGACCCGTCGGCGCCGCCGAGTGCGGCGGGCAGCGCGAACCGGTACAGCCCGGCCCGGTCCGCGCGGCGGGTCATCTCCGTCAGCAGCTCCTCCCACTCCCGCGCCGGGACCCCGCCGTGGTCGAGGTCGGTGCGGGCGAACTCGCGGCGGTGGTCGAAGAACTGCGGGTGCTCGCGTTCGAGCGGGGCCAGCTCGTCGGCGGCGAAGCGGTCGATGCGGTCGAGCAGGTCCTGCGTGGCCGGGTCGGGCGTCGCGGTCATGGTCGAGGTCTAGCGGCCCGGAGCACCGGCGACGCACCATCGTCCGGTTATCCCGGACGGCACTCGTCGTCGCCGGTCCGGTTCCGCCACGCTCCGCAGCACCGGCTCGACGCCGAGCCGTACCGCCAGGGAGGACCCGTGCTGAGCACGATCGCCAGAGCCGGATCGGTGCTGGGACTGTTCACCCACGACCGTCCGGAGTGGGGTCCCCGCGAGGTCGCCGCGCGGCTGGAGCTGCCGCGCTCCACCGCGCAGGAGCTGCTCGCGAGCCTCGCCGGGATCGGGCTGCTGGAGCGCACCGACACCGGCCGCTACCGGCTGGGCTGGCGGCTGCTGGCGCTGTCGCGCACCCTCGTGCACGGCGCGGGCTTCGACGGCGGCGCCGGTGCGGTGCTGCGCGAGCTGGCCGCGGCGACGGGTGCGACGAGCCGCCTCGGCGTCTGGGACGGCCGCTACGTCGTCCCGGTGTCGGCGGTCCATCCCGAGGGAGGGGTCCGGCTGCCGGGTGTCGGCAACGGCGGCCGGCTGCCCGCGCACTCCACCGCGCTGGGCAAGACGATCCTGGCCCACCGCCCGCGCGGCGAGGCGGTCGAACGCGCCCACCAGGGCTTCTCGGTGTTCACCCCGCACACGATCCACCGGCTGGACGCCCTGCACGCCGAGCTGGACCGGATCGTCCGCGACGGCGTGGGCGTCGACGCGCAGGAGACCTTCCTGGGCGTCGGCTGCGTGGCCGCCCCGGTGCGCGACGGCTCCGGGCGCGTCGTCGCGGCCGTCAGCGTCTGCGTCGCCGACGACCGGCTCGCCGCCCGCAGGCCCGACCTCGCCACCGCCGTGCTCGGCGCCGCCCGGCGCCTCGGCACCGTCGCGTGGGACACCGGCCCCGAGCTCGGGCCGGTCATCCGCGGGGTGGTGCCGACGCTCCCCTGCCCCGACGACCCCGAACCGCCTCCGGAGGACCCCCGATGACCAGCCCCCTGACCGACATCGCCGGCTCGATCGGCCGCGTCGTCGTCCACATCACCCGCGAACGGCTCGGCGCGGACCGCCGGACCGCCGACCCCGCCGTCGTGCCGCCGTCGGCGCGGGCGGTCACCCCGCAGTGGCTGACCGGTGTGCTCTGCCGGGACGTCCCGGGCGCGATGGTGATCGACGTCGAGGCGGGCGAGGGCCACGCCGGGACCAGCGCCCGGCTGCCGCTGCGGGTCGTGTACAACTCCGTCGGCCAGGCCGCGGGCCTGCCGACCAGCCTGTTCACCAAGGCCACGTCGACGTTCACCTCGCGGCTGCTGATGGGCGTCACCGAGATCGTCGAGGGCGAGGCGATCTTCTACAACCGCGCCCGGCCGACCCTGGACCTGCGCAGCCCACGCGCCTTCTACGCCGGCTACGACCCGCACACCTACCGCTCGCTGCTGCTGCTGGAGGACCTCGGCACGCAGGGCTGGACGTTCCCGGCCCCGATGACGAACACCGTCACCCGCCGCGACGCCGAGACGATGGTGGAGCAGCTCGCGACCTACCACGGCGGGCTGTGGGACAGCCCCCGGCTGCGCGCCGGCGGGGACCTCGCCGGGCTGCGCGGGGCGACGGCGTGGCAGGAGAAGCTGAACCCGATCTCCTACCGCAAGCGCACCCTGGTCGGCCTCGAACGCGCCCGGCACGTGGTGCCCGACGAGGTGTACGCCCGGCGCGGCGGGATGCACGACGCGTTCATGCGGGCGCTGCACCTGCACGACCTGACCCCGCAGACACTGCTGCACCAGGACGTGCACCTGGGCAACTGGCTGCGGGACCCGGACGGCGCGATGGGTCTCTACGACTGGCAGTGCGTCGCGCGCGGGAACTGGGCCCTCGACGTGTCCTACGCACTGAGCGTCGCGCTGCCGATCGAGGACCGCCGTGCCTGGGAGGCCGACCTGCTGCGGCACTACCTCGACCGGCTACGCGCGCACGGGGTGGCCGAGCCGCCGTCGTTCGACGAGGCGATGCTCGCCTACCGGCGGCAGCCCCTGCACGCGCTGACCCTGGCGCTGTTCTCGATCGGCGGGACCCGGTTCGAGAACAGGCTCCAGCCGCAGGGCTACATGGTGTGGGCGATCGAGCGGATCGCCCGCTTCGTCGCCGACATGGAGACCTTCGACGTGCTGCGCTGAGCCGGGCGGGGCCCGCTCAGCGGGCCCCGGCCATCCCGGCCAGCCGACCGGCGATGATCTCCTCCGCCTCGGCGACCATCCGGCCGATCAGCTCGGCGCAGGTCGGCACGTCGCGGATGATCCCCTGCACCATCCCGACCGACCAGATCCCCGCGTCGAGGTCGCCGGTCTCGTAGACGGTCGCGCCGCGGCGGCCCGCGACCAGGTGCCGGATGTCGTCGAACCGGGCACCCGCCGCCAGCTTCTCCACGACCTCGGCGGACACCGCGTTGGCCGCCACCCGGGCGGTGTTGCGCAGCTGCCGGAAGATCAGCGCCGTGTCGCGCTCGCCCGCCTCGACGATGCGGGCCTTGACCGCGTCGTGCACACCGGACTCCCGCGTGCACAGGAAGCGGGTGCCCATGTTGACCCCGTCCGCGCCGAGCGCGAGCGCCGCGACCAGGCCGCGGGCGTCGGCGATGCCACCGGAGGCGAGGAACGGGACGTCGAGGACGTCGGCCGCGGCGGGCAGCAGCACCAGCCCGGGGACGTCGTCCTCGCCGGGGTGCCCGGCGCACTCGAAGCCGTCGATCGACAGCGCGTCGACGCCGAGGTCCTGGGCCTTCTGCGCGTGCCGGACCGAGGTGCACTTGTGCACGACGACGATCCCCGCGTCGTGCAGCGGCCCCAGGTGGGCGACCGGGTTGGCGCCCGCCGTCTCCACCACCGGGACACCCTCGTCGATGATCACCTGGCGGTACTCGTCGTAGGGCGGGGAGTCGATGGTCGGCAGGATGGTCAGGTTCACCCCGAACGGCTTCGCGGTCAGCTCGCGGCAGCGGCGGATCTCGGCCCGCAGGTCCTCCGGGGTGGGCTGGGTGAGGGCGGTCAGGAAGCCCAGCCCGCCCGCCTCGGCGACCGCCGCGACCAGCGGCGCCCGGCCGACCCACTGCATGCCGCCCTGCACCACGGGGTGTTCCACCCCGACGAGCTCGGTGAATCGCGTCCGCATCGACGTCTCCCTCGGTGGGTCGTGGTCGAGGGTCGTTGACCCTCACTGTCAAGTTAATCTAGGTTAGAAACAACGGGGCGTCACCGGCGACATCGGAGGGATCACATGGACGTACAGGGACTGCGCTGCCTGGTGACGGGCACCGCGTCGGGGATCGGCGACGCCGTCACCCGACGGCTCGTCGAGGGCGGCGCGACCGTCGTCAGCCTCGACCGCAACAAGCCCTCCGCCGAGGTGGACCAGCACGTCGGGGTCGACCTGGCCGACCCCGCGAGCATCGACTCGGCACTGGAGCGGATCGAGGGCACCTTCGACGTCCTCGCCAACATCGCGGGCGTCCCCGGTACCGCCCCCGGCGACGTGGTGTTCAGGGTGAACTTCCTCGGGATGCGGCACCTGACCGAGTCGATGTTCGACCGGATGAACACCGGCGGGTCGATCGTCGTGGTGTCCTCGACCGCCGGTTTCGGCTGGCCGGCCCGGCTGGAGACGATCCGCGAGGTGATGGCCACCGACACCTTCGACGAGGGCGCGGCCTGGTTCGCGGCGCACCCGCAGCAGGGCAACGCCTACACCTTCTCGAAGGAGGCGGCGACCGTCTACACCCTGGCCATGGGCGGGGCGGTGCGCGAGATGAACGAGCTGCGCATCAACGCGCTGCTGCCCGGCCCGGTGGAGACGCCGATCCTCGCCGACTTCGAGGAGAGCATGGGCAAGGACACCCTCGACGGGGTGCGGGAGTTCCTGGGCCGGCACGCGACGGTCGACGACATCGCGCCCGCCGTGGTCTTCCTCGCCTCGCGCGACTCGCGCTGGCTGAACGGGTCGACCGTCACCGCCGACGGCGGCATCACCGGTGCGGTCGCGGCCGGGCTGGTGCCCGCCCCGGAGATCTAGCCCGTGTACTCGCCCAGCCCCAGGGCATGGCCCATCCGCTGCTGCTTGGTGCGCAGGTAGCGCAGATTCTGTGCGGTGGGCTCGGACGGCAGCTCCACACGGCCGACGATCTCCAGGCCGTGCCCGTCGAGCCCGCCGTACTTGGCCGGGTTGTTGGTGATCAGCCGGAGCCGGGTGATCCCCAGGTCGGCGAGGATCTGCGCGCCGATGCCGTAGGAGCGCGCATCGACGGGCAGGCCCTGGACGGTGTTGGCGTCGAGGGTGTCGAGGCCCGTCTCCTGCAGGGCGTAGGCCCGGATCTTGTGGGCCAGGCCGATCCCCCGCCCCTCGTGTCCACGCAGGTAGACCACGGCTCCCGCGCCCTCGTCGGCGATCGCGCGCAGCGCCTGTTCCAGCTGCTGGCCGCAGTCGCAGCGCAGCGACCCGATGATGTCGCCGGTGAGGCACTCGCTGTGCACCCGCACGAGCGCGCCGCCCGGGCGGCGGGACGCCTCGGCGACGTCACCGTGGACCAGCGCGAGGTGCTCGGTGCCGTCGACCAGGGAGCGGTGGGCGACCGCGCGGAACTCGCCGAACACGGTCGGCATGGCGGCCGAGGCGACCTGCTCGACCAGCCGCTCGGTCGCCCGCCGGTGCCGCACGAGATCGGCGATCGCGAGCACCGGCAGGTCGTGCTCGGCCGCGAACGCCCGCAGCACGCCGCCCCGGGCCATCGAACCGTCCGGAGCGACGATCTCACCGATCACCCCGACCGGCTCCCGCCCGGCGAGCCGCAGCAGGTCGACCGTCGCCTCGGTGTGACCGGCCCGGACCAGCACCCCGCCCGCGCGGGCGCGCAGCGGGAACACGTGCCCCGGCCTGCACAGGTCCGCGGGCCGGGTCGACGGGTCCGCCAGCGCCCGCAGCGTCACCGCACGGTCGGCGGCCGAGACCCCGGTCCCGGCCCCGGTGTGGTCGACCGACACCGTGAAGGCGGTGCCGTGGGCGTCGGCGTTGTCCTCGACCATCGGGGGCAGCTCCAGCGCGTCCGCGCGCTCCGCGGACATCGGGGCGCACACGATGCCGGTCGTGTGCCGGACGACGAACGCGAGCTGCTCGGCCGTCGCGGTCGCCGCGGACAGCACGAGGTCGCCCTCGTCCTCCCGGTCGGCGTCGTCGGTGACGATCACCATGCCGCCTGCCGCGAGCGCCGCCACCCCGCGCCGGACGGCGGCGGCACCTGGCAGGGACATCGGGTTCGGGTTCACGTCCGGCTCCTCACATCGGGCACGTCATCGGGCCGGGCGACCGTAGGACGCGACGGCGACGGACCGATATCCGCAGGCGGACGGCGCACAGCCGCTGCGCGCGGCCTGCGGTCGGCGGCTCTCCCGCGGCGACGCACGGATATCGGGCGGCCGCGCCGCGGCCCTACCGTTCGGTCCATGGACGAGACCCCGCACACCGAGGTGCCCCCGATCGACCCCGGCCGCATGCGCTCGGTGCTGGGTCACTTCGCGTCGGGGATCGTGGTGGTCACCGCGCTCACCGCGGACGGGCCGGTCGGGTTCACCTGCCAGTCCTTCAGCTCGCTGTCGCTGGAGCCACCGCTGGTCAGCTTCTGTCCCGCCCTGACCTCGACCACCTGGCCGCGGATCCGCGAGGTGGGTGCGTTCTGCGTGAACGTGCTGGCCGACGGCCACCGCGAGCTGAGCTCCGCCTTCGCCCGCTCGGGCACCGACAAGTTCGCCGGCGTCACCTGGGACCCGGCGCCGTCGGGCGCACCGGTGCTCGCCGGCGTGGCCGCGTGGATCGACTGCACCCTGGAGGAGCAGTACCCGGGCGGGGACCACACGATCGTCGTCGCGCGGGTGCACGACCTGGGCGCCGACCCCGTCCGCGCGCCACTGCTGTTCCACCGCGGCGGCTACGGCGCCCTAGCCCCGTAGCGTGTCGCGCGGGAGCTCCCCGAACCGTTCCCGGTACTGCTGGGCGAACCGGCTCGGGTGGAAGAAGCCCCAGCGCAGCGCGATCTCCTTCACCCCCGTGACGGTGGGATCGCTGCGCAGCAGCTCCCCGCGGACGTGGTCGAGCCGCACCCGGCGCAGGTAGGCCATCGGGGACTCGCCGAGCTCCTGGGCGAAGGACGCGTGCAGCGTGCGCACGCTCATGCAGCCGACCCGCGCGAGCTCCTGCGGGGTCAACGGCTCGTCCGCGTGCTGCTCCATGTAGTCGAGCACCGGGCCGAGCCGCCCCCGGCGGACCGGGTCGTCCGGCGCGGCGAGGGCGTCGGAGTACTGGTGGCGGCCGGCGTACAGGAGCTGGCTCATCACGAACGCCTCGAGCTGCTCACGGGCGATGGGCATCTCGGCCAGACCTCCCGGCCGGTTCAGCTCCCGGGCCAGGAACTGCACCGAGGACAGCAGGGTCCGCCCCGCGGGCGAGGAGAAGTCGAGACCGAAGTCGAACTCCACCACGTCGTGCACCGGCCGGTTCAGCTGCTCGCCCAGGTGGGTCTCCAGGCTGCGCCGCGAGATCTTGAGGATGTACTGCTCGGCGTCGGGTGACCAGCGCACCGTCGTCGTCCGGTCCGGCAGCAGCGTGAGCCCGGACGCCCCGGCGGCCGTGGCGGCCCGCGACCCGTCGCTGCGCTGGGCGATCGTGTTCCCGGCGACCGTGAGGTTGATGTGGTACGTGTCCTCGGTCGGCGGCATCACGAGCTTGGCCGCGGACTTGTAGGTCAGGAAGCCGACGGTGAACATCCGGTCCGAGGTGGCGTTCAGCGTCATCTCGAGCTGGTCGGTCGGTGCCGTCAGGTCGTGGTCGAGATAGACCCGGGACACCGCCTCGCGCGCCTGCTCGAGGTTGCGCGTGTCGAGGACCGGGTAGCGGCCGAGGTGGTGAGCGGCCGCGCGTGCGTCGGGGGCGTCCATCGGCTCCTCCTGATGCCGTCCCGTCGTCGGTGGCGAGCGGTCGAAGAGTCCCCTGACGATAGAGCCTGGTGGGCGCCCTGCCCAGCCGATCACCGCGGCCGGTCAGCCGTTCCCGGAAGCTCGCGCGGAACGGCTCCACGTGTGCCACGCGCGGATAGTCGACGGCCCCGGGCCGCTCGTAGCGTCCCCACCCGTCAGGACGGGCACGCGCCAGGAGGTCGACGATGACATCGCCGCTGCAGGAGTTCCGGCAGTTCATCCACGGGAGGGCGGTGGACGCCCGGTCCGGTGCGACGTTCGCGTCGCTGAACCCCTTCACCGGGGAACCGTGGGCGCGGCTGGCCGACGGCGGCGCGGAGGACGTCGACGAGGCCGTCGCCTCGGCGCGCGCCGCGTTCGAGGGCGAGTGGGGTGCCATGACCGGCTTCCAGCGCGCCGCGATCCTGCGCCGGTGCGGCGACGCGATCGCCGCGAACGCCGAGCGCCTGGCCCGGCTGGAGGTCAGCGACTCCGGCAAGCTGCTGCGCGAGATGCTCGGCCAGCTGAACGCCCTGCCCCAGTGGTACTACTACTTCTCCGGGCTGGCGGACAAGATCGAGGGCCGCACCGTCCCGCCGGTGAACCCGAACTACTTCGGCTTCACCACCCGCGAGCCCGTGGGCGTCGTCGCCGCGATCACGCCGTGGAACAGCCCGCTGCTGCTGCTGACCTTCAAGCTCGCCCCCGCGCTCGCCGCGGGCTGCACGATGGTCGTCAAGCCGTCCGAGCACGCCCCGGCCTCCACCGTCGCGTTCGCCGAGATCCTGCACGAGGCGGGGCTGCCCGCCGGGGTGCTCAACGTCGTCACCGGCTGGGACCGCGCCTGCGGCGAGGCGCTGGCGTCGCACCCCGGAGTGGACAAGGTCGCGTTCACCGGCTCGTCGGCGACCGGGGCGAAGGTCGCGCAGGCGGCGGTGGCCAACTACAACCGGGTCACCCTGGAGCTGGGCGGCAAGTCCCCGCAGATCGTCTTCCCCGACGCCGACCTCGACGCCGCGGCGAACGGCCTGGTGGCGGGCGTGTTCGCGGCCACCGGGCAGACGTGCATGGCCGGCTCCCGGCTGATCGTGCACGCCGACGTGCACGACGCCCTGGTGGAGAAGGTCGTCGCGCGGGCCGAGGCCATCGTGCTCGGCGACCCCACCGAGGCCGCCACCGAGATGGGCCCGGTCGCGAACCGGCCGCAGTACGAGAAGGTGCTCGGCTACCTGCAGGGCGCGGCCGCCGAGGGCGCGACCTTCGCCTGCGGCGGCGAGCCCGACGCCGAGCGCGGCGGACTGTTCGTCCGGCCCACGGTCGTCACGAACGTGTCCCCGGAGAACACGATCGTCCGTGAGGAGGTGTTCGGGCCGGTGCTCGCCGCCTACACCTTCACCGACGAGGACGAGGCGCTGAAGCTCGCCAACGACACCCCGTACGGGCTCGCCGGCGCCGTGTGGACCAAGGACGTCCACCGCGCCCACCGCGTCGCGAGGAAGCTGCGCGCGGGCACCGTCTGGGTCAACGCCTACCGCGTGATCGCCCCCAACATGCCCTTCGGCGGCTTCGGCGCCTCCGGCATCGGCCGGGAGAACGGCGTCGACGCGGTCCACGAGTACACCGAGAACAAGTCCGTGTTCGTCGAGCTGACCGGCGGGACGCGCGACCCGTTCCAGCTCGGCTGACACCCCTCCCGCGCACGACTCCCCCGCCCGGCACGACGTCGAAGGAGACGACCATGACCGTGACCGCCAACGAGCGCCTCGGGCTCGCCCCCACCGATCCCCGCCCCGCCTCGGAGACCCGGCCCGCGGCCGACCGCACGACGACGAACCCGCTGTTCGGCGACCAGAAGATGAAGCTGGGCCTGTTCGGCAGCAACTGCTCGTACGGGTTGATCATGAGCCACGCCCCGTCCAGCTACGAGATCACCTGGGACCACACCAAGGAGATCGCCCAGCGCGCCGACCGGCTCGGGTTCGACGTGCTCGTCCCCGTCGCCCGCTGGAAGGGCTTCGGCGGGTCCACCAACTTCAACGGCAACTGCTTCGAGACCTACACCTGGGCCGCCGGGGTCGCCGAGGCGACGGAACGGATCGCCGTCGCGGCGACCTCGCACCTGCCGACGATGCACCCGATCGTCGCGGCCAAGCAGGCGACGACCGTCGACCGCATCTCCGGCGGCCGGTTCGCGCTGAACATGGTGATGGGCTGGGTGCCACCGGAGATGGAGATGTTCGGCTCCGAGCAGCGCGAGCACGACGAGCGCTACGCCTACGGCCAGGAGTGGCTGGACTTCGTGAGCAGGCTCTGGACCGAGGAGGGCACCTTCGCGATCCACTCGAAGTACTTCGACGCCGAGCTGCTCGAGGCCTACCCCAAGCCGCACCAGGGGCCGCGGCCCGCGCTGATCAACGCGGGCAACAGCCCGTCGGGCATCGAGTTCTCCGCCCGCAACGTCGACTTCAACTTCGCCTCGCTCGACACCCTGGACAACATCAAGGCCTACACGACGGCGCTGAAGGAGAAGGCCCGCACCGAGTACCGGCGCACGATCCACGCCATGACCTACGGCCTCGTCGTCTGCAGGGACACCGAGGAGGAGGCGAAGCGCGACTTCCAGCAGGTCGTCGACGAGGGCGACTGGGGCGCGGCGGGCAACGTCATCAAGATCGCCGGCTCCGGTGCGTCGCAGTCCTTCGACCACGCGGTGAAGAAGATGCAGGAGCGCTTCATCGCCGGGTGGGGCGGCTACCCGATCGTCGGGACCCCGGAGCAGGTCACCGAGGAGCTCGGCAGGCTCAACGAGGCGGGCATGGAGGGCATGATCTTCGGCCTCGTCGACTACAACGAGGAGCTGAAGTACTTCGGCGACAACGTCATGCCGCTGCTCAAGCAGGCCGGCCTGCGCCACTGACCGGTCCCGGCGCCGCTGCCGCCCGGGCCGCGCGGTCGGCCCGGGCGGTGAACCGCAGGACCGGCGACGACACCAGCCGGGGCGCCTCGCCATCGGCACGTGCCCGACGGGGTCAAAAGAAGCGGCGCAGCAACGCCATCTTCCGGTCGGTGTAGGGCGGGTACATCAGCGCGGGGTCCGGCTTCGCGGGCTTGGCCAGCACCGCCTTGCGGTGGCTGAACGCGTGGAAGCCCCACTCGCCGTGGTAGGCGCCCATCCCGCTGGTGCCGACGCCGCCGAAGGGCAGCTGCGGAACCAGGCAGTGCATGGCCAGGTGGTTGATCACCACGCCGCCCGAGCTGGTCCCGGCGAGCACCGTCTCCTGCGCGGCCCTCGACCCGGTGAACAGGTACAGGCCCAGCGGTTTGGGCCGGGCGTTGACGAAGCGCATCGCCTCGTCGAGCGAGCCGACGGTGAGCACCGGCAGGATCGGGCCGAAGATCTCGTCGGCCATCACCGCGGAGTCCGGGTCGGGATCGACGACCACCGTCGGCTCGATCGCGTGCGTGGCCGCGTCGGTGCCGCCGCCGGCCGCCACCTCGCCGCCGTGACCGTCGAGCAGGGCGGCCAGGCGGCCGAACTGCCGGTCGTCGACGATCGGCTGCGCGGCCGGTTCCCCGGCCCGGAACTCCCGCAGCGTGGCGACGATGCCGGCGACCAGACGGTCCCGTACCCCGGCCTCGACCAGCACGTAGTCCGGTGCGATGCAGGTCTGCCCGGAGTTGAGCAGCTTGACCCAGGCGATCCGCCGGGCCGCGACGTCGATGTCGGCGTCCGCGGTGACGATCACCGGGCTCTTGCCGCCCAGCTCCAGCACCACCGGGGTGAGGTGGGCCGACGCCGCCTCCATCACCTTCTTCCCGATCCCCGGCCCGCCGGTGAAGAACGCCAGGTCCAGGCCCTGCGCGAGCAGCTCCTGGGTCACCGCGGCGTCGCCCTCCAGCACGGCGACCGCGTCCGGGTCGAGGTACTCCGGGATCAGCCGGGCGAGCAGCGCCGAGGTCGCGGGCGCGTGCTCCGACGGCTTGACCACGACGGTGTTCCCGGCCGCGACGGCCGCGACCAGGGGGCCGAGGGTCAGGTAGACGGGGTAGTTCCAGGGGCCGATGACCAGCACCGTGCCCAGCGGCTCGTACTGGTAGAAGCCGCGACCGGGCAGCATCGACAGCGGGAGCGAGGTCCGCCGCCTGCGCATCCACCGCTTCAGGTGCCTGCGCGCGAAGGCGGCCTCGGCCGCGGTCGAGGCGATGTCGCCGAGCCAGGCGTACGGGGCCGGTCTGCCGAGGTCCTGCGCGAGGGCGGCGGCGATGTCCGGCTCCCGCTCGGTCACCAGACGCTCGATGCCGCGCAGCTGGCGCAGCCGCCACGCCAGGGGCCGGGTCCGCCCGGCGGCGAAGGTGCTGCGCAGCCGGGCCACGGTGGCCTCGGCGCCGCCCTCGACGTGGGTCACGGTGCTGGTCACGGCGGATCAGCCGACCGGGTTGGTGCCGGGGACGGCGCCGTCGAGGTCGACGATCTCGGCGAACCGGTCGCCGACCTGGTCGATCGTGGGCACCTCGGCGAAGGTGACGCCCTTGGTGCGGAACTGGGCGACCCGGTGCACCTCGCCGCCGCCGGCGACCAGGACGCTGCCGGTCTCGGTGCACTCGTCGGTCAGCAGGTGGCCGACGACCGGCGCGACGTGCGCCGGGGAGAGCTTCGCCAGCATCTCCGGCGGCGCGATGTCCTCCGTCATCCGGGTCGCCGCCATCGGCGCGATCGCGTTGGCGGTGATGCCGCGCTTGCGGCCCTCGATGGCCAGGGTGTTGATCAGACCGATCAGCCCGCCCTTGGCGGCGCCGTAGTTGGCCTGGCCGAAGTTGCCGTAGATCCCCGAGGTCGAGGTGGCGACGACGACGCGGCCGTGACCCTGCTCGCGGAAGTGCGGCCAGGCCGCGTGGATCACGTGGAACGCGCCGTAGAGGTGCACCTGCTGCACGGCGTCCCAGTCCTGGTCGGTCATGGTGTGGAACGACCGGTCGCGCAGGATTCCCGCGTTGGCCACCACCCCGTCGATCCGGCCGTAGGCGTCCAGCGCGGTGGCCACGACCGCCGCGCCGCCCTCGGGGGTCGCGACGCTGTCGTGGTTCGCCGTGGCCTCGCCGCCCTCGGCCCGGATCTCGGCGACGACGGCGTCCGCCGCGGTCGACCCGCTGCCCGTGCCGTCGCGGGACCCGCCCAGGTCGTTGACGACGACCTTCGCGCCCGCCCGGGCCAGGACCAGCGCGTACTCGCGACCGAGGCCGTTGCCCGCCCCGGTGATCGCGACGACGCGCCCCTCGACTCCTGCCATGCCTGCCGTGCTCCTTCGTCGTGGATGGATGGGTGCGACCGCGTCAGCGGCCGGTGAAGCGGGGGCTGCGCCGTTCCAGGACGGCGGCCAGCCCCTCGCGGGCGTCGGCGGTGCCGGACAGCTCGGAGACCGTGCGGGCCTCCTCCGGCAGCTGGGCCTCGACCCGGTTGCCGAGCCCGGACCAGACCAGGCGCTTGACCGCGCCGAGCGCGCGCGGCGCCCCGGCCGCCAGGGTCCGGGCGACGGCGAGTGCCTCGTCGTGCAGCGCGTCGTCGGCGACGACGCGGGTGATCAGCCCGATCTCCGCGGCCTCGGCCGCGGTCAGCGTGGGGTTGAGCAGCAGGATCTCCATCGCCTTGCGCAGCCCCACGAGCTGCGGCAGCGTCACCGAGGAGCCCGCGTCGGGCGCCATCCCGACCCGCGCGGCGCCGGACATGAACTTCGCCGACCTCCCGGCGAGCACGATGTCGCTGGCGCACACCAGACCCAGTCCCCCGCCGCCCGCAGCGAAGCCGTGCACGGCCGCGACGACCGGGACGGGCAGCGCGAGCAGGGCCTGGGCGACGTTCTGCAGCCAGGCGGTGGCCTCGCGCAGGTAGTCGGGCAGCGCCTCGCCCTTGGCGGCGAAGGTCTTCACGTCGCCGCCGGCGCAGAAGTGCGGGCCCTCCCCGGTCAGCAGCAGCACCCGCAGGCCCGCCTGCCCGGTCGCGGTCATGACGGCGTCGTAGAGGGCGCGCAGGAACTCCACGTTCATGCCGTTGGACGCCTCGGGCCGGTTGAGCCGCAGCCGTCCGACGCCGTCCTCGTCGAGGTCGAAGAGCACCTGTGCGGTGCGGGTCGTGTCGGTGGTCGTCACGTCCGTGTCCTTCCGGTGAACCGGTCGATGCCCGCGCCGGCCCGTTCCCCGCCCAGGTGGGCGAGGGTCGAGGCGAGCTCGGCGGCGAGGCCGTCGGTCAGGGTCCCGTGCAGCCCGCCCCGGACGAGGTGCTTGATCCGGGCGAGCGCGTCGCGGTCCTTGCCGAGCAGGTTCGCGACGGTGCGCTCGACGAGCGCGTCGAGCTCGGCGGCCGGGGCGCAGGCCCACGCCAGCCCCCAGTCGACGGCGTCGCGGCCGGAGAGCCGCTCGCCGAGCAGGATGTGGCCGAGCGCGCGGGGCGTCCCGACGATGCGGGGCAGCCGCTGCGACCCGCCGCCGCCGGGGATCATCCCGAAGTTCGCGTGGTTGTCGGCGAGCACCGCGTCGTCGCGGACGAGGGCGATGTCGACGGACTGGAGCAGCTCGAACCCGCCCGCCATCGCGTACCCCTCGACGACGGCGACGACCGGCACCGGCAGCGTCGCGATCAGCTCGCAGGCGCCGACGAAGGTCTCGAAGAGCGGGCGCAGCGCCTCGGGCCCCTGCTCGCGGAGCCGGGAGACCTCGTGGAAGTCCCCGCCCGCGCAGAAGTGGCCGCCCGCGCCGCGGACCACGACGACGTCGGCGGTCCCCGCGGCCGCGGCGAGCCCGTCGTGCAGGGCGCGGGCCAGCTCCACGGTGATCGCGTTGCGGGCCTGCGGCCGGTTGAGGGTCAGGGTCGCGATGCGGCCGTCGGCGCGGTCGTCGAACCGGGTCAGGACGGTGCTCACGTGTCCTCCCGCCAGCGGTCCGCGGACGGGTCGAGCAACGTGTGCAGGTGCCCCTCGGGCAGCCACACCAGCGTCTCGAGCTCCAGGGCGTCGAGGTAGCGGACGCGGCCGGTGCGCAGGTCCTCGATCCGCAGGCGGCGGCTGTTGGCGTCGTCGTCGACCCGGACGCTGACCTCGGCGAACTCGTTGCCGACGATGTCGGGGGCGATCTCCATCAGATCAGGAACGACAGCGTCGCGATCGCCCGGGCGTTGTCGACCAGGGCGACCTTCTTGTAGGACAGGGCGAGCTCGCCGTCGACGACGCGGAGCCGGTAGGTGGTCCGCCCGGCCCACAGCCGGTTGCCCCGCTCGCGGGACTCGACGAGGACGAAGTTGGCGCCGACCTCGGTGTCCCCGGTCTCCGGGACGGTCCCGAGGATCTCCACGTTGGACACCACGCGCCGCAGCCGCGACGCCGGCACCTGGGAGTGCCGGCGCCCAGTGCGGTACTGCCTGATGCGGGTGGCGATCCGGTTGCGGTTGTCGTGGATGATCGACATCTGGGTCATGCGGTCGGCGTCGTCGTCGTTGGCGGGCACCCAGTAGAGGGCGTCCGGGGTCCAGAGCGCCTCCCAGTCCTCGTAACGGTGCTCGTCGGCGTAGCGCGCCTCGCGGTAGAGGAACTGCTCGACGGTGCGCAGGTCCAGCTCGGTGGTGGTCATCGGCCCTCCGTCATCAGCCGGGTGTAGTGCCGCCAGAACCCGCGCATGCCGGTCTCGTCGGTGGCGCCGCCGACGGTCAGGCCGCGCTCGTCGACGGTCTCGCGGTCTGCGCCGCGGCGGATGTCGAGCCACTCCGGGCGCAGCTCGGCGACGCCGGCCTGGTTGCGCTCGTACATCTCGGTGTCGTCGGCGAGCAGCATCCCGGCGGGCCCGACCGAGCCGATGCACTGCTGGAGCATCCGCCGGTTCATCTCCGGCGCGCCCTTGAGCTGCACGGCGGTGACGTGCTGGACGGTGAGGTCCGCGGCCAGCGGCTGGATCGTGAACAGCTGGATCTCGGCGATGAACAGGTTCGGGAAGATCATCACGTGCGGTCCGCCCTCGACCAGGATGTCGTGGGCGTCCGGGCCGTAGGTCCCGCGCATCCGGGCGGAGTAGTCGGGGACCTTCTCCTCGGTGGTGCCGAACCAGCCCAGCGGCGTCCCGAGGCGGCGGAACTCCGGGCGCAGGTCGTTCTCGCTGTGGCCGCCCCCGAGGTCGCGGGTGACGGCGGTGGACTTCTCGCCGTAGAGGGCGCCGATCCCGCTCTCGGCGACGCTGAAGATCGACGCGTGCACGAACTGCGGGTGGTAGCCGTCGGTCTCGTTCTCTGCGAGGAGCTTCCAGTTGGCCTGCGCCCGGTGCTGCAGGAAGCCGGCGGTCAGCTCGATCTCGCCGTCCGGGGAGAGCCGGACCAGCCGGTCGATCTCGCCCTTCGCCTCGCCGAGGTGCTCGTCGAGCGTGGGGCCGTCGGGGGCGAAGCTGCCGAACACGAAGCCCTGGTGGACCCCGACCCGGGCGACGCGGCCGAGCCCGAGGTCGAGCTTCCCGCGGCCGCCGTAGCCCTGCGGGAACGGGTAGCCGAGCATCCGGCCGTCGTTGCGGTAGGTCCAGCCGTGGTACGGGCACCGGAAGGAGCTGGAGTTGCCCGCCTGCGCCTCGCAGACCAGGTTGCCGCGGTGCGCGCACCGGTTGAGCAGCAGGTGCACCTCGCCGTCGGCCGTGCGCGTCATGATGACGTCCTGCGGGCCGATGGACTTGCGGACGTAGTCGTTCGGTGCGGCGATCTCGCTGACGTGGCCGACGTAGACCCAGGTCCGGTACCAGATGCGTTCCAGCTCGTCGGCGAAGATCTCCGGCGAGGTGTAGAGCGAACCGTGCACCCGCCGGGGCTCGATCAGCTCCTCGTAGAGAGCCGCGGGGGGACGCGGCGCGCCGGCGGGGGCGGTCGGGGTCACTGTCGGTTCCTCTCGTTCACAGCTGGTCAGGGATAGAGCCGGCCGACGCTCTCGATGACGCAGGCGGGCTTGGCCGAGCCCTCGACCTCGAGCGTCGAGCGCACGGTGACCGCGACGAAGCCCTCGCCACGGCGCACCGACGCGATCTCGGCGGCGAGCCGGACCTTCGAGCCGACCGGGACGGGGGCGGGGAAACGGACCTTGTCGAGCCCGTAGTTGATGCCCATCCGGACGTTGTCGACGGTGTAGAGCTCGTTCAGCAGCCGCGGCAGCAGCGACAGGGTCAGGAAGCCGTGCGCGATGGTCCCGCCGAACGGGCCGGACGCGGCCCGCTCCGGGTCGGTGTGGATCCACTGGTGGTCGCCGGTGGCCTCGGCGAACAGGTCCACCCGGCGCTGGTCGATCTCGGTCCAGTCGGTGGGCCCGAAGGACTCGCCCTCGGCGGTCAGCAGCTCGTCGACGGAGGAGAACACCCTGGTCATCGCTCAGCCCTCGATCCGCAGTGCCTCGGTGGGGCAGGCCCGGCAGGCCTCCTCCAGCTCCGTGCGCTGCGCCTCGTCGGCCTCGGCCCGCAGCAGGTTCAGCGAGCCGTCGTCGGCGACCTCGAAGAAGTCGGGGGCCAGTGACTCGCAGAGCCCCAGCCCGGTGCACTTGTCGTAGTCGACCACCACGCGCATCGGTGGTTCCTCCTCACAGGTTGAGCGTGCACGGCATGGACTTCACGCCGTCCACGAAGTTGCCGACGAGCTGCACGGGCTCGCCGGTCCGCAGGTCGGGCACCCGGCGCAGCAGCTCACCGAACAGGGCGCGCAGCTGGGTCCGCGCCAGCATGTTGCCCATGCAGAAGTGCGGCCCGCCGCCGCCGAACCCCACGTGCGGGTTCGGTGAGCGGGTGACGTCGAAGGTGTGCGGGTCGGTGAACACCCGCTCGTCGCGGTTGCCCGAGGCGTAGAACATGACGACCCAGTCGCCCTCGCGGATCTGCTGCCCGTGCAGCTCGACGTCGCGGGTGGCGACCCGGCGGAAGGTCATGACCGGGCTGGCCCAGCGGACGAACTCGTCGGTCGCGGTGCCGATCGTGCCGTCGAAGTCGGCCTGGAGGATCTTCCGCTGGTCGGGAAAGCGGGTGAGCGCCTCGGCGGTGCGGCTGATCGTGTTGCGGGTGGTGTCGTTGCCGGCCACCGACAGCAGCACGAAGAACGCCGCGATCTCCTCCTCGCTCAGCTGCTCGCCGTCGACCTCGGCCTGCACCAGCGCGGTCATGAGGTCCTCGCCCGGGTTCTCGCGCCGGTCGTCGGCGAGCTCCAGACCGATCGTGATCAGGGTGACCAGCGACTGGTTGAGCAGGTCGGCGGGCTCCAGACCGGCGCGGACGTCGGAGTCGGCCCAGGAGACCATGCCGTCAGCGGCGTGCGCGGCGTCCTCGCGGCGCGCGACGGGGAGGCCGCACATCTCGTAGATCGTCCACATCGGCAGCCGCCGGGAGACCTGGTCGACGAAGTCGCAGTCCCCGGCCTCGATCAGGTCGTCGACGATCCGGCGGGCCTGGTCGGCGATCTGCGCCTCGATCTTCTTCACCTGGCGCGGGGTGAACGCGGCGCTGACGAGCCGGCGCAGCTGGGTGTGCCGTGGAGCGTCGGTCGCGAGGAAGGAGCTGGCCGCCTCCAGGATGTCGCTCGGGACGTCCTCGATCATCACGCCCTGCCCGGAGCAGAAGGTCGCCGGGTCCTTGCTGACGGCCTGGATGTCGGCGTGCCGGGTGATCGCCCAGAAGCCGGCGTCGTCCTCCTGCGGCAGCATCGACCCCTCGGCGGGGCGCTGCCAGCTGACCGGACGCTCGTCGCGCAGGATCCGCAGCCGCTCCTCGCGTCCCTCGGGGGTCAGCGACCAGAACTCGAGCGACCCCACCGATACCGGGTCGTGGTCGGGCCGGGACTGCGCCATTGCTCCCCCAGGACGTCTCGTTTTTAACATTGATTAATCTCGCGCAAGAGGACATCACGGCCGTCCGTCCGGTGTCAAGACGGCGACGCCGCGGCCGTACCGGTGTTGAATCCCGCGTCGAAAGACCGGGTCGGAGAACGGGAGACACAGTGGATCTGGGACTGCGCGACGCACGGGTCGTCGTCACCGGGGCGGGGGCCAACATCGGGCGGGGCATCGCCCGGGTCCTGGCCGCGGAGGGGGCACGGGTACTGGTCGTCGACATCGACGGCGAGCAGGCCGAACGGGTCGCGGGCGAGCTGCGCGACCTCGGCGCACCGGACGCGGCCGCATGCGCGACCGACCTGACCGCCGAGGGCGCGGGCGCCCGGGTGACCGCGCAGGCGGTGGCGGCCTGGGGCGGGGTGGACGTGCTGGTCAACAACGCCGGGTGGAGCAGGCCCGGCTGGTTCGCCGAGCAGACCGACCGCGACCTCTGGCGGCGCACGGTCGAGGTGAACCTGTTCGCCGCGATCGACTGCACCCAGGCCGTGCTCGGTCCGATGCGCGAGGCCGGCCGGGGCGCGATCGTGTTCCTGTCCAGCGACGCCGCCTACGGCGCCGTCCGCCAGGGCATCTACGGCGGCACCAAGGCGGCACTGATCTCCCTGGCCCGCACGGTGGCGCGGGAGAACGGCCGGTTCGGGATCCGCAGCAACGTCGTCGCCCCCGGGCTCGTCCTGCCCCCCGAGGACGACCACGTGGGCCCGAGCTCGGTCTGGGCGGGCGGGGCGGACGCACTGTTCGCACCGGACCAGGTCGACGCGATCGTCCGCACCCAGGCGCTGCGCCGGCGCACCACCCCGGCCGACGTCGGCAACGCGGTCGCCTGGCTGGCCTCGGAGACCGCGGCGCACCAGGTCACCGGTCAGGTCGTGGCCGTCGGCGGCGGCTCGTCGATGCCCTGAGCCGCTTCGGCCGCGTTGACGGGGCCCCACCCTATTACCTATTCTGAATTAGAAAAATATCCGGGCCCCGAGGAGACACCGATGCCCAGCTCGCTGATCGTCGCCGACACCGAGGAGCGCGCGGCACTGCGCGACGCGGTGGCGACCCTGGTCGGTCGCTACGGCCACAGCTACTTCATGGCGAAGGCGAAGGCCCACGAGGAGCCGACCGAGCTGTGGAAGGAGCTCGGCGCGGCCGGGTTCCTGGGCGTGCACCTGTCCGAGGCCTACGGCGGTGGCGGCGGCACCATGAGCGACCTCGCCGTGGTCGTCGAGGAGGCATCGTCGCAGGGCGTCCCGCTGCTGATGATGGTCATCTCCCCCGCTATCTGCGGGTCGATCATCGACGTGCACGGTTCGCACGAGCTCAAGGAGCGCTGGCTGCCGGGGATCGCCGACGGTTCGCTCAAGATGGCGTTCGCGATCACCGAGCCGGACGCGGGCTCGAACAGCCACGAGATCACCACCACCGCCCACCCCGACGGCGACGGCTGGCGGATCCGCGGGCAGAAGTACTGGACCTCGGGCATCGACGAGGCCGACGCCGTCCTGGTCGTGACCCGCCGGCCCGAGCCGGGACCGGGCGGGCGCCACCCGCTGTCGCTGTTCGTCGTGCCGACCGACGCCGAGGGGCTGACCTGGCAGACCATCCCGGCGGCGTTGCAGCAGCCCGAGCACCAGTTCACCGTGTTCCTCGACGACGTGCGGGTCGGTCCCGAGGCGCTGATCGGCGACGAGGGCAACGGCCTGCGCCAGGTGTTCGCCGGGCTCAACCCGGAGCGGATCACCGCGGCCTGCATCTCGAACGGCATCGCCCGCTACGCGCTGGACAAGGCCACCGGTTACGCCTGCGACCGGCAGGTGTGGGGCGTGCCGATCGGCTCCCACCAGGGCGTCGCGCACCCGCTGGCCGAGGCCTACATCGGGACCCAGCTGTCGCGGCTGATGACCTACCGCGCCGCCGAGCTGTTCGACGCGGGCGCCGACGCCGCGGAGGCGTCGAACATCGCGAAGTTCGCCGCGGCCGACTCCTCGCTGCGCACCCTGGACCAGGCGATCCAGAGCCACGGCGGGAACGGCCTGTCGCTCGAGTACGGCCTGGCCGACCTGTGGTTCGTCGCCCGGATGCTCAAGACCGCGCCGGTCAGCCGGGAGATGGTCCTGAACTTCGTCGCCCAGCGCAGCCTGGGCCTGCCCGCGTCGTACTGACGCCGTGCCCCGCGCCCACACGGTCCGGACGGCGGGCGTCCGGGGCCCCGGCGAGAAGTCGGCGCGGACCCGGCGCCGGATCCTGGACGCGACGGCGTCGCTGCTTGCGACGCGCGGGTACGCCGGGACCCGGCTCGCCGACGTCGCGCGGCTGGCCGGGGTCCGGCCGCCGGCCGTCTACTACTACTTCGACTCCCGCGAGGACCTGGTCGAACAGGTCGTGGTGGCGGGCATGGTCCGCAACCTGGAGCACGTGCGGGCGCGGGTGCAGGAGCTGCCGGCCGGGGCGACGGCGATGGACCGCATCTGCTGCGCGGTCGAGGCCCACCTGCAGGTCGTGCTCCGCATCTCCGACTACACGGTCGCCTCGATCCGCAACACCCAGCAGCTGCCCCCGGAGGTCCGTACCCGGCAGCTGGCGGAGCAGCAGCGCTACAGCGACTTCTGGCGCGATCTCGTCGAGGCGGCCCGTGACGCGGGCGAGCTGCGGGACGGGCTCGACCCACGGGCGGCCCGGATGCTGGTGCTCGGCGCACTCAACTGGGCGTGCGAGTGGTGGACCCCCGGGCGCGGCTCGCTGAGGTCCCTGGTCCGGACCGCCCGGACGATCGTCCGGCGCGGGCTGTCGGCCCCGACCGGCGGTTGACCCGGCCCGAATTTTATCTAGATTCATTTATTCCACCGGTCCACGCCCTCTCCCGCCCCACGGAGGCCCGTCATGAGCACGCAGGCCGTCAGCTCCACCCCCACCCCGGCGACCGGGCGCTCCGAGTGGTTCGAGGGCCCCGGGCCCGGCCTCGTCGAGGGCACGGTCGGCGGGCTCCTGCGCGAGCAGGCCGCCGCGCATCCCGACACCGTCGCGCTCGTCGCGACCCGGCACGACGGCAGCACCGGCCGCTGGACCTACGCCGAGCTGCTCGACGAGGCGAGCCGGGTCGCCGGGACCCTGCTGGAGCTCGCCGGGCCCGGCGGACACGTCGCGCTCTGGGCGCCGAACGTCGCGGAGTGGACGATCGTCCAGTACGCGGCGGGCCTGGCGGGGGTCGTCCTGGTGGCGCTCAACCCGGCCCTGCGCCCGGGCGAGCTGGAGTACGCGCTCACCCTGTCCCGCTCGACGGTCCTGCTGCACGCCGACCGGGTGCGCGACCACGACCTGACCGGCGTCGTCGCCGACGTCGTGCCGCGGGTGACCGGTCTCGCCCATGTGGTCAGCCTGTCCGACACCGACCGGCTGCACGGCACGCCGCTGGACGGCGGCTCGCCCGACATGCCGGAGCGCAGCACGCCGGGCTCCCCGGCGATGATGCAGTTCACCTCGGGGACCACCGGGCACCCCAAGGGCGTGCTGCTGGCGCACCGCTCGCTGCTGAACAACGCCCGGCTCACCATGCACACCGCCGAGGCCCGCGACGGCGCCGTGGCCGTCGCGCCGTTGCCGACCTTCCACACCGCGGGCTGCGTCATCTCGACGCTGGGCCCCGCGGTGCTGGGCGGCACGGTGGTGCTGATCGAGCGGTTCGAGCCCGGTGCCGTGCTCGAGGCGATGCGTGCCGAGCACGCGACGATCCTGATGAGCGTGCCGACGGTGCTCGGCGCGGTGCTGCACGAGGCGCGCCGACGCGACGAGCAGGCCCCGGCGCTGGACACCGTCCTGGTCGGCGCCGCGACCGTGCCCGGCTCGATGATCACCGCCGTCCGCGAGACCTTCGGCGCCTTCGTGCACAACCTCTATGGACAGACCGAGCTCTCCCCCGTGCTGAGCCTGACGCGGCGCTCCGACACCGCCGACGACCTCGTCCGCAGCGTCGGCCGCCCGCTGCCGCACACCGGGGCGCGGATCGTCGACCCCGCCAACGGCGGGGTCGTGCCGCTCGGCACCGTCGGCGAGGTCTGCGCCCGCGGCTACAACCAGATGCTCTGCTACTACGGCGACCCCGGGGCCACCGCGGCGACCGTCGACGACGAGGGCTGGGTGCACACCGGCGACCTCGGCTCGATGGACGAGCGCGGCATGATCACCCTGACCGGGCGACTGAAGGAGCTCATCATCCGCGGCGGCGAGAACATCGCCCCCGCCGAGATCGAGGTCGCGCTGGCCGAGCACCCGGCGGTGGCCGCGTCGGCCGTGGTCGGCCTGCCGGACCCCACCTGGGGGGAGATCGTCGCCGCCGCGGTGGTGACCCACGAACCGCAGGAGCCCGGGTTCACCGACGAGCTGGCCGCGCACTGCCTGGAGCGGCTCACCCCGTACAAGGTGCCGGTGCGGTGGTTCCTGGTCGACGACCTGCCCATGACCCCGTCGGGGAAGGTGCAGAAGTTCGTGCTGCGCGACCGGCTCGACGGCTGAGCGCACCGGCAGGTCGGGCCGGGCCCCGGGGGTACCCCGGGGCCCGGCCCGTTCCTCAGCCCAGCACCTCGGCGGCGCGCCGGGCGAGCCGGAACTTCTGGACCTTGCCGGTCGGGGTGGTCGGCAGGTCCTCGGCGGTGGTCACCAGCACGTGCTTGGGCACCTTGAACCGGGCGAGCTTCTCCCGGCAGAGCGCCAGCACCGCGTCCGGGTCGACGGTCGCGCCCGGCTCCGGGACGATCCACAGGCACCCGACCTCGCCCCACCGGTCGTCCGCGACGCCGACGGCGTAGGCCTGGCTGACCCCGGGGTGGCGGGTGACCAGCTCCTCGATCTCCTTGGGCATCACCAGCTCGCCGCCGCTCTTGTAGAGCTCCTTGCTGCGGCCGGTGATCTCGAGGTAGCCGTCGTCGCGGACGCGGCCCAGGTCGCCGGAGAACACCCGGCCCCCGCGCAGGGCGGCCGCGGTCTCCTCGGGCTTGTCCCAGAACCCGAGCATGTGGGTGGGCCCGGACGACACCAGCTCCCCCTCCGTCCCGGCCGGCAGCTCCTCGCCGGTCATCGGGTCGCAGGTCCGGTAGTGGCACAGGTCGCCGTCGTGGTCGGGCAGCCCGGCCACCCCGGCGCGCTTGACCCGCCCGACGGTGGCCGAGTGCCGCTCCAGGGAGTCCTCGGGCAGCGTCATCGTCATCGCGCCGCCGCACTCGGTCATCCCGTAGCCGGTGGTGATCTCGGAGATCCCCAGCTCGGCGCGCACCCGCTCCCACAGCCACACCGGCGCGGGCGCGGCGCCGGAGAGCACGGCGAACACCGAGGACAGGTCGCGCGCGGAACGGTCGGGATGCTCCAGCAGGGCGACGGTCATGGTGGGCACGCACAGGATCTCGGTCGCGCGGTGCCGCTCGATGCCGTCGAAGTAGTCGGCCGCGGAGAACGCCAGCCGCGGGACGATCGCCCCGCCCACGAACATGGCCGCGACCAGGCCTTCGACGTAGCCGAACATGTGGTAACAGGGCAGTGAGAACAGGATGCGGCGCCCGTCCTCGAACCCGCGGGTCAGCGCGGAGGCGTAGCCGGTGCGCAGGACGGCGTCGTGGGTGACCATCACCCCCTTCGGCGACCCCGTGGTACCCGAGGTGTAGAGGATGTCGCCCAGGTCGTCCGGGGCGACCCCGGTGGATCCGGCCGCGACCGGCTCGCCGAGGGCACCCAGCTCCTCCACCGTCGTCACGCCGGGCCGGGCCGGGTGCACCGTCGGCAGCTGGACGACCGCGCGCAGGTCCGGGAGCTCGGTGGTGGGGCCGTGCTCCCAGCCGGGGGCCACCTCGTCGAGCAGGGCGAGGTGGTCGAGGTCGCCGTAGCCGGTCATCGTGACGAGCACCGTGCAGCGGGACTGGCGCAGCACGTAGGCGAGCTCGTCACGGCGGTAGAGGAAGTTGAACGGGATGGCGACCGCGCCGGCCCGCGCGACCGCGAACTTCAGCGGGACGAACTCCAGGTGGTTGGCCATGAGCAGGCCGACCCGGTCACCCGGGCGGACACCGAGCGCGGCCAGCCCGCCGGCAAGCCGGGCCGTCCACCCGGCGGCGCCGGCGTAGTCGAGGGTGCGGTCGTCGGTGACGACGAGCGGCCGGTCGGGGAACTCGCGGGCGCAGTCGTCCAGGAACCCGTCGAGCGTGCGGGGCTGCCACGCCGGGTGGCGCGCCTCCAGAGCCGCTCGGCGGTGCGCGATCGGGGCGGGCATCGTCGGCCTCCTCGTCATCGTTTAATCGCTCGTAGATTAGAGAGAACGGACGGAGCGGACAATCGTCCGGACGGCGCACCCGCCCCTAAACCTCCTGCGCCGCGCCGGAGGCGAGCAGGGCGTCGACGTCGAGGCCGGCACCGGCGAGTACCGCGCGGGTGTCGCGCCCGCGGGCCGGCGGCGCGGCGGGTGCGGCGACGGGGTGGCCGGAGAACCGGGGCGCCGGGCCGGGCTGCAGCACCCCGCCGGTGTCGGTCACGCTCCCCCGGGCGGCGACGTGCGGGTGGGCGGCGGCCTCGCGCAGCCCCAGCACCGGTGCGACGCAGGCGT
Source organism: Pseudonocardia sp. DR1-2 (assembly GCF_023717215.1). NCBI lineage: Bacteria > Bacillati > Actinomycetota > Actinomycetes > Pseudonocardiales > Pseudonocardiaceae > Pseudonocardia > Pseudonocardia sp. DR1-2. Next base: position 76,964 of record NZ_JAMQOF010000014.1, on the reverse strand, counting down.
CGGTACCGTCGAAGACGGCGGTCCACTCGTCGCGGGTGCGGGTGGCGAAGCGCGCGGCGAGCGCGGCCCGCAGCGCGGGCCACCGGCTCCGGTCCTGCTGGTCCTCCGGCGCCGCCACCTCGCGCGGGATCTCCAGCAGCCGCAGCAGCTCGGCGTAGAACTTCGGCTCCAGTGCCCCGACCGCCATGTACCCGCCGTCGGCCGTCGCGTAGACCGCGTAGAACGGGGTGCCGCCGTCGAGCATGTTGACCCCCCGCCGGTCCTCCCAGCGGCTGGAGCCGAGCATGGCGTGGATCGCCGCGAGCAGGTGCGACGCGCCGTCGACGATCGCGGCGTCGACGACCTGGCCGCGCCCGGTGCGCTCGGCCTCCAGCAGCGCCGCGAGCACCCCGATCACCAGGTAGGTGGACCCGCCCCCGAAGTCCCCGACGAGGTTGAGCGGGATCTGCGGCGGGCCCCCGGCCTCGCCCATGGCGTGCAGGGCACCGGTCAGCGCGATGTAGCCGATGTCGTGGCCCGCGGCGTGGGCGAGCGGACCGTCCTGACCCCAGCCGGTCATCCGGCCGTAGACCAGCCGGGGGTTGCGCGCCCACAGCGCGTCCGGCCCCAGCCCCAGCCGCTCGGCGACGCCCGGCCGGTTCCCCTCGACCAGCACGTCCGCGCGTCCGGCGAGGGTCAGCACGGCCTCCACCGCCTCGGGGCGCTTGAGGTCCAGCACGACCGACCGCTTGCCGCGGTTGAGCACGTCCGCCGGGGGCGGCGCCGTCGAGAGCGGCCCGGCCGCGGGCCGGTCGATCCGGATCACCTCGGCGCCGAGGTCGGCCAGCGCCATGCAGGCGAACGGCCCCGGCCCGATGCCCGCCAGCTCGACGACCGTCCGGCCGGCCAGCGGTCCACGACCGCGCTCCACCTCGTCCATGCCACGCCTCCAGTTTATTTTTTCTTACTACGATTAGACAGTAGCCTGACGCCATGACGGACGGACCGGACCGGCGACGGGGTCCGCGCGGCGCGGACCCCGGGTCCGCGCCGCGCTCGGCGCGGACCCGCGAACGGATCCTCGACGCCGCGGCGGTCGTGCTGAACCGCAGCGGCTACGCCGGCACCCGGCTGCTCGACATCGCCGGGCTCGCCGACCTCCGGGCCCCGGCGATCTACTACCACTTCGCCTCCCGCGACGAACTGGTCCAGGAGGTCGTGCAGGTCGGGCTGCGGCGCACGATGGCCCACGTCCACGACGAGCTCGCCGCCCTCCCGGACGGGACCCCGCCGATGGACCGGATCGCCACCGCGGTGCGCGCCCACCTCGAGATCGTGCTGCGCGACTCGGAGTACGCCGCCGCGGCGATCCGCAACGCCGCCCAGCTCCCGCAGGGCATCCGCGACGTCCAGCTGCGCGACCGGCGCCGCTACGGCGCCCTGTGGCGCGGCCTGGTCGACGACGCACGGGCCGCCGGGCAGCTCGACCCGGAGCTGGACCCGCACGCGGCGCGGATGCTGGTGATGGGGGCGCTGAACTGGGCGCCGGAGTGGTGGCGCCCCGACCGCGGCGACCTCGCCGACACCGTGCGCACCGCACAGACGATCGTGCGGGAGGGTCTCGCACCGGACGGTTGACCCGGCCTCGGCGTTAATTTACTGTCGATTAAAGAATCGACCGAAGGAGATGACCCGTGGCGCCCATCGAGTCCGACACCGCGTTCGACGCGCTCGTGGTGGGAGCGGGGGCCGGTGGCCTGTTCGCCGCCGCCCGGCTGGCCCACGCCGGCTACCGCACCCTCGTCGTGGAGCGGCTCGACAAGGTCGGCGGTCGCGCCTCGACCACCGACATCGACGGCTTCCTCGTCAACGACGGGGCCATCGTGATCGAGGTCGGCGGGATCACCGAGGAGACCTTCGCCGAGGTCGGCGCCGAGTTCGACGTCCGCACCCCGCAGGTCCCCGTGCTGTACCGGGTCGGCGGGAAGAACCTCGACGTCACCCGGGGCGGCTGGGGCATGCTGCTCTCCCAGCTCACCCGGCAGGGCGCGAAGCTGCTCTCGGGCATCGGCGCCGCCCGCTCCGACGACGACGCGCTGCCCGGCAGCGAGATGTCCACCGCGGAGTGGGTCGGGAAGTACTCGAAGAACGAGGCCGTCCAGGGCGTGTTCCGCAACATGTGCGCCTCGGTGTTCGCCGTCGGCTCCGAGGAGCTGCCCGCGCGGGTGTTCCTCACCTACTTCACCCGCAAGTCCGCGTTCAAGCGGTTCGGGTTCTGCCCCGCCGGGACCATCGGCGTCTGGCAGTCGCTGGCGGATTCCGTCGTCGGCAACGGCGGGCAGGTGTGGCTGTCCTCGGAGGTCGAGCGGCTGCACGTCGCCGACGGCCGGGTCACCGGCGCCACCGTCGTGCGCGACGGGGAGCGGACCGAGGTCACCTGCCGGGTCGCGGTCAGCGACACCGGTCCCGCGGGCACCGTCGCCATGGTCGGCGAGGAGAACCTGCCGGCCGACTACCGCGAGCAGGTCCGGATCAAGGACCGTCCGTGCTCGATGCTCGCGGTGAACTTCGCCAGCCGTGAGCGCCTGGTGGACGTGCCGGGAATGCTGCTGTTCTCGAAGTCCGAGCGGCTCTGCTACGTCGCGAACTTCACCGACACCTGCCCGGAGATGGCCCCCGACGGCTGGAACCTCTACGTCGCGGCGTCGGTGCCCGAGCCCTCGGTCGGCGACTTCGACGCCGACGCCGAGGTGGCGCTGCTGAAGAAGGACCTCCAGGAGCAGGTCCCCGGCTTCGACGGCGCCCGGATCCTGTCCGTGGCCGTCATGCGCGACGACTGGCCGCCGCAGCGCGCCGTCGCCGGGTACGACCTGACCTCGGAGACCCCGATCGCGAACCTCTGGAACGTCGGCGACGGCGTCAAGGAGTACGCCAACGGTGGCACGACGGCGTGCGCGGAGACCGCCAAGCTCGTCACCGAGCGCATCCTCGCGGACTTCCCGCTCACCGCGACCGTCTGACCTCCGCTCCCCGCCGACGCGCCGTCACCCGTGCCCGGGTGGCGGCGCGTCCGGCATCTCAGGTGGCGGCGTAGCGGCGGACGCCGTCGGCGCCGTCGGCCGCGACGAGCTCCCCCGCCATGACGAGCACGTCGAGGTGGGCCGCGATCTCCAGCACCGCCAGCGCCGCGTGCTCGGTCGCCAGCTGCGACACGTGCTGCGCGCGCCGGGTCCAGGGCAGCGCCGCGGCGACCGCCCAGGCCGTGTCGTCCCCGGCGCGGACCCGGCCGGCCGCGGCGGCCAGACGCTGCTCGTGGTGGGCCAGCAGCTCGTCGACGCGGGTGTGCACGCTGCGCGTCACCGGTCCGTGCGCGGGGAGCAGCAGGGCGTCGGGCAGGTCCCGGACCAGCCGCAGCGAGTCCAGGTAGCTGCGCAGCGGGGCGGGCTCGGGGGCGCGCTCGTAGCCGATCGAGGGCGTGATGTGCGGGAGCACGTGGTCGCCGGCGAACAGCGCGCTCCGTGCGGTGTCGCGCAGCACGACGTGTCCGCGGGTGTGCCCCGGGGTGGCCCGCACCTCCAGGCCCCCCCGCCCCGTCGGGACGGTCCCGCCGTCGTCGAGCCAGACGTCCGGCGGACCCCACGGGGTCGTGTCGGACCGCTCGATCGCCGCCACCAGCGCGGCGTACTCGCGTGCGAGGTCCGGTGCCCCGGCCCGGGCCACCAGCGGGGGCTGCGGGGCCGGGTGGGCGAGGGGGTGGGTCTGCGCGGTGACCGTCGGCTCCTCCCCGCGGCCCAGCAGGACCCGGGTCCCGTGCTCCGCCCGCAGGGTCAGCGCCTGGGTGTAGTGGTCGTGGTGGGCGTGGGTGACCACCACCTGCGCCACGTCGGCCGGGGCGTACCCGAGCGCGCGCAGCCCGCGGGCGAGGGCGTCGCCGTCGGCGCCGGCCCAGCCGGAGTCGACCAGCGTCGGGCCGTCGGCGCCCTCGATCACGTACACGTTGACCGCGCGCAGACCGTCGGTGGGCAGCGGCAGCGGGATCCGGTGCACCCCCGGCAGCACGGGGTGCGCCCCCGGCTCGGTCCAGTCCTGCGTCTGTTCGGCGAGCTCCACGGTCACACGGTCTCCTCTGTTTTCGAATCTGAGTTCAATGTAGGTTGCGGGGGTGACCCCGCGCTACGAGGACCTGCGGTACACGACCGGCGACGGGCTCGCCCGGATCGAGCTGCACCGGCCGGACGCCCTGAACGCCTGGACCCCGCAGATGGGCTCCGAGCTGCTGGACGCGGTCCGCCGCGCGTCGGCGGACGAGACGGTGCGGGCGGTGCTCGTCACCGGTGCGGGGCGCGCGTTCTGCGCGGGCGCCGACGTCAAGAACGCCCGCGACCTGACCCCCGACGGCGACCCGGACCTGTCGAGCCGGCTGCGCGAGATCTACAACCCGATCGTCACGGAGATCCGGGCCGCGCCCAAGCCGTTCGTCGCCGCGGTCCAGGGCGCCTGTGCCGGGCTCGGTGTGTCCCTCGCCCTGTCCTGCGACCTGCTCGTCGCCGCCGACGACGCCTACCTGCTGCTCGCCTTCGTCCGGATCGGGGTGATGCCCGACGGTGGCACGACCGCGTTCCTGGCCGAGCGGATCGGGCTGACCCGGGCCGCCGAGCTGTGCATGCTGGGCGACCGGCTGCCCGCCGGGACCGCGCTCCGGTGGGGCCTGGTCAACGCCGTGCATCCCGCCGGGCGCCTCGCCGAGGAGGCGGAGACCCTCGCTCGGCGGCTCGCGCAGGCGCCGACGGTCGCGCTGGCGAGCACCAAGCAGGCTCTCGGCGCCGCGGCCCAGCGACGCCTCGCCGACCAGCTGGAGCTGGAGGCGACGCTGCAGCAGCGCCACGCCACGACCCACGACTACGCCGAGGGCCGGGCCGCGTTCGTCGAGAAGCGGCGGGCCGTCTTCCGCGGGTGCTGACCCGGGGGGACGGCCCGCCCTCCCCTCAGAGCCGCTCGATGATCGTCGCGTTGGCCATGCCACCGGCCTCGCACATCGTCTGCAGGCCGTAGCGGCCGCCGGTGGCCTCCAGGTGGTGCAGCATCGTCACCAGCAGCCGGGTCCCCGACGAGCCCAGCGCGTGGCCGAGCGCGATCGCCCCGCCGCGCGGGTTGAGCCGGGCCGGGTCCGCGCCGAACTCGCGGGCCCAGGCCAGCGGGACCGGCGCGAACGCCTCGTTGACCTCGTAGGCGTCGATGTCGCCGATGCCCAGACCGCTGCGGGCCAGCACCGCGTGCGTGGCCGGGATCGGCCCGGTCAGCATCATCAGCGGGTCGTCGCCGACCACGGAGAACGCGTGGAACCGGGCGCGCGGGCGCAGGCCCAGCTCCACGGCGCGGCGCTCGCTCACGACCAGCACGGCGGACGCACCGTCGGTCAGCGGCGATGAGTTGCCCGGGGTGATCTTCCAGTCGACGTCCGGGAAGCGGGCGAGGGCCCCGTCGGTCCGGAACGACGGCCGCAGCGCGGCGAGGCCCTCGGCGGTCGTCGTGCCGCGGACGGTCTCGTCGGTGACCAGGTCCGGTGCCTCCGGGACGGCGACGACCTCGGCGTCGAACCCGCCCTCGGCCCAGGTCGCCGCGGCCCGGCGGTGCGACTCGGCGGAGTAGGCGTCGAGCTCGTCGCGGTCGAGCTTCCAGCGCCGGGCCACGAGCTCGGCCGAGATGCCCTGGTTGACCAGACCGTCCGGGTAGCGGGCCGCGTGCCGGGCCCCGGCGCCGGCGCGCGCGCTGCCGATCGGCACCGCGCTCATCGACTCCACCCCGGCCGCGATCACGACGTCGTGCACCCCGGCCATCACCGCCTGCGCGGCGAACGCCGCGGCCTGCTGGCCGGACCCGCACTGGCGGTTCAGGGTGGTGCTCGGCACGCTCTCCGGGAACCCGGCACCGAGCACCGCGTTGCGCCCGATGTTGCCGGCCTGCTCCCCCACCTGCTGGGCGCAGCCGACGATGACGTCCTCGACCAGCGCCGGGTCGATGCCCGCCCGCTCGACCAGCGCGACGAGCTGGCCGGCGAGCAGATCGGCCGGGTGCACCCCGGACAGCCCTCCCCCGGCCTTGCCCCTGCCGACCGGGGTCCGGATCGCCTCGACGACGACGGCGGTGCCCATCAGAGCCGCTCGATGATCGTGACGTTGGCCTGGCCGCCGCCCTCGCACATGGTCTGCAGGCCGTAGCGGCCGCCGGTGCGCTCCAGCTCGTGCAGCATCGTCGTCATCAGCCGGGCTCCGGTGGCGCCGAGCGGGTGGCCGAGCGCGATGGCCCCGCCGTTGGGGTTGACCGTGGCCGGGTCGGCGCCGGTCTCGATCAGCCAGGCCTGCACGACCGAGGCGAACGCCTCGTTGATCTCGACGGTGTCGATGTCGCCGATCGTCAGGCCGGTCCTCCGGAGGGCGTACTCGGTGGCCGGGATGGGCGCGGTCAGCATCCACACCGGGTCGGAGCCGCGGACCGACACGTGGTGGATCCGCGCCCGCGGGGTCAGCCCGTGGTCGCGTACAGCGGCCTCGGAGGCGATGAGCAGCGCCGCCGTGCCGTCGGAGACCTGGCTGGAGACGCCCGCGGTGAGCCGGCCGCCCTCGGTCAGGGGCTTCAGGGCGGCGAGCTTCTCCAGGGAGGTGTCGGCCCGCGGGCCCTCGTCCCGGACGACCTCGCCGAAGGGCACGATCTCGCGGTCGAACCGACCCTCGTCGATCGCGGTGAGCGCGCGGCGGTGGCTCTCCAGCGCGAAGACCTCCATGTCCTCGCGGGAGAGGTTCCACTTCTCGGCGATCATCTCCGCGCTGCGGAACTGGCTGATCTCCTGGGAGCCGTAGCGGGCCTCCCAGCCGACGCTGCCCGTCCACGGGTCGGTCGCCCCGAACGGCTCGCCCGCGCCGAACGAGGACAGGATCGGGTACTGGGACATGACCTGCACGCCACCGGCGACGACGAGGTCCTGGGTGCCCGCCATGACCGCCTGCGCGGCGAACGAGACCGCCTGCTGGCTGGACCCGCACTGCCGGTCGACGGTGGTGCCGGGCACGGACTCGGGCAGTCCGGCGACCAGGGCCGCGGTGCGCGCGATGTCCCCGGCCTGGGCGCCGATGGCGTCCAGGCAGCCGTAGACGACGTCGTCGATCGCGGCCGGGTCGACGCCGGTGCGCTCCACCAGCGCCCGGATCGGGTGCGCGCCGAGGTCCGCGGGGTGCACCGCGGCCAGGCCGCCCTTGCGCCGGCCCACCGGGGCCCGGACGGCGTCGACGATGTAGGCCTCGCCCATGGGTTCCTCTTCCTGCGTCGATCAGTGGCCCGCCGCGACGGCCGCGGCGTTGCGCTCCTCGGCGAACGCGAGTGCGTCCGCCCAGCTCGTGCGGCATCCGATGCGGACGCGGTACTTCATGACGTCGGCGCGACGGTCGAGCGTCAGCGCGCCGGTCAGCCGGTCCCCGGTGCGGTACAGGGCCACGAAGCGGCCCTCCTCCACCGAGCCGGAGACGACCCGGATCTCGTCGGCGGCGGCGACCCCCACGAACTGGATGCGGCTGGAGTACCAGTCCGACCAGAAGTAGGGCACCGTCTCGTACGGCGTCGCCGCGGCCGGCTCGAGTGCGTTCCGCGCGGCGCGGGCGCCCTGCTCCGCGGCGCTGGTCCAGTGCTCGATGCGCATCAGCCCACCGGTCGGCAGGTCGGCGAACAGCGGGTTGCGCCAGCGGACGACGTCGCCCGCGGCGTACACCCCGGGCAGCGCGGTCGCCAGCGTCTCGTCGGCCAGGACACCGTCCTGCAGCCCGACGCCCGAGCCCTCCAGCCAGTCGGTGTCCGGGGTGGCCCCGATCCCGGCGACGACCAGGTCGGCGGGCAGCACGGTGCCGTCGCTCAGCCGGACGCCGGTGACCCGGTCGGTCCCCTCCACCGCGTCGACGCCGACGCCGCAGCGCAGGTCGGTGCCGTGGGCCTCGTGCAGCCGGGACAGCGCCGCGCCCATCTGCTCGCCGACCGCGCGCACCAGCGGGGTGGGCAGCGCCTCGACGATGGTGGCGGGCAGTCCCCGCCTGCGGGCGCCGGAGGCGACCTCGGAGCCGATGAACCCCGCACCGACGACGACGGTGCGGGCGCCCGCGTCGAGCGCGGCCCGCACGGCGGCGGCGTCGTCGAGGGTGCGCAGGGTGTGCAGCCCGGCGAGGTCGCCGGGCAGCCTGCGGGCCCGCGCACCGGTGGCGACCACCAGGGCGTCGTAGCCGATCCGGCGGTCGCCGAGGACGACCTCGCGGGCGTCGGCGTCGAGCCCGGTCGCGGGCGCACCCAGCTCGAGGTCGACGCCGAGATCGGAGCGCAGGTGCTCCTCCTCGCGGAAGCGGACGTCGGGGGCCTCGCAGTCCTCGAGGTAGGCCTTCGACAGGGGCGGCCGGTCGTAGGGCAGGTGCGGCTCGGCGCCGACCAGCGTCACCGGGCCGGCGTGGCCGGCGTCGCGGGCGGCCTCAACGGCCCGCAGACCGGCGAGGGACGCCCCGACGACCACCAGACGGGGACCGGAACGCGGCGGCATCGCAGCACCTTTCGTCGAGCAGATTTGAATCGAGAATAAACTTATGCCAGATTCGACGTCAACGCCGGGGACGCCGTTCGGGAGGACGCGATGCACGCAGACCGAGCCACCTACCGGGTCGCCGAGGGGGTGGCCGAGATCAGGATGACCCGCCCGGACGCGGGGAACGCGATCGATCCGGCCATGGTCGAGGCGCTCGACGCCGCGATCCGCACCGCGGAGACCGACGACACCGTGCGGTGCGTGCTGCTGACCGCCGACGGCCCGGCCTTCTGCGTGGGTGGTGACCTGCGGTTCTTCCGCAGCCACCTCGACGCGCTGCCCGAGCACCTGGACTCGATGATCAGCGCCTGGCACCGGTCGGCCCTGCGCAGGCTGTCCGCGCTGCCGGTGCCCGTCGTCGCCGCCGCCCGCGGCGGGGTCGGCGGCGGTGGGCTGGGCCTGCTGTGGGGCGCCGACGTCGTGGTCCTCGCCGACGACGCCAAGCTGGCGACCGGCTTCACCCGGCTCGGCATGACCGGGGACGGCGGCAGCTCCTGGTACCTGCCGCGGCTGGTGGGCCTGCGCCGCGCGCAGGACCTCATGCTGCGCTCGACACCGGTCGGCGCCGCCGAGGCCCTGGAGTGCGGGCTGGTCTCGCGGGTGGTGCCCGGCGCCGAGCTCGAGGACACCGGCCGGGCGCTCGCCCGGGAGTTCGCCGCCGGGCCGACCTGGGCCTACGGCGGGATCAAGCAGCTGCTGCGCGACAGCGGCGACCGCACGCACGCGGACCAGCTCATGGCCGAGTACGAGCTGATGACGGCCGGCGCCGGCCGCGCCGACGTCCGGGAGGGCATCACCGCGTTCGCCGAGCGCCGCGCCCCGGAGTTCGACGGCCGATGACCGCAGGAGAGGACACGATGGGCACGACCGACGACGAGACCGTGGTCCGCCGCCTCTACCCGGCGCTGGCCGAGGGCGATCGGGAGACCCTCGACGCGATCCTGCACCCCGGCTTCGTCGGCGTGCTCGCGGACGGGATGCCCGGCGGCGTCGGCGGTGAGCACCGCGGTGCCGAGGCGATGCGCCGCGACGGCTGGGGCGGCATCGCCCGGAACTTCGCCGCCCGCGCCGAGCCGGAGCGGTTCACCCCGACCGCCGACGGCCGGATGCTGGTGAGCGGGCGCTACCGGGGGCGCGGGCGTCGCGGCGGCGGTGTGCTGGACGCGGCGTTCACCCACGTCGTCACCGTCGCCGACGGCAGGCTCACCCGGCTCGAACAGCTCACCGACACCGCGCGGTGGGCCGCGGCCGCGCCGCCGTACACGACCCTCGACGTGCGGGTCGCCGACGGCGTCGCGACCGTGCGGCTGGACCGGCCCGGGAAGCACAACGCCGTCGACGCGACGATGGGCGCCGAGCTCGCCCGGGCCGTCGACGCGCTCGCCCGGGACACGACGGTGCGCGCGGTCCTGCTGACCGGCGGGGAGAAGGTCTTCAGCGTCGGCGGCGACGTCGGGCTGTTCACCGGCTGCCCGCCCGAGGAGCTGCCCGCGCTGCTGCGCGACCTCACCGACCTCTACCACCCCGCCGTCGAGCGACTGTCCACGATGGACGCACCGGTCGTCGCCGCGGTGCACGGCGCCGCCGCCGGGGTGGGGCTCGGCCTGGTGTGCGCCGCGGACCTCGTCGTCGCCGCGCAGGAGGCGGTGTTCACCACCGCCTACGGCGGCATCGGGCTGACCTCCGACGCCGGGGTGTCCTGGTTCCTGCCCCGGCTGGTGGGCCTGCGCCGGGCGCAGGAGATGTTCCTGACCGGGCGCCGGCTCACCGCGGCCGAGGCGCTGGACTGGGGCCTGGTGACGACGGTCGTCCCCGACGGCGAGGTCGACGCGGCGGCACGCGAGCACGCGGCGTCGGTCGCCGCGGGGCCGACGCGGGCGTTCGGCGCGGTGCGGCGGCTGCTGCGCCGGAGCGGCGACACCGACCTGCACACGCACCTGGCCGACGAGCAGGACTCGGTCGTCGAGGCCGGACGCGGCAGCGATCTCCTGGAGGGCGCGCGGGCGCTGGCCGAGCGCCGGCGGCCCCGGTTCACCGGGGCCTGAGCGCGGCGGGCCCGGCCCCGACGAGGCGCAGCGCGAACTCCGCGAGCTGCCAGGCGACCTCGTTCTCCCCCGGGCCCGCGTCGTCGCGGAACCACACCGCGACGCCCATCCCCTGGTCGAGGATCGCGTACGACGCGAGCTGCGGCGACGCGACCGAGAACACCCCGGCGTCGGCGCCGTCGGCGATCAGCCGCCGGAAGCGGTGCTCGTAGTCGGCGCGTCTGGCGAGGATCTCCGACCGGTGCGGTTCGGTCAGGCTGCGCAGCTCCCGGTTGCCGACGAAGGCCTCCACCCGGTTCCGGGCGTGGAAGCGCACGTGCGCCTCGACGGCGCGGCGCAGCCGTTCGACCGGGTCGTCGATCCCGGCCACCGCGGCGTCGTGCTCGCGGATCAGCGCGTCCATGGTGGCGTCGATGACCGAGGCGAGCAGCTCCTGCTTGGAGCGGACGTGCTTGTAGAGACTCGGCCCGCGGATCCCGACGGCGGCTCCGATGTCGGCCATCGTCGTCGCCTCGTAGCCGCGGCGGGCGAACTCCGCCAGCGCCGCCGACCGGATCTCATCGCTCCGCACGGCTAGCAGTCTATAGCCGTGATGTGAGATGTGGCTCCCTACGCTGTCCTCGGCTGCCGCGATGCTGCTACAAGATGGCTAATAGTCATTAGCCGATGGAGGAGACATGGCGGTCGACCTCGCCCAGGACGCGCACGTGCAGGACCTCGCGGAGCGGACGGCACGCTTCGTCCGGGAGGTGGTGGTCCCGGTCGAGGAGGCCCACGGCGGCGTCCTGCCGTCGGACGGGGAGCGGGTCCGGCTGCAGGACGCCGCCCGCGCCGCGGGGGTGTTCGCCCCGCACGCCGCCCCCGAGTTCGGCGGGCACGGCCTGGACATGTGCGGCCGCGCCGCGGTGTTCACCGAGGCCGGGTACTCGCTGCTCGGCCCGATCGCGCTGAACATCGCCGCGCCCGACGAGGGCAACATCCACCTGCTCGAGCGGATCGCCTCGGAGGACCAGAAGGTCCGCTACCTCGCCCCGCTCGCCGCCGGGGACGTGCGCTCGTGCTTCGCGATGACCGAGCCCTCCCCCGGCGCCGGGTCCGACCCCGACGCACTGTCCACCACGGCCACCCGGGTCGACGGCGGCTGGCGGATCGACGGCCGGAAGTGGTTCATCACCGGCGCCGACGGCGCCGCGTTCGCCATCGTCATGGCCCGCACCAGCGGCGTGCCCGGTGACCGTGGTGGTGCGACGATGTTCCTCGTCGACGCCGACAACCCCGGCATGACGATCGGCCGGCACATCCCGACGCTGGACGAGTCGCTCTACGGCGGGCACCTGGAGGTCGGGTTCTCCGACTGCCGCGTCACCGACGACGCCGTGCTGGGTGAGGTCGACGAGGGCTACCGCTACGCCCAGGTCCGTCTCGGCCCGGCCCGGTTGACCCACTGCATGCGCTGGCTGGGCATCGCGCGCCGCGCCCAGGACATCGCCGTGGCCTGGGCGGCGGAGCGGCAGGTGTTCGGGTCACGGCTGGCCGACCTCGGCATGGCGCAGGCGATGATCGCCGACAACGAGATCGACATCGCCGCCGCGCGCGGGCTGGTCCTGCGCGCCTGCTGGGAGCTCGACCAGGGCCGCCCCGCCGGGATGGAGGTCTCGATCGCCAAGACCTTCACCGCGGAGGCCGTGTGGCGGGTCGTCGACCGGGCCCTGCAGCTCAACGGCGGCCGCGGCGTCTCCGGGGACGTGCTGCTGAGCCGGTTCCTGCGCGAGGTGCGCCCGTTCCGCATCTACGACGGCCCCTCGGAGACCCACCGCTGGTCGATCGCCCGCCGCACCGTCGCGCGGGCCACCCGATGACCCCCGACGGCCTGGACCTGACCGCGCTGGACGCGTTCCTGCACCGGCACGTCGACGGCTACCGCGGCGGGGTCACCGCCGAGCTCGTCTCCGGCGGGCGGTCCAACCTCACCTACCGGGTCACCGACGGGGAACACGTCTGGATCCTGCGCCGCCCCCCACTCGGCACGCTGACCCCGTCCGCGCACGACATGGGCCGCGAGTACCGGGTCGTCGCCGCCCTCGCCGGGTCCGGGGTCCCGGTGGCACCGGCGGTCGCGCTGGCCGACGCGTCGGTGCTGGGGGTGCCGTTCGCGCTCACCGGGTTCGTCGACGGGATCGTGGTGCGCAGTGAGGACGACCTCGCCGCCCTCGACGACGCAGGCGTGCGGGCGACCGCGTTCTCCCTGGTCGACACCCTCGCCGCGCTGCACGCCGTCGACGTCGCCACCGGCCCGTTGTCCGAGCTGGGCCGCCCCGCCGGGTACCTGCGCCGCCAGGTCGAGCGCTGGTACGGCCAGTGGCAGCGCGTCGCCACCCGCGAGCTGCCCGACGTGGACACCCTGCACGGTCTGCTCGAGGCGAGCTGCCCGGCCGAGAGCGACCACGCCGTCGTGCACGGGGACTTCCGTATCGACAACGCCATCCTCGACCGCGACGACCCCACCGTGGTGCGCGCCCTGGTCGACTGGGAGATGGCCACCCTCGGCGACCCGCTGGCCGACCTGGCCCTGCACGTCGTCTACGGCGACCCCGTGTTCGCCCCGGTCCTGGCCGGGGCCGCGGCCTCCACCAGCCCCCGGATGCCGGGTGCCGACGAGCTGGTGGAGCGCTACGCCGCGGCGTCCGGGCGCGAGCCGCGGGACTGGGCGTTCCACCGCGGCCTGGCCTACCTCAAGGTCGCCGTCATCGCCGAGGGCATCCACGCCCGGCACCTGCGCGGCGACACCCGCGGCGACGGGTTTGCGACCGTGGGCGAGGCGACCGCACCGCTGGCCGCGGCCGGGGTCGTCGCGGCCCGCGGCTGAGCGACGGCGGGCCGGGCCGTCGGGCAGGGCGCTCAGCGGGTGAGGCGCTCGGTGTGCTCGAGCAGCCGGCGCAGCCGCCCGGCGATCGCGTCCTTGGTCATCGGCGGGTCGGCGAGGCGGCCCAGCTCCTGCAACGACAGCTCCGGGTTGCGGGCCCGCAGCAGGCCGGTGGCCAGCAGTCGCTCGGGCACCCCTGCGGGCGGGTCCGCCAGCAGCGCCTGGACGCGCAGGGTCGTCATCGCCGCGGCCTGGGAGGCGCGCTCCCGGTTGGCGTCGTGCAGCGCGCCGCTCACCGGCACCTCCCCGGTCCCGCGCCGCAGGTCGGGGGTCCACGCCTGCGCCGCGCGCGGCGCACCCATCCGGCCGAGCACCGCGCGCACGTCGACGGGGTCGCGGACGACGACGCGGTCGCCGTGGATGCCGGGGCGGGTCAGCGCGGCGACGCCGAGGCGCCGGGCCGCTCCGGTGAGCGCCATCGCCGTCTCCGGGGACGGGCAGAGCAGCTCCAGCCCGGCCCGGCCGCGGCCGCCGAGCGCCCCGGCCGCCAGGAACGCGGCGCGCCAGGCCCCGGCCAGGACCGCGTCGTCGCCCGCGACGACCGGCGGCGGCAGGCCGCGCACCCAGCGGCCGGTGCTGTCGCACAGCCGGGTGCGACGGGCCAGCTCCGGGACCCGTGCGACGACCCGGAGGGACTCGGCCGACAGCCGGACGACGGGGATCTCGAACAGGTCGGTGATCTGCCGGGCCAGGCGACCGACGGCGCGCGCGCACCCGGCGGGGACGTCCAGCACCGGGACCGATGCCGCCCCGACGGTCCGGTCGAGGGTCCCGGCGCAGGCGAACCGGAGTGTCGTCGCCGCCTCCGCACGTCCGATGTCGGCCCGCGCGGGGCGGTGCCGGAACAGCTCGTCCCGGACGTCGAGGATGTCCACCTGAGGCTCCTTCGGATCCGATCGGCGTGCTCCGCCGGTGCGGGCTCGGCCCCGCGACCGTCGGACGACGCCCCGGCCGAGGGGACGGCCGGTCCGGGACGTACCGCCCTGGCGGGGGCGACGCGCCTCGGACCGGCCGGTGCCGCACGCCGGGCTCCCGGTCGGCGTGCACCACATCCCGGACAACGATCGACCGCCGCGGGACGAGGCGGATCCGCTTGCCCGCCACGACAACCGGGCGACCGGGGACGCCGGGCGCGGCGACCGGGACGACCGGTGGTCGACGGACCGCCGACCGGTGACCCTGCGTGATCTTCTCCCCGGGGGCGGCCCCGGCGCACGCCACCGGTCCGGCCCCGATCGGGTCCGTGGACGGTTGGGATCGCTCCGGCCGGGTAGCGCGTCCACAGCGGGCGCGCCCCCGACGGGGCGCCGCCCGACGGTCGTCGAACGCGGAGGTAGCCCCATGGACGGACACAGCGACGACTACTCGGAGGCCGACCTGGAGGTCGGCACGCCCGAGGACCACGCCGTCGGGGCGACGGCCGTCGCGGTGTCGATGAAGCGGTCGCTGGAGCGGATGGGACCGTCCCGCACCGCGCGCACGCTGCTCGAGCTGAACCAGGCCGAGGGCTTCGACTGCACCAGCTGCGCCTGGCCGGACCCCGACCCCGGGCACCGCTCGGTGGCCGAGTTCTGCGAGAACGGCGCGAAGGCGATCGCCGAGGAGGCGACGACGCGGCGCGCGACCCCGGAGTTCTTCGCCCGCCACAGCGTCGCCGAGCTCGACGAGCGGTCGGAGTACTGGCTCGGCCAGCAGGGCCGGATCACCCATCCCATGGTCCGGCGACCGGGCGGGACCCACTACGAGCCGATCGGCTGGGACGCGGCGTTCCGGCTGATCGGCGACGAGCTGAACGACCTGGACGACCCCGGCGAGGCCACCTTCTACACCTCCGGCCGGGCGTCCAACGAGGCCGCGTTCGTCTACCAGCTCTTCGCCAGGGCGTTCGGGACGAACAACCTGCCCGACTGCTCGAACATGTGTCACGAGTCGACCTCGATCGCCCTGCAGGAGTCGATCGGGATCGGCAAGGCCAGCGTGACGCTGCCCGACCTGCTCGAGGCGGACGTGATCGTCATCGCCGGGCAGAACCCGGGCACCAACCATCCGCGGATGCTGACCCAGCTTGAGCACGCCAAGCGCAACGGCGCCACGATCCTCACGATCAACCCGCTGCGCGAGGCCGGGCTGATGCGGTTCAAGAACCCGCAGACCCCGACGGGCGTCCTCGGACGCGGCACCGACATCTCCGACCTCCACCTGCCGGTCCGGGTCAACGGCGACCTCGCGCTGTTCCAGGCCATCGGCTCACTGCTCGTCGAGTGGGACGCCCTGGACCACGAGTTCCTCGACCGGCACACCAGCGGCTTCGACGCCTGGCGCGACCACGTCGCCGCGATCGACCGCGACGCCGTCACCCGGTCCACCGGGCTGTCCTGGGCCGACATCACCCGGGCCGCGGCCCTGTTGCGGGACTCGCGCAAGACCGTCTTCTGCTGGGCGATGGGTCTGACCCAGCACCGCAACGGCGTCGCGACGATCAAGGAGGTCGTCAACGTCGCCCTGGCCCAGGGCAACATCGGCCGTCCGGGCGCCGGGCTCTTCCCGGTCCGCGGCCACTCCAACGTCCAGGGCGACCGGACGATGGGCATCTGGGAGCGCGTCCCGGACTCCTTCCTCGACGCCCTGCAGGCCGAGTTCGCGTTCGACCCGCCCCGTGAGCACGGCCTGGACACCGTCGACAGCATCCGGGCCATGCGTGACCGGAAGGTCAAGGTCTTCGTCGGCCTCGGCGGCAACTTCCTGCAGGCCGCACCGGACACCGACGTCACGACCGCGGCGCTGACCGGCACCCGGCTGACCGTGCAGATCTCGACGAAGATCAACCGGTCGCACCTGCACGGCGGCCGGACCGCGCTGATCCTGCCCACCCTGGGCCGGACCGAGCGCGACGTCCAGGAGTCCGGACCGCAGTTCGTCTCGGTCGAGGACTCCACGTGCTCCGTGCACTCGTCCCGCGGCCCGCTGCCGCCGGCGAGCCCGCACCTGCGCTCGGAGGTCGCGATCCTCACCGGGATCGCCGAGGCCACCCTGGGCGACCGGTACGGCATCGACTGGGCGGCGATGCGTGGGGACTACCGCCGCATCCGCGACCACATCTCCCGCGTCGTGACCGGCTGCGAGAGCTACGAGGTGAACGTCCGTCGCCCCGGTGGGTTCGTGCTGCCGCACCCGCCGCGGGACTCGCGGACCTTCGAGACCGGGTCCGGACGCGGCGAGTTCGCGGTGTCGCCGATCGAGGTCCTCGAGGTGCCCGACGGGCACCTGCTGCTCCAGACCCTGCGCAGCCACGACCAGTTCAACACCACCATCTACGGCCTGTCGGACCGCTACCGCGGCATCGAGGGCGGGCGCCGGGTCGTGTTCTGCCACCGCGAGGACATCGCCGCGCTCGGGTACTCCGAAGGCGACCACGTGGACCTGATCACGCGCTGGGAGGGCGACGAGCACGTGCGCTGCGCGTCCGACTTCCGCCTGGTGGCCTACGACGTCCCGCGGGGTACCGCGGCGGCGTACTACCCGGAGACAAACCCGCTGGTCCCGCTCGACGCCACCGCGCTGAAGAGCAACCAGCCGGCGTCGAAGTCGGTGGTGGTCCGGCTCGGCGTGGCCGGGAGCGAGGAGTGCGACCCGCGGGGCGCCCAGGGAGCGGTCGGCGACGACAACGGCCACAAGTCCCGGCCGGAGGTGTCGCACCTGTCCTGACCGTGAGGCGTGCCGGGGCTCACCAGGGGACGACCGCGCCGGTGTGGTCGAGGAACTGCAGGCCGCCGTCGTGCGCGTGGCCCACCAGGACCTCGGCCACCCCGCGCGCGCTCTCCGCGACGGTCAGCCGGGCCCCGGGGCCGCCCAGCTCGGTCTGCACCCACCCCGGGTGCAGGAGCAGCAGGGTGCGCGGGTCCTGCGCCGTCCGGGCGGCGTAGCTGCGCATGAGCTGGTTGAGCGCGGACTTGCTCGCCCGGTAGACCTCGTGCCCGCCCCGGGTGTTGAACCCGATGCTGCCCTGCCGCGACGACATGACCCCGATCGTGCCGGTGGGCGGGACCAGCGGGGCGAGCCCCTCGACGACCCGCATCGGGCTCAGCGCGTTGGTCACCATGACCTCGACGAACACCTCGGTGGGCACCTGCGCGGCCGGCACGTCGGCGTCGGTGATGCCGGCGTTGACGAACAACAGGTCGATCCGGCGGTCGCCGAGCCGCTCGCGCAGCGCGTCGATCTGCCCGGTGTCGGTGATGTCGAGGTGCTCGACGGTCACCCGCCTGGTCCGGTCGGCGAGTGCCGCGAGGGCCTCCGGGGTCTCACCACGCACGGTGGCGACGACGTCGAACCCCCGCTCGGCGAGTTCGCCCGCCAGGGCGAGCCCGAGTGAGCGCGAGGCCCCGACGACGAGTGCGGTGCGGTCGGTCATGTCTGCTCCTGGGTGTCGGTGCGGGGGTCGCCGGCGAGCCCGTTCTCGATCCGGCGCAGCAGGACGACGGCCGCGTCGATCCCCGCGGGGTCGTCGGCGACCCCGTCGAGCAGCTCGCTCCAGATGCGACGCAGCTCGCGCAGGTTCTGCTCGGCGCGGTCGGTCGGGTACAGGAGGACCCGGCGCGCGTCGTCGGGGTCGGACACGCGCCGCACCAGGCCCTTGGCCTCGAGGTTGCGCAGCGCGCGGCTGGTGTTGCTGGAGATCAGCCGGGTCGCCCGGGCGACAGCACCGGCGGTGATGCCCGGCTCCCGGTCGACTACGCGCATCACCGCGCTCTCCAGCGGGGTCCAGCTCTGCCCGGCGAACGCGGGCTCCTTCGACGCATGGATGAGCCTGCCGACCGCGAGGATGCGGTCGGCCAGCTCGAACAGCCGGGTCTCCTGGTCGTCGTCCACACCACCACGGTACACAAGTATCTGTCGTACGACAGATGTCTTCTGACAGTCTTAGTCGGTCGGGGTGACTCACCCGAGCGCGACCGCTCCCCGCATCAGCGGACGGGCGGTGCGGAACAGCGACGCCGACCGGACCGATACCTCCGGGCCCCGTGCCTCGACCTGCGCGTCCGCCGTGACCACGCCGGACGGGCAGCCGATACGCACCGGCGACCCGGTAGCGGGTCCGGCGGCGAGCTCGTGCACGAGGCCGCCCGGCAACCGGGCGGCGACCGCGCAGCACATCGCCACGGTGCCCGGGAGGGCCCGGTGCGCCCGGCCCATCGACACCGCCCGCACCAGCAGATCGGTGTCCCGGGCCGCGTACGCCGAGCCGTCGCCCGCGAGGAACCCGCGGGCCGGGGCGACCACCGCGATCTTCGGTGCCCCGAGCGGCGCGTCGGCCGGGTCGTCGCACAGTCCCATCGCGACGGCCCCGGCCCGGCGGACCGCGTCCAGCACCGGGAGCTCCGACGCGGCGTCGAGGGCCTCCGGGGTCTCGGCCCCGGTGAGACCCACGTCCGCGGCCGCCACGAACACGGTCGGCATCGCCGCGTCGACCAGTGAGACACGGACCGCGCCGGCGGCGGTCCGCAGCTCGTCGCACACCCGGCCGGTGGGCAGCAGCCGTCCGGTCCGGGAACCGGCGGGGTCGAGGTAGCGCAGCTCGATCGGAGCTCCCCGGCCCGCCACCCCCGGGATCCTCAGGCCGCCGGCGGTGTCGGCGACCCCGTCGGTCACCCGGAAGGTGGAGTGGATCAACGCCCCGGTGTCGGTGTTGCGCAGCCGGAGGGTGACCTCGCCGTCGGCCACGGCGACCAGTCCCTCGTCGACCGCGAACGGCCCCACCGCCGACGACAGGTTCCCGCAGTTGGTCGAGTGGTCCACCACCGCGGTGCCCACGTCGACCTGGGAGAAGGCGTACTCGACGTCGACGTCCGGCTCCCCGGCCTGCCGCACGACGACGACCTTGGACAGCGACGACAGACCACCGCCCATCCCGTCGAGCTGGCGGCCGTGGGGGTCGGGGCTGCCCAGCGCCGCCAGGAACAGGGCGTCCCGCTCGGCGCCGTCCGCGGGCAGGTCACGGTCGTGGAAGAACAGCCCCTTGCTCGTGCCCCCGCGCACGAACACCGCGGGTACCCACCGCTGCGTCATCACGCTCCCCGTCCCACGGCCGCTCAGCTTCCCGGCCGGAACCGGAACGCCGCGTTCCAGATCGCGAGCGCCTCGTCCTTGCGGGCCAGCTGGTCGGCGAGGGTGAACGGCTCCACGCCCGGTGTCCCCAGCTGGGGCAGGCCGAACGGCACGTCGGGCAACGGGCCGAGGTCGGTGCGGGCCGGGACGTAGGCCTGCGCGGCGGCGAACCGCTGCGCCGCCTTCGACATCGACCAGTTCACGAACACCCGGGCCGCCGGGTTCTCCAGCCCCACCGGCGTCATCCCCAGGCTCAGCACCGCCAGCGACAGCTTCGCGTCGGGATCCTCGGGCACGACGAAGGTGATCGGGGCGCCCGCCCGCCCGGCCGCGAACGCCACGTCCGCCGGGAAGGTGCCGACCGCGATCTCCCCGCGGGCGAGCGCGTCGGCCTGCACCGCCACGCCGGCGTCGAAGACCCGGACCCCGTTCGCGGCCATCCGCTGCCAGTACTGCGGCCCGAAGTGCCGGTTCACGAAGTCGGTCGGCGCGGACCCCGCCCCGGTCGGCCGGGCGGTGCCCAGCCTGCCGTCGCCCCACCGGGGGTCGAGCAGGTCCGCCCACCGCCGCGGGGCCTGTTGCGGCGGCACGACGCGGTTGTTGTAGGCGAAGGCGTAGGCCATCGAGTAGCAGGAGATCACCGGACGACCGGCCTGCATCGCACCGGCGGCGACGAGCGCGTCGACCGACGGCGGATCGTAGGGCACGAGCACCCCGGATCGGGCCAGCCGGTCGGCGAAGGCCGGGTCGGCGGTCCTGATCACGTCGGCGTCGAGCCGGTCCGCGCCGGCCAGGCTCTGCACCCGCTCGGTCATCTTGGCCGTGGCGAGCCGGGTGAAGGTCAGCGGGATCCCGGTCTCCTCGGTGAACCGCTCGCTGATCGCGGTCTCCGACTGCTGGCTGCCCGACGTGTAGAGCGTGACCGAGCCACCCCGGGCCGCCTCGTACAGCTCACGGTCGGCGACCAGCTCCCCGTCGATCCGCAGGCCGTCGGACCGGTCCACCGCCGCCGGAGGGGCGATGTCGGTGGTGCTGGACGCCGCGGTACCGCACCCGGTCAGGCCGAGCAGCGCCCCGACCAGCACCGTCAGGACGACGCCGCGTCCGCGGAGGATCCGTGTGTCAGACATTGGTCTGTCCCCCGAAGCGCCGCGGCAGGTAGGAGAGCACCATCATGATCGCCACGTAGATCACGCTGAGCACGGCGGCCTGCTGCAGCGCACCACCGTTCTCGAATTGGTCGAAGATGGCGATGGACAGGATGTTGGTCCGGCTCGTGTAGATGAGCAGCGGCACCGTGAGCTCCCGCATGCTGAGCATGAGCAGCAGCAGGAACGTCGAGGACAGCGCGACCCGCAGCAGGGGCACGGTCACGTGCAGCACCGCCCGCGGCCGGTTCGCGCCCAGCATCACCGCGCTGTCCTCCAGGTCGCGGTCGGTCGAGCGGATGGCCGCCGCCATGCTGCGCAGGCCCTGCGGCATCTGGACCGCGACGAAGGCGATCATGAGCAGGGCGAGGGTCCCGTAGAGCGGGACCGGCATCGTCAGCCAGGTCCACAGCAGACCCATGCCGAGGACGATCGCCGGGATCGCCAGCGGCACCATCGACACCCCCTCGAGCAGGCCGCCGCCGGCGGCACGGGTCCGGTGGACCGAGTACGCGACGAGGAACGCCAGCACCGTCCCCACCGCGGCCGCGACGACGCTCACCAGCACGCTGTTGGCGGTGACCGTCGCGAACAGGCTGGAGCTCACGACCTGGGCGTAGGCCGTGACGTCCAGTGCTCCGGGTGCCGCCAGCTCGGCGAACGACTCCATGTAGGCCGAGCGGCGCACGGAGACCAGCACGAGGGCCAGGACCGGGAGCACGATCGTCAGGACGAGGTAGACGAGTGCTGCGGCCAGTGCGGGTCCGCGCCAGCGCCCCAGCGCGACCCGGCGGGCACGCACCCCCTTGCCGGACACCGTGGTGTAGGAGCGCCGCGCGAGGGCACGGCGCTGCAACCAGGTGACCACCGCCACGACCGCGACGAGGACGACCGCGATCGCGGCCGCCTCGTTGCCGCGCACCGGGGAGTCGTTCATCAGCTGGTAGAGGTAGGTCGGCATGGTGTCGACGCCCGCCGGCGTCGCGAGCACCTGCGCGACCGGGAAGTTCTCCAGGATCAGCACGAAGACCAGCAGCCCGGAGCCGAGGACCGCCGGCATCGCCAGCGGCACCGTGACCTCGCGCAGCATCCGGAGGGTGGACCCGCCGTGGATCGAGGCGGCGTCCTCCAGGTCCGGGTTCATCATCGACATCGCGCTGTGGATCAGCAGGAACGGGTACGGCGCGTAGAACAGCGCCAGCACGAACAGGGTGCCGCCGAGGCCGTACAGGTCCACCGACAGCGGCAGGCCGAGGTCCCGGAACCCGATGTTGAGCAGTCCAGAACGCGGGCTGCCCAGCATCGACCACGCCAGCGCCCCCACGTAGGACGGCAGGAACAGCGGCATCAGCCCGATCGCGAACACCAGGCCGCGGCACCGGATGTCGGAGCGGGCGGCGAGGAACGCCAGCGTCCCCCCGATCAGCAGCGCCAGCGCCGTCCCGCCCACGGCGATGACCAGGGAGTTGACCAGGCCGGCCAGGAAGGACTCGTCGGCCAGGATCGCGAAGTTGCCGAGGGTCGGGGCACCCGGCGAGCTGCCCGGTCGCGGTGAGTTCGTGCTGAACGCCGCGACCAGGATGTAGGCCGCGGGCAGCACGATCATGACGGCCAGCAGGAGCAGGAGCGGGCCGCTGAGCGCCCAGCGGCGCCGGTGCCGGGAGCCGCGGCCCGCGGCCCGCGGCGGCGGTGCCTGCCCAGTGGCGACGGCGGCCCCGGCCTCCGGATCGCCGGAGGCGCTCGAACGCGGGTCGGTCAGGGTCACGCCGCCCACCCCTCGACGGAGGTGCGGGCGTCGTCGACCTCGGCCGGCAGGACCTGGACATCGTCCGGGTCGACCGTGACCCGCACGGACGCCCCGGGCTCGATCCCGGCCACCGACGCGGAGGGCCGGACCGAGTCGACGAGCAGCCCACCGGGCAGGGCCACCGACATCCGGGTCAGCGCCCCCTGGTAGCTGCGGGCGCGCAGGACACCGTCCAGCTCGTTCACCCCCGGCGTCCCCGGCGCCGCTCCGGCGGCCACCACGACCGCCTCCGGCCGGACGCAGGCGCTGCGGTCCTCGACGGCGCCCCGGTGCGCGGTGTGCAGCGCGACGTAGTCGGCCAGCCGGACGACGCCGTCGCCGCCCTCCTGCACCGGGTACACGTTCGACACCCCGAGGAACTGCGCGATCGACACGCTCGCGGGCCGCGAGTAGAGCTCCTCCGGGCTGCTCAGCTGGGTGATACGGCCGCGCTGCATGATCGCGACCCGGTCCGCCAGGGCCAGTGCCTCGGTCTGGTCGTGCGTGACGTAGATGCTGGTCAGGTTCTGCTCCTGCTGGATGCGGCGCAGCTCCACCCGCAGGTCGTCGCGCAACCGCGCGTCCAGGTTGGACAGCGGCTCGTCGAGCAGCAGCACGGCGGGGCGCATCGCGATGCTGCGCGCGAGCGCGACCCGCTGCATCTGCCCTCCGGAGAGCTTGCTGGCGCCCCGGTCCGCCAGGTGGTCGAGTCCGACCGACGCGAGCACCTGCCGGGCGGTCACCCGCGCCGCCGCCCGGTCGACACCGGCCATCCGCAGCGGGAACAGGACGTTCTCCTCCACCGTGCGGTGTGGCCAGACGGCGTAGGACTGGAACACCATCCCGACGTTGCGCCGGTGCGCGGGTACCGAACTGCCGGCCGCGGCGTCGAACACCGTGCGGTCGCCGATCGTGATGGTCCCGTGGGTGGGTTCCTCGAGACCCGCGATGCAGCGCATGGTGCTCGTCTTGCCGCAGCCGGACTGTCCGAGCAGGACGATCGACTCCCCCGCGGCGACGTCGAGATCGAGATCCCGAACGGCCACGGCTCCGCCGTAGTCCAGGACGAGGCCCCGTACGGTTACCTCCATCGTGCTTCCTCCTCGAAGCTGCGGGACGGGCCCGTGGGCCGTCCCGTGTGCGGTGGTGGGTGGTGCTCGGACCGGCGGAGCCCCCGCCGGACGGCGGCTCAGGTGACGAGCCCCCGCACGAAGTCGGCGCCGATCCCGCCGTGGCGGAACAGCTCCCACTCCACGGGGGTGTCCAGCCGGACCAGCACCCGGAAGCTCCTGGTGCCGCCGGTCCCACGGGCGGTGACGGTCAGGTGGCGCGGGCGGGTGCCGTCCGCGAGGCCGGTGATCGCGTACGTCTCGCGGCCGTCGAGGCCCAGGGTGTCCGTGGATTCACCCCCGGCGAACTGCAGCGGCAGCACACCCGTCCCGACCAGGTTGGAGCGGTGGATACGTTCGAAGGACCGGGCGAGGACGGCCCGGACACCCAGCATCCGGGTGCCCTTGGCGGCCCAGTCCCGCGACGACCCGGTGCCGTACTCGCTGCCGGCCAGGACGACCAGCGGAGTCCCGTCCGAGCGGTAGCGCTGCGCCGCCTCGAACACCGTCGTCCGCTCGCCGGAGGGCAGGTGGACGGTCGTGCCGCCGGGGGCGTCAGGGGTCAGCCGGTTGTGCAGGTGCGGGTTGGTGAACGTGCCCCGCACCATGACCTCGTGGTTGCCGCGGCGGGCGCCGAAGTTGTGCAGCCCGGCCGCTCCGACACCGCGGCCGAGCAGGTACCGGCCCGCATCGGACTCCGGCCGGATGGGCCCGACCGGGGAGATGTGGTCGGTGGTGACGAAGTCGTCCAGGTGCAGGAGCGCCCGGGCACCCGTCAGGTCCTCGGGCACCGGATCCATGCGGTCGACGTCGTCGAAGAAGGGCGGCCTCCGGATGTAGGTCGAGGACTCGTGCCACCCGACGCCGGCCCCGGACGGCGCGAGAGCGTTCCACCGTTCGTCGCCGTCGAAGACGTCCCGGTACCGGTCGCGGTAGAGGTCGGCGCTCAGGACCTCGTCGGTCAGCCTGCGGATCTCGTCATCGGTCGGCCAGAGGTCGGCGAGGTGGACCGGCCGGCCGTCGCCGTCGACCCCGAGCGGATCGGTGGCGACGTCCACGACGGTCGTGCCGGCCAGCGCGTAGGCGACGACCAGCGGCGGTGACGCCAGGAAGCTCATCCGCACCTCGGGGTGGATCCGCCCGGCGAAGTTGCGGTTGCCGCTGAGCACCGCCGCCACGTCCAGATCACCCTCGCGCACGGCACGCCGGACCGACTCGTCGAGCGGACCCGAGTTGCCGCTGCACGTGGTGCAGCCGAAGCCCACGAGCTGGAAGCCGAGCGCGTCGAGGTCGGTCTGCAGCCCGGCGGCCGCCAGGTAGCCGGCCACGACCGCCGACCCGGGCGCGAGGGAGGTCCGTACCCACGGCTTCGGGCGCATCCCGCGGCGCACCGCGTTGCGCGCCAGCAGGCCCGCGCCGATCATCACCGCCGGTGCCGAGGTGTTGGTGCAGCTCGTGATCGCGGCGATGACGACGGATCCGTCGCCGATCGCCTCCGGCGGCGTCGCCCCCGCGGCGGGCACCACGCCGACCCCGCTCCCGGCCCGCGGTCGCCGGGCCCCGGCGACCGCGGCGGGCACATCGGACGGCGACAACCGGTCGTGCGGGCGGAACGGGCCCGCGACCGAGGGCCGCACCCGGGCGAGGTCCAGCTCGACGACCCGGTCGTAGTCGGCCTCGGAGCCGGGGTCGCCCCACAACCCCTGTTCACGGGCGTAGCGCTCCACGAGCCGGATCTGCGGCTCGGGACGCGCGGTGAGCCGCAGGTACTCCAGCGTGCGGTCGTCGACCGGGAACAACGCGCAGGTCGAGCCGTACTCGGGACTCATGTTCGCCACGGTCGCCCGCGCCTCGACCGGCAACGCGGCGACGCCGGGGCCGAAGAACTCCACGAAACCCGCCACGACGCCGACCCCGCGCAGGGTCTCGGTCACCGTCAGCACGAGGTCGGTCGAGGTCACGCCCGGCCGCGGCGCGCCGGTGAGACGCACGCCGACCACCGCCGGGACCCGCATCGACAGGGCACGGCCGAGCATCGCGGCCTCGGCCTCGATGCCCCCGACCCCCCAGCCCAGGACACCGAGCCCGTTGACCATCGTCGTGTGCGAGTCGGTGCCGACCAGGGTGTCGGGGAACGCCTCGCGCCTCCCGGCGCCGCCCGGGCGCCCGGTCACGACGGTGGCGAGGTGCTCGAGGTTGACCTGGTGGCAGATGCCGTGCCCGGGCGGGACGATCCGGAAGTTGTCGAACGCCTCCTGCGCGCCCCGGAGGAACGCGTAGCGCTCGGCGTTGCGCGCGTACTCCAACCCGGTGTTGACGGCCGCCGCGTCCGCCCGGCCCGCGACGTCGACGATCACCGAGTGGTCGACCACGAGGTCGGTCGGGACGCGCGGAGCGACCAGGGCGGGGTCCCCACCCAGCTGCGCCACACGTTCCCGCATCGCGACGATGTCGAGAACGACCGGGACACCGGACAGGTCCTGCAGCAGCACCCGCGACGGGGTGAAGGCGACCTCGGGACCCGGCTCACCGGGGCGCCACGCGCGCAGCGCCTCGATCCGGTCGGCGGTGACGTCCTCGCCGTTCTCGTTGCGCAGGAGGTTCTCCAACAGCAGCCGGAGCGACAACGGGAGCCGCGCAGCGGTGGAGAGCCCGGCGAGGCTACGGATCTCCCACGCCCCGCCGTCGACCTTGAGCTCCGAACGCGTGCGGAAAGAGTCACGCATCGACGCACCTGACGGGGCGGAAAAGGTGTCTCATCTGCTGTCTCCAGTCTGTATACAGCTTGGATGTAGGAGGTACCGCGATGGTGTACAGTTCCCGGGCAGATGTCAACGGTCGCCGGGGGGAAGCAGATGACAGCGGACCGCAGTCAGGGGCAGCGGACCTACGAACGGCTGCGCGACCTGATCGTGGACTGGGAGCTCCCGCCCGGTGAGCACCTCAGCGAGGTGCGGATGTCGCGTGAGCTGGGGGTGTCGCGCACCCCGCTGCGGGAGGCCCTGCACCGTCTGGACCGCGAGGGGCTGGTGCGCATCACGGCCGGCCGGGGTGCGGTCGTCAGCGAGATCGCCATGCAGGACGTGGTGCACCTGTTCCAGATGCGCGAGGCCGTCGAGCCCTACGCCGCGCGGTTGTGCGCCCGCCGCCCGCGACGCGAGGTCTTCACCGAGCTGGCGACCGCGTTCGCCGGGCAGCGGGCCGATCTCGGCGGCACCGGCCCCGGCGACGACTACCGGCGCTACACCGAGCTGACCTTCGCCCTGGACGAGGCCGTGGCCGACGCGGCGCGCAACCCCTACGTCGTCGAGGCACTGCGTGGTCTCCGCGGACACCTGCAGCGCCTCCGGTTGCTCGCCCGGCGGCGCCCCGAGCGGATGCTGCAGACCGTCGGCGAGCACGTGGCGATCTGCACCGCGATCGCCGACGGCGACGAGACCGCCGCGGCCGACGCCACCGCCACGCACATCGCCAACAGCCTGCAGAACATCCTGTCCGTGCTGGCGGAGGACACCGGGGTCGGCGCGTCGGTCGACCTGCACGCCCTCACGTCACGCGGCTGAGCCGAAGGAGACCCGCCATGAGCACGCCCCCCTCCGCAGCCGCCCGCCTGCGCTCGCTTCTCGCCCACCGCGGGGGCGTCCTGCTCCCGGGCGTCGCGAACGCGCTCGCCGCCCGGATCGTGGAGGACCTCGGCTTCGACGCCGCCTTCGTCACGGGCGCCGGGATCACCAACACCCACCTCGGGCTGCCCGACCTCGGTTTCCTGTCCCTGCCCGAACTGACCGCCCACGTCACGGCGATCGCCGAGGTGACCGACCTGCCACTGGTCGTGGACGCGGACACCGGGTTCGGCAACGCGGTCACCGTCGGCCGGGCGATCACCACCCTGGAGCGTGCCGGGGCGGCGGCGATCCAGATCGAGGACCAGATCAGCCCCAAGCGCTGCGGCCACTTCGACGGCCAGCAGGTCGTCCCGGCCGCCGAGATGGTGCAGAAGATCGCGGCGGCGGCCGACGCCCGCCGCGACCAGGACACGCTGATCGTCGCCCGGACCGACGCCCGCGCCGCCCACGGGCTGGGCGAGGCGCTCGACCGCGCCGGGGCCTACGCCGACGCCGGCGCCGACGTCCTGTTCGTCGAGGGCGTCCGCGACCGGGACGAGCTGGTCGCGGTCGGCGCGGTCCGGCCGGAGGTGCCCAAGGTCGCGAACATCGTCGAGGGTGGGAAGACTCCGATGCTGCCCCGGGCGGAGCTGCACCGGATGGGCTTCGCGGTGGTCCTGTACGCGAACGCCGCCCTGCAGGCCTCTATCCGGGGGATGCAGGACGTCCTCGGCAGGCTCCGCGACGACGGCACCCTGGCCGGCGCACACGGTCTGCTGACCCCGTTCGGCGAGCGGCAGCGCCTCGTGGGCAAGGCCGTGTTCGACGCAGCGGAGGCCCGCCTCGCCACAACGACGGGCGCAGCCCCCTCGGGCCCACCCGTGCGGTCCTCGGCCTGAGTCCGGCGCGGCCCCGGTTCACATCGGGTCCGGGAACATCCGCACGGCGGTGACGTCGTCGCCGGCCGGGACCCGGTCGAGGCCGACCATCCGGTCGACGACCATGTTCTGGAAGCGGTGGACGGGCTCCTCGAAGCGGAAACACATCCGGCCGCCGCGGAAGGCCGGGTCCGCCAGGCCCTGCTGGACCCGCTCGACGATGTCCAGGTCCTGGCGGTTGACCAGGTCCCAGAACGCCTCGAGCTGGTCGAGCCCCGCACGGCCGTCCTCGTCGTCGACGAACTCGGGATGGGTGAGCAGCACCGCGGTCTCCTCCGTCCGGTCGGCGGCCACCGGGCGGTTGAGCAGCACGAAGGCGTGGTTGGGCAGCACCACCAGCGCGCAGCTGGGGAACAGCCAGACGAAGCGGCCGCTGTCCGCGTCGTCGGGGCCGAGCGTGCTCAGCGGCGCCGGGCCGTCCCAGCCGCCTGCCGCGGTGTTGCGCGACACCGGGGTGGTGCACATGCCCGTGTACATGCCGGGGCCCTGCCAGCGGTAGTGGTCGGAGAACCGGGAGACCCGGTTGAGCTCGGGATGCACCCACGGCAGGTGGTAGTACTCCATGAAGTTCTCGCCGACGAGCTTGTAGTTGGCCGCGACGTCGTAGCGGCGGCGACGGCGGGGCGACCAGGCCTCCAGCCGGTGGTCGGCGAACCGGGCGGGCAGGTCACCGAGCTGCTCGCGCAACGGGCCCGGGTCGCGGCCGAGGTGGACGAACAGCAGGAACCCCCAGCTGTCGACGGCGACGGGGAGCAGCCCCTGGTCGGCGCGGTCGAAGCCGGTGGCGACCGAGGTGTCGAACACGGGCTCCTGCCCGGCCGGGACGTCGGAGCCCTCGAACAGCGGGGTGCCCAGGCACGCGCCGTCGGTGTCGTAGGTCCAGCTGTGGTACGGACAGCGGATGCGGCCGCGCCTGCCGACCTCGCGGGCGTCGGCGTCGAGCAGCCGGGTGGCGCGGTGGCGGCAGACGTTGTGGAAGGCGCGCAGCTCACCGTGCCGGTTGCGGGTGACGATCACCGACCGCCCCGCGACCTCGACGACGACGCAGGCGCCGTGCCGGTCGACGTCGGCGGTGAGGCCGACCGCGACCCAGCCGGTCCCGAACACCCGCTCCCGTTCGAGGGCGAAGAACTCCGGCGAGGTGTAGGCGTCGGGCAGCAGGGTCGACGCCTGGTCCACGGGGAGGCGGGTGTGCCGGTAGGTGGCCTCGTCGCCGAACGTGGCGGGGTCGACCGGCCGGGCGGGCAGGGCGTCGTGGGGGGCGGGCGCCGGGCCCGGGGTGACCGGGAGGTCGATGCTCACGGGGGTCTCCTCTCGTCGCGGGGCGGACGGGCTCAGGTGTGGAAGCTGCGTGGGAAGGCGGGGTCGGTCAGCGCGGGCCGGGTGACGGAGAAGGCGTCGACCGGATGCGCCGGCTCCGTGCCGAGAGCGAGGTCGGTGAGCAGCCCACCGATCAGCGCGGCGAACTTGTACGCGTGCCCCGCCCCGATGGCGACGACGACCTGCGGGGTGCCGGGCAGGGTGTCGAGGACGAAGTCCTGGTCCGGCGGGACGGTGTAGAGACAGGTCCTCGAGTACAGCTCCGGACCACGGAACCGCGGCAGGTGCCGGGCGAGGAAGGCGTCGTAGCGCGCGCGGCGGACCGG
The DNA here is from genome assembly GCF_023717215.1 of Pseudonocardia sp. DR1-2. Taxonomy (NCBI): domain Bacteria; kingdom Bacillati; phylum Actinomycetota; class Actinomycetes; order Pseudonocardiales; family Pseudonocardiaceae; genus Pseudonocardia; species Pseudonocardia sp. DR1-2. The sequence continues at coordinate 47,069 of NZ_JAMQOF010000014.1, read as the reverse complement.
GTCGGGGTCGAACGAGCGGCCGTCGGCGGTGGTCTCCTCGCCGCCCATGTGCTGGCCGAGCTTGGTCGCGACCTCGCCGTACACCGGGAAGCCGTAGAAGTTGTGCTCGCCGTGCCACATGAACACCGGGAAGCGGCCGGGCGAGAACTCGGCCAGGTGCGGGGTCGCGTAGTAGGTGACCTGCTCGCGCAGCACGGTCAGCGGCAGCCGCAGCCCGACCCCGGCGAGCAGCTGGTTGGTCCAGGCGTCGGCGGCCAGCACGACGCGGTCGGCGCGCAGGGTGCCCCCGTCGGTGACGACCGCGACCCCGCCGCCGTCGGCCCGGATCGACCGGACCGGGGTGTGCGGGCGGACCTCGGCGCCGTGCGCTCGGGCCAGCGCGACGTGCACCGCGTTCGCCCGCGCGGCGTCGACGATGCCGGAGTCCTCCTGGTACAGGGCCTGCTCGCCACCGGAGGTCCGGAACTGGGGCCAGCGCCCGGTGAGGGCGTCGGCGTCGAGCAGCTCGTACGCGACGCCGTGGCGGTCGAACAGCGCGGTGTATCCCTCGATGTTCCGGGTGCCGGTCGCGGTGCCCGCCCGGGCGACCCGGTCCTCGATCACCAGCCCGCCGGTGCGGGTGACGAGTCGCTGGCCGGACTCCTCCTCGACGGCGGCCCAGGCCCGGTAGGCGGGTGCGGCCAGGGCGGCGTAGGCGTCCTGGTGCTGGGCGAGCCGGATGATCCGGGAGTGGTCCTGGGACGCGCCCCGGTGGTGGCCGAGCGCGAACTGCTCCAGACCCAGGACCCCCGGGCCGAGCTCGGTGGCGAGCCGGTGCAGCGCGGCCGAGCCGAGTCCCCCGAGGCCGATGACGATCGCGCGGTACGCACCCATCCGTCGTGCTCCTGCCGTTGCGCGGTGTGCTGACGACGACAGGGTGGGCGCCGGGAACCGTTCAGGTCCATCGCAGAATCGGACCCGGAATCTTGTACGTTCTGCGAATGATCGATCGGAGGCTGCGGGTGCTGGCCGCGATCGCCCGGCACGGGACGGTGACCGCGGCGGCCGAGGTGTGCCGGATGACGCCGTCGGCGGCGTCGCACCAGATGCAGGCGCTGGCCCGCGAGCTCGGGGTGACGCTGCTCGAACCCGACGGACGACGCGTGCGCCTGACCGCCGCGGCGCGGACCCTGCTGACGCACGGCGAGACCCTGCGGGCGCAGTGGGAACGGGCGCAGGCCGACCTCGCGGCCCACCGCGACGGCGACACCGGCGGGGCGCTGCGGTTCTGCGGGTTCTCCACCGCGGCGGCGGCCGTCGTGCCGGAGGTGCTGGGACGGCTGCGCACCGCCCACCCCGGGTGGGAGCTGCAGCTGCGGGAGTGCGAGCCGGCGCGGGCGTTCGACCTGCTCGCCGCGGGTGACACCGACATCGTGGTGGTCGTCGCGACGTCGAGCCTCCCGCCGGTGACCGACCCGGCGTTCGATCAGCGGACCCTGTTCGACGAGCCGCTGGACCTGCTGGTCGGCCCGGACCACCCGCTGGTCGGGCGCGCGGACGTGGCGCTGGCCGACACGGCCGCGGAGCGGTGGATCTGCAGCAATCCGGGACGGGCCTACCACCAGCTCGTGACGATGGCCTGCGCCGGCGCGGGGTTCGCGCCCGACATCGCCCACCACGCCGACGAGTGGGACACCGGCGCCGCGCTCGTCTCCCGCGGGTTCGGCGTCGCGCTGGTCCCCCGCCTGGCCGACGTCCCGGCCCGTCACGAGACCCGGCGGATCCGGATCGGCACGCCGCCGGTGCCGATCCGCCGGGTGGTCGCCGCGGTCCGCGCCGGTGCGCGGCACCGGCCCGCGGTGGCCGCCGGGCTGGCGACCCTGGACGAGGTGTGCCGCGAGCTGGCCGGCCGGCTCGCCGCGACCTGACCGCCGGACCCCGGCCTAGGGGCCCGGCCGTTCCGGTGGGACGACGTCCAGTGCGTGACGACGGCGGGCCCCCTCCGGACCGAGCATCGCCGACAGCGGGCCCGCGATCTCCTCGGCCGCGGCCAGCACCGTGCCCGCGAGTGCGCGCAGACCGTCGTCGTCGACGGCGTCCTGGGCCCCGGACAGCGACAACGCACCCGTCACGGCGGACCCGGACCGCAACGGCACCGAGATCCCCCGCCGACCGGCGTGGTTGTCGGCGTGGGAGAGGGCGAACCCGTCCCCGCGGATGCGGCGCAGCTCCGACCGCAGGGCACGCCCGTCCCCACCGGGCCGCGCGCGCAGGACGACGGCGACCTCCGCCGCGGACAGGTGGGCGAGGATGGCCCGGCCGCTGCATCCGCGGGGCAGCGGCGACCGCTCCCCGATCCGCGTCCGCCACGACGGGTCCTGGTCGTGCGGAGGGACCGCGGCCAGCAGCAGCACGCGGTCGTGCCCGCTGCGCACGTGCAGCCGGGCGCTCAGCGAGGTCCGACCCGCCAGCCTGACCAGGACCGGGCGGGCGAGCGCCCGCAGCTCGGGCCACGGGCCGAGCAGGGCGCCGAGACCGAGCGCCCGAGCGCCCAGCCGGTAGCCCTGGCGTCCCACGTGGTCGACGAAACCCTCGTGCTGCAACGCCCGCAGCATCCGGTAGATCCGGCTGACCGGCGCGTCCAACCGCTCCGCGAGCGCCGGGAGGGTCACCGGCTGCTCCATCCCGGCCAGGGTCTCCAGGAGCACCAGGGAGCGAACGAGCACAGTGTCGACCGGCGCAGTTGCCACGTGGTGCAACTTAGATCGTCCGGGTGCGGCGGCGACGCGAGACTGAATCCATGCATGACGCAACGATCAATGACCGCACCGCGCTCTTCGCCCACCTCGCCGACCCCGCCACCACCGCAGGCTTCTTCGACCGGGTGGCCGACGACGTGTCCTGGACGGTCGAGGGCACGCACCCGCTCGCAGGCCACTACACGTCCAAGAAGGACTTCACCGCCGCCACGTTCGACCGCCTCGGCCCGCTGATGCGGGACGGGATCCGCCTCGAGGTCCGTCACCTCCACGTCGCCGGGGAGATCACCGTCGCCGAGCTGCACGCGACCTCGGTGACCCTCGACGGGGCGCCGTTCGACAACGGCTACTGCTGGGTCTGCCGGTTCGACTCGGCCCGGCCCGACGCCCGGATCGTGGAGGTCCGCGCCTACCTCGACAGCGCCATGGTCGCCTGGACCGTCGACCGCAACGAACCGCTGCGGGCGGGCTGAGCAGCGGGAGGGACGGCGTGGCGGGCAGGGACCGCCGTCCCCTCCCGGCCGGGCCGCTCCGGCGACCGGCCCCGCCCACGATCAGGAGTGGCTCGCGCGCCGACCTCCTCGATCCTCTCCTCCGCCCGGTGTCGGGGCGGTGCCGCCGCGCGGGCCGGCGGCGAAGCTCCGCACCAGTCCGGTGACCCGCTCGGCCGCCTCCACGTTGGTGAGGTGCGCGGCCCCGTCGATGACGACGTAGCGCCCGTCCGCCACCCCGTGGGCGACGATCTTCGCCATCTCCGGCGGTGTGGCCGGGTCGGCGCCACCGGCGATCACGAGTGTCGGGACGGTGATCTCCGGCAGCCGTCGCCGGACGTCGAAGGCGCCGATCGCCTCGCAGCATCCGGCGTAGCCCTCCGGGTCGGTCGCCCCGAGCATCCGCAGCAGGCGGACGGCCTCCTCGTTGCGGGTGCGCACGAAGTCGTGGGTGAACCAGACCCCGGCCCGGCTCGTGATCATCGCGGCCGTCCCCTTCGCCCGGACCTCCTGCGCACGCGCCGGCCAGCTGGAGGGTTCGGCGAACCGTGCGGCCGAGGCGATCACCGTGAGGGTCTCGAGACGGCCGGGGTGGTCGAGGACGATCTGCTGGCCGATGGCGCCGCCGATCGAGACCCCCGCGTAGTGGGCGCGGCCGATGTCGAGCCGGTCGAGCAGCGCGACGACGTCGCGCGCGAGGCCGGCCATCGTGTACGGCCCGGCGGGTGCCGGGCTCGCACCGTGCCCGGGCAGGTCGTAGCGCACGATGCGGAACTCGTCGGCCAGGGCGTCGACCTGCTCGTCGAACAGGTGCAGGTCGGTGCCCAGCGACGGTCCGAGCACGAGGACGGGGGCACCCTCGCGACCGTCGATCCGGTGCGCGAGGTCGATCGGGGCGTGGACGAACTCGACCTCCGGTTCGGGCGCGCCCGTCCGGAAGGTCGCGGCGGCGTCCTCGACGCTGAACACGCCCTTCTCCCAGCCGTCGGCGAGCGGGGCGAAGTAGTCGAACGAGACGCGTTTGCGCCGGTAGCGCCACTCACCGTCGAGGCGCACGACGCGGTCGTCGTAGCGACCGGCGGCCACGTGCGGCACCCCGTCGCGGACGCAGGGCTGCCACAGCAGCGAGTGGACACGCGCCGCCGCGGGCTCGCCGTCGACGGCGTCGCCGTCCAGCTCGACCTCCAGGTTGGACACGTGGTGCCAGAACGACGTGAGCCCCTCCCGGGCCAGGCCGGCGAAGAACCGTCGCAGACCGACCGGGCCCCGTGCGTGGCGGAGGCCGACGAACTCGCCGTCGTCGGTGAACAGCGAGACCAGGGTGTCCCAGTCGCCGTCGTCGAGGGCCCGGCAGTAGCGCGCGTCGAGGGCCCGGATCTCCTCGATGGCCTCCAGCCGGGCGAGGCGCTGCTCCGCGGTGGTCATCGGGGCGCGCCGCCGTCCCCGGCGAAGACGACCGAGACCGGACCGTCCGGTGACGGCCGGTCCCCCGCGGCCGCGACGATCCGCACCCGCCCGTCGGGCAGCACCTCGACGTCGGCCGCCCTGCCGTCGACGAGGCCCTGGTAGCGGCCGGGCGGCGGGAGCGCCGTCCCGGGCTCGGGACGGACGACGTCACCGCAGCGGGCGCCGTCGACCCGGTGCGGGCGGCCGAGGGCCCGCGCCGCGGCGTCGAGCCGGCCCGACCGGATGCACCGCCGGGCGTGGGTGGACGAGCACGGGGTGTCGACCACGCGCAGCAGCGGCACCACGTGGGTGGTGAAGCCGAACCCCGTCCCCAGGGTCGCCAACGTGGTGACGTCGCCGGCGGCGCGGGCGCCGAAGGTGAAGTTCGCGCCGACGACGACCGCCGCGGCCCCCAGCCCGCGGGCCAGGACGTCGCGGGCGAACTCGTCCGGGGTCCGCGCGGCCAGCCCGGCGGTGAAGCGCAGGACGCAGACCGCGTCGACACCGGCGGCGGCCGCGAGCTCGGCGCGGTGGTCCACGGTGGTCAGGACGGCGGTGTCGCGGTCGACCCCGAGCACGCGGGCCGGATGCGGGTCGAAGGTGAGCAGCACGACCGGGAGCCCCCGCTCCCGCCCGACGGCCCGGGCGTGGTCGATGAGGCGGCGGTGGCCACGGTGGACGCCGTCGAAGACACCGACGGTCACCACGCAGGGGCCGAAGGAGTCGGGCACGGCGTCGACGCCCCACCACAGCGGGACGACGGGCCGGCTCGGGGTGCGGTCGGGTGCCTGGGCGGCGGTCATGACCGGGACCTCCACGTCACGGTTGCGCCGACGGGTGGGGCGGGCCCCGTGCCGGGGCCCGCCCCACCCGTTCGGACTACTCGGGTTCGAGGACGAAGTCGTGGTCCGAGCGGACCTCGTCGCCGTCGCCGGTGGGCTGCGGGTCGAGTACCAGCTCCGGCTTGGTCGCCGAGGCCACGTCGGAGTCCAGGTACGGGTCACCGGTGAAGAACAGCTGGGTGGTGACCGTGCGGTGCCCGGGGGCGGAGACCAGCAGGTGCAGGTGGGCCGGTCTCCACGGGCTCCATCCCGCGGTCGTGGTGAGCGTCCCGGTCGGGCCGTCCAGCGGGATCGTGTACGGGGCGGGCCTGCGGGTGTGGATCTCGAACCGGCCCTGCTCGTCGCAGGCGACGACGCCGCGCAGGTTCCCGGCCGGGGGCTTCTCCGCGAAGCCGGAGTACCAGCCCTCGTCGTCGGTGTGCCAGATGTCGACCGTCGCCCCGGGCAGCGGCGTGCCGTCGGTGCCGGTCACACGGCCGGCGAGGACGAGCGGGGTGCCGGGCTCGTCCGCGCGCATCGGCAGGGTCGCCGGGGACTGCAGCCGGACCTGGCCGTCGAGCCAGAACGGGCCGAGGATGGTGCCGGTCGAGCCCTGCTGGGACTCGGCGGCCACCCGCTCGACCTCGAACTCGAGGTAGACGTCGAGGAACAGCGGCCACTCGCCGGTGTCGGAGACCTCGATGAGCCAGCGCTTGAACGCGTCGAACTCGGAGTAGGTCACCTTGTGGTCGCGGATCGCCGCCCGGATCCCCTCCAGCGCGGCGCCCACGACGGCGGCGACGCGGTCGGCGTCGGCGCCGCCGCCCGCCGCGGTGCGCCTGCTGGACAGGCCGAGGCGGGCGGACTCGGTGGCGTTCGCGCCGGCGAGCCCGGCGCCGGAGGGGACGGTGTCGGAGGGGACGGTGTCGTGGTCGGTGGTGGTCATGGCGCGCCCCGGGTTCAGCGGCCGTTGCGGCCGAAGAGCCGCACGTCGTCGTTGTTGATCAGGTCGGGCACGGTCCAGCCGTTGAGGTCGTACTCGTCGAGGCACTGCTCGGCGAAGCCCTTCATCGCCGACGCGGTGCCCGACGCCTCGGCGGCGAACAGGAGCTCGGCACGCACGCCCTCGTGGTTGCCGGAGTAGTTGCGCTCGTAGAGCTCGTGGCGCCCGCCGAACTCCGAGCCGATCGAGTCCCAGATCAGCTTCATGAGCTTGACCCGGTCGACGGCCTCGTAGCCGTTCGAGCCGCGGACGTACTTGTCCAGGTAGGGCCGGACCTCCGGGGAGAGGAAGTCCGCGGAGTGGCTGGGCAGGTAGATCAGCGAGGCGCCCAGGTCCTGCATGATGATCTCCTTGACCCGCGGGTAGCCCAGGGTCATGAACCAGCGGTAGGCCAGGCCGTAGTCGAGCTTGGGCAGCTTCGCCCCGCCCACCCACTCGTCGGGGTTGGCGCACATGGCGTCCGACAGCGCCCAGAACATGTTGCGCCAGGCGATGACCTCGCCGACCCGGGTCTGCACGCCGCGGAAGTCCTTGGAGCCGGTGACCTCCAGGCCCTTCATCAGCAGGCCGGCGATGAAGTCGAGCTTGACCGCGAGCCGGGTGACGCCGTGGAAGGTGAAGCGGTGCAGGAAGCCGGACCCGGGGAAGAACGTCGACGCCTTCTCCGCGTCGCCGTAGATGAACACGTTCTCCCAGGGGATGAGCACCTTGTCGAGGATGAAGATCGTGTCGTTCTCGTCCATCCGCGAGGAGAGCGGATAGTCGAACGGGCTGCCCATCATCGAGGCCTGCTGGGCGTAGGACGGCCGGCAGATCAGCTTCATCCCGGGCGCACCCATCGGCACGGTGCAGACCAGCGAGTACTCGCGCTTCTTGATCGGCAGGCCGTAGTGGGCGAGGAAGTTGAAGTGGGTGATCGCCGAACCGGTGGCGACGACCTTGGCCCCGGAGACGACGACGCCGTTGTCGTTCTCCTCCTCGACGTGCATGAACACGTCGGAGACCTCGTCCGGCGGGCGGTGCCGGTCGACCGGCGGGTTGATGATCGCGTGGTTCCAGTAGAGAACCTTCTCCTGCGACTCCTCGTACCAGCGCCGGGCGTTGGCGGCGTAGGGGTCGTAGAACTCGGAGTTCGCGCCCAGGGTGCCCAGGAAGGCGGCCTTGTAGTCGGGGGACCGGCCCATGAAGCCGTAGGTCATCCGCGCCCACTCGGCGATCGCCTCGCGGTCCTTCCTGAGGTCCTCGACCGAGTGCGGGGTCCGGAAGAACGGGTGGGTGACGCCGGAGCTGCCGGTGTCGGTGGGGACGGTCAGCTTCTCCGACCGGGTCGGGTCGTGCAGCGCGTCGTAGAGCCGCGCGGTCATCCGCACGGCGTTGCGGAACGCCGGGTGCGTGGTCACGTCGGCGACCTTCTCGCCGTAGAGGTAGACCTCGCGGTCGTCGCGGAGGCTCTCGACGTACTCGTCGCCGGTCATGGGGCGGGTCACGCGGCCGTCCGCCCCGGTGGGGGTGGCGACCGAGTCCTGCTGCAGGGTCATCGTCGACTCCTTCGTCGTTCGGGCGTGCGGTTCGGGCCGTGCGGACGCACGGCGCCGTGGGGTCGTGGTCAGCGGACCGCCGCGCCGGTGATCCAGCTCTGGCCCGCCGGGCCGTCGGCCGAGTCGCCCCAGAGGACGGGCTCGTGGTCGTCGCCGAGGTGGTGGAACCGGCCGGTGTGGAACAGCAGCGGGGCTCCGTCGTGGATCAGGAACTCCTGGACCTCGCCCAGGTAGAGAACGTGATCACCGCCGTCGTAGGCCTGCCAGGGGGTGCAGGAGATGTGGGCCAGGGCGCCGGCGAGCCGGGGCGCGCCGCACGCGCTGTCGGGCAGCCAGCCGACGTCCTGGTTGGGGCGGCCCGCGAAGTGCAGCGCCAGCTCCTTCTGCCCCGAGGCGAGGACGTTCACGGTGAACGGCCGCCGCTCCTGCTCGACGAGCGCGCACAGCCGGGACCGCCGGTCCAACGACACCAGCACCAGCGGCGGGTCGAGCGACACCGCGGTGAACGCGTTCACCGTCGCGCCGTGCGGCGTGCCGTCGGCTCCCTGACAGGTGATGACGGTGACGCCGGTGGCGAAGTGCCCGAGGCACCGGCGCAGCTCTCGCGGGTCGATCGCCATCGATCGCTCCTTCCTGTACGCTCTGCGTACGTACTGCCCGCTTTGCGTTCACGACCACTGTGTCGGGTGAGTTCGCGCTGGTCAACGCCCCTGCGGCACCCGCACGGACCGGGTCGCGATCAATTGAGAGGAATCCCGTCCCAATGACCCACGTGGCCGACGGTGCCGGCGACCGGGACCGCATCCAGAGCATCGAGCGGGGTTTCGCCGTACTGCTCGCCTTCGACGCCGACCGGCCCCGGCCGACCAGCTCGGACGTGGCGGCGGCGACCGGCCTGTCGCGGCCCGCCGTCCGCCGGATCCTGCTGACCCTGGAGCACCTCGGCTACGTCGAGCAGGCGCACGGCCACTGGCGGCTGACGCCGCGCGTGCTGTCGGTCGGACAGCGGTACACCGCGACGCACTCGATCGTCGACGCCGCCCGCCCCTACCTGACGCAACTGGCCGAGCAGACCGACGAGTCCGCCTCGCTGACCGTGCTGGACGGCACGGACGCCGTCTACGTCGCCCGGGTGCCGGTACGCCGGATCATGCAGGTCGACGTCTCCCCCGGGACCCGGGTCCCGGCCACGGCGACCGCGATGGGGCGGGTCCTGCTGGCCTGGGCCGAGGAACCGACCATCGCCCGGGTGCTCGCCGCGGGGCCCCCGGCCTGTACCCCGCGGACCGTCACCGACCCGAAGGCGTTGCGCGGGATCCTGCGGGAGGTGCAGACCCGGGGCTGGGCGCTGGCCGTCGGCGAGCTCGACCCGGACCTCATGGCCGTGGCGGTCCCGGTGCGGGACCACACGGGGACGGTCGTCGCGGCGCTGGCGTCCGCGACCAGCGTCGGCCGGTGCTCACCGGAGAGGCTGGTCGAGACCGTCCTGCCGCACGTGCTGGCCACGGCCGAACGCCTGAGCCGGAGCCTCGGACGGCCCTCGGGCGCCCGGTTCGGCGCCACCCGCGACGGGTTCTACTGACCGCGGGCCGGTCCTGCGCGACGGCGTTGACGGAGATCCGGGTCAGGGCGTTCCCGACGGGTCACCGGACGCGTCCAGGTCCGGGACGACGGCGCCGCGCAGCTGCGCCTGGACGAGGCGGGCGGAGACCACGGCGGCACTGTCGAGCAGCGCATCGATCTGCCGGCTGCCCGGACGCTCGTGGCCGAAGGTGAGGGCCAGCGCACCGATGGCCCTGCCGGGCGCGGAGCGGATGGGGGCGGCGACGCTGCCCTGGTGCTCGATGACCTCCCCGAACGTCACGACGTAGCCCGCGGCGCGGCCGCGGGTGACCTCGGGCCGTTCGTCCGGTCGCGCCTCTCCCCCGGCCAGCACGGCCAGGCCCGGTGAACCGACCTCCAGGGGGTGGCGCGCGCCCGGGCTGTAGACGACGTTCAGCCGGGCGCTGCTGGTGTCCACCGAGATGAGGGTGACCACGTCCGGCCCGTCGCGCACGACCAGGAACGCGGTCAGGTCGGTGCGGCGCGCGAGGTGGTAGACCTCGCCCTTCGCGACCTGCTGCACCACGGGCAGCGCAGCCCGTCCCAGTGCGGTGGTGCCGGTGCCGAGCACGTACCCGGTGGGCGTACGGGCGATGAGGTGGTGCGCCTGGAGCGTCCGCACCAGGCGGTGGGTGATGGAACGGTGGACACCCAGCCGCGCCGACAGGTCGGCGAGAGTCAGCGGATACCGCGCCTGGGCCAGGACCTCCAGGATCGTCAGCCCCCGGTCGAGGGTCTGCAGCAGCCCGGTGTCTCGCATACAGAGACAGTGCCATTCTCTGCCGGGTCCGGTCGACCTAGCGTCCCCGCTCGCACCGAAGGACAACGTCCGTCCGTCGAGAGGAACGCACCGATGCGTCACCACGGTCCTGACGACACCGTCGTCTCCGCACAGATCCGCCGCAGTCTGACGACGGGCGCCATCGCCTTCGCCCTGCTGCTGGTGCTGGTCGTACTCATGCTGTTCACGCCGCTCTTCGCCGGCACCGTCGGGGGGATCGGGATCGGCTACGTGATCGGTTTCCTCGACTTCGTCCTCGTCGTGGTCGCGGCCGGGCTGTACGTCCGCGCGCAGAACCGCGCGGAGACCGCCGGGGAGATCGCCCCGTGAACATCACCTCCATCGCCGTCGCCGGCTCGATCATCGCCGTGACGCTGGTCCTCGCGTTCCTCGCGGCGCGCCGCACGGCGGACGCGGGCGACCACTACGTCGCCGGTCGTCGTGTGTCGGGCCTGGGTAACGGGCTGGCACTGGCCGGCGAGCAGATCTCGTCGGCGGCCCTGCTGGGCATCACCGGTGCGGTCGCCCTGACCGGCTTCGCCGGCTTCTACCTCGCGATCGGCATCCCGACCGCGTTCCTGCTGGTGCTGCTCGTGGTGGCGGTCCCGTTGCGCAACCTCGGCCGGTTCACCCTCGCCGACGTGGTCGCCTTCCGGTTCGAGGGCCGGCTGCTGCGCGGAGCGATCGCGTCGACGACGCTCGTCACCAGCGTCATCTACATGACGATCCAGTTCGTCGGCGCCGGTGTGCTGGCCCAGCTGCTGCTCGGAGTGCCCTACGAGCTGGCGGTCGTCCTGCTCGCCGTGCTCATGACGGTGTACATGGTGATGGGTGGGATGGTCGCCGCGACCTACATCCAGATCTTCAAGACCGTCCTGCTGCTCGCCACCGTCTTCCTCCTGCTGCTGTTCGTCGTCGCCCACTACGACTGGAACCCGTTGGGGCCGCTCCAGGTCGCCGCCGAGCGGTTCGGGGACGACGTGGTGAGCGCGCACCCGCTGCCGCTGACGAAGTCCCTGAACAACGTGTCCCTGATGATCGGCCTGTGCCTGGGCATCATGGGGCTGCCGCACGTGATGCTGCGCTTCCTCACCACCCGCGACGGGCGGGCGGCGCGGACGTCGGCCTTCTACGGAATGATCATCTTCTCGGTGTTCTTCCTGCTGCTGCCGGTCTTCGGCTACGCCGCGCTCGACATCGTCGGACGGGAGCAGATCGTCGCCGACAGCCCCGGCGGGAACCTCGCCGTCGCGCGGCTGGCCGAGCTGCTGGGCGGCAACCTGCTGTTCGCCGTGCTGGCGGGCGTCGTCATCGCGACGATCCTCGCGGTGCTCAGCGGCATCGCCATCGCGGCGTCCGGGGCCGCGGCGCACGACCTGTACACCAACGTGGTCAAGCGGGGCGAGGTCGGCGCGAAGCAGCAGCTGCTCATGGGCCGCATCGCCGGCGTCGTGCTCGCCGTGGTCGCGATCCTGCTCGCGTTCGGTGCCCGGAACCTGAACATCGCGTTCCTCGCCAACGTCGCGTTCGCGATCGCGGCCAGCACGCTCACGCCGGTCCTCGTGCTGAGCATCTACTGGCGCGGGTTCAACCGGCTGGGAGCCGAGGTGGCCATCATCGGCGGCCTGCTCATCTCGCTGGTGCTCGTGGCACTGGGCCCGGACGTCCTCGGCGCCGAGAACGCGATCTTCCCCCTGTCCATCCCCGCGCTGGTCTCGGTCCCCGCGGCGTTCCTGCTGGCCGTGGTCGGCAGCGCCGTCGGACGGTCCCGGCCCGGCGTCGCGGGCCGCCCCTACGACGAGGTCCGCGCAGCGGCCTTCCCCCGGCGGGCGGACCGCCCCACCACCCAGGAAACGGAGCCCACCTCGTGAAGGTCGTCATCGTCGGCGGCGCAGGCGGCATCGGGTCGTCGCTCGCCTACAACCTCCTCCGCACCGACACCCCCTACGACGTCGTCCTCGTCGACTCCCGGCCCAACATGATCACCAGCCACGTCATGGACCTGCAGGACGTGCTCGCGTTCGGCGGGGCACGGTCGGTCCGCGGGGGCGAGCCGCACGACGCGCTCGACGCCGACGTGGTGGTGCTGAGCGCCGCCGTCCCGCTGCGGCTCAACGCCTCGCGGTCGGTCTTCCTCGCCGAGAACGCCGCGCTCCTCGACGGCATCGTCGACCCGCTCGTCGCAGCGGGCTGGGGCGGGATCCTGATGGTGCTGACCAACCCGGTCGACGCGCTCCTCACGCGCCTGCAGCAGCGGACGGGCCTCGATCCGCGGCGGATCATCGGCTACACCGTGAACGACGGACTCCGCATGCGGACGGGGGTGGCCCGGGCGCTCGACGCCCGGCCCCAGGACGTGGAGACGTGGGTGCTCGGCGAGCACGGCGAGGCCCAGGTCCCGCTCTACAGCCGGGTGCGGCTGCGCGGCGAGCCGGTGGTCCTGACCGATGCGCAGCGCGCCGTCGCGGACGAGTACATGACCACCTGGTACTCCCGGCACGTGGCGCTCGACTCCGGGCGCACCTCCACGTGGAGCTCCGGTGCGGGCGCCGCCGCTCTCGTCGAGGCCGTCGCCACCGGATCCGGCGAGCCGTGGCCCGCCTCGGTCGTGCTCACCGGCCAGTACGGCATCGACGGCGTCGGGATCGGGGTGCCGGTGCGGCTCGGCCCGGGCGGGGTCGAGGAGGTCCTCGAGTGGGATCTCGCCGACGAGGAACGGTCCGCCCTGCGGCACGCCTCCGAGCGCGTCCGCGCCGCCGCGGCGAGCATCGGCGAGCCCGCCGCCGACGTCGCGGTCGCGGCCGGCACCGGGACGGGTGCGCGATGACGACCGTCCGCGACGCCACGCTGGCCGTGCTGCGCCGCCAGGGGGCGACGACGCTGTTCGCGAACCCCGGCTCGACCGAGATCTCCCTGCTCACCGACCTGCCCGACGATCTGGAGTTCGTGCTGGCCCTGCACGAGGGCTCGGTGGTGGGGATGGCGACCGGGTGGGCGCTCGCGCGGCAGCGGCCGGCGGTGGCGATCCTGCACACCACGGCGGGCCTGGGCAACGCGGTCGGCGCGCTGGCGACCGCACAGGTCGACCGGGCACCGCTGGTGGTCGTGGTCGGGCAGCAGGACCGCCGCCACCTCGCGTTCGAGCCCTTCCTGGCCGGGCAGCGCCTCGACGAGCTCGTCCGTCCCCACGCGGTCTGGGTGTGCGAGCCCGTCCGGGCCCAGGACGTGCCCGGAGCCGTGGCGCGGGCCTGGCACGAGGCGAACCTGCACCGCGGCCCCGCCGTGGTGATCGTGCCGATGGACGACTGGGACGCCGAGCACGACGGCGCCGCCGAGGCCGCCCCGGTGCGGTCGCTCCGCACGGCCGCTGCCGATCCCGCAGCGTGCGACGCGGTCGCCGAGCTGCTCACCGGGTCGCGTTCCCCGGCGCTGGTGGCCGGGGCGGGCGCCGACGACGAGCAGACCTGGGCGGCGCTGGTGGCGCTCGCCGACCGGCTCGCGATGCCGGTCTGGCAGGAGCCGTTCGGCGCGCGGGCGGGCTTCCCGCAGGACCACCCCCGCTTCGCCGGGCACCTGCCGGCCGGGCGCGCCGGTGTGCGCTCGTCGCTGGCCGGGCACGACCTGGTGCTGGTGGTGGGCGCGGCGGCGTTCCGCCAGTACCCCTTCGAGAACGGGGCGCTCGTCGAACCCGGCACCCGGATCGTCGTGATCACCGACGATCCGGACGAGGCACTGCGCAGCCCTGCCGAACTGGCCGTCGTCGCGGCGCCCGCGGCCGTGTGCGCCGAGCTGGCCCGGCGGGTCCCGGCCCGGGACGCGGCACCGGCGGACGTCCGCCGCACCCGGGTCGTCGCGCCGCCCGTCGCCGGCGAGCCGCTGCGTCCCGAGCACGTCTTCGCCGCGCTCGCGGAACGGCTGCCGCGCGAGACCGTCGTGGTCGAGGAGACCCCGTCGAGCCGGGCGTTGCTGCACGAGCTCGTGCCCGCCCGGGCTCCGCTGGGGTTCCTCAGCGCCGCCATGGGCGGACTGGGTTTCGGACTGCCCGCCGCCGTGGGGGTGCGGCTGGGTTCCCCGCAGCGACCCGTCGTGGCGGTGATCGGGGACGGCTCCTCCCTCTACGGGATCCAGGCGCTGTGGAGCGCGGCCCACTACGGCGTCGGAGTGCTCGTGATCGTGCTGTCCAACGGTCGCTACGCGATCATGGACCGGCTCGCCGGGGGCCGCGGTTCGGCCACCGGCACACCGGGCGCGGCCCCCTGGCCCGCGTTCGAGGAGATCAGCATCAGCGGGCTGGGGACCTCCCTGGGCTGCGAGTCCCACAGGGTGGTCGACCACGGCGACCTGACCACGGTGCTGGACAAGGTCGTACCGACGCTGGAGCGGCGCACGACACCCCTGGTGCTCGACGTCGCCGTCGCACCGTGATCCGCCCCGACCCCGGTTCCACCGGACTACCACGACGAGGTGACAGCATGAGCTTCTTGGACGCCGCCCGCTGGCAGGGGCGGATCTACTCCGGGGGGTGGGCCGAGGGCGGGGCCGGGACCTACCCGTCCGTCGAGCCGGCCACCGGCGCGACCCTGGCCGAGGTGGGCGCGGCGTCCGCCGCGGACGTCCGCACGGCGGCGGCCACGGCCGTCGCCGCCCAGCGGGAGTGGGCCGCGCAGCCGTACGACGCCCGCGCCGCGGTGCTCCGGCGCGCGGCGGACCTGTTCGTGGAGCACGAGGACGAGATCCACGACTGGCTCATCCGCGAGTCCGGGGCGATCCGACCGTTCGCCGGCTTCCAGACGCGGGCCGTCGCCGCCGAGGAGTGCCGCGAGGCGGCCGCACTGGCCGCCCACCCCTACGGCAGGCTGCTGCGGTCGACCCAGCCGCGGCTGTCGATGGAGCGGCGGCGCCCGGTCGGGGTCGTCGGCGTCATCGCGCCGTTCAACGCCCCCATCATCCTGGCGATCCGGGCCATCGCGCCGGCGCTCGCCCTGGGCAACGCGGTGGTCCTCAAACCGGACCCCCGCACCGCCGTCAGCGGCGGCGTCGTGTTCGCGCGGGTGTTCGAGGAGGCGGGGCTGCCCCCCGGGCTGCTGCACGTGCTGCCGGGCGGAGCGGACGTCGGTGCGGCGCTGGTCGACGACCCGGAGGTCCCGGTCATCGCCTTCACCGGCTCGACCCGGGCCGGGCAGGCCATCGCCAGGGCCGCGGCGGACCGGCTCAAGCGGGTGCACCTCGAGCTCGGCGGCAACTCCGCCCTGGTCGTGCTCGACGACGTCGACCTGGACCGGGCCACCTCGGTCGGGGCGTTCGGCTCGTTCAACCACGCCGGCCAGATCTGCATGGCGTCCAGCCGTCATCTGGTGGCGTCCGGCATCGCGGCGGACTACGCGGCGCTGCTGGCCGAACGGGCCGAGAAGCTTCCCGTCGGCGACCCCGCCTCGGACGCGGTCGCCATCGGCCCGCTGATCGACGCGGGCCAGCGCGACCGGGTGCACGAGATCGTCACCGGAAGTGTGTCGGCCGGGGCACGGGTGCTCGCGGGCGGCAGCTACGAGGACCTGTTCTACCGCCCCACCGTGCTCGGCGACGTGCCCCTGACCGCACCCGCCTACGCGGACGAGATCTTCGGGCCGGTCGCGCCCGTCGTCCCCTTCGACGACCTCGACGAGGCGGTCCGGCTGGCGGCGGGGACCGGGTACGGCCTCTCGCTGGGGATCCTGACCCGGGACGTGATGAAGGGCCTCGCGCTGGCCGACCGGATCCCGTCCGGACTGGTCCACATCAACGACCAGACGGTCAACGACGAGGCGGTCGCCCCCTTCGGCGGGGTCGGGGACTCGGGCAACGGATCGCGCCACGGTGGCGCCGAGGCCAACATCGAGGCGTTCACCGAGACCCAGTGGGTCACGGTCCGCGGTGACCTGCCGCAGTACCCGTTCTGAGCACCGTCCCGCGCCCGAGCGGATGGTCCGGGGCCGCCTCGCGACCTGCGACCTCCGCTCGGCCGGGTCGAACTCGACGGACCGGACCCGGCTCGTCGTCGAGCAGGGCTCGACATCGGCGTGAGCGAGCGACCGGGCCGTCTCGGCCGCGGTCGGCCGGCGGGCCCCGGGACCGGTCCGGCACCGGCTTGCGCTCGGCCGGCTGGCCGGAGGACGCGCGATGGGGCGGAGTACGGTGCGCCGGTGCGTGGGAACCCGGCGGTGAGAGCCCTCGTCGGACTGGTGCTGGTGGGTGCCGTCGGATGCGCTCCGTCCGTGCCGGTACCGCCACCGGCGACCGCTCCGGCGCCGCCGGCGCCGCTCCTGTCACCGCTGACCGGGCTGCCCTCCGAGCCCGGGGCGAGAGTCTTCGCCGTGAAGATCGACAACACCGCGCGGGCGCGCCCGTGGGACGGCGTCGAGTTCGCCGACGTCGTGTACGTCGAGCCGGTCGAGGGCGGTCTCACCCGGCTGCTCGCCGTGTTCGCCTCGCAGCTGCCGGGCTCGGTGGGGCCGGTGCGCAGTGCCCGGGAGACCGACATCGGCGTGCTCGGCGCCTACGGCCGTCCGGCCCTCGTCTTCTCCGGCGCCGCACCGCCGGTCCTGGACCAGCTCGTCGCCGCGCCGCTGGTCCCGGCCGTGCCCCGCGGGTTCCCGGCGGCGTTCCGGCGTGACGAGCGGCGGCCGGCGCCGGTGAACGTCTACGTGGACCTGGCGGACCTCCGCGGCCGGGTGCCGGAGGCGGGGCCGGTCCAGGACGTCGGCCTGCGCTTCGGGCCGGCGCCGGACGGGGGTGCCCCCGCCCCGGAGCGCACCGTCCGGGTGGGTTCCACCGCCGTCACCGTCACCTGGAGCGCACCCGACCGCGCTTGGACGATCGCGACCGGCGGCGAGATCGCCGTCGCCGGTCCGGACCGGCGGCCGGTGCGGGCGGACACGGTGGTCGTGCAACGGGTCGGGGTCGTCGAGTCCTCGGTCCGGGACAGCGCCGGCTCGGCCTCCCCGATCGCGCTCACCGTCGGTGCGGGCGACGCCGAGGTCCTGCGTGACGGCCGTTCGTTCCCCGCCCGGTGGTCCCGCCCCGCCGTGGGCGACCCCACCCGTCTGACCGCGCCCGACGGTCGCGAGGTGCCCCTGCACCCGGGGCGGACCTGGGTACTGCTCGTCGCGTAGGCGGTCCGTCCGGGGCATCGGGCGGCGTCGTTCCACGGTCCGGGGCGCAGGTCTCACGACGGCATCGTCGATCGCAGGGGATTCCCGCTGGACTCCGCCCGGGTGAACCGCGTCGTGGCCGCCCCGACGTGCCGTCCGGCCCGTGGACCCGGGTGCCTCACGACTCGGCGCACCGCCGGGACCGACCCCCGAACCGGACGGGACGAACGGCCCCGCGACGTGCTCCTGCAGCGGCTGTCCGGCGTGTACGCGGCGCCGTGACGCTCGAACGCGGACCGGTCGCCCACGCCGGACGCGATGCCGCGCCCCGATCCAGTGGTGGAGGACGCCCGGGGGCGGTCATCGACACCGCAGGTGGACTTCTACCGGTGCTCACCACCTGGACCCGCACGGTCGTCGCGGCCGGCCTCCCGAGCGGCTTCCACTTCCACGACCTCCGCCACACCGGCAACCACCTCGCGGCCACGGCCGGAGCCAGCACCCGCGAGCTGATGCACCGGATGGGGCCACGACTCGATGCGGGCCGCCCTGATCTACCAGCACGCCACCAGCGAGCGGGACCGCGCCATCGCGCGACGCCTCGACGACCTGGTCCAGTACGACGAGCACGACGACGGCCAACTGCACGCCAGTTGCACGACAACGACGACGGCGCACCTCCCAAGACCGGGAGTGGGCGCCGTTTCCGCTGGTAGACCTACCTGAGCGGGCGACGGGAATCGAACCCGCGTAGCCAGTTTGGAAGGCAGCCGTGACTTCCCACACGGGCCTCCGACCTGCAACAACAGCAACGTTCGCCAGTGCAGGAGGTGCAGGAATCTCAGCGGTTCGACGCTAGTTCGCACCACGCTTGATGCACATCCGACCCCATGAGTGCTCGCACCGTCGGTCATCAGTAGTGATGATCGACGTTAACGCACGACAGGCCTCGATCGTCTTCTCACGCGTCACCGCCGTGGTGACGCGAACCGCAGGAGAAGGAACCGTGAAGAAGATCAGCCGTCGCACCGCCGTTCTTGTGGGTATCCCCCTCGGCCTCCTGCTCGCCGGCGGGATCGCCTTCGCGATCGTCGTCCTCACCACTGTCATCAGTGGCACGACCGGCTTCATCGACTCCACTGCCTCGGCCCGAGTCGCGAGTGCCATCGGCACCAAGTCCTCCGCGGACTGCTCCAACATCACCGCCGACGGCTCCAGCGTGACCATCAACCCGCTGGTGTCACGCACACTCGTCGAGGGCAAAACCGCCGAGGTTCTTCCCGGCAACTGCACCGTCACCATCCGGCTCGAGAACACCGGCCAGGTAGCACTCACCTCCTCGCGCTGGGTGTCGGAGAAGACCCCCACCGGCTGGTCCATCACCCAGCCCTTCAGCTCCGCCGTGACCATCAACCCCGGCCAGTCCGCGAGCATCCAGCTGTCCGTGACCGCGGACTCCACAGCCGCCGCCGGGACCATCGCGGGGCGCATCGTCTCGGCCACCTGATACGGCGACCTAATCCAGCGCACCGTCACTGCAGCCTCCCATCGGTCTGAACCGCCTCGGGTTCAGTGGGGGCTATGGGGTGCCCCGGGACCTGCTCGACCGTGGCCGGGCCGCGCTCCATCGGCGCCGCGAGCAGCACGACCTCGGCGCCGCCGGCCAGGTCTACGAACGGCCGGGCCCGCTCACGACGGGAGCCACGGGCCGGCAACGTCTGCGCCGTGCCGTCGCCCTTGCCGCACCGTCTGGTGCGCGGGCGGGCTCCGGGACCGGGCCATCGTCCTGATCGCCGGGCCGGGTGAGCCGCCGTTGGCGTCCGCTCCCCTGTCTCAGCGGCTGTAGCGCTGGGGCAGCACGTCGCGGATCCCGGTCAGCTCGAGCTCACCATCTAGGGTTTCTCCGGGGAACACATACGCCTCGTTCTCCGCGACCTGGACCCGGAACTCTCCGCGCCCCTCGGCCAGGACCCGCGCGTGCAGCGCGGCAACCGCGGCGTCCCGAGCGGAGTCCCAATCCTGGCCTTCTCCCTGGTCGGTCCAGGCCACGATCTCCGCACCCGACCGCAGCACTCCCACGCGCCAACGCTCCATGGACCCGAGGGTGACGCAGAGGGGCCCGGCTGCACCAGCAGCCGGGCCCGACCATCCACAACCGTGGCCGCACAGACCTACTCGGTCGAGGTCTGTCCACAGGCCAGCAGGTCCTCGGCGATCCGCCACGCGTTCAACATCGAGGTGTAGGCGACCGCGTCGGCCAGCTCCCAGGTCACCGGGCCGACCTGCATCCGCAGCAACGGCGGCACATCCCGACCCGGCGCCGGGGTCAGCATCGACGCCGTCACCGCCGGGGTCCCCGCGAAGCGCACCATCGCCGAGAGCAGCCACGGCCCCGCCGCCACCGTCGCATCACGGCGGCTCTGGGGCAGGGCATGGGACAGACCCCGGGCCAGCGGAGCGGCGGCGGCCCACTTGTCGGCGATCGTCGCCGCGGTGCGGTGCATGTTCACGTAGACCAGGACGGTGCCCAGGGTGATTCCGAGCTGCTGCTGCGGGGTTCCGGCGAAGCGCATGTCGACCCGGGTCGGGACGAACCCTGCGACCCGCACCGCCAGCGTGCACACCGAGGACAGTCCGCGTCCGGCGTTCTCCTCGGCGATGGTCTTGTCGGTGGTGGTGATGGTCTGCTGCGCCTTGCCCATGTCGGCCTCCAGATCAGAAGGGGCCTGTCGGCCCGGGAACCCCGAAGGGGTGGCGGGGAGCTGTTCCCCCGCCGCCCCTTCGGGCGACCCAGCGCGGCCGGCGAGGCTCGCGGTCAAGGGCCGGACGAAGTCCGGTCGCGCAGCGACGCGCAGCGCCCTTGACCGGGAGACCGGCTGCGCTAAGCCACCGGGCCGACAGGCCACGCCGCAGGCGTTCCATAAGGGCTCTTGGCCGCGCGGCCATGAGCGGAACTGGACCCGGCGGATCCTGGGTCCTGTTCGCGCGGGACATATGCCAAGAACCACGCTGTTTGTTTGGCAGCCCAGTGCACTTGACAATCATCAGGGGTGCGGTCGCATAGCGGGATACGAAGCGATGAGCGTCGCACACAAGTATCGGGGTGGACCACACGACGCTAGATCGAGGCTTCTCGCTCCGATCCAATGACCTCCTCTGCCGTAATTAGCACCCTCGCCAACACCGCTGGGCCGAGGTGCCAGAGGTCGCCCGAGCTTCTCTGCGATAGCTCGATCACCCGGCAAGTGCAAGCGTGGCCTTCAAGTTTGAGCCTGAGATCGCCGAACGTTCGCCAAGAAACAAAAGTTCATGCCATCGAGCGAGCGGATGCGCGGGCCCTAAAGTGCTACTGTTTGATGGATGACAGTCCGGTCGAAGACGAGCACATTGCTCATCACACGTCACTGAGTCGATATGAATGAGAAGGTCTGCGCAAATTGCGGTATCTCACTCGGGGTCTCCGTCAAAAAAAGGGGTGGAGTCCGAGCAGTCGCCTGGATGAACCATTGCGACGAGTGTGCTGAGAATATCGCCACACAGATGGTGATCGTCGAGGAGTTCCGCACCGTCCAGATCTGGCAGTGCTTCGAGTGTGGGCTCACCCGGACCTGCAGAAGAGGCTGGTCCACACGCTGCCATGCCTGCCTCGACGACCGCACGAATCTCGCCGATCTGGATCTCGGTGGGCTCGCGACAGCGTTCGAGGCAGATTTCCCCGAGTACGTGCCCGACGCGAAACGGTGGGTCGATGCCGACATGCTCGACGACGCCGACGTACATGAGTACCTCTCCGCCGCCGCCTACGAAGAAGAGCTCGAGTTTCGCGCTCACCCCGGCTGGACGGTCATTGCCGGTGACGTCAAAGGACTCCCCTACCAGCGCTGGGGCAGCGAATCTCACGGCTTCTGGGGTGCCCACGACAAGTGCGGCACTGTCCAGAACCTCAACGTTCGCGAATGCCAGAACTGCGACCCGGAGCCGGGCTCGAGAACTCACCGCGCCCGCAAGGACGACCCGCACCTGCTCTACCTCGTCGCCAACGGCGGCAGGCTGAAGATCGGCCACGGCGACCGCAAGCGGATCCTCACCCACACCCGCGGCGGCGCCGCGATCGTCTCGGTCCGCCGGGCGACCTTCGCCGAGACGACCGCGGCCGAGCGGGAGATCCTCCGCCGGCACAGCAAGATGATCAGCAGGAGCCACAAGAACCTCCCGAAGAGCTTCGGCTCGGGCACCGAGGTCCTCCCCGGCGACACGGACATCGACTTGAGCGAGTTCCTTCCGGACGCCGAGGACGTCACGACGTACTACGCACTCCACGCCTTGGGCATCAAGGTGGCACCCGACACGAACGGGACCGCCCACTCACCCAGCGTGGGCAAGCACTACGGTCAGAAATCCTGACCGGCAAGGGGGTTCACTGGTGGCGGCAGCCTTCGCGGCAGGCAGCACGGTTCTGGTACGGGACGAGGAGTGGGTGGTCTCCTCGTGCGAACGCGCAGGAGAGGGCTGGAAGCTCCGCTGTACGGGCAGCTCCGAGCTGGTCCGCGGCGTCACCGCGACCTTCTACGATTCGCTCGACGACGTCATCGCCCTCGATCCCGCCGAGGCCACCCTCGTGCTCGACGACTCCCCGCGTTTCCGGCGCAGCCGCCTCTGGGTCGAGTCCGTGCTTCGCAAGACTCCGGTCCCGCTGCACGAACCGGGCCTGACCGTTAGCGCGGACATGCTGCTCACCCCTCTGGAGTACCAGCGCAAGGCCGTCGCTACCGCGCTCGACGCGAATCGTCTGCGTCCCCGGCTGCTGATCGCCGACGCCGTCGGGTTGGGCAAGACCCTGGAGATCGGCATGATCCTCGCCGAGCTCGCCCGCCGCGGCCGCGCCGAACGGGTCCTCGTCATCACCCCACGGCAGGTCCTCGAGCAGATGCAGTACGAGCTGTGGACCCGCTTCTGCCTGCCGCTCGTCCGCCTGGACTCCGACGGCATCCAGCGCGTCCGCCAGCAGCTCCCGTCGAGCCGGAACCCGTTCACCTACTTCCCCAAGGTGATCGTGTCCGTCGACACCCTCAAGTCAGCTCGCTACCGAGCCCACCTCGAGAACCACGACTGGGACGCCGTCGTGATCGACGAGTCTCACAACGTCACCAATGCCGCCGCCCAACGCAGCGAACTCGCTCGCTTGGTGGCAGGTAAGACGGACGCGCTGATCCTCGCCTCCGCAACCCCACATAACGGCAAGCCGGACTCCTTCGCCGAGCTCATCAACCTGCTCGACCCCACGGCGATCGTCGACCGCGAGCAGTACGACGTGAAGGACATCGAGCACCTGTTCGTGAGGCGGCATCGGCACTCGCCCGACGTCGCACGCGAGGTCGGGCATCTGTGGGCCGAGCGCCCCGAGCCGCAGGTCCTCGCCGTGGCCGCGAATCCGGCCGAGGACGCCGTCGCCACCGAGCTGTCCACCGTCTGGCTGCACCCCGGACCGGGCGGATCCCCCATGACGGGCGGCGGCCGGCAGCTGTTCTCGTGGAACCTGGCAAAGGCGTTCCTCTCCTCCCCTGCTGCGCTGCTCGAGACGGTCGAAGCGCGGCAGAAGGCCATCGCCACCGACCCGAACGCCCACGCCGAATCCGCAGCGCTCACCCGCCTCGCCGAGCTCGCCAGCAACGCGCGTGGATCCGCCAAGCTCGACAAGCTCGTCGAGCACCTCACGTCGATCGGGATCGGCCAGGGCAGCGACACGCGCGTCGTCCTGTTCAGCGAGCGCCTGGCCACGCTCGACTGGCTGCGCGCCCGGTTGCCGAGGCTCCTCGGACTGCCGGACGAGGCCTTCGCCGTGCTGCATGGCAAGCTGCCGGACAAGAAGCAGATGGAGGTCGTCGAGGCCTTCCAGCTCGCGACGACGCCGGTGCGGGTCCTCATCACCGGGGACGTCGCGAGCGAGGGCGTCAACCTGCATAAGCGCTGCCACAACCTCGTGCACGTCGACATCCCGTGGAGCCTCATCCGCATCGAGCAGCGCAACGGACGCATCGACCGCTTCGGCCAGAAGGAAGTGCCGACGATCGTCGCGCTGGCACTCACCACCTCCGACGAGAAATTCAGTGGGGACGTCCGCGTCATCACCCGGCTTCTGGAGAAGGAGCACGCCGCCCACCAGGCCCTCGGCGACGCCGCTTCGCTCCTCCACCTCCACGACGTCGATCTGGAGGAGAGCGCGATCCGCCGCGCCCTGCAGAACGGCACTCCGCTCGACGAGGTCATCCCCGAACCCACAGCGGAGGACGAGTTCGCGGGCGACGACGAGTTCGATGACTTCGACATCTCTTTCCTCACCCACGGGGAGACCACCGCCGAAGCACCGCCCCCTGAGGCCGAGCACAACGGTCTGTTCGATCACGAGGTCGACTTCCTCCGTGAGGCGCTCCACGAGGCCTTCGACGGCAACCCCAGCGGCCACGGCGGGGTGGGTTGGGCCGAGCATCCCGACGAGGGACTCGTCGAGCTCGTCCCGCCGAAGGACCTCCTGGCCCGCCTCGGCGCGCTCCCGCAGAGCTACCTCGCCCAGCGGAAGATCAAGGAGAAGTTGCTCCTGGCCGTCACACGCGAGGCGGGCGAGGACCACCTGCGTCTGGCGACCGAAGGGCGGGTCGGCGAGAAGGGGGACAAGGAGACTCAGTGGCCGCTGGCGCACTTCCTCTCCCCGCTGCATCCCGTCCTGGACTGGGCGGTGGACCGGGCGCTGACCCGGCTGGGCCGCAACCAGGTGCCGGTGGCCACCGCCGCGGTCGACAGGCCGACCGCGATCGTGCTCGGCACGCTGACCAACCAACGCGGGCAGGTGGTGCTGCGCTCCGTCGTCGGCATGCAGTTCCCGCCCGGTGGTGATCCCATCGTGCTCGACGACGCCGAGGCCATCCTGCGGTCAGCGGGCTTCCGCAGCGACGCAGTGAACCCGCAGACTCCGCTGGATCTCAGTGCGTATGCGAGCCACGTCCCGGCCGCGGTGGAACGCATGCGTTCCCACATGGCGTGGCTCAAGCTGCAGCGCGCCGCGATCGTGACCGAGCCTCTTCGGACCGCCGCGCGTGGGGTCGCGCAGTGGCGCAAGGACTCCGAGGCCCTCGCCGAAAAGCTCGACAACCCCCGCCAGGCGGCGCGAGCCCGCCAGCGCATCGCTGATCACGGCACCCAGGCCCAGAAGCTCGTCGAGTCGCTCAGCGCCCGCAAGGAGCCGATGGTGCGCGTTCTGCTCCTGCTCGTCCCGAACGGAGACCCGCGATGAGCGCCTTCGACACGATCGTCGTCGAGAACGACTTCGTCTCCGAGCACTGGCTCGCCGAGCAGTTCCCGGCCACCGTCCGGGCCCGCCGCGCCGAATGGAAGGAGCGGGAGGACCACGCCAAGGTCACCCCGCGAAGCGGCCTGATCTCCCTCGCAGGCGACTTCGGCCGGGACCTGGTCCGCTACCGCGAGGCGGAGTCGCAGCACCACGACCAGCTCGCGCAGAAGAGCCAGAAGCAGATCCAGGCGGAGCGCACGCAGCTGGACGCTCAACTCAACGCGCTCCACCAGGCCATCCGCGCGGCGCTGCTGCTCCCGGCCGAGGAGACCACCTGGATCGGCTCCCGCACCGACACGGAGCTGACCGTGCGGGCCGCCGTTCCGCAGTCACCCGACGGGACTCCCCTGGTCGTCCTCCAAGCCCGAGACGCTGCTGACATCGAGGACCTGCTCAACGCGAACGGCGCCGGTCATCTGCTCACCCCGGCCACCGTCGACGGCGTCGAGGTCAGCGCAACCTCCGAGGTCCTGTCCGGCCTGTTCCACACCGAAGAGAAGCCTGCCCTCATCCTGGTCACCGCGGGGGGCTGGCTCCTGCTCGCCGAACGCGGGACCTGGCCGGAGGGCCGCTACCTCGCGATCGACCTCGCCACCGCCCTCGAACGCCGCGACACCAAGGCGATCGGTGAACTCGAGACGATCGCAGCACTCGTCGGCGCGGAGGGCCTCGTCCCTGACACCGGAGAGGACAAGGCTCGGCTCCTCACCCTGCTGGAGGAGTCGGTCAAGCACGCCGAGGGCGTGTCCAAGGGCCTCCGTGACGGCGTCCGCGAGTCGATCGAGCTCATCGCCTCCGACGTGCTCCACCGGCGCCGCGACAACGGCCTCCCGGACGACGTCGACGGTCTCGCCGCCGACCTCACCCGCCAGAGCCTCCGCTACCTCTACCGAATCCTGTTCCTGCTCTACGCCGAGGCACGTCCTGAGCTCGGCGTGCTTCCGATCAAGACCCCCGAATACTCCGAGGGCTACGGACTCGACCGGCTCCGCGAGCTGGTCCTCACCGAGCTCACCAGCTCCGCCGCTCAGACAGGCACGCATTTCTACCGCTCGCTCGGCGTGCTCTTCCGCCTCGTCAACGACGGCTACCCGCCCGAGACGCTCGGCCCGGACGGCACTCCCGTGTTGGAGCCCGACGACAAGGGTGAGCTCAAGTTCGAGGCCCTCCGCGCCGACCTCTTCAGCCCGAAAGCGACGATGCTGATCGACGAGGTCGGGCTCGGCAACGCCTGCCTGCAGAAGGTCCTCGGCCGCCTGCTGCTGTCGAAGAACCAGCGCGGCCGCGATCGCGGCTTCGTCTCCTACGCCCAGCTCGGCATCAACCAGCTCGGTGCGGTGTACGAGGGCCTCATGTCCTACACCGGCTCCATCGCTCGGGACTACATGGTCGAGGTCGCCAAGGACGGCGACCCGGCCAAGGGCAGCTGGGTCGTCCCCATCTCCAGCACTGAGGGTTTCGACGACAACTGGTTCGTCATGCGAGACGACCCGGACACCGGCGACCGCAACCGGGTCGAGTACGAACCCGGGGACTTCGTCTTCCGACTCTCCGGACGCGACCGCCAGCGCAGCGCCTCGTACTACACCCCCGAGGTCCTCACCCGCTGCGTCGTCACGCATTCGTTGGCCGAGCTCCTCGACCAGAACGACACGACGACGCTCGCCGCGGACATCCTCAAGCTCACGGTCTGCGAGCCCGCCCTCGGCTCCGGGGCCTTCCTCGTCGAGGCCATCAACCAGCTCGCCGACCAGTACCTGACGCGCCGGCAACGGGAGCTCGGCGAGGACATCCCACCCGAGCAGTACGCCGCGGAGAAGCAGAAGGTCAAGGCGTACCTGGCACTGCACAACTGCTACGGCGTCGACCTCAACGCGACCGCCGTCGAGCTCGCGGAGATCACCCTCTGGCTCGACGCCATGCACCCCGGCCTTCGCGCCCCCTGGTTCGGCCTCCACCTCCGGCGCGGCAACTCACTGATCGGCGCACGCCGCGAGACCTACACCCCGGCTCAGGTCGCGAAGAAGGGCTGGCTCAAGACTCCCCCCACTCCCCGCCCGCTCTCCGAGCCGATCGCCGCCACCGAGATCCACCACTTCCTCCTCCCCGCGGCGGGCTGGGGCGCGGTCGCGGACACCAAGGAAGCCAAGGAACTCCGCCCCGAGGAGACCAAGGCCCTCAAGGAGTGGCGCAAGCAGATCACCAGCACGCTCACCAAGGCCGAGGTGCAGAAGTTCCAGGACCTCGGCCGCCGGGTGGAGGCGTTGTGGGCCCTGGCCCGCCGCCGGCTCGAGATCGCCGAGCAAGAGGTCCACCGCGACATCGACGTGTGGGGCGCTGACGACCTGCCGGTCGGCACAGGCGCTGTGCAACGCGAGCAGATCGAGCAGTCCCTTGCCGATCCAGACAGCGCTTACAGTCGCCTCCGCCGCGTCATGGACGCCTGGGCTGCCCTCTGGTTCTGGCCCGTCACGAACGGCGAGACACCACCGACCCGTGAACAATGGCTTAACACCCTCGAAGGTCTCCTCGGCCACACCAGTAAGGCCGAGGTCAAGAAGGGGCGAGGCCTCTTTGCCGAGGATGCCACCTGGGCCGAATTAGACGATGCGGAGCATAACGAGCGATCATTCTCAGGAATGAAATCAATTTCTGAAATGCTCGAACTGCAACCCTGGTTGACAACCAGCGCCACTATAGCCAGCCGGGAAGGCTTCATGCACTGGGAGCTTGACTTTGCCCCAGTATTCGCCGGTAACAGCGGATTCCATCTTCAGGTGGGGAATCCTCCCTGGGTCCGGCCAGATTGGGACGACAGCCTCACCCTGGCAGAGGAAGACGCTTGGTTCGCCCTGACCGACGACTCCTCCGATGACTGCTATAAAAGTCGGCGCCGGAAAGCACTAAGCGAATCTGCGGTCGCATACCTTAGCGAACGAACCTCGGTCGCGGGAACATCGCGCCACCTGGGAGACTCTATCGAGCGACCTCTGCTTTCCGGAACACAGCCAGACCTTTACCGCTGCTTCATGGACAGGACATGGCGAATCGCAGCGCAAACCGGAATCATTGGCCTCATTCACCCAGAATCACACTTCACCGAGAAGAGGGCGGGCAAGATCCGCCGCCAGGCATACCGCCGACTGCGCCGGCATTGGCAGTTCCGAAATGAGCGGAAACTCTTCGAGATCAACAACACCCGATCCTACGGCGTCCAGATCTACGGATCTCCGCGAGATCCCCAGTTCCTCAATGCGGCCAGCCTATACATTCCGGAAACAATTGATCGAAGTTTCACCGACGATGGCTCTCGCCCTGATCCGGGCGTCAAGGATGACCACGACAAGTGGGATGTCAGACCTCACCGTTCGCGGATCGTCTCCGTCAATCTTGACCAGCTCCGCACGTGGGCGCTACTCGACGCCGAGGAGGCCGCGCCTGAAGAGGCCCGGATGCTACGTCCAATAACCGTCGCCAGCCAGAACGTCCTAGACAAGTTGGCAATCGCTCCGCGCTTCGGCTCGATAGAGAGCCGAGCCACCTCAGGCTGGCACGAGAAGCAGAAACGCGACGCGGGATTCTTTGCAAAAGAGTCAGCTGTCCCAGGTTCAGCATCGGACGTGATCCTTCAGGGACCACACATAGCGACTGCAAACCCGTTCTTCCAGAACGGAAACCCATCAATGAAGAGCAATAAGGACTACAGCGAGATTGACCTCGAGCTACTGTCGTCAAAAGCCTACCCGCGGACAAATTATCAGCGAAGAAAGGATTGGCACGAGTTCATAGCCGGCTACCAGCGATGGGACGGCGCGACTACAAACACTTTCTGGCGACTTGCGTGGCGAGGAATGGCTGATCTTGAGATGGTCAGAACACTCAATGCCGCACTACTTCCGCCCGGCCCAACGCACGTACACGGAATTAACTCACTTAGCGCAAGTTCACCTCTAGACCTTGCCATAGCGGCCGGATTCTGGGCGTCACTTCCGGTCGACTTCTTCGTAAAACTGGCGGCAGGATCTGGAATCAGTGAAGCAACATTCTCACAGTTTCCGCACCCACGCAAACATGCACTCATTCCGGATCTTGTCATCCGTGCACTTCGCCTCAACTGCCTCACTGAGGATTACGCTCCTCTGTGGCAAGAGCTCTTCGACGAGGTGTGGCGGCTAGACCGCTGGACAGCCACCGGAATGCCGACGCCGGAGGTGGGCGACGTGAACGAGTCGTGGAGCATGCGAACTCCGCTCCGGCGGGACCAGGAGCGCCGGCAGGCTCTCGTCGAGATCGACGCTCTTGCAGCCGTCATGCTCGACATCACCGCCGAGGAGCTCTGCGCGATTTACCGGACCCAGTTCGGTGTGCTTCGCAAATACGAGCGCGTGTTGCAGTTCGACGCGAACGGTCGTCAGGTGCCGAAGGAGGTCGTCAAGGAGTACGAGAAGCACGGCTCCCGCGCCGACCTCGGCCGCTACGAGTTGCCGTTCACTGGTGTCGATCGCGAAGCTGAGATGACCGTCGCGCACGAGGAGTTCAGCCGCCGCGCCATTGAGCGCAGCACCGCCACCACCGTCAATGAGACCGGGAGTGTTCAAGGATGAAGGCGGACACTCTCAGCCTGAGGCAGTTGTTCAGCAAGGACATCCGCTACGTCGTCCCCAGGTTCCAGCGCTCGTATGTCTGGAACCAGGAGGATCAGTGGGAGCCCCTTTGGGACGACGTCCGGAACACCGCCGAGCGCTACCTGGAGTTCCTCGACGAGCTGGGCGGCGACATCGCCGATCACGGCGCGAAAGCGGCAGAGCAGGTCGAACGACACTTCATGGGTGCGGTCGTGCTGCAACAGCGCCCCAACGCGGTCGCGGAGCTGGAGACCCGCGACGTCATCGACGGTCAGCAGCGTCTGACCACCATGCAGCTTCTCGCCGATGCAGCCCAGCAGGTCACTGAAGAGGACGGATTCGTCCAGGAGTCGAAGCGGCTACGCCGCATCGTGATCAACCGCGACGTCGAGGGTGACGACGAGTTCAAGCTCTGGCCCACCCAGCTCGACCGCGATGCGTTCCGCGCGGCCATGCGCAACGGTGACGAGGATCTGGCATTCGTGGGCTCGGCAGTGGCTCAGGCTCACGCCTTCTTCCGTCTCCAGATTCGGGAGTGGATCGCTGCCGCCGACAGTCCGAATGAGCGCACCCGCCTCGTCCATGGTCTTGAGACAACCCTGTTCTCGCTCCTGCAGCTCGTCGTGATCGACCTGTCGACGACGGACGATGCGACTGTCATTTTCGAGACCCTGAACGCTCGCGGCACACCTCTGCGCGAGTCCGATCTGATCAAGAATTACGTCCTGCAGGGAGCGACGGCTGCGGGGCAGAGCGCGGACGCGCTGCACGATGAGCAATGGGCTCGGCTGGAGGACGACTGGTGGCGGGAGGACGTTCGCCAAGGTCGTCTCTACCGCCCCCGTCTGGACACCTTCCTCGGCCACTGGCTCGTCATGCGGACCGCTTCCGAAGTCCAGGCACAGAACTTGTTCGATCGCTTCCGCAAGTACGTCCAGGACGGCGAGCAGGAGGTCGCGGGTGTCGTCGCCGACGTCGTCAACGTCGGGACGAGCTACCGGATGCTGGAGAGCCCGGCCGCCGACAAGGACTTGGAGCGCTTCCTCTACCGCTGGAAGGTCATCGACGCTGGCGTAGCCACGCCGGTGCTGCTCTGGCTGTACTCCCAGCCGGGGATCACGCCTGAGACACGTGTGCGCGCGTGGACGGCGATCGAGAGCTTCCTCGTGCGCCGCATGGTCTGCCGCCTCACCACGAAGGACTACAACCGCGTCTTCATCGACCTTGTCGGGCGTCTGAAGGACGATCCGACACTGGAGAACGACGCGATCGTCGCCTACTTGGCGAGCCAGGAGGCTGACGCTCGCCAATGGCCCGACGACCGCCAGCTGCAGACGGCATTCACTGAGCTGCCGTTGTACCGGCTACTCACCCTCGGCCGACTGCGGATGGTTCTGGAGGCGATCGAGGAGTCGCTTCGGACGCCGTACACGGAGTCCACCGAGGTCCCGAAGAAGCTGACGATCGAGCACATCCTCCCTCGGGCGTGGACGACGCATTGGGCGCCCCCGGCGGGCGACGACGCGCAGGAGGCGACGTCCCAGCGCAGCCGCTTGCTGCACAGCATCGGCAACCTCACCCTGATCACCGGGAAGCTCAACACCAGCCAGTCCAACGGACCGTGGGAGAAGAAGCGCGTCACGCTCGACCAGCACTCGATCCTCCACCTCAACAAGCAGCTCCTGACCGAGTACGGCGGCCAGGACTGGGATGAGGCAAGCATTCGTGCCCGCGGCATCGACCTGGCACAGCGGGCGAGCAGAATCTGGCCGTCGGCATCCGCGATGTCGGCGAAGGGCTGAGTCGAAGTGTCTGCCGGGTGGCCCGCGAGTCGGTTCGTCGTGGCGCAGTCCTGGTGGATCGCGAGCCAGCTTGTTCGGCGTCACCCAAGGCTAGCGATCATCGAGACGAAGCCCGATTTCACGGCGCAGGACAACCTGGCACTCATCGACAGCGTCGTGGCGCCGTCCTCGCGCGGAGCCGTGCTGGAGATCGACCGCAACGGCTCGCTCGGCCGATCGTCCGAGCCGGAGCTCCCGTCGATGACGTGGCGCGAGGTCTTCGAGGCGGGTGATCCTTTCGAGCCGCTCACGCGGCTCGAGGCGACCGCAGGCCTCGCCTCCCCGGCTGGAAATCCGCGGTCCGGTCGGAAGGCAGTCGCCTACCGGCTCATTGCCCGTCTGCTCTCCACGACGCTCAACGACCGGCGCCCTCTCCAGGTCAGGAGCGGCTACCTCCAGACCTTCCAGCTGGGGTCCGGCTGTTGGCCTGAGCTGAGGCACTTTCCGGACGTCGCCGCGGCACTGGACGACGTGCGCACCGACGACGTCGACGGCCAGCCCGGCTACCGCTTCTGGATGCTGGAGCACGACCACCGTCTCGTCGCGGTGCTCGACACCGATGCGCGCCTCTACTACGCCGACGAGACCTCGACCGACGTCTACAAGCGCTATCGACGCACAGGCTCGCTGACGAGGACGCTCGGCGACACACTCGGGCAGTTCCTCGGATGAGCGAGCCGGCGCGCAGATTCGTCATCGCGCAGTCGTGGTGGATCGCGAGCGAGATCGTCCGGCGGAACCCGGCTCTCCTGCTCATCGAGACGCATCCGGGCGGCGGCCAGTACGACTGCCTCAGCCTCATCCGCCGGATGCCGTCAGCGACGACCACCCTTATCGACCTGAACCGAACTGGCCGTGCGCATGTGCACGTCGCCGACGACTTCAAGCCGATCCCGTGGACGGAGGCAATCGCGGCATCGGGCGGTCACGATGTCGTGCACTCGCTAGAACGAGCTGCAGGGCTCAACCCGCCGGCGAAGGCTCCGTCAACTGGCCCGCGCGCCTTGACCTTCCGGGTCATCGCCCGAGTGCTCGCCTCACTCGTCGACGATCGCCACGAGTGGGACGCCCGCAACGGGCAGCTCGACTCGTCCGGAATGGACGCGACGGAAACCCACCGACCCGAGCTCTTGCGGTTCCCGACCGTCGTCGAGGCGCTCCGCGACAAGCGGCCTGACGATCTCTTCGGTCGCCCCGGATATCGCTTCTGGACGCTGCTGCGAGACGCGGACCCAGTCGCCGTCCTCGACACCGACGGTCGCCTCCACCTGCCGGATCAGCCCCCGAGCGAGCTACTTCCGGCGTACAAGCGGACGCGCTCGCTCACAGCTGTCATCGGCGAGACACTCGGCCACGTCCTTCCCTGACGCGAAGTCCATACGACACGCCCACGTCACCCAGTAGAGCGTCGGATCCCACCTGCACTACGTTGAGTAATCGTGCAGGTACTGGGGGGCACCTCTGTGGAGGTACTGAGTGAAGTCACGCTGTCGGAACTCCACCATCTGGTCAGCAAGGAGATAGCGACCGGGAACGAGTCAGACAAGCAGGAGGGTCGCAGGCGGCTCCTCAAGGCGGTCGAGGACTGCGTCGCGGCGGCGGCTACAGAAGGCGACGCTGCGGGTGCTCTTCTCCACGAACGGTCTTGGCGGATCGTGGAGGTTCGAGTCGAAGGAATCGGCGGAATCGCCTCGCTCGATCCGCCTGCTCTGACTCTCTCCCCCATACCTGGGATCACCGTCATTCGAGGCTCGAACGGGCAAGGCAAGACGAGCCTTGCACGAGGCATCGACTGCGCACTGCGCGGCAACGCCGACCTGACGACAGGTACGACGAACACGCTCTGGGCCGCCGAACTACTCACGGAGGGCGCCGGCTCGGGGACGGTCGGCCTCACGCTCGCCAGCGGTGCGTCTCGGCTCGTGATCGAGGTGGACTTCGCAGCCGGGACCGACACGCCGACCGTCACCGGCCGGCTCACCGACGGCGATGCCGAGCCACAGCTGATCGAGCTCGACGGCTCATGGAGGCAGGCTCTAGAAAGTACCCGAGCGCACTACAGCTACGACGCCATCCAAAGTCGGCTCATCGAGAGCAAGGCGCTTCAGGTCTTCCTCGAAGAGCTTCTCGTCCTCGGCCCGGAGTGGCAGCGCGTGCGGGATGTCGTCGACAGCCGCGCGGAGCGCGCGACGGCAGCGCAGAAGGTCTTCGAGAAGGCGGTCAAGGATGCGCGGGCAGCAGAAGCCCGGCTCGCCGCCAAGTACGAGACCCCCGGCGAGGGCGCAGCTCGACCCGCCGCCGTCAGTTGGCCCCGGGCCCAAGACGCAGCCGACATCGACTCGTGGCTGCAGGCCACCGGTCTCTCGGTGACGGAGCCACAGCCGGTGATCACCGTAGGGGTCGACCACGAAGATCGGCTCGCGTCGATCCGAGGTCGTCTGTATGCAGCGGATGAGCGACTCGCGTCGGCCGAGTACACGATAGAGAGCCCGGGCATGGCCGCGGCGCTCCATCACCTGGACCAACTCCTCGACATCGGAGAGTTGGACTCCACGGTCTGCCCGCTTTGTGGGTCGTCCACGGACTGGCGCGGACATCTCCGGCGGTTCACCAGTGGTCTCCTGGAGCGCGCCGCGGCCGCGCAGGAGGTCCTCGACTCAGTGACGGAGCTGCGGGACTGGGCCGAGTCGGAGCTGACACCGCTTCTCGACGCCGGGGTGCACGGTGGACCCGATGAAGAGACCGCTGCGTTGAGGGCCGCGGTCGCGCGCGGATGCCACGCCCACTCCGACGCGCATGTTGCCGGGCGGGCCCTCCTCCAACGGCTCAGCTCGGACGATTACCGGCAGTGGCTCGACAGCCTGCGGGCAGCGACGAACACCGCGGCCAGGTGGCGTTCCGACCTCGCCGCCGTCGTTCACGGGTTCGCCGCGGCTGTACGCGGGACGACTGCGGACGCCGCCGACGCCGTCATCTGGAAGAAGGCTCAGGAGACTCTGAACGACCTGCAGGTCGCACTTCGCCAGGAGCGGCAGGACGCGGTGACTGCACGCCTCAACGATGCACTCGCCCGTCTCTTGCCCGATGCCGGCGTCGAGCTACCGGCCATCCAGCATCAGGGCGGGGTCAAACAGCAGCGCGGGGTGAAGGTCGACCTGATGATGGGCGGCCGAGACGCCACCCTCGGGATGCTGAGCAGCGGCCAACGGAACGCGTTGCTGCTCACGCCGCTGCTGGTGCACGACGTACCCGGGCCCTTCGGGTTCCTCATCGTCGACGACCCCGTCCACGCCCTCGACGACACTCGCGTCGATCTTCTTGCGCGCGAGCTCGCCAGACTCGCAGAGACCCGTCAAGTGATCGCGCTGACCCATGATCCTCGGCTCGAGGAACATCTGCGCGCCCGACATCCGGACATGAGCGTCGTCGAGCTCCAGCGCGATGCGGTGACACGAACGGTCTCGTGGACGACGCACACCCTGCCGTGGCAGTCGTTGCTCACCGACGCACGCGAGATCCGGAAACTGGCGACGAGCACCGAATGGAGCTACTCGGAGGATCTGCACTCCGTCGTCGCCGGGTTGTGCCGGGCCGCGGTCGACGGCGCCCTACGGCAGGCAGTCATCTCGTGTGCGGTCACCCGTGGCGAGGACGTCACCGCGTCGTTGTCCGACCTCGGGTCGTGGCACACCACGAGAGAGAGGATCGCGCACGCCACAGCCTTGGCCGGCGGCGAGGACCGCCTGCCTGTCCTGGACCGCTCGCGGCGCGGGCACCTGACGTTCTGGAACAAGGGCGCTCACGGCCAACTTCCACCCGACGCTGACTTGGAGTCGACCATTGCGGCCGCCGAAGCCGCGTGTCAGGAGTTGGCGGACCACGACTGGACGAGGCTCTGAATGCGCGACTCGGTACGACGGCGGATCCGAGTCATGGTCGTCCGGAGGCGCCTCGAAGAGACGGCCGCCTCCCTCGTCGAGGCGGCCATCGGCACACGACCTGGATCCCACAGCGTCGTCGCACGCCGGCTCATGCTTCTCCCCGCCCATGCGCCCGACGACCGCTGGTCAGATCTCTGTGGCCTCGCGCGTCGCGCCTCCAGGGTCTACGAGCTGACCTCGGCGGTCCTCCACAGCAACCGCGCCTTCGGCGACGTTCCGGAGCACCTGGTCCAGGAGTGGGAGCAGACCGCCGCCGAAGCCGCGGACGCCGTGCAAGACCGGACTCGGCGCGAGCTCACGCACGCTCCCAGTCCCCGCAGTTCTGCGAGGTGAAGCTCCCATCGCTTGCACGGATCGTCACCGTCACCGCGGTGCCGTGCGTGATGAACTTGTTCGCGATGATGTCGCCGCCCGCCGAGGTGCGCTCCCAGTAGCAGTCGTCCGCGGTCCCGGTCAGGCGGAAGGTCCCAGGGGCCACGGAGCCCAACTGCCGTCCGATCTCATAAGTTCCGTCATCGAAGCCGGTCTCGCCGGACTTCGCAAGGTCGAGTGCTGGGACGAACTCGGGGCACATCATCGGCAGGACGATCTCGTAGGCACGGAGCTCGTCGCCGCCTTGAGCGCCGAAGTGACGGGACAACCACAGCTCGGGAGCGATGCTTCCCGATCGCAATGTGCCGCAGGCGTCCTTCGCCAGGTTGTAGCCGCTGTCGTAGTAGTTCGAGGGCAAGGTGAGCCCGGCCGCCTTCACGGCATCGTTGATCGCGGCCTCCTGGGGATCCACCGCGGGAGCGGTTGTCGTGGCGACGGCCGGTGCGCCTGCCACCCGCCACACCTGGATCTTGACCAGGTCCGAGTGCGACTTCACCGGGCTTCCCGCGGCGGGCACGGTGCCGGAGACGACCCAGTACTCGGGGTGGTTCTGCTCGGGAACGTTCGTGCCGGACGGAGCAGGAGGCGCCAGCTCGAGCCCGACGAGCTTGAAGCCTCGGCCCTCCAGGATGTCGCGGGCGTCATTCATGGGCAGGCCCGTGAGTCCGTCCGGAACGGTGGGGCCTGCTGGCTTCACCGGGGCAGCCGCACACGCTGCCAGGGCGGCGATCAACAGCACCACCAGCGCAGCTGTGCGGGCGAGCTTGGGAGTCGGGTCGAGCCTCATGATGTCTCCGACGGGCGAGCGGCAGGTCGTGTCAACCCCGGGATCGCCCAGCATGGAGCACCTCGTTACGCCGAATCATCAGTTCTGCTGACCGTTCAGCCCAACGCTCTTACGCTGAAAGGCGGACAAGAAGGCAGTCAGAGCAGGCTCAGGCGCGGAGCTCCGGCGTAGATGCCGTCGAGGGCGATCAGTGGCCTGGCCAACGCGACCGCCGTCGCTGCGACCCATCGGTCCGCGCCGTGCACCTTCTGTCCGAGCGCGTGGCCTCGAGAGGTGCACTCGACCCGCAGCTCGACATAAGCATTGACGACGTCGTCGGTCACCGGCACCGTCAGGGTGGAGCGGAGGATGCGATGCAGGCGCTCCGTCCGCGCCTCGCCCCAGCTACGGAGGCCCGGCCAGGCCAGCAGCTCTGCACGGGTCTGGGTCGCGATGATCGGAACCCGGCCGACGAGCCGGTCGCTGAGTTCGCGGGACGCGCGGTTCAGCACGAACAAGTGGCTGAACGCGTCGGTGTCGATGACCACCGCCGTCGCCGGGACCTCGGAGGTCACCTGCCGATCAGCTCCAGGAAGGCGGCGACCTCGTCCTCATCCACGCCCTCGACGCCACCGGTCAAGGGCGTCCGCGAGAAGTCCATGCCGTCGAGCGACGGCGCCGTCCAGCTCGGCATCTGCAGGCGCTCAACAGTGGCGTCGACCAGACTGACCACCTGCCCACGAGCGCCGAGCACTGCCTCGCCGGTCGCCGTGACCTGACCACCGACCAGCCGAGCGGCCTCGTCCACGTTCGCCACGGTGTCCAGCTGAACGTCGTTCCCGAACGCGTCCCGAATACGAAGCCGTCCTCGACGGAGATCGACGAGATCCAGATCGCCCGACACGGACACGTCGGCGCGGCGGTCCGGTTCCGGAACACGAAGATCCGCCCAGACTTCACGCGATACCGACGCCGCAGCGAACTGGATCGGCGGCCCCACCTGACGGGGCAGTGAGAAGGCGCAGGTGGTCGAGATCGCCTGCAGGGCATCAAGCACGGACACGGTCGCCTGCCCCAGCTGCGGCGTCACCCACCCGGGTGCCTCGTCACGAGCGGCCCCGCCGAAGATCTCCATCATCGCGTTGAGGCTTCGGTGCTCCAGCCCCTCGCCCAACACCCCGTCCTCGCCGATCTTCGCCTGGAGGATCGTGCTCCCCTGCGCGATCCCTCGGAACTTCAGCGTGGTAGCCCGTTCGACTGCCGAAGGGGACCGTCCGGGGCCGACGACGCCGGCCAGATGGCGCCCGACCCGCGTCGCGAGCGCCTGAAGGGCTTCAGCCAGATCCGCGAGGCCCGCGAACGTGATCTCACCGTCGGACAGGCCGGTGCCGGACAGCCGTACTTCCCACTCGTCCACGACCGACACCTCCCCCATAGCGATCTCGAACACGAGACGATGAGGATATCGCCGAACCACGACATTCCGTTGCCGCACACGATCGGGTTCCCCGGTGGAGTGCTCGCGATCACTGCTACTACCGTGAGTCACTCTGCACGTCGAGGGGGGACTTGAGTGCTGCCGTCTTTGGTCGCCGAGGACCTGCGTGCGTCGTTGACGAGCTTCCTGGGCACCACCTTCGCCCTCGCGGACGACGAGGTGCGGGCGGAGCTCGAGCGATTCATCGCGAACCCTCAGGACGGCGTGTTCCGCGGCCCGTACGTGCGACTGCGCACCCCGTTCCGGCCCGCTGACGACGAGTGGCGGCGCTTCGTCGACTGGGCACCGACGGGCTTCCACCCGCACAAGCACCAGGCCGAGGCGTGGATTCGGCTGTCGTCGAAAGAGCAGCTGCCGCAGCCGACGCTCGTGACCACCGGGACCGGCTCCGGCAAGACCGAGAGCTTCCTGATCCCCCTGCTCGACCACTGCCGCCGCGAACGACAGAAGGGCCGCCGCGGGATCAAGGCTCTCGTCCTCTACCCGATGAACGCCCTGGCCAACGACCAGGCTCGACGCATCGCGAAGCTCGTCCACGGCCACCGCGAGCAGCTCGGCGACCTGTCGGTGGGGCTCTACACGGGCGACTCCGGGACGGGAACCGTGATGACCGAGACGACGGTCATCGAGGACAAGCACCACATGCGGAAGAACCCGCCGGACGTGCTGCTCACGAACTACAAGATGCTGGACATGTTGCTGCTCCGCAGCGAGGACCAGCCGCTGTTCGCGGAGTCCGCCGACTCTCTGCGCTACCTCGTGCTCGACGAATTCCACACCTACGACGGCGCGCAGGGCACAGACGTCGCGATGTTGCTGCGCAGGCTCGGAATGAGCCTCGGGGTCACGACGGACGAGCAGCCGCTCGGCGCGATCACGCCGGTGGCCACGTCGGCGACCCTCGGCAGCGGAGCGCAAGCCGGGCCTTCTCTACGCAAGTTCGCCCACACCGTGTTCGGTTCGGAGTTCGACGAGTCCTCTCTGGTCGGGGAGGACCGGCTGACCGTCGACGAGTGGGCGGTCTCTCCAACGACGGGCACCGTGCCGCTGCTGGACCGCGTGACGAAGGCGCTCACGAGCGCGGGTTCTCACCGGGAGCAGGTCCGCGAGGGGATTCGGCTCTTCTTGGTCGACACCGAGAACCGCGAGGATCCTCGGATCGACGCTCTGCTCGACGACGCTCAGGCGCTCGGGCGTCAGCTGGCCGCTCACCCCCTGACCCGGACACTGCTCACACGGTGCACGCTGCCGGTACCGCTGACGGCACTCGCGACGGACGCGGAGCCGAGCTGGGGCGCCGGGACCCCGCAGCGGCAGGCGGCGGCCCGCCATGCCGTTGCGCTGTATCTCGCGCTGCTCTCGCGAGCCCGAAGCGCGGGCGGGCGACCGCTGCTCACCGTCGACGTCCAGCTTTGGCTGCGCGAGGTGAGCAGGCTCCTCCGCCAGCTGAGCCGATCGCCACGGTTCCACTGGTTCGAGGGCGCGCCGCCCGAGGACGGCGAACGCTCACTCCCCTCGATCTACTGCCGCCACTGTGGCCGCTCCGGCTGGGGTGTCATCGCCACAGCGGGCGGTGGGAACGCTACGTCGCCGAACGCGGTGTGGCGCAAGTCCGTGTCGGACAACAGCTCCCAGCGCGCGTGGATCTTCGCTCCCGGGGAGGCTCAGCAGGACTCGCCGCTCGTGCGCTGGGTCGATCCGGACAACGCGGACTTCGTCCCCGGGCCGTCGGGAAAGCACAGCAACGAGGTGCCGGTGCTCGTCACTCCGGACGCCGAGGCGGCGAAGGAACAGCGCTGCCCCGCGTGCGGGCACGACGATGCGATCCGATTCCTGGGGTCACGGGTGGCCACGCTCGCGTCGGCCACCCTCGGGCAGCTGTTCGGGAGCCCGGATGTCGCCCCTGCCGAGAAGAAGACGCTGGTCTTCACCGACAGCGTCCAGGACGCCTCGCACCGGGCGACGTTCGTCGAGAACCGTGCCTATGCGCTGAACCTGCGGGCCCTGCTCCACCGGGCCATCGGACCCGCGGGCAGTTCGCTCGACCACCTCGGCGTAGCAGTCGAGGCCGCGGCCGCGAACCCGGCTGAGCGCTTCGCGATGCTCCCGCCGGATCTCCGCCTGCACGAGACCTTCGCCCAGTACTGGACGGACGACCCGAGCGACCGGGTCCGAGAGGCGGTCACCAGGCGAATGGGCTTCGCAGCGACGCTGGAGTTCGGGCTGGCTCCGCCCTCCGCACGAACGCTGGAGCGGACTGGCGCGGCGACTGCGCAGGTCGTCGTACCCGATCTCGACGCCGCGGTGCGCGCCGCGCTCGATGCCGCGGCAAGACAGGACACCCAACTCACCCTCGATGGCCGGCCGCCGGAGGCGACTCGCGCATGGGCTCGTGGCGTCCTCGAACGAATGCGGTCGCAGGGGGCCATCGCCCACGAGTGGTTCCGCACCTACGCCGAGACGGACGACCGCTACCCCATCTGGGGCGGACGACCGCACCGCCAGGGAATGCCGGCGTTCCCCGGTAAGGGCAGGGACCGGCCGGGCCGCCCCGCGCCCGCCTACCCGACGAGTGCGCGCACGTCGAAGAACCTGGACCTGATCCTCGGACCGCGCAGTTGGTACACGGCGTGGACGGCGAAGGTCCTGAAGGTCCCGACCTTCGATGCCCACAAGTACGTGTTGGCGCTCCTCAAGGCGCTCACCGCGGACGGCGTCCTGACAACCCTCGGCGGCGTCGGTGGCTCCACCGTCTGGCAGATCCCACCGGAGAACGTGTGGGTCGAGCGCACCGACGGTGTCCCGGACCGCCTGCGCTGCACCGTGTGTTCGACGATCCTCCCCGGCCCCGAGACAGTCCTGGCCGAGCTGGCCGGGGCACTGTGCATGCAGGACCAGTGCACGGGCACCTACCGCTGCGAGCACGCCGACCTCGACTACTACCGCGACCTCTACCGCGGCGAGGAGGTCCGGCGGATCATCGCGCGCGAGCACACATCGCTGCTCAAGGCGAAGGAGCGCGTCGAGCTCGAGAACAGGTTCAAGGCGGGCGCCTCGCCGGACGCCCCGAACGTGCTGACCTGCACGCCGACGCTCGAGCTGGGCATCGACATCGGGGACCTGTCCACGGTGGCGTTGACGTCGTTGCCGCGGTCCACGGCGTCCTACCTGCAGCGGGTCGGTCGCGCGGGCCGACTGACCGGCAACGCACTCGTCGTCTCCCTGCTCCCTGCCCGGCCCCTGGAATTGCAGCGACTCGCCCAGCCGCTATCGATGATCGCGGGCGAGGTCGTGCCGCCTGCGTGCTACCTCGACGCGACCGAGATCCTGCGCCGCCAGTACCTGGCGTCGCTCGTAGACCGACGCGCCCGCGGCGGTCACCCGACGACGCGGCTCGCCAAACAGGTTTTCCGCGACGGGCTGGCGCCGACATCCTGGCTCGGCACCCTCGTCGCAGACGCACGCGGCCATGCCGCCGAGTACATCGACGAGTTCCTGCGCGGTTTCGGCGACGAGGTCTCCAAAGACAGCGCCCAGGCTCTGCGGGAGTGGGCGGGCGATGGCAGCCCCGAGGGCGAGCCGCCGGCGATGGAGCGGGCGGTCGAGGCGGCGGTGACGGCCTGGATCGCCGAGGGCGACGAGCTCGCCGGACGCGTCACGCTGCTGAAGGCCGAGATCGAGGCGATGGAGGCCCGCCCGTCACTGGACGACGCGGGCAAGCGCGAGCTGCGCCGACTGAACGGCGAGATCGCGGTCGCGCGAGCCACCAGCCGAGAACGCGACCGGATGTACTGGATCTCCGCGCTCGAGGCGAAGGGGCTGCTGCCCAACTACGCGCTGCTCGACGACACCACCCGACTCGACGTCGGGCTCTGGTGGACCGACGAGGAGACCGGCGCAAGTCAGACCTCGGAGGAGCAGTACATCCGCGGCAGCAGGACGGCGCTCGGCGAGCTCGCTCCAGGCGCGGTGTTCTACGTCCGTGGCACGGCTGTCCAGATCGATGGACTGGACCTCGGCACGAGCCGCAACCCGGCCACGATCCGGCGTCGATTCTGCCCCGCGTGCGGGTGGTCCCGTCCGCTCGACGGCGCACCGGCCGGATCGTGCCCGCGCTGCGGCGCGGTCGCTGCTGCTGACGCCGGTCAGGTGCTCACCACGTTGCCCTTCCGCGGCGCCTCGGCCTACACCTCCCGCGAGAGCGCGATGCGTGAGGACGACATCGAGGACCGGCGGAAGACGCGCTTCGAGATCGTCGCCACCGTCGACGCTGAGCCCGACGCCATCGCAGCGGCGTGGCAGCTCACCGACTACCCCTTCGGCGTCGAGGTGCTGCGCACCGCCGACATCCGCTGGGTCAATCTGGGCCCGGCCGAACGCGGCGGCAGCACGCTGCACGTCGCCGGCAACGAGGTGGCTGCACCACTGTTTCAGGCCTGCCGACACTGCGGCGTCGTCCCCGCAGCTCAGCGGGTCGATGCCGCACGAGCCCGGCACCGTGGTTGGTGCCGACAGCGGAAGGAGCCCGACGAGCAGGGCTGGGTGACCGTCGCGCTCACGCACGACCTCCGGACCCAGGCGGTCCGGCTCCTCGTGCCGCCGATCGTCGTGGCGGACGCGATCGTGCGGACGTCCTTCCGCGCCGCGCTGCTGCTCGGGCTCCGTCAGGTGCTGGGCGGCGAGCCCGAGCACCTCGACGTCGTCGAGGCTGCGGATCCTGTGCCCGGCAGCGGCGAGCGCTGGGTCATGGTGCTCCACGATCTTGTCCCCGGCGGCACCGGTTACTTGGGACGATTCGCGGAGCCCGATCAGGTCCGCGATCTCCTGGCTGCCGCACTCGACGTCCTCCAGACGTGCGAGTGCCGCACGGAGGGTCTGGCGGCCTGCCACCGCTGTCTGCTCCCCCACGTTCCGCCGCACATGGCGGCGGATGCCCGCAGGGAGTCGGCGATCAGCCTGATCACGGAGATCTTCCAGCAGTGGAGCCCGGAGCCGATCGAGACGCTCAGGGACATCGTCGTCGGGCCGCACGACACCCCCATCGAACGTCGCTTCCGC
Source organism: Pseudonocardia sp. DR1-2 (assembly GCF_023717215.1). NCBI lineage: Bacteria > Bacillati > Actinomycetota > Actinomycetes > Pseudonocardiales > Pseudonocardiaceae > Pseudonocardia > Pseudonocardia sp. DR1-2. The sequence goes on along the minus strand of NZ_JAMQOF010000014.1, from coordinate 4,076 downwards.
CAGCTGCTCGTCCGCTGGGCGAAGAGTCGTAGCGCGGCGGTGACCCTCACCGCTACGGGCGTCGGCGATGCCGCCGAGATCCGGTTCCCGCAATCCCTGGGCGGGCAGGTCTGGCGTGCCACCCCGCAGGTCGCGCTCGGTGGGGTGCAGCCGGACTTCGTCCTGGAGTGCGGCGACCGGACCGTGCCGCACGTAGCGGTGTTCTGCGACGGGCAGAAGTTCCACTCCTCCACCGACCACAACCGGGTCGCCGACGACGCCGAGAAGCGCGCCGACCTCCGCGCCAAGGGTTACCTCGTGTGGGCGGTGACCCATCAAGACCTCGACGCGTTCACCGACGTGCTCGACGGCGTCGCGCCCGAGCCCGTCGCCTGGATCGACCCCCGCTACCGCCAGGGGGCGCTGAGCACGTTCGAGAAGCACCCCCCACCGGGCAGCGTCCACATACGCGAGCTCCTCGTCGACCCGCTCTCCCTGCTGACGGCGTTCGTCCTACGGCCCTCGCTGACCGAGTGGCGGCCTGCCGCCCATGCTCTGGCACTCACGTACGCGCTCGGCGGCGAAGGGCTCGTCAAGACGACGCCGGACGCCGTGCCGGACCTTCTGCAAGCTGCAGTCACCGGAACCGCCGCGACTGCCCTCCCCGGAGACCTCGGCGTCGTGACCAAGCAGACTGTGCAGGGTGCAGCTCTCGTCTTGGAGCGGCGGAGCAAGGCCGACATCCGGGCCTGGCTGAGTGTCGACGATCGCGACGGTGTCGTCGGAAGTGACAGCCAGGTCGCCGCATGGCGGGACTGGCTGGCACTCGGCAATGTCCTGCAGTTCCTCGAGGCCGGACGCTTCCAGGCCCACAGTCTCTCCACCATTGAGTCGGCGCCCGCGGCCCCGGACACCGCAGTGGTGCCCGCGTGGCAGGAGATCGCAGAGACCTTCGATGGCAGCCCGAAGGAACTCGTCCTGCATCTTGCAGTCCGCGGTCTGCCGCTGCCCATCGCGGGCTTTGAGGTCGACGGCGGCGACCTCGTCATCGACCTCGCGTGGCCCGATCACCGGGTCGCCGTCCACTTTGACGAGGACGACGAGCTCGCCGCCTGGCTCGACGAGAACGACTGGACGCAGGCGGAGCCGGACGGGGACCCCGTCGCCACCGCGCTGGGTACCGAGGGAGGCCGCTGATGGGCGTCATCATGTCCAAGGAGTTCCATAAGGCGATCGATGTCGACGGCTCGATCAAGGCCAAGGCCTGGGACTTCGTTACGAAGCTCAACCAGAACGCCGACCTCACCGGGCTGGACCTCAAGATCCCGAAGAACCCGGCGGACAAAAGAGTCCGCACGGCGCGCGTGGACTTGAGCTATCGCGCAGTGTTGTTCGCCGTTTCCGACGACCCCGAGCCGATGTGGGTCCTCGCCGCCATCCGCACCCATGACGAGGCCTACGAGGAGGCGCAGAACCTCGTCCTCGACATCAACCCGGCCAACGGCGCGATGGAGGTGCTCCGGCCGAAGGCGATCATCAAGCGCGTCGAGGAATTTCGCGCCAAGCCGACCACGCCGGACGCGCACCAGGTCCTGCCGTTCAAGCCCGCTGAACTCGTCGCGCTCGGGATCAACGCCGAGGTGGCGGAGGAGGCCGTACATGCCGCGACGGACGACGACCTGCTCGTCCTCGCCGGCGATCTCCCCGAGTGGCAACAGCAGGTCCTGCTCGATCTGGCCACCGGCACCTCGCTCGACCAGGTACGCACCATCTACGACCTCGACCGTCCCGCGGACGCCGACCCCGTCGCCGCAGCGCAGCGCCCGACAAGCCGCATGCAGTTCGTCTACCTGCAGACGGACGACGAGCTGCGGCGCATGCTCGAAGGCGACTTCGCCGCGTGGCGGACCTACCTCCACCCGACCCAGCGGGCCGTCGCCTACCGCCCGACCTACAACGGCCCCTACCGGCTGGCCGGCGGCGCCGGCACCGGCAAGACCGTGGTCGCCCTACACCGCGCCGCGTTCCTCGCGCGACCGCAGGACGTGCAAGTGCTGCTGTGCACGTTCACACGCAACCTCGCGGCGAACCTGCAGGCGGACATCCATGGTCTGCTCTCCGCGGACGAACTGTCCCGTGTCGAGGTAGGCGGTGTGGATCAGATCGTGCGCTCTGTCGTCCACGCCGTCGACGGGCCGCCCGGGCAAATACTCGGGGAACGAGATCGCGAGTCGCTGTGGGAGGAGTCCGTCGCCGGCAGCGGTGTGCCCGCGGACATCGCGGAGACCCTCACCCCGACCTTCCTCGATGGCGAGTACCGGGCCGTGGTTCTCGCACTGCCCGCACACACGCGAGACGCGTATTTCAAGGCGCGGCGGACCGGACGCGGGATCCGCCTCAACCGGGTCCAGCGCGCCGCCGTCTGGCGAGTCGTCGAGTCCTTCGAGCGCGGCTTGGCGAGTCAAGGCCGGACGACCTTCGAGCGACTCGCGGTCCGCGCTGCGGAGATCCTCGCGGATCCCGCGACGCGCGAGAAGGCACCGACCTTCGACCACGTCGTCGTCGACGAGGGCCAGGACCTGCACGCCGGGCACTGGCGGGTGCTGCGTGGCCTCGTCTCGCCGGGGCCGAATGATCTGTTCATCGCGGAGGACGGCCACCAGCGCATCTACGGCGAGCGGATCGTGCTGGGGCACTACGGAATCGAGACTCGCGGCCGTTCCCGACGGCTCACCCTCAACTACCGCACCACTCGCCAGAACCTCGCTTTCGCCCTCGGCGTCATCGGGAACGAGCCGGTGGTCGATCTGGAGGGCGACGACGAGTCGGTTGCCGGATACCGCTCCCTCTACGGCGGCCCGACCCCCCAGCTTCGGGGCTTCGCCTCTGAGGACGACGAGGTCATGCACGTCGTCACGACGATCAAGGCGTGGCTCGCCGCTGATGTCTCCGCCCCGACGATCGCCGTGCTGGCTCGACGAACGCGCGAGCAGGAACGCGCACGCATTGCGCTCAAGGAGGCTGGGATCCCCGTCGAGCTCCTTCAGCGAGACGGCCCCGGCAACGACGACGCCGTCAAGGTCTCCTCGATGCATCGTGCAAAAGGCACGGAGTACGAGCGTGTCATCGTGATCGGCGCCGCCGAGGGCGTGGTCCCCCTCGACTTCGTTTTCGAGGGCAAGCCGGAGTCAGAACACGGCGCGATCCGCGGTCGGGAGCGCTCGCTGTTCTACGTCGCCTGCAGCCGAGCTCGGGAGCAGTTGCTGGTCACGTGGTCGGGCAAGCCCAGCCCGTTCATCCCTCAACTCGCTTAAGAGCCGCCATCACAACGTCCGCATCATCATCGAACCCGATCGGGCTGCGAAGATCGTTCTCCTCGTCGTCAGTCTGCACGAGATAGTTGACGGCAACGATCAGGGCTGCTCGCTGCTCAGCGTCGTACGTCGACCAGGAGCCGAGGGCCGCCCTGAGTCGGCTGTGCAGCTGCTCGGCGAGCTCAAGGTCGACGAACTCATTGTCTTCTGCCGCAGCTCGAACCTGCGCGAGGTGATCACGAAGGCACAACTGAATTCGCTCGACGTCCACGATCAGAAGCAGATCACGAAAGAGAACGTAGACCCTCCGCAACACGCGCCATACGCGGACTGGTAACAGCGAGGCAAGGAAGATCGGCGGAGTGGACGCGTCACCAGGTTTCGAGGTGCTGGTTGGGCCGCGTCACTCGCGAACGGGTCCGTTCAATGCGGCTGCCATCTTGTGCAGGCGCCACCCGATCACCCCGGTCCAGCGCCAACCCCAGCCTCATCGCCTCGTCGACCAGCCCCGGCCGATGTCCGATCGCGCCGGCGATGGCGTGCACGAGATCGGTAACGCTGCGGACGACGTAGTTGGGTGGGGTGATCCAGATCTGGGGGCCATCAGAATCAGACGCGTCATTACGGGTCAGCTGGGCGTAGTAGATGTCGTGATCGCGACCCCAGGTGCTGAGGTCTTCCCACCCCTGGAGGTGGAAGGCGTAGATGCTCATGATCGTCGTCCTGCTCGGTCGTCGGTGCGGTGGGCGTGGAGGACGCGGTCCGCGGTGCGGGATCGCTGTA
>NZ_JAMQOF010000013.1:0-137309 GCF_023717215.1 Pseudonocardia sp. DR1-2 | reverse complement strand
TGCAGGCGAGCTCGGGGTCCGCGGCGAAGGCGCCGGCGATGCGCGAGGCCCAGGCGGGGTCGACCTCGGTGTCGTCGTCGGTGAAGGCGACGATCTCGGTGCGGGCCTCGGCGAGACCCCGGTTGCGCCCGATGGACGCACCGCGCCGCGGCTCGCGGACGTAGCGGACGCGGTCGGAACCCGCGGCCCGCACGGCCAGCTCGGTCCGCTCGTCGTCCGGGTCGTTGTCCACGACGACGACCGACAGTGCCGGGTGGTCGGAGGCGAGGACCGCGCGCAGGCAGCGGGCCAGCGACTCGGGCCGGTTGCGGGTCGCGACGACCACGGTGACCGGGTCGGCCGCGGACGGCGCGACGGCGACGGTGCCGGCCGCGGGCAGCGCGGCGACGGCGAGCGAGAGCTCCGCGGCGGTCGCGCGCCCGGCGCGCAGCGGCACGGTGACCTGGCCCTGCGGGGTGCCACCGACGGTGACCAGCAGCCGGGCGGCGGCGAACCGCCGGTCGACCTCGAGGTCGCGGGCCGGGGCGAGCCGGTCGAGCTCACCCACCCAGGTCGGTACGTCGGGAGTCATCGCCATGGACCACATCGTGCTCACCGTCGCTGTGACGACGCTGAGATCGGCCTGTGGGACGACGGAGTGTGGGGCGCGCCACCCCGGACGGGATCCGGGCACCGCACCGCAGACCCTCCCCTCGCGTGAGAGTACGGTCGGGCCGTTCGCGCGCTCCCGCCGCCGTGGCCCGCGGCCCCGCCCCTCCCCCGACGTGAAAGCGACCGTCGTATCGTGCCCCGCTCCGCCCTGCCCGACCTCGCCACGCTGCGTGCGCGCTGGACACCCCGCCTGGTGCGCACCGAGGTGCTCGCCGGACTCGTCGTCGCACTCGCCCTGATCCCCGAGGCCATCGCGTTCTCGATCATCGCCGGGGTGGACCCCCGGGTCGGCCTGTACGCCTCGTTCACCATGGCCGTGGTCATCGCGGTCTGCGGCGGGCGACCGGCGATGATCTCGGCGGCCACCGGCGCGATCGCGCTGGTCGTGGCCCCGCTGTCGCGGGAGTACGGCGTCGAGTACCTGTTCGCCGCGGTCGTGCTGGGCGGGGTGCTGCAGATCGCGCTGGCCGCCGCGGGCGTCGCGCGGCTGATGCGCTTCCTGCCACGCAGCGTGATGGTCGGCTTCGTCAACGCACTCGCGATTCTGATCTTCACCTCGCAGGTGCCCCAGCTGGTCGGCGTGCCCTGGGCGGTCTACCCGCTGGTCGCCGTCGGCCTGGTGGTCATCGTCGGGCTGCCGCGGCTGACCCGCGTCGTCCCGGCACCGCTGGTCGCCATCGTCGGGCTGACCGTGGTCACGGTGACGGCCGCGGTCGCCGTGCCGACCGTCGGCGACCAGGGCGCGCTGCCGGACACGGTGCCGCTCCCGCACCTTCCCGCGGTGCCGCTGACGTGGGAGACGCTGCGGATCGTCGCGCCCTACGCGCTGGGCGTCGCGCTGGTCGGGCTGATCGAGTCGCTGATGACCGCGCGCCTGGTCGACGACATCACGCAGACCGGCTCGGACAAGACCCGCGAGTCGTGGGGCCAGGGCGTCGCGAACATCGTCACCGGCTTCACCGGCGGCATGGGCGGCTGCGCGATGATCGGCCAGACGATGATCAACGTGAAGGCGTCCGGGGCCAGGACGCGGCTGTCCACGTTCCTGGCGGGGGTGTTCCTGCTGGTCCTCGTGGTCGCACTCGGCGACGTCGTCGCACTGATCCCGATGGCCGCCCTGGTCGCGGTGATGGTCATGGTGTCGGTCGGGACGTTCGACTGGCACAGCATCCGTCCGGCGACGCTGCGCCGGATGCCGCGCAGCGAGACGGCGGTGATGCTGACGACCGTCGTGGTCACCGTCGGCACCCACAACCTCGCCTTCGGCGTGGGCGCCGGCGTGCTCGTCGCCTCGGTGCTGTTCGCGAACCGGGTGTCACGGCTGGTCGGGGTGGACCGCACCGTCGACGACGGCGGGGCGGTCGTCTACCGCGTCACCGGCCAGCTGTTCTTCGCCTCCAGCAGCGAACTGAGCACGGCGTTCGCCCCCGACGGGGACCCCGACGAGGTGACCGTCGACCTGTCCGGCGCGCACGTGTGGGACGCCTCGACCGTCGCCGTCCTCGACGACCTGCGGCGCCGCTACGCGCGGTCCGGCCGCACGCTCGTCGTCACCGGGATGAACGACGACAGCCGCGACCGCCACGAGCGGCTCGCCGGGCACCTGGGCGGCGGGCACTGACCACCGGGACCTAGGCCCGCTCGCGTGCCGCCAGCACCTCGGGGATCCGGTCCTCGATCCAGCCGACGAGGCCGGCGAGGTGGCCGGTCACGCCGTGGCCGAGCTCGGTCAGGCCGTAGCTGACCTGCGGCGGGGTGGTCGCGGCGACCTCGCGGTGCACGAAGCCGTCGCCCTCCAGGGTGCGCAGGGTCTGGGCCAGCATCTTCTCGCTGATCCCGCCGACGGCGCGCCGCAGCGCGGAGAAGCGGTGGTCCTCGCGGGACAGGACGACGAGCACGAGGACCGCCCACTTCGACGTCACGTGGTCGAGGACCGACCGCGAGGGGCAGCTGCTGTCGAACGCGTCACCCGAGAACAGGCCCGTGGGCCGTTCCACCTGCGTGCTCACCGTCCACCCACCTACTTACCAGAAGGTACGTACTTACCGAACGTAAGTCTATCCGGCAGAGTCGGCACCGTCCACGACGAGATGGGGAGACAGCGATGATCATCGTGACCGGGGCGAGCGGGAAGCTGGGCGGCGCGGCCGTGCGGGCGCTGCTGGAGACCGTGCCGGCGGAGCAGGTGGGCGTCCTCGCCCGGTCCGCGGAGAAGGTGGCCGACCTGGCCGCGGCCGGGGTCCGGGTGCACGTCGGCGACTACGAGGACCCGGCCTCGCTGAAGGCGGCGTTCACCGGCGCCGACGGGCTGCTGTTCGTGTCCGGCTCCGACGTGACCCCCGGGGTGCGCGAGCGCCAGCACGGCAACGTGGTCCGCGCCGCGGCCGACGCGGGCGTCGGCCACGTCGTCTACACCAGCGCGATCGGCGCGGACCGGCCCGGCGCGCCCGCGTTCCTCGCCGACCACACCCTCACCGAGGAGCTGCTGCGCGGCTCCGGACTGCCGGCGACGCCGCTGCGCAACACCTTCTACTCGGACATGTTCGTCAACCCGGGCGTGGTCGCCACCGCGCTGGAGGCCGGGGAGACGGTCGCCGCGGACGGCGGCCGGGCGCTCAACACCGCCACGATCGCGGACCTCGCGCGGGCCGCCGCCGCCGTCGTGGCCGGGGGGCCGCAGGAGCACGCCGGGCGCGCCTACGAGCTGCGCGGACCGCTGTGGACCTACGACGAGCTGGCCGCGACGATCGCCGCGGAGTCCGGCCGGCCGGTGTCGCACCGCCGGGTACCGCTCGACCAGGGCCCGGCGCCGGCCTTCATCGGCGAGTTCGTCTCGTCGGGGATGTTCGCCGAGCCGTCGGAGGACCTCGCGACGCTGCTCGGCCGCCCGGCGACCGGGATGCCCGAACTGGTCCGCGCCGCCCTGGCCTGAGCCGGGAACAGAACACCCGGCGCCGCGGTTGTGGTTGACGTATCAACCGAACGGGACGGAAGGAGGCCGCACCGATGAGGATCGACGCGCTGTCCTGGATGACCGGGACGGAGGCAGGGCCTGCCGACCGGTGGGAGCACGCCGGATACCTGTTCGACTCCGGCGACCCCGCGGGGGCCGCGACGGTGCTCGCCGAGCTCGTCGCCGAGCAGCCCGAGGCCGCCGCGGTCCGGCTGCTGCTGGCCCGCGCGTACTACCACTCCGCGCAGCTCGGCCGGGCCGAGACCGAGCTCCGCGAGCTGGTGCGCCGCGAGCCGGCCGACGGGTACGCCCACCTGCTCCTCGGGCGCACCCTGCAGCGCCGTTCGCGCCACGACGAGGCCGCGCCGCACCTGCGGCTGGCCGAGGCGATGGGCGTCAGCGCCGGGTGACCGTGCTCGGCAGCGCCGGTTCCGACCGGCGCTGCCGGGGCACCACCACCGCGCCGGGGAGCCCGCCGACGACCGGGACGCGGTCCGCGAACAGCAGGTAGCCACCGCAGGTGAGGGTGGCGAACAGCCCGAGCTCGACCGCGGCGTGCAGCCCGTCGGAGAGCATCGCGATCATGCCGAGGTGCAGCCCGGTCCCGGCGACGACGGCGACCGGCCGCAGCCGCGACGACCACAGCCCGAACGCGACGAACAGCTCGGTGAGCACCGCGCCGAACGCCATCGGCACCAGGAACACCGGCGTCAGCATCGCCGCCGGGACCAGCACCGAGTCCCACGTCCAGGACGCCAGCCCGTTGCCGGACAGGAAGTCCGGACGGATCTTCGAGATCGCGGCGTAGAAGTAGACGATCGTGATCTGCGCCCGCAGCACCAGCACCGGCGCCGCCCACACCCGGTCGGCGCCGTGTCCGCGCCGGGACCGGAGCGACCAGGCCGCGTCGCAGTCGGAGAACGACAGCAGCACCGCCGCGGTGAACAGCAGGTAGGTGTGGTTGGAGTAGTAGCCCGCACCCCAGACGAAGCCGGCGGTGCACAACCCGACCAGCAGGGCCGCCGCCCGCGCGTTCCACCCCACGACGACGGCCAGCGCCGCCAGGCCCATCACCGCGCCGAGCGCGAGCCAGACCGGGGCGGACAGCACCGGGCCGACCCCGAACAGCGGCCCGGCCCGGGTCCCGAGCAGCGGGCTCGCGCCGAGCTCGACGGCCTTCAGCCCGGCGACGAGCCCGACCAGGATCCGGTACCCGGCCAGCGGGCGGGCGGGGAGCGTGTCGGGGAGCCTCAGCACGGCTGCTCCCACTCCGGGGCGCCGTCCCGGGTCCGCGACACCGAGACGAGGTCCGGGGTCGCCGCGCACAGCAGCCCCGGGACCGTGGCTCCGTAGTGGACGGTCCGCTGCGGCCACGGCAGGGCCCCGGTGTCGAGGGCGCGGGACGCGCCGTCGGCGGTCCGTCCGGTGTAGGCGTACTCCGTCGACGACGCGACGAACATGCTCCAGGAGTAGCGGCGCGGCGGCTCGGTGGTGGCCAGGCCGACCGCGGGGATCGCGACCTCCAGGGCCACGACGCCCGCGAGCAGCCACCCCGCGGTCCTGCGTGTGAGAAGCGGCACGTCCACTCATCGCCCCGCAACGGTCCGGCGTTAGCCGGTCACTTCCCGTCGAGGGAGTAGATCCGGACCCAGTCCACCTCGTACGTCGCCGGCTGCATGTTGCCGCCGAAGAAGTTGTCGAGCTGGATCGTCAGGTGCCCGCTGGGCATGTCCTGGATGTTCTTGCGACCGGGCCGGGCACCGCCGGAGAAGGAGAACCACTCCTTGCCGTCGATGAAGCCCTTCACGTGGTCGGGCGTCCACTCGACGGCGACGTTGTGCCACTCGCTCAGCGGTGCGCCGCAGTTCTTCTCCTTGGCGTACTCCTGCTGGACCGCGCCGCGGCCGTGCGGATAGTGGATGAACGCCTCGGCGCACTGCTCGCCGGGCGCGCCGTTCTCGAGGAAGTCGTACTCGCCGTCCTGGGGCCAGCGGTCCGACTGCGGCCAGATGATCAGCAGCGGGTGGTACTGCCTGCCGTTGTCCGGGCCGGTCGCCTCGGAGCGGACGCGGGCCTCCCAGCGGCCGTACTGCTGGTTGAACTTCGACGAGATCCACGCCGAGTCGCCGTTGCGCAGCCCGGTCTGGACCAGCTTGCCGTCCTTCACCGTGGACCGGCTGGCGCAGCGGCCGCCGTTGCCCGCGTGACCGGGCCAGCACTCGCCCGCCTGGTTCCACTTCGCCGGGTCGGGCGGTCCGGTGTAGTCGAACTCGTCCGACGCCGGCAGCGGCGCGCCCCAGCCGTAGCGCTCGGCCGCGCTGGTGGCGCCGGGGCGGGGCGTGCTCTGGTCGGCCGGTCGGGCCGAGGGGTCGGCGGGCGCGGCGGGCGCGGCCGCGGGGTCGGTCGGCGTCTCGACGGGGGTGTCCGCGGGGTCGACGGGTCTCTCCTCCGGGTCGGTGGGCTTCTCGGGAGCGGCAGGGTCCGTCCCCGTGCCGGCGGGCTCCGTCCCGGCGTCGGCGGGTGCGGGCGCCGGGTCGGCCGGGGTCTCCCCAGTATCCGCCGGCTTCTCGGCAGGCCCACCCGGTGTCCCCGCGGGAGCAGCGGGCTCGTCCGCGGGAGCGGCGGGGCCTGCTGCGGGATCGGCGGGCTTCTCCGCGGGAGCGGCCGGTCCGGCTGCGGGACCGCCGGGCTCGTCCACGGGCGGCGCCGGGTCGGCTGCGGGGCCGGCGGGCTTCTCGGCGGGGGCGACCGGTGTCGTGGGTCCGTCCGCGGGGCCGGACGACCCGGTGGCGGCCGGGCGGGCCGGTCCGGCGTCACCGGAGCCCTCGGCCCCGCGGACGGCGTCCGTCCCCGTCTCCGCGGGCCGGGCGGCCGCGGCGGCACCGGAGCCCGCGGCGACCTCCGACGACGACCGCAGAGCGGAGTCGGTCGGGAACGCCGCGGCGCCCGACGGGGTGGTCGCCGGTCCGGCGAGCACGCTCGGCGCCTCCGGGACCGCGGCCTGCGCGACGGCCCCGGGCACCGTGGGTGTCGCGGCCGCGGACACGGCCGCACCGTCGGTGAGAGTCAGGACCCCTCCGGTGAACATGACAGCACTCACCGTCACCACCGCCGCCGCGCTCATCACCGTACGTCGTGCCAGTCCGCGCCTCATGGCTTCGTTCCCGTCCCCATCCGTGTCCGGCTTGTCCGATATCCACGACGCTAGAAGCACCCTGTGCACACCAGCCACACTCGCCACCCGTCGGTGGGGTGAGGTCACTCCGGAGGAGGTCACCCGAACCGGCGGCCCGGCGTGACGGGTGGGAACCGGGGGACGATCGGGACCAGCGGGACGGAGCGACCGGCCCTCGTGTCACCCCGGAGGGCAACGCCCCAGGTCAGGACCGGGACGGAAGGGTCTCCGGCGCCCGCCACCAGACGAGCGCCGCGACCAGTGACAGCACCCCGGTCACGGCGAACGCCGGCCCGTACCCCCAGACCTCGGCGAGCGCACCGGCCACCAGCGGCCCGGCGATCGCACCGAGGTCGGCCGCCATCTGGAAGCCCGCCAGCACCGAGCCGCCCCGGGCGCGCTCCCCGATGACGTCGGCGACGGCCGCGTTGAGCGGCGGGTTCACCAGTCCGCTGCCGAGCCCCGCGACGAGCGAGAGCGCCAGGAACGCCCAGGGGTCGAGCACCCAGCCGAGGACGGCCGTCGACGCACCCGACACCGCGAGGCCGGCGATCAGCGGGGGCCTGCGACCGGAGCGGTCGGCGAGGCGTCCGGCCAGCAGCAGGGTCGCCGCGTTCCCGGCCGCGAACACCGACAGCGCGATGCCGCCGAACGCGTCCTCGCGCCCCAGCGCCTCGACCACCACCAGCGGAACCAGCGCGATGCGGACGCCGAACACCGCCCAGCCGTTCGCGAAGTTCCCCGCCAGCGACGCCCGGTAGGCACGGTGGCGCACGGCGTCGCGGAACCGGATGCGCGGCGGGGGCGCCTCGTCGACCGGACCCTCCGGCCGGCGCAGCAGCGGGCCGCCCACGACGATCACCAGCACCAGCAGCGCGGCGTAGATCAGGAACGGGGCGCGTACGTCGATCGCGGCGAGGGTGCCGCCGAGCAGCGGCCCGGCGATGTTGCCGAGCAGGAACCCGGTCGCCCACAGGCTCGTCGCGCGGCCCCGCAGGTGCGGCGGGGACAGCCGCACGAGCAGCGACACCGCCGAGATCGTGAACATCGTCGAGCCGACGCCCGCGACCAGGCGCAACGCGATCAGCTGCCAGTACGCCGTCGCGAAGGCCAGACCGGCCGTCGTCACGGCGACGACGGCGAGCCCGGCGACGAACACCCGCAGCTCCCCCAACCGGCCGACGACCGTGCCGGAGAGCGGGGCGAACACCAGCCGCGAGAAGGCGAACACGCTGATCACGGCGGCGGCCGCGGTCACCCCGACGTCGAACGAGCGCGCGAACGCCGGCAGCACCGGCGCGACCAGCCCGAACCCGATGGCGATCGCGAACGCCGAGCCGACCAGCACGCCGATCTCGCGGGGCAGCGCCGTCGCACCCCGGACCGAGGGGGGCTCGGGCACCGGTGCACCGGGTACGGCGGGTTCGCGGCCGTCGTGCTCGACCACGTGCTCCTCCGCTCCGCTGTCCCGGCCGACGACCGTACGCCCGCCGATCCGCGGCGGCCGACGCCGGGGCGGGCACACGACGGTGCCGGGGACGGCGCCGTGGACACTGTCGTCGTGGACGACGATCCGATCGCCCGGCTGGAGCGGCTCGCCGGGCCGGAGGGGACGGCGCTGCTGGACCGGCTCGCCGTCGCCGACCGGGACGGTGACGCCGCGCTCCGGCTGGGGACCGCGCTGCGCCGTGAGCACGACGCCGGGCTGGTCGCCGACGCGATGGCCCAGGCCGGGCTGCGGGACCGGGCCGCCCGCAAGTTCGCGCGGGCCGCGCGGATGTGGTTCACGCGCGACGGGCTGGAGCAGGCGTCGTCGGAGGTGATCGCGCGGCACCGGGCCGCCCGCTTCGCCGGGCGCGCGGTCGTCGACCTGTGCTGCGGGATCGGGGGCGACCTGGTCTCGCTGGTCGCGGCGGGCCACGACGTCACCGGCGTCGACCTGGATCCGGTGCACCTGTGGATGGCCGACCGCAACGCGGCCGTGCACGGCGGCTCGGCCCGGACGGTGCGGTGCGACGTGCGCGACGCCGACCTGTCCGGGACCGACGGTGTGTTCGTCGACCCGGCCCGGCGCACCGGCGGCGGCCGGATGCGGACCGGCGAGTCCGAGCCGCCGCTGGACTGGTGCCTGGAGCTGGAGCGGCGGGCCGGCGCGGTCGGGATCAAGGCGGCTCCGGGGATCGACCACGACACCGTCCCGCCGGACTGGGAGATCGAGTTCCTCGCGCTCGGGCGCGAGCTGAAGGAGGCCTGCGCCTGGTCCCCCGCGCTGGCCGGCGCCCGCACGCGCGCCACCGTCGTCGACGACGACGGCGTGCACGACCTGCACGGTGATCCGGACCCGCCGGACGGGGACACCGGGATCGCGGTCGGCGAGCCGGGCGCCTGGCTGCTCGACCCGAACCCGGCCGTCACCCGGGCCGGACTGGTCTCCGTGCTGGCCCGGGCCACCGGCACCGCCCGGATCGACCCGCGGATCGCCTTCCTCACCGGCGACGACGAGCCCCCGGCCACGCCGTTCGCGCGGCCGCTGCGGGTGCTCGACTCCCGTCCGTGGGACCAGAAGCGGCTGCCCCGGCTGCTGCGCGAGCTCGACGTCGGCGCGGTCGACGTGCGGCGCCGCGGCCTGGCCGGTGACGTCGAGGCGATCGCCCGGAAGCTGCGCGGCCGCGGGTCGCGGCACGCCACCGTGGTGATGACCCGGGTCGACGACCGGCCGTGGGGCCTGGTCTGCGTGGACCCCCGCTAGCGGAAGCCGGCGGAGCACCTCGGCCGGCGTGCCGGACCGGGCCCGCCGGTCGCCTAGCCGCGGCCGGGGAAGTGGATGAACTCCAGCGCGATGCCGTCCGGGTCGCGGAACTCCAGCGTCGCGTAGCCGGTCGGGTCGGTCCGGTCGACGACACCGCCGTGCGGCACCGTGAGGCTGTCCAGCCAGGCCGCCCAGGCGTCGAGGGTCGCGCGGTCGGCCACGCCGAACGCCAGGTGGTCGAGCGCGCCGCGGGGGCCGCCGCCGTCGCCGTCGGCCGGGGCGTGCAGCTCGATCATCACTCCGGTCACGACGTCGAGGAGCAGCGCCGCCTTCTCCGACGAGCCGTCGGCGGCGTCGTGGTGCGGGAAGGTCATCGGCAGCCGTTGCAGCCCGAGGACGCGCTGGTACCAGAGCGCACTGGACTCCACGTCGGTCACGGCCGCCGACACGTGGTGGAAGCCGGTGACCGCCGGTCGTTCGATGGCCGAGCCCATGGGCGTCCTTCTCGTCGCCGGCCGCCCGCGGGGCGGCCGGTCCTCCCTCTCGTCGCGGAGCAGTACACCACCGGCGGACCTCCCGGGGGCGGACGACGTCCGCCGGAATGATCGACCGTGCGCGCACCGGTACGTCCGGCGCGGTCGGCGCACCGCGTTGCCCGGCCCGCCCGCGCGTGCCACCGTCGTGCCCGTGACGACCATCGCCGAGGTGCCGGAGTCGATGCGGTGCAGCGTGCTGCGTGCCGCCGGTGAGCTGGAGGTGCAGCAGCGACCGGTCCCCCGGCCCGGCCCCCGGGAGGTGCTGGTGCGGGTGGCGGCGGTCGGCACCTGCGGCTCCGACGTGCACTACTTCCGGCACGGTCGGATCGGCGACTTCGTACTGCGCGAGCCGATGGTCCTCGGGCACGAGCCGTCGGGGCTGATCGTGGGGGTCGGGGAGGGCGTCGACGCGGGCCGGATCGGCGAGCGCGTCTCGCTGGAGCCGGGAGTGCCCTGCCGTCGCTGCCGGTACTGCCACACCGGCGCCTACAACCTGTGCCCGGACATGGTGTTCTTCGCGACCCCGCCGGTCGACGGCGCGTTCGCCGAGTACGTGACGATCGCCGACGACTTCGCCCACCCCGTCCCCGAGCACGTCTCCGACGACGCCGCCGCGCTGCTCGAACCGCTGTCGGTCGCGCTGTGGGCGAACCACAGGGCGGGCACCGGGGTCGGGTCGCGGGTGCTCGTCGCCGGGGCGGGGCCGATCGGGCTGCTCGTCGCGCAGGTGGCGGCGGTGCAGGGTGCCGCCGAGATCGTCGTCAGCGATCCGGACCCGGCGCGGGCAGCGCTGGCCCGCGACCTCGGCGCGACCGACGTCGTCGCGCCGGGCGCCGACGTGGCCGGTGTGGACGCCTTCGTCGACTGCTCCGGGGTGCCGGCCGCGGTGCTGGGCGGGTTGCCCGCGGTCCGGCCGGGAGGCGCCGCGGTGCTGGTCGGGATGGGCGCCGACGAGATGACGCTGCCGGTGTCGATGCTGCAGTCGCGCGAGATCACCCTGACCGGCACCTTCCGGTACGCCAACACCTGGCCGACGGCGGTGCGCCTGGCCGCAACGGGCGCGGTGGACCTGGACCGGCTGGTGACCGGGCACGTCGACCTCGACCACGTCGGCGACGCCCTGTCCCCCGACGCGTCGCAGGTCAAGGTGGTCGTCCGGCCGTGAGGACGGTCGCGGACCGGGACTGGACCGACACGGTCGCCCGGCTCGTGCACGCCGCCCCCGCCGGGCCCGCCGGGAACCGGCTGGTCACCGTGGACGGGTTCTCCGGGGCCGGGAAGTCCACCCGGGCCCGCGCGCTCGCCGACCGGCTCGGGGCCCCGCTGCTCGAGATCGAGGACCTCTGCCCCGGCTGGGACGGGCTGCCCCGGGTCCCGGCGCTGGCCCGGCGCGGGATCGGTGACCCGCTGGCGGCCGGTACGACCCTGCGCTGGACGTCGTG
The DNA here is from genome assembly GCF_023717215.1 of Pseudonocardia sp. DR1-2. NCBI lineage: Bacteria > Bacillati > Actinomycetota > Actinomycetes > Pseudonocardiales > Pseudonocardiaceae > Pseudonocardia > Pseudonocardia sp. DR1-2. Next base: position 125,803 of record NZ_JAMQOF010000013.1, on the reverse strand, counting down.
GGACTGGGTGCGCGAGCGGCCGGGACCGGAACGCACGCTGGCGCCGGCGGCCGTCGTCGTGCTGGAGGGGTGCGGGAGCGGCGCGGCCGAGCTGGCGCCGGTGACCTCGCTGGCGATCTGGGTGGAGGCGTCGGCGGACGAGCGGGAGCGGCGGCTGCACGGGCGGGCGGACTGGCCGGGCTACGCCCCGTACCGCGACGGCTGGCGGCGCGCCGAACAGGAGCTGGCCCGCTCCGGTGGTGCACCGGAACGGGCCGATCTCGTGCTGGACGGCTGAGGGCCCGGCACCACCCCCCACGAGGGTGCCGGGCCCCGCCGGGTCCTCCGTCAGGGAGTCGCGCGGCGCAGCACCAGGTACCCGGCCCCCGCCGCGACCGCGGCGAGGATCAGCGGGTAGCCGGCGAGCAGCACCGACGTCGGCGTCTCGACGAAGAACCGGCCGAACGCCCCCCAGGCGTCCTGCCAGGTCAGGACCATCACCCCGGCCGCGGCGAGCACCACGGGCACCAGGACCACGCACCAGATCCCGAGCTGCCCCCAACGCCGGAACACCGCGCCGAGGAGCACGAACACCAGCGAGAGCGTCAGCAGCGGGACCCAGTACGCGAGCACCTGGGTGACCGGGTTCGACTGGCCCATGAACCCCATCTCGAAGAACTGGACCTGCAGGCCCCACCCGTCGGTGGCCCGTTCGACGGCCAGCAGCACGCTGAGCCCGATCGCGCTGACCAGGGTCTCCGCGGCCACCAGCAGGACGGTGCCGAGGTAGAAGTGCCGTCGCGTGATGCCCAGGCTCAGCGCGAACGGCATCACCTGCGTCATCAGCGCGAGGTAGGTGCTGGCCAGGATGAAGAAGAACGAGGTCAGCGCGCCGGTGTAGCCGGTCGGCTCGCCGCCGCCGTTGCTGCGCACCACCCACCAGACGGTCTGGTGCAGCACGAAGACGACCCCGAGGATCAGCCAGGCCATCCCGAACCGGCGGCCCCAGTTGACCGTGCCCATCCGGATCGCGGCGCGCACCCGGGCGGGCGCGGCGTCGACCGGGCTGCGGTCGGCGGTGACGGCGGTCATGACAGGACCTCCTGGGCGACGCCGGCGCCCGGCGCCGCGTTCATCTGGGTCGTACGGACGACGAGCTGCTGCAGCGACACCGGCTCGAACTGCAGGTTCGGCTCGGAGGTGCGGGCCGGCGCGACCCCGGCGAGGGTGACGCGCAGGAAGCCGCCGAGGCGCTCCCGGTGCAGCTCGGTGTGGCCGCGGGCGAACCGCTCGACCGACTCGGCGGGCCCGGAGACGGTGACGGCCCGGCCGCGCAACGCCTCGGCCTCCTCGTCGATGAGCACGCGGCCCCGGTCGATCAGGACGACGTGCTCGATCAGGTCGGAGACCTCGTCGATCAGGTGCGTCGAGAGCACGACGGTGCGCGGGTGCTCGGCGAAGTCGGCGAGCAGGTGGTCGTAGAACATCTGCCGGGCGACGGCGTCGAGGCCCAGGTAGGGCTCGTCGAAGAAGGTCAGCGGGGCCCGCGAGGCCAGCCCGATGACCACCCCGACCGCGGACTGCTGACCGCGGGAGAGCTTCTTGCAGCTCCGGGACGCCGGCAGCGAGAACTCCCCGACGAGCCGGTCGGCGAAGGCCTGGTCCCACTGCGGGTACACGCTCGCGGCGGCCCGGAGCGCGTGGTGGACCCGGTACTCGTCCGGGTACTTCAGGGACTCGCGGATGAAACAGGTGCGGGCGAGCACCCGGGCGTTCTCGTAGGGCTGCTCGCCGAAGATCTCGGCGCGCCCGGAGGTCGCGAAGTTCTGCGCGGTGAGGATCTGCATCGCGGTGGTCTTGCCGGCGCCGTTGCGGCCGAGCAGCCCGTGGATGCGGTTCTCCTCCAGCGCGAACGTCACGTCGTCGAGCGCGGTCACGTCGCCGTAGCGCTTCGTGACGCCGTGCATGGCGATCACGTCGGTGCTCATCGGTCGTCCCCCCAGACGTCGATCATCTTCTTGAGCTGCTCGGGGTCGATACCGAGCTTGCGGGCCTCGGTGACCAGCGGAGCGATGTACTGCCGGGCGAAGTCCTCGCGACGGCTGTCCAGCAGCCGGGACCGTGCCCCCTCGGCGACGAACATGCCGATCCCCCGTCTCTTGTAGAGCACGCCCTGCGTGACCAGCTGGTTGAGGCCCTTCGCCGCGGTGGCCGGGTTGATCCGGTGGAAGGCGGCGAGCTCGTTGCTGGACGGCACCTGGGTCTCCTCCGGATAGGTCCCGTCCACCACCGCGGACGCGATGTCCTCCGCGATCTGCGCGAACAGCGGGCGTCCGTCGTCGATCACGGCGATCTCCCGGTGCCGTAGTGCAGTGGTTCATTAGTCATGTAATGAACCATAGCGGCGAGGAACCGATCCGTCCAGCGGGCTACTATTTTCGATCTGGGTTATATAAGCTCCGAGTTGTGGAAGCGTTCGACGTGCTGGGCGACCCCGTCCGGCGGCGCATCCTCGAGCTCCTCGCCGGGGGCGAGCGGACGGCAGGGCGGGTGACCGAGGTCGTCCGCGCCGAGTTCGGGATATCGCAGCCGGCCGTCTCCCGGCACCTGCGCGTGCTGCGCGACAACGGGTTCGCCACCGTCCGGGCGGAGGGGACCCGGCGGCTCTACGCGGTCGACCCGTCCGGGCCTGCCGCGGCCGAGCAGTGGCTGGCCGGGCTGCGCGGCTTCTGGGCGCAGCGGCTCGACGCGCTCGACACCGAACTGGCCCGTGGATCGAGGAGGAACCCGTGACCGATACCGGAAGCCGTGCCGGGGAGGTGGTCCGCGGCGCCGACGGGCGTGCCGTGCTGCGGTTCCGCCGCGTCCACGACGAACCCGTCGCCGACGTCTGGTCGGCGGTCACCGACCCGGACCGCTGCGCGCGGTGGTTCGGGCGGTGGAGCGGCGACGGGCGTCCCGGCGGCACCGTCGAGCTCGTCCTGACCAGCGACGAGGACGGCGGCGGCGCACCGTCCACCGTGCTCGTCCGGGACTGCGAGCCCCCGCACCGGCTGGTCGTCGACATCCGGGAGGGCGACGGCGAGCCGTGGGAGCTGTCGGTGACGCTCACCCCGGACGGCGGCGGCACCGTGCTCGTGTTCGAGCAGGTGCTGCCCGACGGGTTCTCCCCGGCCGACGCCGGCCCGGGCTGGCACTGGTACCTCGACCGGCTCGCCGCAGTCCTGGCCGGGGCGCCGATGCCGGACTGGGAGGCGACCCTCGCGGCGACGGCACCGTACTACCGGGGCTGAATTCGGTGCGGGCCGAAACGTCGGGCGCCTAGCGTCGTCGCCGTGACGGGAACAGGGATGCGGGTCGCCGCGGCGGCCGGGGTGACCGTGCTGGCGTGGGCGTCGGCGTTCGTGGCGATCCGGGCCGTGGGGCCGGCGTTCGGCGCCGGTGCCCTCGCGCTCGGACGACTGGCGGTCGGCGGGGCCGCGCTCACGCTCGCGGTGCTGGCATCGCGGTCCTGGGTGCGGCCGACCGTGCGGGAGTGGCTGCTGATGGTGGTGTGCGGGGTGAGCTGGTTCGCGGTGTACAACGTCGCGCTGAACGCGGCCGAGGAACGCCTGGACGCCGGGACCGCGGCGATGCTGGTGAACGTCGGACCGATCCTCATCGCGCTCTCCGCCGGCGTCGTGCTGCGGGAGGGCTTCCCGCGCCCGCTGCTGGCGGGCGCCGGGATCGGGTTCGCGGGGGCCGTGCTGATCGGGTTCGCCACCTCGGGCGACGGCCCGGCCGGCGCCGGGGGCCCGGTGGGCGCGCTGCTGTGCCTGCTGGCCGCCGCGACCTGGACGATCGGGGTGCTCGCCCAGAAACCCGTGCTCCGGCGCCTGCCCGCGGTGCAGGTCACCCAGGTCGCCTGTGTGGTCGGAGCGGTCGCCACGCTGCCGTGGGCCGGCGACCTGGTCGACGCTCTCGGCACGGCGTCCGGGCCGGAGATCGCCGGGATGGTCTACCTCGGGCTCGTCCCGACGGCGCTCGCGTTCGGGACCTGGGCCTACGCGCTGTCGCGGATCGACGCGGGACAGCTCGGCGTCACCACCTACCTCGTCCCGACCCTGGTGGTGCTCATGGCGTGGCCGGTACTCGGGGAGCTGCCGCCGCCGCTGGCGCTGCTCGGCGGGGTGCTCGCACTGACGGGGGTGGCGCTGTCCCGCTACCGGGGGCGGCCGGCGCGGGAGAGCCGGGTCGCGGCGGGCGGGGTGCCGGGGTCCGGCGGGGACCGGAGCCCGCGGTGACCGGCGGTCCCGGCACGGACGGCGGCCGCGGCTCGGGGGGCCCGATCGACCCGGCCGCCCTCGCCGCCCGGGCCGCACTGCTCGCCGACCGGACCCGGGCCGCGTTCTGCCTCGCGCTGATCGACGGTCGCGCCTGGACCGCGGGTGAGCTGGCCCGGCACGCCGGCGTCGCCCCGTCGACGGCGTCGGCCCACCTGGACCGGCTGGTCGACGCGGGACTGCTCGTCGCCGAGCGGCAGGGCCGGCACCGCTACCTGCGGCTCGGCGGCCCGGACGTCGCACGCACGATCGAGACGCTCGCCGCGGGCACCGCGCCCGCCCCGCCGGCCCCGACGCTGCGTGCCTCGCGCGCCGCGGCCAGGCTCGCCTCCGCCCGGACCTGCTACGACCACCTCGCGGGCGCCCTGGGTGTCGCGCTCTTCGACGGGCTCGTCGCCGACGACCTGCTCGCGACCGGGGACGGCCTCGCCCTCACCCCCGCCGGCCGGCTGTGGTTCGCCGGGCTCGCCGGGCCGGACGCACTCGCCCGCCGCGGCCGCCCGGTGGTGCGGGCGTGCCTGGACTGGACCGAGCGCCGCCACCACCTCGCGGGCACGGCGGGCGCGGTGCTGTGCCGGGCCCTGTTCGACCGCGGCTGGGTCGAGCGCGGCCGCGACCGGCGGTCCGTGCGCCTCACGGCGTCCGGTCGCACCGCGCTGCCGGCGCTGGTCGGGGTGGCGCTGCCGGACTGACGGTCGCCGGGACCCACCGGGGCGAGGGCCACGAACGAGATCACCGCTCTTGGATCAGCACAGCGCTCGGGGAACAGACCGATGCTCTACCGTGGCCGGGTGAACGCCTCCCGCACCGCCCGCGAGCGGGCCCGCGCCGAGCTCGTCGCCGAGATCACCGCGGCGGCCCGGCGGCAGCTGGCCGAGACCGGCGCGGCCGCGCTGTCCATGCGCGCGGTGTCCCGCGAGATCGGGATGGTCTCCTCGGCGCTGCACCGCTACTTCCCCACCCGCGACGACCTGCTCACCGCCCTGATCGTGCAGAGCTACGACGGGCTCGCCGACGCCCTCGCCGCGGCCGACCCCGGCACCGGCCCGGCCCAGCACTGGCGGGGCATCGCGCAGGCCCTGCGCGGCTGGGCGCTGGCCCATCCGCACGAGTACGCCCTGATCTACGGCTCCCCCGTACCGGGCTACCGCGCGCCGACCGACACCGTCCCCGTCGCGGCCCGGGTCCTGGAGCCGCTCGCCCGCGCGCTGACCGCCGCGCACGCCGCGGGCACGCTCCCCGCGGCGACCGACCCGGATCCCGCGCTCGCCGGCGACGCCGTCCGCATCCGGGCCGCGCTGGGGCTCCCGGAACTGCCCGACGGGGCCGTGCTCGCCGCCCTCACCGCCTGGACCGGGCTGTTCGGGCACCTGTCCTTCGAGCTGTTCGGCCAGTTCGAGAACGCAGTCGACGACCGCGACGCCCTGTTCGCGGGCACCGTCGAACGCCTCGGCCGGGTCGCGGGCCTGATCTGAGGACGGACCCGGGGCGGTGCCGGGTGGAGCGGCGGGTCAGCGGCGCAGACGGCCGACGCGCCGGCCGAGACGTGCACCCAGCTCGCGCAGCCCGCCGCCCTGCTCGACCCGGACCACCAGCGCCGTCGCCGCCACCGCCACCAGCAGCGCGACGACCAGGTCGCCGAACGGGCCCACCCCGAGCCGCCCGCTCCCCAGGGCCGCGGCCGCGGTCCCGACCGGCGGCAGCCACGACTGCGTCCCGGTCACCACGAGCACGACCAGCGCACCGATCAGCGCGACGCCCTCGTTGCGAACCACCGGCCGGGAGAACACCGACCCCACCGCGGCGCCGGTGATCCCGCAGGCCAGGTGGGCGAGCAGCCCGTCGAGCAGGCTCCCGGTCGTCGCCGTGCCCCAGGCCGCGACCACACCCCACACCACGGCGAGCAGCCCGAGCACCGCCACGCCCGCCGTGGCGGCGATCAGCACGCCGGCCGCGACCGGCCAGGGGCCGCCCGCGGCGGACAGGGTGACGGTGCGGGCGTCGTCGTCCTCGGACTCGGCCAGCGCGTGCGCCAGCCAGGCCCCGACCGGGTAGAGCAGCAGCGCGCTCGCCGCCCACGGCGCGGGCAACGGGCCGGGCGCGCCGCCGAACAGCACGGCGAGGGCGCCGGCGTAGAGCACCAGCGGCGCGACGAAGCGCTCGGTGCGGCCGACGTCCTCGCCCAGCAGCATCGCCACGGCGAACGCCGAGCGCACCCGCCGCCTCACCGGCCACCCTCCCGGGGAGCGGGGCGGACCGGCCGCACCGAGCGGACCGCGCAGCCCGCGGCGAGCGCGGCCGCCAGCCAGGCGTCGCTCTCGGGGGCCGGGACCCGCACGGTGAACCGGCCCGGCGCCGCACCCTCGACGCGGGCGGGCGGCAGCACCCGTTCCAGCAGCGGGCGGGGGTCTCCCGCACAGGCCATGTCCAGGCGCATCATCGCCCCGGGCGGCGGCGCGGTCGGCAACGGCACGGAGTCCGGGTCGGAGGCGGTCGCGATCCGGCCCTCGCGCAGCCGGTGCAGCCGGGCGCCGGGCAGACCGGCCGCGGTACCGGTGTGGTCGGTCAGCAGGGTCGGGGCGGCGCGGGCGGTGAGCAGCCGGGTCAGGGCGTCCGCGGCGTCGTCGTCGAGACCGTTCCAGGGTTCGTCGAGCACGAGCACGCCGGGCTCGCAGGCCAGCGCCTGCACCAGCCCGACCTTGCGGGCGTTGCCGGTCGACAGGTCGGCCATCGGCTCGTCGTCGTCGCCGTCGTACCCGAGTTCGGTCAGCAGCACCTCGGCGCGGTCGGCGGCGTCGTCGACGTCGACGCCGCGCACCCGGGCGATGTGGTCGAGCCAGCGTCGCGGGGTCAGCTTGCGGGCGGCCGGGAACCGGTCGGGCAGGTAGCCGACGACCTCGGGGACGTCCTCGACCTCGCCCGCGGTCGGGGCGAGTGCACCGGCGGCGATCCGCAGCAGCGTGGACTTGCCCGCCCCGTTGCCTCCCCGCACGACGGTCGGCACGGCAGGGTCGACGTCGAGGTCGGCACCGCGCAGGGCGACCGCCCCCGACGGGTGGGTGTGGTGGATCCCGACCAGGCGCACCCGACCACCTCCACCGCTCGTCGCCGCCCGTGCGTGACGATCAGGTTCGCACAGCGGCGCGGGTACGAGGCCCGGCGGTGGCCCGGCGGCACGGCCCGTGGCGGGACCGGTACGCAGGGCTGTCGTGATCACCCGTCCGGCGCAGCCGGACGTCGGCTCGGCGCGTTCAGCCGGTCCCGGTCGACACCCCGGCGTCGCGGTGGCGACGCTGCCGGAGCTTCCGCACGACCAGCCACACGATCACCGCCGCGCCGAGCACGGCGACGACCTTGCTGATCGGCGACATGTAGACCTCGATGACCTCCCAGCGCTCGCCGAGCACGAATCCGAGGTAGACGAACAGCGCGTTCCAGACACCGCTGCCGAGCGCGGACAGCGCGGTGAACCGCAGCAGCGGCATCCGGGCGATCCCGGCCGGGATCGAGATGAGGCTGCGCACGATCGGGATGCAGCGCCCCCCGAGGACGAACCAGTTCCCCCACCGCTCGAACAGCGCGAGCCCCTTCTCCAGGTCCTTCTGGCTGGAGACGACGAACCAGCGACGCCCGCAGAGCCGGTGCACCCGCTCGTACCCGAGCCAGTGGCCCAGCGCGTAGAGGACCAGCGCCCCGGCGACGGCTCCCATCGTGGCCGCCGCCCAGACCGCGACCGGGTCCATCGCGCCGGTCGAGGCGCGGAAGCCACCCAGCGGGAGGATCACCTCCGACGGGATCGGCGGGACCACGTTCTCCAGGAAGATCAGCAACCCGATGCCGGCGGCGCCGAGCCGGTCCACGATGTCGAACACCCACTGCGTCACGCACACCATGGTGCCCGAGGATCAGGTCATCCGGTTGGTCCGGTTCGACCGGTCAGGGCAGGCGGAACTGGATCCGCTCGATCGACGAGCAGAGCGGGGCGAACAGCTCGCGACGGATCCGGTTGTGCTCGTCGTCGGCGTCGTAGACGCGGTAGGACTCCTCGTCGGGCAGGTCGAGGGTGAGCACGAAGTGCGCGTTGCCCTCGCGCAGCCCCAGGTCCAGGCCGGCCTTCAGGTCGAGGTCGAGGCCCTCGACGCGCAGGTCGCGCAGCGCCTGGAGGCCCTTCTCGATCCCGGCCGGGTCCACGCCGTCCTTCAGCCGGCCGACCACCACGTTGCGGATCATGTACCGGGCTCCTTCCGTCGTCGTCGGGTTCCGCCCCCGGAGATCGACCCTAGACTCGGCCGATGGCAGTGAACCCGTCCGGCGCGGACATGAAGGCCTTCCTCGCCGAGGACCCCGACCAGCCGGTCGTGATGTTGAACCTGCTGCGCTTCGCCGAGGGCGGCGAGGCCCGCTACGACGACTACGTCACCCACTTCCGGGCCACCGCCGCCCGGTTCGGCGCCGAGGTCGTCTACTTCGGGCGCGGGCTGGCACCGGTCGTCGCCGAGCCGGGCCAGGAGTGGGACGCGGTGCTCCTGGTGTCCTACCCGAGCCGGCGGGCCTTCTCCGAGATGGTCCGCGACCCCGGCTACCAGGAGGGCACCCACATCCGGACCGAGGCACTGGTCGAGGCGACGCTGCAGCCCACCGTGCCCCGCTGAGCGGGCCCGGAACGCACGGACCCCCGCCGGCGGAGGCGCCGGCGGGGGTCGGTGTCGGGCGGGATCAGGCGGCCGCGGTGGCCGACTCCCCCTTCGCCGCGCGGTCACGCAGCGACTGCGGGACCTCGAAGCGCTCGCCGTACTTCGCCTTCAGCTCGTCGGCGCGGGCCACGAAGCCGGCCGGGCCGCCGGGGAAGCCCTCGATGTACTGCAGCACGCCGCCGGTCCAGGCCGGGAAGCCGATGCCGAAGATCGAGCCGATGTTGGCGTCGGCGACGGTGGTCAGCACGCCCTCGTCGACGCACTTCACGGTCTCGATCGACTCGATGATGAGCATCCGCTCGGACAGCTCGTGCAGGTCGACATCGTGGTTCGTCGCGCCGAAGTGCTCGCGCAGACCGGGCCAGAGGCCGGTGCGCTTGCCGTCGGAGTACTCGTAGAACCCGGCGCCGGTGCTCTTGCCCTTGCGGTCGAACTCGTCGACCAGCCGGTCGATCACCGGGTCGGACGGGTGCGGGGTCCAGGTGCCGCCGGCGGCCTCGACGCCCTTCTTCGTCTCCTCACGGATCTTGCGCGGCAGCGTGAGGGTCAGCTCGTCCATCAGCTGCAGCACCGGGGCCGGGTACCCGGCCTGCGACGACGCCTGCTCGATCGTCTGCGGGTCGATGCCCTCGGCGATCATCGCGACGCCCTCGTTGATGAAGGTGCCGATCACGCGGCTGGTGAAGAAGCCGCGGGAGTCGTTGACGACGATCGGGGTCTTCCTGATCCCCAGCGTCAGGTCGAACGCCTTGGCCAGGGCCTCGTCGTTCGTGCGCTCACCCTTGATGATCTCGACCAGCGGCATCTTGTCGACCGGCGAGAAGAAGTGCAGACCGATGAAGTCGTCCGGGCGGTCGACGCCCTTGGCCAGCTCGGTGATGGGCAGCGTCGAGGTGTTCGAGCACAGCAGTGCGTCGGAGTTGATGTACTTCGCGGCCTCGCGGAACACCTCCTGCTTCAGCTCGACGGACTCGAAGACGGCCTCGATGACGACGTCGCAGCCGGCGAGGTCGGCGTAGTCGTCGGTCGGCAGGATGCGGCCGAGCAGCGCGTCGCCCTTCTCCTGCGTGGTCTTCCCGCGCTTGACGCCCTTCTCGACGAGACCCTGCGAGTAGGCCTTGCCCTTCTCGGCGGCCTCCTTCGAGACGTCCTTGAGCACGACGTCCCAGCCGGCGAGGGAGCAGACGTAGGCGATGCCCGCGCCCATCATCCCGGCGCCGAGCACGGCGACCTTGGTCGGCTGCCACTTCGCGGGGCCGTCCGGGCGGGACTTGCCGCCGTTGATGGCGTTGAGGTCGAAGAAGAACGCCTTGGTCATGTTCTTCGAGACCTGGCCGGTCACGAGCTCCGCGAAGTAGCGGCCCTCGATCTTCTGCGCGGTCTCGAAGTCGACCTGGCTGCCCTCGACGGCAGCCGCGAGGATGTTGCGCGGGGCCGGCATCGGCGCACCCTTGAGCTGCTTGCGCAGGTTCGCCGGGAACGCCGGGAGGATCGAGGCCAGCGAGGGGCTCGACGGCGTGCCGCCGGGGATCCGGTACTTCGGCTGGTCCCAGGGCTGGGTGGTGTGCTCGGGGTTGGCGAGCACCCACGCGCGGGCCTTGTCGAAGGCCTCCTCGCGGGTGGCCGCGAGCTCGTCGATCAGGCCCAGCTCCAGCGCCTTGGCCGGCTTGTGCCGCTGGCCCTGTGCGAGGACGTTCATGAAGCCGTTCGCGATGCCCAGCATGCGGGTGACGCGGGTGACGCCACCGCCACCGGGCAGCAGGCCCAGGCTCACCTCGGGCAGGCCGTAGACGACGCCCTTCGCGTCGACGCCGACCCGGTGGTGGGTCGCCAGCGCGATCTCCAGGCCACCGCCCAGGGCGGTGCCGACGAGCGCGGACGCGACCGGGCGGCCGAAGGTCTCCAGCTTGCGCAGCTGGGCCTTGACCTCGGTCACCAGCTCGAAGATCTTCTCGGCGTCGTCGGGACCGGCCGCGCTGAGCTGCTCGAGGTTCCCGCCGGCGAAGAAGGTCTTCTTGGCCGAGGTGACGACGACACCGACGATGTCGTCCTTGTGCTTCTCCAGGTCGTCGACGACCTCCCGCATGGCCTCGCGGTAGGCGTCGTTCATGGTGTTGGCGCTGCTGGCCGGGTCGTCGAGGGTGACGACGGCGACGCCGTCGGCGTCGGACTCCCAGCGGACGGCCTTCTGCTCAGTCACTGATCCAGTCCCTTTCAGACGCGCTCGACGATGGTGGCGATGCCCATGCCGCCGCCCACGCACAGCGTGGCCAGGCCGCGGCGCAGGTCACGGCGCTCCAGCTCGTCGACGAGGGTGCCGAGGATCATCGCGCCGGTGGCCCCCAGCGGGTGGCCCATCGCGATGGCCCCACCGTTGACGTTGGTGATCTCGTGCGAGATGTCCATGTCGCGCATGAAGCGCAGGGCCACGGCCGCGAACGCCTCGTTGATCTCGAAGAGGTCGATGTCGCCGACCGACAGCCCGGCCTTGGCCAGCGCCTTGCGCGCGGCGGGCGCGGGCCCGGTCAGCATGATCGTCGGGTCGGCGCCGGACAGCGCGGTGGCGACGATGCGCGCACGCGGGGTCAGGCCGTTGGCCTTCCCGGCGGCCTCGGTCCCGATGAGGGTGAGCGCCGCACCGTCGACGATGCCGGAGCTGTTGCCCGCGTGGTGGACGTGGTCGATCTTCTCGACCCAGTGGTACTTCTGCAGCGCCACCGCGTCGAAGCCGCCGTCGCGGCCCATCATCTCGAAGGACGGCTTGAGCCCGCCCAGCGCCTCGACGGTCGCGCCGGCGCGGATGTGCTCGTCGCGGTCGAGGATGGTCAGGCCGTTGCGGTCCTTGACCGGGATGACCGAGTTCGCGAAGCGACCGTCGGCCCACGCCTTGGCGGCCCGGGTCTGCGACTCGACGGCGAAGGTGTCGACGTCGGTGCGGGACCAGCCCTCGACGGTCGCGATGAGGTCGGCGCCGATGCCCTGCGGCACGAAGCCGGTGGCGTAGGCGGTGTCGGGGTCCATCGCCCAGGCGCCGCCGTCGGAGCCCATCGGCACCCGGCTCATGCCCTCGACCCCACCGGCGAGGACGAGCTCCTCCATACCGGAGCGGACCTTCTGCGCGGCGGTGTTCACGGCCTCCAGGCCGGAGGCGCAGAAGCGGTTGAGCTGCACACCGGCGACGGTGTCGGGCAGCCCGGACGCGATCGCGGCGGTCTTGGCGATGTCGCCGCCCTGGTCGCCGATCGGCGAGACGACGCCGAGCACGAGGTCGTCGATCGTGTTGGTGTCCAGGTCCGGGTGACGCTCGCGCACCGCGTCGATCAGCCCGGTCACCAGCGAGATCGGCTTGACCTCGTGCAGCGAACCGGAGGCCTTGCCCCGTCCGCGCGGTGTACGGATCGCGTCGTAGATGTAGGCCTCGGGAATCTCGCTCATCCGAACCTCTCGTGGGGTGGTCGGCACGGGGGCGGTACAGGCGGCACTGCCCCTACTTACTGGTAGCTTTTGTTACAGCAGCACTGTCACATGGGTCAAGACGGACCGGCGTGCATGTGACACGAATGATGTCACACCGGCACTGTCATATCGAGCGGCCGACCCGTAACCTGCTCGCCATGTCCGCCGCCATCGACGGCTCCGCGATGAGCCCGACCCCCGACGACGGGGATCTCCTCACCGTCGACCAGCTCGCCGAGCGGACCGGGATGTCGGTGCGCACCATCCGCTTCTACGCGAGCAAGGGACTCATCCCCGCGCCCCGGCTGCGCGGCCGCACGGGCCTCTACGACGCCGCGCACCGCGCCCGGCTGGAGCTGATCGGCGAGCTCACCGGGCTGGGCTTCACCCTCGCCGCGATCGAACGGCAGCTGGAACGGGTACCACTGGAGACCGCGCCGGAGGAGCTGGCCCTGCAGCGCGCGCTGCTCACGCCCTGGCTGCCCGAGGTCGACGAGGAGCTGGACCGGGCCGGGCTCGACCGGCGCGCGGGTCGCCGTCTGTCCGACGACGACGTCACCACCCTCGAACGGCTCGGCGCCCTGACCCGGCTGCCCGGCGACGGCCCGGCGACCGTCCGGCTGCACGGCGCGGTCGCGCTCGGCTCCGCACTGGAGGCACTGGACTCCGGCCTGCCCCCCGAGCTGTGGAAGCGTTCGCACGACCTCATCGAGCGGCACACCGCCGCGCTCGCGGAGGACCTGATGACGCTGTTCCAGGACGAGGTCCTGCAGCCCTACCGGGACCGCGGCCGCCCCGCCGACGAGCGGCGACGGCTCGCCGCCGCCTTCTCCCGGCTCAAGCCGATCACCGTGCAGGGCGTCGTCGCAGCGTTCGGGCGGGCGGTCAACCGGGCCATCCGGGAGCGCGTCGACTCCTCCGGGGGCGCCGACCGGCACGAGGGGTGAGCCCGCCGGGTGAGTCGTAACATCGGCCCATGGCGAGCTTCGAGTTCCCGGTCCGGGTGCGCTACCACGAGGTCGACGCCCAGGGCGTCGTCTTCAACGCCTGGTACCTGGCCTGGTTCGACGAGGCGATGACCGAGTTCCTCGAGTCCCGCGGCCTCACCTACCGGGCGATGCTCGACGCCGGCTACGACGTCCAGCTCGTCCACACCGAGCTCGACTGGCGGGCCGGGGTCGGCTGGGGCGAGGACGTCGTCGTCGCGGTGTCGACGGCGCGGATCGGCCGGACCAGCTTCGCCCTCGACTTCCAGGTCCGCGCCCTCGACGACGCGGGCGAGCGCATCGTCACCTGCGACTGCCGCACCGTCTACGTGGTCATCGCCGTCGACGGCACCGGCAAGCAGGAGGTGCCGGCGCTGATCCTGAACGCGCTCGGGGACCCCGAGCCGCTGATGCCGCTGCGCCCCTGAGCACCCCCGGCCGGTTGCGGCGGTCAGGCGCCGCGGATCCGTCCGCGGACCTCGCCGAGGGCGACCCGGCCGCCGTCGCGGGCGGGCGCGGTCGCGGTCATCACGACCTCGTCGCCGTCCTCCAGCCAGGTGCGCGAGGCGCCACCGGCGAGCACGACCGGGTCGCGGCCGTTCCAGGACAGCTCCAGCATCGAGCCGAACCCGCTGCGCTCCGGGCCGGAGACGGTGCCCGAGCCGAGCAGGTCACCGGCGCGCAGCCCGGCGCCGCCCGAGGTGAGGTGGGCCACCATCTGCTCCGGGGACCAGTACAGGTCCCTCGTGGGCGGGGACGCGACCAGCTCGCCGTTGACGTGCACGGCGAGGTCGAGGTCCAGTCCGAGCGCGGGCTCACCCGGGGTGAGGTAGGGCAGCGGCGCGGGATCGTGCGCGGGCAGCGGGACCCGGGCCGCGGACAGCTCGTCGAGCGGCGTCACCCACGCCGAGATCGACGTCGCGAAGGACTTGCCCAGGTGCGGGCCCAGCGGGCGGGACTCGAAGAACTGGATGTCGCGGGCGGACCAGTCGTTGAGCAGCACGACGCCGAGGACGTGGTCGGCGGCGTCGTCGATCCCGACCGGCCCCGGGGCCGGCCCGCCGAGGACGAAGCCGAGTTCGGCCTCGAAGTCGAGCTTGGCGCAGGGACCGAAGTCCTCGGGCCCGCGCTGCCCCGACGGGCGCGCGACCGGGGTGCCGGTGACCCGGACCGTGCCGGAACGGCCGTGGTACCCGACCGGCATCCGCCGCCAGTTCGGGGTGAGCGGGTCCTCGGCGTCCGGACGGAAGATCAGTCCGGCGTTCCGTGCGTGCTGCTCGCAGGCGTAGAAGTCGACGTAGTCGGCGACGGCGAAGGGCAGCACCGGGACCAGTCCCTCGTCGGGCAGGCGGTACGCGGCGGCCCGCTCGTGGTCCTCGCGCCAGCCGCGCAGCCACTGGACGACCTCACGCCAGGCCGGGGCACCGGCGTCGAGCAGCCGGGTCAGGTCGGGCGCGGCCAGCAGGTCCGGGTACGGGCCACGCTGCGCGGTGGCCAGCGAGCCGACGTCGAGCAGGCCACCGTCGGGCAGCGGGCAGGCGATGCGCGAGCTCCCGGGGCGCCCCTTCCCCGCGACGGCGCCGAGCGCGAGGGCGGGGACGGTCGTCGGCGGTGGCGCAGTCGTCACGGTCCCCGACCGTAGGCGATCCGGCGACGGCGTGGGTGGGAACTCGCCGCGGTTGTCACGCGTTCGACCGGTGTGCCCGATCCGTCCGGATCGGACACGTACCGACACACCACCGGGAACTCACCCGGAACGCAGGAGGACACCCGCAGATGGGTCTGCTCGACAAGCTCAAGGAACGCCTCACCGGAGGCGCGCAGACACAGCCGCAGCAGGGCTTCGGGGGCGCGCCCCACCAGGGCTCCGGCCGGGCGCAGCAGCAGCAGGATCCCGACCAGCAGGCGATCGAGCGCTACCGCTACATGCTCCGCACCGCCCCGCCGGAGCAGGTGGAGCAGGCGCACGCGGAGGCCTTCGCGAAGCTCACCCCCGAGCAGCGGCAGGCGGTGCTGAACGACGTCGGCGCGCAGGTCCCCGAGGCCGAGCGGGCGCGGTCGACCGACCCGCAGGAGCTGGCGCGGATGGCGACCCGCGCCGAGATGCGCAACCCCGGCACGATGGAGCGCTCGCTCGGCGGCGGCCGTGGTCCGGGCATGGGCGGGATGATCGCCGGGTCGCTGCTCGCGGGTGTCGCGGGCGCGTTCATCGGCACGGCGATCGCCGGCGCGATGTTCGACGACGCCGGTGCCGGTGAGGACGTGGCCGCGGCCGAGGAGCCCCCGGCCGAGGACCCCGGCTTCGACGACGGCGGCATGGACATGGGTGGCGACTTCGACTTCTGAGGTCGCCCGGCCACGGCCCCGGTCCGCGTCCCGCGGGCCGGGGCCTGTCGGCACAACACCTGTTGCAGGGCCGGAGCCGACCTGGCACCGTCCGGTCACCCATGCCAGAGTCGCCATCCGAGCATCCGTCCCGAGCGGGCGGCATCGAGGACGAGTGGAGTACGAGCAATGGCACAGCAGGTACGCGGCGTCGTGGCCCGCGCCAAGGGTGAGCCGGTCACCGTCGAGACGATCAACGTCCCCGATCCCGGTCCCGGTGAGGCCGTGGTGAAGATCCAGGCCTGCGGGGTCTGCCACACCGACCTGCACTACAAGCTCGGCGGCATCAACGACGAGTTCCCCTTCCTCCTCGGCCACGAGGCCGCCGGGATCGTGGAGTCCGTCGGCGAGGGCGTCACCGACGTCGAGCCCGGCGACTACGTCGTCCTGAACTGGCGCGCCGTCTGCGGCCAGTGCCGGGCCTGCAAGAAGGGCAAGCCCCAGTACTGCTTCGACACCCACAACGCGACGCAGAAGATGACCCTCGAGGACGGTACCGAGCTGTCCCCCGCACTCGGGATCGGCGCGTTCATCGAGAAGACCCTCGTCCACTCCGGACAGTGCACGAAGGTCAACCCCGACGCTCCCGCCAAGGTCGCGGGCCTGCTCGGCTGCGGCGTCATGGCCGGGCTGGGTGCCGCGGTCAACACCGGCCAGGTCGGCCGCGGCGACTCGATCGCCGTCATCGGCTGCGGCGGCGTCGGTGACGCCGCCATCGCCGGCGCCACCCTCGCCGGGGCGACGACGATCATCGCCGTCGACACCGACCCCCGGAAGCTGGAGTGGGCCCGCGAGTTCGGCGCCACCCACACCGTCAACGCCAAGGAGACCGACCCGGTCGAGTTCATCCAGAGCGTGACCGACGGCAACGGCGCCGACGTCGTCATCGAGGCCGTCGGGCGCCCCGAGACCTACAAGCAGGCCTTCTACGCCCGCGACCTCGCCGGCACCGTGGTCCTGGTCGGCGTCCCGACCCCGGACCTCAAGGCACCGGAGATCCCGCTGATCGACTACTTCGGCCGCGGCGGGGCGCTGAAGTCCTCCTGGTACGGCGACTGCCTGCCCAGCCGCGACTTCCCGATGTATGTGGACCTGTTCCTGCAGGGCCGCTTCCCGCTCGACAAGTTCGTCACCGAGGAGATCGGGATCGACGACATCGAGTCCGCCTTCGACAAGATGCACGCCGGTGAGGTCCTCCGCTCGGTGGTGATCCTCTGATGGCCCCGATCGACCACGTCGTCACCTCCGGCACCTTCAACCTCGACGGCGGGTCCTTCGACGTCGACAACAACGTGTGGATCGTCGGCGACGACCGCGAGGTCATCGTCATCGACGCCGCCCACGACGCCGACGCCATCGCCGCCGCGGTCGGCGACCGCCGCGTCAAGGCCGTCGTGTGCACCCACGCCCACGACGACCACGTCAACCAGGCACCCGCCCTCGCCGACCGGTTCTCCGCGCCGATCCTGCTCAACCCGGCCGAGATGGTCCTCTGGGACATGACCTGGCCCGACCGCAAGCCGGACCAGGAACTCGCCGACGGGCAGGTCCTCTCCGCCGGCGGGATCGACCTGCGGGTCCTGCAGACCCCCGGCCACTCTCCGGGCTCGTCCTGCCTCTACGCCCCCGAACTCGGCATCGTCTTCACCGGCGACACCCTGTTCCAGGGCGGACCCGGCGCCACCGGACGGTCCTACTCCAGCTTCGACACGATCATCGAGTCGATCCGGACCACGCTGCTCCCGCTGCCGGCCGACACCCGGGTCCGCACCGGACACGGCGACTCCACCCGCATCGGCGACGAGGCACCCCACCTGGAGGAGTGGATCCGCAACGGATCCTGACCCCCGCACACGACGCGCACACGACGCGGCCCGGCCCCTCACCCCGAGAGGCCGGGCCGCGGCCGTTCCCCCGCCGAGATGCACCCCAGCGGGCCGGGGAGATCCACAAACGGGTCCCGGATCCGGGGAGGGGCGGGCCGGGACCGGTGCGGTCTGACACGGTGGGGCGTGCCCCGGTCGCTGTCGTCGCTCCCGTTCCGCCTGCTCCTCGCCGCGACCGCGCTGGCGTTCGGCGGGTACGCCCTGCTCCTGCCGGTCGTGCCGCTGTGGGTGTCCCGGGGCGGCTCCGGCGAGTTCGGCGCGGGGCTGAGCACCGGCGTGCTGATGGCGGCCACCGTGGCCACCCAGCTGCTGGTGCCCGCGATGCTGCGCCGGGTCGGGCACCGTCCGGTGCTGGTCGTGGGGTCGCTGCTGCTCGGCCTCCCGACGCCGTTGCTCGCGCTGACCGCCGACCTCGGGCCCGTGCTGGCGATCTCCGCGGTCCGCGGGATCGGGTTCGGGCTGGCGACGGTCGCCGGGAGCGCGCTCGTCGCGGAGCTGGTCGAGCCCTCCGCACACGGTCGCGCGTCGGCGCGCTACGGCTACGCCGTCGGACTGCCCCAGCTGGTGTTCCTGCCGGCAGGTGTCGCGGTCGTCGACGCGCTGGGGTTCACCGGGGTGTTCCTGCTGGCGGGGATCACCCCGGTCGCCGGAGCCCTGGTGGTGGCGTTCGTGCGGGGCCCCCGGCGGGCCCCGGCACCCCGCCGCGACGACGCCGTCCCGCACCCCCGCGAGACCCGCAGGCGGCTCCCCGCCGCGCCGGTCCTGGCGATGCTGGGCTGCTCCACCGCGCAGGGCGGTGTGATCACCTTCGCCCCGCTCGTCGCCCCCGGGGCGACGGTCGCGGTGCCCGCCGCGCTGTTCGCCACCGCACTCGGCGCGCTGCTCGGCCGCGGCGTCGCGGGCACCCTCACCGACCGCAGCGGACGTCCCGGGGCACTGCTCCCGGTCGGGACGGCGTGCGCCACGGTCGGGCTGCTCGGGGTGCTCGCCGCGCCGTACGCGTCGGTCCTGCTGGTGGTGGGGGCGGCCGTCGTCGGCGCCGGGTTCGGGCTGGTGCAGAACGACGCGATGGTCGCCCTGTTCGCCGCCGCCGGGCCGCTGCACTACGGCGCGGCCAGCGCCGCCTGGAACATCGCCTACGACGCCGGTACGGGCCTGGGGGCGACCGGGCTCGGTGCGATCGCCGAGCCCTTCGGGTTCGCCGCCGCCTTCGGCACGACGGCAGCGGTGCTGCTCCTGCTCACCCCGGCCGTCCGGCGTCGTCGTGCCTGAGCACCACCACGGCAACCTCGGAGCGGCGGTCGGGCCGGCGGGTCAGGTCCTCGGAATCGCCCGCTGCAGCTGGGGGACGACCGCGTCGAGCACGGACGGGAGGCTGAGCACGGTCTGCCAGGCGAAGGCCAGCTCGGTGGCCCCCTCCAGGAACACGGTGCGCCCGTCGCGCATCGCGGGCAACCGCGACAGCAGCGGGTCCCCGACGACCGTCGCCTTCCCGCCGGGGGTGAACGACAGCTGGTCCCAGACGATGAGGTCGTGGTCGAGCTCGCTCGCCTGCTCGAAGCTGAAATCGGTGTAGAACCTGCCTGCGGCCAGCTGGTCGATCCGGGGCGGCACCGTGAACCCCAGCTGGGTGAAGAACCGCGAGCGGGGGTCCTGCGAGGAGAACACGCTGATCGTGTCCGCGCTGCGGCTCGCGACGACGACCGAGCGCCCGTTCCACTGCGGGTCGGCGTCGCGGGCGGCGACGAACCTGGCCTCCAGGTCGGTGACCAGCTTCTCGGCCTCGGCCTCCTTGCCCAGCGCCCGGCCGGTCTCGCGGGTGTACTCCTGCCACGGTGCGCCGTAGTCGTCGAACCCCCGGGGCGGTCCGACGGTCGGCGCGACGGCGCTCACCACCGGATAGCTCTGGGCGTCGAGGTCGGAGTAGAGGCCGATCACCAGGTCGGGGCGCTGTGCGGCGATCTTCTCCGGCTCGATGGAGGACATGTTCAGCACCGCCGGTGCCGCGCCCACCGCCTGCGCGGCCGCCCGGGCCCACGGCTGCACGACGACCTTCTCGTCGCCGTACCAGTAGCGCGCCGCCACCGGCGCCACCCCGAGCGCGAGGATCGCGTCGTGGTCGGTGTAGCCCACGGACACCACCCGCTGCGGGGCCTGCGGGATCGTCGCCGCACCGAGCTTGCCCTCGATCGTCACCGGGAACCCGGAACTCCCCGTCGCGGCACCGGTGCCGGTCTCCGACCTGCCGCCCCCGCCACACCCGGCCAGTACGGCGCCACCGGCCGCGGCCAGCGTCGTGCGAAGCATCTGCCGTCGGGTGAGTCCCATGTCCGTTCCCCTTCCCTCGTCCGGCGGAAGGATAGGACACGTTGTGAGGGTTGCCTCTCCTGCATTCAGGTGGGGCTCAACACTCCCCGGCGGCGCGGACGGACGGTGGTGCAGGCCAGGTCGAACCCGTGGACCCGTGCCGCGGTGCCGCCGAGCAGGGCGGCGCGGACGTCGTCGTCGAGCTCGGGGAACCGTCCGCGCAGCTCGTCGGGGTAGCGGAAGGTCATGAGGTCGCGGATCAGGCGCGCCGGGCGCACCAGCGGGTAGCCGCTGCCGAACATCAGCCGGTCCGGGCCGTAGGCTGCCAGCAGCTCGCCGAGCGCCTCGGCGGCGGGCACCCGGTGCCGGCGCAACGCGATCAGCAGGTCGGTGAGCAGTACGTAGACGTTGGGCAGGCGGGCCAGCCGGACCAGCGACGCGGTCGGGGCGCAGGCGGCGCCGACCACGAACCGGACCTTGGGCAGGGCCGAGGCCAGCGCGGCGACCTCGGTGACGTCGACGGCACCGGCCGGCAGCGGCCCGGCGCTGCGCACCCGGACCGGGAGCGCGGACCCGGCGCGGACCGGCTCGGCCCACTCCGGCCACCGGGGCCGCGGTACGGCGTCGCCCTCGGCGACGACGCCCGCGTGCGCCCACTCCGGTGCCGCGCGCGACGGTCGCGCGGTCGGCGCGATACCGATGTGGACCACCCCGGCGCCGGCCTGCTCGGCCCGGATCAGGGTGCGGCGCAGCCACGGCGCCCGCAGCGACAGGGCGGTCTCCGGACGACGGGCGGGCAGCACGGTCAGCGCGCGCAGACCGTCGCGGCCGACCCGGGCCCCGATGCCGCGGGCGCGGGCCCGGTCGGCGGGGTCGAGCTCCCCCGCCAGCGCGAGCCGCCCGGGGTGTTCGGCGGCGAGCTCGGCGTGCCAGGCCGGTGCGGCGAACCCGAGCACGAACAGGTCCTCGAAGCCGGCCGGGACGAGCACCGCGCGGTCCACCGCGGAGAGCACGTGCGCGGCCAGCGCCTGCGGCGTGACCAGCTCGAACGTGTCCGCGGACAGCGGGCGCGGCGACGGGTCGACCATCCGGTGGCGGTGCAGCAGGTCGGCGACGAACTGCTCCCCCGCCGGTCCCGCCTGGTTGTGCGGCCGGCCGTCCCAGCCGTGCACCTGGGCGTCGACGACCGCCGGGAGACCACCACGCCCCTGGGGCGCTCCACAGCACCGGTCCACGACGACCACCTCTCCACTGTCGCGGAGCGGCCCGGCACACGCAGCGCGTGCCGGGCCGCTTCCCACTGTTCCTCCGACCGGACGGGCCGGTACCTATCCGACCGACGGGCCGAGCCCCATCGACTGGGGCGTGCTCGAGTCCGGGCTGGGCTGCGGGATGCCCTCGTCGAGCTGGCCGAACTCGGTCATGAGCGCCTTGTTCCAGGGCGTGACCTCCTCGGCCACCAGCGAGTTGGTGGTGAGGATCAGCCCGGCGACCGAGGCGCCGTTCTGCAGTGCGGAGCGCACGACCCGCAGCGGGTCGATGATGCCCATCTCGACCATGTCCCCGAAGCGGCCCTCCAGGGCGTCGAAGCCCTCGTCGACGCCCATGGTCGTGACCTGCTTGACCACCTCGTCGCCGTCGTAGCCGGCGTTGGAGGCGATGAGGTGCACGGGCTCGGTGAGCGCGTGCCGGACGATCTCGACGCCGATCCGGTAGTCCCCGGTCACGTCCAGCTCGTCGAGCGCGGGCTCGGCGTGCAGCAGCGCCGAGCCGCCACCCGCGACGATGCCCTCGGCCACCGCGGCCCGGGTCGCCTGCAGCGAGTCGTCCACCCGGTGCCGGATCTCGCGGGCCTCGGCGTTGGTCGGCGCCCCGACCGAGATGATCGCGGCCTTCCCGGAGAGCCGGGCGATGCGGTCGGAGAAGAAGTCCTCGTCGGTGCCGATCGTCGCGCGGGCCAGCTCGGCCCGCAGCTGCGACAGCCGGTACTCCAGCTTCTGCTTGTCGCCGTGCCCACCGATGATGGTGGTGCCCTCGCTGGTGACCTGCACCTGCACGGCGCGCCCCAGGTGTTCGACGTCGATCTGCTCGAGCGAGAACGAGGAGCTCTTGGAGTGCACCTGCCCGCCGCAGAGCGCGGCCATGTCCTCCAGCAGGTGGATGCGCTTCTCGCCGAAGCCCGGCGCCTTGATCGCGACGGCCTGGAAGTGCCCGTTGACGTGGTTGTGGACCAGCATCTGCAGGGCGGTGCCCTCGACGGTCTCCGCGACGATGACGAGCGGGCGCCGGTCGTTGCGCATGATCCGGTCCAGCACCGGCATGATCTGCTGGACGTCCTTGATCTTGTGCGCGGTGAAGAGGATGTAGGGGTCGTCGACGATCGCCTCGAGCGTGCCGGGGTTGGTCACCATGTACGGCGAGACGTACCCGTTGTCGAACTCGAAGTCCTCGACGAAGTCCACCGAGACGCCCGGCAGCGGGGTGTCGTCGACGGTGACGACGCCGTCGTCGCCCACGGTGTGCAGCGCCCTCGCGACGACGCGGCCGATCGTGTAGTCGTCGTTGGCCGAGATGGACGCGACGCGGGCGTAGTCCTCCTCGGTGCTGACCGGGTGCGACACCGTCTGCAGACGGTCGACGAGCGCGTTGACCGCGATGTCGATGCCCCGCTTGACCAGCACCGGGTTGCCGCCGCGCTCGATGGCGCTCATGCCCTCGCGGACGATGGCCTGGGCGATGACGGTCGCGGTGGTGGTCCCGTCGCCGACCGTGTCGTTGGTCTTGACCGCCGCTTCCTTGACCAGCTGGGCGCCCATGTTCTCGAAGGGGTCGCGCAGATGGATCTCGCGGGCGATCGTGACGCCGTCGTTCGTGACCTCGGGCGAGCCCGTGATCTTCTCCAGGATGACGTTGCGGCCCTTCGGACCGAGCGTGCTCTTGACGGCTTCGGCCAGCTGGTCGACGCCGGCCTGCAGCAGATGACGGCCCTCGGCGCCGAAGCGGAGTTCCTTGGCCATGGTGGGTCCTCCCGGAGAAAGAGTCGGTCCAGGTGCGCGGGTGCGGATCAACGTGCGCAGCCGTGGCGCCGTCCAGGCGCGCTGCGCGGGTGGAGCGCACCGCCCGGGCCGTCGCCGGCCGTGGTGGGCCGGGGACGGGTCGTCGTCCCGGGCGGTGCGTTCCGGGTGAGGAGCGGGTCCTACACCGGCTTCAGGTCGAAGTCGATGTACTCGGCGGCGTCCTCGGGATTGGCGAACATGATCGTCTTGTCGTCGAGGTGGACCATCCGCCCGTAGTGGGTGGACATGTTCTCCTCGAACTGGGCGGCGTCGAACCAGCCCTCCTCCTGGCCGGCCTCCTCGTCCATCGCGACGTAGTCCAGCTCGAACTTGCCCGTGCCGTCGACGCGGATCATCGAGGGAAGGTGCTGCACGGTCACGTTGTCCTGACGGTCCAGAACGGTCGCGATGACCGCGCCGATCTGGTTGTTCATCAGCGTGAAGCCGCACATGTTCGACGCGGTGCTGTCCTGCTTGAACGGGCTGGTGCTGGTCACTGCTTCAGCTCCTCGGGGACGTCGAGGCCGAGATCGCTGCAGATCCCGGCGAACCGGTTCTTGGCGCGGTCGAGGGAGTCCTCGAACGTGGGGGGCTTCGAGTCCGACTGGGACCACATCGGCTGCATGGTCCGGGCGGCCTCCAGTGCCTGCGGGACGTAGGTCCGCAGCCAGCCGCTCATCAGCGAGCGGTTGTGCTCGGCGAACTCGCGGTCCTGGGTGAGCGGCGCGAAGCAGGCGATCGACCAGCGCAGGTCGCGCTGGGCGTAGTCGTACTCACCGGCGCCCATGACCGTCGGCGTCACGTAGTCGCCGTTCTGGGCGGCGGACTGCATGACCAGGTTGGAGCGGAACAGCTCCCCGACCAGCGGCTCGAAGACGCAGTTGGTCGCGAAGACGGCCTCGCCCCAGTCGTCCTGGACCGCGGTGAGGGCCTCGGTCATCTTCCGGGCGCCCTGCCACTCCGGCGCGTTGTCCCACGCGTCGAGGTGGGCCGCGCCGTCGAACCCGTCGATCTCCTCCGACAGCGTCAGGTTGTAGAGCGCGAGGTCCTGGGCGAAGCGGATCTTGCGGGTGGAGTTCGCCGCGAGCGCCGTGTTGTGCATGTTGGTCGGCGCGGACCGCTCGTTGGACGCGAAGACGTAGAGGCCGAGGATGTGCTCGATGTGCATCCAGGCGCCGACGTTGCGCTCGACGAACCGGATCCAGTTCGAGTTCCACAGTTCGAACGCCTTCGCGTTGCGGGCGTTCTCGATGTTCTGGGTGAGCTGCCGGACGACGTTCGCGTTGTACCGGTAGAGGCTCTGCTCCCACTCCTCGTTCGGGTCGCGGAACTCGTGCCAGCCGTGCGCGGGCCAGTTCTTGACGTGCATGCCGCCGGTGCCGACGCCGCGCTGCGGCTCGGGCTCGTCGACGCCCCAGGCCTTGAGCTTGGTCCAGTGCAGCGGGTAGCCGCCCTCGCCGTTGGCGAAGCCGTAGATCCAGCCCTGCGAGAGGTAGTGCCGCGGGTCGGGCTGGACCTCGACGGTGGTGTCCTCGTACAGCGTCTGCTTCCGCTTGGCCGGGGTGTAGTAGTTGTAGTGGCGTGCGCTCGAGCTCGAGTCCGGGAACTCCCGCGCTCCGGCCTCCGCGTCGGTGAAGACGGGCTTGGGAACGCTGCGCTGCGAACCGGACGACGTGTCCTGTGTGGTGGGGGACTGAGTCATTGCTGTCCGTCCTCGCCTTCTTGCTCACCGGTCGTGGTGAACTTGTCGTAGAAGATGTTGGTCTCACTCACACCCAGCTGGGTCAGCGTCGCGATCGCCGCGTCGACCATCGGCGGGGGACCGCAGACGTAGGCATCCGCTCCCTTCAGATCGGATTCGTTGCGCCTGACCACCTCCGTGATCAGGCCGGTCTCGCCGGCCCAGTCCCCGCCGTCGCCGTCGGACAGGGCGGGGACGTACCGGAAGCCGTTGAGCTGGGGCGCCAGTTCGGCGATCTCCTTCTCGAAGCAGAGATCGGCCGCGGTGCGCGCGCCGTAGTAGAAGGTGGCCCGTCGTTCGACGCCGCCGTCGGCCATCGCCCGCAGCAGGCCCAGTACCGGCGCCATGCCGGCGCCGCCGCCGACGAAGACGATCGGCGAGCTGCGGTTCTGGCGGAGGGTGAAGGTGCCGAAGGGCGCCTCGACGTCGAGCCGGTCACCGGGAGCGGCCTTCTCGTCGAGCCAGGTCCCGAACAGCCCACCCGGGTAGACCTTGATGACGAACTCGTAGGTGCCGTCCCGGTTGGGGGTGTTGGCCATGGAGAACGAACGGCTCTCCTCGGTCCCGGGGCAGACGAGGTCCATGTACTGCCCGGGGAAGAACTTGATCTCCGACGGCTCGACCAGCTTGACGGTCAGGTGCCGCATGTCGTGGGTGACGGCCTCGACCGACACGACCTCGACCACGCCCTTGGTGAGGGGCAGGCCGGACCGGATGATCTCCTCGTCGTAGTTGGTCAGCTCGATGACCAGGTCCTCGTAGGCATGTGCCCGGCACAGGAGGGTGTGACCCTCCTCCTTCTCGTAGTCCGGGAGCGCGAAGGTCGAGTAGCTGTCGTACTCGATGTCCTCGCCCTCGAGCACGAAGGACTTGCAGGCCGAGCACTGGCCCTCCTTGCAGCCGTGCATGAGCTGGACGCCCTGCTCGGCCGCGGCGCGGAGGATGTTCTGGTCCTCGTCGACCTCGATCTCGATGCCGACGGGCTCGAACCGCACGACGTGTTTGTCGCCCACGAGTGCAGACCACCTCTCTTGGCGTGACTAGTGGCGTGAGAAAAAAGACCAATCGGACAGATGTGGGCAGGCGTCGCCCCGGGCCCCGCCCGGCGGACGGGAGTCCCGGGGTGACCCGGCCGGGGAAGACGACCCCCCGGCCGGGCCGCGGGAAGAGGGACCCGTCATGGCGTGACGGGAACCCCCTCCCCTCGCCTGACCCGCGCTCAGGCGTCGGTGGGCGCGGGCCGGCCTCCCGGCCCCTGGCGGTTGTAGTCCGCCACGAACGCCTCGCGCTCGGCGTCGCTCATCTCGTTGAGGATGACGTTGGGGCTGGCCAGGTGCGGCATGCGCCGCATGTGGTCCAGCGTCCACATCTTCTTCGGGTCGAGATCGAGGTGCGGCTGAGCGGTCAGCGTCTTGCCGTCGTCACGGACGAAGCCCATGTCCTGGATGACGTCGGCCCAGTTCCAGCCGTGGTAGAGCGTCTCCCACTCGCGGTGACCCACGAGCTTGCCCATGTTCGGGGTCTCGCGACCCTGGTACACGGGCCGGAAGGCCTCGGCGTCGGTCCAGCGGCAGACCTCGTGGCAGTACGTGCGCCACTGGCCGTCCACCTTGTCGACGACCATGTCCTCGCGCACCAGACACGGGACCATGCAGGTCCAGCAGCGGTGCGGGTACACGTAGTCGACGTCCTCGGCCACGATGGCGTGGTGACCGTTCGGCTTGGCGAGGCGGTTGTAGTTCTCCCACCACTTGCCGTACCGGTCGTACCAGCCCGGGTACTTGTACTCGAACCACTCGAAGTCGGTGTCGGTCATACCGTCGATGCGCCAGTAGTTGGCGCACCAGCCGGTGGCGAAGAACTGCGCGACCTCGTGGACGTAGCCCTTGTTCCAGATCTGGTTCCAGGACTCCTCGACCAGGTCGTGCGGGATCACCAACCCGTACTTCTCGAGCGGCAGCAGGTAGCTGCGGTAGTAGTCGTCGTAGATCCAGCGGCGCCACATCTCCGCGTAGGACTCGCGGTCCTTGCGGCGGTCCTTCGTGCCGTACTCGATGAAGGTACCGATGGCGGCGTCGACGACGCGGTGGTTGTTCCACCACGCGTAGCGCAGGTCGCGCTCGAGCAGCTGGCGGTTGTCCTCGTCCGACAGCGCCATCAGGAGCGTGGCGTAGCCGTTGGAGATGTGCCGCGACTCGTCGGACTGCACCGAGTGGAACACCGTCGGCAGCAGGTAGTCGCCGTTGGCGGCCGCCTCTGCCGGCATCGCCACGAACAGGGTGTTCGTGAACGCGGTCTCCGCGACGATGGTCAGGTAGATCGACGCGGCGGTGATGGCGTCACCGGTGATGAACCCCTCCGCGAACTGGCGGCCGATGGTGCCGCAGTAGTCCGACTGGAAGTTCCGCAGCGAGTTGTTGAAGCCCGCCGGGTCGATGTAGTTGTTCATGTACAGGCGCTTGAGGTTCTGCTGGATCGTGCTGTGCCGAACCTCGTCGATCATCTGGATCGCCTGGCCGTTGTGCAGCTCCGGGTTCGGAACCACGTGGAACAGCATCGGCATCGAGCGCGCCGCCGAGATCTCCGGCAACGGGATGATCGACAGGAAGAGCTTCTGCCACTCCAGCCAGCGCTCCTGCACCTGCCGGAACATGTTGCCGCGGATGGCACCGTCCTGGGCGCCGTAGACGCGGTGGTCCTTCTCCTCCTCCATCGGGAAGTACGAGCGCAGGACCTGCTTGAGCGGGTCCTTCTTCGCCGCCTTCTTGAAGGTGTAGTCGGTTCCGTACTTCATGTACGGCTCGTGGTACTGCGGCTCCCAGGAAAGCTCCTGGATCTTCTGGTGAGCCTTCGCCAAACTCTGCCGACTCACGTCGTCTCCTCACGGTGGTGGGTTGTGGTCGGATCAGCGGGCGAGCGCGGGTAGCCCGATGTCGTGGTCGAACGCGGAGGTCGGACGGCCCGGCGACGTGGCTGGTTGCCGCGCCCGGCGGTGCCGTCTCTCCTCCGTGCTGCGAATCACACATGGTTCGACAGGCATTCGAGGTCTCAATATGAGACTCTTCCGTCCCGCCACCTGTGGTGATCTTGCTCTCACGGCGCGTACCGTCGCCGTGACCACGGGATCCGGGCAGGTCACCGCTGTTGCACGCGGGTCCTCGGTGGTCGTGTCCCGAGCTCGACACAGGCGAGGAGGCCGTGTGTGAGACCCCTGCCCGACGGCGCGCAGGGCGCCACCCGGGCGGGCCGGCCGACGCCGCGCCCGCGACAGCCCGGGGACGGACGGGACTCCCCCGTCACCGGCTCGGCGCCCGCACCCGCCACCAGGACCAGCACCAGCGCCGCGGCCGAACGGATCGCGGCGGCCCGCGACGCGTTCCTGCACCACGAGCAGATGCGCGAGGACGCGGTGCGCCCGCCGATCCTGGCGTCCTGGATCCGGTCGCGGGACAGCGACGTCGCGCCCGACTCCATCGACCTGCCCGAGATCGGCCGCGAGACCGACAGCCCGCTGATGCGGGCGGCCACGCCGATCGTCTCCGAGCTGTGCGACCAGTTCGCCACCGAGCCGGTCAGCCTCATCCTCTGCGACGGCGACGGTGTCGTCCTCGACCGCCGGACCGGTGACTCGGCGCTGCGTCAGCACCTGGACCGGGTGTGGCTCGTCCCCGGTTTCTCCTACGCCGAGCAGCACGTCGGCACCAACGGCATCGGCACCGCGCTGGAGGGCAGGCGCCCGACCGAGGTGTTCGGGCACGAGCACTTCGTCGAGCACCTGGAGGACCTGGCCTGCGCCGGCGCCCCGATCCGGCACCCGGTGACCGGCAAGATCCTCGGCGTCGTCGACCTGACCTGCTGGCGGAGCGAGGCCAACGCGCTGATGGTCGCCACCGCCGCGACGACGGCGCGCCGCATCGAGGAGGCGCTGCTCGCCGCGTCCGGGCGGCACGAGCTGACGCTGCTGCACGACTACCTGACCGCGGTCCAGCGCGGGGGCGACTCCGCGGTACTCGCCGTCGGCGACGACCTCGTGATGATGAACGACCGCGCCCGCGAGCTCATCGCACCCGGTGACCAGGTCCCGCTGCTCGCCGGGGCGACCGACGCGCTGCGGGCCGGACGCAACCGCCAGCTCGTCGTCGACCTGCCGAGCGGGGCGACCGCGCGGGTGCAGTGCCGGCCGAGCTGGAACGAGGCGGGCTCGGCGGGCGGCATCCTGCAGGTGAGCCTGACCCACCGCGAGACCGTCGGCCGCGGCTCCGCGACCCCGACCATCACCACCGCGCTGCCGACCGCCGTCGGCTCGGGGGCGCTGTGGACCAAGTGCGCCCAGGCGGTGGACCGGCATTTCCGCACGAACGAGTGGCTGGTGCTGCAGGGCGAGCACGGCTCCGGCCGGACCACGCTGGCCCGCGCCACCCACCACCTCCACTCCCCCGCCGGGCACGTCCGTGTGCTCGACGCCGGCGACGTGGGCCCGCGCTGGCTCTCCGAGGTGTCCGACGAGCTCGAGGGCGGCGGCGGGACGCTGGTGCTGCGCGAGGTCGACCGGCTCCCCCCGGCCGCCGCGGCGGCGCTCGCCGACGTGCTCGAGCCGCACCGCGAGTCGACCGACCCGGAGCGGGCCTGGGTCGTCGCGACCCGCGGCAGCTCCCGGACGACCGACTCACCCGAGCTCGCGTCGCTGCTGGACTGCTTCCCGCGCACCATCGAGGTCCCGCCGCTGCGCCACCACGTGGAGGACGTCGCCGAGCTGGTGCCGTACCTGCTCGCCCGGCTGACGCGCGGCGCCGACCTGACCTGTGCGCCGGAGGCCCTGCGGGTGCTCATGCGGCACCGGTGGCCGGGCAACGTCGAGCAGCTCTACCAGGTGCTGCGCAAGGTCGTGAGCCGTCGCCGCACCGGGGTGATCCGGCTGGAGGACCTGCCGCCGGAGACGCGGGTGCTGGCCCGGCGGGTGCTGACCCCGCTGGAGTCGATCGAGTGCGACGCCATCGTCGACGCCCTGCTCGACGCCGACGGCAACAAGGCCGAGGCCGCGCGCCGGCTCGGGATGAGCCGGGCCACGATCTACCGCAAGATCCGCGGCTACGGCATCGCGACCCCGGAGGGGGCGGGGATGTCCCGGTAGCCTGCGCGGCGTGGGTCGCCGCAGCCGGATCGTCCGCGCGTTCTCCTTCCCGGAGGGCACGCCGCCCCCGCTGCTGGTGATGATCCTGCTGAGCAGCTCGATGGCCGGGGTGTTCGTCGTGGCGATGCTGCTGCCGGACCCGGCGCCGACGTGGCTGCGGGTGGTGCTGTCCGCGCTCGCGGTACTCGGCCTGGTGCTGCTCACCGCGGCGCTGCTCCGCCGGGCCGCCGCGCAGGGCGGACGTCGGCGGGCGGGCTGAGGTCCGCCCGGGCTGCGTCGGCGCCACCCGGGCGCGTACCCCCGACCCCGGGTCGTTGATCTACGGTCCGTGCCCATGACGGGAACGGACATCACCGCACCGTGGCCGGACTCGGCGTTCCCTGCCGATCCCTACCCGGGTGCCCGGCCGCCGTGCTCGTTCCTGCACGTCGACGGCCGCACCCGTCCGCTGGCGGCCGACCCGTCGGCCACCTCCGGCTGGCGCGCTGCGGACCGCTGCCTCGACGACGTGCTCGCCGACCTGGGCGCACCGCCGCTGACCGCGCGCGTCCCGC
The DNA here is from genome assembly GCF_023717215.1 of Pseudonocardia sp. DR1-2. Taxonomy (NCBI): domain Bacteria; kingdom Bacillati; phylum Actinomycetota; class Actinomycetes; order Pseudonocardiales; family Pseudonocardiaceae; genus Pseudonocardia; species Pseudonocardia sp. DR1-2. Next base: position 95,306 of record NZ_JAMQOF010000013.1, on the reverse strand, counting down.
TGCTGGCCTACGGCTCGAACGCCTGCCCGTCGAAGGTCTCCTGGATGCGCGGGGAGCGCGGGCTGACCGGTCCGGTCGTCGTGCTGCGGGTCCGGACCGAGGGCCTGGCCGCGGTGTGGTCGGCCGGGCGCCGGGTGGTCGACGACCAGCGCCCCGCGACGCTCGCGGCCGTGCCCGGTGTGACCGAGGAGCACGCGGTCTGGCTGGCGGCTCCGGAACAGTTCGCGGCACTCGACACCGTCGAGGGCCGCTACGCCGACCCGCCGCGCTACCGCCTGGCCCGGGTCGCGACCGGACGGGTCACGCTCGTCGACGCCGCCGGGGAGCTCGACCGGCCGTGGGCCTACCTCGCCCCGGAGGTCCCCACCGGCGACCCGCGCACGGACCGGCGCCCGCTGCACGTCGACGGGGCACCCGTCCGCTGCGCCGACCTCGACCAGGCCGGCGCCGTCGCGCTCACCGGTGCCCCCGGCCCGGACGGTCTGGACGCTCGGACCGTCGACGGTGTGCCGGTGCCGGAGCAGTGGCCGTCGCGGGTGTTCGTCTACGGCACCCTCATGCCCGGCCGGCGGGCCTTCGGGATGCTGCGCGCGCACGCCTCGGGAGTGCTGCCGCAGCCGGTGCTGCTGCCGACGGGCGGGGTCGCCGACACCGGTCTCGGGTATCCCGCGCTGACCCTCGACACCGGCGACGGGGTGCCCGGCTGGGTCGTCGAGCTGGCCGACCCGGAGACCGCGCTCGCCGCGCTCGACGCCTACGAGGGCCCCGAGTACGCGCGGTCCCGGGTCGTCCTCGGCGACGGCACCGTGTGCTGGGCCTGGGTGTGGACGGCCGCGCGGGACGGGCACGTGCCGCTGCCGGCCGGCTGGCCGACCCCCTGAGACGCCGACCGGGCCCGCCCCCGGCGGGGACGGGCCCGGTGCGGACCGGTGGTGCGGCTCAGGAGCCGGTCTTCGCGGCCTGCCGCGCGCGGTGCTCGGCGAGCCCCGGGACGTCCCGGCCGGCGATCGACACACCCTTCGTCTCGATGACGAAGTAGAGCGCGATCATGCCGACCACGCAGGCGCCCATCATGTAGTAGGCCGGGAACAGGACGTCGCCCGTGCCCTCGATGGCCGCCTCGTTGATCAGCGGCGCGGTGCCGCCGAACGCCGCCGTCGCCACGTTGTAGGAGATCGCCATGCCGGCGAACCGGACGTGGGTCGGGAACATCGCCGGGAACGTCGCGGAGATCGTCCCGAGCTGCAGCAGGTAGATCAGGCCGAGCACGGTGAACCCGAGGATCGCCAGCGGCACGCTCACCGCCATCAGCATGTACATCGGGATCGCCAGCACGAAGATGCCGACCAGTGAGATCCACCAGCACGGTTTGCGGCCGATCCGGTCCGACAGCGCACCGGCGAACGGGATCAGCAGCATCATCACGACCTGGCCGACCACGGCGACGGTGTCCGCGCTCGCCGAGTCCATCGACAGCGTCGTCTGCAGGTAGGTCGGCATGTAGGTCAGCAGCGTGTAGTTGATGACGTTCAGCGCGATGACCAGTCCGAACAGCGCCAGGATCGGCTGCCAGTAGCGGACGATGAGGTCCTTGAGCGCTCCGGTCGCGGCGGACTCGGACTCGCCGGCGGCCTCCAGGTCCCGGAACACCGGGGTGTCCTCGAGCTTGGTCCGGATGTAGAGACCGATCATGGCCAGCGGCAGGGCGATCATGAACGGGATGCGCCAGCCGTAGTCGAGCATGGCCTGCTCGCCGATCGCGGTCTCCAGGCCGAAGACGACCAGCACCGCGAGCGTGAAGCCGGCCAGGGTGCCGAACTCCAGGAAGCTGCCCCAGAAGCCGCGCTTGCGGTCCGGCGCATACTCCGCCATGAACGTGGCGGCGCCGCCGTACTCACCGCCGGTGGAGAAGCCCTGGATGATCCGCAGCAGGAACAGGAGCGCCGGGGCGGCCCAGCCGATCGTCTCGTACGACGGGATGACGCCGATCAGGAACGTCGCGACACCCATCAGGATGATCGTCATCGACAGGACCTTCTGCCTGCCGATGCGGTCACCGAGCGGGCCCCACACGAAGCCGCCGAGCGGCCGCAGGACGAACGAGATCGCGAACCCGAGCAGCGTGCCGAGATAGCCCAGCTCACCCGGGAAGAACGCCTGCGTCAGCTCGACCGTCAGATAGGCGTAGATGCCGTAGTCGAACCATTCCGTCGCATTCCCGATCGCCGACGCGGCGACCGCCCTCCGTAGTACGGAGGGCTCCACGTCGTTCTCGCCACTCTGTTGACCAGCACCTGCCGGAACCGATGACATTCGAGGACCCCCACTCGCGCAATGCGTAAACCGCTACCGGAAGCGCATTTCGTTACACGATCGACATATCCAGCACCATTGCGGTGTGCGGAGCCTACAGAGCCGAAAGGGGGGCTGCCACCCACGCGCGGTGATCGATACCGGTGCGCGACACCCACCCCGTGTAGCGTCGCCGGGGTGCTGGCGATCGACGGCCTCGCCAAGCGGTTCGGCTCCGCGACCGCCCTCGACGGGGTGAGCTTCACGGTCGGCGCGGGCGAGGTGTTCGGCTTCGTCGGCGGCAACGGGGCGGGCAAGACGACGACGATGCGGATCGTGCTCGGCGTCCTCGACGCCGACGCCGGCGCGGTCACCTGGAGGGGCGGCCCGCTCGGTCCCGCGGAACGGCGCCGGATCGGCTACCTGCCCGAGGAACGCGGTCTGTACCCACGGATGCGGGTCGCCGAGCAGCTCGTCTACCTGGCCCGGCTGCACGGGTTGTCCCGGTCGGCCGCGCTCGCCGCCACCGAGACCTGGACCGACCGGGTCGGGCTCGCCGACCGCCGCGGCGACGAGGTGCAGAAGCTGTCGCTGGGGAACCAGCAGCGGGTGCAGCTGTGCGCCGCGCTGGTGCACGACCCCGACCTGCTGGTCCTCGACGAACCGTTCTCCGGGCTGGACCCGGCGGCCGTCGACACCCTGGGGGCGGTGCTGCGCGAGCGCGCCGCGGCCGGGGTGCCCGTGGTGTTCTCCTCCCACCAGCTGGAGCTGGTGGAGCGGCTGTGCGACCGGGTCGGGATCATCTCGGCGGGCCGGATGGCCGCGGTCGGGACGGTCGACGGACTGCGGGCCGGGGCCGCCGACCGCTACGACGTGACGGGCCCGCCGCCCGGCTGGGCCGACACCGTCGCCGGGGTGCGGGTCGTCGGCACCGAGGGCGACCGCACCCGCGTCGAGCTGGCGCCGGGCACCGACGACCAGGCGCTGCTCGCCGCGGCGCTGGCCGCCGGACCGGTGCACTCGTTCGGTCCGTACCGGCCGCCGCTGACCGAGCTGTACCGCGACGCCGTGCGCGACCGCGCCGTCCCGGCGACCGACGGTGCCCGATGAGGACGGTGCTGCTCGTCGCGCGGCGGGAGATCACCACCCAGCTGCGGTCGCGGACGTTCGTCGTCGGGATCCTGCTGATGCTGCTGGTGTTCGGCGGCTACGGCGCGGTGATCGTGTTCGCCGGGTCGCAGAGCTCGTCGTCGTCGCTGGTGCTCGACGGGCCGGCCCGCGAGCTGCGCGGCGAGCTGCAGGGCACCGCGGACCGGCTGGGCACCGCGCTGCGGCTGACCGAGGCCGGGAACCGGGCCACCGCCGAGTCGATGGTCCGCACCGGCGAGGCCGACGCGATGCTCACCGGGGCGCCGGGGACCTACCAGCTCGTGGGCCTCGACGACGTCGCCCCGGGGCTGCGGTCGCTGGTCGCCGACGTCGTCGAGCAGCAGGCCGTGCGCGAGTCGCTGCTCGCCGCCGGCGCCGACCCGGAGCGGGTGAGCACGCTGTCCGGGGTGGGCGTGCGCACCCTCGAACCGGTCGACACCGAGCTGGGCCAGCGGGTGGGGACCGCGTTCGTCGTGACGTTCCTGCTGTTCTTCTCGGTCACCGCCTACGGCGCGGCGGTCGCGCAGGGGGTGGTCGAGGAGAAGTCCGGACGCGTGGTGGAGCTGCTGCTCGCGACGATCCCGGCCCGGCAGCTGCTCGCCGGGAAGGTGCTCGGCCTCGGTCTGGTCGGGCTGCTGCAGCTGCTGATCCTCGGCGCGGTGGGCGCGGCCGTCGCGGTGGGCACGGGCGCGCTGGCCGTCCCGGCGCTGCTGCTGCCGACGCTGGTGTCGGCGCTGGCCTGGTATCTGGTCGGGTTCTTCCTGTTCGCGACGCTCTACGCGGCGGCGGGGGCGCTCGTGTCCCGCCAGGAGGAGCTCCAGTCGGTGACCGCGCCGATCGCCGTCGTGCTGCTCGTGCCGTTCCTGCTCGCCGTCGCCGTGCTGCCCGTGGACCCGCGCAACCCCGTCACCACGGTGCTGTCGTTCGTGCCCTACCTGTCGCAGACGCTCATGCCGGCCCGCACCGCGCTGGGGGTCACCGCGTGGTGGGAGCCGGTCGTCGCGTTCGTGCTGGCGCTGCTCGCGCTGGCCGGGATGGTGGTGCTGTCGGCCCGCGTCTACCGCAACTCGGTGCTGCGCACCGGGGCACGGGTCCGCTGGCGGGACGCCCTCAGGACCGGGCGGCCTTGACCTGGTCGTAGCGGGCGAGCGCGTCCTCCCGCTCGGCCTTGTGGTCGACCATCGGCTCCGGGTACCCCTCCGGGATGCCGCCCTTCAGCTTCCACGGCTGGTGCACGGCCTTCCCCTCGACATCGGCGAGCTCGGGCACCCAGCGGCGCACGTAGTCGCCGTCGGGGTCGAACCGCTCGCCCTGGGTGATCGGGTTGAAGACCCGGAAGTACGGCGACGCGTCCGTCCCCGACCCGGCCGTCCACTGCCAGCCGTGCTGGTTGGAGGCCAGGTCGCCGTCGACGAGCAGCGCCATGAAGTGCCGCGCGCCACGCCACCACGGGATGTGCAGATCCTTGACCAGGAACGACGCGACGATCATCCGCACCCGGTTGTGCATCCACGCCTCGCCGCGCAGCTGGCGCATCCCGGCGTCGACGATCGGGAAGCCCGTCCGGCCCTCGCACCAGCGCTCGAAGTCGGCGTCGGCGGCCTTCCCGGTGCGCAGCGGCAGGTGGTCGAAGGCCGTGTCGTAGTTCCCCCGCGCGGAGTCCGGGCGCCGGTACAGCACGTCGGCGTAGAAGTCCCGCCAGGCGATCTCGGTGCGGTAGGTCTTCACCGAGTCACCCTTCCGCTTCGCCAGGTCCGCGAGCAGCGTGCGCGGGTGGACGCAGCCGTACTTCAGGTACGGCGACATGCCCGAGGTGCCGCGCTCGGCCGGCAGGTCGCGGGCGGACCCGTAGTCCTCGACGCCCTCGTCGAGGAAGTCCTTCCAGCGGGCCAGTGCCGCGGACTCCCCCGCCTCGGGCAGCTCGGCCTCGACCGGCTCGTCGTCGGGGACCTTCACCGCGCGGGGCCCGCCGTCCTTGTCCGAAGGATCCATCCAGGTGCACGTCGACGCGTCGGTGTCGGCCGGGGCGCGCCAGCCGTGGTCGGCCCAGGCGCGGCTGAACGGGGTGAACACCTTGAACGGCCCGCCGGAGCCCTTCTCCACCCGGCCGGGTGCGACGGCGTACGGCGAGCCGGTGCGGACGAGTTCGACGTCGTCCTCGGCGAGCGCCTTCTCGACCTGCTCGTCGCGCTCGCGGCCGTAGGGCCCGTAGTCCGCCGCGACGTGCACGGTCTGTGCGCCGACGGCCTTCGCGATCCGCGGGACGACGTCGGCCGGGTCGCCCTTCACGACGAGCAGCTTCCCGCCGAGTGCCTCGTCGAGCTCGCGCAGACACCCGAAGAGGAAGTTCGCGCGGGCCGCACCGGAGGGGGTCAGCAGCGCCGGGTCCAGCACGAACAGCGCGAGCGCGCGGTCGGCGGCGTCGGCCGCGGCGAGGAACGTGGGCTGGTCGGCGACCCGAAGGTCGCGCCGGAACCAGACGACGGCAGTGCTGGGCGCCATGCCGGTCGACGCTAGCGGCGCCACCGCCGCGCCGCCCGCCGAGCCGTCGCACCCCTCCGGTGTGCCCCCAGGGGAACTCTCGTGGCTTAGAGCGCTACGAGGGTTCCCCTGGGAGCGCCGGGGCGGCGGTGCGCGAGGCGGGGCGGCGGCTCCCCGGAACGAGCGAGCGGGCCGGTCGTGGGACCGGCCCGCTCGGGGGGTGAGGCGGTGGGGCTACGCGGTCAGCGCTGCCCGACGGGCACGTACAGCCGCTCCGCGGAACCGGTGTAGAGCTGGCGCGGACGCCCGATCTTGTTCTGCGGGTCGTTCATCATCTCGCGCCAGTGCGCGATCCAGCCCGGGAGCCGGCCGAGTGCGAAGAGCACGGTGAACATCTTCACCGGGAAGCCCATCGCCCGGTAGATGACACCGGTGTAGAAGTCGACGTTCGGGTAGAGCTTGCGCTCGACGAAGTAGTCGTCGGCCAGCGCCTTCTCCTCGAGCGTCATGGCGATGTCGAGCAGCGGGTCGTTGACGCCGAGCTTCTTGAGGATCGTCTCGGCCTGCTCCTTGACGATCTTCGCGCGCGGGTCGTAGTTCTTGTAGACCCGGTGCCCGAAGCCCATCAGCTTCGCGCCCTGCTCCTTGTTCTTGACCCGGTTCACGAAGTCGTCGACGTTGCCGCCCTCGACGTCCTTGATGCGGGTCAGCATCTCCAGGACCGCCTGGTTGGCGCCGCCGTGCAGCGGGCCGAACAGCGCGTTGATGCCGGCGGAGATGGAGGCGAACAGGTTCGCCTGGCTGGAGCCGACCAGCCGCACCGTCGAGGTGGAGCAGTTCTGCTCGTGGTCGGCGTGCAGGATCAGCAGGGTGTCGAGAGCGCGGACCATGTCCGGGTCCAGCTCGTAGGGCTCGGCGGGGAACCCGAAGGTCATCCGCAGGAAGTTCTCGACGAGGCCGAGGGAGTTGTCCGGGTACAGGAACGGCTGACCGACGGACTTCTTGTACGCGTAGGCGGCGATCGTGAAGACCTTCGCCATGAGCCGCACGGTGGAGAGCTCGACGGCCTCCTCGTCGTGCGGGTCCAGCGAATCCTGGTAGAAGGTCGACAGCGCGCTGACCGCCGACGACAGCACCGGCATCGGGTGCGCGTCCCGCGGGAAGCCCTCGAAGAAGCGCTTCAGGTCCTCGTGCAGCAGGGTGTGCCGGCTGATCCGGTTGGTGAAGGCGTCGAGCTGCTGCTGGCTCGGCAGCTCGCCGTAGATCAGCAGGTAGCTGACCTCGAGGAACGTGGAGTTCCCGGCCAGCTGGTCGATCGGGTAGCCGCGGTAGCGGAGGATGCCGGCGTCACCGTCGATGTAGGTGATCGCGGACGAGCAGGCAGCGGTGCTGGTGAAGCCCGGGTCGAAGGTGACCAGGCCGGTCTTGCCGAGCAGCTTGCTGACGTCGACGGCCTGCGACCCCTCCGTCGGGGTGTGCACCGCGGTCTCGAACTCGCCGCCCGAGTACCGGAGTACGGCGGTGTCGGACTTGGCGGCGGTCTCGTCGGACATGTGGAGGTTCCCTCTCACAGCGGGGATCAATCGGGTCTCGGGCACACGCTAGCTCGCCGGGGCGATTCCGCAGAACGCGGCGACGATTCTCACCCTCCGTCGCGGGGTGCCCGATATCGGAGGAACTCCGGGAAGCGCCACACGCACAGCAGCACGCCGACGATCACGGCGAGGCCGCCGAGCGTCGCGGTGGGGCCGGGCCCGACGAGCGAGGCCACCGACCCGTGCCACATGTCGGCGAGCCGGGGCCCGCCCGCGACGACGACGATGAACACGCCCTGCATCCGGCCGCGCATCTCGTCGGTGGCGACGGTCTGCAGCATCGACGACCGGTAGACCGAGCTGACCAGGTCACCGGCACCGGCGACGGCGAGCGCGAGCACCGCGAGGAACAGCGACCCGGTGAGCCCGAACACGAGCACGCCGCCGCCCCACACGCACACCGCGACGACGACCGCGACGCCCTGGCGCTGCACCTTCTGCAGCCAGCCCGAGAGCACGCCGCCGGCGACCATCCCGATCGGGATCGCCGCGTACAGCAAACCCTGCTGGACACCACCGTCGGCCGTCCCGCCGAAGGTGTCCACCGCCATCTGCGGGAACAGGACCCGGGGCATGCCCAGCCCCATCGCGATCACGTCGACCAGGAACGAGACGAGCAGGATGCGCTGCGTCCCGACGTAGCGGAAGCCGTCGACGACCGAGCGCAGCCCCACCTTCGGGCGGGCGCCGTCCACCCGTTGCGCGGAGCTGGGCAGCGCGGGCAGCCGCCAGGTCGCCCACAAGGTCGCCAGCAGGAAGATCGCGTCGATCAGGTAGAGCGTCGACAGCCCGATGAACGGGATCAGCACCCCGGCCAGCAGCGGCCCGAGCACCGCGCCGACCTGCACGACGGTCATGTTCAGCGCGTTCGCCGCCGGCAGCTGCTCGGCGGGCAGCAGCCGCGGGATGACCGCGCTGCGGGTGGGCTGGTTCATCGCGAGCATCGCCGACTGGAACGCGAACAGCACCAGCACGACCCACACGTTCCCGGCGCCGCTGGCCGACACCACCCACAGCGCCAGCGAGCTCAGCGCGATCCCGGAGCCGGTGAACAGCAGCATCACCCGGCGGTCGACGGCGTCGGCGACCGCGCCGCCCCACAGCCCGAACACCACCAGCGGGACCAGGCCGAACAGCCCCGTGAGTCCGACGTAGGCCGAGGAGCCGGTCAGCTGGAAGATCTGGATCGGCACGGCGACGACCGACAGCTGCGCGCCGATCACCGTCACGATCCCGGCCACCCACAGCCGCCGGTAGGCGGGTGTCCGCAGCGGGGTGGTGTCGGCGAAGGTCGACCGCAGCAGCCCGGTGATCCGCGACGCGCGGGTGCGGACGGTCGGGCCCTGGTCCGCGGCGGAGGGGACCGGGCGGGTCGGGGTGTCCCGTTCCGCACCGGGCACGGGCTGCGTCGGCCCCTCGCCGGGATCGTTGCGCGTGCTCACGACGTCAAGGTGTACACGGACGCCCCGACGACGCGCCTCCGGGATCTCCCTAGGGGGCGAGCCGCCGCACGGACCAGGAGTCGTCGCGGCCGACCTCGAACCGCAGCCGGTCGTGCATCCGGTCGGCGCGGCCCTGCCAGAACTCGACCTGCCACGGCACGATCCGCCAGCCGCCCCAGTGCGGGGGCCGCGGGATCTCGTCCACGCCGTCGAAGCGGCGGGTGACCCCGGCGAGCGCCTGGTCGAGGACGGTGCGCCCGGCGACGATCGTCGACTGCGCCGACGCCCAGGCACCCAGCTGCGACCCGCGCGGGCGCAGCGCCCAGTAGGCGTCGGACTGGGCGTCCGAGCAGCGCTCCACCCGGCCGGAGAGCTGGACCTGCCGCTGGAGGTCGTACCAGGGGAAGGTCACCGAGGCGACGCGCGTGCGGTTCAGGTCGTGGCTCTTGGCCGAGGTGTAGTTGGTGTAGAAGACGATCCCGCCGGCGTCGAGGCCCTTGCACAGGACGGTGCGCGACGACGGCAGCCCGTCCGGGTCCGACGTCGCCAGCACCATCGCGTTCGGCTCGGTCAGCCCGGCCTCACGGGCCTGCTCCAGCCACGCGGTGAGCTGTTCGTGCCAGGTCGGAGCCAGGTCGTCGACGTCGAGCGGGCGGCTCGAGTAGTCCGTCCGCATCCTCTCGAGGGCGGGCGCGTCGGTCATCGGTTCCCCTTCCGGACAGGTGCGTGCGTCTCGCACGGTAAGCGCGCCGGAGCCGCGTGTGCACCCGCCGATCGGAGTGGTCGCGACCGGTGTTCACGGACGGGAGTCCGGTTCGTGATCGACACCACCGGCCGGTCGCGTTGCCCCGCTGACCCGTTCGGAGCAGGGTGACGGCGACGATCCGAGCCGAAGGAGACCCGGTGACCGAGACGACCGCGTACGAGGTGCCCCCGCCGCCGCCCGGCTTCACGTCCGGGCTGGAGGGCCACGTCGCGTTCCGGACCGAGATCGCCGAGCCCGACAAGGACGGCGGGTCGCTGCGCTACCGCGGCGTCGACCTGGAGGACCTGGCAGGCACCGTGACCTTCGGCGACGTCTGGGCCCTGCTGGTCGACGGCCGGTTCGGCCAGAGCCTGCCGCCCGCCGAGCCGTTCCCGATCCCGGTGCACACCGGTGACGTCCGGGTCGACGTGCAGGCGGCGCTGGCCATGCTCGCCCCGTACTGGGGCTACCGCCCGCTGCTCGACATCGACGACACCGAGGCCCGCGACAACCTGGCCCGCGCCTCGGTGATGGCGCTGTCCTACGTCGCCCAGTCCGCCCGCGGCATCGGTGTGCCCGCGGTGCCGCAGTCGCGCATCGACGAGTGCTCCACCATCACCGAGCGCTTCATGACCCGCTGGCGTGGCGAGCCCGACCCGCGCCACGTCGCCGCCGTCGACGCCTACTGGGTGTCCGCCGCCGAGCACGGCATGAACGCCTCGACCTTCACCGCCCGGGTGATCGCCTCCACCGGCGCCGACGCCGCCGCGTCGCTGTCCGGCGCGATCGGCGCCATGTCCGGCCCGCTGCACGGCGGCGCCCCGGCCCGGGTGCTCCCGATGATCGACGAGGTGGAGCGCACCGGTGACGCCGGGGCGCTGGTGACGGGCCTGCTGGACCGCAAGGAGAAGCTCATGGGCTTCGGGCACCGGGTCTACCGGGCCGAGGACCCGCGGGCCCGCGTGCTGCGCCGCACCTGTCAGGAGCTGAACGCCCCGCGCTACGAGGTGGCCGCCGAGCTGGAGCGCACGGCGCTGGCGATCCTGCGCGAGCGGCGCCCGGACCGTCCGATCGAGACCAACGTCGAGTTCTGGGCGGCGGTGATCCTCGACTTCGCCGAGGTCCCGCCGCACATGATGCCCGCGATGTTCACCTCGGCCCGGACCGCGGGCTGGTCGGCGCACGTGATGGAGCAGAAGCGCGAGGGCAAGCTCGTGCGTCCGAGCGCGCAGTACATCGGCCCGGGCCCGCGCCGTCCGCAGGAGGTCGAGGGCTGGGACTCGGTCGTCGCCCGCTGACCGGGACCCGCGGCCCGTGCGACGTACGGGGCCCGCTCAGGAGCGGGGGCCGGTGATCCGCGCGACGGCCTCCCCGCCGTCGCGGCGGAGCCACCGGTCCTGGTGGAGCAGCCCGTACACGCCGTAGCTCAGGGCCGTACCGGGTACGACGACCAGCAGGATCGCCACCACGAACACCGCGATGCCCGCCGTCTCGTACCCGGCGAACACCAGCCCGACGAGGGCCAGCCCGCCGACGACGCCGACCACGAGTCCGGCCAGCAGCATGATCAGGAACAGCAGGGCGAGAACGCCGAAGCAGCGCCACCAGGCGCCACGGACCAGCTCGACCGACCGCCACAGCGCGTCGACGGCGGCGCGCCGCTCCCGGACGACGGCCGGGAGCGTCGGAGCCAGCAGCACGGTCACCCAGAGCACGGCGAGGTAGGCGGCGACCGCGATCAGCGCACCCACCGTCGCGGCCACGCCGCCCGCCCGCCACAGCGGCAACGACACGGCCCACACCAGCGCCGTCGGCACGAGACCGATCGCCGTGAGGATCAGCTGTGCCCCGTACGCGGCGCCGAGCCGGTCGCGACCGGCCGCCCACGCCGACCGCAGCGTGGGCCGCTGCCCGAGCACCGCGAGGTGCAGGCCCGCCAGCAGCAGCACCGCGAACGGCGGAGTCACCAGGGCCCCCAGCAGCGCGACCAGCAGGCCGCTGCCCAGGGACCCCGCGAACGCCTCCACCAGGTCGGGGGCCGGGGGCGGCGTGGGCTCGACGAGCGTCAGCAGGCCCTCGGCCCCGAGCACGACCACCATCAGCACGAGGGCCGGCACCAGCGTGAGGACGGGGCCGCGGCGCACATGGCGCCACGCCCCACCCACGATCTCTCCGGCGTCGAGCGGTCGCAGCGGCACGATGCCGGGCTGCGGCGGCCCGGGCTCCCCCGGGCCGGGGTGGTCCTCCGTCACGGTCGCCCCCTCTGCTCGCCCGGTTCGTGTCCTACCGGACATCGGGGACGCCCGGGCGGGATCTTCGGCGATCGTGAGCCGATGGTGATCAGCCGGTGGGCAGCGGCGCGGGGACCCGCCGGCGCCGGATCGCCAGCGACAGCCCGGCCGCGACGACGCAGAGGACGGCGCCGCCGTACCAGGCCGCGTCGTAGCTGCCCAGCGCGTCGCGGACCAGCCCCGCGACGAGTGCGGCGAACGCCGCCCCGATCTGGTGCGAGGCGAAGATCCAGCCGAACACCACCGCCGAGCGGGCGCCGAACGCCTCGCGGGCCAGCGCCATCGTCGGTGGGACGGTCGCGACCCAGTCCAGGCCGTAGAACACGACGAACGCGAGCATGCTCGCGTTCAGATCGGTCCCGAACAGCGGCGGGAGCAGGAACAGCGACAGCCCGCGCAGCGCGTAGTAGGCGCCCAGCAGGAGCCGCGGGTCGACGCGGTCGGTCAGCCAGCCGGAGAAGATCGTCCCGAGCAGGTCGAAGATGCCGACCAGGGCGAGCAGGGAGGCCGCCGTCGTCGCGGGCATGCCGTGGTCGTGCGCGGCCGGGACGAAGTGGGACTGGACCAGCCCGGCCGTCGTCGCGCCGCAGATGAAGAACCCGCCGACGAGCAGCCAGAACGTGCCGGTGCGCGAGGCGTCGGCCAGGGCCCGCAGCGCCAGCCGCGCGGCACCCGTGCGCTGCGGCGGGACGACGTCGGCCTCGGTGCCGCCGTAGGGCAGGACCCCGGCGTCGGCGGGGCGGTCCTTCAGGAACAGCAGCACGACCGGCACCACGGCCAGGGCCGCGCCCGCGGTGATCAGCGCCGCGGGCCGCCACCCGCCCGACTCGACGACGGCCGCGACGAGCGGCAGGAACACCAGCTGCCCGGTGGCGGTGGCGGCGGTGAGGATGCCGGAGACGAGGCCGCGACGGGCGACGAACCAGCGGTTCACCACGGTCGCGACCAGCGCCATCGCCATCGACCCGGTACCCAGCCCGACGACGACGCCCCACAGCAGCACCAGCTGCCAGACCGCCGTCATGAACACGGTCGTGCCCGCGCCGACCGCCACCATGACCAGCGCGGTCGCGACCACGCGGCGCACGCCGAAGCGCTCCATCAGCGCCGCCGCGAACGGCGCGGTCACCCCGAACAGGGCGAGGTTCACCGCGAGCGCGAAGGAGATGGACCCGATGCCCCAGCCGAACTCGGCGTGCAGCGGCTCCACCAGCACGCCCGGCGTGGAGCGGAACCCGGCCGCGCCGAGCAGGGCGAGGAACGTCGCCCCGGCCGCCCACCAGGCCGGGTGCACCCGGCGCCGCTGCGTGTCCGCCGTCGCGGGCGCTGTCGTCATGGCTCCATCGTGCGGTGGCGCTGCGATGCGCGACAGTGGCCGCTCGGACGACATGTGCAAGAATTCGGCCATGCACCGGGTCGGAGTGCTCGCCGTCGACGGGGTGATCGCCTTCGAGCTGGGCATCCCCGAGCGGATCCTCGGCACCACGACCACGGCGGACGGCACCCCCCTCTACGACGTGCGGGTCGCCACCGTCGACGGCGGCCCGGTCCGCACCAGTGCCGGGTACCGGGTGCTGCCCGAACACGGGATCGAGGCGCTGGAGCGCGCGGACACCCTGGTCGTGCCGGCCGTGCGCGGCCCGAACACCGGCGACCCGGGCCCGGCCGTCCTCGGCCTGGTGCGCCGGGCCGTGGACCGCGGCGCGCGGGTGGTCGCGATCTGCACCGGCGCGTTCACCCTCGCCGCCGCCGGGGTGCTCGACGGCCGCCGCGCCACCACCCACTGGGCGCACGTGGACGACTTCCGCGCGCTGTACCCGCGCGTCGAGCTCGACCCCGACGTGCTGTTCGTCGACGACGGCGACGTCCTCACCTCGGCGGGCGTCGCCGCGGGCATCGACCTCTGCCTGCATCTGGTGCGCCGCGACCACGGCGCCGGGACCGCCGCGGCGACGGCCCGGCGCAACGTCGTCGCGCCGTGGCGGGAGGGCGGGCAGGCGCAGTTCGTGGAGTCCCACGTCCCCGACCCCGGCGGCGGCCCCGACACCCGCGCCGTGCGCGAGTGGGCGTTGCAGCACCTCGACCGGCCGCTCGCCGTCGAGGAGCTGGCGGAACGGGCGTCCATGAGCGTGCGGACCTTCACCCGCCGCTTCCGCGCCGAGACCGGCACCAGCCCGGGGCGCTGGCTGTCCGCGCGCCGCCTCGACCTCGTGCGACGCCTGCTGGAGACCACCGACCTCCCCGTCGAGCAGGTCGCGGCCCGCTCCGGCTTCGGCACCACCGCCGCGCTGCGCCAGCGGCTGCACGCCGACATCGGGATGGCCCCGCTCGCCTACCGGCGCTCGCACCGCGCCCCCGCCGTCACCCGGTGACGCCGGCGGGTGGCGCGCAGCACTCGTCGCACGGCACGCCGGTCCGGCTGCGACACTGGTGGGGTGACCTCCCCTGCCGATCTGAAGATCCCCGGCGATCTCCTTCCGCAGGACGGCCGCTTCGGATGCGGTCCGTCCAAGGTGCGCCCCGAGCAGCTGTCCGCCCTCGCCGCGACCGGTGACTCCCTGATGGGCACCTCGCACCGGCAGAAGCCGGTGAAGGAGCTCGTCGGACGGGTGCGGTCCGGGCTGGCCGAGCTGTTCTCACTGCCCGACGGCTACGAGGTCGTCCTCGGCAACGGCGGCTCCACCGCCTTCTGGGACGCGGCCGCGTTCGGCCTGGTCCGTGAGCGCTCGCTGCACCTGACCTACGGCGAGTTCTCCCAGAAGTTCGCCGACACCACCACCGGCGCGCCGTTCCTGGCCGACCCGGTGATCGTCAAGGCCGACCCGGGCAGCGCGCCGGAGCCGGTGAGCGACCCGTCGGTCGACGTCATCGCGTGGGCGCACAACGAGACCTCGACCGGCGTCGCGGTGCCCATCAACCGGCCCGCGGGCACCACCGACGACCAGCTCGTGCTGATCGACGCCACCTCGGGCGCCGGCGGACTGCCGGTCGACATCACCCAGTCCGACGTCTACTACTTCGCCCCGCAGAAGGGCTTCGCCTCCGACGGCGGCCTGTTCCTCGCGATCATGAGCCCGAAGGCCCTGGAGCGGGTCGCCGAGCTGGCCGCGTCGGACCGCTGGATCCCGCCGTTCCTGTCGCTGGCCACCGCCGTCGACAACTCCGGCAAGGACCAGACCTACAACACGCCGTCGCTGGCGACCCTGTTCCTGCTCGAGGACCAGGTCCGCTGGATGAACGCGCTGGGCGGGCTCGACGGCTGCGTGGCACGCACCCGCGACTCCTCCGACCGGCTCTACACCTGGGCCGACAAGAGCAGGTTCGCGACGCCGTTCGTCACCGACCCGGCGCACCGCAGCCTGGTGGTCGGCACGATCGACTTCGACGACGCCGTCGACGCCGCCGCGGTGGCGAAGGCGCTGCGCGCGAACGGGATCGTGGACACCGAGCCGTACCGGAAGCTGGGCCGCAACCAGCTGCGGATCGGGATGTTCCCGGCCGTGGAGCCGTCGGACGTCTCGGCGCTGACCGCGTGCATCGACTGGGTCGTGGAGCGGCTGGGTTCCTGACCGTACCCCGGGAGGGCATCCCTCCCGGGTGAACGAGGACCGTCCACCGAGGTGGGTCGACCGGCTGCGGTCGGCCCACCCGGCGGCGGCCCTCGTCGTGGCGGTGTCCGCCGGCACCCCGACCGTCCCGACCGTCGTCACCGGGGCGCCGCTCCCGGGCAGGCCCCGGCCGCCCGCGGCCGCTCTCCTGCTCGTCGCCGTCGCGCGCTCGGAGTCCGCGCGCTCCCGGCCTGCGGGCGATGTCGTCCCGCGACGCCGCCGACGCCGTGCCGGTGTCGCGAACCCGGCCTCGGGCGGTTCCGGCCGGGGTCGGGGCGGGCGGGGATCGCCCACGCCGGCGGTGAACGACCGCGCCGCCCGGGGCGACGCGCGGCGGACAGCGGGCGCCGGCGTGCGCGTCGGCCGGTGATCCACATGGCGCGTGCAGTTCCGTCGTGTGCGCGCGTCCGGACGCGCGCGGGCGGGGGATCGCCGGGCGGGTCCGGTCACCGCGGCAGGAGCGCGCCCGCAGGTGCCTCGCGTCCACCCGCCACGACGGCCCCGCTGCCGTCCCCGTCCTGATGCCGCACCGGGGGGGATACGTCCCGGCCGTCCTGTTCCGGATCGGGGTGGCTCCGGCATCGCGCACGCCGGGTTGCGTCGCGGCGCGGCGTCGTTGCGTGATCGATAGCAACTCGTTGTAGTCACACACGTATCAATCGCCCCAATTACCTCGTGAGTCACGAACTGTGCGACGCTGCGCACGGTGAGTGAGAACGGCTCGGCGGTCCCCCGGGCGAGTAGGTGTTGTCGACCAGGCAGAACTCGCCCGGCGCGCCTCACCCGGCACGGACCCCTCGCCATCTACCGTCACCCGGACGGGGACGACAGCAGGAGGTCAGGTCGATGCGCGCGTTGCGGGTCGTGGGGGTGACCGGGGACGGCTCGGTCGTCCTCGAGGACCCGGGGCGTCGCGAGCGCTACACGGTGCCGGCCGACGAGCAGCTGCGGGCCGCGGCACGGGGTGACGTGACCCGGCTCGGCCAGATCGCGATCGAGTTGGAGAGCCAGTTGCGCCCACGGGAGATCCAGGCCCGAATCCGGGGTGGCGCGTCGGTCGACGAGGTCGCAGCCGCGGCCGGCGTCCCGACCCAGAAGATCGAGCGCTTCGCCTATCCCGTCCTGCTCGAACGGTCGCGGACCGCCGAGCTGGCCCAGGGCGCCCACCCGCAGCGCGCCGACGGACCCGACTCGCGCACGCTCGGTGAGACCGTCGCGCACACCTTCGGCCTGCGCGGACAGGACTACGGCGGAGCCGGCTGGGACTCCTGGAAGGGCGAGGACGGCAAGTGGGTCGTCGTCCTGACGTGGCAGACCGGCCGCTCGGACAACGCCGCGCACTGGGCGTTCCAGCCCGGCGCGCACGGCGGCACCGTCGTCGCGCTGGACGAGCACGCCTCCGACCTCGTGGAGGGTCTGCCCGCACGCCCGCTGCGTCCGCTCGGCGCGGTGGTCGACATGGCCCGCGACGAGGACCACACCCCCCAGGCCCCGACGACCGCCGCTCCGGCGCGCGCCGTCGCGGCCGCCGGTGGGCAGCAGCCCGAGGCCTGGGCCGGGCGCGGGATCGCGCCCGAGCAGCGCCGGGCGAGCCCCCCGCCGCCCCGGACCCGCGTCGAGACGCCCGGTCGCACCGCGGGCGCCCGCCCGGACGACACCCGGGCCCCGGCCGCCGCGGCGCCCGTGGTCCCCCGGCGCGCCGAGCAGGTCGAGGACGCCGGGTCCTCCGCTGCGGCCGGCACCTCGCAGGCCGACTCCGCGACCACCGACGGCACGGTTGCCTCGACCGCCACTGCGGACGCTCCCGGCGCCGACACGACCGCGGCGGCCGGCACGGGTACGGGCACGACCGGCGCGGCCCCGAACGGCTCCGCCTCGACCGGTACCTCGCCGGACGACGTCTCCTCGAACGGCGACTCCTCGAACGTCCCGGCCCCGGCCGCCGCGGCACCGGTCGGCGCGGGCACGACCGGCCGGGAGTCGACGGCCTCGGACACCACCGACGCGGACCCGGGCGCCCCGGTGTCGGCAGGCACCGGCTCCGCCGCCCCCCACGGGACCGGCACGGACGCGGCCGCCACGGACGCGGTGGCCCCGGCCGCCACGGACGCAGGCGACACGACCGCGTCCGGTGCGGAGACGTCCGCCACGGATTCCGGGTCCGCGGGCGACGCGGCGGGCCCGGCCGCGTCGTCGGCGACGACCTCGTCGGAAGCGGCCACGGCCACCCCCGCGTCGGACGCCGCACCGACCACGACGAACCCGACGAACCCGGGCTCGGCCACGGCGGCCCCGGCGCAGGACACCGGGACCGCCGCGACGACCACCATGGCACCGACCACCCCGGCACCGACCACCCCGGCGTCCGCGGGCACCGCCGCGGGCTCCACGAGCACCTCCGCCGACCACGGCGAGGCCTCCCCGGCAGCGTCGGGCGACGCCCCCGACGAGGGCACCGACGCACCCACCGGGACCGCCGCGGCCGCCACCGGGGCACCGGGCACGTCGTCGTCGAACGGCTCGGAGCAGGAGACGGACCCCTCTCCGGCACAGGACACCGAGAGCACGGCCCCGCGCCGCCCGTCCACCGCCGGGTCGCGGCGGACGAAGAAGGGCAAGCCGGTCATGCCGTCGTGGGACGAGGTCCTGCTCGGCGTCCGCGGCCAGCGCTGACACCTTCACGCACGGCGTCCGGTCTCCCGCACCGGGACCGGTCCCGTGTGGGAGCACGGATCCGGTGCGGGACCGCGCCCGCGGTCAGCCCCCGCCGGTGACGGCGTGGAAGGCGACGGCGGCGGCCGTCGCGACGTTGAGCGAGTCCACGCCGCTCGCCATCGGGATCCGGACCCGGCGGTCGGCGGCGGCCAGTGCCTCGTCGGTGAGGCCGGGACCCTCCGCACCCAGCAGCAGCGCGACCTTCCGGCCACCCAGGCCCGCCGTGGCGAGGGGCTCGGCGTCGGCGGACGGGGTGAGGGCGGCGACGGTGAACCCCGCCTCCCGCAGCCGGTCCAACGAGGCGGGCCACGCGCCGTCGAGGGTCGTGAACGGGACCCGCAGCACGTGCCCCATCGAGACGCGGACGCTGCGCCGGTACAGCGGGTCTGAGCAGCCGGGGCCGAGCAGGATCGCGTCGACGCCGAGGGCGGCGGCGTTGCGGAACAACGACCCCAGGTTCTCGTGGTCCCCCACCCCCTCGCAGACGGCCAGCGTGCGGGCGCGGGCCAGGACGTCGTCGAGGGACGGCGCGGGAGCCCGGTCGGCGACGGCGAGCACCCCCCGGTTCAGGTGGAACCCGACCGCTCGGGCCATGGTGTCGGCGTCGGTCGCGTAGGCCGGGACGTCGACGCCGGCGAGGTCGTCGGAGAGCTCGTCGAGGCGACGCGGGACCCCCAGCAGGGAGCGCACCGGATACGGCGAGTCGAGCAGCCGACGCACGACGACGACACCCTCCGCGATCACCAGCCCGCGCCCACCGGGCCGATCCGGGCGCCGATCGGCGGTCGTGAGGTCGCGGTAGTCGTCGATTCGGGGGTCGTCGGAGTGCTCGACCGTGGTGAGTATGGCCACGACGCCCGATCGTCCCACGTCACGGACCGTTCGCCGCGCCTGGTCGCCCGGTCAGCCGGTACCGCCCGGTCCGGCGATATGACACGGTGTAGTGCCGCCTCCTTCGGCACGGTCCTCCGCCGTGTGAGTGAGAAGGCGCTCCCCGTTCGATGGAGGTCGGTTCGCGCATGGGTCAGGTGGTCGACCGGACGACGTTCAGCCGGCGCGACCGCCAGCGGTACCGGATCAAGGTGCAGCGCTGTCTGGACACTCTCGGTGACCTGCTCAGCAGCTACCCGTTCTCCGACACGGAGCCGATGACCGGCGTCGAGATCGAGTTCAACCTGGTGGATACGGAGCTGGCGCCGTCGCTCAACGGGAGCGACGTGCTGGACACGATCAACTCGGGCGAGTGGCAGACCGAGCTCGGCCGCTGGAACCTCGAGCTGAACCTGCCGCCCCGGCCGCTGCCCGGCGACCAGTGGCGCCAGCTGGAGCACGAGCTCCTCGACCTGCTCGCGGGCGCCGGGGCGAAGGCCGGCGACCTGCGCACCCAGCTCGTCATGATCGGGATCCTGCCGACGCTGGACCCGGCACACATGACCGCCGAGGCGATCTCCCCCGAGGACCGCTACGAGGCGCTCAACGACCAGATGCTCAACGCCCGGGGCGAGCCGATCCGGATCGACATCGTCGGCTGCTCGCCGGAGGAGCGGGTGAACGCCGACTTCGACACGATCATTCCCGAGGCGGCCTGCACGTCGATGCAGCTGCACCTGCAGGTGTCCCCCGCCAACTTCGGGCGCTACTGGAACGCCGCGCAGTGCCTGGCCGGTGTCCAGCTGGGGCTCGGGTCGAACTCGCCGTTCCTGCTCGGGTCACAGCTGTGGTCGGAGACCCGGATCCCGCTGTTCGAGCAGTCCTGCGACGTCCGGACCCCCGAGTTCCACAACCAGGGGGTACGGCCGCGGGTGTGGTTCGGTGAGCGCTGGATCGACTCGGTGCTGGACCTGTTCTCCGAGAACGCCCGCTACTTCCCGGCGCTGATGCCGCTGACGTCCGATGTGGACCCGGCGACGCAGATGCGCGACAAGGGCTTCCCGGACCTGCCCGAGCTGACCCTGCACAACGGCACGATCTGGCGCTGGAACCGGCCGATCTACGACAGTACGGGCGACACCCCGCACGTCCGGCTCGAGAACCGGGTGCTCCCCGCGGGGCCGACGACCGTCGACATGGTCGCCAACGCGCTGTTCTTCTACGGCCTGCTGCGCACCCTGGTCGAGGCCGACCAGCAGCTGTGGCGGTCGGTGTCGTTCGAGGCGGCGCGGGAGAACTTCCAGACGGCGGCCAAGCACGGCATGCACGCTCCCCTGTACTGGCCCGGCACCGGCTGGGTGCTCCCCGACGAGCTCGCCCTGCGCAAGCTGCTCCCCCTGGCCCACGAGGGTCTCGCCCGCTGGGGCGTCTCCGGCGCGGTCTGCGACCGGTACCTGACGGTGCTGGAGCGGCGCTGCGTCACGCGTCAGACCGGGTCGTCGTGGCAGATCGACACCGTCGCCGCGCTGGAGGCGCGGGGCGCGGACCGGATGACCGCGCTGCGCGGCATGCTCGAGCGCTACCTGGCGCACTCGACCGCGAACCAGCCCGTCCACACCTGGGAGATCCCCGGCTGACCGGCTTCACCATCGCGAAGCATTCTCCGCGACCGGGCCCGCTCACCGCCCGCACGTTCCTACCGTCCCCCTCCGCACACCCGCCCCGGGTGCGCGTACGGGACGGAGGGACATGTCCATCCAGCACCACCCCGACCGGCGTCGATGACCCGGGCGACGACGATGTCCCCGTTCCGGCTGTTCGGCCGCACCGCCCGCGACGGGCGCCCCCTCGACGACGGCCCCGACCCGTGGCTCGACGACCCGGCCCCCGGCCCGGCTCCGCGGCCCGCCGCGCCCCGGGCCCGGGAGGCCGCCCCGGCTCCGTCGACCCGTGGGACACCCGCGGCTCCGGTGGCCGAGGGCCCCGCGACCGCGGCGGCGCGACCGGCGGTCTGGACGCCGCGGCGGCCGCCACAGGAACCGGTCGCGGAGCCGGAGCCGGTCACCGATCCCTTCGGCTTCCCGCCGGTGCCGCCGGCCGGGCCGCCCCCTGCCGTCGCCCCGGTCCCCGCCACCGCCCCCGTCTCCGACGAGGTCGCCGCGGCCTGGGCGGCGTGGGCGCCCGCCGCAACGCCGCGGGCCGACGGCTCGCAGGGCGGCGCGGATCCCGGTGTGCCGCCCTCCGCGTCCGACACCGCGGCCGTTGCGTCCGGTCCGGCACCCGCTGACCCGGACTCGTCCGGCTCGGCGGCGCCGTCCGGACGGGTGACGCCCGCTGTGCCCTCCGGCCCGGCGTCCTCGGGATCGACGCCCGCCACGCAGGCGCTGTCCGGCCCGGCACCGTCCGGCCCGGCACCGTCCGGCCCGACGCTGTCCGATCACGGTCCGGTGTCCCGCTCGGCCGGAGCGCCGGTCGGGACCCCGTCGCCGCCCGTCGACCCCGCCGAGGCGTCCGCGCTGGCCGGGGCCTTCGCCGCGGACCTGCTGTCCTGGGACGAGGACGACGTCACCCGCCGCGGCCGCGTCCTCTCCGCCTACCTGCCCGCGACCGCGGCCGACGGGCTGCTCGGCTGGACCGGGACCGGACGCCAGCGGGCCGACCTCGTGCTGCCGGGCCGCGTCCGCACCGACGGCGACCGCGCCGTCGTCGACGTCCGGGTGCGGGTCGTGCCCTACCGCCGCGTCGACGCCCGCGGGACGGCCGCGCCGGAACCCGAACCCGACGACCCGATCGGGGCGCCCGCCGGTGCCCCGGCCCCGGCCGCGCGCGGCTGGCGCGGGCTGGCCGCGCGATGGGTCCGGCTGGAGGTGGGCGTGGTCCTCACCGGCGACGGGCTCGTCGTCGACGCGGGACCCGAGGCCGAGCCGGCCCGGCGACCGTCGCCGGTCGACCTCGCCCGGGGCGGTGCGCGGTGAGCGGGCGGATACCGGTCGTCGGGGGTCTGGCCGGCGGGGTCGGGACGACGACCGTCGCCCGGGCCCTGCACGGCCGTGACCTGGGACGGGTGTGCGGGCCGGACCTGCTGCCCGACGTCGTCGTCACCCGGGACACCGTGGCCGGGCTGGCCGCCGCGGCCCTCGTCGCCCCGGCGCAGGGGCCGGGCGCGCCGGTCCTCGTCCTGCACCCCGGCACCGCCGACCCCGACGGCATCGACGCCGACGCCGCGGGTCCCGGCTGGGCGGCCGTCGTCGCGCTGCCCGCGGTCCCGGGCTGGGCCCGCTCGGCCGACCCGTGGTCGGACGCGGCCGGGGTGCTCACCCGACCCGGGCCCTCGGCCGCGGTCCGCCGCTACGCCGACGCGATCGGCCGGATCGTCACCGCGCTGACGACGTCCGGCCGGCTCGACCGGCCGCTCACCCCGGCCGGCGTCGGTGGGCTGCGACCCCTGCGCGGGGTGCTGGCGGTCCCGACCGGGCCGGTCCGGTGAGCCGTGCGAGCGCTGCTGATCGTGCCGGTCGTCGTCGCACTCCTGCTGGGGGCGGCGGGGCAGGTCCTGGCCGCACCGGCCGCGGAACCGGTCACCTCGGGCGTCGACGCGGCTCGCGTGCCGGAGGCGGCGCGGCCGTACCTCGACCTGGTCACGGACCTGACCTCGCAGGGCTGCCCGGAGCTGCCACCGGCCTGGGTGGTCGCCCAGGTGCAGGCGGAGTCGGGATGGGATCCGGAGCTGCGCACCGGCACCGCCGCCGGGCTGCTGCAGGTCTCGGAACGGACCTGGGTCGCGGCCGGGGGCGCACCGTGGCCGGACGCGGCGCTGGCCGAGCCGGAGGGGCACCTGCGCGTCGTCGTGCCGTGGCTCTGCTCGACGCTGCGCGCCGCCGCCGGGTACCTGGCGACGACCCCGAAGGACGTGCCGGTGCTCGACGCGATGCTGGTCTGCCACATCGCGGGCTGCAGCCGGGTCACCGGCTCGGTGTCGGGGGTCCCGACGGGCGGGGAGGCGGACTGCTCGCAGGCCTGCGCGTCGGCGATCCGGCGCTACCTCGACGCGGTGCACGGCTTCGTCGCGGACTACTCCGGCACGACGGCCGTCGACGACCGCGAGTCGTCCCCGCCACCGCCGCAGAAGGCCGCCCCGGCGAAGGCGCCGGCGGCGAAGGACGCCGCATCGGCACCGGCACCCGCCTGGACCGGCGGCGCGACGGGCTGCCACGAACCCGATCCGGTGCGCTCCGACGGCTGCCTGACCGGCGCGACGAAGCACGGTCTCGACGCGGTCCGGGCGGTCTTCGGCCCGACCATCGAGACGGTCGGCTGCTGGGACGAGCACCTGCAGAACCCGCGGTCGGACCATCCGAAGGGCAGGGCCTGCGACGTGTTCACCGGGGAGGCCGGGGCGTTCGCGAAGGGCGCCGACCTCGACGAGGGCTGGGCGATCGCGCACTGGCTGGAACGCAACGCGGCCCCGCTGAAGGTCAAGTACCTGATCTGGCAGGGCCGCTACTGGGACCCCTCGGTGCGCGCCGACGGCTCCGGCTGGGGCCGTCGCTACACCGGCGGCGGGGTCTACGACACCTCCGACGCGACCGGCGGCCACTACGACCATGTCCACATCAGCTTCGCGGAGTGATCCCGTGCGACGTTCCCTGCCGCTGCTCGTGCTCGCCGCGGTCCTCGCGGTGCCCCTGGCCCTGCTGGTGCCGGCGCTGCTGCCCGGACCGCCGTCGCAGGCCGTGCTGACCTCGGCCGACCGGGACGCCCTCGGTGATCCCGGTCCCGTCCGCGGAGCGGAGCCACCCGTGCCGGCGACGCGGCCGTCGTCGCCCGGGGCGGTGGCGCGCGCCTACCTCGTCGCCGCGCACGGCACCCGGGCCGGCGCGGCCGCGGGCACCACCCTCGACGGCACCCCGTACGCACTGCCCGGCAGCCCGGCCGCGGCCGGAGCGCCCGTCCTCGACCCGCCGCCGCCCGGCGCGGGACGGACCGCCGAGGTCGAGGACCTCGACGAGGGCGCCACCGACTGGGCCCACGGGCGCACCGCGCTCGTCGCGACCGTCCGCACGACGACGGCCGGCCCCGGCGCGGCCCCCGAGGTCCGGCGCTGGCGTACCCGCGTGGTCGTGGCGCTCGACGCGGCGGGCCACTGGCTGGTCACCGCCGACACCCCCATCACCACCGACACCCCCGACGTGGACGACTGACGTGACCGAACCTTGGAGTGGGCGATGACCGCCGACGAGCTCGAGCAGCTGCTCAAGTCCCTGCTGGCCAAGGGGGTCACGGTCGTCCTGCTGGCGCTGGGCCCTGCCGGGGAGCTGGTGGGGGTGGAACCCGGGGGGTCCGCGACGCCGTCGGTGAGCTCCGGGCAGGATGCCGCCGGTGCGCCGCGTCCGGACCTGGAGCTGGGAGCCGACGGCGAGGTGTGCGTCGGGTCGGGCGGGTCCTCCGGGGCCGGGTCGGGCTCCGGAGGGTCCGGGTCGGGCTCCGGAGGGTCCGGGTCGGGCTCCGGCTCCGGGTCGGGCTCGGACAGCTCGGGCGGCGGGGATCGCGAGCGCGGGTCCGGTGCCGACGGGTCCACCGCCGGGTCCGGGTCCACCGGGGCCGGCGGCTCCGACAGCTCCGACGGGTCGGACGACTCCGACGACCTGCGCCGGGCCGGCGGGTCGGACGACTCCGGGAGCGGCAGCGGATCGGACGACAGCGGCTCCGGGGACAGCGGCTCCGGGGACAGCGGCTCCGGAGGCAGCGGCTCCGGAGGCTCCGGTTCGGACGACAACGGCCCCGGCGACAGCGACGCGGGCAGCGGCTCGGGCAGCGGCTCGGGCAGCGGCAGCTCGGGCAGCGGCGACTCGGGCAGCGGCGACTCGGGCAGCAGCAGCTCGGGCAGCAACGGCTCGGGCAGCGGCGGCTCGGGCAGCGGCGGCACCGCCTCCGGCGCCCCCGACGAGTCCGGTGCCACCGCCTACGGCACCAGCGACGACGCCGCCGCGGGCCTCCTCACCGGTGGCACCGGCGGCCGGACCACCCCCGCCCCCTGCCCCACCGGCTCGGGTGGCGCGGCCGATCCCGCGCCCGCCACCGGGAGCACCCCGGAGGCCGGCGGTGCGACCACCGGCGGTGCGACGGCGGCCGAGGGCACCACCGCGGCGGCGAAGCTGGGCTGGGGCCGGCCGGTCCGCGCCGACGAGTTCGACAACGGCACCGACGGCTGGAGCATCTACGACGGCGCCGGGCACGCGGGCAACGGCCGGCGCACCCCGGACGCGGCCGCGGTGGCCGACGGCGTCCTGACGATCACCGGCGACAGCCAGGGCAACACCGCGGGCATGGCGTGGAAGGAGGGCTCCCAGCAGTACGGACGCTGGGAGGGGCGGGTGCGCGCGCCGGTCGGGGACCCGTCGTACAACGCCCTGCTGCTGCTCTGGCCCACCGCGGAGAACTGGCCCGAGGGCGGCGAGCTCGACTTCATGGAGATGATGGACCCCGAGCGGCAGAAGACCAACGCGTTCTTCCACTACGGCGCGGACAACTCCCAGGTCGAGGGCTCGGTCGAGATCGACGCGACGCAGTGGCACAACTGGGCCCTGGAGTGGACGCCGGACCGGATCACCGCCTACGTCGACGGCGAGAAGTGGTTCGAGACCACCGAGCAGAAGGTGCAGCCGCCGGGGCCGATGCACCTGTGCATCCAGCTCGACTGGTTCCCCAAGGGCGGGTCGGGGAAGGAGACGCAGATGCAGGTCGACTGGGTCCGCCAGTACACACTCGACGGGGGCGCAGCCGGCGGAGCGAACGGCGGAGCAGCGGACGGCGGCAGCGCCACCGGCAGCGGGGGGACCACGGGCTCGGCCGGCTGAGCCCGGCCATGATCACCGGTTGTGGAGTACGGAGGTACGCGAAGCGCACCCTGCGCTCCACAACCGTCGATCATGGAGCCCCCGACCGGCCCCGCCGCGGGAGGTGGCCCGGACTTCTCAGCTCCCCCACAGCCGTCCCCTCCTAGGCTGCCGCCGACCCGCCGTCGACGAGTGAGGAGGGGGTCGTGCCGGAACAGACGGAGCAGGAGCCCGAGCACGACCCCGAGGCGCCGTCGCGACGCCGCTGGCCCGCCGTCGTCGGCATCGCGGCGGGTCTGGCCGTGCTGGCCGGTGTCGTCACCGTCGCCACCGACCCGTCGCTGCTCACCGGCTCCTCGACCCCGACGCCCGCGCCGTCGGCCCCGGCGACGCCGCCGGGCGGGATGCACGACCAGGAACGCCCGACCGAGGTCGGCGAGCTCGACCCCGCGGCGCGCTCGGACACCGAGGCGGCGGTGCGCAACGGCTGGCGTCTCACCGACCACGACGAGTTCGACGGCGCCGCGCTCGACCGCACGCGCTGGAGCCCGTACACCGGGGAGACCACCGGCGGCAACGGTCGGCACCTCGCGGAGAACATCTCCGTGCGCAACGGCGAGCTCGTCCTGACCAGCCGGGGGCGCACGTCCGCCGGTCTGGCGTGGCGCGGCGGCCAGCAGTACGGCCGCTGGGAGATCCGGGCGAAGACCAACCCCGCCGTCGGCTACGGCGACGTGGCGCTGCTCTGGCCGGACGCCGAGGACTGGCCCGAGGGCGGCGAGCTCAACTTCATGGAGATCCCGAAGCCGCAGCGCGACGAGACGCACACGATCGTCCACTACGGCGAGGACAACAGCCAGGTCGGCAAGACCGTCCGCGGCGACTTCACGCAGTGGCACACCTACGCCGTCGAGTGGCTGCCCGACCGGGTCGTGTTCTACATCGACGGCGCCGAGGTCTTCCGCACCACCGATCCGGAGCAGATCCCGCCGCGGTCGATGCACCTGGCGATGCAGCAGGACATCGGTCCCTACGGCGACGACTGGATCCCCGCTCCGGACGCGACCACGCCGGACTCGCTCGACTTCCAGGTCGACTGGGTCCGCATCTACGCGCCCTGACCCGCTCGGCGGCGGGTCGGGTGTGACTGGGGAAAGAAGGAGGCCCCGGACCCTGTGGGGTCCGGGGCCTTCTCCTGTCCCGAACTGACGCGCCGCTCCCACCACGAAGCGACGAGATTGAGGTTAGCCTAACCTTCGTCGCGAGCGCAAGGGCGGGTTCTCAGCCGAGCAGCTCCCGCAACGGTCCCACGCCGAAGTACCCCACGAACAGCACCGCCACGACCCACATCAGCGGGTGGACCTGCCGGGCGCGACCGGTGGCCGCGGCGAGCGCGACGTAGCTGATGAAACCGGCGCCGATGCCGTTCGCGATCGAGTAGGTGAACGGCATGACCGTGATCGTCAGGAACACCGGGATCGCGGTGCGCAGGTCGTCGAGCGAGACCGAGGTGATCTGGCGGAACATCAGCGCGCCGACGACCACCAGCGCCGGGGCCGCGGCCTCCACCGGGACGATCGCGTACAGCGGCGTGAAGAACATCGCCAGCAGGAACAGGACACCGGTCAGCACGTTGGCCAGACCGGTCCGTGCGCCCTCGGCGATGCCGGCCGCGGACTCCACGAAGATCGTGTTCGACGACGCCGACCCCACACCACCGGCGACCGCGCCCGCCCCCTCGACGACCAGCGCCTTCCCGACGTCCGGGAGCTTGTCGTCGGAGTCGGTCAGGCCCGCCTGGCGGCCGAGACCGGTGAGCGTGCCCATCGCGTCGAAGAAGTTCGCCAGCACCAGGGTGAAGATCAGCAGGACGACGGTGATGATGTCGAGCCGGGTGAACGCCCCGAGCGAGACCTGCCCGACCAGCGACAGGTCCGGCAGCCCGACGATCCGGTCCGGGATGGCGGGCACGGCCAGCGACCAGCCGCCGGGGTTGGTCGGGCCGCCCGGGCCGACCCGGACGATCGCCTCGACGACGATCGCGATGATCGTGTTCACCACGACGCCGATGAGGATTCCCGCACGGACACCGCGGGCGACGAGCACCCCGACGATGATCAGTCCGACGACGAACACGAACGTCGGCCAGGAGGCAATGGAGCCGCCGGTGCCCAGCCCGACCGGGACGGTGGTGTTGGCCGCGTCGGGCAGCCGGCGCACGAAGCCGGAGTCGACCAGGCCGATCAGCGCGATGAACGCGCCGATGCCGACCGCGATCGCCGTCTTGAGCTCGGTGGGGACGGCGTTGAACACCGCCGTCCGGAAGCCGGTCAGGGCGAGGATCACGATGATGACGCCGTTGATGACGACCAGGCCCATCGCCTCGGGCCAGGTCATCAGCGGCGCGATGGTCACCGCCAGCAGGGTGTTGATCCCCAGGCCGGTGGCGATCGCGAACGGGTAGTTCGCGACGACGCCGAAGATGATGGTCATCACGCCCGCGACCAGGGCTGTCACCGCGGCGACCTGCGCGACCGGGAGGATCCCGCCCAGCGCGTCGGCCTTGGCCGACGGGTCGCCCGGCGTGACGCTGCCGAGGATCAGCGGGTTCAGGACGATGATGTAGGCCATCGCCATGAACGTGACGAGACCCCCGCGGAGCTCGCGGGAGACGGTGGAGCCGCGCTCGGACACGCGGAACAGGCGCTCGATCACGGCGACACCCTAGACGCGGTGCAACGCTGCGGGTTCCGTACGTGCACCGTTTAGGCTACGGCCCCGTGACGGCCCACGACAGCGAGCGCGCGAGCGATCCCCCGCCCCCGCCGCCGTTGCCGGCGCGCTTCTACGAGTCCCCGCCGGTGATCCTCGGCGGGATGCTGCTGTGGGCGGTCGGCGCGGGCGTCGCCGCCGCGTTCGTGATGGTCACCGGCTCCGGGTTCGATCCCGCGAGCGGCGCCGGCGCCTGGTTCTGGACCTGCATCGCCGGGGTCGGGGTGGGCCTGTTCGGCGCCGCGGTGTTCTCGGCGCAGCGGGCCGCGGCCCGGCGCGGGGACCGGTCGGCGCAGCGCGGCGTCGAGCCGAGGTAGGTCATAGGCTCAGCGGCATGACCGCGAACGACCGTCCGACCGCCGTCGTCACCGGGGCCTCCTCCGGGATCGGCGCCGCCACCGCCCGAGCGCTCGGCGCCGCCGGCTTCCACGTCGTGCTGGGGGCGCGCCGGGTGGAGCGCTGCGAGGAGATCGCGAAGGAGATCGACGGCACGGCGCTGTCCCTCGACGTCACCGACCGGGAGTCCGTCCGCGCGTTCGCCGACGCCGTGCCCGAGGCGAAGCTGCTGGTCAACAACGCCGGCGGCGCGAAGGGCCTGGAGCCCGTCGCCGACGCCGACGAGGACGACTGGCGCTGGATGTGGGAGACCAACGTCGCCGGCACGCTGCGTCTGACGCAGGCGTTCCTGCCGAAGCTGCGGGCGTCGGGCGACGGGCACATCGTCACCGTGACCTCGATCGCCGCGCTGGACTTCTACGACAACGGCGCCGGCTACACCGGTGCCAAGCACGCCCAGGCGATGCTGCACCGCACCCTGCGCGGGGAGCTGCTCGGCGAGCCGATCCGGATCACCGAGATCTGCCCCGGCATGGTGGAGACCGAGTTCTCCGAGGTGCGGCTGGGCGACGCCGAGAAGGCGGCGAAGGTCTACGAGGGCCTGACCCCGCTGACCGCCGACGACGTCGCCGACACGATCGTCTTCGCCGCGACCCGCCCGTCGCACGTCAACCTGGACCAGATCGTGCTCAAGCCGCGTGACCAGGCGTCGGGCACGCGGCGGCACCGGCGCTAGAGGGTCTCCTCCGACCGGCGGTTCTGCTCGGCGTCGTCACCGGGGCTCTCGCTCCGGGCGGCGCCGGCGATCCGTTCCTCGGACTCGCGCAGGATCTGTTCGGCACCGGGTTCGGTGCCCTCCTCCTCCGGGAGCGGGGTGGCACGGCTGGCGGCGCGGTCGTCGGGAACGCTCATGGCGGGCGGGTACCCGCTAGGACAGCGCCGACAACCCCTTCCACTTCTCCCAGGACAGCGTCCAGTCCCACAGGTCGCCGTCGCGGGCGGAGAGCTGCACGGGGGTGCCGGTGACCTCGACCGGGTCGCCGTAGAGCACGGTGTCGTAGTACGCCTTGGCGTTCTCGATCGACAGGTTCACGCAGCCGTGGGTGACGTTCGCGGCCCCCTGCGCGGCGGCCGACACCGGGTTGGCGTGGATGAACTCGCCGTTGTTGCTCATCCGGACGGCCCACTTCTCGACGACGTCGTAGCCGTACTGCTGCGAGACCATCCGCTTGTCGGTGAACTTCTCGGTGACGACGTGGATGCCCGAGCGCGTGTTGCGGTTCGGGTCGTCGGCCAGACCGTAGGACGCCGGGTAGTCCGCGATCTGCCTGCCGTCGCGGATCACGATCATCCGGAACGATCGGGCGTCGGCCTTGACGATCTGGGCGCGGCCGATCGCGAACGACGTGGTCAGGTCCTCGGCGCCGTAGCTGCCGCCGCCGTAGTCGACGCCCTTGAGCGGCGCGTCCACGGTGACCTTCGTGCCCGACGGCCAGTACTCCTTCGGCCGCCAGTGCACGCGCGAGCCGCCGTTCTCGTCGGGCAGCCAGCCCCACGCGCCCTCGACCTCCTTCGAGGTCGTGACCTTGAGGACCTTCTCGATCGCGGCGCGGTCCTCGACGTGCCGGTCGAACTGGATCTCGATCGGCGCCGCGATGCCGACGGTGCGGTCGTCGCCGATGTTCAGGGTGCCGCGCACGGTGTGGGCGGGTTCCAGCGTCGCGACGGTGCCCTGCACGGGGGTCGCCGTGCCGTCCGGGGCGACGGCGCGCCCGTGCCAGGTGTAGGTGGTCGCGAAGTCCAGGTCACCGCTGCTGGTCCAGGTGGTGCGGTCCGGGGACAGCGCGCCGTCGACGGCGTCGCCGTCCGGGCCGGTCAGCGACACCCCGTCCAGCGTGCCGCCCGCCGCGCGGACCGAGACCGGCTGCGCCGGGTTCGCCGACGACGCCGAGGCGGCCGGCTGGTAGCTCACCTGTGGTCCGGCCGGGGCCGGGGCGGCCTGCGGCACCGCCGGGTCCTGCGGCGGGGCCGCGAGGGCCACCGCCCCGACGACGCCCAGCGCGCCGATCAGCGCCACCACGACGATCAGTACCCGTCGCAACCGTTCCCCCGCGTACTCGATCTCCTGCGTTGCGCACCGACCGTACGCCGGGATCCGGTCCACGTGATCGGCAGGAGGACGGTGCTCCCCCGTGCGGCGCAACGTGAACCGGACGTCGATGTACAGAGGGTGTCAGACGGCGCAGTTCACCAGCACCGGTTCGGGATGCAGGGTGACGCCGAACCGCTCGGCGACGCCGCCCTGCACCTCACGGGCCAGGGCCAGCAGGTCGGCCGTCGTCCCGCTGCCGCGGTGGGTCAGGGCCAGCACGTGCCGCGTCGACAGCGACACCCGGCCGCCGGGGCCGGCGTGCCCGCGGCCGAACCCGGCGTTCTGGATCAGCCCGGCGGCGCTGAGCTTGACCCGGCCCTCTCCCGCGGGCCACGCGGCCAGGCCGTCGACCTGCGGCGCCCGCTCGGTGGGCAGGATCGGGTTGGTGAAGAACGAGCCGGCCGACCAGGTGTCGTGGTCCTCGGCGTCGAGGACCATGCCCTTGCCGCGACGCAGCCCGAGCACCGCCTCGC
Organism: Pseudonocardia sp. DR1-2; assembly: GCF_023717215.1. Taxonomy (NCBI): domain Bacteria; kingdom Bacillati; phylum Actinomycetota; class Actinomycetes; order Pseudonocardiales; family Pseudonocardiaceae; genus Pseudonocardia; species Pseudonocardia sp. DR1-2. The sequence goes on along the minus strand of NZ_JAMQOF010000013.1, from coordinate 63,549 downwards.
GGACGGCGGCCGGGTCGGTCCGCGTCTCCGGGTCGACGCCGAGGGTGCGGGCGAGCTCGCCGTAGCGGATCGGGGCGGAGCGGCCGTCGGCGTGCAGCGCGAAGCGCACCCGCAGGACGATCGCGGCGTCGCTGCCCTTGAGGACGCTGGTGCGGTAGGCGAGCCCCAGGTCGGAGGCGGGCACGTGCGCGCGGACGGTGCCGGTGCGCCGGTCGTAGAGGTCGACGTCGACGAGCAGGTCGGCGACCTCGACGCCGTAGGCACCCACGTTCTGCACCGGGGTCGCGCCGGTCCGCCCGGGGATCCCGGACAGGCACTCCAGCCCGCCGAGCCCGTCGGCGACGGTCGCGGCGACGACGTCGTCCCAGTCCTCACCGGCCTCGACGGTCAGCAGCACCCGGTCGCCGTCGCGCTCGTGGCCGATCCCGCGCCCCGCCAGCAGCACGGCGGTGCCGTCGAACCCGGCGTCGGCGACGACGAGGTTCGACCCGCCGCCCACCAGCAGCACCCGTTCCCCGGCCCGGTCGGCCGCGGCGACGGCGTCGACCACCTCGGCCGCGCCCTCGGCGCGCACGATGCGGGAGGCCGGTCCGCCGAGGCGCAGTGTGGTGTGCGCACTGAGCATCGGGTCGACCGTTGTCGGAGCGGGGGAACTCACGACCGCAACGGTAGCCTTCGCCCATGCCGCGCTCGATCGACTACCGCGCAACGTCCGCGCATCCGGCCTCGAAGGTCTACGCGGCGATGGTCGACCGCGATCTCCTGGAGGAGCAGCTGCGTCACATCGGCGGCCCCGGGGCCGGGGTGACCGCGTACGAGACCACCGCCGACGGCGTCCGCTACACGCTGCGGCACGGGATCCCGGGCGAGCACCTGCCGTCGATCGTGTCGTCGTTCGTGCCCGGCGGGGACCTGCAGATCGACCGCAGCGAGCAGTGGCGGGCCGGCGACTCGGGCGTCTACGACGGAACCGGCTCCGTGAAGGTCATCGGCACCCCCGCCACCGCACGGTCGGTGATGCGGATCGCAGACGTCGACGGCGGCAGCGAGGTCCGGATCCGGGCCGAGGTCACGGTCAAGGTCCCGCTGGTGGGTGCGAAGATCGAGCAGGCGGTCGCCGGGCAGATCGAGCAGCTGCTCGCCGCCGAGACCCAGTTCACCCTCTCCCGGATCTCCTGATGCCCCACTACGTGATCACCCTGTCCTGTCCGGACCGCACCGGCATCGTCGCGCGGATCAGCACGTTCCTCGCCGAGCTCGGCGCCTCGATCACCGAGGCCGCGTACCACGCCGACGTCGAGGCCGGGGTGTTCTGCACCCGCCAGGTCGTCGACGCCGCGTCGGTCCCCTTCGGCGTCGACGAGCTCCGCGCCCGGTTCGCCCCGGTCGCCGCCGAGCTGGGCGGTGAGCACCGCATCTCCGACACCGGCGTCCGCAAGCGCGCCGTGCTGCTGGTGACCCGCGACCAGCACTGCCTGCACGACATCCTCGGCCGGGTGTGGGCGGGCGAGCTGCCGGTGGAGATCACCCGCGTGATCGGCAACCACACGTCGCTGGAGCCGGTCGTCGCCGCGCACGGCGTGCCGTTCCACCACGTGCCCTTCCCCGCGCCCGGCGACCCGGCCCGCGAGCAGGGCAAGGTCACCGCGTTCGAGGAGATCCGCAAGCTCGTTGACGACGACTCCCCCGACGCGATCGTCCTCGCCCGCTTCATGCAGGTCCTGCCCGCGCACCTGTGCGAGGCCTGGGCCGGGCGGGCGATCAACATCCACCACAGCTTCCTGCCGTCCTTCGCCGGGGCGCGGCCCTACCACCAGGCGCACCGGCGCGGGGTCAAGCTGATCGGCGCGACCTGCCACTACGCGACCGCCGACCTCGACGCCGGCCCGATCATCGAGCAGGACGTCGCCCGCGTCGACCACGGGGACACCGCGACCGACATGGTGCGACGGGGACGCGACATCGAACGCCTGGTGCTGGCCCGGGGGCTGCGGTGGCACCTGGAGGACCGGGTGCTGATCCAGGGCAACCGGACCGTCGTCTTCCGCTGAGCCCACAGCCCTGCCGCCCTGCCGGGTCGCGCGCAGCGGAGTGTCGTCGAGATGCAGCTCAGCGGGAATTGTGGATCTCCGTGGCCCGCTGAGCTGCATCTCGGCGTACGTCCTCGTTCGCGATGGCGATGGCGTCCGGCCGATCCGGTCCGTCGGCCGGGGCAGCCGGCGCATGATCAGCGCGTGACGATCCCCGGATGGCCCGAGGTGTTCCGCGGGACCGCGGCCGTGGCGGCGGGTCTCGTCACGCCCGACCTTCTACGAGGGCCCCGTTACCGCCGGCTGCTCCCGGACACCTACGCGCCGGCCGACCTGCGCCCCGACCTACGGCTCCGCTCGCTCGCGGCGCACCGCTGGGCCGGATCGGACGCCGTGCTCAGCGGATACTCGGCCGCCGAGCTGCTCGGCGCGTCGTGCGCACCGTGGGCCGCACCGGCCGAGGTGACCGTCGGTGCGGCGCACCCCGGAGCCCGCTCCCGTGACGGTGTGCTCGTCCGCCGCGACGTCCTGCACCCCGACGAGGTGACCGAGGTCCGCGGCGTCCGGGTCACCACGCGTGTCCGCACCGCGTTCGACCTCGCGCGGCGTCTGTCCCCGACCGAGGGTGTCGTCGCCGTCGACGCACTGTCCCGCGGGTCGTTCGCCCCGGACGTGCTGCTGAACCTCGCGGTCCGGCACGCCCACGCCCGGGGTGTCCGACGGGTGGTCGACGCGACGGCGTGGGCCGACCCGCGCGCCGGCTCCCCGCCCGAGACCCGGCTCCGGCTGATCCTCGTCCGGGGTGGCCTCCCGCGGCCGGTGCCCCAGCACCCGGTCCTCGACGACGCCCGGCGCACGGCGCTGTGGCTGGACCTGGCCTACCCGGACCACCACCTCGGCGTCGAGTACGACGGCGGCGGCCACTTCGCGACGCCCGAGGCGGCCCGCGCCGACGCACAACGGCACACCCGACTCGTCGCGGCGGGGTGGCGGGTGCTGCGCTACACCGCACCGGACATGCACCGACGGCCCGACGAGATCGTCGCCGAGGTGGGCCGGGCCCTCGACCGCACTCGCCGAGATGCAGCTCAGCGGGTCATGGAGATCGACAATTCCCGCTGAGCTGCATCTCGGCGAACTCCCCCGGGGGGGGGCACACGACGGCGCCCGCCCCGCGTGCTGCGGGACGGGCGCCGGATCGTGCGGCTCGGGCCGCGGGTCGGACGGAGGTCAGGCCGCGGACTGCTCGGCCGTCGCCGCGTCGTGGGCGGGCTCCAGGGCGATCGCCAGGACCTCGGAGACGTCGGCGACCGGGTGCACCCGCAGCTCCTCGCGGACCGAGGCCGGGACGTCGTCCAGGTCCGGCTCGTTGCGCTTCGGGATGATCACGTCAATCAGTCCGGCCCGGTGCGCGGCGAGCAGCTTCTGCTTCACCCCGCCGATGGGCAGGACCTTGCCCTGCAGCGTCACCTCGCCGGTCATGCCGACCGAGCTGCGGACGGGACGTCCGGAGGCCAGCGACGCCAGCGCCGTCGTCATCGTGACGCCGGCGGACGGGCCGTCCTTCGGGACCGCACCGGCCGGGACGTGCACGTGCAGCTTGCGCGACGCGAGGTCACCGGCCAGCCCGCGCGAGCGCAGGTAGGACAGCGCGATCGAGACGGACTCGGTCATCACCTCGCCCAGCTGCCCGGTGATCTGCAGGCCCGGCTCGCCGTCCATCGAGGTGGCCTCGATGAACAGCACGTCACCACCGGCACCGGTCACCGCCAGCCCGGTCGCGACGCCCGGCACCGAGGTCCGCTCGGCGGACTCCGGCGTGAACCGCGGACGGCCGAGGTAGGTGACGAGCGCGTCGGCGTCGACGTGCACCGGGCGCTCGGTCTCCGACGCGTCCAGCTGGACGGCCACCTTCCGCAGCACCTTCGCCAGGCCCCGCTCCAGCTGCCGGACCCCGGCCTCCCGGGTGTACTCGGCGGCGATCATCGACAGCGCGACGTCGGTGAACTCGACGTCGCCGTCGTCGAGACCGGCCTTGGCGACCTGGCGCGGCAGCAGGTGGTCACGGGCGATCGCGACCTTCTCCGGCTCGGTGTAGCCGTCGAGCGTCACGATCTCCATGCGGTCGGCCAGCGGGCCGGGGATCGCGGAGCCGTCGTTCGCCGTCGCCAGGAACAGGACGTTCGACAGGTCGAGGTCGACCTCCAGGTAGTGGTCGCGGAACGTGTGGTTCTGCGCCGGGTCGAGGACCTCCAGCAGCGCCGCGGTCGGGTCACCGCGGAAGTCGCTGCCGACCTTGTCGATCTCGTCGAGCAGCACGACGGGGTTCATCGAGCCGGCCTCGCGGATGGCGCGGACGATCCGGCCGGGCAGCGCGCCGACGTAGGTGCGCCGGTGACCGCGGATCTCCGCCTCGTCCCGGACGCCGCCGAGCGCGACGCGGACGAAGTTCCGGCCGAGCGCGCGGGCGACCGACTCCCCCAGTGACGTCTTGCCGACGCCGGGCGGGCCGACCAGCGAGAGCACCGCGCCCGAGCCGCGGCCGCCGACGGTGTCGAGACCCTTGCGCTCGCGACGGGCGCGCACGGCGAGGAACTCGACGAGGCGCTCCTTCACGTCGTCGAGGCCGGCGTGGTCGGCGTCGAGGATGCGGCGGGCCTCCACGAGGTCCGACGAGTCGGTGGTCGTGGTGCTCCACGGGATGTCGAGGACGGTGTCGAGCCAGGTCCGGATCCAGCCGGACTCCGGGCTCTGGTCCGAGGAGCGCTCCAGCTTGCCGACCTCGGTCAGCGCGGCCTTGCGGACGTCGTCGGGCAGGTCGGCGGCCTCCACGCGGGCGCGGTAGTCGTCGGAGCCCTCCGGGTCGTCCTCGCCGAGCTCCTTGCGGATCGCGGCGAGCTGCTGGCGGAGCAGGAACTCGCGCTGCTGCTTCTCCATGCCCTCACGGACGTCGTTCGAGATCTTCTCGGTGACCTCCTGCTCGGCGACGTGCTCCTTGGTCCAGCTCAGGAGCTTCTCCAGCCGGGCGTCGAGGTCGGTCTCGGCGAGCAGCTCGGCCTTGTGCGCGACGTCCAGCCACGACGCCCAGCCGGCGAGGTCGGCGAGCGCGCCCGGGTCGTTCGTCTGCTGCACGGAGTCGATGACCTGCCAGGCTCCCCGCTGCTGCAGGATGCCGATCACCAGGGCCTTGTACTCGCGGGCGAGCTCGTGGGTGCGGCCGGTGGGCTCGCCGGCGTCGACCGGCTCGGCCTCGACCCAGAGCGCCGCGCCGGGGCCGGAGACCCCCGACCCGATGCGCGCGCGCCGCTCACCCCGCACGACGGCGGCCCGGTCCCCGTTGGGGAGCCTGCCGATCTGCTCGAGCACGGCGACGACGCCGATGGCGCCGTAGCGGCCGTCGATGCGGGGGACGACGAGCACCCGTCTCCCGTCGTCGCGGTCCTGGGCCGCGGCGGTGGCCGCGTCGACCGCGGCACGGGTGTCGGAGTCGTCGAGACGGACGGGGACGACCATGCCGGGCAGGACCACGGCGTCGTCGAGGGGCAGGACCGGGAGCGTCAGCACGTCACTCATGTCCTGCCCAACCACACGGAGGGTCCTCCGCTTCCCGGAGTTGAGTCGTGTCCGCTCAGGGCGAACGTGGCCACCGGAGCACGTCAGGGCGACCGTGGGCACACCGGGTACCGCGGGCGGCCAGTTCCTGCTGCTGCCCGCGGGCTGGACCTCGGCCGACGGGCCCGCCGTCCGGTTCCCCCGGGGGCGGCCGCCACCGGGTGGAGTGCACCGCCGCGGAGGCCGCCCGCAGCACGGGCTGCCGACTCAGCGCGCGAGGTCCGGCACGACCTCGGCGCCGGGCAGCGACGCCAGCAGGTCGCCGGGCACCGCCAGCTTCCCGGCCCGCGTCCCGCTCCCGACGACGACGGCGTCGGCCCCGGCGACCCCGGGCGACAGCCAGAGCGGCCAGTCCGCGGGGAGCCCGATCGGGGTGATGCCGCCGTAGGCCATCCCGGTCAGGGCGACGGCGTCGTCCATCGGCGCGAACGACGCCTTGCGCACGTCGAGGCGGCGCTTCACCGCGCCGTTGACGTCGACCCGGGTCGTCGCGAGGACCACGCAGGCGACGTACCGGGTCTCGCCGCCACGCCTCCCGGCGACGACCACGCAGTTCGCGGCCCGTTCGACCGGGGAGGAGTAGGCGGCACAGAACGCGGCGGTGTCGGCCAGGTCGGGATCGATCTCGGCGACGGCGATCCGGCCCGCGTCGAGCCCCGCCAGCGCGACGGCGACGGGCTCCGCGAGCAGGTCGGGCCGGGCCGGCGCCGGGACGGCCGTGAGCGTCCCGAGGACCGGGTGGTTCACCAGCGCGGTCCGCCGCCCTGGACCTCCATCACCGCGGGCTTGACGTCGACCAGGTAGACCAGCGTCGCGACGGTGGCGGCCAGCCAGAACATGGCACCGCCGAACATCGGGCCGTTCGTGATGATCAGGAGCAGCAGCGCGACGCCGGTGATGCCCAGCCATGCGTTCTTGGTGAGCTTGCCCGCCGCGGTGAAGGCGTCCGCACGTTGCATCAGTGCGTGCCCGAACGAGAACCCGCCGACCACGACCATGATCCACTTGATCACGAAGATGATCAGTTCATCGGGGGCACCTGGCAGTGACAGCACTCGGCCAGGGTACGGACAACCCGGGCGTCGGTCACGTCCGGCGCCGGATCCGGGCAGGACGATCCGCATCCGCACACGACGGCGCCCCCGGCCGATCGGGATCGGCCGGGGGCGCGGGTCGTGCTCACCGGGCGCGGGGCCCGGCGGGGGTCACTTCTTGGCTGACGCCGTCGAGGTGCCGCGGCGGGTGGTCGGCTTGCGGGCCGGGACCTTCGCGCCGGTGGCGGTCTTCGGGTCGGTCTTGGCGGCGGTGCGGCGCGCGGTCGAGCGCGTGGTCGACGCGACCTCGTCGCCGGCCTCCTCGATCGCCTCGGCGGCCTCCTTCGAGACCTCGGTGACGACCTCGGCGGCCTCGCTCGCGGCGGTCTGGGCGCGGCGGGCGACCTTCTCACCGACCGAGCGGGTCTGCGTGGTGACCGCACCCAGGGTCTTGACGGCGACGTCGTGGGTCTCGTCCACGAACTCGTCGACGCGGGTGTCGAACTTCTCGGTCAGACCCTCGACGGTCGCGATGGCCTGCTTGACCTGCGGCTGCTTGCGGATCCGGCCCCAGGCCTTCTCACCGCGCTGGGCGAATCCGACGTAGACGCCCTCGACCTCGGAGCGGAACTCCTCGACCTGCTTGCGGATGTTGTCCGAGGACAGCTTGCCGCGGAGCTCCTTGAGCTCGTCGGGGAGCTCCTGGACGCGGGTCTGCACCTCCTCGGCGCGCTTGGTGGCGGTGGAGCGGGCGTCGGTGACGGCCTTGCTCACGGTGGTGACGGCGAAGTCGCCGGCGCCGAGCACGGCGAGCAGCGGGGTCCGGACGACCTCGGCCTGCTCGGCGGTCTGCTCACGCAGCTTCTGCACGTCGGCGCTGGTGGGGAGGTTCACGGCCATGGTGATCACTTCCTCGTATCGGTGGGGGTGTCGGTGGTGCCGGCAGAGAGGCCGTTCTCCCTGCGAAAGGACTCGTAGACATCGAGCAGCACACGTTTCTGCCGCTCGTTGAGAGTCGGATCGGTGAGCACCGCGTCGGTCACCTGACCGGCGGGCCGCTCCTCGAGGATCCCGGCGCGGACGTACAGCGCCTCGGCGGAGATCCGCAGCCCCTTGGCGATCTGCTGCAGTATCTCGGCGGACGGCTTGCGCAGCCCGCGCTCGACCTGGCTGAGATACGGGTTGCTGACGCCCGCGGTGCGGGCCAGCTGCCGCATGGAGACCTGGGCGGCCTCGCGCTGGGCGCGGATGTAGGACCCGATGTCCTCCACCGCGTGCCCCACGGTCTGACCGACGCTCTCGACGGCCTGCGCGACGCGCTCGACGGGTTCGACGGACTCACGCTCTCCGTGCTTGCGCTCGGTGGCCATCCGTCTCACCTCCGCCTCGATCCGTTCCTCACTGACGGAACCGACCGTACGCGGCGCTGCTAGCTCCTGCAAGCACAGTGCTAGCGCTGGTCACGTGGCGTGCGCCACGTCGGTGACGGCCCGGTGACGGTGCGATGTCATCCGGGGACACCCGACCGATCACCCGATGACGAGCTCCCCCACGGCGTGGATGACCAGGCCGGCGAGCGCCCCCACGACGGTGCCGTTGATCCGGATCCACTGCAGGTCCCGCCCCACCTGGAGCTCGATCTTGCGCGAGGTCTCCTCCGCGTCCCAGCGGGCGACGGTCTCGGTGATCAGGGTGGTGATCTGGTGCCGGTAGTGCCGCACGACGTACGACGCGGCGTCGGCCAGCCAGCCGTCGAGCTTCGCGCGCAGCTCGGCGTCGCGGCCCAGCCGCCGCCCGAAGGCCATGAGGCCGTCGCGCACGCGCAGGCGCAGCTCGTTCGACGGGTCGTCGGCGGCGTCGAGGACCATGGACTTCACGACCGTCCAGGCGCGGCCGATGAAGTGCTGCACCTCCGGGTGCTCGACGACCTGGCGCTTGACCTGCTCGGCGCGCTCCATCGTCGTCGCGTCGTGCTGCAGGTCGCGGGCGAACTCGGCGAGGTAGCGGTCCACGGCGTGCCGCAGCGGGTGCTCGGGGTCGGTCTTGACCGCCCAGGCGTACCCGCGGATCTCGGCGAACAACTTGTCGGCCACGAGGTCGTCGACGAAGCGCGGCGTCCAGGACGGTGCGCGATCGTGCACGACCCGCAGGACCATCTCCTGGTTGTCGGCGACCCAGTCGTAGGCGCGGTCGCAGACGAGGTCGACCAGCCTGCGGTGGGCGCCGTCGGCCAGGACGCCCTCCAGCGCCTTGCCCATCGGCGGACCGACCGGGATCTCCATCAGCTTGCGCACCGCGACGGTCTCGATGACGTTCTGCACGTCCTCGTCGCGCAGCACGGTCACGAGGGCCCGCGCGGCGGTGACGAGCTCGGTGGTGATCCGGTCGGCGTTGTGCTGCTCGGCGATCCACCGCCCGACCGACTCGCTGACCCCGATCCGCTCGAGCTTGTCGCGGACGACGGACTCGGACAGGAAGTTCTCCCCGACGAAGTCCCCGAGGCTGTCACCGATCATGTCCTTCTTGCGCGGGATGATCGCGGTGTGCGGGATCGGGATCCGCAACGGGTGCCGGAACAGCGCGGTCACCGCGAACCAGTCGGCGAGCGCACCGACCATGCCGGCCTCGGCGGCGGCACGGACGTAGTCCGCCCCGGGGACACCGCGGACGACCTCGAAGTACTTCGCGACGAAGAACACGACCGTCGCGCCGAGGAGGAACCCGGTGGCGACGGCCTTCATGCGCCGCAGGTCGCGCCGCTTCTGCTCGTCACCGGGGCCGAAGCCGCCGAGGGGGACGCTGGGAACGGATCTGACGGTGCGGTCCCGCTGCGGGACGGGGGTCGGGCGCTCCGGCGCGCGGGAGGTCTGCACACACCCATAGTGCCCGGGGACACCGACATCGGGCGGCGGGGGCACGCGCCGTGGGTCCCGGCCGGGCCCGGGGGATGTCCCGCCGGACCCGGCCGTGGCCGGTGGAGCGGCTGCGCGGCGAGGGAGAAGTGCCCCCTCGGGCGCCGCTTCCGGGCGTACCGCCCGGCCGGTCCCGGCGTCCCCCGCGGGTGAGCGGCGTGGACGGCAACGGGACGGAACCCGGGCGGGCGGTACGCGGTCGCGCGGGCCGGATCCTCGGTTCCGTCCGGGCCGCGCGGGAGGGTCAGCGCCGCAGGGCGCCCGGGACGCCGGACTGCTCGGCCCGCGCCTCCTGCTCGTCGGGCAGGGCCTGCTCGCTGTCGCGACGGCGCACCGCGTCGCAGATCGCCTCGACGACGACCGCGGCCTCGGGCACCCGGTAGCCGACCCGCGCCGGGGCCACGCGCCACTGCACCCAGCCCTCGGGACGCTCGGTCGGCGGGGCGACGACGCCGATGCCGTCGGTGTGCAGCACCACGTCGGTGTGCAGGCTCAGCTCGGCCGGGAGCGCGTGCCGCGGGCTCATCGGGAACCACCAGGTGCCCTCGGGCGTCGCGGCGACCGGCACGACCTCGCCGGCCTCACGCAGCGTCTGGCAGACCTGGCGACCGATGACCGCCGGGACCTCGACCACGTCGAGCACGTCGCCCGTCGCGAGCATGACCTCCGCGCCCGGCCCCGGCACGAGCGGCCAACCGTGGTCGGCGTACTCGCGAGCGGCCGCTCGCAGCTCCGCGCCGTAGACGGCTCGGTAGCTGTCCCACCAGGACATGGAGGTCACTTCCTTCCGCTTGCGCGACAACCCCTGTGGTGCCGCTTTCCCTGTGAAGTACAACACCAGGATCGGGCTCCGGGCACGAGTTCGCGAGGGGTACGCGGCGAGGGTGCGCAGCGGCGAGACGAGCGGGGAACGCCGACCGCACGGCGTCGCGACCACCGGTGAACGGCGGGTGACCGGGCGCAGCGGACCGACGACCGGTGGCAACCCCGCCGCCGTCCGGCGCAGTGCCGGTCGTCGTACCGCTCGACATGCCTCGTGCGTCGATTGTCTTTATCATCGAGATGATTGCGACGATCGGAAGGACTGGACATGGCGTCGACGACGGCGAGGGCGGGCCGCACGGCAGGCCCGGCCACCGGGATGGACACGGCACGCACCTGGGCGGTGCTCGCCGCGGCGGTGCTGCAGGCGGTGGCGGGCTCGCTCGGCGGCAGCGGGACGTTCGGGGAGTCGCAGCGGGTGCTCAGCGACCGTTACCCCTCACTGGTCACCCCGGCGACGGTGGCGTTCTCCGTGTGGGGCCTCATCTACCTGGCCCTGCTCGTGTACGCGGTGTACCAGTCGCTGCCCGGGCAGCGGTCGCGCCCGGTGCACCGGGCGACCGGCTGGCTGTTCGTGGCGACGGCGGCGCTCAACGCGGGCTGGATCGTCGTGTTCTCCCAGGAGCTCCTGGGCACCGCGCAGCTGCTGATCGTGGCACTGCTGGTGACCCTGGCCGTGGTGCTGCACCGGCTCGCCGCGTTCCCCGCCGAGGGAGTGGCCGACCGGGCACTCCTGCACGGCCCGCTGGCCTTCTACACGGGCTGGGTGTCACTCGCGACCGTGGCCGGGTTCTCGGTGACGCTGACCTACTGGGGCGCGCCGCTCGGCCCGGTGACGGCCGCGGCCCTCCTCGGTGCCGGCGTGCTGGCCGCGGGCGTCGCGACCCGGCGGACGACGGCGGCGCTGCCCTACGCGGCGACGGCCGTCTGGGCGCTGGTCTGGGTCGCGGTGGAGTCCGCGGCGGCCGGCACGGTGCCGGTGACCGTGGTCGCGGCGCTCGGCGTCGTGGCGGTGGTCGTCGCGGCGGCGCTGCGGGCGCGGGAGGGGCTGCGGCCGGCCTTCGGCTGACCCCGGGAACGACGACGGCGCCGGTCCCCGAGGGGAGCCGGCGCCGTCGCGGTGCGCGGGTCGTGCCCGCGCAGAAGTCAGATCACGCGGACCGAGTCGGCCTGCGGGCCCTTCTTGCCCTGGCTGGCCTGGAAGTCGACGCGCTGGTTCTCCTCCAGCGTGCGGAATCCGTTCGACTCGATGGCGGAGTAGTGGACGAAGACGTCCGGTCCCTCGTCGTCGGTGGCGATGAAGCCGAAGCCCTTCTCGGCGTTGAACCACTTGACGGTGCCCTGCGGCATAGCGTGTGTCCTTCTCAGATGGAGCGGTTCCGGCCCTCACAGCAAGAGCCGGAGGTCGCGTGGACACCGCCGTGGCACCTCAGCACCGATCGACGACGCCCACCGTCACAACTTCACACGGACGCTTCGCGGCGATCGGAGAAGAACGACTGCAACCGACGCGGACGCTACCACGGCTCTCCGGCACGTCGACCGTCCTCACTCGACGCCCCCGCACGGGCCCGTTCCGCGACGCCGACCGCCCGTCGCACCACTCCGGCGCGATCACGGAAAGTGAGATCCGATCCGCCGATCGGCGACGGGCGGTCATCACCGTCCCGAACGGGTGAGCACAGGACGCATTCCACGCCGTCGGGTGAGCGCCGGGCGCCCGTCCTCCCCGATTCGGGTGGTGACCGCGGTCCGGGCCCGTCCAACGGCCCCCTCCATCCCCGGACGGGGTCGCCCGTTCCGGGTGCGTTGCGGTGCGATCCGCTCACAGCGTGACCGATGGGGCCCCTGTGACTCGTGTGGCCACGATCGGGCCACTGGTGGACGACGCCCGGTGACCGCAAGCTCGGCGCCGTCCGTCACCCCGTGCAGCAGCACAGCGAACTGGAGAGACCGTGCGATCCCGAGTCACCACTTCCGTCGCCCTGACCCTCATGATCGGCACCCTGGGTGTGTACGGCGCCGGCGTGGCCGGCGCGGCCGAGCCCGTTCGGGCCTCCACCCCGGTCGCCCCGGCCGCGACCGTCACCCACGCGCCCGCCGCGGCGTCCGACGGCCCGCTGGACCGGTTGTTCGACACGCTCTTCGGGAACGGCGCGGCGACCGCCCCGGCGACGCCCGCCGACACCACCGTCCCCGTCCAGGACGTACCGACCCCGGCCGCCCCGGGCGTTCCCGCGGCTCCGGCCGTCCCCGGCGCGCCGGCCGCGCCGCAGGTTCCCGCCGCCCCGGCCGTTCCGGGTGCGCCGGCGGCACCGGCCGTGCCCGCCGTCCCGGCTGCGCCCGCCGCTCCGGCCGTGCCCGCGGCCCCCGCCGCTCCCGCGGTGCCGGCCGCCCCTGCCGTCCCGGGGACGCCGGCCGCGCCCGCCGTGCCCGCGGCCCCGGCGGCTCCGGCCGCTCCGGTGGCGCAGGTCGCCCCCGCGGCGCCCGCCGCCCCGGTCGCCCCCGCGGCGCCGGCCGCCTCGGTGACCCCGGCCGTCGCCGTCACCTCGGACACCGCGGGCCGGCAGGCCCCCGAGCCCCCGGCCGTCCCGGGTGCTCCGGGCGTTCCGCAGGCGCCGGCCGCCCCGCAGGCCCCCGCGGCCCCCCAGACCCCGGCCCTCCCGCAGGCGCCGGCGGCCCCGGCCGTCCCGGGCGCTCCCGCGGCCCCGGCGGTACCCGCCGTCCCGGCTGCGCCCACCGCTCCGGCGGCCCCGGCCGTCCCGGGCGCTCCGGCTGCCCCTGCCGCTCCGGGTGCCCCTGCCGCTCCCGCCGTGCCCGCGGCCCCGGCAGCACCGGGCGCCCCGGCCGTCGCCACCGCCCCGGACGGCACCGCCGCTCCGCAGGCCCCGGCCGACGCCCGGACCCAGGACACCGCCCCGACCCGCCCGAGCCTGTGGGAGCGACTGTTCGGCACCACCCGCTGACCTGCGACGCAGACACCACCACGCGACGGCGTCCCGCACCGGGGCGCCGTCGCGGTGCGTCTCAGGGGAGCTCGGTCGCCCAGCCCCGCTGCAGCGCTCGCAGCACCTCGTCGAGCAGGTCGGCGAGCTCGGAGCCGTCGTCGGCCAGCCAGCGCTCGTAGGCCGCGATGCACACGCCCAGGCAGGCGTGTCCGACGCTCTGCGGGACGAGCGCCGAGGCGTCCTCGCCACGACGCTCGGCCACGTAGTCGGCCACGACCTCCCGCCACGAGGCGTAGCGCAGCGTCGAGTGCGCCTGCAGCGCCGGGGTCTGCAGGATCAGCCGCAGCCGGCGCCGGTGCCAGGGCTGCTCGTCCGGCTCGACGTGGTTGAACTCCAGCACCGCCCGCCGGACCCCCTCCAGCGTCGGCAGGTCCGACGGCTGGGCCGCGAGCACCGCGCGCATCCGCACCAACTGCTCCTCGAAGGCGCCCCAGGCGATGTCGTTCTTGGAGGCGAAGTACCGGAAGAACGTGCGACGCCCGATCCCCGCGGCGTGCGCGACGTCGTCGACGGTCGTGTGCTCGAACCCCTGGTCGCTGAACATCTCCAGCGCGATGTGCTCGATCTCCGAGCGGGACGTGACCGGGCGACGACCGGCGCGGCGCGCCCCGCCCCCGCCGGTACTCCCGATCCCGTCGTTCTCGGTCACCGCTGACATCGTCGCCCCGCCGTGCTCCCCGACTCCTCCGTCGTGCCTGCGACCGGCGGACCGGGAGGGTCGAGCGGAACGCCGTCGGCCCCGATCATCCCACGTCGCGGCCGGCCCGTCGGCGCACGTCGCCCCTGTTCGGCGGCCGTTCGTCGCGCGGGCCCTCCACTTTGTCGGTGTTGCGCGGCACACTCGCGGCCAGACGGACCGGGACCCACCCGGACGGGTACGTCGAGGGGGAACCATGAGCGCACCCGCACGGGCCGCCGACACCACCGTGGACGAGCGGCCGCCCGAGGAACGCCTCGAGGACCACCGGCGTGAGCTGACCGGTTATTGCTACCGGATGCTCGGCTCGGCCTTCGAGGCCGAGGACGCGGTGCAGGACACGATGGTCCGGGCCTGGAAGGGCGTCGCGAAGTTCGACGGTCGCTCCTCGCTGCGGTCCTGGCTGTACCGCATCGCCACCAACGTCTGCATCGACGCGTTGAACGGGCGCAAGCGCCGCGCCGTCCCGATGGACATCGGAGGCCCCGGCGCGCCGGTCGCCGAGTCGCTGCGCGAGCCGCTGCCCGACGCCGAGTGGCTCGAACCGATGCCCGACGCCCGGGTGTCGACGCCCGCCGGGGACCCGGCGGACAAGGCCGTCGCGAAGGAGACGATCCGGCTCGCGTTCATCGCGGCGCTGCAGCACCTGCCGGCCCGCCAGCGCGCCGTCCTGATCCTGCGCGAGGTCCTGTGCTGGAAGGCCGCCGAGGTCGCCGAGCTGCTGGACACCTCGGTCGCGTCGGTCAACAGCGCCCTGCAGCGCGCCCGCGCCACCCTGGGCGAACAGGGCATCTCCGAGGCGGCGCCGCAGACCTCCCCGGCGATGGACCCGGCGCAGACCGCGCTGCTGATGCGCTACATGGCAGCGTTCGAGGCGTTCGACATGGAGGCGCTGACGGCGCTGCTCCACGAGGACGTCGAGCAGAACATGCCCCCGCTGGAGCTCTGGTTCCGCGGCCGGGACGACGTCATCGCCTGGATGGCGACCGGCCCCGGGCAGGGCTGCCGCGGGTCGCGGGTGGCTCCGGTGGAGATCAACGGGACGGTCGGCTTCGCCCAGTGGAAGCCGTCCGGGCCGAACGGCGAGTTCGAGGCCTGGGGCATCACGGCCCTGCGGATCGAGGACGGGGCCGTCACCGGGCTGAGCATCTTCCTCAACACCAAGCTGTTCGGCTACTTCGGGCTGCCGCTGAAGCTTGCCGACCGGCCGGAGCTGTGGGAGCCGAAGGCCGGCTGACGCCGCCCGGGCTCGCCGCCTGGCCGGGGCTGCGCATCACGGCCCGGCTCGGCGGCGGGCACCGCGGCGCGGTCTGGGCGGCGACGGACGGGAGCCGACGGCTGGTGGTCCACCGGAGCGGGCGGACGCCCGCGGCTCTGGACTGGGAGCTCGACCTGACCGGCGAGCTGCGGGCCCACGGTTTCCGCGTACCCGACGTCGTCCCGACCGGTGACGGACGACGGCGGTGCGGGGCGGTCGTCGTCCGGACCTGGCTCGACGGCGACCCGCCCGGGCCGGGCGACGAGGCCGCCGTCGCCGCCGAGTTGCACCGGCTGCACGCCCTCACCTCGGGGCGGAGCCAGCGGCCGGGGTTCGTGGGCACGGTCGAGCTGCTCGCGGGCGCCGTCCGGGGCGGGGACGTGGACCTGACCGCGATGCCGTCCGACGTCGTCGCGGAGTGCCGGGCCGCGTGGGCCGTGGTGGGCGGTCCGGTCGCCGTCGTCCACGGCGACCCAGGCCCGGGCAACATCCGGGTCCTGGACGGACGTCCGGGCCTGCTCGACTGGGACGAGTGCCGGGTGGACCGGACGGCACTCGACCTCGACGGTGGGCCCGGGGCTGCCCGCGAGGCCCGCCGCGCCGTCGACGCGTGGGAGGTCGCCGTCTGCTGGACCGTCGAGCCCGGCTACGCCCGGGAGCGGCTCGCCGCGCTGCGCGCCGCCCCCTGACCGGGCCTCACGCGGCCGGCGTCACCGCGGCGACCCGCTCCCCGGCCGTCCGGGCGTCGATGCGGGCGCGCTCGCGCTTCTCCGCGGCCAGCGGGCGCAGCTCGCTCATCGCGGGCACCACGTCGGCCAGGGTCAGCTCCGTCTCCACGACGGTCACGTCGGCACCCCACACGTCGCGCAGGATGCGGGTGATCCAGCCGGAGCCGTGGTCCCAGCCCTCGCGCGGGGTGCCCGGCCCGTAGCCGCCTCCCCGGGAGACGACGAGAACGACCGGGCGGCCGGCGAGGGGCGTGCTGCCCGGCGCGAACCGGGGGTCGGTGATCAGGGCGTCGACCCAGGTCTTCAGGTGCGCCGCGATGCCGAAGTTGTAGAGCGGCGATCCGATGACGACGGCGTCCGCGGCCAGCACCTCGTCGGCCAGCTCCGCGATGCGCGCGAGGGCCCCGCGCTGCTCCGGGGTGCGGTCGGCCTCGGCCACGTACCCGGCCGCGACCGCGGTGGTCCATAGATCGGCGGGCAGCGGGGCGGTGCCCAGGTCACGGTGGACGACCTCGGCGCCCGGTCGCGCGTCGAGGTAGGCGCGCTCGACCTCGTCGACGATCTCGCGGCTGACGGAGCCCTCGGTGCGGATGCTCGCGTCGAGTCGGAACAGGGACATGGCGACCTCCCGGTCGATCTGGAGCGAAGATGTTCTGTTAAACAGAGTATCTGCGCGAGAGACGACCTTGGCAAGCACGTACCCTGTGACGATGTCCGGTCCGTCCGCCCCGCAGAGCGTCGAGTGCGACCTGGCGTGGGCGTTGGCCCGGGTCGCGCGCGACCACGCCACGGCGGTGCAGTGCGTCGTCGGCACGCTGCCCGGCGGTCAGCGCGGCTTCCAGGTGCTCGCCGCCGCGGCCGGGGACGATCCGCCCACCCAGCTCGCACTCGCCCGCAAGCTCGGCGTGGACCGCACCGTGATGACCTACCTGCTGGACAAGGTCCAGGAGGCGGGACTGATCGAGCGGCACCCCGACCCGAACGACCGACGGGCCCGCCGGATCGTGCTGACCACGGCCGGCCGGGCGCTGCTCTGCGAGACCGAGACGCGACTGCGCGCCGCCGAGGCCCACATCCTGGCGCCGCTCTCCCCGGACGAGCAGGGCGCGCTCCGCACGCTGCTGCGCCGGGTCGCGACCGCGGGCACCGACCCGACCTCCGCCGAGGGCGAACCCCGTCCGCCGTCGGCGTAACCGCAGCTCAGGTGGCCCACCCCGGCCCTAGTGTCGGGCGGCACCCGAGGAGCGGAGATCCGATGCCCGTCCTGTCCACCCCGTCCGACCCCGCCGACCGTCTGCTCGGCGAGCGGATCGTGCTGCTCGCCCGCGAGCTCGACGACGACGTCGCCGCCGAGACCTGCGCGCGTCTGCTGCTGCTGGCTGCGGAGGACGCGCGCCGCGACATCACCCTGCACGTCCTGGCGCCCGGCGGCTCCCCGGTCGCCGCGATGGCGGTGCACGACACGATCCGCACGCTCGGTGTCGACGTCGCGACCGTCGCCGTGGGATCGCTCGCGGGCCCGGTGCCGTTCCTCGTCGCGTCGGGGACGCCGGGCAAACGGCTCGCCCGCGCGCACGCCGCGTTCCTGCCCACCGCCGACGGGCCGGTCCGCGGCTCGCACCCCGGCGACGTGCGGGTCCGGGCCGACCACCTCGCCGGACGCCGCCGCGAGATCGAGTCGCTGACCGCGGCGTACTGCGGCGCCCCGCTGCCCGACGACGCCCGGGACCGCTGGCCGTCGGCGGCGGAGGCGGTGACCTTCGGCCTCGTCGACGGGCTGTCGGAACCCCGGACCGAAACGGATAGCTAGAGTCTCCGATGTGCGAGTCTCGGATCTGTCCCGGTCGTCCGGTGTCCCCGTCGCGACGATCAAGTACTACCTGCGCGAGGGCCTGCTGCCCCGCGGCGAGACGACGTCACCGAACCAGGCCCGCTACGACGACGCGCACGTCCGCCGGCTGCGCCTGATCCGGGCGCTCGTCGAGGTCGGCGGGCTGCCGATCGCGACCGTCCGCGAGGTGCTGTCGGCCGTCGACGACCCCGCGGTCGGCCTGCACGACATGCTCGGCCGGACGGTCTACGCGATCACCGGCGACGTCGGCGCGTCCGGCTCGCTCGACGAGGCGGAGGCCGACCTGGCCGGAGCCGTCGCCCACGTGGGCTGGCAGGTCGGGAAGGACGCGCCCGCGCTGGCCGGGGCCCGGTCGGTGCTGGCCCGGATGCACGAGCTGGGCTGGGGTCCCGGCGAGGAGACCCTGCAGGCGTGGGCCGAGGCCGCCGACCGCGCCGCGGAGGGCGACCTGGCCGCGATCGGGCGGACCACCGACCGCGAGGAGGCCGCGGAGACCGCACTGGTCGGCACCGTCCTCGGCGACGCCCTGCTCGCGGCCCTGCGCCGGATCGCCCAGGAGAGCCGCTCCGCGCAGCGCTACCGCGCCGGGTCCTGAGTCCCGGGCAGCCGCACCGTCACCAGCACCGCGCGGTGGTCGCTGCCCGGGGTCTCGAGGACGACGTGGCGGCGGGTCACCGACCCGCGGGGCACGAGCACGTGGTCGATGCGGATCCCGGCCCAGCGCGGCAGCGACGACGGGAAGGTCCCCACGAGCCCCCGCCCGGTGCCGTCGGTGGCGTCGACGCAGTCGCCGGACGCGTCGCGCAGCCGCCGGTGGTCGACGACGGCGTTGAGGTCCCCGGCCACGACCGGCGCCGGTCGGGTGCGGGTCCACTCCCCGATCAGCGCGAGCTCACCGGCCCACAGCTCGGTCCACCGAGGGTTCGTCGGCGCGGAGGTGTGCACCGCGTACAGCGTCCGGGCACCGAGCAGCCCACCGGTGACCTCCAGGTACGGCAGCCGCATCCCCTGCCCGGGCCGCACGTCGACCTCCCCGGCCCGCGGCGCGACCAGCACCACCGTGCCGCGCTGGTCCGGGACGCCGGGCGGGACCGATGACCAGCCGCGGTAGCCGCCGAGCAGGGGCAGGAGCCGGTCGAGGTAGGCGACGCCCGCCTCGGGCAGCACGACGACGTCCGGCCGCTCCCGGGTCACCGTCGCGGCGAGCGCGCCGGTGTCGGCCCGCCCCAGCAGCACGTTCGCGACGAGCACGGTCAGCTCGGGCCCGTCCGGCAGCGGACCGTCGGGGCGCGGCAGCACCCGTCGCAGCGCGGGAGCGGCGGCCGCGGCGCCGGCCAGGCCCACCGCCGTCGCGGTGCGGCGCAGCCCGGTGAGCCGCAGGAGACCCGCGACCCCCAGTCCGGCGACGCCGAGGTGCGGACGCAGCGCGGTCAGCCCGACCAGGGCGGAGCGCCGGTCGGTCCGCCACCGCCGCGGCAACACGGTGACGGCGGTACGCAGGGCTCGGTCGACGATCACGGACACGGGTGGACAACGGACGCGGGCCGCGCACGGTTCCACGAGCCATATGGACAGTCCAGCTATCGGATAGTTACAGTATCCACATGCGGAACATCCTCGCGTGGCACCGTCCGTTGATGGTCGTCGGTCTCGCCTGCGCCGCGGCCGTCCCGCTCGGCCTGCTGGGCACCCTCGTCGACCCGCGCGAGGTGCTCGGCGCGCCGGTGTGGCTCAAGCCCACCAAGTTCGCCGTCTCCATCGCGATCTTCTGCGTGACCTGGGCCTGGCTGTACGACCAGCTGCGCTCCCGGCGCGGCCGGACCCGTGGCGCGTACCTCGCGGGCACGGTCGCGGCGGTGGCCCTGGTGGTGGAGATGGTCGTCATCGCCGTCCAGGCCGGGCGGGGCACGACCAGCCACTTCAACTACACCTCCCGGCTCGACGCGGGCCTGTGGAGCACCATGGGGATCTCGATCGTCCTCGTCTGGCTGGCGACGTCGTGGGTCGCCGCCGGGCTGTTCGCGGTGCGCGACCTCGACCCCGCCCGCACGGTCGCGATCCGCGCCGGCGCGGTGCTCGCGCTGGCCGGGATGGCGCTCGGCTTCCTGATGACGTCACCGACCCCGGACCAGCTCGCCGACTTCCGCGGGATCGCCGGGGCGCACACCGTCGGCCTCCCCGACGGCGGCCCGGGCATGCCGCTGGTCGGGTGGAGCACGCTGGGCGGCGACCTGCGCGTCCCGCACTTCGTCGGGATGCACGCGCTGCAGCTGCTGCCACTGCTGCTGATCGTGTTCGAGCTGGCCGCAGGGCGGGTGGCACGGCTGGCCGACCCACGGGTGCGTCGCGACCTGATGACGACGGCCGCCGCCGGCTACACCGGCGTGCTCGCCCTGCTGACCTGGCAGGCACTGCGCGGACAGCCGCTCGTCGAGCCGGACACGCCCACCGTCGCCGCGGCCGGGGTGCTGACGGTCCTGGTGGTGGCCGGCGCCGTCGTCGCGCTGCGGGAGCGGCGACCGGTGCTCACGCCAGGCAGGTGAGCGGGCGCCCGCCGTTGTACTCGACCATCTCGGCGAGCGCGACCGTGCTGTCGATCGGGGCGCCGCGCTCGGCGCCGTCGAGCTCGGCGTAGGCGCGGTGCAGGTTCCCGACGATGCGCTCGGCGTCCGGCCAGTCGCCGAACCGGCCGAGGTTGGTGTCGCGGGCGGCCTCCAGCGGGCGGATGCCGGCGTCGCGGGCGCGCTCGGCCAGGTCGAGGACGAACCGCAGGTAGTCGACCGTGTCCCGGAGCGGCCCGTCGCCCCGGAACACCGGCCCGTGGCCGGGCACCGTCGTCGCGGCCCCGAGCGGGAGCACCACCTGCTCCAGGACGTCGATCGCGCCGGTCACCGAGCCCATCAGCAGGAACGGCGTGCCGCCGTTGAACACCAGGTCCCCGCAGTAGAGGACCGACCGGTCGGGTACGTGCACGACGACGTCGTTGGTGGTGTGGGCGGGCGTCCCGACGTGGAGGACATCGGCCCGCAGGTCCCCCAGGTGCAGCGCGATGCGGTCGGTGAAGGTGAGGAACGGCGGGTCCAGCGGGAGCGAGCCCCAGTCGCCGTGGTCCCAGAACGGCAGGTCCCGGGGCGGGCCGAAGGCGATCATCTCCGCACGTGCCCGCTCGTGCGCGACGACCGTCGCACCGGAGAACAGGGCGTTGCCCCAGGTGTGGTCGCCGTGGTGGTGGGTGTTGACCAGCGTGCGGACCGGCCGGTCGGTGACCTCGCCGATCGCGGCCGCGAAGGCCCGGGTCCGGCGCTCGGTGGAACAGGAGTCGACGGCGACGGCCCCCTGCGGCCCGACGAGCAGGCCCGCGTTGTTGATCCACCAGGTGCCGTCCGGCTGGACGTAGGCGAAGAGCCCGTCGGAGACCTCCTCCAGCCGGGGCGGGCCGGGGACGGTGATGTCGTGCGGGTGGGAGCTCATCGGCCGATCGTGACCGAACCGACCCCGGAACGCACGAGAGCCGGTCGGTGGCTACCGACCGGCTCTGCGGGGGGATCAGGACTGTGGCCAGGGGCGGGGTCGAACCGCCGACCTTCCGCTTTTCAGGCGGACGCTCGTACCAACTGAGCTACCTGGCCCCGGCCTCCGGTGAACCGGAGATCCAGAGAGTGGAGCGACCCAGACGGGACTCGAACCCGCGACCTTCGCCGTGACAGGGCGACGCGCTAACCAACTGCGCCACTGGGCCTTGCTCTCGCGAGACGCATCGTATCCGATGTGTCTCGCGGTACCCCCAACGGGATTCGAACCCGCGCTGCCGCCTTGAAAGGGCGGAGTCCTAGGCCGCTAGACGATGGGGGCTGGGACCAGGCCCGGGGGCCTCGACCTTCCCTCAACGGCTGTCCGTTGGGAGTGAGGAAACCTTACGACACCGCTCCGAGGGGCCCTGCAACCACCCCCCGGTTCCGGCGTCGCCGCAGGTCAGCGAGCCACGGGTGGCGGCTGTTCCGGGTTGCCGGAGATCAGCCCCAGCATGTCGAGCAGCTCGCGCAGATCCTCGGAGTCGTCCGAGTTCCGGGCGACGACGAGCCGGGCGCGCTGCACCTGGTCGTCGGAGACCTTGAAGGCGTCGGCCGCGTTCCGCGGCGCCGGAATGGAACTGGTGTCGTCGTCGATGCCGCGCTTCGCGCCGATGGTCACGAGGCCTCCCCGTAGGCCGCCAGGACCTGCTCCGGGCCCGTCCGTGGGACGCGCCGCGTGCCGGTGTCCGTCGGTACCGCCACGTGCTGTGGCCGTGACCAAGACGTTACCCATCGTGCGGGGACCCCGCACGCCCCTTCCCGGGTGACGGCCGGTCACCCAGCGCTGTGCGGGACGGGTGCGGCTCAGCGATCCGGCGAGACCCGGCAGGGGCTGCCGGACAGCTCCCCGACCGGCACGGATGCCGCCAGCGCCCGGTACCCGGCGGGCGACGGGTGGAGCCCGTCGCCGGAGTCCAGATCCGGACGGAGCCGGTGCGGGTCACCCGGGTCGCCCAGTGCGGCGGCCGCATCGATCACCCCGTCGGCCCAGCGACGACCGTCCGAACGGAGCCAGCCGTTCACCTCGTCCCGGGCCGCGACGGCCGTCGGGGTGGCGCGACCGCCACTGGCCGACGGCGGGATGGTGGTGAGGAACACGCGCAGCCCCGCGGCGCGGGCCCGCTGGGCGAAGCCCTGCAGCCCGGCGACGAGGTCACCGGCGGCCGCGCCGGCGGCGAGGTCGTTGGTGCCGACGAGCAGCACCACGTCGCGCACGCCGGGGACGGCGGCCACGTCGTCGTCCCAGCGGGTCGGCGGCGCGTCACCGCCGGCCGGCGGGTCGTCCTGCAGCAGCTGGTTGCGCGACAGTCCCGCGTTCAGCACGGTCATCGGCCGGTCGCCGCCCGCCGCGGCCAGCCGGGCGGCGAGCTGGTCGGGGAAGCGGTCGTCGCCGCCGGGGGTGGAGCCCACGCCGTCGACGAGGGAGTCCCCGATCACGAGGACGGCGCCGTCCGGGCGGGCCGCCAGGACCTCCAGACCGGTCAGCACCGGCCAGGACTGCAGGGTCGTGTCGAAGCCCGCCGCGTCCGGGGCCGCGGTGCGGTCCCCCGGCCCGGACAGCCACGCGGTGCGCATCGCGACCGGGTGCGAGCCGATCGTGCGCGGCACCTCGGCCAGGAACAGGCTCACCGTCAGCGGCACGCCCGCCGCGGCGGCGACCGGTGCGGGATCGGTCAGCACCTCGGCACCCGCCGGGATGTCGGCCACGGGGGCCCCGCCGACGGTCAGCGGGACCGGCCGGGTCACCGCGGCTCCCGGGCCGGTGGCGCCGACGGTCATCGCCGCGATCCGCAGCGGCCCGTCGCCGTGCCGGTTGGACAGCCGCAGCCGCAGCTCCTCCCCCGCCGCGCCGGGCCGCACCACCATCCGCAGCGTCCGGCCGGCGAGGCTGTCGCCGGGGACGGCCTGCTGCGCGGCGTGCCAGGCGGCCGTCCAGCCGGGGGTGCACGTCGTCGCCGCGGCCGCCGCCGGGACGACCGACGGGACCGGGGCACAGCCCGCGGCCACGAACCCGGCGAGCAGCGTCCCGAGCACCGCCGCACCGGCGGCACCCCGCCTGCCACGCCACCGGACCGCACCGTCGTCGGGCCGCACCGGCACCGCCTCCCGTCCGTGGGCCCGCCCGCGGATCGGACGGGTCCCCCACGCGCTGTGTCGGGCCGTCACCCGATCACGTTACGGATCCGCCCGGTCACACTGCGACGATCGGCGCATCGTCGTCGACGAACGGCCCGTCCCTCCGGAGCGGTCCGCCCACGAGAGGGCTGCGCGCTGTCGGTGTCACCTCCTAGGGTCGTCGGCGACACGAGGGGCGGCCACCGTGGGCCGCCGGGATCGCCAGGGGAAGAGGACGACGGTGACCGCCTACGAGGAGATCTTCCGTTCCAGCGTGGACGACCGTGAGGGCTTCTGGCTCCGCGCGGCCGACGGGATCGACTGGGACGTCGCCCCGACCCGCGCGCTCGACGAGTCGAACCCGCCGTTCTACCGCTGGTTCCCCGACGGCGAGCTGAACGTCGCGTACAACGCGCTCGACCGGCACGTCGACGCCGGGAACGGCGACCGCACGGCCCTGGTGTACGACTCGCCGGTCACCGGGTCGCGGCGCTCCTACACCTATGCGGAGCTGCGCGACGAGGTCGCGCTGTTCGCGGGCGTGCTGCGCGACCAGGGCATCGGCCACGGCGACCGGGTCGTCGTCTACATGCCGATGGTCCCCGAGGCCGCGATCGCGATGCTCGCCTGCGCCCGCCTCGGCGCCGTCCACTCGGTGGTCTTCGGCGGGTTC
Source organism: Pseudonocardia sp. DR1-2 (assembly GCF_023717215.1). Taxonomy (NCBI): domain Bacteria; kingdom Bacillati; phylum Actinomycetota; class Actinomycetes; order Pseudonocardiales; family Pseudonocardiaceae; genus Pseudonocardia; species Pseudonocardia sp. DR1-2. The sequence goes on along the minus strand of NZ_JAMQOF010000013.1, from coordinate 39,236 downwards.
GCCGCCAAGGAGCTCGCCGTCCGGATCGACGACGCCGGGCCCAAGGTCGTCGTCTCGGCGTCCTGCGGCATCGAGGGCAAGCGCGTCATCGAGTACAAGCCGCTGCTCGACCGGGCGATCGAGCTGTCGGACCGCAAGCCCACGTCCACGGTGATCCTGCAGCGCGAGCAGGCCACCGCGCAGCTGGGCCCGACCGACGTCGACTGGGCCGAGGCCGTCGCCCACGCCACGCCGGCCGACCCGGTCCCGGTGAAGGCCACCGACCCGCTCTACGTGCTCTACACCTCCGGCACCACCGGCAAGCCGAAGGGCGTGGTGCGCGACTCGGGCGGCTACGCCGTCGCCCTGGCCTGGTCGATGCCCAACATCTACGACGTCGGCCCCGGCGAGACGATCTTCACCGCGTCCGACGTCGGCTGGGTCGTCGGCCACTCCTACATCGTCTACGCGCCGCTGCTGGCCGGAGCGACGACCGTGCTCTACGAGGGCAAGCCCGTCGGCACGCCGGACGCCGGACAGTTCTGGCGGGTCGTCCAGGAGAACGGGGTGAAGTCCGTCTTCACCGCGCCCACGGCGTTCCGGGCGATCAAGAAGGAGGACCCGGAGGGCACGTTCCTCGGGCAGTACGACGTGTCCTCGCTGAAGTACCTCTTCCTCGCCGGCGAGCGCCTCGACCCCGAGACCCACCGCTGGGCCTCGGATCTGCTCGGCATCCCCGTCATCGACCACTGGTGGCAGACCGAGACCGGCTGGCCGATCGCAGCCAACCCGGCGGGCATCGAGCTGCTGGAGATCAAGCCCGGCTCACCGACCCGTGCCATGCCCGGCTGGGACGTCCAGGTCCTCGACGAGCGGGGCGACCCGGCCGAGCCCGGAGTCGACGGCGCGATCGTGGCGAAGCTGCCGCTGCCACCCGGTGCGTTCCCGACCCTGTGGAACGACGACGAGCGCTACGTCAGCTCCTACATGTCGGCGTTCGAGGGCTACTACCTCACCGGCGACGGCGGGCACCTCGACGCCGACGGCTACGTCTTCGTCATGGGCCGCACCGACGACGTCATCAACGTCGCGGGCCACCGTCTGTCCACCGGCGGGATGGAGGAGGTCCTGGCCTCGCACCCGGACGTCGCGGAGTGCGCGGTGATCGGCGTCGCGGACACCATGAAGGGGCAGGTCCCGCGCGGTTTCGTGGTGCTGAAGTCCGGCGTCGACAGCGACGCCGAGGGCTACGAGGACGGGCTGCGCGCCGAGCTCGTGCAGATGGTGCGCGACCAGATCGGCGCGGTCGCCTCCCTCAAGGACGTCGCGATCGTCCCGGCCCTGCCCAAGACCCGTTCCGGCAAGATCCTCCGCAAGACCATGCGCGGGATCGCCGACGGCGCCGAGGAGCCGGTGCCCTCCACCATCGACGACGCGTCGGTGCTGGACACGCTGCGTCCGGTGCTGCGGAGGGAGTGAGCGCCCTCCATCGGGTGGTCCGGATGCGCCCCGCTTGACCCGGATCACCCGATGGCGGTAACGGCGGACGGCCGCGACCCGATGGTTGGTCGACGGCCGCTGCCGCTCCCCGGCATCCCCCGCGCGGTCGTCGACGTGGAGGTGTGCCGTGGACCCGGCGCGACTGCGACTCGCGGCACTGGCCGCCCCGGTGGCGCTCGGCGCCCTGCTCGGCGTGGCCGCGATGCTCGAACCCGACGAGGTGCGCCTGCCCTCGGTCGGCAGCATCCCGGTGACCACCCGGGCGACGACCGCGCTCCTCACCGGGGTGCCGCACACCACCCCGCCGCCGACGCCCGTGCAGGCCCGCGCGAACCTCGCGCCGCAGCCGTTGCCGACCGCCGCCCAGACCCGCGACAGCCGCTGACCTGCGGCCTTCCCGAGCGAGGAAGGGAAGCATAACCGCAGGTCAGGGAGCCCTCAGTCCTGCGGCGTCGGCACGGCGGGGGCACCATGGATGCCATGAAGGTCATCGTGGATTTCGACCGCTGCGAGAGCAACGCGGTCTGCATGGGTGTCGCGCCGGAGGTCTTCGAGGTGCGCGACGACGACTACCTCTACATCCTCGACGAGAACCCGGCCGAGTCGCTGCGGCCGAAGGTCGAGGAGGCGGCACGGAGCTGCCCCAAGGCCGCCATCACGATCGAGGGCTGAGCCCCGGCGGTCGGGGGGCGCCGGGGGGCTCGGCCGGCGCGGGTTGCCGGGTGCTCCTCGCGGCGAGCAGGATCGCGGCGACGAGTGCACCGCCTGCGAAGGAGCCGACCGTGACACAGGGCGCGACGACCGACGTCTGGACCACCCCGCTCACCCCGCTGGCCTTCCTGGGCCGCTCGGCCGAGGTGTTCGCGGAGTCCACGGCGATCGTCTACGGCGACCGCAGGCACACCTACGCCGAGTTCGCGGCGGAGGCGACCCGGGTGGCGAACGCCCTCGCCGCGTCGGGCGTCGAGCCCGGTGACCGGGTCGCCTACCTGCTGCCGAACGTCCCGGAGATGCTCGTCGCGCACTTCGCGGTGCCGCTGGCGGGCGCGGTCCTGGTCGCGATCAACACACGGCTGTCGACCGAGGAGGTCCGCTACATCCTGGACCACTCGGCGGCCACGGTGCTGGTCGTCGACGCCGTCCTGTACGAGACGGTCCGCCCGGTCGCCGACGAGCTGGCCACGGTCCGCGAGATCGTCACCGTCGTCGACCCGGCGGCGCCCGGTGACGGCGTCGGCTCCGGGACGAGCTACGCCGACCTGCTCGCCCGCGGCTCGGACGACCCGCGGTCCTGGGCCGTCGACGACGAGCGGGCCACCATCACGATCAACTACACCTCGGGGACGACCGGCAACCCGAAGGGCGTCGAGTACCACCACCGCGGTGCGTACCTGAACTCCTTCGGCGAGATCGTCCACTCCGGGCACACCGCGGACAGCGTCTACCTGTGGACGCTGCCGATGTTCCACTGCAACGGGTGGTGCACCCCGTGGGCCGTGACGGCCATCGGCGGCACCCACGTCTGCCTGCGCGAGGTCCGCGGCGACACCATCTGGCGGCTGATCGGCGAGCACGGCGTCACCCACCTCAACGGCGCCCCGACCGTCGTCACGACGATCATGAACTCACCCGAGGCCGTCACCCTGGACTACCGGCTGACGATCACGACGGCCGGCGCGCCGCCGTCGCCGACGACCATCCTGCAGATGGAGCGGATGGGGTTCCGCATCGTGCACGTGTACGGCCTCACCGAGACCTACGGGCCGTACGCGGTGAACCAGTACCAGCACGCCTGGGACGACCTCGACGGCGAGGAACGGGCCCGGCTCCAGGCCCGCCAGGGGGTCGGCATGGTGTGCGCGGACCGGGTCCGGGTGGTCGACGAGGAGATGGCCGACGTCCCCCGCGACGGCGCCACGATGGGCGAGATCGTGATGCGCGGGAACAACGTCATGAAGGGCTACCACCGCGACGAGGAGAAAACCGCGGAGGCGTTCCGGGGCGGCTGGTTCCACTCCGGCGACCTGGGCGTCGTGCACCCCGACGGCTACGTCGAGCTGCGCGACCGGGCCAAGGACGTGGTCATCTCCGGCGGCGAGAACATCTCCACCGTCGAGGTCGAGCAGGCGATCGTCTCGCACGACGCGGTGCTGGAGGCCGCCGTCGTCGGGGTGCCGGACGAGAAGTGGGGCGAGGTCTGCAAGGCCTTCGCCGTGCTCAAGCCGGGCCGCTCCGCCGAGCCGCAGGAGCTGATCGACCACGTGAAGACGAGGATCGCCCGCTACAAGGCACCCAAGTACGTCGAGGTCGTCGACGAGCTGCCCAAGACCTCCACCGGCAAGGTCCAGAAGTTCGAGCTCCGCGAGAAGGAGTGGGCCGGCCGCGGGGACTCGCGCATCCAGGGTTGACGCATATCGGTTAGCGTTGCTGAACGTGAGCATCGCAACCGAACCGGGCACGACGGACACCGCGTCGCCGTCCGCCTTCCGCGTCGCGACCGGCGCGGTGGTCGTGACGACGGCGTCGGTGCTCCCGGTGTTCCTCACCGGTGCCCTGTCGGTGCAGCTCTCGCGCGACCTGGCCTTCGACCCGTCCGGGCTGGGGCTGGTCGTCGCGCTGTACTTCGGGGTCAGCGCGCTGTGCTCGCTGCCGGTCGGCATGGTCGTCGAGCGGGTGGGATCACGGGTGACCAGCCGGATCGCCGTCGTCGGGGCGGCGGTGCTGATGGCGGCCCTGGCGCTGGGCGCGCGGTCCTACGTCGCGCTCGTCGTCCTGCTGCTCTGCGGCGCCTGGTGCAACGTGATGGGCCAGCTGTCGTCGAACCTGACGCTCGCGCGCTCGGTGCCCGCACACCGGATGGGGCTGTCCTTCGGGGTGAAGCAGGCCGCGATCCCGGCGGCGACGCTGCTGGCCGGGCTGGCCGTCCCCGCGGTGGCGCTGACCGTGGGCTGGCGCTGGGCGTACGGGATCGGCGCGCTGCTGGCGCTGGCGGCACTGTCCGCGTGCCCGCGCACCGACGCCCGCCCGGCGGCCCGCACGGGGTCCGGCGACCGGGCGACGGCCGCGCTCGCGGTGATCGGCGCCGCCTCCGGGCTCGCGGCCGGGACCGCGACCGCGCTCGGCATCTTCCTGGTCGCCTCGGCGGTGGACCGCGGGATCGACCCCGGTCTGGCCGGGCTGATGCTGACCCTCGGCAGCGTGGTGGGGCTGTCGGTGCGGATGCTGCACGGGTGGCTGGCCGATATGCGCTCGGGCGGCCACGTCGCCGTCGTCGCGGCGAGTCTCGCCGCGGGCGCCGGCGGGTTCCTGCTGCTCGCCGTGCCCGGGACGCCGGCGCTGGTCGTCGGGGTGGTGCTGGCGTTCGGGCTGGGCTGGGCGTGGCCGGGTCTGCTGCAGTTCGCCGTGGTGCGGCTCAACCCGTCCGCCCCGGCCGCGGCGACGTCGATCGTGCAGGTCGGTGTCTACGCCGGCGGTTTCGCCGGACCGATCGTCTTCGGCTCGCTCGCCACCCACGCGGGCTTCCCGACCGCGTGGACGGTCAACGCCGTCGTGATGCTGGTGTCGGCGGCGTTGATGCTGGTCGGGCGCCGGATGCTGCTCGCCCACGCGCGCCGCCGGGCCGAATCAGGACGCAGGTTGTCAGGGTCGTAGGGCACAGTGGCCCCGCTCGCACCTTCCGAGGGGGACAACACGATGCCGGACGCGATCCGCGCCACGGGACTGGTCAAGACCTACGGTTCGCTCCGCGCGCTCGACGGGGTCGACCTGTCGGTGCCGGAGGGGACGGTGCTCGGCCTGCTGGGCCCGAACGGCGCCGGGAAGACCACGGTCGTCCGGGTGCTGACCACACTGCTGACACCGGACGCGGGCGCGGCCACCGTGGCCGGCGTCGACGTGCTGGCCGACCCGGCAGGCGTCCGCCGCCGGATCGGTCTGTCCGGGCAGTACGCCGCGGTCGACGAGTACCTGACCGGCTTCGAGAACCTGGAGATGGTCGGGCGGCTCTACCACCTGGGTCGGCGCCGGGCCCGGGACCGGGCCCGTGAGCTGCTGGCCGACTTCGGCCTGACCGACGCCGCGGACCGTCCGGCCCGGACCTACTCCGGCGGGATGCGCCGCCGGCTCGACCTGGCCGGGGCGCTCGTCGCCGACCCGCCGGTGCTGCTGCTCGACGAGCCGACCACCGGGCTGGACCCGCGCAGCCGCAACGACCTGTGGGACGTGATCCGCGGTCTCGTCGCGCGCGGGACGACGCTGCTGCTCACCACCCAGTACCTGGAGGAGGCCGACGCGCTGGCCGACGAGATCGTGGTCATCGATCACGGCCGGGTCATCGCCCGCGGCACCGCGGACGAGCTCAAGTCGCAGGTCGGCGGGGAGCGCCTGGAGGTCACGACCAGCCTGGCCGACGACCTGGAGCCCACCTCCGCACTGCTCGCCTCGCTCGGCGTGGGTGAGGCCGTGCTGGACCGGCACCGCCGCTCCCTGACGATGCCGGTCAGCGGCGGGGTCGAGGTGCTGCGCGCCGCGCTGGACCGGCTCGCCGAGGCCGGCACCAAGGTCGACGACGCGGGGCTGCGCCGCCCGACGCTCGACGACGTCTTCCTCACCCTGACCGGGCGCCCCGCCGACGAGGCGGACCAGGCCGAGGAGCCGACCCCGTGAACGCCGCCGCCACCATGCTCGCCGACGCCTCCGTCGTCGCGAAGCGCAACCTGATCAAGATCAAGCGGGTCCCGGACCTGCTGGTCTTCACCACCCTGTCCCCGATCATGTTCGTGCTGCTGTTCGCCTACGTCTTCGGCGGCGCGATCGACCCGGCCGGCGGCGGGGCCGGGTACCGCGAGTTCCTGATGGCCGGGATCTTCGCCCAGACCGTCATCTTCGGGGCCACGAACACCGGCGCCGGGCTCGCCGAGGACGTCAAGAAGGGCATCATCGAGCGGTTCCGCTCGCTGCCGATGTCGTCGTCGGCGGTGCTGACCGGCCGGACCCTGTCCGACGTGGTGAACAACCTGATCGTGCTGGTCGTGATGTCGCTGACCGGGCTGCTGGTCGGCTGGCGCATCCACACCTCGGTCGGCGAGGCGTTCGCCGGGTTCGCGGTGCTGATCGTGTTCGCCTACGCGTTCTCGTGGGTGATGGCATTCGTCGGGCTGCTGGTGCCGAGCCCGGAGGTCGTGAACAACGCGTCGTTCATCGTGATCTTCCCGGTGACGTTCCTGGCGAACACCTTCGTGCCGCTGAACTCGCTGCCCGGCCCGCTGCGGGTGTTCGCCGAGTGGAACCCGGTCTCGGCGGTCACCGCGGCCGCACGGACCCTGTTCGGCAACGACGGCGCGATCCCCGCGTCGGCGTCCGCCTCGGACGCCTGGCCGTTGCAGCACCCGGTGCTCTACGTGCTGATCTGGTCGGTCGTGATCGTCGCGGTGTTCGCGCCGCTGGCGAGCCGGCAGTACCGGCGGGCAGCGAGCCGCTGACCCCGCCGTCGCCGGTCCCACTACGGTCCCCCTGCGGCGGAACGGTTCCGCCGCGGAGGGGGCCGTCGTGATCGTCGCCGGGCTGGTGCTGACCGGGATCGGGGCGCTGATCCACGTCTACATCTTCGTGCTGGAGTCGCTGCTCTGGACCACCGACCGGGCCCGTGCGACCTTCGGTACGGACCGCGCGGAGGCGGAGCAGACCCGGACGCTGGCGTTCAACCAGGGCTTCTACAACCTGTTCCTCGCCGTCGCCGTGCTGCTCGGGACCGTGGTGTTCGCGACGGGCGCCCGCGGCATCGGCGCGACGCTGGTGTTCACCGGGGCGGGCTCGATGGTCGCCGCCGGTCTGGTGCTGCTGCTGTCGGACCCGTCGAAGCGGCGGCCGGCGTCGATCCAGCTGGGGCCGCCGCTGCTGGGCGTGCTGGCCCTCGCGGTGGGGCTGGCGGCCTGACCCCGGACGTGGGGAGGCCCTCCCCGGGCGTCCCCGGGGAGGGCCTCGTCGTCCGTCGGGACGCTCGTCGTGCGTGACCACTCCAGCGACTGCGCGGGCGCGTCGCTGTGGAGCGTCCCGGCGTACGGCTGGGTGGGTCAGCTGCCGCTGCAGCTCACGACCGCGTAGGGACCCGAGCTGGTCGAGGAGGTGATCTCCTCGCCGTTGCGCAGGATGCGGCAGGTGATCTCGCCGTTCCCGCCGGACCCGGACTGGGCCACCAGCGACAGCGGCTGGAAGGTGAGGACGCCGGAGTCGAAGGTGACGTCCTTCGTCCACGGCAGCGAGGTCCCGTTGACCTGCTCCATCCCCATCTTGTCGTCCTTGACGTAGGTGATGTTCCCGGCGGTGCCGGACCCGGTGACCTCGTAGGTGATCACGTCGCCACCGGCGGCCGCGGGCGCCGACGCGACGGCGTCGGACTCGGGCGCGGACACGGCCGGGGCCGCGGCCGGCACGGTCGTCGGCAGGCCCGACACCGCGGCGGCGACCATCGAGGCGTAGGCGATGCAGATGACCAGCCCGATCGCCGAGAGCACGGTGCCCGCGATCGCGACGCCGCGGTTGTCCGCCCGGCCCCTGCTCGCCCGGACGACACCGAGCACACCGAACAGCAGGCCCAGCAACACCAGCGGCCAGGCGATCATCCCGATGATCGGGATGAAGGAGAACAGCAGGCCCAGGATCCCGAGCACCAGCGCGGTGACGCCGAACCCGTTGCGCGGGGCGACGGCGGGGACGGCCGGGGCCGCGGTGCGCTGCTGCGGGACACCGCCGCGCCGGGCCGCGCTCGGCCAGGGCTGGGCGCCGGTGGCGGCCGGGGCCTGCTGCTGCGGGCCGCGGGCCTGCTGCGGGACCCCGCCCGGGTTGGTGCGGCCGAAGGGCGGCCCGCCGAAGGGGACCTCGGGGTGGCCGTCGTAGTAGGGGTTCGGGTTCCCGCCGGAGTGCTGCGGCCGGGGCTGGTGGTGCGGCGCCCAGCCCTGCGGCGCGGCACCGCGCGGGTCCTGCGCGTACTGCTGCTGGTGGCGGCCGGGGCCCTGAATGCCCGGGTACTGCTGCGGGACCCGGTGCGGGCCGGACTGCTGCTGCGGCGGGCCGGAGAGGTCCGGGGCGCCGTGGCGGTTCTGCGGAGTGGTCACGTCACGGCTGTCGCGGCGACGGCGGCCGGCGTATCAGGCTGCCCGTCCTTATCAACAAATGTGAGGACAGGTCCGTTCAGCCGTGCCGACGGTCGGCCGAACAGGTCAGCCGAGGCGGTCGATCAGGGCCAGCGCGTCGGTCGGTGCGTGGACCTTCGCGTCGTTGTCGAAGTAGCAGACGACGTCGTGCCCGGCGTCGCGCCAGCCGCGGATGCGCTCCGCCCAGCCGTCGAGGGCCTCGGCGGTGTAGCCGCCGGTGTAGAGCTCCCCCTGGCCGTGCAGGCGCAGGTAGACGAGGTCGGCGGTGACCTCGTCGAACACCGGCCAGGTGCCCGCGGAGTCCGACAGCACCAGGGCGACGCCGTGCTCGCGCAGCAGCGCGGTGAACGCGGGGTCGCGGAACGACTCGTGCCGGGGCTCGACCGCGTGGCGCAGCGGGCGGTCGGTGTCGGTCTCGACGAGCGCGCGCCCGTCGAGACGGTCGTCGTGGCCGGTCGCGGCGCGGGCTGCCGCCGCCGTCGTCGTCGGCAGCAGGGTCAGGAACTCCGCGACCCGGTCGGCGTCGAACCGCATCCGCGGCGGGAGCTGCCACAGCACCGGCCCGAGCGCCGGGCCGAGGCCGAGCACCCCGGAGGCGAGGAAGTTCGCGACCGGCACCGCGACGTCGCGCAGCTGCTTGAGGTGCGTCACGAACCGCGGGCCCTTCACCGCGAACACGAAACCGGCGGGGACCTGCGCGGCCCAGGCGCGGTAGCTCTCCGGGCGCTGCAACGCGTAGAACGACCCGTTGATCTCGATCGAGGTGACCTGCCGGGACAGGTACTCCAGCTCGCGGCGCTGGACCAGCCCGGGCGGGTAGAACGTGCCGCGCCACGGTGGGTAGCGCCACCCCGACGTGCCGACGAGCACGGTTCCGCTCACGTGCCGCCGACCAGCCCGCGCAGCGCGGCCGCGGCGGCGACCGGGTGCGTGACGGGCCCGTCGTGGCCGCCGGGCAGCTCGACGAGCCCACGCCCGAGCCGGGATGCGAGCACCTCGGCGCAGCGGTGCTCCCAGCGCCCGCGCGACTCGAGCCCACCGGTGGGGACGACCCGGACCCCGCTCGCGGTGACGTCGTCGGGGTCGATGCGGACGGCCCGCACCGCGGGGACGTCGTGGAGCAGGAACCGGCGCAGCGCGGGCTCCGGGTCCCCGGACGGCGGTTCCGGCCGGTAGCCGGGCTCGACGGGGTCCTCGCCCGAGGTCAGCGCGGTCAGGAGCCGGAGCGCCCCGCCCAGGTCGTCGCGCGCCGCGAGCTCCTCGACCCGGTCCAGGCCCGCCTCGTGGTCCGGGTCGCGGACGAGGCCGGGCAGCGGTGGCTCGTGCGCCACCAGCGTCGTGACCAGGTCCGGGTGGCGGACGGCGAGCAGCAGGCCGATCACCGCGCCGACGCCCACCCCCACGACGGCGGACGGCCCGGTGTCGGCCAGCAGTGCGGCGGCGTCGTCGGCGTGCGCGGCCGGCCCGACCGGGTCCGGCCCGGCCGGGCTGCGGCCGACGCCGCGCCGGTCGTAGGTGAGGACCCGGTGGGTGACGGCGAGCTCGCCGACGAGCATCCGGGCCGCACCGGCCTCGGCCGCTCCGCCCTGGACCAGCAGCAGCGGCGGCCCCGACCCGGTGGTCTCGTGGTGCAGCGGCACGGTGCCCTCCCTCGCGGTGCGCGGCCGGGTGCGGGACCCGGCGGACGCGGTACGGGCCCGATCATCGCCCGGGCGGCCGCGGTCCCGCCCGTTTGCCAGGATGGACGGCATGCGCACCCGACCGCACCTCCCGTCGTGACCGAGCTCGCCCCGGCGGTGCGCCGGGTCCTGGACTGGCCGGTCGACCACGTGGGCGCGGCCGTCGTCGCCGCCGACGGCACCGTGCTCGCCACCGCGGGCGACACCGACCGCGAGTTCGGTCTGGCCTCGGTGACCAAGCTGCTCTCGGCCTACGCCGCGCTGGTCGCCGTGGAGGAGGGCGCCGTCGACTGGGACGACGCGGCCGGCCCGGAGGGCGCGACCGTGCGCCACCTGATCGCGCACACCTCAGGTCTGGCGTTCGACACTGACGACGTCCGCGCCGCCCCCGGTGAGCAGCGGATCTACTCCAACACCGGGTTCGCGGTGCTCGCCGGCGCCATCGCCGAGGCGACCGGCATCGGGTTCGCCGAGTACCTGCACGAGGCCGTCTGCGCCCCGCTCGGGATGACGCACACCCGGCTGGAGGGCTCGGCGGGCGCGGGCGCGGTGTCCACCGTCGACGACCTGGCCCGCTTCGCCGCCGAGCTGCAGGCCCCGCAGCTGCTCGACCCGCGCACCGTCGCCGAGGCGACGACCGTCACCCACCCCGGGCTCGACGGCCTGCTCCCCGGGTACGGACGGCAGCGGCCGAACGACTGGGGCCTGGGCTTCGAGATCCGCGACGGCAAGTCCCCGCACTGGACCGGGGAGCACTCGTCGCCGCGGACCTTCGGCCACTTCGGCCAGTCCGGCACGTTCCTGTGGGTCGACCCGGACGTGCGCGCCGCCGCCGTCGTGCTGACCGACCGCGACTTCGGGCCGTGGGCGGTCCAGGCGTGGACGCCGTGGACCGACGGGGTGCTCGCGGCGCTCGGGGCCGGCTGAGGACGGGTCAGGGGCCGACCCGGTCGAAGCCCCAGGAGTGCGGCGGCCGGGCCAGCAGCTCGCCGGGCGGCTCGGGCAGCGTCGTGCCGGCCGGCACCCCGACCGCGATGACGACGACCCGCCCGCCGTCGGCGACGAACAGCTCGTGGCGCTCGGCGCCGGCCAGCGCGACGGCGGCCCGCTCGCGCACGTGGGCGAGGAGCTCGTCGCGCCGGCCGTCGGCGGCGCGGGCCTCCCACATCAACGTCGGGGTCACGCCCGGCGCTCCGGGACGGTCGGCACGTCGACCGCGGCGGCCACGTCCTGCTCGGTGACCCGGAACCGGGCCGGGTAGTGCGCGGCGTCGCGGACGGCGGGCGGCTCGGTGTCGCGCCAGACGAAGCCGCACAGGCTGCAGCGGTGCACGGTCCACACGCCCGGGACCGGGGAGGTCGCGAGCACGGCGGCGCCGTCGGTGGAGCAGCGGGGACAGGTCATCAGAGGTTCTCCTTCCGGTCGCCGGCGACGAGGCGGCCGAGGCGCTCGACCCAGGCCGCGGTGTCGTCGGGCGGCACGACACCCTGGGAGTAGTGCCCGCGGTCGTCCGGGGCGGTCGGGGTGGTGGCGTCGATGATCAGCTTGTGGGTGATGCCGACCGGGTCGGACCCGGGGTCCAGCGGCAGCACCGGCATGTCGGGCAGGGTCACCAGGTCGTGCGCGGGGTGCATCTTGGTCGACAGCGCCCACATGACCTGGGGCAGGTCGAAGGGGTCCACGGTGTCGTCGACGCAGATCACGACCTTGCAGTAGCCGAGGCCGTGCGGGGTGGTCATGGTCCGCATCCCGACGGCCTTGGCGAAGCCCCCGTAGCGGTTGCGGACCGAGACGATCGCGAGCAGGCCGTGGGTGTACATGGCGTTGACCGCGCGCACCTCGGGGAACTCGGCCTGCAGCTGCTTGAGCAGCGGGACGCAGGTGTTCGGCCCGATGAGGTAGTCGCACTCGGTCCACGGCATGCCGATGTAGAGGTGCTCGAAGTAGGGCGTGGTCCGGTAGGACACCCGGTCGATGCGGATCTGCGGCATCCGGCGGCCGCCGGAGTAGTGCCCGGTGAACTCGCCGAACGGGCCCTCGAAGTGCCGCTCGCGGCCCAGGACGACGCCCTCCAGCAGGATCTCGCAGCCCCACGGGACGTCGAGCCCGGTCTCCGGACCGGTGGCGATCGGGCAGGGCGAGCCGCGCAGGGCGCCCGCCATCTCGTACTCGCTGTCGGCGTAGGCGATCGGCATGCCCGCGACCAGGGGGATCGTCGGCTCGTTGCCGAGCGCGATCGCGACCGGCAGGTCCTCGCCGCGCTCCTCGGCGCGGCGCAGCTGCAGCGCGATGTCGTGCTGCGGGACGGGCTGCAGACCGAGCGTGCGCGGCCCCTGGACCTCCATCCGGTAGATGCCCAGGTTCTGCTTGCCGAAGGACTCCGGGTCGTCGGGGTCGCGGCTGACGACGGCGGCCTTGTCGATGTAGAAGCCGCCGTCGCCGGCGTTGATGCGGAACAGCGGCAGCAGCGAGAACAGGTCGACCGCCTCGCCGGCGACGGTGTTCTCCGCGAACGGCGGGTCGGAGCGCCGCTCGACCGGGACCGGGAAGGCGTCCCAGCGACGGCCGAACTCCTCGACCTGCTCGCGCACCGGGGTCTCCGGCGGCAGCCCGAGCGCGACGGCGTGGTTGGCCCAGGAGCCGTGCGCGTTGAGCACGATGTTCGGGTCGCGGAACCCGGCGACGTCGGTGAACAGCAGCGCGGGGGCGCGGTCGCCGAGCTTCGGGGCGGCGGCACCGGCGGCGCCGAGGTCGGGCTCGGCCTTCACCTCGTCGTCGATGCGCAGGAGCTGGCCGTGCCGCTCGAGCTCGGCCAGGTAGTCGCGGAAGGTGTCCATCAGGCGCTCCTCCTCTGTCGGGCGGACCCGCCGGTCCAGCGGCGGGCCCGCGGGGCGGGCAGGTCGAACTGGTCGCAGATGCGGGCGACGACGTGGTCCACGACGTCGTCCACCGCGGCCGGGTGGTTGTAGAAGGCGGGCATCGGCGGGACGATCCGCACCCCGGTGCGGCGCAGGGCCAGCATGTTCTCGAGGTGGATCTCCGACAGCGGGGTCTCCCGCGGCACGAGGACCAGCTTCCGGTCCTCCTTGATCGTGACGTCCGCGGCACGGGCCACGAGTCCGTCGGCGATGCCGTGCCGGATCTGCGCGAGGGTCTTCATCGAGCAGGGGACGACGACCATCCCGTCCGTGCGGAACGAGCCGGACGAGATCGAGGCCGCCTGGTCCCCGAACGGGTGCGCGGTCCCGGCCAGCGCCTCGACCTCGGGCACCGTCCAGCCGGTCTCCTCGACGATCGTCGCCCGCGCCCACTTCGAGAGCACGAGGTGCGTGTCGACCTCGGCGTCGCGCAGCGCCTCCAGCAGGCGGATCCCGAGGATCGCGCCGGTCGCGCCGGTGATTCCCACGACGAGTCGCACCGGACCATCTCCCAACTAGTTCGTATACTAACTGTTTGCACACGCACTATACTCGCGGCATGACCGATCGCAACCCGGGTGCCGACGAGGCGGTCGTCCACCTGCTCCGCCGGGTCCTGCAGTCCCACACCGCGGCCTGGCAGCAGCGCGTCCCGCAGCTGACCAAGCCGCAGTACGCGATGCTCGACGCGCTGCGCCGGCGCCCCGGGATCGACCAGGTCACGCTCGGATCGCTCGCCGCGACCGACAAGGGCACCACCACCGAGCTGCTGCGCCGGATGGAACGCCACGGCTGGCTGACCCGCTCGCGTTCCGAGACCGACCAGCGACGACGGCTGGTCCACCTCACCGACGAGGGCGAACGCCTGGCCACCGGGGCCGCGACCGAGGCCCGTGCGCTGGCCGCGGAGTTCCTCGCCCCGCTCGACGAGGCCGAGCGGGCCCGGTTGCGCGACCTGCTGGCCCGGCTCGCCGAGACGGGGTCCGACGCCGTTCCCGAGGGGGACGGGAGCTGAGCCGGAAACCGTCGCGCGGGGAGGGAATGATCCGGGACCCCCGCCCGTTGGAACGACTGTCCGAGCCGGGCGAACCGAGTCCCCGGGCCGCAACAGACAACCGCCGCCGTGGAGTTCCGTTCGGCTGGAGCCGCGGTGCGCCACTCGCCGCGAGGCGACCGGCGTCCGGTTCGGACCCCATACCGCCGATTCCCGAAACCCATTCGACGACGCCTGCGAGGCCGGTCACCATGGTCGGCGCACGCCCGGTCCCGGGCGAGCAGGCAGACTGAACGAACGATGTCCAGCGAACCCGTCCCGTCTCCGACCTCCGCACAGCCGTCGTCGCACGACCGTCCGCGCCGACCCCGCCGCCGTCCCGGCGCACGGGGCGACCACCAGGCGCGCGGCGGGAGCTCCGGCACCCCGCAGGACACACCTCCACACGAGAACACCTCATCGGACCTCGCCGCAGCGCAGGCCGCCCCCGGGACGGAGGGCGCCGCGCGCGGCGTCCCGGCCCGCGATCAGCAGCGCCGCCGTGCATCGACGCAGCGCCGCCGCGGGCCTCGGGGTCGGCGCGCTGCCGTCACGGCGCCCGGCCCCGACCAGCCCGGCCGTCGCGGCCCCGACCGCGACGGCCGCGACTCCGCCGAGCCGCTCCCCCCGCTCGGCGACGCCGAGCTCACCTCCCTGCGGGAGCGCCTCGACGCGCTCGGACCGGCCGAGGCCGAGCGGCTGCGCGGCCGGCTGGACCGGGCCCGCGACGGACGTGCCCAGCAGCGGGTCGCCGACGCCGTCGCGAAGGCCGAGCACCGCGTGGAACGGCGCCGCGCCGCGCTGCCGCGGATCTCCTACCCCGCGACGCTGCCGGTCTCCGCACGCCGCGAGGAGATCGCCGACGCGATCCGTGACAACCAGGTCGTGATCGTCGCCGGGGAGACCGGATCCGGGAAGACGACGCAGCTGCCGAAGATCTGCCTCGAACTGGGCCGCGGTGTGCACGGGATGATCGGGCACACCCAGCCGCGGCGGCTCGCCGCGCGCACCGTCGCCACCCGGATCGCCGAGGAACTGGGCGTCGAGCTCGGCGGGGCGGTCGGCTGGAAGGTCCGGTTCACCGACGCCGTCGGCGACTCGACCATGGTCAAGCTGATGACCGACGGCATCCTGCTGGCCGAGCTGGCCGGCGACAAGGACCTGCTGGCCTACGACACGCTGATCATCGACGAGGCGCACGAGCGCAGCCTCAACATCGACTTCATCCTCGGGTACCTGACCCGGCTGCTCCCCCGCCGTCCGGACCTCAAGGTCGTCATCACCTCGGCGACGATCGACCCGGAGCGCTTCGCCCGGCACTTCGGCGCGGCCACCGACGGCGGTGACCCGACCCCGGCCCCGATCGTCGAGGTCTCGGGGCGCACGTTCCCGGTCGAGGTGCGCTACCGCCCCGTCGTCGACCCGGACGACCCCGACGCCGATCCCGACCGGCAGCTGGACGACGCGATCGGCGACGCCGTCGTCGAGCTCCAGCGCGAGGGCCCGGGCGACGTGCTGGTGTTCCTGCCCGGCGAGCGCGAGATCCGCGAGGCCACCGAGGCCCTGGAGCGGCGCAACCTGCGGAACACCGAGATCCTGCCGCTCTACGCCCGGCTGTCGACGGCCGAGCAGCAGCGTGTCTGGGCGCCGCACGCGGGCAACCGGGTGGTGCTGGCCACCAACGTCGCCGAGACCTCGCTGACCGTGCCCGGCGTCCGCTACGTCGTGGACACCGGCACCGCGCGCATCTCGCGCTACTCGCGCCGGCTCAAGGTGCAGCGGCTGCCGATCGAGAAGATCTCCCAGGCCTCGGCGAACCAGCGGTCCGGGCGCTGCGGCCGTACCTCCGACGGCATCGCGATCCGGCTGTACGCCGAGGACGACTTCGACGCCCGCCCCGAGTTCACCGACCCGGAGATCCTGCGGACCAACCTGGCGTCGGTCGTCCTGCAGATGATCGCGCTGGACCTGGGCGAGATCTCGGAGTTCCCGTTCGTCGAGCCGCCGGACCGGCGTGCCGTCGCCGACGGTCTGGACCTGCTGCACGAGCTCGGCGCGCTGCGCCCGGACCGGCGCTCGCTGACCGCGGTCGGACAGTCGCTGGCGCGGCTGCCGGTGGACCCGCGGCTGGGCCGGATGCTCGTGGAGGCGCACCGCAACGGCTGTCTGCGCGAGGTGCTGGTCATCGCCGCCGCGCTGAGCGTGCAGGACCCGCGCGAGCGGCCCACCGAGCAGCGCCAGGCCGCCGACGACAAGCACCGCCGCTTCGGTGAGGACGGCTCGGACTTCCTGGCCTACCTGCGGCTGTGGGACCACCTGAACGCCCGCCGCGACGAGCTGTCGGGCAGCCGGTTCCGCCGCGAGCTGCGTGAGGACTTCCTGCACTACCTGCGGGTGCGCGAGTGGTGGGACCTGCACGGCCAGCTCCGCCAGGCCGCCCGCAGCTCCGGCATGGATCTGAACGACCACGACCCCGAGTGGCCGCGGCACGCCGACCGGATCCACCAGTCCGTCCTGGCCGGGCTGCTGTCGCAGGTCGGTATGCAGGACCCTCTCTCCGAGAAGGCCACGGGGAAGCGCAGAGGGGACGGTGGAGACGGGAAGAAGGAGCGGAAGGGCCCGAAGGACTACCTCGGCGCCCGCGGCGCGAAGTTCGCGATCTGGCCCGGCTCGGGACTGGCGCGCAAGCCCCCGCGCTGGGTGATGGCCGCCGAACTCGTCGAGACGACGAGATTGTGGGCGCGGACCGTCGCACCGGTCCAGCCGGACTGGATCGAGCCCCTCGCCGGACATCTCGTCAAGAAGACGTATTCGGAACCGCGCTGGTCACGCACGCGCGCGTCCGCCGTCGCGACCGAACGGGTCACGCTGCACGGGCTGCCGCTGGTGGCCGACCGCAGCGTCGCCTACGGCCGGATCGACGCCGAGGTGAGCCGCGACCTGTTCCTGCGGCACGCCCTCGTCGAGGGCGACTGGGAGACCCGGCACCCGTTCTTCCACGCCAACCGGGAGCTGCTCGACAGCGTCGAGGAGCTCGAGCACCGGGCGCGGCGTCGCGATCTGGTCGTCGACGAGGACACCCTGTTCGCCTTCTACGACGAGCGGGTCCCCGCCGACGTCGTCTCCGGTGCGCACTTCGACCGGTGGTGGAAGAAGGAGTCGAGGCGGGCCCCGGACCGGCTGACCTACACCGAGGAGATGCTCGCGACCGAGGCCGCGAAGCAGGTCGACCGCGCCCACTACCCCGACCACGTCGAGGCGGGCGGGCTGACCCTGCCGCTGTCCTACGCGTTCGAGCCCGGCCATCACGAGGACGGCGTGACCGTCGACGTTCCGGTGGCGGCACTGAACCAGGTCGACCCGACGCCGTTCACCTGGCAGGTGCCCGGGCTGCGCGAGGAGCTCGTCACCGCGCTGATCCGGACGCTGCCGCGGAACCTGCGGCGCAACTTCTCCCCCGCCCCGGACCACGCGAAGGCGGTGCTGGCCCGGCTGCGCGGCGAGAC
This sequence comes from Pseudonocardia sp. DR1-2, assembly GCF_023717215.1. NCBI lineage: Bacteria > Bacillati > Actinomycetota > Actinomycetes > Pseudonocardiales > Pseudonocardiaceae > Pseudonocardia > Pseudonocardia sp. DR1-2. The sequence goes on along the minus strand of NZ_JAMQOF010000013.1, from coordinate 21,470 downwards.
CGGCCGGCGTCCGCTGCTGGACGTCCTGGAGGACGAGCTCGGCCGGATGCGCGACGTGCACATCCGGCGTGAGGACTGGGAGCTGGAGCGGCTGCCCGAGCACCTGACGGTGACCTTCCGGGTGCTCGACGAGTCCGGCGCCGAGCTGGCCCGCGACACCGACCTGGACCGGCTGCGCCGCGCCCTCGCCCCGAAGGTCCGCGAGGAGCTGGCCGCCGCGGGCAGCGACGTCGAGGCGACCGGGCTGACGTCGTGGACGATCGGCGACCTCCCCCGGGAGCTGCCGATCCGGCGTGGCGCGCACACGGTCACCGGCTACCCGGGCCTGCGCGACCGCGGCACGAGCGCCGACGTCCGGGTGTACGCGACGGCGCCCGAGCGCGACCCCGCCCACCACCGCGGCGCCCGGCGGCTCCTGCTCCTCAACACCACCCACCCGGGGAAGCAGGTGCAGCGCGGCCTGGACAACCGGGCGCGGCTGGCCCTGTCGCGCAACCCGCACGGCTCGCTCGACGCCCTGCTCGACGACTGCACCACCGCCGCGGCCGACCACCTGATGGCCCGGGGCGGCGGCGACCCGTTCGACGAGGCGCAGTACGCCCGGCTCGCTGAGCTGCTGCGGATGCGGCTGCCGTCGACGACGTTGCAGGTCCTCGACGCCGTACGCGGCGTGCTGGAGGTCTGGCACCGGGTCGGTGCGGCGCTGGCGGACCTGCGCGGCCCCGCCACCCGCGACGGCGTCGCCGACGTGACGGCGGTCGTGGGCCGGCTGACCGCGCCGGGCTTCGTCACCGCCGCCGGGGCGACCCGGCTCGGCGACGTGAAGCGCTACCTGCAGGGCTGCGAGCTGCGGCTGGAGAAGCTGCGCGCCGACCCCGCCCGCGACGCCCGGTGGACCGCCGAGATCGCACCGGTCGAGGCGGAGTACCGCGGGCTGCTGGCCGCCCTGCCCGAGCACACGCCGCCGTCGGCCGCGCTGCGCGAGATCGGGTGGATGGTCGAGGAGCTGCGCATCTCGCTGTACGCGCACCCGATGAAGACCCGCCATCCGGTGTCGGTGCAGCGGATCGAGCGGGCGATCGACGCGCTCTGAGGCGTGACTGTCGGGGGTCGCAGGCACACTGCCCCCATGACCGATGCACCCGTTGCCAGGTTCGCACTGTTCGCGCTCGACTGCCCGGACCCGCTGGAGCTCGCCCGGTTCTACTCCGCGATCACCGGCTGGCCGGTCACGGGGCCCACCGACAGCGACCCCGACTGGGTCGAGCTGGACGCGGGCGGGGCGGGCGCCACCCTGGCGTTCCAGCAGATCTCCGAGGGGGAGTTCACCCCGCCGGAGTGGCCGGGGCAGGTGCGGCCGCAGCGCGGGCACATCGACTTCGACGTGCCCGACCTCGACGCCGGGGAGGCCGCGGTGCTGGCGCTCGGGGCCACCAGGCACGAGGTCCAGCCCGCACCGGAGAGCTTCCGGGTCTTCCTCGACCCGATCGGTCACCCGTTCTGCCTGGTGCGGGCCTGAGTTCCGCCCGGCGGAACCCCGGTGATTCTGTGAGGATCAGGTCTCCGTCGACGGCGAGGGGCCCGCGATCATGACCGCACCGACCACTCCGTACACCGAGCTGGGCGAGGCCCTGGGCACCGACTTCTTCTCGGTGCGCGACCAGTTCACCGACGAGCAGTGGCAGCGCTTCGCCGACACCCGCAAGTTCGTCGACACCGAGGTCCTCCCCGGCATCAACGACTACTGGGAGCGCGCGGAGCTGCCCTGGCACCTGTTCCGGCGCCTGCCCGAGCTCGGGATCGTCGGCGAGGACATCCAGGGCTACGGGGCGGCCGGGATGAGCCCGCTCGCGCTCGGCCTCGTGCACATGGAACTGCACCGCGGCGACGGCTCGCTCGGCACGTTCCTCGGGGTGCACGCGGGCCTGGCGATGAAGGCGATCGCGATGTGCGGCTCGGAGGAGCAGCGGCAACGCTGGCTGCCGTCGATGTCCACCATGGACAAGTTGGGCGCGTTCGCGCTCACCGAGCCGATGCACGGTTCGGACTCGGTCGCGCTGGAGACCACCGCGACCCGCGACGGCGACCACTGGGTGCTGCGCGGGTCGAAGCGCTGGATCGGCAACGGCAGCGTCGCGGACCTGGTGGTCGTGTGGGCGCGCGACACCGACTCCGGCGAGGTGCTCGGGTTCGTCGTCGAGACCCCAGCGGAGGGCTACGAGGCCACCGTCATCCCGGGCAAGGTGTCGCTGCGGGCGCTCTGGCAGGCCGACATCGAGCTGGACGGGGTCCGGGTACCGGAGGAGAACCGGCTGGCCGAGGCGCGGACCTTCGCCGACTGCGCCGCGGTGCTGGCCACCACCCGGGGCACCTGCGCCTGGATGGCGCTGGGCCACGCGACCGCCGGCTACGACGCCGCCCTGCGCTACGCGCTGGAGCGCGAGCAGTTCGGCAAGCCGCTGGCGAGCTTCCAGATCGTGCAGCAGCGGCTCGTCGCGATGCTCGCCGACCTGACCGGCATGCAGCTCTACTGCATGCAGTCCGCCCGGCTCGCCGAGGTGGGCAAGCTGTCGCCGACCGTCGCGGGGCTGGCGAAGATGCACAACACCCGGACCGCCCGCAAGATCCTCTCCGAGGCGCGGGACCTGCTCGGCGGCAACGGGATCCTGCTGGAGCACCACGTCGTGCGGCACTGGGCCGACATCGAGGCCATCCACACCTTCGAGGGCACCGAGACGATCCAGACCCTCATCGTGGGCCGGGACGTGACCGGGATCAGCGCGTTCACCTGATCCCGGCGGGCGGGGTCAGGCGGCCAGGTCGCGGGGGCCGGGCGTCTCGCGGCCGAAGCGACGGGCCAGGTCGGCCTCGACGCGGCGGTCCGAGCGGCGCTCCAGCCACCGCCGCCCCCGTGCGGTCCGCGCGACGAGCAGCGACTCGACCAGGTTGCGCAGCACCTGCGACGGCCACATCCACGCCGCGGTCACCGGCAGGTCCAGGTCGCGCAGGCCCTCGGCGCGCAGGAACACCCGCAGCAGCGACAGCAGCCGTCGTCGCTCCCAGGCGCCGCGGAGCCGGTCGGCGGGGCCACCGGTCCGCTCGCTGCGCAGCCCCTCGACGAGCGCGCCCGCGAGCAGCGGGCCTGCCGGGGTGACGTCGCCCTGGGCCAGCACGATGTGGTGGTTGAACGCGTTCTGGGCGCGCTCGGTGTCGAACAGCCAGTCGTCGTCGACGCCCATCAGCCACCCGACGTAGCGCCACAGGTGCATGATCGCGTCGCCGTCGGCGCGCGGGACGTGCCGTCCGAGCAGGCGGCAGCCGAGGATCGCGGTGCTGTTGAACAGCCCGAGCGTGGCCGCGGCGTCGGCCTGGTTGATCGGCAGCCCGTGGCCGGCAACGTCGTAGCGGTCGCCCCGCTCGAACCGCTCCGCGACGAGGGCGTGCATGGCGCGCACGTGCAGCGTCGCCGCCCAGCCCGCACCGCCGGGCACCATCCCGCCGGGACGGCTGACGGCGAACGCCCACGCCTGGGTCTCACCGAGGCGGCGCATCGCGCCGGCGCCGGTGAGCCCACCGGTGCGGACGAGCAGCTCGGTGGGGCCGCCGTAGCGGTAGCCGCCGATCAGCGAGAGTCCCAGCAGCACGTCGTCGCGGCTGCGGCCGAGCCTGCGGTAGGCGCGGGCGCCGCGTTCGAGCAGGTCCCGGTCGAGCCAGTCCGGGTCCGGGGTGACCGCGGCGAGGAAGTCCCGCAGCGCGGGCGGGGCGTCGGCCGGCGCGGCGCCCGCGGCCAGCGCGGTGTGCAACGCCCGCATGGTCACACGGCCGTTCCCGGCGCGGCCCGCGTCGTCGCGGTCGCGTCCCATCGCGCGGGCCAGCGCGGCGCCGGTCTCGTCGCGGGTGAGCATCCGGCGGCCGATCTCGGCGAGCAGCGCGGGGTCGGGGTCGCGGACCCCGGCGACCAGGCCGAGCGGACGGGCGATCCGCGCCGCGCGCTCGGGCGCACTGCGGAAGCGTCGCGGGGCGACGGGCGGCTCTGCCAGCATGGACCGATGCTGACACGAGCGAATGCTCGCCTTCAACGCGCGTTCCGGGGCGCCCGGTGAGCGGGCGCGGGGCCCGGCGGCGCGAGCCGCGCCAGGAGCGGTCCCGGGCGATGGTGGAGCGGATCGTCGCGGCGGGCCGGGACGTGCTGGTCACCCGCGGGTACGACGGCGCGTCGACGAACCGGATCGCGGCCGCCGCCGGGGTGTCGCCCGGGTCGCTCTACCAGTACTTCCCGGACAAGGACGCGGTGCTGACCGAGGTGCTGGATCGCTACCTCGACGCGATGGAGGCTCGCGTCTCGCGCGCGTTCCTCGACTCGGTCGCCGCGGCCGGGCCGGGGACGGGCACCGCGCCGGCGGTGCGCGCGACCCTCGAGGCCCTGCTCGACACGTTCGGCGAGGAGCCGGACTGCTACGGGTGATCGTCGAGCAGCTGCCGCGCTCCCCCGGCGGGCGCCGGGCCGCGTTCGCCGGCCGGATCGACGACCTGGTCACCACGGTGCTGCTCACCCGCGGCGCCGGGCACACCGACGCGGCGCGGGCCGCGGCGTGGACGGTCGTGCGGACCGTCGAGCACCTCACCACCGGGTTCGTGCTGGAGCGGCCCGGGTTCGCGCGGGCGGTCGTCGTCGACGAGCTGACCGCGCTGGTCGCGGGCTACCTCGACGCGCGCCTGTCCGGCGGACGGGTGGCGTCGGACGGGCCGTCCTGACCGGCCTCGACCGGGAGCCCGGCCGCGGCCCAGGCGCGGAAGCCGCCGTCGACGTCGGTGGCCCGGTGCAGCCCGATGTCCTGCAGCGACGCGGCGGCCAGGCTGGAGCTGTAGCCCTCCGAGCAGAACAGCACCCAGGCGACGTCGTGGTCGACGGCCTCGGGGACGCGGGCGTCGGAGGTCGGGTCGAGGCGCCACTCCAGGTGGTTGCGCTCGATCACCAGCGCGCCCGGGATCTGCCCCTCCTCACGACGCTGCCACCCCGGCCGGGTGTCGACCAGGTGCGCCCCGGCCGCGGCGAGCTCCGCGGCACGCCGCGGGTCCGGCCGGTCGAGCCGGGCGCGGGCGGCGGCGAGCAGGTCGGCGACGGTGCGGCTCATCCGACACCCCGGCCGGGTTCGACGAGCTCGGTGCGGGTGCGGCGCAGCCGCTGGTGGCCGGTGGTGCCCGCGACGTCCTCGACGTCGTAGTAGGACATCGCCGACAGCGGCGGGGAGTAGGCGTGCACGCTCACCGCGGGGTCGTCGGCGGTGTTGGCGACGTCGTGCACGTGGCCCAGCGGGAAGCCGGCGCCGCGGCCGTGACGCAGGGTCCGGGTGCGCAGCCCGGACGGTCCGCTCCAGCGGCGCTCGGTCAGCGAGCCGGACACCACGGTGAGGGCGCCGAGGGAGCCCGCGTGGTCGTGCAGCTCCGCGATCTGCTCGGTGGCCCAGCTGATCAGCCAGACGTCGACGAAGCCGTCGCTGCGCAGCAGCCGGTACCAGCGGCGCTCCGGGTCGACGACGACCTCGTGCCGCCCGGAGCGCACCTCGGCGGCGATCTCGCGGGTCAGCTCCTGCAGGTCCTCGAGGCCGTACGGGGTGGGCGCGGTGACGGGTCGTGCGTGCGGGACGCGCAGGCGGGCGGGGCGGGACGCGGGCACGGAGGCAGGCGCGGACACGGTGGTGCTCCAGGGGACGATCGGGCGAGCGTGGTCGGGGGACTCAGCTCGGGCGACAGCCCTGGTCGAAGTGGTCGGCGCGACGGGTGCCCCACAGGGGTCCGAGGGTCGCTGCCTGACTCATGCCGGGAATGGCATCACAGCGGTGGGCACGGTTTCAACCCGCCGTCCGGCCCGCGGGAGGACCCCGTGCGTGTCCGGACAGGTCGGCGGGTCAGGCGCCGTCGTCGTCGGACATGCCGATGACGGTGTCGAGCCCCGACAGCACCAGCGAGCGGCGGGCCTGGCTGCCCGCGGGCGCGACGAGGGTGAGCGCCGCGCCGTTGGTCCGCATCCGGCGGGCGACCTCCGACAGCAGGGCCATCCCGGCGCTGCTGACGAACGCCTCCCCCGGCAGGTTCAGGGTGATCGGCAGCCCGCGGTCGACGTGCTCCATCAGCGGGGCCCGGATCGCCGAGACCCCACCGAGGTCGAGGTCGCCGACGATCCCGATCCGCACGCCGTGCGCGTCCGGGACGGCACGCAGCCGGGCCCGGACGGTGCCGTCGTCGCCGTCGCCGGACGGGGTGTCGATCCGGTCGCGGTCCGGCTCGGGCTCCCCGGCGACGAACTCCACCGGCGGTCCCGCGCCCGGGGTGCCCACCTCGACCGGGATCGCGGGCAGCAGGAACCGCACGGTGGTGCCGGAGTCCGAGGGGTCGATGTGCACGTCCCCGGCGAGCTCGCGGATGAGCGCGATGCCGCGGCCGCGGTAGCCGGGGTCGGGCGGCGGGGGCCGCCAGCGTCCGCCGTCGGTGACGCGCACCGCGACCGAGCCGTCCGCGGTCAGCGCCAGGTCGAGGTCGACCCCGGCGCGCCCGTCGGTGTCCTCGGGCAGGTAGGCGTGCTCGATGGAGTTGGTGGCGGCCTCGCCGACGGTCAGCTGCAGGTCGCTGACCGCGTCCGGGCCCATCCCGCACTGCGCGGCCCAGGCGGCCACCGCGCGACGCAGCGGGGCGAGCCGTTTCGGGTCGGCCTCGATCGCGATCCGCAGCGGCGGCGGCATGAGCCGCGCGACGACGACGACCGTGTCGTCGGGGATGACCGTCCCCTCGGACATGCGGTGCAGCAGCGTGTCCGCCATGTCGCGGGGCTGGGCGGCGGACAGCTCGTCGAACGCGGCGGACAGCCGGGCCAGGCCGTCGTCGATGACCTCGTTGCGGCGTTCGAACAGGCCGTCCGAGCAGAGCAGGATCGTCTCGCCGGGCTCCATCCGGTCCACGGCCTCGGGGAACGGGGGCCGCCCGGAGATCCCCAGCGGCACGCCGCGGCCCTCGGACAGGGTCCGCACCCCGTCCGGGCCCGCGACCAGCGGCGGCGGGTGGCCGGCGCTGGCGTAGCGCATCTCGCCGGTGCCGGTGTCGATCGTCGCGATGGCCACGGTGCTGGCCATCGCGCCGCGCACCCGCAGCGCGTACTGGTCGAGCTGCTCCAGCGCCCGCGCCGGGGGCTGGCCGTTGACCAGGTTCGACGCGACCGCGGACCGCAGCTGGCCCATCACCGCGGCCGCCGCCGGGCCGCGGCCGACGACGTCGCCGACGACGAGTGCCACCAGGTCGTCGCCGAGGTCCAGGACGTCGAACCAGTCGCCCCCGGCCTCGGTGCCCTGGGTGCCGGGTCGGTAGCGGGTGGCCAGCGACAGCCGTTCGATGTCGGGCAGGCGCTGGGGCAGCAGGCTGCGCTGCAGGGTGACCGCGACCTCGTGCTCGGCCTGGTGCAGCTGGGCGCGGACGATCGCCTGCGCGCACTGGTTGGCCAGGGTCAGCACGAAGCTGCGCTGCTCGGGGGTGAACACCGGTTCGGTCTCGAAGCGCAGCCCGATGACGCCGATCGGGCGGGCCGCGACCATCAGCGGCACCGCGGTGTGCACCGGGTAGCGCCGCACCTCTCCGTCGGCGGGCCCGTCGGCGTTCCAGATCGGCTCGCCGCTGCTGACCGCGCGGCTCAGCGGGTGCGCGCGGCCGGGGGTGCGCATCGGCGGGCCGTCGGCGGGCCAGCCGGTCTCCCGGAGCAGCGAGAGCGCGCCGCCCTCGTCGACGACGAGCACCGCGACCGCGTCGGCCCCGATCGAGATCCGGCCGTGCTCGACGACGACCTCGGCGACCGACTCCAGGTCGGTGGCCCGGGCCAGCCCGGTCGCGACCGCGCCGAGGCGTTCGGCGAGCCGCCGGGCCTCGGTCTCGGCCTCCAGCATCGACGCCCGGTCCAGCGCCTGCGCGGCGAGCTCGGCGACGGCGACGGCCGCCTCCTTGTCCGCGTCGGACAGCCGTCGCTCGGTCAGCATGGCGACGGCGAGGACCCCCAGCGAGCGCCCGCCGGCGACGAGCGGCAGGTAGCCGATGGTCTGGGCGTGGTCCGGTGCGATGCCGATGGCCGCGGGGTAGCGCGTCGCCCACTCGTGCGCGGTGGTGAACCACATCGGCTCGTGCCCGGACAGCACCTCGGTGAACGCCAGCGGCGCGTCGACCCGGATCCGGGCGGCGCGCTGCCACATGTCGCGGTCCCACCCGTGGCCGGTGAGCGCCTGCAGCCACTCCCCGCGGATCTCCCAGAGCCCGGCGTGGTCGGCGTCGAGCAGGTCGACGATGTGGTCCGCGGCGATCGCGGCGACCTCGCCGGGGGTCGCCGCGGCCGACATCTTGGCGGTGGCGCGGTGCAGCAGGCCCAGGCGCTGGGCCGAGGCTCGTTCCTGCTCCAGCAGGCGGGCGTTGTCGACGGCCAGCCCGGCCCGGCGCCCGATCTCGGACAGGAGGTCCAGGTCGTCGTCGGTGTAGGGGTCGCCCGACTCGGTGCGGACGACGGTCAGCACGGCGCTGGTGCGGCCGCGGGCGGGCAGCGGCACGACCATCGCCGAGGTCATGCGCAGCCGGGTCCAGGCCCGGCGCTGGGTGGGTGCGAGCCGGCTCAGGACCTCGTCGAAGTGGGCGGCGTCGAGGATCTCGGGGCGGCCGTCGTCGTCGGCGGGGACCAGCGGGGCCAGCCGCCACAGCGAGGGCTCCAGCGCCGAGCGCTGCGCGGAGACGGCGAGGGTGCCGGTGCCGGTGACCGCGTCGGCGTCGTGGACCACGGCGATGTCGGCGAGCCGGTCCTCGACGACGGCGCGGACGAGCTGGTCGGTGCGCCCGGTGCGGGTGATCTCCCGTTCCAGGGACTCGGCGACCTCGGAGTAGATGCGGTGCCGGCGCTGCTCACGGTGCTGGACGTCGATGTCGAGGCAGCCGCCGACGTAGCCCGCGGAGCGTTCACCGTCGCGGACGGGGGCGCCGCGGTCGAGCACCCAGCGGTAGCGGCCCGCCCGGTCCAGCAGCCGGTACTCCACCTCGAACGGCGCGTGCGCGCGGGCGGCGGCGGAGGTCACCGAGCGGTAGCGCTCGCGGTCGTCGGGGTGGATGCGGCGGCGCCAGTCGTGGCCCAGCTCCTGCGCCGCGTCCTCGACGCCGGTGAAGTCCAGCCAGCCCCGGTTGACGAACAGCCGGTGCCCGCCCGGGTCGTCGACCCAGATCAGTGCCGGGGTGGAGTCGGCCATGGCCCGGAACTGCAGCTCGGCGGCCCGGCGGACCCGGCCGAGCTGCAGGTGGTTCGCGACCCGGGCGAGCAGCTCGCGGGCGGAGAACGGGCGGACCAGGTAGTCGTCGGCGCCGGCGGCGAACCCCTCGACGGCGGCCTCCTCCCCGGCCCGCGACGACAGCAGCACGACCGGCACCCCGATCGTGCGGGGGTCCGACCGCAGCGCCCGCAGGAGCTCGATGCCGCCGTTGCCGGGCAGCGCCGCGTCGACGACGACCAGGTCCGGCGGGTCGGTGCGGGCGGACTCCAGTGCGGCCGCACCGTCCGCGACGACCCGGACGGTCCAGCGTTCGACGAGCAGGTCGCGCAGGTAGCCGCGCATCTCGCGGTCGTCGTCGACGACGAGCACCCGGTCGCGGTGGTCGACCTCCAGCCCGTCGACGACGGACCCGTCCACCGAGCGGCCGCGGGCGAGGACCGGTGCGGCGCCCGTGGGCTCGGGGGCGTCGGGCAGCCAGCGCAGCGCCTCCGCCACGTAGGGCGCGGCGAGCTGCGGGGCGGCGCGGGACCCGACCTGGGCCCGGACGAGGCGTTCGGGGGGCAGGTGGGCGAAGCCCAGCGGCAGCCGCACGGTGAAGGTGCTGCCCGCGCCGGGCTCGCTGGTCACCCCGATGGTGCCGCCGTGCAGACGGACCAGCTGGCGGATCAGCGGCAGGCCGAGGCCGCTGCCGTCCCCGCTGCGGCCGTGCCGCCGGGTGGGACGGTGGAAGCGGTCGAACACCGCGTCGAGCTCGCCGTCGACGATGCCGGCGCCGGTGTCGGAGACCCGCAGGACGACCTGCTCGCCGTCCTGGGCGAGGTCGACGGTGATCGTGCCCTGGCGGGTGTACTTGACCGCGTTGCTGAGCAGGTTGAGGACGACCTTCTCCCAGGCGTCGCGGTCCACCCAGACCGGCCGGACCTGCGGCGGGCAGGACACCGCCAGCTCCAGCCCGGCCCGCTCGACGACGGGCGCGAACGCGTCGACGAGCGCCGCGGTGGTCTTCCCGATCTCGGTCGGGGCGAACAGGCCGTCGTGCTTGCCGGTCTGCAGGGCGGAGACGTCCACCAGCCCGTCGACGAGCTTGAGCATCCGCTGCGCGTTGCGCTGCGCGAGCTCGACCTGGGTGCGGACGGCGGCGTCGTCGTGGTCGCGCAGCCGCTCCAGCGGTCCGAGGACGAGGGTCAGCGGGTCGCGGAACTCGTCGCCGAGGCCGGCGTAGTACTCGGCGCGGGCCTGCTCGATCAGCCCGGCGTCGTCGCGCCGGTCGCGCTCGCGGTCGCGGGCGAGCGCGGCGGTCAGCAGGCCGCCGACGGTGCCCGCGACCAGCCGCAGGAACGAGCGGTGGTCCTCGTCGAGCGGGAGCAACGGCGGCGCCCCGATGACGACGGCGATGCCGGCCGACCCGTCGGGGGTGTGCACCGCCGCCCGGACGACGTCGGTGACCGGGACGCCGTCGTCGCCGTGGACCGCGACCGGGTCGACGGCGAGGAACTCGACGTCGGTGACGTGGTCGGGGTCGAGGTCGTCGGGGAGCCAGCCCGCGGGCGGCGCGTCGATGCGGACGGTGGCCAGCGGGCCGGGGTCGGCGCCGACCGTCGTCACCACGGCGCAGCCGACGTCGTCGGGCAGGTCGGTCAGGACCGTGGTGAGCCGTTCGACGGCGATGTCCAGCGTCGGTGCGTCCCGGGCCACCTCGCCGAGCGCGGCCAGGAGCGCCATCCGCCGGCCCCCGACGACCTGCGGGGTGGTCTCGGCCGTGAAGACGATCAGGCCGAGGACGCCGCCGTCGGGACCGCGGACCGGGGTGGCGGAGTAGGTCCACCACGTGACCTCCAGGGTGTCCCAGCGCCGCAGCACGATCCGGTCGTCGCTGCGGTAGATGCCCTCGCGGTCCCCGGAGAGCAGCTCGTGGAGGTGGCTCCCGAGATGCGCGGTGATCTCCGGCCAGCCCTCCCTGAGGGGCTTGCCGAAGGACCGGGGGTGGCGCAGGCCGGAGTGCCCGGCGAACTCGTCGTTGTAGAACAGGACGAGCTCGGGCCCCCACCACGCGACGAGCGGCTGGCGGCTCTCCAGCATGAACCGGATGGTGTCCTCGAGCTCGCGGTCCCAGGTGTCGCGCACGCCGAGCGGGGTCGCCGACCAGTCGATCGTCGCCAGCAGGTCGCGGACGGGGACGTACTCGTCCTCCGTCCGCCGGTCGAACCGCTCCACCGTGCGCGCCACCCCGTTCCGCCGTACCGGCCCCAGGATCGCACCACCGGGGCGGGTCCGGCGCGGTGAGGCGGGGATCGGTCGGGTCAGGTCGCCTGACGGGCCGCGTCGCGGTGCCGGTCGAGCCAGTCCCGCAGGTCCGCGAGCGGGGTCGCCCGGCCCGGTTCGTGGTAGATCTCGTGCCAGAAACCGTCGTACCAGAGCACGGTGGTGTCGGCCGACCCGGAGCGCTCGTCGAGCAGCCGGGTGCCCGCCGGGTCGGTCAGCCGGTCCGCGGTCCCGTGCTGCACGAGCAGCGGGATCCGCAGCTCGGCGGCCCGGACGGGCAGCTCGGCCATCTGCCGGTAGATCTCCGCGCCGAGAGCCAGGGTGGGGCGGCCGTGGTGCACGAGCGGGTCGGCGTCGTAGTCGGCGACGACGGCCGGGTCCGAGCTGATCGCGGAGGTGTCGATCCCGACCGGGCGGACCGTGGGCAGGACCTTCGCGACGACCGACAGCAGCGGCACGAGCGCGGCCGGGACGGCGTCGGAGGCCAGTGCGGGCGCGGACAGGACGAGCCCGTCGAGGCGGTTCTGGTGGCGCAGCGCGTAGGCGAGCGCGATCTGGCCGCCGAGGCTGTGCCCGAGCAGGAACACCGGGACGCCGGGGTGGCGGGCGATGGTCTCGCGGCGGAACGTCTCGAGGTCGGTGAGCAGGTCGTCGTAGCGGCGGACGTGCACCCGGGTGCCGCCGGAGCGGCCGTGGCCGCGGTGGTCGAGGCCGTACACGGCCCAGCCGTCCGGGACCAGCGTGTCGACGACGGCGTCGTAGCGGCCGGAGTGCTCACCGATGCCGTGGCTGACCAGCAGGACGCCGCTCGGGTCGCCCTCGGGGAGGCGGCCCTGCCAGAACAGCTCGACACCGCCGACGCCGGGGAGCCGGCCGTGGACCTCCGTGGTGCCGGTCACGAGCCCGCCAGGTCCCGCCGCTCGTCGCCACCGGGGACGAGGTCGACCTCCACCCCCGGGCCGTCGCCCGCGGCGAGCAGGTAGCGGCCGGGGTCGAGGTCGGCCAGGTGGTAGGTCCCGTCCGCCGCGGCGGTCGTCGAGGCGACCGGTTCGCCGTCCTGGGAGAGCACGACGCCGGTGCCCGCGGGCGCCGAGCCGTGGACCGCGGCGGCAGCGGCCAGGCGCAGGGTGGTGCCGGCGTCGTCGTCGCCGACGGTGCAGGTCGCGACGCCGGGCAGGTGTCCGTCGGCGCGGGCGACGACGACGAACGCCCCGGCGCCCGGCGCCGTGACGTGCGCCGTTCCGTCGGCGTCGGTGGTGGCGGAGCCGATCGGCCCGCCGGAGCGGTCGCGCAGCGCGACCTCGGCGCCGGGCAGCGGGGCGTCGGTGGCGTCGACGACGCGGACCTCGATGTCCTGTGGCGCCGTGTCCGGCACGACCGCCGACGGCACGGGCCCGGTCCGGAGCACGGACAGGGAGACGTCCTCGGCGCGGTCGGGGCGGGTGGCGGTGGTCGGGCCGGCGTGCACGGGTGTCTCCTCGGCCTCCGGCGCGGTGGTGGACCGCTCCGGGGTGGTGGGGTCCGGGGTCGGGGCCTCGGCCTGCGGGTCCTGCTCCTGCAGGGCCTGCTCCCGCGGGGCCTGCTCGTGCGAAGCCTGCACGTGCGAGGCCTGCTCGTCCGGGGCCTGGCGGGGCGGGGCCGGGTCCGTCGCCTCGGGGGCGGCGGTCGCGGCGTCGTCCGTCGTGGCGTCGTCCGTCGTGGCGTCGTCGGTAGTGGCGTCGTCGGCCGCATCCCCGGTCGGGGTCTCGCGCTCGCCGGTGCCCGGCACGGAGGCGTCGGTGTCCCCCGCCGGACCACGGACGTCGACGACGTCGACCGCACCGGCGGCGCGGTCGGTGGTCACCGTGCCGCCGGAGCCCGCCTCGGAACCGGTGTCCCCGGTCTCGCCGGACACGACGGTGTCCTCGACAGGAGCGGTGTCCTCGTCGGGGCCGCTGTCGGTCGCGGACGTCCCGCGCAGCGACGGGGCGAGGTGCCGTGGTCCGCTCCCGGGACGCGCCGACCGCAGGACCCGCGGGGCGGGCCGCGGCGGCGGCTCGGGGCTGTCGGTGCTCTCGCGCGTGGCACGGGCGCCGGAGGCGGCGAGCCCGATCGACGGGATCCGGCTCACCGGCGGGGTGTCGCCGGCCGTCTCGGGTGCGCCGGCCTGCTCGGGGACGCGGCCCGCCCAGGTGTGCGGGGTCGAGATGCGGTCCCGGGCCTCGCGGAACTCCCGCTCGGTGTCCGGGTCGGCCGGGGCGCGGACCGACGTGCGCTCCGACGGCAGCGCCGTGACCCGCCGGACCAGGTCCGGGTCGAAGGGCGCGCGGGACGGGGTCGTGGCGGCGGGCAGGGCCTCGTCGACCGACTCGTCGGCCTCCTCCCCGGCGGAGGCGGTGTCCCCGACGGACGCGACGTCCCCGGTGACGCCGGTGGACCCGGTGACGCCGGTCGACGCGTCGGCCGGCGCCTCGGACGCGGTCGTCGACGCGTCGCCCACGACCGCGGTCCCGGAGGTGGGCGTGCTGATGTCGGGCGCCGAGCTGTCCGGGCCGGTGCCGGTGGCCGCGGTCGCCTCGTCGGCGGTACGGGCAGCGGGGTCCGCGACCGGCCGTCGTCGCACGAAGGGCGTCGGGGCCGGGGTCCGCCGGGCCGGTGCCACCTCGACGGGCTCGAGCGGTTTGCCGTCCTTGAACCCGCGCGACCAGGGCGGGCCGACCGGGCCCGCGCTCACGTCGGGCGTCACCCGCGGGACCGCCGGCAGCTCGTCGGTGGGATCGGCCGTGCCGACCGCCTCGGTGATGTCGGGCGCCGACGACGACGGCCCGACGTCCGGGGCGGTGTCCTCCGCGTCGGGGGGCCGCGGGCGCTCCTGCTGCGGACGGACCGCGGCGACGGGCGTGGTCGCGGCGACGGTGTCGTCGGGACCGTCGTCCGCCGCGGCGGCGGACCCGGCGGTCTCACGGTCCGCGGCCGGCTCCTCGTCGACCACGGGCTCCGGGGCATCGTCGACCGGAGGCGCCGGGGGCGCCGCGGGCACGGACGGGTCGGGCGCGGGCCTGCCGGGCCCGTCGTCGAGGCCGCGGGCGCGGCGGTCGACGAGATCGGCGACGGTGCGCGGACGGTCCCCTTCGGACGACGCGACGTCGTCCTCCCGGCCCCGCCCCCACCGCAGGAACCCGGCGATCCCGACGGCCACCAGCACCACCACCACAACCAGCCCGAGCAGGGCCCACGTCGACATCTGGAAGTCCTCCTGCCGGAGCTGCGCGAACCGTCGTCCACGACAGGGTGCGGCCCGGGAGGAGGTGCCCGTCGCCGGGCCCCGCCGCCCGGCCGGCCACGGTGACCCGGTCGGCGCATCCGGCGACGCACCGTAGCACCGCGGCCCCCCTGACCGGGGGTGATCGGAGGCGTCCCGCGTGTCGGTCGCGGCGGTTGCCCGTATCACCCCGGGCGGCCGGGCCGGGCGGCCGCTCATCCGCCAGGATCGACCCATGACCAGCGACCCGGTGACCCCCGAGCTCGCCGAGATCGCCGACGCGTACGGCGTCGCGACCTCGTACCTCGACGGCAGCAGGACCGAGCAGCCGATCGACGCGGAGGTGGTCCGCACCGTCCTCGGGTTGCTGGAGGTCGACGTCGCCTCCCCCGAGGCGCAACGGGTGGCGCTCGCCGGGGCCCGCGAGCGCGCCGGCGCCGGGGCGCTGCCGCCGACGATCGGACTGCGCAGCGACCGTTCCCGCACCGTGCCGGGCCGTGGTCGCCTCACCGCCGTCGACGGTGCGCGTGGCGACGAGGGATGGGCCCGCGACATCGACGGCGAGCTCCCCGCCGGGCTGGAGCCGGGCCGCTACGCGTGCGAGACGACGGCCGGGCGTGCCCACGTCGTCGTCGCGCCGCCCAGGCTGCCCGACCCGCCCCGGACGTGGGGCTGGATGCTGCAGCTCTACGCCCTGCACTCGCGCGACTCGTGGGGCATCGGCGACCTCGGCGACCTGACCACGCTGATCCGCGGCGGGCACGGCGCGGGCGCGGTGCTGCTCAACCCGCTGCACGCGATCACCCCGGTGCCGCCGGTGCAGCCGTCGCCGTACACACCGTCGTCGCGCCGCTACGCCACCCCGCTGAGCCTGCGGGTCACCGACCTCCCGGCCTACGCCGCCGCCGACGCGGCCACCCGCGCCGAGGTCGACGCCCTGCGCCCGGAGACGACCGGCGACCGGATCGCGCACGACCGGGTCTGGGCGGCGAAGCGGTCCGCGCTGGAGGCGTTGTGGCGCAGCGCCGGGTACCCCGACGGCGCCCCGGATGCCGACCTGCGCGACTTCGCGACCTACTGCGCGCTGGCCGAGCGCTTCGGCGGCCGCTGGTCGCTGTGGCCGGACGACCTGCGTCGTCCCGACGCCCCCGGCGTCGCGGCCGCCCGTGCCGAACTCGCGCCGCGCGTCGCGTTCCACGCCTGGGTGCAGCGCCAGGCCGAGGCGCAGCTGGCCGGGGTGCGGGCCGCGGCGAAGGACGCGGGGATGCCGGTCGGTGTCATCCACGACCTCGCCGTGGGCTGCGACCCCGAGGGCGCCGACGCGTGGATGCTGCAGGACGTGCTCGCGCTCGGCGCGACGGTCGGTGCACCGCCGGACGCGTTCAACCAGCGCGGCCAGACGTGGGGCCTGCCGCCGTGGCGCCCGGACCGCCTCGCCGACACCGGTTACGCCGCGTTCGGCGACATGACCCGCGCACTGCTCGCGCACGCCGACGGCCTGCGGATCGACCACGTCATGGGGCTGTGGCGGCTGTGGTGGGTGCCGTCGGGGCAGACGGCCGACCGCGGCACCTACGTCCACTACGACGCCGACGCGATGCTCGCGGTGCTGCTGCTGGAGGCCCACCGCGCGGGCGCGCTGGTCGTCGGCGAGGACCTGGGCACGGTGATCCCGCGGATCCGCGAGGACATGGCCGAGCGGAACCTGCTGGGCTCGACGGTGCTGTGGTTCTCCCGCGACCCCGACCCGGTAACCGGCGGCGACGACGGCCCGCTGCGCCCGCCGCGTCGCTGGCCCGAGCGGTCGGTCGCGACGATCTCCACCCACGACCTGCCGACCGCGCCCGGGTTCCTGGCCGGTGAGCAGGTGCGGGTGCGCGCCGAGCTGGGGCTTCTCGACGACCCGACGACCGAGGAGGCGAAGGCCGGAGCCGAACGGGACGAGCTGCTGGCGTTGCTGACCTCGGAGGGGCTGCTCGACTCCCCGGACGAGACCGACGAGGACACGATCGTCGTCGCGTTGCACGCGCTGCTGGCGTCGGCGCCGTCGCGGCTGGTCCTGGCGTCCCTCTACGACGTGCTGGGCGAGACGCGGCAGCCGAACCTGCCCGGCACCGTCGACGAGTACCCGAACTGGCGGATCCCGCTGCCGGTGTCGCTGGAGGACGCGCTCGCCGACGACCGGGTCCGCCGCGTCGCCGAGGTGCTGCGCGCCCGGACCGGCGACGACGGCTGACCCGCGGCCCTGGCAGGATGCCGCCCCGATGAGTGCCGAGAACAGCTCCGCGGGCATGGACCCGACCGCCGTCGACCTCGTGCGGGCCGACGGTACCGCCGGCGCGTTGTGGCAGGCCTGGACCACCGGCGAGCGGATCGCCGCGCTGCCGGAGCTGCTGCGTCCGCGCAGCCTGGCCGAGGGGTTCGCCGCGCAGGGCAGGTTGTCGGAGCGGGCCGGGCCGTCCTACGGCTGGAAGCTCGCGGCGACCGCGCCCGCCGGGCAGGCCCACATCGGGGTGGACGCCCCGCTGCCGGGGGCGCTGTTCGAGCGGTTCCGGCACTCCCCCGGTGACGTGGTGCCCTCCGACGACCTGCACATGGCCGTCGCCGAGGCGGAGTTCGCGTTCGTGATGGGTGCCCCGGTGGGTGCCGGCGCGACCCGCGAGGAGCTGCGCGCCGCGGTCGCGGCCGTGCACGGGGCGGTGGAGCTGCCCGAGTCGCGGTTCACCGACTTCGTCACCGCGGGGGCGCCGTCGCTGATGGCCGACGCCGCGTGCGCCGGCCGGTTCGTGCTGGGACCGGAGCTCCCCGGCGCCCTCGACCTCGACCTCGCCGCGACCCCGACCACCCTGCAGGTCGACGAGGAGCGGGCGGCCGGGTCCGGCGCGGCCGTCCTCGGGGACCCGTGGACCGCGCTGGCGTGGCTGGCCGACGTCCTGCCCGGCTACGGCCTGCGGCTCGAGGCGGGCGCGGTCGTCACCACCGGGACGACGACCGTCCCGATGCCCGTGCACCGCGGCGCCCGGGTGCGGGCGAGCTTCGGCGACGACCTCGGCGCGGTGGAGTTCACGCTCGCCCCGTGAGCACGGCGGGGGTCAGCGCACGACGTTGAGTGCCCCGGCCGCGCAGCGGACGCGGATCGCGGTGCCGCCGGCGACCTCGTCGACCTCGCCGTCGATCTGCACCGGCATCGGCCCGCACGCGGTGAACCGGAAGTCCGAGGTCGCGGGCTGGCGGCCGAGCCCGGAGAACGCCGCCCGGGCAGCCACCCACAGCTGCTTCCACTTCGGACGGTGCTCCAGCAGCACGACCTCGAACCGGCCGTCGTCGGGACGGCTCGTGGCCGACAGCTCGGCGACCTTGGCCATCTCGCCGATGTTGGCGAAGACCAGGTTGTCGATCCGGCGCCGGTCGCCGCGGGAGAACTCCACCTCGAACGGGGTGAACGCCCAGAACGCCCGCACCGTGGTGATCACCTCGCGGATGCTGCCCTTGCCGCCCTTCTCGATCTGCAGCGCGACGACGGGGGTCAGCCCGAACCCGATGTAGGAGTGCGCGTAGTGCGGCGGGTCGTCGTCGCGGTGCATCTCGAGCAGGTCCATCGGCTCGGGGCGGCCGTCGAGGATCGCCTCGGCCAGCGGACGGCGTGCGGTGACGCGGTCGTGGTCGTTGGCGTTCCCGGCGGCGAGGACGGCGGCCGAGGCGTCGGTGCCGGGGACGTCCATGATCCCGTTGACGACCTCGTTGTAGCCGCCGTCGCCGGACGCCGACACGATGAGCGGGCGCCCGCCTGCGGACGCGGCCTCGCGGGCGATGACGCGGGCGTGCCCGGCGTACTCGGTGGGCACCAGCCGCACGGGCAACTCGGGCCGGGCGGCGCCGAGCTCGTCGCGCAGCTGTTCGGCGAGCACGTCGGCGTCCCCCGTACTGCCCGGGTTGAAGACCACCAGCACGGAGTCGATCGGCTCAGCCACGCGCACACCGTAGACGCCTGCGGTCCCGGCAGGGTTGCGGCACGGTGGGAATCATGGATCTGCAACTGAACGGGCGCCGGGCGATCGTCACCGGTGGGAGCCGCGGCATCGGGTTGGCGACGGCCAGGGCGCTCGCCGCCGAGGGCGCCCGGGTGGCGTTGTTCGCGCGCGACGCCGGCGCCCTGGAGGCCGCGGCGGCCGGACTGCGCGCCGAGGGTGCGCCGGAGGTGCTGGCCGTCGCCGTCGACACCACCGACGACGACGCGGTCCGCCGGGGTGTCGCCGCCGTCGCCGACCGGTTCGGTGGGGTGGACGTGCTGGTGAACGCCGCCGCGCGGCCGGCGAGCGCGGGCCCGCCGACCGACCTGGCCTCGATCACCGACGACGCGGTGCGGGTCGAGCTGGAGACGAAGGTCCTCGGCTACCTGCGGTGCGCGCGGGCGGTCGCGCCACTGATGCGGGCCCAGGGGTGGGGGCGGATCGTGAACGTCAGCGGCCTGAACGCACGGAAGTCGACGTCGCTGGTGGGGTCGGTGCGCAACGTCGCGGTGGCCTCGATGACGGCGGCGCTCGCCCAGGAGCTGGGTCCGCACGGCATCAACGTGACGGTCGTGCACCCCGGTGTCACCGAGACCGAGCGGACGCCCGACGCCGTCGCCGCGCGGGCGGAGTCGGCCGGGATCACCGGGGGTGAGGCCCGCGCGGAGCTGGACGCAACGACGACGATCGGCCGCATCACGACCGCCGCGGAGGTCGCCGACGTCATCACGTTCCTGTGCTCGCCCCGTTCGGTCGCGATCACCGGCGACGCCGTCGCCGCGGGCGGGGGAACACCGGGCGTCGTGCACTACTGAGGCCCGGACCGCCGTCCCGGATGGCACGATGGTCCGATGGAGGGGACCCGCGTGGACCGGTGGCTGTGGTCGGTGCGCCTGGCCAAGACCCGTGCCGACGCCGCGACGGCGTGCCGGGGCGGGCACGTGCGGATCAACGACCGGCCCGCGAAGCCGGCGGCGACGGTGCAGGTCGGCGACCGGGTGCGGGCGCGGGTGTACGACCGGAACCGGATCGTCGAGGTCACCCGGGTGATCGAGAAGCGGGTCGGTGCCCCGATCGCGCAGGAGTGCTACATCGACCACACCCCGCCGGAGCCGAGCACCGCGGGGCAGCCGTTGTTCGCCCACCGCGACCGCGGCGCCGGCCGCCCGACGAAGCGCGACCGCCGCATGCTCGACCAGCTGGGGCTGTCCCGCCGCACCTCCTAGGCCGGTGTGAGGATGGGGGCATGTACGACGCCCTCATACGCCACGTGCTCCGGCACGTCCCGTCCGAACCCGCGCACCGGATGGGGTTCGGTGTGGTCCGCGCGCTCGGGACCGCACCCGTCGTCGGTGAGCGGGTCGCGGAGCGGTTCGCCCCGTCGGACCCCGTGCTGCGCACCCGGGCGCTGGGTCTGGAGTTCGCGGGCCCACTCGGTCTCGCCGCCGGTTTCGACAAGGACGCCGAGGGTGTGCTCGCGCTCGGCAGGCTCGGGTTCGGCGCGGTCGAGATCGGCACGGTGACCGGACGGGCGCAGCCCGGCAACCCGCGGCCCCGCCTGTTCCGGCTCGTCGACGACGCCGCGCTGGTCAACCGGATGGGCTTCAACAACTCCGGTGCCGGGACCGTCGGGCCCCGCCTCGCCGCGCTCCGGGCCCGCTCCGGGCCGGGTATGCCGGTGCTCGGGGTCAACATCGGCAAGAGCAAGGCTGTACCCGCCGAGGACGCCGCGTCGGACTACCGTGCGAGCGCCGCCGCGCTGGGCGCCTACGCCGACTACGTCGTGGTCAACGTCAGCTCCCCGAACACCCCCGGTCTGCGGGACCTGCAGCAGGTCGACGTGCTGGAGCCGCTGCTCGTCGCGGTCCGCGAGGAGCTGGACCGGGTGTCCCGGGACCGTCGTGTCCCGCTCCTGGTGAAGATCACGATCGACCTCGCGCCGGAGGATCTCGACGCCGTCGCCGACCTGGCCCGCCGGATGCGGCTCGACGGGGTCGTCGCCACGAACACGACCGTCGCCCGCGACGGTCTGCGCACTGCCCCCGACGTCGTCGCCGCCACCGGTGCGGGTGGGCTGTCCGGCCGTCCGCTGACCGAGCGGGCCCGTGCCGTCGTGCGGCAGCTGCGGACCCGCCTCGACGACGACCAGGTCGTCGTCTCCGTCGGCGGGATCGCCGACGCCGAGGAGGCCTACCGCCGGATCCGTTCCGGCGCGGCACTGGTGCAGGCCTACACCGGTTTCGTCTACGGGGGTCTGCTCTGGCCGGCCCGGGTCCACCGCGAGCTCGCGGCGCTGCTGCGCGCCGACGGCTTCTCGTGCGTCGACGACGCCGTGGGCGCCGATCTCTGACACCCGCGGCGCCGGTGTTCCCGCCGGCCGCCCCCCGCGCCCCCGTCGCACCTGTTTCTGCGACCTCGCAGCCCCCGCAGAGGGTGCGAGGTCGCAGAAAGGGGTGCGAGGTGCGGCTGGCCCACCAGCAGGACCGGACCGGATGCGGCCCCCCGACTCCGCCGGGGAGCGGCACGCCCCTGACCAGCGACCCCGGACAACCCGCACCAGGGGCTCGGGAAAGGACACCCCGACACCCCACCCGGGCCGGGTAGCACGCATCGGACCGAGAAACGGTCCGGAAACGAGAAATGCCCCGGACTCGAAAGTCCGGGGCATATCCCATG
>NZ_JAMQOF010000012.1:0-151342 GCF_023717215.1 Pseudonocardia sp. DR1-2 | reverse complement strand
CCGCCGACATTCAACCTCTGAAAGGGGAGTCCGCAACGGTGTAGAAGCCGCTGTGGACTCCCCTTTTTCGTATGTCTGCAGCCGTGTCCGCCTCTCTGCGCGGACCGGTTCGCCCAGTGCGGTCGCCGACCGCGGAAGTGACGGTGTTGGTTTGTACCCTGACCACGTGACGGACGGGGAACGTCCCGGCAACGGCCGGGCAGGCGAGGAGCGCGGTTCGCGCAGCGGGTCGGGATGGTCGCGCGGTGACGACCAGCGGGGACGGCGCCGCGACGGCGACGACCGCACGCGTCGCGACGACCGGGGCACCCGTGGCGGCGGCGACCGTGCGCGCGACGACCGGGGACGTCCGGGCGAGCGCCGCACCGAGGGCCGCTCCTGGTCCGACCGGGGTGGACGCGACACCGGCCGGCGCGACAGCGGCTTCCGCGGCGACGACCGCTCCGACCGCGGGCCGCGTCGCGACGACGACCGTCGTCCCGCCCGCGACGACGACCGCCGTTCCGGCGGCACCGGCCGGCGTGACCCGTTCCGGGGTGGCCGCGACGACCGCGGTGGCCGGCCCTCCGGGGGCCGTGACGACCGCCGTCCCTACCGTGACCGTGACGACCGTGGCCCCCGTCCGCAGCGCGACGACGACCGTGGCGGGCGCTCGTACCGGGACCGCGACGACCGCGCCGGTCGTCCCTCCTCCGGCCGTGACGACCGTGGTGGCCGCTCGTTCTCCGGTCGCGAGGACCGTGGCGGGCGTTCCTTCCCCGGTCGCGACGACCGTGGGGAACGTCCGTCCGGGGGCCGTGACGGTCGCTCCTTCGGCGGCCGAGACGACCGCCGTCCCGCCCGTGGCGGCGACGACCGTGGCAGCCGTCCGTTCCGTGGCGGTGACGACCGTGGCGGTCGCTCCTCCGGGGACCGTGACGACCGTGGTGCCCGCTCCTTCCGTGACCGTGACGACCGCGGCGGCCGTTCCTTCGGTGGCCGTGACGACCGTGGCCCCCGTCCGCAGCGCGACGACGACCGCGGTGGCCGTTCGATCCGCGACCGTGACGACCGCGGGGGACGTCCGTCCGGCGACCGCGGTGCCCGTTCCTTCCGGGACCGCGACGAGCGTGGCGCCCGTCCGCAGCGCGACGACGACCGCGGTGGCCGTTCGTTCCGTGATCGCGACGGCCGGGCCGGTCGCCCGTCCCGGGACCGTGACGACCGTGGCGGCCGTTCCTTCGGTGGCCGTGACGACCGTGGCCCCCGTCCGCAGCGCGACGACGACCGTGGCGCCCGTCCCTACCGGAACCGTGACGACCGCGCGCCCCGCGATCGCGACGACGACCGTGGCGCCCGTCCCTACCGGAACCGTGACGACCGCGCGCCCCGCGATCGCGACGACCGGCGCAGCTCGTCCCGGGACCGGGACGACCGCGCGTACCGCGCCCGCGAGGAGCGCCCGTCGCACGACCGCCCGGCCGAGCGATCCGCGGCCGTCGAGCCCCGGGACGTCGCGCAGCCGGCCGCGGTGCAGGCCGAGCCGGCCGGTGACGCGCCTGCCGTCACGCCGTCGACCACCGACACACGGGAGGCGGCCACGTCGACCGGCGCAACCGCCTCCGACACCCCTGCCCGGGTTCGGGAGACCCCGCCCGCGGAGGCGCCCGACGCGCCGGTCACCCGCGACGAGCCCACCGACGACGCGGTCGGCACGGGCAGCACCGCGCCCGACGGACCCCGGTCCGGCAGCGGGGACCGGACCGACACCCCCGTCACCGACGCCCGCGGGGCCGGTACCGGGGCCGACGCCGTCGACCGCGCCGGGACCGCCCCGGGCACGACCGGATCGGACGGCGACACCGTCGACGGTCCGCGCACCGACCGTGCCGAGCGTCCCATCGGGCGCGACGAGCGTCGCCCGCTCCGTGACCGTGACGACCGTGGCCCGCGCCGGGAGCGTGACGACCGTGGGCCGCGTGGTGGCCGGGACGACCGGGGCGCGCGCTCCGGCCGTGACTACCGCAGGCGCGACGACCGTGGCCGGAACGAGCGTGGCCGCGACGACCGTGGCCGCGACGACCGCCGTGACCGCGACGCCCGTCCGCGACGGGCGATCCCGGAGTCGGCCGAGCGGACCTTCGTCGCCGAGCCGGACCTGCCGGACTCGGTGACGGCCGCCGAGCTCGACCCGAGCGTGCGCCGGGACCTGCGCGGCCTCCAGAAGGAGACCGCCGAGGTCGTGGCGCGGCACCTCGTCGCCGCGGGGCTGCTCGTCGACGAGGACGCCGTGCAGGCGCTCGAGCACGTGCGCTACGCGCGGCGCCGGGCGTCGCGGATCGCCGTCGTCCGGGAGGCCGCCGGCATCGTCGCTTACCACGCGGGGGAGTGGAACGAGGCCCTCGGCGAGTTCCGCGCCGCCCGCCGGATGGGCGGCGGACCGGGGCACGTGCACGTCATGGCCGACATCGAGCGCGCCCTCGGCCGTCCCGAGCGTGCTCTCGACCTGGCCCGCAGCCCCGAGGCCCGCGACCTCGGCCACGAGGAGCGGATCGAGCTGCTCATCGTCGCCGCGGGAGCCCGGCGCGACCTGGGCGAGGCCGACGCCGCCGTCGTCGGGCTCCAGGTCCCCGAGCTCGACCCGGTCCGCCGCGATCCGTGGAGCGCCCGACTGTTCTACGCCTACGCCGACAACCTGCTCGCCGCGGGCCGGGAGTCGGAGGCCGTGCAGTGGTTCGTCCACGCCCACGACGCCGACCAGCACCGGGAGACCGACGCCGCCGCGCGGATCGCCGAGCTGACCGGTGACGAGCTCGAGGGCGCCGACGACGAGCTCTCCGTCGGCTGGGAGGACGTGCCCCCGGCCGCCGACGACGACGCCGAGGCGCCGCACACCGACGCCCCGGCGCCGTCCGGCCGGATCGACGCCGACGACCACGCCGGCGCGGTCGGCGGCCCCTGCGCCGACGATGCGTCCGGGGCCGACGCCCCGAGCGCCGACGGGACCGACGTCGACGGGACCGACGAGGTCCGCGGCGACACCGACGCGACCGACGGAGGCGCCGTGGCCGAGGAGCAGGACGCCTCCGGGGCGGCTCCCGCCACGGACCACCAGCAGGGCCGGGACACCGGGGCCGGCGACCGGTGACCGACGACCTCCTGTCCCGCCACGACGTCCTCCTGGCCGACCTCGACGGCACCCTCTACCGGGGCCCCGAGGTCGTCCCGGGGGCCGTCGAGGCGGTGCGCGGGGCGGCGGACCGCGGCGTGCCCACGGTGTACGTCACCAACAACGCCTCGCGCAGCCCCGCCGACGTCGCGGCGCACCTCGCCGAGCTCGGCTTCCCGGCGCGCGTCGAGGACGTCCGCACCAGCTCACAGGCCGCGGCCGCGATGCTGGCCGAGCAGCTCCCGCCGGGTGCGCGGGTGCTGGTCGTCGGCACGTCGGCGCTGGCCGACGAGGTCCGGGCCCGCGGGCTCGCCGTCGTCGGTGACGCCGAGGGCGCGGACGCCGTCGTCCAGGGGCACTCGCCCGACACCGGGTGGCGGATCCTGGCCGAGGCGGTCGTCGCCGTCCGGGCCGGAGCACTGTGGGTCGCCTCCAACGTCGATCCCACCCTGCCCACCGAGCGCGGGGCGCTGCCCGGCAACGGCTCGATGGTCCAGGTCGTGCGGACGGCGACCGGGGCGCGGCCGCAGGTGGCGGGCAAGCCCGCCGCCCGGCTGCTCCGCGAGGGGTGCGGCGACGCGCGGGCCCCGCTCGTCATCGGGGACCGCCTCGACACCGACATCGAGGGTGCCAACGCCATGAGCGCCCCGTCGCTGATGGTCCTGACCGGGGTCAGCGGCGCCGCGGAGCTGCTCGCCGCCGCCCCGGAGCTGCAGCCCACCCACATCGGCGCCGACCTCGCCGCGCTCACCCGCCCACCGGACGAGCTGGCCCCCGGGCCGCGGCCCGGCTGGGACGTCCGCGCCGACGGCGGCACGCTCGTGTTGTCCGGCGACGGGGACGGGCCCGAACCCACGGTGGACGCGCTGCGTGCCCTGTGCGCGGTGGCCTGGGAGCAGGGCGTCCACGACGTCCGCCCCGACGGTGCCGCCGCCGCCGCGGCACTGGCGGACCTCGGCCTGGCGGAGCGGCCAGGGCGGTGACGCCGCGTCGCGGCCGCGGTGGGGACCGTCGGCTACCGTGACGTCAGAACCCCGTCCCCGGAGATCATCCATGAGCGTTCCCGCACCCGGACCCCGTCCGGGCGACCCGCGGCCCGAGCAGGACCGCCCCGTCGCGGCCCTGCGTGCCGAGGTCGACGCGGCCGTCGCGGCGCTCGACGCGCTGGACGACCGTCCGGTCTCCGAGCACCCGGCCGCGTTCGAGCGGGTGCACGCCGCGCTCGGCCGCGCGCTGAGCGCCGGCTCGGAACGGGAGTGACGATGGGCCCCACCCGCGCCCGGCTGGACGCCGAGCTCGTCCGCCGCAAGCTCGCCCGCTCCCGCGGCCAGGCCGCCGAGCTGATCGCCGCAGGCCGGGTCGTCGTCAACGGCATGCCGGCGGCGAAGCCCGCCACCGTGGTGGACCGGGACGCACCCGTCCTCGTCCGCCCGGACGACGACGGCGAACCCGACTGGGCCTCCCGCGGTGCCAAGAAGCTGCTCGGCGCCCTCGACGCGTTCACCGACGTCGACCCCGCCGGGCGGCGCTGCCTCGACGCCGGCGCCTCCACCGGCGGCTTCACCGACGTGCTGCTCACCCGCGGGGCGGCCGAGGTCGTCGCCGTCGACGTCGGGTACGGCCAGCTGGTGTGGCGGCTGCAGTCCGACGAGCGCGTCCACGTGCACGACCGCACCAACGTCCGGGCCCTCGAACCGGAGCAGATCGGCGGGACGGTCGACCTGACCGTCGCCGACCTGTCGTTCATCTCGCTGCGCACCGTGCTGCCGGCCCTCGCCGCCTGCACCGCGCCCGGAGGCGACCTGCTGCCCATGGTGAAACCACAGTTCGAGGTCGGGAAGGACCGGCTCGGCTCCGGCGGGGTCGTACGGGACCCGGGCCTGCGCACCGAGGCGCTGCACGGGGTCGCGACCGCCGCCGCAGCAGCCGGGCTGCACGTCCTCGGCGCGACCGCGAGTCCGCTGCCCGGCCCGTCGGGCAACGTCGAGTACTTCCTGCACCTGCGCCGGCCCGCCGCCGGCCCGGCCGGCGGCGCCCCCGAGCAGCCCGAGCTCGCGCCGATGCTGGCCGCCGCGGTCGCGGACGGCCCCGCATGAGGGACGTCCTGCTGGTCCTGCACACCGGGCGGCCCACCAACCGCAAGACCGCGCTGCACGTGATGGGCGAGCTCGGGCGGCTCGGCCTGCGCACCCGGGTGCTCGCCGACGAGTGGGCCGAGCTCGCCGCGGACCCCGACGTCCCGGCGGGCTACGAGCCGGTCCCGGTCCCCGGGAGCCCCGAGTGCGCCCGCGGCGCCGAGGCGGTCCTGGTGCTCGGCGGTGACGGCACCCTGCTGCGCGCCGCCGACCTCGCCCGCCACGCCGGCGTGCCCCTGCTGGGCGTCAACCTCGGCCACGTCGGCTTCCTCGCCGAGGCCGAGGAGGACACGCTGCCCGAGGCGCTGCAGAAGCTCGCCGACGGCGACTACGAGGTCGAGGAACGGACCACCCTCGAGGCCGTCGTCACCGCCGCCGGGCAGGTGCTCGGCCGGGCGTGGGCGCTGAACGAGGCCGTCGTCGAGAAGACCACCCGCGGCCGCATCCTCGAGGTCGTCCTCGAGGTCGACGGTCGCCCGGTGTCCTCCTTCGGCTGCGACGGGGTGCTCTGCTCCACCCCGACCGGCTCCACCGCCTACGCCTTCTCCGCGGGCGGGCCGCTGATCTGGCCGCAGGTGCAGGCACTGCTGGTGGTCCCCAGCAACGCACACGCCCTGTTCGCCCGGCCGATGGTGATCGCGCCGGAGAGCACCGTCGCGATCGAGGTGTCCGCCGACGGCCCGTCCGCCGTGCTGGACTGCGACGGCCGTCGCACCGTCGCGGTGCCGCCCGGGGCCCGGGTGGAGCTGCGCCGCGCGTCGGAGCCCGTGCGGATGGTGCGCCTGGCCGCGCAGCCCTTCGCCGACCGGCTCGTCCGCAAGTTCGACCTGCCCGTCCGGGGCTGGCGCGGGGCCCGGACCCAGCCACCGGGTTCGAACACCTGATCGACCGTTCGGCGCACGGGAACATCCGTTCGGTGCCGTTCGCGTGTCGGGGCTCGAACGCTGTCGGTGTTCGAACGTATGGTCCCACGCATGTTGTCCGAGATGCGGATCCAGGGCCTCGGCGTGATCGACGACGCGACCCTGGAGCTCGACCCGGGCCTGACCGTGCTCACCGGTGAGACCGGCGCCGGGAAGACCATGGTCGTGACCGGGCTGAACCTCCTCGGCGGTGGCCGCGCGGAGTCCTCGCGGGTGTCGGCCGGGGCGCGCCGCGCCGTCGTCGAGGGCCGGTTCGCGGCCTCGCCGGGGGCGCTGGAACTGGCCGAGGAGGTGGGCGCCGAGGCCGACGACGACGGGTCGCTGATCGCGGCTCGCACCGTGTCGGCCGACGGGCGCTCCCGGGCCCACCTGGGCGGCCGGTCGGTGCCCAACGGGGTGCTGGGCAGGCTCGCCGAGACCCAGCTCGCCGTGCACGGACAGAACGACCAGCTGCGGCTGCTGCGCGGCTCCGACCAGCGGGCCCTGCTCGACCGCTTCGCCGGGGACCCCGTCGCCGTCCCGCTGGCCGCCTACCGGACGGTGCGCACCGAGTGGCTGCAGGTGGTCACCGAGCTCGCCGAGCGGCGGGACAACGCCCGCCGGCTCGCCCAGGAGGCGGACCTGCTGCGCCACGGTCTCGCCGAGATCGAGGCCGCCGACCCGCAGCCCGG
This sequence comes from Pseudonocardia sp. DR1-2, assembly GCF_023717215.1. Classification (NCBI taxonomy): domain Bacteria; kingdom Bacillati; phylum Actinomycetota; class Actinomycetes; order Pseudonocardiales; family Pseudonocardiaceae; genus Pseudonocardia; species Pseudonocardia sp. DR1-2. The sequence goes on along the minus strand of NZ_JAMQOF010000012.1, from coordinate 144,465 downwards.
TGAGGACCGCGAGCTCGTCGAACAGGCCCGCCGGATGGCCGAGGCCGACGACCTGCGAGCCGCCGCCGAGAGCGCACACCTCGCCCTGTCCGGGTCGGACGACGGCGAGGCCCCCGGCGCGGTCGGGCTCGCCGGGCAGGCCAAGGGGCTCGCCGAGGGCAGCGGCGACCCCGCGCTGGAGGAGCTCGGCCCGCGCCTCACCGAGGCCATCGCGGTGCTCGCCGACGCCGCGGCCGAGCTGAGCGGCTACCTCGACCGGCTCGACGCCGACCCCGAGCTGCTGTCCCGCGTCCTGACCCGCCAGGCCGAGCTCAAGGCGCTCACCCGCAAGTACGCGGCGGACACCGACGGCGTGCTGGCCTGGGCGGACACCGCCCGCGAGCGGCTGTCCGGGCTCGACACCTCCGACGAGGCGCTCGCCGAGCTGTCGGCCCGTCGTGACGCGCTCGCCGGTGAGCTGGCCGGTCACGCCGCCGCGGTCACCGCGGCGCGCACCGCCGCCGCGTCCCGGCTGGCCGAGGCGACCACGGCGGAACTCGCCGGGCTCGCCATGAAGGACGCGACGCTGCAGGTCGGCGTGCAGCCGCGGCCCGCCGCCGACACCGGGCCGGTGCTCGAGGTCGGCGGGCGGCGCTGCCAGGCCGGGTCCAGCGGCGTCGACGAGGTCGAGATCCGGCTCGTCCCGCACGCCGGGGCGGTGGCCCAGCCGCTGCACAAGGGCGCCTCCGGCGGTGAGCTGTCCCGGGTCATGCTGGCCCTGGAGGTCGCGCTCGCCGGGGCCGACCCGGTGCCGACCATGGTGTTCGACGAGGTCGACGCCGGCGTCGGCGGCCGGGCCGCGGTGGAGATCGGCCGCCGGCTCGCGCAGCTCGCGGCCCGCCACCAGGTCATCGTCGTCACCCACCTGCCGCAGGTCGCGGCGTACGCCGACCGGCACCTCGTGGTGCAGAAGGCGTCCGGGGCGGGGGTCACCCGCTCCAGCGTGCGGCGGCTCACCGAGGAGGAACGCACCGGGGAGCTGGCACGGATGCTGGCCGGGATGGACGACACCGACACCGGCCGCGCGCACGCGGAGGAGCTGCTCAGCGCCGCGACCGCGCACCGGGAGGCCGACCGCGCGGCGGCACGGCCCGCGGACCTCGCCGAGGCCCGGTCGCGTCGCGCGCGGTCCCGGCGCGGCCGGACCGTGCAGGACACGGACACGGACACGGACACCGGCGTCGCGACCGCGCCGGCGGAGGGTGCGGTCCCCGGGCCGCGCAGCACCGACTCCCTCAGCACCGACTCCCGCGGCGTCGACCCGGACGCTGCCGCGGGCCGTCCCTCCGCCGCATCGCGGCGCCGCCGGGTCGCCCGGGCCGGCTGAGCGGGCCCGGCCGACGGCCGCCCGGGCGGCCTGCCGTCGCTGTGGGTGAGCGGCGCGGTGCTCCGGGCGCCGCCACCCGGGGGGCGACGGGGGATCGTCCGGGCCGGTGACGTCGCGGTCTCGCGCGGCGTGCCTGCGTGGTCACGGACGCCCCACCTGTCACAGTGCGCCACATGAAGCTGTCCGGCCTGCTGCACCGTTCCCGACCGGAGCTGCCGGGCCTGACCGGCCCGGCCCGCGCCGACCGCCGCATCGAGTCGGTGCTCCGGCGCCTGCGCCCCGGCGACATCGCCGTGATCGACCAGGTCGACCTGGACCGGGCGACCGCGGACGCGCTCGTCGCCGCCCGGGTCGCCGCGGTCGTCAACGCCGCCCCGTCGATCTCCGGCCGGTTCCCGAACCTCGGCCCGCAGGTGCTCGTCGAGGCGGGCATCCCGCTCGTCGACGACTGCGGTCCCGACACCCTGCGCGCGGTCAAGGACGGCATCCGGGTGCGGCTGCACGACGGCGTGCTCTACACCGGCGAACAGCCGCTGTGCGAGGGCCGCGAGCAGACCGAGGACACCGTCGCCGACGCCCTGGACGAGGCCAAGCAGGGCCTGACCCACCAGCTCGAGGCGTTCGCCGCGAACACCATCGAGTTCATGCGCCGCGAGCGCTCACTGCTCCTCGACGGGCACGGCGTCCCCGAGGTCGACGTCGCCCTCGACGGGCGGCCGGTGCTCGTCGTCGCCGCCGGGTTCGAGCACCTCGCCGTGCTGAAGCGGCTCAAGACCTACATCAAGGAGTACCGGCCGGTGCTCGTCGGCGTCGGGGCGGGCGCGGACGCGCTGCTCAACGCGCGCCACCGCCCGGACCTCATCGTCGCCGACCCGTCCGAGGTGTCGAACCAGGCGCTGACCAGCGGCGCCGACGTCGTCGTCCCGGCCTTCCCCGACGGGCACGCCCCGGGGCTGCACCGTGTGCAGGACCTGGGCGCCAGCGCCGTGACGTTCCCGTCGATGGCCAACCCCGAGGACCTCGCCCTGCTGCTCGCCCACCACCGCGGCGCCTCGATGATCGTCACGGTCGGGCTGTCGGCGTCGATGGGGGAGTTCCTCGACCGCGGGCGGTCGGGCAGCAACGCCTCGACGTTCCTGACCCGGCTGCAGGCGGGGGGCAGCGTCGTCGACGGCGCGATGATCGCCCAGATGTACCGGAGCCGGACCTCGTTCGCGCCGCTGCTGCTGCTCATCGCGGCCGCGGTGGTCGCGGTCGTCGTCGCCGTGCTCGTGTCCGGCGGCGGCCCCGCGGTGCTGGAGTGGCTGCGTGGCGTGCTGGAGAGCGTGCGGGCCCTGGTCGCCGGATGGCTCCCGGCGTGATCTCGCGGCGCCACCACCGCATCGCCCTGGTCGCGGTGTTCGTGCTGGCCCTCGCGGCCGGGTTCGTCCTCGCCGTCGTCGGGCTGCCGCAGCGCATCGCCGACGTCGCGGCCTCGGAGACGGACACGGGCGAGACCGCCCGGCTGAGCGTCGAACGCGACACCCTGGCCGCGCAGCTGCACGCCAGTGACGAGTTCGCCGGCCGCGTCGGACCCGATCTGGTGCGCGGGAAGCTCACCGGGGTGCCCGTGACCGTCGTGGCGCTCGGTGCCGACCCGGCCGACACGCGCGCGGTCGCGGAGCTCGTCGTCGCCGCGGGGGGCAGCGTCGCGGGGGAGGTCGTGCTCACCCCGGCCGTCACCGACCCGGCCCGCGCCGACCAGCTGCGCGACCTGTCCGCACGGCTGCTGCCGTCGGGGGCCCAGCTCCCCACCGCCACCGACGCCGGTGCGCTCGCCGGGGGCCTGCTCGGCTCCGCGCTGCTGGCCCCGCCCGACGGTCCCGCACCCGCCCCGGACGGGGCCGGCGCGGTGCTCGCCGGGCTCGCCGGCGGCGGCTTCGCCGAGGCACCGCAGGGCGGTCCCGCGGCCGGGCGGGTGGCCGTCGTCGTCACCGGTGCCGCGTACTCCGGTGTGGACGCCGGCGCCTCGGCGTCCACCGCGGCGGCACTGGCCGCGGAGCTCGACCGTCGTGGCGCGGGAGCCGTGCTGGCCGGGCGGGACGCCGCGGACGGTTCGGCCGTCGCCGCCGCCCGCTCGTCCGGGGCCGGTCCGGTGGGCCGGCTCGCCACCGTCGACGGCGTCGGTACCGGGGCCGGGCGGGTCGCGACCGTGCTCGCGCTCGCCGAACGACAGGCAGGAGGCACCGGCCGCTACGGTTCCGGGGCCGGAACGGTGGGGCCGGTTCCCGCCGCCCCTTGACCGATCGGTAGGCTGAAACTCCGTGCAGACTCGCGCCACCCGTCATCTCTTCGTCACCGGTGGGGTCGCGTCCTCGCTGGGTAAGGGCCTGACCGCCTCCAGTCTCGGTCAGTTGCTCACCGCGCGCGGGCTTCGCGTCACCATGCAGAAGCTCGACCCCTACTTGAACGTCGACCCCGGGACGATGAACCCGTTCCAGCACGGCGAGGTGTTCGTCACCGAGGACGGTGCCGAGACCGACCTCGACGTCGGCCACTACGAGCGGTTCCTGGACCGTGACCTCGCCGGGCGGGCCAACGTCACCACCGGCCAGGTCTACTCCGAGGTCATCGCCAAGGAGCGTCGCGGCGAGTACCTCGGCGACACCGTCCAGGTGATCCCGCACATCACCAACGAGATCAAGGACCGCGTCCTCGCGATGGCCGAGCCCGACGCCGAGGGCCTGGCCCCCGACGTCGTCATCACCGAGGTCGGCGGCACCATCGGCGACATCGAGTCGCTGCCGTTCGTCGAGGCCGCCCGCCAGGTCCGCCACGAGGTCGGCCGGGACAACTGCTTCTTCCTGCACGTGTCGCTGGTGCCGTACCTGGCGCCGTCGGGCGAGCTGAAGACCAAGCCGACCCAGCACTCCGTCGCGGCGCTGCGCAACATCGGCATCCAGCCCGACGCGGTGGTCCTGCGTGCCGACCGGGAGATCCCCGAGGGCATGAAGCGCAAGATCTCACTGATGTGCGACATCGAGCTCGACGGCGTCGCCGCGTGCCCGGACGCCCCGTCGATCTACGACATCCCGAAGGTGCTGCACGGCGAGGGCCTCGACGCCTACGTCGTGCGCCGGCTCGGGCTGCCGTTCCGCGACGTCGACTGGACGGTGTGGGGCGACCTGCTCGACCGCGTCCACCACCCGCGGGAGACCGCGACGATCGCGCTGGTCGGCAAGTACGTCGACCTGCCCGACGCCTACCTCTCGGTCACCGAGGCGCTGCGGGCCGGCGGCTTCGCCCACCACGCCAAGGTGGCGATCCGCTGGGTGCCGTCGGACTCCTGCGAGACCCCGGCCGGCGCGGCCGAGGCGCTCGACGGCGTCGACGGGGTGCTCGTCCCCGGCGGCTTCGGCATCCGCGGCATCGAGGGCAAGCTCGGCGCCATCACCCACGCCCGCACCCGGCGCATCCCCACCCTGGGGCTGTGCCTGGGCCTGCAGTGCATGGTCATCGAGACCGCGCGCACCGTCGCCGGCCTGGAGGACGCCAGCTCGACCGAGTTCGACCCGGAGACCGCGCACCCGGTGATCTCGACGATGGCGACCCAGCGCGACGTCGTCGCGGGCGAGCGGGACATGGGCGGGACCATGCGCCTGGGCGCCTACCCGGCGGTGCTGCAGCCCGGCTCGGTCGCGGCGAAGGCCTACGGGTCGCGCGAGATCTCCGAGCGGCACCGGCACCGCTTCGAGGTGAACAACGCCTACCGGCAGCAGCTCACCGAGGCGGGCCTGGTGTTCGGGACATCCCCGGACGGGACGCTCGTGGAGTTCGTGGAGCTGCCGTCGTCGCAGCACCCGTTCTTCGTCGGGACCCAGGCGCACCCCGAGCTCAAGAGCCGCCCGACCCGGCCGCACCCGCTGTTCGCGGCGTTCGTGAAGGCGGCGCTGCGCTACCGGGCCGAGGACCGGCTGCCGGTGCACCTGCCCGGCCGGGACAACACCGACGCCGACGACGCCGAGACGGTCGAGGGCGACGACGTCGCCGTCGGCGCGGGCGGCAACGGCGTGGCCCGGGCCGAGAGCACCTCCGCCCGCTGACCCGACCGGACCGGGCCGCCGACGGTGGCCCGGTCCGGCACGGCGGCCCGGGGCCCTGCCGCCGGGCGCGGCACGCGGCCCGCACGGCCCGCGCGCCCCGCACGGGCCGGGCCCGGCGACTACTGTCCGACGGGTGATCGAACTGCGCATCCGCCGGGCGGTGACCCGGTGACCCGCCCCGGTGAGCACGACTTCCCGGTCCGCTCGGCCACCGACATCTACTCCGGCCGCGTCATGGCGCTGCGGTCGGACCGCGTCGTCATGCCCGGCGGCCGGGTCGCGACCCGCGAGATCCTGGAGCACCCGGGTGCGGTCGCCGTCGTCGCGGTGGACGAGGCCGGGCGGGTCCGGATGCTGCACCAGTACCGCCACGCCGTCCGGCGACGGCTGTGGGAGCTCCCCGCCGGCCTGCTCGACGTGGCGGGGGAGGACCCCGCGGTCACCGCCGACCGGGAGCTGACCGAGGAGGCCGGGCTGTCGGCGTCGGACTGGTCGGTGCTGCTCGACGTCGTGCCCTCACCCGGGTTCTCCGACGAGTCGGTCCGCATCTTCCTCGCCCGCGAGCTCGTCGAGAAGCCCCGCCCCGACCTGGGCGACGACGAGGAGGCCGACCTCGAGCTGCGCTGGATCCCGATCGCCGAGGCCGTCGGGATGGTGTTCTCCGGCGAGATCGTCAACGCGGTGTCCTGCGCCGGGCTGCTGGCGGCCCGCGCGGTGCTGGCCGGGGAGTTCGACCCGCGCCCGGTCGACGCCGAGTGGGCCGACCGCCCGTTCCGCTTCGCCCGCCGCGCCGACGAGTGATCCTCCGCCGCGCCGACGGGTGACCGCGGGCCGCGGCGACGCGTCACCGCGCCGGGTCTCCGGGTGACGGCCTGCCGGGCCGGCGGGTGTCCGCCCGGCGGCGCCCACGGGTGACCGCGCCGGGCGGTGGTCAGGGCCGCAGCGGACGACCCGCCGGGTCCCGGGGCGATCCGGCGAGCACCACGATCCCGTCCACGAACGACCAGATCGCACCGATCCCGAAGGTCAGGAACGTGACCAGCAGCTGCGCGACGGCCAGCCCGGTGTGGCCCGAGTAGAACCGGCCGATGCCGAACGGCAGGAACAGCTGCAGCAGCCCCGCCACGATCTTCTGCTTGTCCGAGTACGGCAGCCCCGAGTAGGGCTCGCGGCCGTAGGGCGCGGACGGGTCGTAGCCGTAGGAGCCGTAGGACGGGGGCCCGGGGTGCGGCGGGTAGGCCGCGCCCGGGTGCTGCGGCTGCCCGGACGCCCAGCCCGGCGCACCGGCCGCCCACGCCGGCCCGCCGGGAAACCCGCCGCCGGGGGACATGCCCGCGGGGCCGCCGTCCGGGTACGGCCCGGACGGGTACGTACCGCCGGGGTACCCCGCGCCCGGGTACCCGGGCGCCCCGGGGGCCGGCCACGGCGGGCGGGGACCGGCGGTCGTCGGCGACGGGTCCGGGTAGGGGCCCGCCGCGGGGTGACCCGACGGATCCGGGTAGGGGGTGGCCCGGGTCGGGCCGGGGACCGCGAAGCGCGCGGTGCGCTCGGCGTCACCGCCGTGCCCGTCGTCGTGGGCGTCCGCGGAGCCGGTGCCGGTGGACGTCCCGGTGCGCGCGGTCGCGCCGGTGGTGGCCGGATCTGCGGAGGTGGGATCCGCGCCGGTGGGACCGGTGGTCGCGGGACCCGCACCGGCGGGACCACCGCCCGGGTCGTCGCCGGCCGCGGACGGGGACGGCGCCACCCCGGTGAGCGACGCCGGGTGCGGCTCGGGCAGGTCGGTGAACAGGGCCGCCAGCTCCGACCGCGTCGTCGCTGCCCGGGCCCGGCGCACCCGCGCGTCGAACGCGTCGACGTCCAGCGCCCCGCCCGTGTAGTGGCGGGACAGCGCCCGCACCGTCTCCTCCTGCTCGGCGTAGCCGATCGGGTCCGCGCTCATCCCCCGACCGTAGCCGCGATCAGCTGTGGAACAGCACGCTGCGACACGCGAGATGCAGGGCGAGGCGCTCGTCCGGGTCGGCGAGGTCGACGCCGAGCACGTGGCGTACCCGTTCGATCCGGGTCGCGACGGTGTTGCGGTGCACCCCGAGCACCGCCGCGGTCTCGGTCAGCGACGACTCGGCGTCCAGGTAGGCGGTCAGCGTCGTCAGCAGGTCCCCGGGCCTGCCCTGCAACGGTTCCAGCATCGACCGGGCGGCGGGCAGGAACGTGTCGGTGCGGGTCCAGGCGAGCAGCAGCGCCCCCAGCCCGAGCCGGTCGACGTGGACGAACCGGCCGCTGGTGGTGCGTTCGGCCGCGAGCCGGGCCGCGTCCCCGGCCTCGCCGAGGGTGCGGGCCAGCCCGCCCGCCCCGCGGTGCACCCGTCCCACCCCGGTCGAGGTCGGCAGGGACTCGCGCAGCAGCCACTGGGTGCGCCGCGCGGCCGTCGCGTGCTGCTGCAGCTCGCCGGCGGTGGGCTGGTGGTCGAACGTCGTCCAGGCGCTCCACCCCGGCCCCTGCTCGACGACGACCGCCCGCAGCCGCGCCGTCTCCACCGCCCGCAGCACCTGCTCCCGGGCGGCGACGACGTCCACCGAGGACGGCACGTCGATCCGCAGGCCCGCATGCCAGCCGTCCAGCGACCAGCCCGCGTCGAGCGCACGGCGCCGCAGCCCGCCGGGGAGCGGGTCCCCGGCCTGCAGGATCTCGGCGAGCAGCGCCGTGCGCAGCCGCGCGTCGCGCTCCACGGTGAGCCGCTGCTCGGCGAGGCGCTGCCGCACCGAGTTCGCGGCGACCGCCAGCGCCGCCCGCAGCGCGGCGGTCTCGGCGGGTACCCCCTCCGGCTCCGCGACGGCCAGGCGGCCGTCCGGCGGGCCCGGCCCGAACGCCACCTCCAGCAGCGCCGCCCCGGGAACGGGCGGCGGGGTCGCCGCGCCCGTCGCGTCCGCACCCGCGACGACCGAGCCGCCCGGGTCGAGCAGCCACACCGGGCGTCGCCAGGTCCGGGCGAGGTCCGCGACGAGGTCGTCGACGCCGCCGTGCGGGACCCCGCACACGGTCGCCGTCCGCCCGACGAGTGCCGCGACCACCTGGTCGGGTTCCTGCAGCAGCCGGGTCGCGGTGAGCGCGGCGGCCAGCGCGTCCGGGGCGCCCAGCACCGGCAGCCCGATCCGTCCGGCGAGCAGCCGGCTCGCCGGGTGCAGCGGGGCGTCCCCGGCGAGCAGCACCGCGGCGGCCCCGGCGGCGACGGCGCGCCGCAGCAGCACGTCCAGGTGCCAGTCCTCGCGTGGCGCGGACACCGCGACCGTCAGCAGCGCCGCCCGTGCGTCGCCCGGATCGGCGTGCAGGTCGGCGACGGTCACCACCCGCTCGATGCCCGATCCGTCCGGTGCGGGCCCGCCCAGGGCGGTCACCGCGGCCCAGTCGGGGTGGGCGAGCAACCCGGACAGGCGCAGGCTGCCGGTCACCGCCGTGCCACCGGACCCAGGCCGAACGCCTGCGGGCCGACGTGGACGGCGGCGTCGGGGCGGGCCGCCCACCACGGCGGGGCGGGGAGTGCCAGGACCAGCACGTCGTCGCCGGAGCGGACGGCGTCGGCGGCGATCGGCGCGGCCGAGCGACGGTCCAGCAGCACGATCACCTCCGGCGACGCGGCCACCGGCTCCCCGTCGGCCAGCACCAGCAGGTACTCGTTCTCCGCCTCGATCCGCAGGACGCCGGCGCCGGGCGCGTCGACGGTGACCGCGGCCCGCCCGAACCGGCCGACGGGGGAGCGGCGCACGTCCACCACCCGGCCACCGCCGACCGGGTGCCCGCCGAGCGCCTCGGCGACCCGGGCCGGTGCCGGTGTGTCACCGAGCCCGGCGTGCGCGCGGCCCAGCTCCAGCGCGCGGCCCAGCGTGCCCAGACAGGCGTCGCCGAGCGCGGCCGCAGCCGGTGCGGGTGCCATCACGACCCCGGCCCAGCCGCCCGCCTGGGCGACGAACGCGCGCACGGTCAGCTCGGTCGACACCGGGTCCCCGCCGTCGACGACGACGGTCTGCCCCGCCGGCTCGGCCAGCGCCATCGGCGTCACCGCACCCCCGGCGACGACCCGGGTCAGCTGGTCGACCCGGGGCAGCGCGCGCCCCATCAGGTCGGCGTCGACCAGCGGCAGCCCCAGCTGGTGGGCCAGCGGCAGCGGCAGCACCCCGTTCAGGCCGGCCGCCTCGAACGGCATGACCGCCGCCGGGGCGACCCCGGTCCAGCGGACCAGCGCGCGCACGGCCGCGGGCAGCTCGTCGCCCGAGGGCAGCTTCTCGCCCAGCACCCGGGTGCCGCCGAGCATCCCGACCGGCAGCACCGGGGCGTCGCCGAGCTCGGCGGGGGAGTGCAGCCGGACCGGGCCCGCCGTCAGCACCGAGCGCAGCACGTGGGCGTACACCCGGGCGTCGCCGCCCCCGCCGGAGCCCAGCAGCAGCACTCCGGTGACGAGGGCGTCGACGTCGCCTGCGGTCACCTCCACGACGGGGATGCTGCCAGGTCAGACCCGGTCCGCGGCGCCCGCTCCCCGCGGGACCGCGGTCTCCAGCGGCACGAACGGCACGTCCAGCCCGAAGCAGGCCGGCCCGAACACCGCGAGGGCCTCCGGGGTGCGCATCATGTCCGGCGTCGAGATCCCCACCACGACGACGCGCTGGCCGTAGCGCAGCGCCTCGGTGGTGATCGGCTCCCCGGACTCGGCCTCCAGCACGCAGATGAGGTCCGGGACGACCGCGACGGTGGTGTCGTCGACGGTCGCGACCAGGGTCTCGTTCTGGAAGACGGTACGGAGCTCGGAGCCGCCGTCGAACGCGGTGAACCGTGCGGTGCCGCGGGCGAACCCGTCGACGGTGCGCCGCTCGACGTCGGAGACCTTGCCGGCGAACAGCACCCGCAGGTGCCGGTACAGGGTCGGGGCGAGGGTGTCGGCGATCGCCGCGACCGGGTCGCCGAGCTGCTCGCGGGCCTCCCGGATCGCCCGGCCCAGCCGCAGCGCCAGGGTGAGGGTGTGCGGGATCGCGGTGCGGCGCACGTCCGCGCCGGACATCGGGTACTCCGCGATCAGCGCCGAGCCGCCCATCCGGATGGCGGCGCCGCGCGCCAGGTGCTCCATGCGGTGGTTGTCGGTGCCGGTGTCGATGAGCACCGACTCACCGTGGTCCCCGGCGACGACCATCGGGGACCCGGGCACGCCGTACACCCCGAAGGTCTCCATCTGCAGCTCCGGGAACGCCCGGCCCATGCCGTCGCCGTCGATCACCGGAAGCCCGGTCCGGGCCGCGACGAGCAGCGGGATCATCGAGTTGATGCCGCCGCACTCCATCGGGATGGTCGCGTGGGCGGTGCGCCCGAGGTGCTGCTCCAGGCGGCGCAGGGCGAGCACCGGCTCGTCGCCGCGGGGGATCTTCTCGATCATCACCGTGGGCGCGCCCATCATCGCCGTCGCGATGACGAAGAGGTCGTCGGGCAGGTCGGCGGGGTCGGCCGGGTCGAGCACGGTGACGGGTCCGTGCTCGCGCATCGCCTGCTCCACCATGAGGCGCCCGATGTAGGGATCCCCGCCGCCGCCGGTGCCGAGCAGCGCGGCGCCGCGGGCGAGGTCGGGCAGGTCGTCCGGGGTCAGGGTCCAGCTCATACCGGCGCTCCGTCCGTCACGGTGTCGTGGACCCGCACGGGGTCGGTGTCGTAGCCGAAGTACCGCGGTCCGACGACGGCGATCGCCTCCGGGGTGTGCCAGCGCGGGTCCGCGGGGGCGGCGAGCACGCTGACCCGGTGCCCGAAGCGCAGCGCCTCGGTGGTCACCGGCTCCCCGGTCGCGGTGTCCAGCACCATGATCAGGTCCGGGGTGGTGACGACGGTCGTGCGGTCGACCTCGGCGATCAGGTGCTCGTTCTGGAACCGCAGGACACAGCCGCCGGACAGCGTCGCCGTCCCGCGGGCGAACCCCGTGGTGGTGCGCCGCTCGACGTCGACGACCTTCCCGGTGTGCACGACCCGCCCGCCGACCACGGTGGCGGCCGCCGCGACCGGGTCGGTGAACCCGGCCCGGGCCCCGGCGATGGCGCGCCCGATCCGCACGCAGAGCCCGAGGGTGCCGCGGATCATCGTCTCCCGCGCCCGGGCGCCGGTCATCGGGTAGTTCGAGATGATCGCGGTGCAGCCCATGGTGATGGTCATGCAGCGGGCGAGGTCCTCGGCCCACTTCGCGGTCGGGCAGTCCAGGATGCCGGTGTTGCCCTGCTCGTCGGTGATCGACATCGGGGTGGCGGGGACGCCGGCGACGCCGGGCAGCACCATCTGCAGCTCGGGGAACGCCCGGCCCATGCCGTCGCCGTCGACCAGCGGCAGCCCGAGCATCGCCGCACCGGCCACCGGGATCGTGGAGTTGATGCCACCGGCCTCGATGCACGCCACGTGGGTGGGCGTGACCCCCAGGTGCGCGGCCAGCGCGGTGACCGCGCGGCCGATCTCGTCGTAGGCGGGCAGCTTCTCCACGCTCACCGTCGGCGCCCCCATCTGCGCGACGACGAACACGGCGGCGTCGTCGGGCAGGTCGGCGGGGTCGACGAGCGGCACGGGACCGTGCTCGCGCAGCGCCCGCTGCGCCAGCAGCCGTCCCAGGTAGGGGTCGCCGCCACCGCCGGTCCCCAGCAGCGCCGCGCCCCGGGCGAGCGCGGGCAGGTCCTCGGCGGTCAGCAGCGCCGTCACCGGGTCACCGTCCGCTCCAGGCGCAGGTCGCCGACCGCCTTCGCGCGGATGCGGGTCGCGTTGCCGGGCAGGTAGGGGATGGGGACCTCGTCGAAGTCGACGAGCGCGACCGAGCCGGGGTCGGCGCCGGAGGCGACCGCACGGTCCACGGCCTCCTGCTTGGCGGCGTCGACGACGGCGTCGCGGCGGCCGGGCTCGATCGCGTACACCCGGTCGACCTCGCCGCCGACCTGCGCGATCGCCGCGCCGATGGCGTTGGCGACGGCGAAGTTCTCCGGGCGGTGCACCGCGCCCAGCCCGGGGAACGCCTCGGGCAGCAGCACCGAGCCACCGCCGACGGCGACCACCGGCAGCGGGTCGGCGGAGATCCGCATCCGGTCCACGACGTCGGCGACGTCGGAGGCGATCCGGTCCAGCGCCGCGGTCACCAGCTCCCGGGACAGCCCGGCGACCAGGGAGCGGTCGCCGATGTCGGCCCGGCCCGCCGCGACGGCGATGTCGGTCGCGGTCAGGGTGTCGCCGCCGAACACCAGTGCCCGCTCGGTGAGCCGGTAGCCGACCGAGTCCGGGCCGACGGTGGGCCCGTCGGGCCGCTCGGGCGAGCCGGTGCGGACGAGGGAGCCGCCGCCGATACCGACGCTGAGCACGTCGGGCATCCGGAAGTTGGTGCGCACCCCGGCCACGCTGACCTCGACGGCGGCCTCGCGCGGGAAGCCCGCGGTGAGCACGCCGACGTCGGAGGTGGTGCCACCGACGTCGACGACCGCGCAGGTGCCCAGCCCGGACAGCACGGCGGCGCCGCGCATCGAGTTCGTCGGGCCGGAGGCGAACGTCGCCACCGGGTAGCGACGGGTGTAGCCGACGTCCATCAGGGTGCCGTCGTTCTGCGACAGGTACAGCGGCGCGGTGATGCCCTGGCCCTGCACCGCCCCGGCGAGCGCGTCGACGATGTGCGCGGCGAGTTCGCGCAGCGCGGCGTTGACGATCGTCGCGTTCTCCCGCTCCAGCAGCCCGACCCGGCCGATCTCGTGGGACAGCGAGATCGGCACGTCCGGGCCCAGCTCCTCGGCGATGATCTCCGCGGCGGCCAGCTCGCACTCGCTGGTCACCGGGGAGAACACCGAGGAGATCGCGACCGAGCGGACGCCGTGGGCGGCCATGTCCGCGGCGTGGCGGCGCAGCTCGTCCGGGTCGAGCGGGGAGATGCGGCGGCCGTCGAACTCGTGGCCGCCGTGGGCGAGGTAGCCGCGCCCGGCGATCGCGTCGACCAGCCGCTGCGGCCAGTCGACCATCGGCGGCAGTGCCGCGGTGGCGGGCAGGCCCAGGCGCAGCGCCGCGGTGGGGGCGAGCCGACGGGCCTCGACCAGCGCGTTGACGAAGTGCGTCGTCCCGATCATCACGGCGTCGACGTCGGCGGGGGAGAACGGGTGGTCGGCCTGCAGCCCGGTGAGCGCGCCGACGATGCCGGAGGTGACGTCGTCGGTGGTCGCGGACTTGACGGCGGCCAGCACCCGGACGCCGCCGGACGGGGCGTCGTCGAGCAGGACGGCGTCGGTGTTGGTGCCGCCGACGTCGATGCCGATGCGCATGGAGTGCTCCTTCGGTGGTGCCGCGCCGCCCGCCCGTGACGTCACGGGCGGGCGGCGCGGAGTGCGGGTCAGGACGTGACGGCGGGGGCCGCGGCCCGGTCCGGCGCCTCGGTGCGGCTGACGCCGATCCCGCGGAGCAGCCCGAGCCGTCCGGCGACGACGTAGAGCACGAAGGCCGCCACGATCGAGTTCACGCTGGGCAGGCCTGCGTCGACGAGACCGCCGAGCAGGGCCGACGCGGCCCAGACGGCCAGCGTCGCCGGGACCCAGGTCGGTGACGTGGCGGGCAGCGCACCGGTGGCCCGCGCCGCCTCCAGGTCACCGCGCCAGCGCTTCACCACGAAGTACTCGGCGACCATGATCCCGGCGATCGGCGGGAACACCACGCCCAGCACCGACAGGAACCCGGTGAACAGGTCGAGGATGCCGCCCGCGGCCAGCAGCGAGCCGACCACGCCGAGCGCGAGGGTGACCATCGGGCGGCTCACGGTGCGACCGAGCACGGTTCCCGCGAAGTTCACCACGCCCAGCCCGGACGAGTAGAGGTTCCAGTCGTTGATCTTGAGGGTGCCGAGGATGATGATCAGCGTCCCCACCCAGCCGACCGACGACGTGACGATGGTGATGATGTCGTCGGAGCGGACGGCGTGCGCCAGCAGCACACCGGACATGCCGATCACGTACTCGCCGAGGGTGAACCCGACGACGGTCTGCTTGACCACGTCGGCGGAGGTCCGGTTGAACCGGGTCATGTCCGGGGTGATGATCGCCCCGACGATGAAGCCGCCCGCGACCAGCGTCGTGCCCTCGACCAGCGAGATCGACGGACCCGGCGGCGGGCTCGCCATGAGCGCGCCGACGTCGTGGCCGAGCAGGGCGCTGCCGATCGACCAGCCGACCAGCACCAGGAAGGCCGGCACGGTGATGTAGGCGACCCACTGCATCGAGCCGAAGCCCCACAGCACGATCATGGTGACGACCAGGCCGAACACCAGCGACCACGCCCAGACCGGCAGCCCGCCGATCAGCGTGACCAGGCCCTCGGCCGAGACCCCGGACTGCACGCCGAACCAGCCGACGAGGCTCACCCCGATCGCGACGCCGATCAGCGCGCTGCCGCCGTGGCCGAATCCGGTCCAGCGGGCCAGCAGCGAGGTGTTCAGGCCCTCCTTGCAGCCGATGATCCCGACGCCGATCGAGACCAGCTCCAGGATCACCGCGCCGAGGGTGAAGGCGAGGAAGGCGTCCCAGAACCCCATCCCGAACCCGAGTGTCGAGCCGAGCAGGAACTGGCTCAGGGCCGACACCTGCCCGAACCGCTGTACCGCCACGCTCCACCACGAGTACCGGGCGTGCTCCGGAACCCTGGTCAGGGCGTAGTCGTCCGTACCGACCCCACCGCTCATCTCGGTCTCCTCTCGGCTGGTTGCGAGAACGGTAGGTGCAGGTCAGAGCCCGGTCACGGGGCGATGTGCCCGGTCCGGGGCCGACCACTGTGCAGACTGCCCTTACGGGCCGCCGCGCGGCGGCCGTCCTAGGCTCGGCGCATGCGTTTCGGACTCTTCGTGCCCCAGGGCTGGCGTCTCGACCTCGTCGGCATCGACCCCGCCGCCCAGTGGGACGTGATGCGCGGCCTCGCCGAGCACGCCGACCGCGGCGACGTCTGGGAGTCGGTCTGGGTCTACGACCACTTCCACACCGTCCCCGCGCCCACCGACGAGGCCTGCCACGAGGCGTGGAGCCTGATGGCCGCCTTCGCCGCGACGACCGAGCGGGTGCGGCTGGGCCAGATGTGCACCTGCATGGCCTACCGCAACCCCGCGTACCTGGCGAAGGTCGCCGCCACCACCGACGTCATCTCCAAGGGCCGCGTCGAGATGGGCATCGGCGGCGGCTGGTACGAGCACGAGTGGCGCGCCTACGGCTACGGCTTCCCCCGGCCCGGCGAGCGGCTCGGCATGCTCGACGAGGGCGTGCAGATCTTCGCCCAGGCCTGGCGCGAGGGCCGGGCCACCCTGCACGGGAAGCACTACACCGTCGACGACGCCATCGTCGCGCCCCGCCCGCTCCAGGACGGCGGCATCCCGCTGTGGATCGCCGGCGGCGGCGAGAAGGTGACCCTCAAGATCGCCGCGAAGTACGCGCAGTACACCAACTTCGACGGCACCCTCGACGGCTTCCGGCACAAGTCGGCGCTGCTCGCCGACCACTGCCGCGACGTCGGCACCGACTACGACGCCATCGTCCGCTCGGCCAACTACAACGTCGCGATCGGGCACACCGAGGCCGAGGTGGAGGAGCGGCTCGCCCAGCTCGTCGCCCGGCTGGAGCCGATCGTCGGTGCGGAGAAGGCCCAGGGCGCGCTGGGTGCGTTCCGCGGGATGCCCGGTGTCGGGACCCCGGAGCAGATCGTGGAGAAGCTCTCCGCGCTGCAGGCCGTCGGCATGGGCTACGGCATCTTCTACTTCCCCGAGGCCGCCTACGACCGGTCGGGCATCGAGCTGTTCGAGCGCGAGGTCGTCCCGGCCCTGCGGGACTGACGGTGCCGACCGTGCGCCGGGTGGCCGAGGACTACCTGGACCACCTGGCCGTCGAGCGGGGGCGGGCGCAGAACACCCTGCGCTCCTACCGGCTCGACCTCGGGCGCTACCTCGACCACCTCGACCACCTGGGACGCGCGGAGCTGACCCAGGTGGCCGAGGCCGACGTCGCCGCGTTCGTCACGGCGCTGCGCACGGGGGAGCGCCCGCTGGCCGCGTCCTCGGCGGCGCGGGCGCTGGCCGCGGTGCGCGGGCTGCACCGGTTCGCGCTGCACGAGGGGCTCACCCCGACCGACGTCGCGGCCGGTGTGGCGCCGCCGGCACTGGGCTCGCGGCTGCCGTCCGCGCTGTCGGTCGACCAGGTCGACCAGCTCCTCGCCGGCTGCGTGTCCGACGGCCCGGTCGGGCTGCGCGACCGGGCCCTGCTGGAGCTGTTGTACTCCACCGGCGCCCGGATCTCCGAGGTCGTCGGCGCCGACCTCGACGACCTGGACCCGGACGCGCGGACGATCCTGCTGCACGGCAAGGGGAACAAGCAGCGGATCGTGCCCGTCGGGCGTCCCGCGCTGGCCGCCGTCGACGCCTACCGGGTCCGGGCCCGGCCCGACCTCGCCGGACGGGGCACGGGCAGCCCGGCGCTGCTGCTCAACGCCCGCGGCAACCGGCTGTCCCGGCAGAGCGCCTGGCACGTGCTGCGCGCCGCCGCCGAGGCGTCCGGGCTGCCCGGCGACGTCGTCGCCGCGGTCTCCCCGCACACCCTGCGGCACTGCTTCGCCACCCACCTGCTCTCCGGCGGCGCCGACGTGCGGGTGGTGCAGGAGCTGCTCGGGCACGCGAGCGTCGCGACCACGCAGATCTACACCCACGTCACCGTCGACACGCTGCGCGAGGTCTACGCCACCGCGCACCCCCGCGCCCGCGGCTGAGGGGCGCGGGCACTACGTTCCGGGACCCATGCGGCACGGAGCGTGGGCGACACGGGTGACGACACTGGCGGCGGCCGGACTCCTCCTGGCCGGATGCGGTGGTGTCGCCGCCGGGCAGGAGCGGCAGGAGGCGGTGAACGAGCCCGTCGACGGGACGGTCACCCGGGTCGAGGTCGACTCCGACGCCGGGGCGCTGCGCTTGGTCGCGGGGGAGAAGGCGTCGGTCGAGCAGGACCTGCGGTGGACCGGCGAGGCCCGCCCTCAGGTCGAGCAGAAGGTCGACGGCGGCGTCCTGCGGATCACCGTCCGCTGCCCGGACCAGGGCAGCGACCGCTGCCAGGCCGGTCTCGTGGTGACCGCGCCCGCCGCGTCGTCGGCGCTGGTCGACGTGCGTGCGGGCGGCATCGAGGTCCAGGGACTGACCGGGGCGCTGGACCTGACGTCGTCGGCGGGCGAGGTCAGCGCCACCGGTGCCGGACCGGGCGACGTGCGGGCGAGGTCCAGCGCCGGCACGGTCGAGCTGACCTTCGCCGCGGCGGCCGCGGACGTGACCGCGGAGTCCAGCGCCGGCGGCGTCGGGATCCGGGTCCCGGTCGGTCCGGCCTACGAGGTGACCGCCGAGAGCTCCGCCGGGTCGACCGAGGTCGGCGTCCCCGACCAGCCCGGTGCCGACCACCGGATCACCGCGAAGAGCAGCGCGGGCGGGGTCTCGGTCCTGCCCGCCCGCTGAGGCGCGACACGCCGGGGCGCACCGTCGGCCGGACGGCGCCCGCCCGCAGGTAGGGTGACCTGGAAATCCATACCGCGACGTGGCCCGACGGGGACGTCGCCGCACGTGGGGACATCTCCTGCAGTGCGGTCTCAGGCCCTGACCGGGACCCGAGACCCGGCACGGTACCCGCGACGAGACCGGAGACCGCATGAACCCGACGCGGCCGGAGGCCCAGGGCAGGCTCGACGACCCGAGCGACGAGCCGGCGCCGGATCACGGGCGAGGCACCCAGACCACCAGCGCGCGCGCTCCCGAGCCCGCACCGCTGTCGGTGCACGGCCCGGCCCGCGTGATCGCGGTGGCGAACCAGAAGGGCGGCGTCGGGAAGACGACGTCGACGATCAACCTCGGGGCCGCGCTCGCCGAGTACGGCCGCAGGGTCCTGCTCGTCGACTTCGACCCGCAGGGCGCGCTGTCGGTGGGCCTCGGCGTGCAGCCCCACCAGCTCGAGTCCACCGTCTACAACCTGCTGATGGAACGCGGCGTCGAGGCCGACGAGGTGCTCCAGGACACCGGC
Organism: Pseudonocardia sp. DR1-2; assembly: GCF_023717215.1. Taxonomy (NCBI): domain Bacteria; kingdom Bacillati; phylum Actinomycetota; class Actinomycetes; order Pseudonocardiales; family Pseudonocardiaceae; genus Pseudonocardia; species Pseudonocardia sp. DR1-2. Next base: position 125,965 of record NZ_JAMQOF010000012.1, on the reverse strand, counting down.
GTCGAGAACCTGGACCTGCTGCCGTCGAACATCGACCTGTCGGCGGCCGAGGTCCAGCTCGTCACCGAGGTCGGCCGGGAGCAGGCACTCGGCCGTGCCCTCAAGCGGTTCCTGCCCGACTACGACATCGTCCTCATCGACTGCCAGCCGTCGCTGGGCCTGCTCACGATCAACGCGCTCGCCTGCGCCGACGAGGTCCTCATCCCGCTGGCGTGCGAGTTCTTCTCGCTGCGCGGCGTGGCACTGCTGATGGACACCATCGACAAGGTGACCGAGCGGCTCAACCCGGACCTGCGCCTGCTCGGCGTGCTCCCCACGATGTTCGACACCCGCACGCTGCACACCCGGGAGGTCCACGACCGCGTGGTGGAGGCGTTCGGGGACAAGGTGTTCGACGCCGTCATCAACCGGACGATCAAGTTCCCGGAGACCACGGTCGCCGGTGAGCCGATCACGACGTGGGCACCCACGTCGTACGCCGCGGAGGCGTACCGGATGCTCGCCCGCGAGGTCATCGCCCGGTGACACTGCTCGCCGACGGTGCTCCCGAAGGTCTGGGCGACGGTCTCGACGACAACGACGTCGCCGCGCCGCGGACCCGGCGTTTCACCGTCCGGCTGTACAACTTCGAGGGTCCGTTCGACCTGCTGCTGCAGCTGATCGGCAAGCACGAGCTAGACCTCACCGAGATGGCCCTGCACAAGGTCACCGACGACTTCATCGCCCATCTCACCGACCTCGGCGACGACGCCGACCTCGACGAGATCACCGAGTTCCTGGTCGTCGCGGCGACCCTGCTCGACCTGAAGGCCGCGCGGCTCGTGCCCGGCGCCGAGGTCGACGACGAGGACGACCTCGCCCTGCTCGAGGCCCGTGACCTGCTGTTCGCCCGGCTGCTGCAGTACCGCGCCTACAAGGAGGCCGCGGCGCTGTTCGTCGAGCTCGAGAACGGCGCGATGCGCCGCTTCCCGCGCTCGGTCGCGATCGAGGACCGCTACGCCGAGCTCCTGCCCGAGGTGCTGCTCGGCGTCGACGCGCAGGCCTTCGCCGAGCTCGCCGCCGCGGTGTTCCGGCCCCGCCCGCCCGACGAGGTCGGCGTCGACCACCTGCACGCGGTGCACGTGTCGGTGCCCGAGCACGCGGCGATCCTGCGGGAGCGGCTCGCGCTCGCCGGGACGGCCACCTTCGCCGACCTGACCGCCGACTGCGTCGCGACGCTGGAGGTCATCGCCCGGTTCATGGCGCTGCTGGAGCTGTACCGGGAGCGCTCGGTCGCCCTGGAGCAGCCGGAGGCGTTCGCCGACCTGACGGTCACCTGGACCGCGAACCGCGAGGACGACCCGGTCGCCTACGCCGCCGCGCTGGAGGACGAGGCCGCGGCCGCCGAGGAGGCGGTGCGGGCGCGCAACCGGCGCCGCCGGAAGAGGAACCGCGTCGACGAGTCGGTCGCGTCCGCCCCGGGCTCCGCCCCTGACCCCGCCGCCGACTCCGACCCGGACTCCGATCCCGATGCGGACTCCGGTTCCGGAGCGGACCCGGATGCTCGGGACGCGGACCCGGACGATCCGGATACGGACCTGGACGACCCGGACGTCGACCTCGACGGTCTGCACGTGCTCCATCCCGACCCCGACGACGAGAGGACCGGAACCACCGGTGACTGAGCCGGACGACCGGCCGGGCTCCGACGACCCGGAGGACCCGTCCGAGCTGCTGCGCCTGATCGGCCGCACGGTGCCGCGCAGCCCGCACGCCACCGCGTCGCCGCAGGTCGCGCCGGGCGCGGACGAGCGAGCCGCCCCGGAGCCGGAGGCCACGGCCGACGCCGCCGACGAGGACGCGACCACTGCCGACGCCGAGCTCGCCCGCACCGCGGAGCCCGCCGACGACGTGGATCCGTCGGCCGACAGCGATGGCGCCGTGGCAGATGGCGTCGTCGCCGATCGCGCGGCTGCCGACGGCGTCGCTGTTGATCGAGCCGGGGCACATCACACAGATGCCGGCGCCGCCACCGGGGCGGCCGGGGCGCACACCTCGGAGCAGCCCGAGCCCGCCACCGCCACACCTGTGACGCCCCGTCCGGGCGATCGAGACGCACGTTCCGGCCCTGCCGAGGGCGGAAACGTGCATCTCGATGGGTTCGGAGACCCCACCGTCGGCGATGCCACCGCCTCCGACACGTCGGCGGACCATCGAGCGCTGCGAAACGGTGCTCGCGACGACGCATTCGCAACCCTCGACGCCGACGGCGACTGGTCTGGGCGCCCCGGCGGGCGCGAGTCCGGCCACGTCGCCCCGGCGACCGAGCACCCCGCGGCGGGGCCCGGTGACACAACGGTTGTCCCGGCAGCCGGGACCGCGACCGGCGCCGCGGCCGGGCCGGCCAACGCGGCCGGGCCGGCCAACGCAGCCGGGCCGGAGAACACAGCCCACGGAGCCGAGGGCCCGCGAACAGCGGACCCCGGAACCGAGGAACCTGGAACCGAGGAACCCGGAACCCGGGACGAGCCGGAACCCGAGGAGCCCGAGTTCCACGAGCTCGCCGACGACACCGAGCTCGAGCACGCCCTGGAGGCGCTGCTGCTCGTCGTCGACGCCCCCGTCGACGAGCCGTCCCTGGCCACGGCGCTGCACCAGACGCCGTCGCGGATCCGGCAGACGCTGCACCGGATGTCGCTGGCCTACACCGCCGACCGGCGCGGCATCGACCTGCGCCGCGCAGGGGAGGGCTGGCGGTTCTACACCCGCGACCGCTACGCCCCCTACGTCGAGAAGATGCTGATGGACGGCCAGCGCGCCCGGCTGACCCGGGCCGCGCTGGAGACCCTCGCGGTCGTCGCCTACCGGCAGCCGGTCACCCGTGCACGGGTGTCCGCGGTCCGCGGCGTCAACTGCGACGGCGTGCTCCGCACCCTGCTCACCCGTGGACTGGTGGAGGAGGCCGGCACCGAGGAACACACAGGGGGGACACTGTTCCGGACGACCGAGCTGTTCCTCGAACGGCTCGGGATCTCCTCCGTGGCCGAGCTGCCCCCGCTGGCACCGCTGCTGCCCGACATCGACGCGATCGACGACCTGGAAAGCTAGGCACCATGAGCAACACACACGACCCCGACGGCGTCCGGCTCCAGAAGGTGCTGGCCCGCGCGGGCGTCGCCTCCCGGCGCGCGGCCGAGGACCTCATCGCGCAGGGACGCGTGCAGGTCGACGGCGAGACCGTCCGCGAGCAGGGCCGCCGGATCGACCCGGACACCGCGGTCGTCCACGTCGACGGCGCCCGGGTCACCCTGCGTGACGACCAGGTCTACCTGGCGCTGAACAAGCCGTTCGGGCTGCACTCCACGATGTCCGACGACATGGGCCGGCCCTGCGTCGGTGACCTGCTCGCCGACCGCGTCGAGATCATGAACACCGCGCAGCGGCTGTTCCACGTCGGCCGGCTCGACGCCGAGACCGAGGGGCTGCTGCTGCTCACCAACGACGGCGAGCTCGGCCACCGGCTGATGCACCCGTCCTACGAGGTGCCCAAGACCTACCTCGCCGAGATCGAGGGCAAGATCGCCCGCGACCTCGGGCGACGCCTGCGCGACGGCATCGAGCTGGACGACGGCATCGCCCGTGTCGACTCGTTCAAGCTCGTCGACGCCGTCCCCGGCCGGGCCACCGTGCAGCTGGTCCTGCACGAGGGCCGCAAGCACATCGTGCGGCGGATGCTCGCCGAGGTCGGCCACCCGGTGCAGCGCCTGGTCCGGACCCACGTGGGGACCGTGGCCCTGGGCAACCAGCGTCCCGGCAAGCTGCGTCCCCTCGACCGCGTCGAGGTGGGCTCCCTGTACAAGGCGGTGGGTCTCTGATGGCCGTGCGGGCCCTGCGGGGCGCGACCCAGGTCGACGCCGACGACCGGGGGCAGATCCTCGACCGCTCCGCCGAGCTGGTCACCGCGGTGCTGGAGCGCAACGAGCTGGTGTCCGACGACATCATCTCGATCTGGTTCACCGCCACCCCGGACCTCACCGCCGAGTTCCCGGCGTACGCGGCACGGCTGCTCGGGCTGACCGACGTGCCGCTGATGTGCGCCACCGAGATGTCGGTGCCCGGCGCGCTGCCGCGGGTGCTGCGGCTGCTCGCCCACGTCGACACCCCGAAGCCGCGCTCGGCGATGCGGCACGTCTACCTGCACGGGGCGCGGGCGCTGCGCACCGATCTGCCCCAGTAGGACACCCCGCCCCGTCGTGGCGGGGGCCGACCGGCGACAATGCCGGACGCAGCAACTCGAACACGGTGGGGGAACAAGGTGGCCTTGCGGGGCGTCGTCGCGATGGACGGTCCGTCCGGGACGGGCAAGTCGACCGTCTCCCGACGGCTGGCGCAGGCCTGCTCGGCGGCCTATCTGGACACCGGGGCCATGTACCGCGCCGCGACGCTGGCCGCGCTGCGCGCCGGCCTGGGCGAGGGTGCGGCGGAGGACGAGATCGCCCGCGCCGCGATCGGGGCCCGTCTGGAGTCGGGCACCGACCCGGTCGCCCCGACGATCACCCTGGACGGCGAGGACGTCTCCGGCCCGATCCGCGGCCCCGAGGTGACCGGGTTCGTCTCGGCCGTCTCCGCGGTGCCGCAGGTCCGGGCCGAGATGGTCGCCCGCCAGCACGCCCTGATCCGCGCGGCGGTCGAGGGCAACGGCGGGATGGTCGTCGAGGGACGCGACATCGGTACCGTCGTGGTGCCGGACGCGCCCCTCAAGGTCTACCTGACGGCGTCGCCGGAGGTCCGCGCGGCGCGGCGCGGGCGGCAGGACGAGAAGGCGGGCCGCAAGGCCGACCTGCACGTCACCCTCGCCGACGTCGAACGCCGGGACCGGCTCGACTCGTCGCGCCGGGTCTCCCCGCTCTACGCGGCGGCCGACGCGCTGGTGCTCGACACCGACCACCTGTCGGCGGACGCGGTGCTGGCGAAGCTGCGCGAGCTCGTGTCCGCGCGGGGGCTGGACGGGTGAGCCGGGCGCGTGCGCTGCCGGAGGACGCTCTCGGGTGGCTGCACGACCTCGGCCGCTGGATCGGCACCTGGCTGTGGGTCCCGTTCTTCCGGGTGCGGATCCGGCACCGGGAGCGGATCCCGGCGACCGGTCCGGTGGTGCTCGTCGCGAACCACAGCGCGTTCGTCGACGGGCCTCTGCTCTTCGGCATGTTCGGGCGCCGCGTGGTGTTCCTGGTGAAGGCGGAGATGTTCTCCGGGATCGTGGGGACACTGCTGCGGTGGCTGGGACAGGTGCCGGTCCGGCGTGACGTCGTCGACCGGCGGCCGCTGACGACCCTGCTGGAGGTCCTGCGCGACGGCGGCATGGTCGCCGTCTTCCCGGAGGGCACCCGCGGCACCGGCGAGGTCGGCAGCGACATCGGCAGTGCCCGGCAGGGCGCGGCCTGGCTGGCCCGCTCGGCATCGGCGCCGCTGCTGCCGGTGGCGGTGCGCGGTACGCACCGCCCGGCGGGTGCGGCCCGCCGCCTCCGCCCCCGGGTGGACGTGCTGGTCGGCGACCCGCTGCCGGCGCCGACGGCGCCGGGACGGAACGGCCTGGCCGCCGCGACCACCGAGGTCACGGAGGCCCTGCGGACACTGGTCCGCGAACTGGACAACGAACACAGGCAAGTGACACGGCCCGACGCGGCCGGGGACGTGAGAGAGCAGTGAGCGAGAGCAGCGAACGCGGAACGAGCCTCGGCGGGGCGTACCGCAGCGGCGTCGAGATCGGTGACGCGGCCGACCGGGCCGAGATGGACCGGCTCGGGCTGGACCCGACGGAGTTCGTGGCCGTCGACGAGGAGGGCGTCGTCACCGCGGGGATCGACCCCGACGAGATGCTGGCGACCCCGACCCTGGCCGTCGTCGGCCGCCCGAACGTCGGCAAGTCGACCCTGGTCAACCGCATGCTGGGCCGTCGCGAGGCGGTCGTGCAGGACGTGCCGGGTGTGACCCGCGACCGCGTCGTCTACGACGCGCTGTGGAACGGCCGCCGGTTCAAGCTGATGGACACCGGTGGCTGGGAGCCCGACGCCGCCGGCCTGCAGGGGTTCGTCGCGAAGCAGGCCGAGACCGCGATGCGCCTCGCCGACGCCGTGCTGCTCGTCGTCGACGCCTCGGTCGGCGCCACCGCGACCGACCAGGCCGTCGCGCGGGTCCTGCGCCGCGCCGACGTGCCGGTGATGCTGTGCGCCACCAAGGTCGACGACGACCGGCTCACCTCCGACACCGCCGACCTGTGGCGGCTCGGGCTCGGCGAGCCGCACCCGGTGTCCGGCCTGCACGGCCGCGGCTCCGGTGACCTGCTCGACGCGATCCTGGAGATCCTCCCCGAGACCCCGCGCGACGATTTCGGCGCCTCCGGGGGCGGTCCGCGCCGCGTCGCGCTCGTCGGCAAGCCGAACGTCGGCAAGTCCAGCCTGCTGAACAAGCTGGCGGGCGAGGAGCGGTCGGTCGTCCACGACGTCGCGGGCACCACCGTCGACCCGGTCGACTCCCTGGTCGAGCTCGACGGTCAGGTGTTCCGCTTCGTCGACACCGCCGGCCTGCGCAAGCGGGTCAAGATGGCCTCGGGCATGGAGTACTACGCCTCGCTCCGGACGAGCTCCGCGATCGAGTCCGCCGAGGTCGCGCTGGTGCTGATCGACGCCTCCGAGCCGATCGCCGAGCAGGACCAGCGGGTCCTGACGATGGTGGTGGAGTCCGGGCGCGCCCTGGTCATCCTGTTCAACAAGTGGGACAAGGTCGACGAGGAGCGCCGCCACCAGCTCACCCGTGAGCTGGAGCGCGACCTGATCAGCGTGCGCTGGGCGGAGCGGGTCAACGTCTCCGCGCTGACCGGGCGGTCGACCCAGCGGATCGCGCCCGCGCTGAACCGCGCGCTGGAGTCCTGGGACACCCGGGTGCCGACCGGGCGGCTCAACCAGTGGCTCAACGACCTCGTCGCCGCGACCCCGCCGCCGGTCCGCGGCGGCAAGCAGCCGAAGATCATGTTCGCGACGCAGGCGCAGACCCGCCCGCCGACGTTCGTGCTGTTCACCAGCGGGTTCCTCGAGGCGGGCTACCGGCGCTTCGTCGAACGCCGGCTGCGCGAGGAGTTCGGGTTCGGCGGCACGCCGATCCGCGTCTCGGTCCGGGTCCGCGAGAAGCGCTCCCGGAAGAAGTGATGCGGGCCCTGCGCGGCCGTCCCGGTGCCCGGACCTGGGAGGTCGACGAGATCGACACCCCGGTCCCGGGCCCGGGGGAGCTGCTCGTGCGGGTCCGGGCGGCCGGGGTGAACCGGGCCGACCTGCTCGCGCTGGGCGGCGGCTATCCCGTCCCGCACGCCGACGACGACGGCTCGTTCACCGCGGGCATGGAGCTCGCCGGTGAGGTCGTCGACGCCGGTCCGGGCGTCACCGGTGCCCCGGGCCGCGGGCCGGGGGACCGGGTGTTCGCGTCCGCGCCCGCCGCGTTCGCCGAGTACGCCGTCGTCGACGCCCGCCGCGCCCTGCCGGTCCCGTCCGGCCTGTCCTGGACCGACGCCGCCGCGCTGCCGGTCGCGCTGGAGACCGCGCACGACGCGCTGGTCACCCAGGCCGGGTTCGGCGCCGACGGCGGCGCCGTGCTGGTGCTCGGCGGCAGTACGGGGGTCGGGCAGGTCGCGATCCGGCTCGCCGCCGCGCTGGGGGCCGCACCGGTCCTCGCGACGACGACCTCGCCCGCCAAGCGCGCCGCGCTCGTCGACGCGGGGGCGGTCCCGCTCGTCGGGGTCGACGCGCTGGGCGACCTCGACGGGCCCGTCGACGTCGTGCTGGACCTCGTCGGCGGCGACCACCTGGCCGCGGCCCTGCCCGCCGTGCGGATCGGCGGGACCGTCGTGCAGATCGGCCGGCTCGCCGGCCCGTCGGCGACGCTGGACCTCAACACCCTGTCCTTCCGCAGGCTCCGCCTGATCGGCACCACCTTCAGCGTCCGCAGCGCCGACGAGCGGGCGGCCGTCGCCGCCGCGCTGACGCCGGTCCTCGGCCTGGTCGGCGACGGCCGGGTGCGCGCCACCGTCGACCGGGTCGTGTCCCTGGACGACGCCCCCGGCGCCGTCGCGCACCTGCGGTCCGGCGGGGCCGTCGGCAAGGTCGTGGTCGAGGTCGCCGGATCGTGACGCCGCGCCTGTAACCACCGGCGGTGCCCCGACGAGTGCCCGGACGTGACGGTGTCGAGGTGACGGTGTTCGAGCGGCTCTGGGTGTGGCGAGTGCGCGCCGCCTGCGAGCTGGCGCTGGCCCTGTGCGGCGGCGACGAACTCGTCGACGACGCCCGCACCGAGGCCTCCTGGTACGCCGATCTGCTGCACCCGTGGGACGGCCGGGGCTGCGAGCCCGACGCCCGCGTCCACGCCTGGCTGTCGATCCTGCTCGCCCGGCGCACCGTCGCCGCGGGACCCCTGGAACGGTGACGACACCGTCACTATCGTGGCCGGGCGTGAGGGAGACCCCGGCCGAGGTGTTCCACGGCCGAGTCGCGGAGCTGGACCTGCTCGCCGACGCGCTGCGTGACGCCGTCGCCGGCGGGGCCTCGGCCGTGCTCCTCGGCGGCGACGCGGGGGTCGGCAAGACCCGGCTGGTGTCGGAGTTCGGCCGCACCGCGACGAGCGGCGGCGCGGTCGTGCTGTCCGGCCGCGCGCTGGACATCGCCGACGCCCCGCCGTTCTGGCCCGTCGTGTCGGCGCTGCGCGAGCAGTCCCGCACCCGCGGCGCGCTGGGCCGGGAGTGCGCGGCCGCGCTGTCCCGGCTGGACCGCGCCGACGGGCCGGCCGGGCGGGTCGAGATGCTCGGCGAGCTGGCCGCCGTCGTCGAGCGGGCGGCCCGCCGGGCACCGGTGGTGCTCGTCGTCGACGACCTGCACCGCGCCGACCGCTCCACCCGCGACCTGTTCGCCTACCTGCTGGCGGCGCTGTCGTCGTCGCCGGTGCTGCTGGTCGGCACCTACCGCGACGACCCGGCCGGTGGCGTCCCGATCGACCTGCTCGGGCTCACCGGGGAGCTGCGCCGCCACCGCGGCGTGCGCTTCGCCCGGGTGGAGCCGCTGCCCCGGCACGAGCTGGCCGAGCTGGTCGCGCAGTGGGCACCGGGGCGCCACGACGTCGAGGACCTGGTGTGGCGGCACTCCGGCGGGAACGTGTTCCTGGCCCGCGAGACCGTCCGTGCCGTGCTCGACGGGGACCCGCGGGGCGTGCCGCAGACCGTCCGCGAGCTGGTGCGGGCGGGCGCCGCCGGGCTGTCGACGGGGGCGGTGGAGGTCGTGCGGGCCGTGGCGGCCGGGGTCGGGGAGGTCGAGCACACGCTGCTGGCCGCCGTCGTCGACGTCGACGGGCCGGAGCTGGCCGCGGCCGTGCGGGAGGCGGCCGACGCCGGTTTCGTGGTCGTCGCCGGTGCCGACGGCTACACGCTGCGGCACGGCCTGATGACCGAGGTCGTCTCCGCGGACCTGCTCCCCGCCGAGCGGGTCGAGCTGCACGGCCGCTACGCCACCGCGCTGCACGGCGGTCACCGCGTCCCCGGGTCGGCGGCCCGCCTCGCCCACCACTGGCAGCTCGCCGGGCGCCCGGACGAGGCGCTGGAGGCGACCCTCGACGCGGCGCAGGAGGCCGAACGGCTGCGCGGCTACGCCGAGGCGCACCGGCACTGGCTGCGCGCGGCGACGCTGCCGGTCCCCGACGCCGTCCGCGACCGCAGCCGCTACCTGGAGCACGCCGCGTCCGCGGCGGCCCTGGCGGGCGACCACGACTCGGCCGTGGCGCTGCTCTCCGAACGGCTCGGCGAGCCCGACGCGCCCCCCGGCACCGCACAGGCGGTGCTGCGCTCCCGGCTCGGGCGCTACCTCGGCGCGGCGGGCCAGCTGGCCGAGGCCGAGGAGGCCTACCGGCGCGCCGTCGCCACCCTGCCCGCCGGCGACGATCCGGCCGACACCGCCGTCGCCGCCCGCGCCGAGGTCCTCGCCGGTTACGCGGCCGCGCTGCTCGACCGGGCCGACTACGCCGGTGCCCGCGCCGTCGCCGAGGACGCGCTGGTCGCGGCACGCCGGGTGGGGGAGCCGCGGGCACTGGCGTCGGTACTGGCGACGCTCGGGTTCGGTGCCGCGCACTCCCGCGACGGCGCCGCCGGACTCGACGCGCTGACCGAGGCCGTCGCCGTCGCCGAGGCCGACGGCGACCCGGAGACGCTGGGGGAGTGCCTGGCCCGGCGCGCGGAGCTGCTGACCGGCCCGCTCAACGCCCTCGACGACGGCGTCGCCGCGGCCCGGGCGGGAGCCGAGCGGATGGCCGGGCTGGGGCTGGGCCGGACCTCGTCGGTGTCGCTGCGGGTGGTGGCGGCGAACGGGCTGTTCCGCGCCGGTGCCTGGGACGAGGCCGAACGGGAGGTGGCGACGGCATGGTCGGCCGGCCCGTCCGGGGCGCAGATGCTGGAGCTGCGCCTGGCCCGCGCCCGGCTGCGGATGGGCCGTGGCGACCTCGACGGCTCCGATGTCGACCTCACCGCGGCCGAGCTGATCGCCGGATCGACGGGCCTGCCCAAGCAGCGGTTGCCGCTGCTGATCCTGCGCGCCGGGCTGGAGATGTGGCGGGGCAACCCGGAGCTGGCGTTCGCCCACGTCGGGAAGGGGCTCGACGTCGTCGAGTCCGGCATCGACGACGTCTTCGCGGTCGCTCCGCTGCTCTGGCACGGTGCCCGCGCGCACGCCCAGGCCGTCCTCGCCGGACGTCCCCCCGACGCCAGCGGACTGCGACGGCTGCGCCGCCACCGGCGCGACCTCCTCGACCGCGGGGACCGCTCCGCCCCCGCGCTGCGCGGGGTCATCGCGAGCTACGAGGCCATGTGCTCCGCCGAGGACGCCCGGACCACCGCGGGGTCCGACCCGGGCACCTGGCGAGGCGTCGCCGACCTGCTGGACGGCCTCGGCCAGCCCTACCCGGGCTCCTACGCCCGGCTGCGCAGCGCCGAGGCGCTGCTGGCGGGCCGCCGCACCGAGGACGGCACCGCGGACCTGCGCCGCGCCGCCCGGCTCGCCGCGGGCCTGCGGGCCGGTCCACTGCTCAGCGAGATCGCCGAGGTCGCCCAGCGGGCCCGGATCGAGGTGCCCGAGCTCGCCGCGGTCGCGACGGACGGTCGTGCCCCGGTCGCCGTGGACGGTCCGCTGGCCCGGCTCACCGACCGGGAGCGGGAGGTGCTGGAGGTCCTCGCCGACGGCGCCACCAACAAGCAGATCGCGGCCCGGCTGTTCATCACCCCGAAGACGGTCGGCGCCCACCTCGCCTCGGTCTTCGCCAAGCTCGACGTCACCAACCGCACCAGCGCCGCGGCCGTCCTCCGCGAGCACCGCACCGACATCTAGGTCATTCGCCCTATACCTTCGCCGGGCACGTTCGACCAGGCTGATCACCGGATCGAGCGACACGGAGGCAGGCGATGACGGCCACCATCGAGACGCCCTCCGGCGAGGGCACGGCCCCGGCGGGCCGGGCGCGCGTCGGAGCGCTGCTCGCGACGCCACCGGAGACGATCGACGGTGTCGTCGCGCACCTGGAGCACCTCCAGGAGATCCTCGAGTGCGAGTACGGCCCCGGTGACGGCGTCGCCTCGTTCAACCGGCTCTACCTGCGCATCACCCGCGGCATCCGGGACCAGCTCGACGACGACCTGTTCGCCGACCGGGACTTCCTGGTCCGGCTCGACGTCGAGTTCGCCCGCCGCTACTTCCGGGCCCTGTACGCCGAGGCGACCGGGGGGACCCCGCCGCGGTCCTGGGGGGTGCTGCTGGAACGCCGTCACCACGAGCGGATCTCCCCGGTGGAGTACGCGGTGGTCGGGGTGAACGCGCACGTCAACTTCGATCTGGCGCCCGCGGTCGTGCGTACCTGCACGGTCCTCGGGCGCAGTACACCCGGCCCGGCCGAGCGGGCCGACTACCGGGCCGTGAACGACGTGTTCTCGCTGCACATGGTCCGCCTGCTCGACGGCTTCGACCGGAACGACCCCGGCGAGACCTCGCTGTCCGAGCAGCTGCTCGGCTGCGTCGCCGACGTGCCGGTGGTGCTGGCGCGCGACGTCGCCTGGCGGCAGGCCCTCGAGCTGTGGGAGCTCCGCTCCCGGCCGATGGAGTACGAGAACGAGGTCGCGGCGCTCGACCGCCGGACCGCGCTCCTGGGGCGTGGCCTGCTCACGCTGGGAGCCCTGACGTGACACCCGCCCGAGTGGGGGGCGGGCGGGTGTCACACCCCCGGCCGGAGACGGTCGCACCGCTCGCGACGGTGCTGATCATCGACGACCACGAGCTCGTCGGGTCGTCGCTGGCGCTGGCCCTGCGCGCGGAGGGCGAACCGGCCTCGTTCCGCCCCGCGCACTCGCACGTCGACGTGCACCGCGCCGTCGCCGGGGTCGAGCCCGGACTGCTGGTCCTCGACCTGGACCTCGGGCGCGACGCCGAGGGCCGCCGGATCGACACCATCCCGCTCATCCCGGGGCTGCGCGCCCAGGGATGGCGGGTCCTCGTCCTCTCGGGCAGCTCCAGCCCCACCCGGATCGGCGCGGCCCTGCACCAGGGCGGCTTCACCTGGGTGTCAAAGACGGCCTCGATGCCCGCACTGGTCGTCGCGATCCGGGAGGCCCGCGTCGGGCGGTCGCTGTTGCACGCCACCCACCGCGACGAGCTCGTGCAGCGCTACGTCGAGTGGGACCGCCGTCAGCGTGCCGTCCGCGAACGCATCGCGACCCTGACCCGCCGCGAGCGGGAGGTCCTCGAACTGCTCGCCGGCGGGGTGCGGGCGCACGCCATCGCCGAGCACTTCGTCGTGTCGCTCCCGACGGTCCGCACGCAGGTCAGGGCGGTGCTCGCGAAGCTCGACGTCGGGTCGCAGCTGGAGGCCGTCGCGCTCGTGCGCAGCGTCGACGCCACGGACGACACCCCCGGTGGGATGCTGCCGTGGGTACGGTAAGGTTCCACGTGCCCCGCGAGGGGTGGCCGGGACGTGGCGCAGCTTGGTAGCGCACTTGACTGGGGGTCAAGGGGTCGCAGGTTCAAATCCTGTCGTCCCGACGGTCGGAACGAGGCGGTATCACCTTCGGGTGGTGCCGCCTTTTCTGTGTCCGACCTGCAGGGTCTCTGGTTGCTGTGATCCTTGGACGATCATGTGCAGCCACGCGCCGACGGCTACGCGGCCTCGACCGTCGCCACCATCGGGAGCTGCTGTCGATGCTGCTCCCCGAGGCCGCCGGCGAACGACTCATCGCCGCGAACCCGCTACTCGGATCACGCCGCCGTCGCGGCGAACGCCTCCGCGAACGCACCCCCGAACGCCCCTGGGCGACCCACCGGCAGGCCCTCGCGATCGCCGACGACGCCGCACGCCTACCTCGGGCCCACCGGCGACACCACCCGCTGCCCGGGGACCGCCCCCGCCATCGGTGCCCTCACGCGGTCGGAACCGGTTGCTCCCCGGACCCCCGACGACTCCGGAATCGGCCCGGACCCGGAGCACCCGGTGCCTCCACCGGACCCGGGGGCCGGCGAAGTACCGGCACACGCTCGGGAGCAGGAGCGCTCACGGCCTCCCGGTACCGCGGGAGCTGTCGTCCGCGCCCGCGGCCCGGGGACCGTCCGTCCTCCGGCTGACGACGTCTCTCGCCCAGGCGATCTCGAGCTTTCCCGTCGGGGTGCGTGGCAGCGTGTCGACCAACACGATGGTGCGCGGGACCTTGTAGCCGGCCAAGGACGTACGGACCCAGTCCTGCAGCTCGAGTTCGAAGCGCGGGTATCCCCGCGTCGTGGCCACGATGGCCGACACCCTCTCGCCCCAGGTCTCGTCGGGCGCTCCGACGACCACGGCATCGATCACATCCGGGTGGGCGAGCAGGACGTTCTCGACCTCCTGGGGGTGGACCTTCTCCCCGCCACTGTTGATCACGCCGGAGCCACGGCCGAGGAAGCTGATCGAGCCGTCGGACCCGAGCCGGGCGAGGTCGCCCGGGATCGCGTAGCGAACGCCGTCCACCGTGCGGAAGGTCGTGTCGGTCTTCGCGCTGTCCTTGTAGTAACCGAGGGGCATGGGCCCGCTGTAGGCGAGTACCCCGGTCTCGGGGTCGCCCGGCTCCAGGATCCGGTCGTCGTTCGTGATGACCTCGGTCGCCGGCACGGGGAAGAACCGCGCGGGGAGGTCGTCGACGGATGTGGTCACCGCGAAGGCGAACGGGCCGCCCTCGCTCGAGGCGATCGCGTCGGTGATCGTGATCCGGGCGCGCTCGTGCAGGGCCTGCTTGAGCCGGTCGCTCAGGGCCGTCCCGGAGCTCAGGACGGCACGCAACGAGGACAGGTCGTGGGGGCTCCCGGCCTTCTCCGCCCGGATCAGCTCGTCGACGAGCGGCCGGCAGACCGCGTTGCCCGCGACGATGACGGTGCCGGCCCGCTGGGCCGCGGCGACCTCCCAGACGTGTCGGGGGTCGAGCCGGCCGGGGCGCGTGGTGATCGCTCGGCCACCCACGAGCAGCGCGCCCAGGGTGTTGAAGAAGCCCGTCCCGTGCATGAGCGGCACCACGGGCATGATCGCGGGTGCGGCGTCGTCGTCGTGGGCCGCGACCGCGACCTCGATCGCCTCGTCCAGCGAGCGGGGGAGCCCGGCCAGGCCGAGCGGCCGGAAGATGGGTACGGCCAGGCTGTGGAGCAGGTCCGCGTGCTGCCAGATGACGCCCTTGGGCCTGCCGGTGGTGCCGCCCGTGTACATGAACAGCTGGTCGGAGCCGGGGCGCGGAGTGTTCGGCCGCGGATCGGTCGTCGCCAGGAGCTGCTCGTAGTCGGGCGCCGCGGGACCGGGCTCGTCGTCCGGCGCGTCACCGACGCGCACCAGCAGCTTCAGGGTGGGGACGTTCGTCGCCGCGTGCGCGACGTTGCCCGCCAGTTCCCCGCTGAAGACGAGGGCGGTGGAGTCGGCGTCGTCGAGCAGGGACGAGAGCTCGTCGGCGGTGTAGCGATAGTTGGCGTTGACCGGGATGGCGCCGATCTTGAACGCCGCGAAGACGGTCTCCAGGTACGGAGCGCCGTTGTAGAGGTAGCAGGCCACCGTGCTGCCCGGGCCGACGCCGGCCGCCTCCAGCGCGGCGGCGAGGCGGGAGGCGCGGTCGTCGAACTCCGCGAAGCTGTACTCACGGCCGGGCTCGGAGATGGCGACGGCGTGGGGGAGCCGGGCGGCGACGCCCTCGAAGACCGTGCCGAACGAGGCGTCCACGGTTCAGACCTCCTCGGGTTCGACCGAGTCGTCGAGCCCGAACAGACGCACCGCGTTCTCCTTGAGGATGAGCGGCCGCACCTCCTCCTTGATGTCGAGCTTCGCGAAGTCGGTCAGCCAGCGGTCGGGGGACAGCGCCGGGAAGTCGGAGCCGAACAGCACCTTCGTCTTGAGCAGCGAGTTCGCCTGCGCGACGAGCTGTGGCGGGAAGTACTTGGGGGACCAGCCGGACAGGTCGATGTAGACCTGCGGTTTGTGGCCCGCCACGGCCAGCGCCTCGTCCTGCCACGGGACCGAGGGGTGGGCGATGATGATCGGCATGTCCGGGAAGTCGACGGCGACGTCGTCGAGGTGCAGCGGGTTCGAGTACTTCAGACGGATACCGCCCCCGCCCCGCTGACCGGATCCCACCCCGGTCTGTCCGCTGTGGAACAGAGCCGGGAGCCCGGCTTCGGCGATGACCTCGTAGAGCGGATACGCCGCCGTGTCGTCGGGGAAGAAGCCCTGGTCGCTGGGATGGAACTTGAAACCGCGGACGTGGTGCTCGTCGATCAACCGCCGCGCGATCCGCACCGCCTCCGCGCCGCGGCCGGGGTCGACGCTGGCGAACGGGATGAGCGTGTCCGCGTACTCGGCCGCCTGCTCGGCGATCTCCTCGTTGGAGACCCGGGGCCCCTGCCCGGTCCGGGTCACCGAGTCGACGGTGAACACGATCGCGGCCATCGAGCGCTCGCGGTAGTAGTCGGCCAGCTCGGGCACCGTCAGCTCGGGAATCCTCCCGAACGTGCCCGCCAGGGCGTCGGAACCGGAGCCGGAACGCTCCTTCTCGGTGACGGACGCGAGGACGTGGGTGTGCACGTCGATCGCGGTCAGCCGGCTGGCGTCCATGCGGCGCTCCTCGGTGAGTCGTGCGGGGTGCGCCGGGGCACACGTGGTCCGGTGCTCCACGCTAGGAAGCCCGCCGAGCATCGGGCCAGCGAGCAATGACCGATCAGCGTCGGCAGGTCTGCCGCCCTGCCCCGCGACGGATGACGTAGATCGAGTGGTGGCGGGTGACGTCCGGGCGGTGGTGCGCCGCGGCACCCGGGCCCACCTCGACGACCTGACCGCCTGGCAGGACGAATGACGTAGCCCGCACACGACGGAAGCGGTCGGGACACCGGTCATCGGCGGCATCCGCCTGCGCAGCCCCGTCTCTAGCGTCGAGCGCGGTGCGCGGAGTCGGGTCACGGCCGCGCAGGACGAGCGCACGAGTCGATGGCGCCTGATCGGCGCACGAGGAGGACACATGCTCGACGGCAGGGTTGCCGTGGTCACCGGATCGGGCCGCGGTCTGGGTCGGTCCTACGCCCGAGCGCTGGCCGCTGCCGGTGCGTCCGTGGTGGTCAACGACCTCGACCGCGACGTCGCCGAGGACACGGTGCGCGGAATCGTCGACGCGGGCGGGTCGGCTGTCGCCGAGGTCGGCGCCGTCGGCCGCGCCGAGATGGCGCAGGCACTGGTGGAGCGGGCCGTCAGCGAGTTCGGCCGACTCGACGTGATGGTCACGAACGCCGGCGCGCTGCGGGACAAGACGCTCAGGAACACCACCGACGACGACTTCGACCTCGTCGTGAACAGCCACCTGCGGGGGACGTTCACCTGTGGCCGGGCCGCGGCCGCGCGGTTCCGTGAGCAGGGCGAGGGCGGCAGGCTGATCCTGGTCGGGTCACCCGCGGGCCAGCGTGCCAGCTTCGGCCAGACCGCCTACTCGGCGTCCAAGGGCGCGATCGTCGCCATGATGCGCACCTGGGCCGCGGAGCACGCCAAGATCGGGGTCACTGTCAACGCGATCGTGCCGACGGCGCTGACCCGCATGGTCGCCACCATCCCGGGCCTCGGCGAGCTCGTCGACGCCGTCGACCGTGGTGAGCCGGTGCCGGAGCACGTCCGTCGCCGGGGACTCGGTTCGCCCGACGACGTCGCGCCGGTGATCGTCTACCTCGCCTCGGCCGCGTCGGCCGCGGTCACCGGGCAGGCCATCGCCGCGGGTGGCGACCGCATCGCCCTCTGGACCCACCCCACCGAGGTCGCCGAGCAGCTCCACGCCGGTGGCTGGTCGCCGGAGGAGGTGGCGGAGGCCTTCGCGGGCCCGCTGAAGGGCGAGCTGCCCGACCACCTGCCCGCCCCGCTCGACCTCGGAGGGAACTGAGATGCCCCGCACCGCGAACGGCGTCGAGGGAGTCCGCGCGCTCCCGCTCGGCGAGGAGCTCGGCCGGAGCGACCTGTACGAGATCACCCAGGAGGCGGTCGACAAGTTCGCCGACGCCACCGGCGACCACCAGTGGATCCACGTCGACCCCGAGCGGGCCGAGAACGGTCCCTTCGGCGGCACCATCGCCCACGGCTACCTCACGCTGTCCCTGGTGCCGCGACTGCTGCCGGAGATCCTGGAGATCACCGGATTCGGCCTCGTCGTGAACTACGGCTGCGAGAAGGTCCGTTTCCCCTCCCCGGTCCCGGTCGGCAGCACGGTCCGCGCCACCGCGGTACTCGACGAGGTCACCGAGGTGAAGGGCGGCCTGCAGCTGGCCATCACCATGACGATCAGCGTCGAGGGCGCGGCCAAGCCCGCCTGCGTGGTCACGTTCCTGACCCGCCAGCTGGTCTGAACCTCGCGGATCGGGGCCCGGCATCGCGGCGCCGAACCCGAACCCGGCGACGACCCGGGCGAGGGTCGGCGTGGCGACGCCGGTGGACGTCGCGGCCGGCGCGGTCGCCACCCCGGACACCACGACGCCGACCGGCCTCGTGCGACGGCGCCCCCCGGCGATCTGCCGGCACACCGCCGGCCGCGGTGCCCACGGCCATCCCGATCAGGGCTCCGGACCGCCCGATCCCGAGGCCCGCAGGGTCGATGCCCCGCTCCGCCCGGACCACGGGAGCGACGAAGGACAGGACTCGGTGGTCCGGACCGTCCCCGGGCAGGACGGCCGGACCGGTCGCGACCGCAGCGACCTGCCACCCGGTGATCCGGTCCTCGGCGAGGACCGCCGAGACGGTGACGGGGGTCCGGACGGGCAGCTCGGCCCGGTCAGCCACGGACGCGGTCCGGGGCCGGCCGGTCGCTGTCGATCGTGCCGGCCTCGAGGGTGCGGCGGCTCGCCGAGAGAATGGCGATCAGGCTGACCAGACAGACGCCCCCGACCAGCAGCGAGATCCCGACCGAGCTCTCGAACTCCGCGAGCAGCGCGGTGGCCGCGAGCGGGGTGAGGCCACCGCCGATGATGGACGCGATGGTGTAGCTGACCGACGCCCCGCTGTAGCGCACCCGGATCGGGAACATCTCGGTGATCAGAGCGGGCTGCGGCCCGGCCATGATCGAGTTCGCGGCGGTGATGACGACCAGCCCCACGATGATCAGCGGTAGGGAGGCCGTGTCGACGAGCCAGAACATCGGGAAGGCCCAGACCACACCGATCGCGGCGCCGAAGGCGAAGGTGGCCTTGCGTCCGAACCGGTCACCGGCCAGCCCGGACACGAGCATCATCAGGATCCAGGCGACGCTGACGCCGATGAGGGTCCACAGCATGGTCGTCGTCGGGATCCCCAGGGTCACGGTGCCGTAGGAGACCATGTTGACCGACACCAGGTAGCCGATCGCGGGCGCCGCGACCGACGCCAGGCTGCCGACCAGGATCTGCTTCGGGCTCGTCCTGAACACCTCGACGACCGGCATCTTCTCGACGGTGCCCGAGTCCCGGACCTTCTCGAAGCTCGAGCTCTCCTCGATGGCGAGCCGGATCATCAGGCCGACGACGATGAGCAGGGCGCTGCTGAGGAAGGCGATCCGCCAGCCCCACGCCGCGAAGGCCTCGGGTGAGATCGTGCTGGTGAGGAGCAGGAACGCCAGCTGGGAGAGGAAGATGCCGGACGGCAGGCCGAGCTGCGGGAAGCAGCCGTAGAGCGAGCGACGCCTCGGCGGCGCGTTCTCCACCGCCATGAGGACCGCACCCGCCCACTCACCGCCGACACCCGCGCCCTGGATCAGACGCAGGACGATCAGCAGGATCGGAGCCCAGATGCCGATGGTCTCGTACGTCGGGATCAGACCGATCAACGTCGTCGCGATGCCCATCATGAGCAGCGAGATGATCAGCATCGACTTGCGGCCCACGCGGTCGCCGTAGTGGCCCATCACGATGCCGCCGATCGGGCGTGCGATGAAGCCCACGGCGAAGGTGCCCAGCGCGGCCAGTGTCCCGGCGGTCTCGGAGAACTGTGGGAAGAACTGGGTGCGGAAGACCAGAGCCGCGGCGATCCCGTAGATGAAGAAGTCGTACCACTCGATGGTCGTGCCGACGTAGCTGGCGAGTGCGACCCTGCCGGGCTTGCGGCGGGGGTCGAGGGCACCCTGCTGGGACGGTGCGCTGGCGGACATGGTGCTCCTCGTCGAGCGGGGCCGGCCCCGGGCAGGGCCGTGCCGGAACAGGGGTGTGAGTGGTCGGGTGTGCGGGCGTCGCGGCCCCGGGACGGGGTTGCGACGATCAGCGGAGCAGGCCGCCGCCGTCGTGGACGATCGACTGTCCGGTGATCCGTGCGCTGTCGGGGGAGACCAGGAAGGCGACCGACCCCGCGACGTCGTCCGGGGTCACGAACTCCCGAATGGCCTGCTGGGACATGGTCCGTGCGAAGACCTCGTCCCCCGAGTGCGCACGCGTGCCGGGGGTCGAGACCTGTGCGGGCAGCAGCGCGTTCACGCAGATCCGGTGCTCGCCCAGCTCCCGTGCCATGACCCGGGTCATGCCGAGCAGGGCGCCCTTGCTGGCGATGTAGCCGATCTGTCCCGGCGCTCCGGTGAAGAACGTCCGGGACGCGATGTTGACGATCCGGCCGCGGTGCCTGCTGTCCCGCAGGTACGGAAAGCAGGCCTGCACCATGAGCAGCGGTCCGACGGCGTTGACGTCGTAGAAGCGGTGCAGCTCCTCGGGCGTCGCCTCCAGCAGGCTCGCGCGGCCGGAGAGGAGTCCGGCGTTGTTCACCAGGACGTCCACTCCGCCGAACCGGTCGGCGACCTCGCCGACCGTGCGGCCGACGGCCGCACGGTCGGTGACGTCGCAGGTCCAGCGGGTGACCGAGCCCGGGAGGTCGTCCGCGTGCGGCTCCGCAGGATCGGTCGTCAGGTCCAGGGCGGCGACGGTGGCGCCGTCGGCGGCCAGCCGCCGCGCGATCGCGCTCCCGAGACCGCCCGCCGCGCCGGTCACGATCGTGACGACGCCGGCGAGCCGGGCGGTCACCCCTTCTTCTCCTGCGGGTGGGTGGCCAGCGCCTCGACGGTGACGTCCATCCACGTCCACATGGGCAGGGACACGAGGGCGTCGTGCAGGGCGGCGGGGTCCTCGGCCTCGTAGAGGCCGATCGTGGCGTTGCGACCGGGCACCCGCCAGAGCCGCCGGAGGACACCGGCCTCGCGCAGCTCCGTCGCCCGCTCCCGCTCGCCCTTCCTGAGCTGGTCCCGGATGTCCGCGGGAGTGTCGTTCGGCAGCCGGTTCTCGGTGCGGACCAGGAACTCCATGACGTGTCCTCTCAACTCGGGGCGATCTCGAGCAGCAGCGCGGCGAGCTCGGCGGGAGCGGTGACCATGGCCTCGTGACCGGTGGCGAGCTGGTGCGTCGGCCAGCCACGGACCGCGGCGCGTTCGGCGTGGGCCGCGAAGACCCGCATCCACTCCACGCACTCGATGAACACGGCCGGGACCTGGTCGCCCGTGCCGGTCAGCCGGAGCGGTTCGGTGTAGGTGAGCCAGGGGTGCGGGGTGAGCCGGGGGGTGAGCCAGTCGATGTCGGCCTGCTCGGTGACGCCGAGCTTGGTCAGCGACCGGGGTGGGACCAGCCACCCGAATCCGGGGCCCTCGGCGGCCTCGCGCCAGTGCCCGGCCACGGTGGCGGGCTGCAGGTCGATGGCCGCCTCCCCGTCGTCGCCGACGAAGGCGTCCAGGTAGATCCGGGTGGCCAGGCGCTCCGGGATCCGATCGGCCGTGCCGGTGACGATCTGCCCGGCGTAGCTGTGCCCGACGAGCACGACCTCGCGCAGGTCGTAGGCCTCGATCATCCCGACGACGTCCTGGAGGTGGGTCGATAGCCCGACCTGCGGGGTGAGGGTGTGGGCGCGCTCGGACAGCCCGGTCAGGGTCGGGGTGTGGACGTCGTGGCCCGCGGCGCGCAGGGCCGGGACCACCCGCTCCCACACCCAGCCGCCGTGCCACGCGCCGTGGACCAGGACGAACGTGCTCACGGGGTCACCTCCCCGTCGACGGGGTCGTCGACGTAGCGGACGCCGAGCCGTTCCAGCAGGGGCCGCATGCCGTAGACGTCGAGACCCAGCTCGCCGTCGCGGAACCGGCGACGCTTGGCCTCCTCCTTCGCCTCGCGTTCCGCCGCGGCCGCGACGACGGCCTCGCCGTCGGCCAGCGGGACGCAGAGCACTCCGTCGTCGTCGGCGACGATGACGTCACCGGGGTGGACGAGCTGTCCGGCCACCACGACCGGCACGTTCACCGACCCGGGGACGGCCTTCGCGGTGCCCTGGGCGTGGACGGCCCGCGACCAGACCGGGAAGCCCATCGCGTGGAGGTCGGCGATGTCGCGCACCCCGGCGTCGGTGACCAGGCCGCGCACCCCGCGGTGCAGCAGCTGGGTGGCGAACAGGTCGCCGAACATGCCGTCGGTCGACCGGGAGGTGGTGGCGACGACCAGGACGTCGCCCTCCCGGCACTGTTCGATCGAGGCGTGGATCATCAGGTTGTCGCCCGGGTGGGACAGGACGGTGACCGCCCGCCCTGCGATCCGGGCGCCCGGGTAGATCGGCCGCAGCTCGGGACCGAGCAGCCCGCGACGGCCGTGAGCCTCGTGGGCGGTGGCGACACCACTCCCGGCCAGTGCGTCGACGACCTGGGTCGACGGCCCGCGCTTCGTCCGGACGATGACGTGGCCGGTCACAGCAGCACGTCCCCGACGATCGGGAACACCCGCTGGTAGGCCTCGGCCTGCACGATCGACGTCGCGCCGCCGTTCCGCACGGCCTGCACGCCGCGGCGCAGACCCAGGTCGGTGTAGTACTGCACGAGGTGGGACTGGGCGCCCATGCACTCCATGGCCTTGCGCTTGCGGTCGAACACCGGGGTGATGTCCAGCAGCAGGTTGGGAACGAAGCCGCACTGCTCGGGCTGGTGTGGTTCGAACTGCAGCACCTGCGGTGCTCCGATCGGGCTGGTCGAGCGGTCGTGGCCCGCGGCCTGCGCGACCTGGCGGGCGAGCAGCGTCGCCTCGTGGGCGGCGTCGTGGTCGCGGTTGTACGGGTCGTTCGCGACATGGGTGAGCAGCAGCTCGGGCCGTGCCGAGCGCATCGCGGCGACGATGCGGTCGAGCCCGGCGTCGTCGATGCGCAGCGGGTAGTCGCCCAGGTCGAGGAAGGAGATCGAGGCGCCGAGCGCCTCCGCGGCCCCCTCGGCCTCCGCGCGTCTGCCCTCCTTGGCCTTCTCCAGGGTCATGCCCTCCTGCCGCCACAGGCCCTGGGACTCCCCGCGCTCGCCGTAGCTCAGGCAGACGATGCGCACGTCGTAGCCGCGCTCGGCGTAGAGGGCGAGCGCGCCGCCCGCGCGCCAGACGAAGTCACCGGAGTGGGCACTGACCACCAGTACGGAGGGTCGCTTCTCGTCAGCCATCGCTGCCTTTCTCACGTTCGGTTCAGGGCTCGGAGGTCGTCGGAGGTCGAGGACGGGACGGCTGGACCGCGCACACGGGACAGCGATCGTCGTCGTGTCGTGTGCGGCCTTCTCGCCGTCGAAGCACGGCGTCGCGGTGGTCACCTGGCCTTCGAGGACCTCGGTCTCACCGGTCCCGCAGGTCCCCTCGGAGCAGGACGTCAGGACGTCGACGGCCCGCGTCCGCGACGACCTCCGGCACAGACGGCTCCGGGGGGACGGTCGACGTCATGTCCGACGCGCGGAGCTCGATCCCGAACTCGGCGTTGTCCTCCGCGGGCGCGACCACGTCGCTGGAGCGCTCGACGTGCAGGGGCCCCTCGAACCGGCCGTGGCACAACCGCCGATCCGCACCCTCGGCGTGGGCCTGCGCGATCGTCGGGAGCAGCGGAGCGATCCCGGTGCCGCAACCCGTGGACAGGTGGTTCGGCGAGGTCGATGGGGACGCCGGGGGCCCAGGAGGGGCGCGGTCCACCGGAGGGGAGTCCCAGCTCGAGGGTGACGACACCCTCGGACTCCGTCCGCCGGGTGCCGATCTCCACCTCGTCCTCGAGCCCGGCCGCCGTCCGGCCGCCCGTGGACGGTCCCGCCACGTCGATCACCTCCTCGCACCGTCGCTCAGGGCCACCGTGCGTCCGCGATGGCGACGGAGACGACGCTAAAGACGTGGTGCACAACGGGTAACTCGCGAATGACCGGACCCGTGCGGAGGCATGTCCCACCGCGCCTACGTCATTCGTCGTGACCGTGCAGGCCGAGCCCGCGCCGGCGTCGGTGGGCGGCGATCCGATTCGTCATCGGGGCGTCGGCCACGTGCTCGCTCTCCCATGAACCGCGTGATCACTCAGCAGGTCCGACGGTCGTGGGACGGCGACTCCCGCCGGTCAGCTGCGGTGATCGGCGCGGCGTTCGAGGAACACGGTGTCGCGCCAACGACCGTCGTGCCGTCCGATGCGTTCGCGGACGCCGAGGGTGCGGTAGCCGGCAGCGCGGTGCAGAGCGAGGCTGACGCGGTTCTCGGGGAAGATCGAGGTCTGCAGGGTCCAGAGGCCGGCATCGTCCGCGGCGCAGACCTGCCGACGGATGAGTGCTCTGCCGACGCCGCGGCCCCGGAAGCCGTCGGCGACGTAGATCGATGTCTCTCCGACGCCGCTGTAGACGGGCCGGGTCGAGACGGGGCGCACGGCGGTCCAGCCCACGACCTGGTCGTCGATCTCGGCGACCCAGCGGTGCTCGCGCAGCCAGCCTGCGTCGAGGTCGGTGCGGTCGGGCACGTCGGTCTCGAAGGTGGCGTGGCCGGTGGCGATGCCCTCGCCGTAGATCCGGAGCACCGGGTCCCAGTCGTCGTCGGTCATGGCGCGGACGGTGACGTCGTCGGGGATGTCGTCCGGGCAGCAGGGGCCGGGGGCGAGCAGGCCCATGACGGCGTCCGCGGCGTGAGGCAGGCCGGTGCAGCAGTTCGGATTGACCGTGACCTGCGTGGTGGTGCCTTCCTTACGCAGGATGACGAAGCCGGTGTCGGCCAGCTTGCGCAGGTGGTGCGAGCAGGTCGCCTGGCTGATGCCCACCAGCTCGGCGAGCCGGCCGACCGGGACCGTGTTCCCGGCCGTGGCGACGGCGTGCAGCAGACGCACCCGCACCGGCTCGGCGAGGCAGGCGAACCAGTGCGCGTAGGTGGTGGCGTCGTGCGCAGGGAGCTGTGCTGCCTGCGAGTCGGTGTGGAGCACGCTCATGAACCCAGTATCGACGACGATCGATGGTTGCGTCCATCGATGTGGGTCGATACATTCGGCCGGATTAATCGATACGCATCGATGGAGGCGGGATGGACGAGAGTGCGGGGCTGCCGGTCGTGGTGATCGGTGCCGGCCCGGTCGGATTGGCTGCGGCGGCCGAGCTGGCCGAACGTGGCGTGGAGCCGCTCGTACTGGAGGCCGGGGCGAGCGCGGGAGCGTCGGTGCTGGAGTGGGGCCATGTCCGGCTGTTCTCACCGTGGGGCTGGCTGATCGACCCGGCCGCGGAGCGGCTGCTCGCCCCGACCGGGTGGGTGAGTCCTGATCCCGAGGCCTATCCGACCGGTGCGGAGTGGGTCGCGGGCTACCTTGCGCCGTTGGCCGCTGCTCTGGGGGAGCGAGTGCGGACCGGGGCTCGCGTGGTGGGAGTGACCCGCCGCGGCCGGGACCGGGTGGTCGACGCCGGTCGCGACAGCGAACCGTTGATCGTGCGGACCGCGGACGGACAGCGCATCGCGGCTCGAGCGGTGATCGACGCGTCGGGGACCTGGACGAGCCCGAATCCGCTCGGCGGTGACGGTCTGCCCGCGGTCGGTGAGGCGGAGGTCGCGCAGCGGGTGCGGGCCGTGATCCCGGACCTGACCGATGCCGCGCAGCGGGCCCGCTACGCCGGTCGGCACGTCGTCGTCGCGGGGTCGGGGCACTCGGCGTTGACCGCGTTGGCCGGCCTGGCGGCGCTCGCCCGTGAGGAGCCGGGAACCCGGATCTCGTGGGTGCTGCGCCGGCCGGGCTTCGGTCAGGTGTTCGGCGGTGGCGAGGGTGATCAGCTTCCCGCTCGCGGGGCGCTCGGGGTTCGGGCGTCCGAGGCTGTCGGAGCCGGACTGGTGGATCCGGTGTTCGGATTCCGCACCGAGCGGATCGAGCAGGTGGCCGACGGGACGGTGGTCCTGATCTCGGACGAGGGTCGCACGCTGTCCGGCGTGGACGAGGTGCTCGTGCTGACCGGGTTCCGGCCCGAGCTGGGCTGGTTGTCGGAGGTGCGGACCGAGCTGGATCCGACGCTGCAGGCGCCGGTCCGGCTGGCGCCGCTGATCGACCCGAACGTGCATTCCTGCGGAACCGTGTACCCGCACGGTGCCGCCGAGCTGGTGCACCCCGAACCGGGGTTCTACCTGGCGGGGATGAAGAGCTACGGGCGCGCGCCGACGTTCCTGGCCCGCACCGGCTACGAGCAGGTCCGATCGATCGCCGACGCCCTGATCGGTGATCACGAGGCTGCCGCACGCGTGGAGCTGGTGCTCAACGAGACCGGTGTCTGCGGGGGAGCGGGACTGTTCGACGCCGACGAGTCGGACGCCGCGACGGCATCGGGTAGCGGTTGTTGCGGTCCCGCCGTCCCTGTTCCGGACCCGGCCGGGGCGGCCTCCTCGTCGTGACCTCCGACGAGACGACGACCCGGCCCGCTCGTCGTCGCGGTGGGCGGTCCGGCGGAGGGTTGACGTCCCGTGGCCGGTGGCGGGTCCTCGCGGTCCTGTGCGTCACCGAGATCACCAGCTGGGGCGTGCTCTACTACGCCTTCCCCGTGCTGGCGCCGTCGATCGCGGCCGACACCGGATGGTCCGTCCCGTCGGTCACCGCGGCGTTCTCCGCGGGGCTGGTGGTCTCCGCGCTGGTCGGGATCCCGGTCGGGCGTGCGCTGGACCGTCACGGTCCCCGCTGGGTGATGACCGCGGGCGCGGTCGTCGGTGTGCCGGCCACTCTCCTGATCGCCGCGGCCGGATCGTTCCCGGCCTTCGTGGCGGCGTGGCTGCTGGCCGGGACCGCGCAGGCGGCGACGTTCTACCCGCCGGCGTTCGCGGCCCTGACCCGGTGGTGGGGTTCGGACCGGGTTCGTGCGCTGACCGTGTTGACCCTGGTCGCGGGCTTGGCCAGCACCGTGTTCGCCCCGCTCGCCGCGGCGTTGCTGGAGCGGTTCGGATGGCGGGAGACCTACGTGGTCCTCGCCGTCGTCCTCGGGGTCGTCACGATTCCGGCGCACCTGTTCGGGCTGCGCGGCTCGTGGCCCGAGCCGGTCGCCGATCCCGTCCACGACGGCGCCGCTCCGGCGGTCGTCGACGACGATCCGGCATGGATCCGGCACAGCAGGGCGTTCGGGCTGCTGGTCGTGGTGGTCACTCTCGGCGGGTTCACCAGCTTCGCCGTCACGGTCAACCAGGTACCACTCCTGCTCGACCGCGGGATGTCGACCGATCTCGCCGCCTGGGCCCTGGGTCTGGGCGGACTCGGACAGGTCCTCGGCAGGCTCGGCTACGGCCCCCTCGTCCGGCGCAGCACCGTCCGTGGCCGCAGCATCGCCGTGATGGCCGCGCTCGGCACGACCACGATCCTGCTCGCCGTCCTGCCGGGGCCGGTGTGGGCGCTGATCGCAGCAGCGATGCTCGCCGGCGCCGCCCGCGGGATCTTCACCCTCCTGCAGGCCACCGCGCTGTCGGACCGCTGGCACCCGCGCGCCTACGGCCGCCTCAACGGGATCCTGTCCGCACCCGTCATGATCGCCGTGGCGATCTCCCCCTGGGCGGGGAGTGCACTCGCGGGTCCGCTGGGCGGCTATCCCGAGGTGTTCGTCGTACTCGCCGGAGCCGCGGTGGTCGCCGCCGCTCTGGCCGGTGGGACCCTGCCGCGTCGAGGGGACTGACGGCGGCGACCCGGTCCGACCCCATCTGTTCACTTGACCCATGGATTCGATGCTGATCAAAATAGACGAGTGTCGAACCAGGAGCCGATCTGTCGCTCGGTGCTCGTGGAGCGCCCCCTCGACGAGTCGGAGTCGACCGAACTCGCACGAGTGTTCAAGGCACTCGGGGAACCGGTACGCCTGCGGCTGCTGTCGCTGATCGCCTCGCACGCGGGGGGCGAGGCGTGTGTGTGCGACCTGTCCGGCGTGTTCGAGGTGTCCGGACCGACGATCTCGCACCACCTCAGGGTGCTGCGCGAGGCGGGTCTGATCACCGGGGAGCGCCGGGGGACCTGGATCTACTACCGCACGGTCCCGGCCGCTCTCGGTCGTCTCGCGGGCCTGCTCGGTCCCTCCGCCGACTCCCGCACGGCCCCTGTATCCACCGCACCTGCGAACTGACGTACGAGGACTGACGTGACCACCCAGAACACCACCGACGACGGTGCCGCTGTCGTCGCCCGGCTGTCGACCCTGGACCGCTTCCTGCCGGTCTGGATCATCGCGGCGATGGCGGCCGGCCTGTTGCTCGGCCGCCTGGTCCCCGGGCTCGCCCCGGCGCTGGAGGCCCTGGCTGTCGACGGCGTCTCGTTGCCGATCGCGCTCGGCCTGCTGATCATGATGTACCCCGTGCTGGCGAAGGTCCGCTACGACCGCCTCGACACCGTCACCGGCGACCGCAGGCTGCTGCTGACCTCGCTGCTGCTGAACTGGGTCCTCGGCCCGGCGCTGATGTTCGCGCTGGCCTGGCTGATGCTGCCCGACCTGCCCGAGTACCGGACGGGTCTGATCATCGTCGGGCTCGCCCGGTGCATCGCCATGGTGATCATCTGGAACGACCTCGCCTGCGGTGACCGCGAAGCCGCCGCCGTGCTGGTCGCGCTGAACTCGGTGTTCCAGGTCGTCATGTTCGGCGTGCTGGGATGGTTCTACCTCTCGGTCCTGCCCGGATGGCTCGGCCTGCCGGTGACCGACCTCGACGTCTCCACGTGGGAGATCGTCAAATCCGTGCTGATCTTCCTCGGCATCCCGCTGCTCGCCGGTTACCTCACCCGCAAGCTGGGGGAGCGGGCCAAGGGGCGTGACTGGTACGAGGGGAAGTTCCTTCCCCGGATCGGGCCGTTCGCGCTGTACGGCCTGCTGTTCACGATCGTGCTGCTGTTCGCCCTGCAGGGCGAGGCCATCACCTCACAGCCCCTCGACGTGGCCCGCATCGCGCTGCCGCTGCTCGCCTACTTCGCCCTGATGTGGGCCGGCTCCTACGCCCTCGGGCGGGCCGTCGGCATGGGCTACGAGCGCACCACCACCCTCGCGTTCACCGCCGCCGGCAACAACTTCGAGCTCGCCATCGCCGTCGCCATCGGTGCGTTCGGCGTGACCTCCGGGCAGGCGCTCGCCGGCGTCGTCGGGCCGCTGATCGAGGTGCCGGTGCTGGTCGGGCTGGTCTACGTCTCCCTGTGGCTCCGCCGTCGCCTGTTCCCGGCACGGCCCGATGCGGTGTCCCGCACCTGACCCACCACGTCCACACCAGGATCGCCCGTCGAGGCGGAAGGCCCGCCATGACCGGTCCGTGGTGCCGCGACACCCTCTCGATCGACCAGCGGCTCGTCCCCTGCACACACGGTCGACCCGGCCGCCGCCCCGCTCCGACATCGATCCCATCCGGACCACCGATCCCAGGAGAGCCCCCTGATGGTCGACGCCATCCCCGAAGTCCTGTTCGTCTGCGTCCACAACGCCGGCCGGTCCCAGATGGCAGCCGCCCTGCTGGACCATCACGCCGCCGGAACGGTCCGCGTCCGCTCCGCCGGCTCAGCACCGGCCGAGAGCATCAACCCCGCGGTCCGCGAGGTCATGACCGAGATCGGTATCGACCTCGGCACCGAGATCCCGAAGCGCCTGACCACCGACGCCGTCGACGCCGCCGACGTCGTGATCACCATGGGCTGCGGCGACGCGTGTCCGGTGTTCCCGGGTAAGCGCTACCTCGACTGGCAGCTCGACGATCCCGCCGGGAGGACGGTCGACGAGGTACGGCCGATCCGCGACGACATCGACGCCCGGGTCCGTGCGCTGCTGGGCGAGCTGACCGGTGGCACAGCGGGGGCGGGACCGTCGTGACCGCCGCCCCGTCGGTCCTGTTCGTCTGCGTCCGCAACGGCGGCGAGTCCCGGATGGCTGCAGGCCTCAGCACGCGGTGTACGGAACGGTGCCGAGATCGCCCATCCGGGACGGAGCGGACGACGCGCCCCTCGCTATGATCGTCAGGTCTTCTGGACGACAGGGAGTGTCATGCGGCCTGCCAGTGTGTATCCGGTCCTGTGCACGGAGAAGATCGAACAGTCGAAGGACTTCTACGTGGGTCGCCTCGGCTTCGAGACGACGTTCGAGGCCGACTGGTACGTCAGCCTCCGGTCACCCGGCGCGCGTCCGTTCGAGCTCGCGTTGATCGCCCACGACCACCCGACCCTGCCGAGCGCCTACCGGCGGCCGGTGCAGGGCCTGCTGGTCAACATCGAGGTCGACGACGTCGACGCCGAGTGGAAGCGGGTCGTCCTCGACGGCGGCGTGCCCGCCGAGCTCGAGCTGCGGGACGAACCGTTCGGGCAGCGACACTTCATCGTCGCGGACCCGAACGGTGTCCTGGTCGACGTCATCACCCCCATCGAACCCACGGCCGAGTTCGCCGCCCTCTACGCCGAGGACGCCACCGCCTGAGTGACGGTCGGCTCCACTGCCGGGTCTCCGCGCAGTGCGTCGGTCAGGACCGGGACCACCACCTCCGCCACCGGGCGCCGGTACAGGTAGAAGTGTCCTCCGTCGAACGACAGGCGACGGAACCCGGACGTCGTCTCCACCGACCAGAGGAACATGCGCTCGGCGATCACGATCGGGTCGTCGGTCGCGCAGAGCGCGACGATCGGGATCGAGGTACCGGTCGGTGGGCGGCGGTAGGTCTCCAGCGCCTCCAGGTCCGCCCGGATGGCGGGCAGCGAGGGCCGGAGCAGCCGGCCCACGTCGGCGACGCCGTCCGGTGCCCCGCCGATGCGGTGCACGTGCCGGACCAGCTCGTCGTCGGGGAGGCAGTGGGAGTAGGGCGGCCTGCTCGGGAAGCACGGCGGCTGCCGGGCCGACACCGCGACGAGCCGCGGCGCGGCTCCGCGTCGTTCGAGCGAGCGGGTGAGCTCGTAGGCCAGCACGCTGCCGAAGCTGTGCCCCACGACGACGGTCGGCAGCGGGTCGCGCGCCGCGAGCGCGTCGGCCAGGGCCGCCACGATCGGCCCGGTCCGGCGCAGCGGCTCCTCCGCCGACCGTGGCCCCCGGCCCGGCAGCTGGGCGGCGAGCAGCTCCACGTCGTGCGGGACGAGGTCCATCCAGGACCGGAAGGCCGACGGCCATCCACCGGCGTGGGGCAGGACCACGATCCGGCCGACGGGCGCCGGCCGGTCCGCGCGGCCGGAGCGTCGTCCGAGCGCGGTGAGCCACCCGGTCACGACGCCACCGCCGCGGCCGAGAGCAGCGGGTGGTGCGTCCGGAGGTGGTCGAGGACGCGCCGCTGGTGCGCGGCGAGCCGCTGTCCCGGCAGGTTCTCCAGGGAGTGCAGGAACGGGTCGTCGGGAGCGGGCAGACCGGCGACCGCGGCGGCGACCGCGAGCAGCAGGGTGGGTTGGTACCAGGCCGAGTAGCCACCCTCGTGGGCCAGGACGATGCGCCCGGCGCAGAGCTCGTCCGCCAGGTCGCAGAGCGAGCTGACGATGCTGTGGAACGTGCGGCTGGTGGCCATCATCCGGCCCATCGGGTCGTGGGCGCCGGCGTCGAGCCCCGCCGCGACCAGGACGAGGTCCGGGGCGAACGCGCGGGCGGCCGGGGCGACGACCGACTCCATCGCCGCCAGGTACCCGCCGTGCCCGGTGCCCGCCGGGAGCGGCACGTTCACCGTGGTGCCCGCCCCCGCACCGGACCCGGTCTCGGCGACCGTCCCCGAGGCGGGCGGGAACAGCCCGTCCTGGTGCAGTGACACGTAGCAGACGTCCGGGTCCTCCCAGAACACGCGCTGCAGACCGTTGCCGTGGTGGACGTCGAGGTCGACCACGAGCACCCGGCGCGCCCCGTTCCGCTGGGCGACCCGGGTGGCGACGGCGAGGTTGTTGAACAGGCACAACCCCATCGCCCGGTCGGGCTCGGCGTGGTGGCCGGGTGGACGGACGAGGCAGTAGGCGCGCCGGTGCCCACCGGCCAGGACCTCCCGGACGGCCGCGGTGCAGGCCCCGACGGCCAGCCGGGCGGCGGCGGCGCTGTGGTGCCCCGCGGGGGCGTACACCCCGGCGTCGCCGCCCCGGGCCGACGTGGCCTCCACCCGGTCGACGTGGGCGCGGGTGTGGACGAGGAGGAGGTCCGCGTCGGGCGCGGGTGCGGGGGTGTGGCGGGTGAACCGGTCGAGGACACCGGACAGCCGGACGAGCCCCTCCGCACGCCGGAGGTCCGGGTCGACCGCGAACTGTCGCAGCGGCTCCACCCCCGGGCCGACCGGGAGGTGGCCACTGCCCGCGCCCGGGTCGTGCCAGAAGCACAACTCGTGCGAGAACCATGCCGGCGGCGGCCCGGCCGGCCCACCCGCGGTCATCTCAGACCGCCGCGCCGGCGCGTACGACCGAGACGCCGGAGACCCGGGAGATGTGCCCGGTGTGGAACTCCCGGTCCGCAGCGGGGGTCCGCTTGGTGGTCAGGACCGTGTCGAGCAGCGCCAGCACCTGCTCGGCCTCGGACGTCGTCGGGGCCCGGTCGCCGATCTCGGCCTCGATCTCGCGGATCCGTCCGGCCGGGGCGATGACGCCCGCCTCGTACTCGGCCGTGTCGTCGTTGTGGTTGCGCGTGCAGGCCACCGCCCGCAGCACGGCACCGAAGAACGCCTTGCCGTTGATCTCACCCATGATGATTCCCTTCGGACGGAGCGGACGGTTCAGACGAGCCCGAGCCGGCGGCCGGCGCGGGCGAGGACCTCGACGGCGAGGTCGATGTCGTCGTCGGTGTGGGACAGGTTCACGATGGTCCGCAGCCGGGGGAGGCTGCGCGGCACCGCCGGGTAGACGATGGGCTGGACGAACACACCGTCCGCCTGGCACAGCCGGGCGAGGTCCTGGGCCTGGGCGTCGTCGCGGCAGAGCACCGGCACCACCGGCGACTCGCTGTTCAACGTTTCGAAGCCGAGCCGGTGCAGCGCGTCGCGGTAGCGCCCGGTGCGGCGCCGCAGCTGCTCGGCCATCCCCGGTGCCGCCGTCATGACCTCGACGGCGGCCAGCGCCGCGGCCGCGTTCGCCGGGGTGACGGCCGCGGAGAACATCCAGCCGCGCGCGTTGTTCTTCAGCGCGAACACCAGGTCCGCGGACCCGGCGACGTAGCCGCCCGCGCTGGGAACGGTCTTCGACAGCGTGCCCATCTTGATCGCCACCCGCTCCGGCGCGATGCCGAAGTGCTCGGTGATGCCGCGGCCGGTCCGCCCCAGCACCCCCAGGCTGTGGGCCTCGTCGACCATCAGCGGGGCGTCGTGACGTTCGCAGAGCTCGACGATGCCGGGGAGCGGGGCGAGGTCGCCGTCCATGCTGAACACGGCGTCGGTGACGACGAGCCTTCCGCCGTCCCCGGTCCGGCGCAGCGCCCGCTCGAGGTCGTCGAGGTCGTTGTGGGCGTAGGTCACGACCTGGGCCCCCGACAGCCGGTAGCCGTCGAGGATGCTGGCGTGGTTGTAGACGTCGCCGATCACCGTGTCACCGGGCCCCACCAGCGCGCCGACCGTGGCGACGTTCGCCATGTAGCCGCTGGAGTAGACGATCGCGTCCTCGGTCCCCAGGAACCGGGCGATCGCCAGCTCCAGCTCGCGGTGCAGATCGAGGGTCCCCGCCAGCAGCCGGACGCCGTGGGCTCCGGTGCCGTGCCGGCGCACCGCCTCCTGCACCCGGGCCCCGATGTAGTCGTGCCCGATCAGGCCCAGGTAGCTGTAGGAGGCGAAGTTCAGGTACCACCGCCCGTCGAAGCGGATCCAGGAGCCCGTCTCCTCCTCGACGACCGGTTCGTAGAAGTAGCGGCCCTCGGCGACGACGGCCCGGTCCTCCCGGGACAGGTCGTCGATGCGGCGGTCGAGGAACCCGCCGGACGGCCGGTCGGTCAGCCTGCCCGGCAGGGTGCGTCCCGGGACGCCCGCGGGCATGGCCGGGAGCGTGGCGGGCTCCGGGCGACGCGCCGGCGCCGCGGGCTCGGGGAGGGTGTGCGTCCCGGCGGGCCGCGGGCCCGGCGCGGAGCCCGAGGGCGGTCCGCCCGCCGGGGACACGGGAACGGCAGCCGGCGGGGGGACGGCGGCCTGCGCGGGAACGGAGGGTCCGGGGACCGCGACGGCGGGCGACGGGGCGGCGGACCCGTCCGGACCGGTCCGGAACCGGTCCCAGTCCGGCCGGAACGTCGCGGGGTCCGGCGTGGCCGACCGCTCGTCCCGCGGGACGGGCCCGCCGGTCGGCGCGGGGACCGGCCCACCGGTGGCGGAGACGGGCGAGGGCCCACCGCCGGCCGTGGGCGTGGCGACCGGCGCGGGAGTCGTCGCCGGGGCGGGTGGGGCGACCGGTGCGGGCGGTGCGAGGGGCGTGGCGGTCGCGGCGGGGGGCGGTCCGAGGTGGTCGAGGAGGTCCTGCACCCGGGTGAGCTCGAACAGGAGCGCGGGGTCCACCTCGTATCCCGCCTTCGCCAGGCCCGCGGTGATCTCGACGGCCATCATCGAGTCCAGCCCGAGCTCGAGCAGGTCGTCGCCCGGCGCGACCGCGGGCAGGTGCATCGTCGAGGTCAGGATGGAGCTCACGGACGTCCACGCCTCCGTGGTGCCCAGCGTGCTGGTCATCGGTTCGTCCTTCGGTCGGGCGGGTGCGGACAGGACGTACTGGCCGGGCGGGCGGCCCAGCGCCTCGGACAGCAGGGCCAGGCCCGTGTCCGGTTCGAGCGCCGGGATGCCGCGGGCCGCGGCCGCGGCGACCACGTCCTCGCCCATCCCGGCGTTCCACAGGCCCCAGTCGAGGCTCCACCAGCGCTCCCCGTCGGACCGCCGGCGGGCGGCGTAGCCGTCGAGGAAGGCGTTCGCGGCGGCGTACGCGCTCTGCCCCAGGTTCCCCCGGACCGCGCTGATCGAGCCGAACAGGACCACCGCACCGGGGCGGTGGTCGCTGTCGAACAGCGCGTCGAGTGCCTGCACACCGGAGATCTTGGGGGCCAGGACCTGCGCGATCCGCTCAGGAGTGAGCGTCCGGGCCAGACCGTCCCGCAGCACCCCGGCCGCGTGGACCACCAGGTCGAAGCGGTCGCGGCCCAGAGCGGGGTCCGGGTCGGTGACGTCGGTGGTGAGCACCCGTACCTCGCACCGCCCGCGCAGCCGGTCGACCCGGGCCGCCCGCCCGCCCGCGGGCGGGGTGCGTCCCACGAGCGTGAGGTGTGCGCACCCGAGTGCGGCGAGCCGCTCGGCGGTGAGCAGCCCCAGCCCGGTCAGGCCCCCGGTGACCAGGACCCGCTGTCCCCGCGGCTCGAACGGCGGCCCCTCCGCGGGGCCGGCCGGGCTCGCGTGCGGGACCAGGTGCGTCCCGTCGCGGAAGCGGTGCTCACCACCGTCGTACGGGACGGTGGGCGGTGCCGTCGGCACGGACGTGTCGAGGTCGACCAGCGTGACCGGTGTGCGGGGGTGCTCGGTGCGCACCGAGCGGAACAGACCCCACAGCGCGGTGTGGGCGGGGTCGGGACGCACGCCGTGGGCGTCCCGGGTGAGCACGGTCAGGGCCGGGAACGGCCGCGCGGCGGCCAGCACCCGTACCAGTGCGGCCGCCTGCTGCACCACGGCCGAGGGGTCCCCGCCACCGGCCGGGGCGTACACGACCAGCCCCGGCGGGTCGTCGGCCAGCCGGGACCGCAACGTCCCGTCGGCGACGGCGTCGGGGCCGAGACGTCCGGCCGGCTCCGCGGGCCCGGGGACCTCACCCAGGACCAGCGTCCGCGGGGGCGTCGACGGCGCCGGGGACGGAGCCGTCGCGGCCCGCCAGCCGGGGACCGTCGTCGCACCGGGCGGTCGACCGGGCGCGGACCCGGTGGCCGGCCGGGGCCGGGGGACGGCGGGCCGATCCGGACCGCCGGGGACGGCCCGCAGCACGATCCGGTCCAGCTCGAGGACGACCTCACCCTGTTCGGTGCAGACCGTGGCCCTGCCCCGGCACCCTGCCGCGTCCGGGCCGCCCGGGGTCCGTTCGACGAGGGCGAGCAGCGTGCCCCGGACCGGGCGCCGGACCGTGACCCGCCCGATGTACCACGGCAGGCACGGACCGGTCGTCCCGTCGTCGAGCAGCCCGAGCCCCTGCAGGACGGCGTCGAGCACGGCCGGGTCGACGACGGCGCCCGGCTCGGCGGCCGCGGGGCGCAGCACCCCGAACAGCCGGTCGCCGTCGCGGCGCAGGGAGCGGATCACCCGGTACCGCTCCCCGTAGGCGATCCCGCTCGTCGCGCGCCACCCGTCCAGGACCGACAGCGGGGTCTCCGGTCCGGCGGAGGCCTCCATGGCGGCGGTGTCGAGATAGGTCGGAGGGGGCAGCGGGGCGCCGGCGGCGACGGCGCGGGCGTGCAGCCGGGCTGGTGCGACCGGGTCGGCCGCGGGGCGCGAGCGCAGGGCGAGCGCACCGTCGTCGGCGACGTCGACGCCGAGCTCGACCCCGCCGTCGCCGACGGTGAGCGGCTCGGCCAGCACCACGTGCTCGAGCCACCACCGCCGGGACGACTGCCCGGCGCCGACGGCCTGCAGCATGAGGTCGATCTGGGCCGCCGCCGGCAGTACCCCCACCCCGTCGATGCGGTGGTCGGCGACGACCGGGTCCTCGGCGGTGACCGTGCGGGGGGCGGTCATGTGACGAGCTCGAATCCGTCGCCGGCGACGACCCGCCCGTTGACCTGGAGATCGACGACGTGGGTGCCGGGGTAGTAGCGGCGGGTCGTGACCTCACGGACGGGGTGACGCTTCTCCAGCACCCGGCTCTCGCCGGGCCCGAGCTCGACCGCGGCGAGCTTGAACACCTTGGGCAGGGTCCGCCCGTTGCCCCGCACGTGGTGCACCACGTAGTCGACGGCGACGGTGTGCGCCCGCCGGTCGGTGTTGCGGATCTCGGCGCGCAGGGTGACCGACTCGCCGAGCCGGATGGTGGCCGGGCTGAGCACCAGCCGGTCGGCCCGGACGTGCTCCCCGCCGGTCACGCCGGACAGGGCGAGCGCCCGCTGGTCCCCGTTCTTCACCAGCACGCGCAGCGCGTGCCTGCTGATCCACGCGGTCTCCGGGGTCGGGCTCTCCACCGCCCAGCGCTCCAGCACCTCCAGCACGGCGTCCGGGTGGTCGCGGGCGATGTCGTTGAGGTTGTTCGCGACGGACTTGCGGACGTAGGGCGACGGGTCCGAGCGCAGCACCTCCAGGACCTCCAGCACCGGAGCGGGGTCCTCGACGAACCGGTGCAGGGTCCGGGCCCACGGCAGCCGCGGCCGGATGCCCTCGCTCGCCAGACGCCGCACGTTCAGGCTGGGGGACCCCGCCCAGGACCGCACCCGGTCCATCGTGGCGTCGTGGTGGCGGTCGAGGTAGGGACGGATCGCGTATTCGCCGGTGTGCCTGCGGGTGATCTGCTCGATCGCGTCGAGCGACTCCTCCGGATGACCGAGGCCGTGGTCCTCCACGAACCGGGCCACCGGCATCAGGTACCAGCTGGTGTTGAACATGCCCTCGCCCTCGCCGAGCTCGTCGCCGAGGACCGACAGCAGGATCGCGAGTGCCTGCGGATAGTCCTCGGGCAGCCTGGTGCGCAGGCCGTCGGACAGGACCCGGACGCGGTCCTTCAGCTCGAGCGGGGGCACCAGCGCCCCGACCTCGGCCACGTAGCCGTCGAGGTCGAACGGCGGGTGCACCTGGGCCACCAGGCCGCCGAGCAGGCGGGCCGCCCCGCTGTCGAAGTGTCGCTTCAGGCCGTACTCCGTCATGGACGTACTCACTCTCCGGGGTCGCTGGGGAACCGTGCGTCGACGCTAGAGGCTCGTCCTATCGGTCGGCTTTCGCTCCTGTCGTCCGATGTCGTCGCCGACCCAGTAGCGGCTGCGGGCGAACGGGAACCGCGGGAGGTCCGCGATCCCGGGGCCGGGCCGCCGCGGCGCGCCCGCCGGGTCGACCTCGGGATCGGCGGTGTTGTGGTGGTCGCACAGGTGGCGGTGCAGGGTGTCGTCGCGTCCCCGCGCGAGGGTCGAGCGCACGAACCCGGCCTGCGGGGCCAGGTCCGCGGCCAGCCGGGCCAGCACGGGCTGGGGCCCGATCTCCCAGTAGCCGGCCGGGGCCGTGCGGTGCACCTCCGACAGCGCCTCGTGGAACAGCACCGGGGTCATGAGTCCGTCGGCCCAGGTCTGCGGGTCGGTCGCGGTCGCGTCGGTGTGCCGGGTCCCGGTCACCGTCGAGGTGAAGCCGATCTCCGGCGGCCGCAGCCCCGCCGTCGCGAGCTCGGCCCGCAGCGCCGGGACCGCCCCCGCCATGTCCCGCGAGTGGAAGGCGTGGCTGACGCTCAGCGGCGTCACCGCCACCGGTCGTGCGGCGGCGGCCAGGCTCGTCCGCAGGGCCGCGACGCGCTCGCGCGGTCCGGCGACGGCGGTGTTGGACGGGCCGTTGTGCGCGGCGATCTCCAGCTCCGGATGGTCCCGCAGCAGCCCGGCGACGGTCGCCCGGTCGGCGTGCACCACGGCCATCGAGCCGGTCGCCGGCTGGTCGAGCATGGCCCGTCCCCGGCGGGCGGTGACCCGCATGAGCTCGGGCAGGGCCAGGCACCCCGCGGCCCAGGCGGCGGTGAGCTCGCCGACGCTGTGCCCGATCACGTGCCCGGGGCGGATCCCCCAGGAGTCCAGCAGCCGGACCAGGCCCACCTGGACCGCGACGATCGCGACCTGCGCATGGTCGGTGCGGGTCAGCACCCGGGTCTCGGAGCGGAACAGCAGGTCGTGCAGCCCGACCGTGAGCCAGGGCGCCAGCAGGGACGCGCAGTCGTCGACGGCCGCGCGGAACACCGGCTCGTCGCGGTAGAGCACGGACCCCATGCCCGGGTACTGCGAACCCTGCCCGGTGAACAGGAACACGGGCGGTCCGCCCGCTCCCGTACCGGCCCGGGCGACCGGTGCCGCGTCCGGAGCCGTCGCGGCGACGGCGTCGAGACGCGCGGCGAGCTCGGCGCGCGTCGTGCCGTGCACGGCCACCCGGTGGCGCTGGCGGGCCCGGCCCGCGCAGGCCGTCCACGCGACGGCCGCGAGGTCGTCGTCGCCGGGCAGGGCGGCGACCGTGCGGGCGTAGCGGCCGGCGAGGTCGCGCACCGCGTCCTCGGTCGGCGCGGACACGGTCACCACGTGGTTCCGTCCGTCGGGGGCGGCAGCACGGTCGACGACGGCGGATTCCTCCAGCACGACGTGGGCGTTCACCCCGCCCATGCCGAAGGCGGACAGCGCCGCCCGGCGGGGCCTGCCGTCGACCCGGTCCCAGGGCAGCGGGTCGACGGCGGGGAAGAAGGGTGTGTCCTCGAACCGGATGTGGTCGTTCGGCCTGGTCAGGTGCAGGGTGGGTGGGATCGTCGCGTGCTCGAGGGCGAGCAGGACCTTGACCAGGCCGGCCAGCCCGGCGGCGGGTTCGAGGTGGCCGATGTTCGACTTCACCGAGCCGATGGCGCAGAACTGGCGACGGTCGGTGTGCGGGCGCCAGGCCCGGGTCAGCCCGTCGATCTCGATCGGGTCGCCCAGGCTGGTGCCCGTGCCGTGCGCCTCGACCAGCGAGATGGAGTCGGGGGACACGGCGGCGTCGCGCAGGGCCGCGGTGATGACGTCGCGCTGGGCCGTCGGGCTCGGGGCGGAGTAGCGGCTCGTGCGGCCGCCGTGGTTGACGGCGGCACCGATGACGAGTCCGCGGACCCGGTCGCCCTCGGCGGCGGCGTCACCCGCGCGGCGCAGCACGACCGCGGAGGCGCCCTCGCCGGGGACGAACCCGTCGGCCTCGGCGTCGAAGGCGGCGCACCGGGCCCGTGGGGAGAGGGCCCGCATCGCCCCCATCGAGGTGAAGTACTCCGGGCTGATCGCGGCGTGCACCCCCGCGACCACGGCGGTGTCGATGTCGCCGGACCGCAGGTGTGCCAGGGCGGTGTGCAGCGCGACCAGGGCCGATGAGCACAGGGTGTTGACGACCATGCTCGGCCCGGTCCAGTCCATCAGGTGCGAGAACCGGTTCGGGATCATCGCCTCGAGGCCCAGCCCCCGGCCGTCGCCGACGCCCAGCCGGGCGCGTTCCTCGTGGTAGTGGTCGTGGCTGTAGGCGATCCACAGTCCGGTCCTGCTGCCCTCGGCGCGCGGTCCGATCCGGCCACCGTCCTCCAGCGCCTCCCAGATCGTCTCGTAGACGATCCGCGCCTGCGGGTCGATCATCGGGGCCTCGCGCGGCGAGATGCGGAACGGCGCCGGGTCGAACCGGTCGATCGACGCCAGGAACGACGCGCGGGGCCCGGCCCCGTCGTGGCCGGTCCACCGTCCGGGTGGGAGCCCGTCGACGGTGTCGACCCCGTCGCGCAGCAGCTGCCACATCTGCTCGGGTGTCGAGGCGCCGGGCACCCGGATCGCCAACCCGACCACCGCGACGTCGCGCGACGGGTCCCGGTCCGCCCGCCCGGCCGGATCCGGCTCGGACGGTGCCGCCGCCGGTGCCGCCGCGGGTGCTACCACCGCTGCCACCGCTGCCGCCGCGGGGGCTGCCACCGGTGCCGTCGCGGGGGCCGTCTCCGGCGTCGCCGCCGGCGGGGTGGCCGCCGGCGAGGGCGTCCCGGCGGGGGCCGCGGGTGGGGCCGTCCCGGCGACGGAGGGCCGCCCGGTCCCGCCGGTCCCGGCACCGGGGGTGACGGGCCGCTCGCCGCGCAGTGCGCGCACCAGCGCCGGCGCATCCTCGGCCAGGAACGCGGCGAACCGCTGCGGGGTCGGGAACTCGAAGAACACCGTCGGGTAGAGCGACAGGTCCCGGTCGCGGGACAGGCGCTCGCTGAGCTCCACCAGCCCCACCGAGTCGAAGCCCGCGGAGAGGAACTCCTCGTCCGCGGCGTCCCGGCCGAGTCCGGTCTCGGCCAGGAACCAGTCCAGCACCACCGCGGGCGCCGGCCGCCCGTCCGGGCCGGGCGGGTCGCCGGCCGCCTCCGGGGCCCCCGCGGTGACCGGAGCCGGGGCCGGCGCGGCCGCCGGAGCCCGGGCGGGCCCGTCGGCCGTCCGCACGGACGCCTCCGTGTCGGCCTGCGGGGCGAAGGCCGTGGGCGGCACCCGCTTGGAGGAGATGTCGCGCAGGACGAGCAGGACCTCGCCCTCGTCGTCGGTGACGGTCTGGGTGACCCGGCACGCCTCCTCGTTCCAGAAGGCGACCCGGGTGTGGACGAACGCGGCCCGCTCCAGCGACCCGTGCACCTGCACCGCGCCGATCGACAGCGGGATGAACACCGGTGC
Organism: Pseudonocardia sp. DR1-2; assembly: GCF_023717215.1. Lineage (NCBI taxonomy): Bacteria > Bacillati > Actinomycetota > Actinomycetes > Pseudonocardiales > Pseudonocardiaceae > Pseudonocardia > Pseudonocardia sp. DR1-2. The sequence continues at coordinate 84,942 of NZ_JAMQOF010000012.1, read as the reverse complement.
ATCGGCCCGGCCGGCGATCGGGTGGTCGAGGTCGAGTGCGGCGATCGTGACGCTGTCGAGGAGGCCCGGGAACAGCGCGACCTCGACGTCGTTCCAGCGGCGCTGCCGTGTCCCCTCGATGCGGGCGAGCGTGCCGTCGGGGACGGCCGCCACCCAGGAGATGTTGCGGTAGTAGCGGCCGTGCCGGTAGCCCAGCGCCCGCAGCCTGCGGTACAGCGTCGTGCCGGACCGCAACGGTCCGCAGGTCCCCAGCAGGGGGGCGAGGTCCAGCCGGGCCGGCGGCCCCCCGGCGCCGGGGACGTAGCGCCCGTGCGCGTACGGCCCGTCCTGGCCGCGCAGCTCGAACGCGCCGTCGCCGGTCGCCCGGCACGTCACGAGCTCCGGGTGGGGCGCGCGCAGCGGGCGGTGGAAGACCAGGTCGGCCAGCCCGCCGAAGCCGCCGGTCGCGGCGACGGCCCCGGCCCGCAGCAGGTCGAGCCAGGCCATCCCGGGCAGCATCGCCGTCCCGAACACGGAGTGCTGGGCGATCGCGGTCTCAGCGGGGCCGTGGAGACGCTCGAACGCGAATCCGTCCGGACCCTGCGGCTCCAGCACCCGCAGCGGCCCGCCGGGTGCGGCCGAGCGCTGCGGTTCCCGCAGGTCCAGCACCCGTCCGTCGGCCTGGGCGACGGGTACGTCGGCCCGCCGGAACGGGCGGTCCCCGCGATGGCCGTCCCAGTCGAGGTCGTGTCCGTCGGTGTACAGCGCGGCCAGGACCGCGTCGAGCCGCCGGACGAGGTCGTCGGGTCCGGTCGTGCTGTCGAGGGGGCCGGGACCGCCGATCGGGCTCCCGTCGGTCAGCAGCGCCGCGACCGTCGCGGTGGGGTCCGGGTCGTCGCCCAGTGCGAAGGCGGCGGCCGCGGCACCCGGGCCCTCGGCGGGCAGCGCCGCGCCGGGTGCCCCCAGGCCGACCAGCGCGACCGGCCAGGCGATCGCCCCGCAGAGAGCGGCCCGGCGGGCCCCCAGCCCTCGACCGGATCCCCGGTCGCCTCGACGAACCGGTCCACCAGACGCGCCACGGCCGGCACGTGCGCCGACAGCCAGGGCAACCACCGCGCGGCGTCGCCGCCCGGCACCGACGGCGCGGGGGCCCGCCGCGGTGCGGGCCCCGGCCCGGTGCGCAGCAGGGTGCCTCGCAGCGCTGCGCCGAGTGCGTCGGCGTCGTCGCCGCAGACGGCGACCCGCACGGCGCGGTGCGGCCGGGACAGCCTGCTGGTGGCGCAGGCGTCGTCGAGCCCGTCGCCGAACCGGGGGAGTGCCTCGACCCACTGGGCTGCCAGCTCACGCAGTCCGTCGTCGGTCCGCGCGGACAGCGTCAGCACGAACGGTCCGGTGCCGACCGGCGGCGGCGCGGGCGTCGCCGCGGTGACCACGGCGTGCACGTTCGTGCCGCCGAACCCGAACGCGCTCAGCCCCGCGCCGCGGACCGGGACGGCCGGCCACGTCTCGGCGGCCCCGGTCAGCCGCAGCGGGCCGCCGTCGATCTGCAGACGTGGGTTGGGCTGCTCGACGCCCACGCCGGGGACGACCCCGTCGCCGAGCGCGCAGAGCAGGCCCGCCAGGCCGGCGAGACCGGCGGCGGAATGCAGGTGCCCGATGCGCCGCTTGAGCGAGCCCAGCGCGACCGAGCCCGGCGCGGCCCCGTGCCGGGTGAACACCTCGGTGAGGGCGCGGACCTCGATCGGGTCGCCGATGGCGGTGCCGGTGCCGTGCGTCTCGACCATCTGCACCGAGGCGGGGCCGACCCGGCGGTAGACCTCGTCGAGGAGCTCGACCTGGGCCTCCAGGTTCGGGGTGGTGACCCCCATCGTCGCGCCGTCGTTGTTGGCGGCGACGTGCACGACGGTCCCCAGCACGCGGTCACCGTCCCGCTGCGCCGCGGCCAGCGGTTTCAGCACCAGCGCCACCGCGCCCTCCCCGGGCACGTAGCCGTCGGCACGGCGGTCGAACGTGCGGCACAGCCCGTCGGCGGAGAGCGCACCGGCCCCGTCGAGCAGCCGGTAGGTGAGGGGGTCGACGAGCAGGTCCACACCGCCGACCACGGCCAGGTCGCAGTCACCGCTGCGCAGGCTCAGGGACGCCAGCCACAGGGCGGTCAGCGACGACGAGCACGCCGTGTCGACCACCAGCGCCGGACCCGCGAGGTCGAGCCGGTCGGCCAGCCAGGCCGCGGCGAAGTTCTGGGACCGGCCCCACAGCGTCGCGGCGGGGGGCCCGGCGGGGGCCTGCGGGCCGGGCGTGCCCGCGTCGTAGCCGTAGGCGTTCATCCGGCTGCCGACGAAGACCCCCGCCCGCAGGCGTCGGCGGCCCCGGTACCCGGACTCCTCGAGCGCACGGGCACCGACCTCCAGCATCACCCGGTGCTGCGGGTCGATACGGACCGCGTCCTCGGCGGACAGCCCGAACGCCTCGTGGTCGAACGCGTGCGGGTCCTGCAGGAACGCGCCCCGCAGATCCGCGCGCGGGAGCAGCTCCGGGGCCCAGCGCGCGGCCGGGACCGGGGACACCGTGACGGTGTCCCCGGTCAGGAAGGCGCGCAGGTCGGTGACGTCCTCCGCCCCGGGGAGCCGGACGGCCAGTCCGATGACGGCCAGGTCGTGGGTCGGATGGTCGGTCATGTCAGGCCTTCCCGTCCGTGCGAGGGTCGTCGAGGTCGCTCAGCAGGCTGCGCAGGTCGCCCGCCGCGTCCGGCGCCGGCGTCTGCGGCGCCGGGGCCGGTCCGGGTGCCGTACCGCCGACGGCGGCGACGAGGTCGGTGACCGTGTGGGCCCGCAGCAGGACCGAGGGGTCCAGTGACCGGCCGCTGCGGGCCTCGATCGCCGCGGTCAGCTCGGCGACGGTGATGGAGTCGAGGCCGAGCGAGCCGATCGCGACGTCCCCGGGGTCCTCGCCCAGGACGGCGTGGAACGCACCGGACACGGCCGCGGCCGCCGCCGCGCGGCCCGGCGTGGCCGGACCGGCCGGGTCCGGCGCCCGGCCCGGGTCGCGGGGTGCTGCGGACGCCGGAGCCGGGGCCGGTGCGTCCCCGGTGGGCTGCGCGGCGGTGCCGAGGACCACGACCGCGCCGCCGCGGTCGAACGAGGCGGCGAACGCCGCCCGGCCCTGCTGCGGGGTGAGCGAGTGGCGCACGGCGAAGGCGGGGTCGGCGGCCATGCCGGTGCCGGTCCAGTCGGGCCAGGCGTGGGCGGTCACCCGCAGCGCGGGGGTGTCCTCCCGTTCGGCCAGCGCGAGCTGGTAGGCGTTGGCGGCGGCGTAGTCAACGACACCGCGGCCCGCCTCTGGCAGCCACCCGGCCACCGAGGAGGCCAGGGCGACCCAGCGTGCCCCGTGCCGGCGGGCCAGCGCGACGACGGCGTCGGATCCGGTGGTCTTGGGCGCGAGCACCCGTTCGGCGTCGGCGGAGCTCCGGCGGGTGAGTGCACCCACCGGGTTCACGACCCCGGAGCAGTGCACGACCCCGCGCAGCGGTCCCCACCGCTCGGCGAACCGGGCGACGACGGCGTCGAGTCCGGACGGGTCGGTCACGTCCGCGCGGGCGCAGGCCACCTCCGTCCCGGCGACGGCGGGCGGCTCGACGACCGACCGGCCGACCACGACGACCGCCCGGGCCCCGCGTGCGGCCAGCGCGGCGACGAGCTCCCGGCCCACCGCGCCGTGACCACCGACGACCAGGTGGAAGCCGGAGGCGTCGGCGTCGCGGGGCGCCTGCTGCGCCAGCCGCTCGTGGTCACGGTGGAGCCGGGTCCCCGCCCGCAGTGCCCGCTCGGCCGGCTCGCCCGGCCCGGCCGCCGCGAGCGCGTACAGCTCGGCGGGCAGCTGTTCCACGGCGTCCGAGTCGTCCCGCCGGATGTCCACGGTGGCCGCGGACCAGCGGCGTTCCGCCGCGGCCGCGCGTACCGCCGCGCCGCGGGCGACCGCCCACGGTCGCAGGTCGGCCCCCTCGTGCGGACCGACGGCCGCGGCGTCGTGCAGCACCCAGAGACAGACCGCGCCGGTCCGCAGCCCGGTGGCGACGCCGCGCAGCCGATCCCAGAACCCGGCCGTGGTGGAGCCGGGGTCGTCGAGCACGACCACGGCGTCCGCGGCGGACAGCCCGTCGGCCGGGACGCAGCCGTCGGCGACGAGCCGGTCGAGCAGCGCGGCCCGCCGGTCGGGCCCGCCGCCGTCGACGAGCACGGCCAGGCCCACCGGGGGCCGCCCCGGCGGGGTGGACCCCGCGCGCCACACCGGGCGCGCCACCGTGGGCGGCGCCGGGTCCCGTGGCCGGTCACCGGTGGTGTTCCAGTGGGCCTCGTCGGCGAAGGGGTAGCCGGGCACGGTGGTCCGCCGGGCGGTCGGCGCGGAGAACGCCGCCCAGTCGAGCCCGTCGGCACCGGCCAGGGCTGCGGCCACGAGGTCGTCCGGGCCCGCGGGTGCCGCCGCCGGCGCCGCCGCGCCGCCGCGCACCACCGGGGCGGCGCCGGAGGCCACCGCGAGCAGCCCGGTCCGCAGCTCGGCCGCGGACCGGCCGGCGACGGCGGCCCGACGGGTGAGCTCGGCGCGGCCGGTGTTCGCGGTGTGCACGACGTCGGCGAGCTCGGTGTCGTCCCCGGCGGCGTCGATCCGGTCGGCGTAGGCGCGGGCCAGCCGCCGCACCCCCTCCTCGGTCGCCGCGGAGATCCGCAGCGCGTGCTCCCGGGCCGGGATCGGTGTGCGGGGCCCGCCCGCGGGCGGTTCCTCGACGATCACGTGGGCGTTGACGCCGCCCATGCCGAAGGCGGAGAGGGCGGCGCGGCGGGGGGTGCCGTTGCGGTGCCACGGGGTGGGGGTGAGGACGGGGTGGAACGGTGTGTGCTCGAAGTGGATGCGGTCGTTGGGCCGATGGAGGTTCCGGGTCGGGGGAAGGGTGTCGTGGCGGAGAGCCAGGAGGATCTTGGCGAGTCCGGCGAGGCCCGCGGCGGGCTCGAGGTGTCCGATGTTGGTCTTCACCGAGCCGATCGCGCAGTACTGGCGCCGGGTGGTGTGCGGGGTCCACGCGCGGGTCAGCGCGTCGATCTCGACGGGGTCGCCCAGCGCGGTCCCGGTGCCGTGGGCCTCGAGGTAGCCGATGGTGTCGGGGGAGACCCCGGCGTCGTGCAGCGCCGCGGTCACCACCTCCTGCTGGCCCGCCACCGACGGAACGGTGAGACCGGACGTCCGGCCGCCGTGGTTGACCGCGGTGCCGGTGATCACCCCGTGGACGGGGTCGCCGTCGGCGAGCGCGTCGCGCAGCGGCTTCAGGACGACGGTGACGACGCCCTCGCCGGGGACGAAGCCGTCGGCGTCGTCGTCGAAGGCGCGCGCGGAACCGCTGGGGGACAGCGCCCCCAGGTTGCCCATCGCGGTGTAGTGCAGCGGTGAGAGCGCCAGCCGTACCCCGGCGACGACGGCGTGGTCGCACTCCCCGTCACGCAGGCTGCGGACGGCGGTGTGCAGGGCGACCAGGGACGACGAGCAGAGCGTGTCGACGGTGAGGCTGGGGCCGTGCAGGTCGAAGAACCAGCTGACCCGGTTCGCCAGGAACGCGTTGTGGTTCCCCAGGCCCGCGGCGGCGTCCAGCTCGCGGTCCACGTTGTACTCGCGGTAGTGCTGGTAGCTGGCGCCGACGAACACCCCGGTCCGCCGGGGAGCGGCGGTCGGGTCGACGCCCGCGGACTCCCACGCCTGCCACACCGTGCGCAGCAGCCACCGTGCCTGCGGGTCGAGCAGGCGGGCCTGACGCGGGTGGAGCTCGAACAGGCCCGCGTCGAAGCCGGCGATCCCGTCGACGAACCCGCCGAGCGGCCGGTCGTGGCGGTCCCACCGCTCCGACGGCGCCGGGCGCAGGGCGTCGCGCCCGTCGCGCAGCAACGGCCACAGCCCGTCGATGTCGTCGGCGCCGGGCAGGACCCCCGCCAGGCCGATGACGGCGACGTCGTGCCGGTCGCCGGTGGGCCGGTCGGGGAACGTGCGGCGGGCCGCGACCGCGGGGGCCACCGCCTCCTCCACGGCCTCGACGAGTGCGGCGTCGGCGACCGGCGGCGCCTCGTGCCCGGCTCCGGCCGTGTCCCCGGAGGGCGTGTCCCCGGAGGCCGTGTGCCCGGAGGGCGTGTCCCCGGAGGACGGTGGCCCGTCCGGGAGCCCGAGGGCGACGGCGAGAGCACGGCCGTCGCGGGCGGCCAGGACCTCGACCGGCGACACCGGGGCCCCTCCGGCGGCGCCGAGCTCGGCGGCGACCTCACCGGCGAGCATCGAGTCCATGCCCACGGAGGAGAGCGGTGTCGTCGCCGTCACGGAGGGGTCGGCCAGGACCCCGCGCAGGATCTCCAGGAGCCGGGCCGCGGTGAGCGACGACCCGGGAGCCGTGTCGGGGGCGTCCGCCGGCCGGGACGGTCCGCCGGTCCCCGCCACGGGCCGGAACCGGATCCCCTCCAGGGCGAGGACCGGCCCGTCGGCGCCGAGCAGCCAGGCGTCCGCGACGTGGGTCCCGTCGTGCCAGCCCCGTGACCGCAGCCGGACCGAGACCGCGTCGGCGGGGTCACCGGTCGCGACGACCCGGGCGATGCCCACCGGGAGCAGAGCGGTGTCGGACAGCGCCGGGTCCCCGAGGGTCAGCACCGCCATCGCCTGCAGCGCCGCGTCGACCGCGGTGACCCGGTCGGCCGCCGACCCGTCGCCCGGCAGCAGCTCCGCGGTCACCGCACCCGCCCCGTGCCGGATGCCTCCGATGCGGCGCAGCGCCGGCGCGTAGCGGGTGCCGTGGGTGTCGAACCAGGCGTAGAGCCCCGCGGGGTCGAGCTCGCGCGGGCACGGGGTGTCGTCGGGTGCGGACGGCCGCACCGGTCCGGGTTCGGGGCGGAGCCGCGCGATCACGCGGCCGTCCTGGTGCAGGGTCGCCACCGCGCCGTCGGCGAGGTCGTCGAGATCGTGCTCGGGACGGGTGGTGCCCGTACCGCGGGCGGGGAACGAGACCTCCCGCAGCACCGGCGCCCGGTCGAGCCCCAGGCACAGCAGCAGCGCCGCAGGCACCGTGGGCCGTCCGAACACCTCGTGCCCGACGATGAGCGCGGCGGCGCCGGCCGCGTCCGGCGCGACGGTCGACGGCTGCGGGCGCGGGGTCCGGAAGGGGTAGGGCGGCAACGGTGCCCGCCGGTCGGCGGCGCCCGGCCCGAGGGGCCCGCGGGGTCCGCCGGCGACCCAGGTCCGGGCGGCCCCGGCGAGACCGGCGACGGTGTCGTCGGTGTCGTCGGGGTGGACGACGGTCCCGGCGCCGCGGGCGGCGGCACGGAGCAGCCCGTCGGCCAGCTCGTCGGCGCCGCGGGCGACGACCGCGACCCGCAGGGCCAGGTGCCTGCGGCCCTGCCCGGCCGCGGTGTACAGCACACCGGGGTCGGCGCCGGCGCGCACCACGGAGAGCAGGTCGGCGATCCGCCGGTCCAGGGCCTGCGGCGTGTGCGCCGACAGGTGCAGGACACCGGCGGCGCCGGGGTCGTGCCCGGCCCCGGTGGCCTCCGGCCAGTCCTCGACGACGACGTGGGCGTTCGTGCCGCCCATGCCGAAGGCACTGATCCCGGCCCGGCGCGGCCGGTCGCCCGGGGCCCAGCCGGTCGGTGCGGCGGGGATCGCCAGGACCCCCTCCGGCAGCCGGAGCCGGCCACCGGTCCCACGGTGCCCGGCGACCGGCGGGATCTCGCCGTGGCGCAGGCACAGCAGGACCTTGACCAGGGAGGCGAGGCCGCTGGCCGGTTCGAGGTGGCCGATGTTGCCCTTCAGCGCCCCGAGGAGCACCGGGGTGGCCCGCCCCGGGCCGAACACCTCGGCGAGCGCCGCGATCTCGATCGGGTCGCCGAGCGGGGTCGCCGTGCCGTGGGTCTCGACGAGGTCCACCGACGACGCGTCGACGCCCGCGTCGGCGAGCGCGGCCCGCAGCACGTCGGCCTGTGCGGCGCTGCGCGGCACCGACAACGCGCCCGCCCGGCCGCCGTGGTTCGTCGCGACACCCCGGATCACGCCGTGGACGTGGTCGCCGTCGCGGAGCGCGTCGGCCAGGGGGCGGAGCAGGACGGCCACCGCACCCTCGCCGGGGACGAAGCCGTCCGCCGCCGCGTCGAACGGGCGGGGCAGGTCGGCCGACAGCGCGCCGAGCCGGCTGAGGCTGCGGTAGTACCAGGAGGTCAGGCCGACGTGGCAGGCGGCGACGACCGCCGTCCCGCACCGGCCGGCCCGCAGCGCCGACACCGCCTGCTCCAGGGCGACCAGCGACGACGAGCACAGTGTGTCGACCGTCAGCGAGGGCCCGGTCAGGTCCAGCGCGTAAGAGATGCGGTTGGCGAGCAGGGCGTTCATCGAGCCGAGCGCGGTGTGCGGACCGACCCGGTCGAGGCCGGCCGCGTCGCGGTGGTGGGTGTAGGTGGCCCCGACGAACACCCCGACGTCGCGCCGGTCCGCGGCACCGCCCTCCTGCACGACCGACCAGGCGTGCTCCAGCAGCAGCTTCTGCTGGGGGTCCATCTCGGCGACCTCGCGGACGGCGAGCTCGAAGAACCGGGGGTCGAGCCGGTCGATGTCGTGGACGAAGGCGCCGGTGCCGCAGTAGGTGCCGGTGGTGGCGGTGTCCCTGTCCTGGAGCACCTCGCCGACGTCGAACCGCTCGGGCGGCACGGGACCGAAGGCGGTGTCGCCGCGGCGCAGTATCGCCCAGAGACCGTCGAGGTCGTCGGCGCCGGGCAGGTCGCCCGAGACCGCCACGACCGCGATCGCCCCGTCGGGCACCTCGCGCGGCACGGGCGCCCCGGCAGCGGGCGCGGCGGCTGCGGTGGCGGGGACCGGTGCCGGAGCGGGGACCGGCCCGGGCTCCCCGCCGGCCGGGTCGACGCCGTGCCGGTCGCGGAGCGCGGCGACGACCCCACGGACGTCGGGATGCTCGAGGAACAGGGTGGGGGGCAGCGCGACGTCCCAGCGCCTGCCGAGGGACTCGCTCAGCTCCACGCTCGTGATCGAGTCCATGCCGAACTCGGCGAACGCGGTGTCCGCGGCCAGGTCCTCGGCGCCGAGCCGCGCGACCAGCGCGGCGGTGACCTCGGCGGTGAGCGGGTCGGCCGGGCCGGCGCCCGACGGCGGTGCGGTGCGGACGGGCGCGGTCCTGGCGGGTGGGGGTGCGGTGGCCGGAACGGGCTCCGGGGACCCGGGTTCGCGGTCCGGGTGGGCCACGACCACCTGCCGTTCGCCGGAGAGGACCGCGGCGGTGAGCGCGTCGAGGCCCTCGGTGGTGCCGAGCGGGTGCACGCCCCGGCGGCGCAGCCGGTCGGCCACCTCCACCCCCATCCCGATCTCGCCCCACAGACCCCAGTCGATGCTGGTCCAGGGCACGCCGAGCCGGTGTGCCGCGGCGTCGAGGTGGGCGTTGGCGGCGGCGTACCCGGCCTGGCCGAGGTTCCCGAAGGCACCCGACACCGAGGCGAACAGCACGGCGAGGTCCAGCTCGGTCCCGGCGACGGCGGCGACGAGCTCGCGCAGGCCGTCGGCCTTCGGTGCGACCACCGCCCGCAGGTCCTCGGCGGAGACGCTCCGCAGGAGGCCGTCGCGCAGCACCCCGGCCGCGTGGACGACGCCGCGCAGGGGCCGTCCGCCCAGGTCGGCGACGAGCGCGGCGAGCGCGCCGGGGACCCCGACGTCGATCGCGTGGGACCGCACGAGCGCACCGTGGGCGGTGATCGGGGCCGTCGCCGACGGGTCCAGCCGGGACCCGCCCGAGCGGCTCACCAGGTGGATCTCGCCCGCACCGTCGCGGGCGAACCGCTCCGCGACCGCGAGCCCGAGCCCGCCGTGCCCGCCGAGCACGAGGTAGGCGCCGTCGGGCCGGACCGGGAGCCGCGTGCCGGGTCCGGCGGGGAGCGGCTCCCAGACCGGGCTCAGCCGCGCGTCGCCGCGGATCGCGCCCTCCGCCGGCCCCGCACCCAGGTCCGGGGCGGTGACGACCCCACCGGGCGCGGTGTCGACCATCCGCAGCGACAGGCCCGGGTACTCGATCGCCGCGGTCCGCAGCAGCCCCCAGACCGACGCACGGGCGGGGTCGGGCCGGTCCCCGGGCGCGGCTGCGGCGGCCCCCTCGGTCAGCACGACGAGGCGCAGCCCCGGCCTGCGCCGGGCGGTCAGCGACCGGACGACCCGCAGTGTGTCGAGCAGGTCCCGCTCCTTGTCACCGGTGGGATCCCCGGTCGCGGTGGCCAGCACGACCCCGTCCGGGCGGTCGTCCGCGGCCGGATCGCCCCACAGCCGGGCGAGGCCGTCGTCGTCGGGGACCCCCGTCGTGACCTCCTCGACCCGCGACCCGGCCGACCGCAACGCGTCGGCGGCCGACGCTCCGGCGCATCCGGGGGTCCCGGGGTGCAGCACCACCCAGCGGCCGCCGGGTGCGGGAGCCGGGGCGGTCGCGGACGGCACCCAGCGCAGCGCCCGCATCGGCGCGGGCGCCGGTTCCGGCACCGCTGCCGGCTGCGACGGCACGGTCGCCGCGACCGCCGCGCGCATCCGCAGCCCGAGCAGCTCGGCCACGACCCGGCCGGTCCGGTCGACGACCACCGCGTCGCACCGCCCCGTCCCGTCCCCGGCCTGCTCCGGACACCGTGCGCGCACGGTCACCTCCGGGCCCCGCAGCGGCGTGTGCACCACGACCCGGTCGACGCCGACCGGGTACAGCGGGCGTACGTCGTCGGGTGCGGTCGCCCCCTGGAGGACCAGCGCGGACAGCTGCAGGACACCGTCGAGCAGCAGGGGGTGCCCGATCCACGGTCGCCGGTCCTCGCTGCGCAGCACGGCCTCGGCCGCCCCGTCACCGACGACCACCGACGACAGCGTCCGGAAGGACGGCCCGTACTCCAGCCCGGCTCCCGACCAGGCCGCGTAGACCCGCTCCGGGTCCCAGGCCGTGCCGTCGACCGCGGGTGGCGCCGCCGCGGCCGGGGCCGCCACGGTGCCGGCGGGGGTCGCCGTGCCGACCGGCCCGGCGACGCCGTCGGCGTGCAGCCGCACGGTCCCCGGAGCGGCGCCCGAGCCGGCCAGCCGCACCGTCGCGGATCCGCCGTGGGGGAGGACGACCGGCCTGCGGAACGACACGTCCCGCAACGCGGTGCCCCCCGTCGCGACGAGCGCCAGCTCGATCTGGACGGCGGCCGGCAGCAGCGCCCGGCCGTCCTTGCGGTGGTCGCCGACGAGTGGGTCGGCGTCGGTGAAGGTGAGCTGGAGCAGCTCCGAGTCGGTCATGACGCCAGGCCTCCGGAACGTCCGTCGAGGAAGGGGTGACGGGCCGCTGCCGCGGCGCCGTCGGTCGGGGCGGCCACCGGGGGCACACCGGGCAGGGCGGAGTGCCGGACACGGGCGAACGGGTAGGTCGGGATACGGACGGTGACGTGCGGCTTGCCCCGGTGGTGGGCGGCCGGGTCCAGGCCCGCGTCGGTCTCGTCGTGGTGGTCGGCCAGCGCGCGGTGCAGCGGCGCCGTGCCCTCGTCGCGCCGCAGCGTGGCGCGGAACCGGGTCCGGCCCTCGCGTGGGGCGACGATCCGGCGCAGCAACGGCAGCAGCGCGGGCTGCGGACCGATCTCCCACCAGACGTGGGACTGCTCCTCCGGCACCCGGGCGTCGAGCTCCGCGGCCGCCTGCCCGAACAGCACCGGGGCACGGACCGCCCGGGCGTAGGACGCCGGGTCGGTGGCGGTGTGCGACGTGTGCAGCCCGCCGGTCAGGGTCGAGGCGAACGGGATCGACGGTGCCCGCAGCCCGAGACCGGCGAGGTGCTCGGCGAACGGGTCGACGACACCGGCCATCGCCGCGGAGTGGAAGGCGTGCGCCACGGGCAGCGCGGTGGCCCGCACGGCACCGGAGGCGAGGAGGGCGGCCACCGCGTCGGCGGGACCGGTGACCGTCGTCGCCCCCGGGCCGTTGTCGGCGGCGATCTCCAGCCCCGGGTGGGCCGCGATCGCGGCCCGGGTGAGGTCGAGGTCGCCGCGGACGACGGCCATCGCCCCCGGTCCTGGCGCGGACGCCATCAGCCGCCCCCGCAGGGCGGTGGCGCGCAGCAGCTCCGGCAGGTCCAGCACCCCGGCGGCCCAGGCGGCGGTGAGCTCGCCGACGCTGTGCCCGACGACGGCGTCGGGGCGCACCCCCCAGGCGGCGAGCAGGGTGACCAGGGCGACCTGGGTCGCCACGATCGCCGGCTGGGCGTGGTCGGTCCCCAGGAGCGGGTCGCGGTCCAGCAGCGTCTCCAACGGCACGTCGAGGTGGCCGCGCAGGGCGGCGGCGCAGTCGTCGAGCACGGCCGCGCAGACGGGTTCGGACCGCCACAGCGCGCGGGCCATGCCTGCCCACTGGGCGCCCTGGCCGGTGAAGGCGAAGGTCACCGGGGTGGGTGCGCGCCGGGCCGGGGCGGGCGCCGGCCCGGTCCCGTCGGCGACGGCGTCCAGCGCCGCGACCATGCCGTCCCGGTCGCGGGCGTGCAGCAGCCGCCGCCACCGCTGCCCGGCCCGCCCGGTGTTCGCGGTGCGGGCGACGTCGTCGAGCCGGTCGCCGGGGTGGGTGCGCAGGTGGTGGGCGTAGCCGGCCGCGACGGCACGCAGCCCCTCCTCGGTCGGGGCGGTCACCCGCAGCACGTGCGACCCGGCCGGCTCCCCGGCCGGACGTGCGGGTCCGCCGCGCAGCGGTGGCTCCTCCACGATGACGTGGGCGTTCACCCCGCCCATGCCGAAGGCGGACAGCGCCGCCCGGCGGGGGGCGCCGTCGCCGCGGTGCCACGGCATCGGCTCGACGACGGGGAAGAAGGGCGTGTTCTCGAAACGGATGTGGTCGTTGGGCCGGGTGAGGTGGAGGGTGGCGGGGATCGTCGCGCGGTCGAAGGCGAGCAGCACCTTGACCAGCCCGGCGAGGCCCGCGGCGGGTTCGAGGTGGCCGATGTTGGACTTGACCGAGCCGATGGCGCAGAACTGGTGACGGCCGGTGTGGGGGCGCCAGGCCCGGGTGAGCCCGTCGATCTCGATGGGGTCGCCCAGGCTCGTACCGGTGCCGTGGGCCTCGACGAGGGTGATGGTGTCGGGCGAGACGCCGGCGTCGCGCAGCGCGGCGGTGACGACGTCGCGCTGGGCGTTGGTGGTCGGCACCGTCACCCCGGCGGCCCGGCCGCCGTGGTTGACCGCGGTGCCGGTGATCACCCCGTGGACGGGGTCGCCGTCGGCGAGCGCGTCGCGCAGCGGCTTCAGGACGACGGTGACGACGCCCTCGCCGGGGACGAAGCCGTCGGCGGCGTCGTCGAACGCCCGCGAACCACCGGTCGGCGAGAACGACCGCAGACGGGACCCGAGCTGGAAGTACTGCGGCGACAGGGCCATGTGCACGCCGGCGACGAGCGCCACCCGGCACTCGCCCTCGCGCAGGCTGCGGACGGCGGTGTGCAGCGCGACCAGCGACGACGAGCAGAGCGTGTCGATCGTCATGCTCGGGCCGCGCAGGTCCATGAACCAGCTCACGCGGTTGGCGAGCATCGCGTTGTGGTTGCCCAGCCCCGCGGCGGTCTGGACGACGTCGCCGACGACCTGGTCGCGGTAGTGCTGGTAGCTGGCCCCGACGTAGACGCCGACGGTCGTGTCCGCGGTCCGTCCGGACAGGCCGGCGTCCTCCAGCGCCCGCCAGGCCGACTGGATCAGGTGGCGCTGCTGCGGGTCCATCCAGCCGGCGTCGTTCGGCGCGATCCGGAAGAAGGCCGCGTCGAAGCCCTCCAGGTCGTCGACGAACCCCGCACGGCGCAGGTACACGGTGCCGGGGGTGGAGTCGGTCGCGTAGTACTCGTCGAGGTTCCAGCGGTCGGCGGGGACCTCGGTCAGGCAGTCCCGGCCCTCGACGAGCACGTCCCAGAGCCCGTCGACGTCGCCGGCGCCGGGGAACACCCCGTCGACGCCGATGATCGCGATGTCGTGCAGGCCGCGGTCGTCGGCGGGCCGGTCGTGCCGCCCACGGTCCTCGGCGGGAAGGGCCGCCGGGGCCGGCCCCGGTGCCGGCGGCGCGGGTTCCCGCGGCACGGGCGGGGGCGGCACGTCCGGTACCGGGGCCGTCCCCGGCCGGTCGACGTCGGATCCGGCGGGCCCGGTCGCGGAACCATCGTCGGTCCCCTCGGCGGGCGTCGAGGTCACGCCGTAGACCTCGGTCAGCTCCCGCACCAGGCCGTCGAGCGTGCCGACCTCGAGCACGAGCGTCATCGGCAGGTCCACACCGAGGCGGTCACGCAGGTCCTGGGCGACCGAGACGGCCAGCATCGAGTCCAGGCCGAGCTCCTGCAGGGGCCGGTCGGGCTCGACCTCGGCCGCGTCGATCTCCAGCACCCGGGCGAGCCACTCCGCCACGACGGCCCCGAGGTCCCGCCCACCGGCGCCGGGGCGGTGCGTCCCACCGCCGGCCGGTGCCGGGTCCGGGTGCCCGTTCGTCGCCGGTGACGCGGTCACCGCCCGGGCCCCGTTCCGCGCGGGTCCCTCCCCGGCGGACCCGGCCGCGTCGTCGCCGGACGGGGCATCCCCCGTCGCGGCGAGCCGGGTCCAGGTGACCCGTTCGGCCCGCAGCAGGACCTCGCCGTCGGCATGGACGGTGATGTCGGCGACGACGGTCCGGCCGTCCCCGGCCCCGCGGTCGGTCCGCTGTGCGTGCACGGTGAGGCGCGGCGGCAGCGGGCCGTGGACGGTCAGCCGGTGCACCGAGAACGGCACGTAGAGGCCCCGTGCCCCGCAGGCGGCGAGCGCGACCTGGAACGCACCGTCGAGCAGCGTGGGCTCGAGCACACCGGTGACGTCGCCGTCGAGCGCGAGCTCGCCGGTGGCGACCCCGTCGCCGACGACGAGCGTGCGCAGGCAGCGGAAGCGCTCACCGTAGGCCAGGCCGTGCCGTTCCAGGTCGCGGTAGAACGCGGCGATGTCGGCCGGGGCGCCGGTGGCCGGTGCGACGGCGGCGGTGCGCGCCGGGACGGTGTCGAGCAGCCGGGCGTCGCACACCAGCACACCGTCGCCGTCGCGGAACCGGACGGTCCCGTCCGCGAGCCGTGCGGACAGGAGCGTGGGCGGACGGACCACCGCCCGGAACGTCATGTCCTGCAGGGCGAACGGCAGTCCGCCCCGCAGCTCCGCGACCTTCTGCGGGTAGGCGGCGCCGGGCAGCACCGGTGCGCCCAGCACGACGTGACCCTCGGCCTCGGGCAGCTCGCCCCACTCCCTGTCCCGTGTCCCGCCGAACACCGACGCGGCGGCTCCGAGGGCGGCGCCGGGATGGACCTGGCCCCCGCGCCGTGCCGCCCGCGCGGCGGGGCGCTCCAGCCAGAGCCTGCGTTCCTCCAGCGGGACGGTCGGGATCCGCACCGCCCGGGCGGTGCCGGTGACCACGGGGGCGCCGCCGGCGACGAACCGTCGCGCGGCCTCGTCCAGGGTCGCCCGGTCGTCGCCGTGCACCGCGAACCGCTCCGGCGGCGACGCCGGGTCGGCCGGTGCGACCCCGGTGTGGCTGGAGCGGCTGTCCCGGTTCCCGGCCAGGAACAGCATGAGCTTGTCCTCCAGCTGCTCCGCCGAGTCGACGACGCAGGCGAACCGGTGGGCGCGGTGGTGCCGGCGCAGGGCGGTGGCGCACAACGCCGCCAGGCCCGGGCGGTGCTCGGACCGCAGGAACAGCAGGAACCGCTCCGCGAGGCGGTGCAGCGCGCGCTCCGAGCCCGCGGACAGCACGAGCAGGCCCGGGCCGCGGTCGTCGTGGGCGGGGGCCGGGACGGCGGCGAGCACCGCGTGGGCGTTCACCCCGCCGAACCCGAAGCTGCTCACCCCCGCCACCCGGGGTCCGGTCCAGGGCACCGGCCGGTCCGGCACGAACAGGGGGGAGGCCTCGAACCGGAACCGGGCGTTGGGGGTCTCGATCCCGGGGGTCCCCGGAACCGTGCCGGCCTGCAGCGCCAGGACGGTCTTGATCAGACCGGCGAGCCCGGCCGCGGGCTCCAGATGACCGACGTTGCTCTTGACCGAACCGATCGGGACCGATCCCGCGGACGCGGGGCCGAGGGCCTCGCCGAGCGCCTCGAGCTCGACCAGGTCGCCGAGCCGGGTCCCGGTGCCGTGGGCCTCGACGTAGCCGATCCCGTGCGGGCCGACCCCCGCGACCGACAGGGCCTCCCGGACGACCTCGGTCTGCGCGGGGCCGCTGGGCGCGGTGAGGAACCCGGCCCCGGCGCCGGTGTGGTTCACCGCGACGCCGCGGACGACGGCGAGGACGGCGTCGCCGTCACGGACGGCGTCGGAGTACCGCTTCAGGACGATCGCGGCCGCACCCTCGCCGCGCACGTAGCCGTCGGCGTCCTCGTCGAAGGCCCGGCAGCGGCCGCGCGGCGAGAGCATCCCGTTGCGCGCGAACGACCGTGACTTGGAGGGTGTGAGGATCAGGTTGGCCGCCGCGACCACTGCGGCGTCGCTCTGCCCGGCGCGCAGCTGCAGCACGGCCTGGTGCAGCGCGACCAGCGACGAGGAGCAGGCGGTGTCCAGGCAGAAGCTGGGCCCGGTCCAGTCGAACACGTGCGACACCCGGTTCGCCAGCAGCGCCATCGCCGACCCGGTCGCCGCGTGCGGGTCGGTGTGGCCGTCGACGGCGGCGACGAGCTCGCCGAAGTCGCCGGCGATGGTCCCGACGAACACCCCGGTGCGGCGCCCGAGCGAGACTGGGTCGTGCCCCGCGGACTCCACGGCCTCCGCGGTGACGGTGAGCAGCAGCCGCTGCAACGGGTCGGTGCGGCGGGCCTCGCGGTCGGACATGCCGAAGCGGTCGGGGTCGAACATCTCCACGTCGGCCAGCCAGCCGGCCCGCGTCTCGTCGGAGTCGGACCACAGGGATTCCCAGCCCCGGTGCCCGGCCGGGGCCGGGCCGATGGCGACGTGGCCCCCGGTGAGGGCCGCCCAGAACTCGTCCGGTGTGGCCGCGCCGGGGAACCGGCAGGCCATGCCGACGACGGCGACCGGCTCGTCGCCGGCCGGCCCCTGCGCCGGGGGCACCTCGTGCGGGGCGCGCTCCGCCACGGCCGCTGCCGGGCCGGTGGACGCGGGGGCGGGCACCGCTGCCGGGCCGGTGGGCGCGGCGACGGGGACCGGGGTGGGTGCGGCGGCGACCTGCTGCTCCCGGGGTGCGCCGGTCCGGCCCAGGAGCGCGGCCAGCCGTGCCGGGGTGCCGGTCGCGAGGATGCCGGTCGGGCCCACCTCGGACCCCAGCCTGCGGGTGAGCGCGGCGGCCGCGGTGACCACCGTGACCGAGTTGCCGCCGAGGTCGAAGAAGTTGTCGGTGGGCCCCAGGGCGGTGATGCCCAGCACCTCGCCGAGGACCTCCCCGATCGCGGCGACCGGGTCGTCCGTGGTGCCGGCGGGCGGCTGCCCGGAGCCCGCCCGCAGGATGGTGTCGCGGGTGGGGACCGGCAGCCGCGCCCGGTCGACCTTGCCGTTGCCGGTGAGCGGGAGCTCCGCGACCGGGACGAACGCGGCGGGGACCATGTAGCCGGGCAGCTCGCGGCGCAGCGCCGCGGTCAGCTCCTCGCGGTCGCAGGGCCCGGTCGTCGTGAGGTAGGCGGTCAGCTGCGGTTCGCCGCGACCCTCGAACGCCGCCGCCACGACCACGGCCGCGCCGACCGTCGGCCGGCGCTCCAGCACCGCCTCGATCTCGCCCGGCTCGATGCGGAAGCCCCGGATCTTGACCTGTGCGTCGGCCCGGCCGAGCCACTCCAGACGGCCGTCGGTGTGCAGCGCGACCAGGTCACCGGTCCGGTAGTACCGGGTTCCGGTGCGCGGGTCGCGGACGAACACCTCGGCGGTGCGCTCCGGGCGGTTCACGTACCCGCGCGCCAGGCCGGTGCCCGACAGGTGGAGCTGACCGGTGCCGCCGGGGGCGACGGGTTCGAGGTCGTCGTCGAGCACGTGCAGCCCGATCCCCGGCAGCGGCGCCCCGAGACCGATCACGGCGGCGTCGTCGATCCGGGCGCAGGTCACCCAGATCGTGGCCTCCGTCGGGCCGTAGAGGTTCCACAGCGCCCGGCCGCCCAGGAGGCGTTCGGCGACCGACCGGGGGAGGGCCTCCCCACCGGACAGCACCGTCAGACCGGGGTGCGGGGTCCACCCGTCGTCCAGCACGATCCGCCACAGGCTGGGGGTCGCCTGGGCGATGTCGACCCCGGCCAGCAGCCCGGCCAGTGCCGCCGGGTCCGCCGCCTCGGAGCGCGACGCGAGCACCACGCAGCCACCGGTGGCCAGCGGCAGGAACAGCTCCAGCAACGAGATGTCGAACGCCGTCGTCGTGTGGGCGAGGACCCGGTCACCCGGTGCGCTGCCCAGCACCCCGGCGATGCCGGTCAGGAAGTTGCCCAGCGCGGCGTGCCCGATCTCGACGCCCTTCGGCTCACCGGTCGAGCCGCTGGTGAACAGCACGTAGGCGAGGTCGGTGGGGTCCACCGCGGGCGGGACGGCCAGCACCCGGCCGTCGTCGTCGCCGATGCGGCGGACGGTGCCGAGCTCGTGGCCGAGCTCCTCGCAGGCCGCGTCGACCAGCACCGGGCCCGCGCCGGCCACCTCGAGGTAGCGCCGCAGCCGCTCCCGGGGGAACCCCGGGTCGAGCGGGAGGAACGCCGCCCCGCAGCGCAGCACGCCGAGGACGGCGGGCAGCAGGTCGGGACCCCGTTCGGACAGGACCGCGACGATGTCACCGGGGCCGACGCCCTCCTCGTACAGCGAGGCCGCGACCGCGTCGGCCCACCGGTCCAGCTCGGTGTAGCTGAGGGTGCGTCCCCCGCAGTGCACGGCGTCCGCGTCGGGGTGGGCCGCCACGGCGGCGTCGAACAGCTCCAGGACGGTCGCCGGAGCCGGAGCCGGAGCCGGAGCCGGAGCCGGAGCCGTGTCCGGGGCGGGGTCCGCCTGCGCGGCCGGGGCGAGGCCGGCGGGCGACGGTGCGGTACCCGCGAGAGCCCGACGGGCCTCCTCCTCGACCTCCTCGGCCAGGTCCAGGGCCGCGGCCCCGTCGAGCCAGGTCGCCCGCACGCACAGCAGCGGTGCCGTCCCCGGCACCGACACCAGCGCGACCTCGGTGTCCGGGTCGATGGACGCGTCCTGGTCGTGCTCGCGCCGCAGCAGTGCGGCGCGGGTGAAGGACGGTGTGTCCGAGCCGAGCGGGCGCGGCGCGAGCCCGGCCCGGACCTCCAGGTCCGCGGCGTAGCCCACCCGCCGGTCCGCCTCGGCACAGGCCCGTTCGAACGACGACGGGGTCGTGGCGTCCCAGCGGACCGGGACGCGTTCGGCGACCAGCTGCGCGGTGACCTCGCCGGCCGTCCGCGCGGCGGTGGTGGACCACGCCACGTCGAAGACCGGTGCGCCGGTGCGCCGGGACAACACCTGCAGCAGCGACTGCTCGACGAGCGCGGTCTCCTCGGGAGCGGCGGGGACGACGGCCAGGGGGAGCCGCGTGTAGTGGGCCGTCGCGGCGGAGAAGTCCTCGGCCGCGAGCGGCAGCGGGCGGATGTCGTCGAGCCGGTCCCGCCACCAGGTCTCGTGGGGGCGCACCGCGCGGAGCGCCGCGGTGACGGCGGTGAGCCGCGCGGGGTCCACGGGGGGCAGCGGCGCGCCCACGACCGCTCCCAGCCGCTGCGCGGCCGCGGTCCCGGACAGTCTGCTGCCGTCGGCCGCGGTGAGGTCCGAGAGCACGAGGTCGGCGTCGGTGCAGGCCACGGTGATGGAGGAGGGGAGCACCGAGGTGACGGCCGGTCCGGCCCGGTGCACCTCCCGCGGGACGGCGCGCAGCTGCCGGCACAGCACGGCACCGGCGCCGGTGAGCACGGCCGGGATGCCCAGCGGGTTGGGGAACGACCCGAAGTCCATCGCCCGGCCCAGCCGCTCCGCCCGGTCCGCCGGGGTACCGGGGTGGACGAGCCCGTCGTCCATCCGCGCAGCGCGGCGGTGGAACCGCCGCTCGCGGCCGCCGACGTCGACCGGCGTCGGCAGTGTCCGCCGGACGAGGTCCCCGACGATCCCGTCGAACAGCGCGATCCCCGCCTCGGTGGCCTCCCAGGTGAGCGACAGCCCGGTCGAGTGCGGGCGCACCGGGAACCACCTCTCGGCCAGCACCGGTCCGGCGTCGACCCGGTCGGCCATCACGTGCCAGGTCACCGCGTGCCGGGGCGCGCCGTCGAACACCGCCCAGGCCGCGACGTTGCTGCCGGCGTAGCGGGGCAGCGGCCCGTCGTGGAAGTTGACCGCCGCGATCGACGGCAGCGTGAGGACCTCGGCGGGCAGGACCCGCTGGTTCACGATGCTGAACAGGAAGTCGGCCGGCTCGGCGGTCAGCGCGGCGACCAGGTCGTCCGACGCGGGACGGCAGGGGATCCCGTGCTCCGCGGCCCAGGCACCGACCAGCGGGTCGTCGCTGAACACCCCGCGGACGGTCGCCCCGGCGGCGAGCAGCGCGTCGCCGCAGCGGGTCAGCACCCTGGTGCCGCCCAGGAGGTGGCAGGTGGCGCTCATGTCGCGGTCCCCGTTCCCCCGGCGGCGGGGTCGGTGGCCCGTGCGACCCACGCGTCGATCTGGGAGACGACCTCCTCGTCGAGCGAGAGCTGTCCCGGGCTCCACAGCGGGTTCGACAGCCCCCGGTGGGTGCGTTCGCACAGTTCCCAGTCCTCGTGGTTGGCCTTGTCCCACAGCGCGAAGACCGCCTCGTGGGAGAAGTCCGCGCGCGCGGTCTCCGAGGGGTGGAACAGCCAGAAGTGGCGGACGGTGCAGGTTCCGGGGCTCTCCGGCCACACCCACTGCGCCATCACGTAGTCCGCGGTGAACCCGAAGAGCAGGTTCGGCAGGATCGTGATCCAGTTGATCTTCTGCAGATCGCCCTCGGGGACCGACGGGATGGGGCGACGGTCGCTGCGGCCGGTCGAGGACACCGAGTTGTAGCCGTCGCGGATGACCTGCCAGGCGCCGACGAGGTCACCACCGAGCATGTAGGTGCCCGCGTCGTCGAAGTCGGTGACGCGGTGCAGGTCCTTGTGCGCGGTCGGGAAGTGCAGGCTCTCGTTGACGTTGTGGGCCACCAGCTTCCAGTTCGAGGCGACCGGGTAGTCCTTGGCCTGTACGACCTGCAGGTCGGCCAGCTCGTAGGCGCGGGCGAACTCGCCGAACTCGGCGAGCGCGTCGTCCAGGTCCGGCGCGTCGTCGGAGAAGCTCACGAACACCATGCCGAAGCGGACCTCGGTCCGGATCGGGATCAGGCCGTTCTCGCCCTTGTCGAAGAAGTGGTCCAGGTAGGTGCCGTTGAGGCTCTTCAGCGCCCCGTTCCGGTCGTAGACCCAGCAGTGGTAGAGGCAGACGATGCTCTGACGCCGCCCGCTCGGCTCCTCGACGAGCTTGTAGCCCCGGTGCCGGCAGTAGTTGTGGTAGGCGCGGACGCCCTCGTCGCCGTGGAGGAGCAGGATCGACCCGGTGCCGATGTCGAGCGTGGTGTAGCTGCCCTTGTCGCCCAGCCGGGAGACGTGGTCGACGGGCAGCCAGCGGCGCCCGTAGATCTCCTTCATCTCCCGGCGGAACTGCTCCTCGCCGGTGTAGAAGTCGTGGGAGCGACCGGTACCGCCGGTGGCGAAGTACTCGCGGTCGGGGTCCTGCTCGCCGATCCGGTCGAACATGCTGGGGACGCTGGTCATCGTGGGCTCCTCGCGGCGGGCTGGTGGAGGTCAGGCCGTGGGGTCGTAGACGCGCCGCTCCTCGGGGAGCCCGGCGTCGTCGTAGAGGGACTGGAGGCCCTCGGGGGAAAAGATCTCGTGGTCGGGGACCCCGCCCGCGATCCAGCCGAGCATCGCCCGGGTCCACTTCTCACTGGACCCGGCGGCCTCCAGGACCGCCTGGAAGAAGGGCGGCAGCTCCGCGAGCTCGGCCACGGTGGTCGTGTAGTCGTAGAGCACCGCGGTGTCCTCGTCGCGGCGCTTGCCGTACTCCGCGAGCGCCGCGGAGGGGTCGGTCTCCCCGGACGCCGACCGCGTCACCGCGTCCGCGAGCATCTCCGCCTGCAGGAACGCGTCGGTGATGCCCCAGCCGGTCAGCGGGTCCTTGTGGTAGCCCGCGTCGCCGACCAGCGCCCAGCCCGGGCCCGAGGCCTGCCGGTAGAAGTTGTCCGGGTACCGCATCGGGACCAGCGGCTCGAGCGCCCGCCCGCGGTCGCGCATCTGCTCGCCGAGCTCGGGGGCGACATCGTCCAGCACGGCCTGGAAGTGGCGGGGCACGTCCTGGCGGAACTCGCGCAGCAGCTCCTTGCGGCCGATCACGGCGACGAGCTGCCCGCCGTTGGTGGGCCAGGTGCCGGCCCAGGTCCCGTGGTGCCCGGTCCGGTGGTGCAGGCCCCAGTCGTCGAGGCCCTCGAAGTAGGAGTAGTAGGTGAAGCCCGCGGCCGGGCGGACGTTGTAGGTCTCCGCGCCGACGCGCTTCGCGACCGTCGAGTGGGCACCGTCGGCGCCGACGACCAGGGCGCCCCGGAACTCGTGGTCGGCACCGGAGGCCGACCGCCCCCGCACGCCGACCACGCGGCCCTCGTCCCAGATCACGTCGGTCACGGTGACGCCGTCGACGACCTCCGCCCCCGCCCGGCGCGCGGCGTTGACCAGGATCTCGTCCAGCACGACCCGGCGCGGGCAGTAGACCGCGTCGATCCCGTCGACGGGGTCGGCGAAGCCGATCATCGTGACGTCGCGGTGGGCGTAGTGCATCGACCGGGACGCCGGCGTGCCCGCGGCGACGACCTCGTCCAGCAGGCCCCACGCCTGCAGCCGCGCCAGACCCGCCTGGTGGAGGTAGTGGGTCGACACGGTGTCCGAGGGCAGCGCGGCGCGGTCGAGGACCAGCACGCGGTGGCCGCGGCGGGCCAGCAACATGGCCAGCGGGGACCCCCCGCACCGGGCTCCCACGATGATCGCGTCGTACATGCTGGTGCTCCTTGTCGGTCGGACGCCGGGCGAGCTGCCCGAACGGGTTCCGGTGCAGTTGGTACGCATCCCCGGCACGGGCGGCCGCTCAGAACTGTGCGTCGCCGCGGACCGCCGCGAGGCTGCTCAGAACTGCGCAGGGCACCGGCCCGCCGCGTCCTAGCGTCGGGCCGCGCGAACCGTGCAACCGAGAGGAGCGGCCCCGTGACCGTCCTGGAGAACCGTCCGCCCGACCGTGCGGCGCCACCCACCCTGCGCGGACTGGTCGAGGAGCTGCACCGGCGGCGGGAGGCCGTCGTCGCGGGCGACGCCGAGGCCACCGCCCGCCAGCACGCGCGCCGCAAGCTGACCGTGCGCGAGCGGCTGGACCTGCTGTTCGACGAGGGATCGTTCGTCGAGGTGGAGGCGATGCGCCGGCACCGGGCGAGCGCGTTCGGGATGGACCGCAGGCGCCCCGAGACCGACGGCGTCGTCGCCGGGTGGGGCACGGTGCACGGGCGCACGGTCTTTGCCTACGCCCACGACTTCCGGATCTTCGGGGGCTCGCTGGGCGAGGCACACGCCGAGAAGATCCACAAGGTGATGGACCTGGCGCTGTCCGCCGGCGCCCCGCTCGTGTCACTCAACGACGGGGCCGGCGCGCGCATCCAGGAGGGGGTGACGGCACTGGCGGGCTACGGCGGGATCTTCCGGCGCAACGTGGCCGCCTCCGGGGTGATCCCGCAGATCAGCGTCATGCTGGGTCCGTGTGCGGGCGGGGCCGCGTACTCGCCGGCCCTCACCGACTTCGTGTTCATGGTCCGTGACGTGGCCCAGATGTTCGTCACCGGGCCCGACGTCGTCGCGGCGGTGACGGGCGAGCAGATCGGGCACGACGCCCTGGGCGGCGCCGACGTGCACGCGACGACCGGCGTGGCCACCTTCGTGCACGACGACGAGCGGTCCTGCCTGCTCGACGTCCGCCATCTGGTGGCGCTGCTGCCCGCCCACGGGGACGAGGCCCCGCCCGCGACCCGGGTCGAGGACCCGCCCGGGCGGCTCTGCGAGCGGCTCCTGGACCTGGTGCCGGCCGACCCGTCGAAGCTCTACGACATGCGGGAGGTCGTCGAGGAGATCGTCGACGACGGCGAGCACATGGAGCTCCACGAGTTCTGGGCCCCCAACATCCTGTGCACCCTCGCGCGGATCGGCGGGCGGGTCGTGGGGATCGTCGCGAACCAGCCGCTCGTGCAGGCGGGCGCCCTCGACATCCCGGCCTCGGAGAAGGCGGCCCGCTTCGTCCGTACCTGCGACGTGTTCAACATCCCGCTGGTCACGCTCGTCGACGTGCCCGGGTTCATGCCCGGTACCCGTCAGGAGCACGGCGGGATCATCCGGCACGGCGCCAAGCTGCTCTACGCCTACTGCGCCGCCACGGTGCCCCGGATCCAGGTCATCCTGCGCAAGGCCTACGGCGGGGCCTACATCGTGATGGACTCCCGCTCCATCGGGTGCGACGTGTCCTTCGCCTGGCCGGGCAACGAGGTGGCGGTCATGGGGCCCGACGGGGCCGCCAACGTCATCTTCCGCCGGGAGATCGATACCGCGGACGATCCGGAGGACGTCCGCGTCCGGCGGACGGCCGAGTACCGGGAGGAGCTGGTGCACCCGTACTACGCGGCCGAACGCGGCCTGGTGGACGACGTGATCGACCCGCGGGACACCCGTCGGCTGCTCCACCGGACGCTGGACATGCTGCACGACAAGCACGTCGGCGAGGCCGCCCGGCACGGGAACCCGCCGCAGTGAGCGGCCGGCAGGCGGTCGACCTGCGGGTGGTGCGCGGCACTCCCACCGACGACGAGCTGGCGGCACTGGTCGCCGTGCTGGCGGCGCTGACCCCGGTGGCGCCGTGCGTGCCGCGGCGGCCCGCCACGCGACCGGCCGCGCGCTCGCGCCGTCGCGGACCCGGACGGCCTGCGCGCCCGGGCCGGACGCCGTCCGGCAGGCGACCGCCGCTCACCCGGTCTGGCCGGCCCAGACCGCGTACCCGTGCGGGGCGATCTGGAGGACGACGGTCCGGGTGACGCCGGGGCCGACGGTCCCGGCGTTCACCGTCACGTCGTCGGTCGTGCAGCAGACCCCCTGCGCGGCGAAGTAGCGACGGGTGTCGAGGACGACGCGGACCGCCCGGCGGTGCCGGTGGGGGGCCGCCCCGGTCAGCACGCCCGAGCCGTCGGTCAGCGTGGTGTCGACGACCTCCCACCGGCCGCTCACCTCGTGCTCCACCCGGGCGTGCAGCTCCACCGCCGGACGGCCGTGGAGCAGGTCGTACACCTGGACCGTCACCGACACCGGAACACCTCTCCGAACGGGTGAGCCGATGCGACCGTTCGGCTCAGGGATGACGGGGCGAGGCGGACGGACGTGGGAAACAGGCCGACGTCTCGCCCGATGTGCACCACTCGTTCGTGGACTTCTGTAGACGATCTCTCTACTGTCGGTGACGGTTTCACGACGGATCGCGGCAGTGGCCATGGGGGGCGTCGGTGCGGCTGAGGGTTCTCGGTGCTCTCGACGTCCAGCGCGTGACGGGTGACGTCGTCGATCCGGGGGGTCCACGGCTCCAGGTGGTCCTCGCATGCCTGCTCCTCGAGTGTCCGGCGGCGGTCTCCACCGAACGGCTCGTCGACGCGGTGTGGCCGGACGCCCCGCCGGCGACGGCCCGCAGCCAGATCCAGATCTGTGTCTCGCACCTGCGGCAGCGCCTGGGGACGAGCAGCGCCCGGATCGTCACCCGGCGGTCCGGGTACGCGCTCGAACCGGGCGGGGCCGAGCTGGACCGGCTGGAGTTCGAGCGCGCCGTCGACCGCGCCCGCGAGCTCGTGCGGTCCGGCCGGATCGCGGAGGCGGTCACCGTCCTGCGCGGGTCGCTCGACCTGTGGCGGGGTCCCGTCGTCCTCCCGGAGATCACCAGCCCCGTGGTGCGTGACCGGGCGGTGGTGCTCGAGGAGAGCCGCGCGATCGTCGTCGAGGAGCTGGCCGCGCTGATGCTGTCGGGGGGCAGGCACTCGGAGCTGGTGCCCCTCCTCAGCCGCGAGATCCTGGACTACCCGCTGCGCGAGCAGATGCGCAGCCAGCTCATGCTGGCCCTGTTCGGGGCGGGCAGGCAGGCCGACGCGCTGCGGGAGTACCGGCGCGCCCGTGACGTGTCGATCGCCGAGCTCGGCATCGAGCCCGCGGAACCGCTGCGCTCGCTGGAGGCCGCGATCCTGCGCGGCGACACCTCGCTGCTGCGGGGGCAGTCCCCGGCGACGGCCCCCGCCCCGGCTCCCGCGATGCTCCCGGCGGGCGTCGGTGACTTCACGGGACGGGACGACGCGGTCCGGGACATGCTCGCCGCGGTCCACGGGGGAGCCCGCAACGGGACCGGCGCCGCGGTGCTCGTCCTGTCCGGCCACGGCGGGGTCGGCAAGTCCGCGCTGGCGCTGCACCTCGCCCACCGCATCGCCGAGAGGTTCCCCGACGGCCGGTTCTACGCCTCGATCGGCAGCGACCCGGCGGGGA
Organism: Pseudonocardia sp. DR1-2; assembly: GCF_023717215.1. Classification (NCBI taxonomy): domain Bacteria; kingdom Bacillati; phylum Actinomycetota; class Actinomycetes; order Pseudonocardiales; family Pseudonocardiaceae; genus Pseudonocardia; species Pseudonocardia sp. DR1-2. Next base: position 58,373 of record NZ_JAMQOF010000012.1, on the reverse strand, counting down.
CAGACCGGGCGCTCGAGCGCTTCCTGCGCGCGCTGGGGACCCCGCCCAACTCCATCCCGGAGTCGTCCGAGGAGCGGCAGGCGGCCTTCCACGAACGCATCGCCGGCCGTTCGGTCCTGATCGTCGTCGACGACGCCACCATCGAGTCCCAGCTGCTCCCGCTGATCCCCCCGGACTCGTGCAGCGCCCTGATCGTCACGAGCAGACGCCGCCTGACCGCGCTGCCGGGGGCGACCCGGTTCGAGATCGGGGCCTTCGCCCCGGCCGAGTCGCAGGCACTGCTGGAGCGCATCCTCGGGAGCGAGCGCATCCGGGCCGACCCCGACGCCGCGAGCACCCTGGCGCGGTACTGCGGGCACCTCCCGCTCGCGGTGCGGATCGCAGCGGCCCGCCTCGCGGCTCGGCCGCACTGGACCCTGCGTGCCATGTGCGCGCGGTTGGCCGACGACTCGGCGCAGCTGGACGAGCTCCAGCACGGGGACATGGCCGTGCGGGGGAGCCTGCTGCTGACCTACGAGTCGCTGGCCGCGGAGACCCGCCGGCTGCTGCGGCTGCTGTCGCTGCTCGACAGCCCCCGGATCGGCGGATGGACGTGCGCGGTGCTGCTGGGCTGCGACGCCCGCACGGCGGAGGGTCGCCTCGACGAGCTCGTCGAGCTGCACCTGCTCGAGATCGTCGCGGTCGACGCGGACGAGCCGCTGTCCGGGCAGTTCCGGCTGCACGAGCTGGTCCGGCTCTTCGGCCGGGAGCGGGCGATGGCCGAGGAGACGGCGTCCGGGCGCGTCGAGGCCATCACCCGTGTGGTGCGGGCCTTCCTCCGGCTGGTCGAGCAGACCCACCTGCACGAGTACGGCGGGGACCTGCTGCTGCGCGGCGACGGGCCGCGGACGGTGCTGGACGGCCGGATCACCGACCGGCTGCTCGCCGAACCGCTCGTCTGGCTGCGCCGGGAACGGGCCGCACTGGTCGCCACCGTCTCCCAGGCGTCGGCCCTGGGGCTGCACACGGAGTGCTGGTCCCTCGCGGTCACCGCGGTCGTGCTGTTCGAGGCCTACGGGTTCTACGACGAGTGGCGGTCCACCCACCTCACCGCGCTGAGCGCGGTGGTCCGGGCGGGTGACCGTCGTGGCGAGGCGGCGGTCCGGTACTCGCTCGGGTCGCTCGAGCTGTTCGAGCAGCACTACGGCAGTGCGCGGGCCGACCTCGACCGGTCCTCGGCGCTGTTCGCCGAGCTCGCCGACGACTACGGCGGGGCGCTCGTGGGCCGCAATCTCGCCATCCTCGACCGGCTCACCGGGGACTACGACCGCTCGGCTGCACGGTCCCGGGCCGCGCTCGCGGTCCTGCGGTCGCACGGCGACCACTCCGGTGAGGCCCACGTCCTGGCCAACCTGGCCCAGCTCGCCATGGACACCGGTCGGGTCGACGAGGCCCTGGCCGTCATCGAGGGCGCCGCACGCGCGGCGGAGGATCTGCCCAACCGCAGGCTCGCCGCGCAGATCACCCACCGGCGCGGGCTCGTCCACCTCCGGCGTGGCGAGGGCGAGACCGCGGAGGCGCTGTTCGTCGAGGTGCTGGCCTTCGCCCGCGCCGTCGACGACCGGTCGGCGGCGCTGCACGGGATGGTCGGGCTGGGCGAGGCACGGGAGCTGCGAGGTGACCCGGTCGCGGCGCGGCGCTCGTTCGAGCAGGCCGCGGCGCTCGCGGCGACCCTGGGGGAGAAGCGGATGCGGGCCCACGCGCTGCTCGCGATCGGTCGGCTGGACCTGCGCCTCGGCGACCGTGGTGCGGCCGCCGCGGCGGCGGTCGAGGCGCTGCGGGTGGTCGAGGGGAGCGGCCTGCCGCTGCTGGAGCAGCGGTGCCGATCCGCGGTGGCGGCGGCGCGTGCGGACACCCCCGGAGGGGAGGCGGGCGGTACGCGGCCGCCGACCTGACCCCGGAGGCGGCACCGTCAGTCCCAGACCGTGTTGCGCGGCCGTCGCGGGGCGGTGGTGGATCCGGTGGGGGTGTGCGTCATGACCAGCTGGCTCCTTCGTGGTGGTGGCGACCGCGTCCGGCGGTCCGGAGCGGTCAGCCGGCGTCGGCTCGGGCGTCGAGGTAGAAGCGCAGGGCTGCCGGACGCACCCGCAGGACGCGCCCGGTGCGGAACTCGACCGCTCCCGCCTCCTCGAAGCGGCGCAGGAAGTACCCGATCCGTGACCGGGTGGTACCGACGATGTGCGCCAGCTCCTCCTGCGTGATGCGGTCGTGGATGGTGACCCCGGCGGGCCCCGGGCGTCCCAGCCTGTCGGCGAGGTCGAGCAGGGTCACGCCGAGCCGCTGCTCGCTGTCATCGGTCACGAGGTGGCTGATGGAGGTCTGCTGTTCGGCCAGCCGGCCCGCGAGGTGCTGGATGAGGTGCCGGTGGAGTACCCGTCCGTCCAGGGCGCGGAAGAGCGCCTCGGCGGAGAAGCGCAGCATGTCCACCGGATCCATCGCCACGGCCGTCTCGGTGCGTGCCCCGTCGAGGAGGGCGAGCTCGCCGACGACCTCCCCGGCACCGTAGATGCGGAGCAGGCACATCTTGCCCGACCGGGAGTGCACGATGGTCTTCACCCGTCCCGCGAGGACGAGGTAGATCGACTCGTCGGGATGCTGTCCGCGGTAGACGGTGCTCCCCCCGGCGAACGACGTTCGTGTGTAGGAGAGCTGCCCTCTCCGGACGAGGTCGCCGAGCAGTTCCGGGAACTCCGTCCGGGCCGTCGTCCCGGTGTTCCCGGGACGACGGCCCGGCAACGGCTCCAGCTGCCCCACCATCACCTGCGCGAGGTCCCCCACAGCGCCTCCATGGCTTCTCGGACTCCTGCCCGGTCTGGGCGGTGAGTTCGGTACGTCCGACGGTAGGTGTGTGGGCTATCGGTGCCCTATCGAGTTGTATGTCCGGTACGGGCGTGATGGTGACGATCGGGCGTGTCCGGTCGTCGTACCCGTGCCAGGGCGGTCAGCTCCTGCTGCGCAGCCCGAGCACGATGGCCACGGCCATCACCGCGGAGAGCACGGCGCTGACGAGGCCGATCGTCGAGAGCGCCGAGGTGAAGGCCTGGGTTCCGGCCGCGACCAGCTCCGCGCCCTCGGCACCGGGCAGTCCTCCGGCGGCCTCGACGGTGCCGGCGAAGGTGTCGGTGCCACCCGCGACCGGTGCGTCCGCGAGCTGGGTCCGGTAGACGAACGTGCCGAGCGCACCGAGCACGGCGACGCCGAGTGCCATGCCGAGCTCGGTGCTGGTCTCGGAGATCGCGGCCGCGGAGCCCGCCTTCTCCGGCGGGGAGGACCCGACGATCAGGTCGGTTCCCAGGGCGATCAGCGGCCCGCCACCGGCGTAGGTCAGGCTGAAGCCGACCACGGCCACCCACAGGGCGCTGTCGGGGCCGACCGTGGCGAGCATCAGGTGCCCGACGATGGAGATCAGCAGACCGCCGGCGACGATGTGTGCCGGGGCGAAGCGACCGGCCAGGGCCGGGGCGGCCATCGAGGTGACGATCAGGCCGAGTGCCGCGGGGAGCAGCCAGAGGCCGGCCGTCATGGGGGACTGGCCCTGGGCCAGCTGCAGGTACTGGGTGACGTAGAGGTAGGTGCCACCGGCGACGAACATCGCCATCAGCATCGCCACCGCCGCGGTGCTGAACGCAGGGCTGCGGAACAGGGTGAGGTCGATCAGCGGTGTGGTCAGGCGACGCTGCCGGCGGGCAAAGACGTAGCCGAGTGCCGCGCCGACGACGATCGCGACCGTGGCGACGACGGTGTTGCCGCCGACCGCCAGCTCCTTGAGGCCGTAGACGACGGGCATGATGGCGCCGAGGGACAGGGCGACGCTCACCAGGTCGATCGGGTCCGCCTCCGGGGCGCGGTACTCCGGCAGCAGCAGCGGCCCGGCGACGAGCAGCAGCGCCATGACCGGGACCGCGATCAGGAAGACCGATCCCCACCAGAAGACCTGCAGCAGTGCGCCACCGATCACCGGCCCGAGTGCGATGCCGACCGAGAACATGGTGACCCACAGTCCGATGGCCATGCCCCGCTGGCGCGGGTCGGCGAACATCGCGCTGATCAGCGACAGGGTGGAGGGCATCAGGGTCGCGCCGGCGATGCCCAGGGCGGCCCGGCTGATCAGCAGTGCCTCCGGCGTGGTGGCCAGCGCGGCGACGATCGACGCGACGCCGAAGGCGGCCGCCCCGATGAGCAGCAGCTTCCGGCGCCCGATGCGGTCGCCCAGGCTGCCCATCGTGACCAGCAGGCCGGCGATCATGAAGCCGTAGACGTCGATGATCCACAGCATCTGCTGCGCCGTGGCGCCGAGGTCCAGGGTGATGGCCGGGCCGGCCAGGTGCAGGACGCTGACGTCCATCGAGACGAGGAGGGTGGGCAGTGCCAGTACCGCGAGGCCGAGCCATTCGCGGGTACCGGCGCGCTGCTCGCGAGGCGCGACGGTGGTCATGACGGGACTCCTTGGGGAGATTTGGCGTACCATCGGTACGTACGAGAAGACCGTAGCATATTCACATACCGTCGGTACATGAGTTCGGGAGGGTCCATGACCGGAGTGCGGATCCGGCAACGGGAGCAGACGCGGAAGGCCTTGATCCACGAGGCGCGGACGTTGTTCGCGCAGCGTGGTTACGGTGCGGTCGGACTGGCCGAGATCGTGGCCGCCGCGGGCGTCACCAAGGGCGCCCTCTACCACAGCTTCGACGGCAAGATCGGCCTGTTCCGCGAGGTCCTGGCCCAGGTCCAGGCGGAGGTGGCCGACCGGGTGTCCACATCGGTCTCCTCCGACGCGGACCCCTGGACCTCGTTCGTCGCCGGCTGCCGGGCGTTCCTCTCGGTGTCCAACGACCCGGAGCTGTCGCGGATCATGCTCATCGACGGGCCCGCCGTCCTCGGCTGGTCGGAGTGGCGCCGGCTGGACGAGCAGACCTCCGCGCGTCATCTGGCGGAGTCGCTGCAGCAGCTCGTCGACGACGGGGTGATCGTGTCCCAGCCCGTCGAGCCGCTGACCCGGCTGCTGTCCGGCGCGATGAACGAGTCCGCTCTGTGGCTGGCCGAGTCCGGGCGTGCGGGGGACGGGGAAGCCGTCTGGAACGCCTTCCACGGGCTGCTGTGTTCGCTCCGCGAGCGGCAGCCGCACGGGCGTGGTCACGCCACGGCCGGTCAGGCGTCGGTGGTCCCGTAGTCGTCCGACGGGTCGGTGGCGTGGCGCCCCGTCGGCTCGTTCGTCTCCGGCGGTGTCGGACGGGGCCTCCCGCGGACGTGGGGCTGTGCGGGGTCCGACCGGCTGCGGCCCGGACGCCGCGACGCGCTCCCGGGAGCCGGTGGCGTGCGACCGGCCGCCCTAGGTCCCGGTGTCTCCGTGACCGACGGGCACTCCGAGTGCGGTCAGGGCGGCGCCGGCGAGCTCGCCCGCCACCGTCGGATAGGGCCGGAAGTGCGGGATCCGCGCACAGTCGTCGATGATCGTCTTCGCGGTCGTGACGAGCGTCGCGGCGTCGGCGTCGGGGAGACGGGGGCGCGCGGCGGACAGCCACCGTTGCCACTCCGCCAGCGAGTCGGCCTGGATGCGGTCGAGGCGCTCGCGGGTCGCGTCGGGGAGGTAGAGGCGTTCGTTCAGCCACACGGCGAGCAGGTCGGTCGCCTCGAGCGCCACGCGGACGTAGCCCTCGACCAGCAGCCGGAGCACGTCGTCGTCGCCGCCGGGACGGCGCAGGGCCCGGGTCGTCTCCAGCGCCAGCCACTCGTGCCACCGGGTGGCGGCGGCGGCCAGGATCTCGGCCTTGGTGTCGAAGTAGCGGTAGAGGGCGGGGCCGACGATGCCGACCCTGCCGCCGATGTCGTCGATGCTCACGCCGGCGAAGCCCTTGGCCCGGAACTCCTGTGCCGCCGCGGAGACGAGCTGCTCGCGACGGGAGGTCGGCGTGCGGTCGGACTCGTCCGCAGGGGGGCCCGCGGCGGGCGCAGCGGGGGCGGTGATCACCCGCCTGCTCGCCGCGGCCAGCTCGCCGGCGAGCCGGTGCCGGGGCAGGGGACTGTCGTAGAACCCGGCCCCCGAGATGATGCTGACGATCACCCAGCTGCGGATGTCGGTGACGTCGCGGGCCAGGTCGCCGCGCGTGGGGACCAGCAGGAGCTCGCCGAGCTGCCGCGCGATCCACAGCGTCCGGCTCCGGACCAGCTGGAAGTCGTCGCTGCCGAGGTGGCGTGCCTCGCGCTGCCACAGCAGCGAGAGCCGGCGGCTGTCGAGTGCGGCCTCGGTGAGTGTGGTGAGGGTGGCGTCGAGGTCGCGCTGCTCGGGCGGCTGTGCGACCAGTGCCGTGATCGTGTCGACGACGTGCTGCTGGTCCTCGAGCACCACGTGCGAGAGCAGGGCCTGCTTGTTGGCGTAGTGGCGGTAGAGGGCCCGCGCGGTGATCCCGCTGGCCTCGGCGATGTCGTCCATGCGGACGGCGTGGAAGCCGCGGACGCTGAACAGCTCACCGGCGTGCCGGGCGATCTCGGCCCGCCGGTTGCGGGGCCGGGACCGTGGCGGCGCACTCGTTGCGTCCATGCCGTGGTCTCCTCTCGCCGCGGTGATCCTAGCGAGACAGACCACGGCACGACCTCGGGCGGGGCGCCCCCGTCCGCCCGACCGACGCCGTGGCGACGGTGCCCGTCGACCGCGCCCCGCGTCCATGGGGTCGCCGTCCGCCGGCCACGTCCTCATCGGACCGCTGTGACGGTCGCGGCACCGCACCGGTGCCGCCCCGGATCTTCCCCGGGGAACCCTTCCTGCGTAGCTTAAGAGGTATGCCTAACTTAAGTCGCCGGGTCTTCCTCGGTGCCGCCGTGTGCGGCGCACTGCTCTCCGGGACCGTCGCCTGCGGCAGCGAGCCCTCCGGCGCCCCCGACACCGCCCAGGGCTCGGTCACGGTCACCCACGCACTCGGCACCACGACGGTGCCGCCGGGCGTCGCGCGGATCGTGGCCCTCGGACCCACCGGGGTCGATGTCGCGCTGGCCCTCGACGCACCCGTCGTCGGAGCGTCCTCCAGCGGTAGCGAGTCCGGTCTCGCCCCGTGGACGTCGCAGGCCCAGGGAGCCTCGGACGTCGAGGTGCTCCCCGTGACCGGCGAGGCCACCGAGGTGGACATCGAGCAGGTCGCGGCCCTGCGGCCGGACCTGATCTTCGCTCCGGGCTACTTCGCCCTGGAGAAGTCCTACCCGCAGCTCAGTGCCATCGCGCCGACGATCGGCTACCAGAAGGGTCCGGCCCAGGACACCTGGCAGGAGATGACGACGCAGCTCGCGACGGCGCTCGGCCGGCCGGCCGACGCCGAGCAGGTCATCGGCCGGGTGCAGACGAAGCTCGACGAGACGCGGGCGGCGCACCCGGCCCTGCAGGGCGCCACCTACACCTTCGGCTTCGTGCAGCCCGGCGCGGTGACCGCGCTGCGAGACCCGGACGACGCGATGAACTCGGTGCCCACGGCGCTGGGGCTGTCGCTGTCGCCGCAGATCCTCGCGCTGCCGAAGGGGGAGTCGTTCGGCGTGCAGCTCTCCTCCGAGCAGATCGCCTCGCTCGACGCGGACGCCCTCGTCCTGTTCGACGGCGGCGACGCGGAGGCACGCAGGACGCTCGAGCAGAACCCGCTGTTCGAGCGGCTGCCGGTGGTGCAGCGCGGGGCCGTCGTGAACTACGACTACGACGAGTTCATCGGGCTGCGCAACCCCTCCCCGCTGTCGATCCCGTGGATCGTCGACCGGATCGCCCCCCGCCTGTCGGACGCCGTGTCCCGGTAGCCCGAGGAGTCGCCCCCCCGTCCGTCCACAGCGGCCGGCGCCGGTGTTCCGGTGCCGGCCGCCGTCGTGTCCGGAGGGTGCCGTCCGCGGGCCCGGCGGACGGGCGGGTCCGGCGCACCGCAATGACGTAACGCCAACGCCGGGCAGCGTTCACTCGAACGAGTGACAACGTCTCCGGAGCGGGGCTCCGACCTGCGGATTCGGGCGGTGCGCGGGTTTCGGGTGATGTCACTCTCTAGGCGGGACGGTGGTCCTCGTGTTGAAGTTAGCCTCGCCTTAGAACAGCGCAGCCGACCTTGTGCGAAGGACCGTGATGGCCGACCCCGTGGGCGTACGAACCCGTACCGACCAGGAGATCCTCCACGTCCTGGGCATCGGGTCCGGACCGGCCGACCCGGGCGTCGCGATCGCACCACCCGTGCACGACCGGTCGGTGACCCGTGGCGGTCGGACGACCGGCGGCGTCGTCGAGCGCCAGGACCCGTCCGGGTGGCTCCGCGGCACGTCCCGAGGACGCCACGCGGCAGGACGCACCCCTGGCGGATCTGATCACTCTGCGTGATGCCGGGAGTGGCCGCCCGCGTCCCGCAGGCCGCGCCGCGCGCTGACCCGACCCGACCGGACGACCGAGGAGACAGCCATGTCCGAGAACCCGTTCGACGACGAGACCGGGACGTTCCACGCCCTGGTCAACGACGAGGGCCAGTACTCCCTGTGGCCCGCGTTCGCCGCCGTGCCCGCGGGCTGGCAGGTCGCGCACGGTCCGGCCGACCGCGCGTCCTGCCTCGCGCACGTCGAGGAGCACTGGACCGACCTGCGTCCGCGCAGCCTGGTCGACCGCACCGGCTGACCGGCCCACCCTCACCCCCCCCGAAACGGAAGGAACCCCCATGTCCGGCGTCGCCGATGTCGTCCCGCAGGTGTACCGCACGCTGCTCAGCGGCAAGATCCACCGCGCCACGGTCACCCAGGCCGACCTGCACTACGTCGGTTCGCTGACCGTCGACGAGGACCTCATGGACGCGGCCGGGCTGGTCGAGGGCGAGAAGGTCCAGGTCCTCGACATCGACAACGGCAACCGTCTCGAGACCTACGTCATCACCGGTGAGCGCGGCACCGGCGTGATCGGGGTCAACGGGGCCGCGGCGCACCTCGTCCACCCCGGCGACCTCACGATCATCGTCGCCTACCAGCAGGTCCCGCAGTCCGCCGTCGCCGACCACGTGCCGCGCGTCGTCCACGTCGACGCCCACAACCGGATCGTCGAGCTCGACACCGACCCCGCCGCGCCGGTGCCCGGAGCCCTCGACCAGCTCGCCGGTCGCTGAGCGTCCGCCACCACTGCGCAGGAGGAGCACCCCTGATGAGCCCCGTGTCCACCGACGAGCTCCGTGAGCTGATCGCCGGCCTCGTCGACGAGGAGCCCGAGGACGTCGGCGACGACGACGACCTGTTCGAGCTCGGCCTGCAGTCCATCGCGCTCATGCGCCTGGTCTCGCGCTGGCGCGACGACGGGTTCGACGTGGGGTTCGGCGACCTCGCCGCCCGCCCGACCGTCGCGGCGTGGGCCGCGCTGCTGGCGCGCCGTCCCGACGCCGACCCGGCGGCGGACGGCCCCGACGACCGGCCCACCGGAGCCGGCAGGCCCGCCGGGACCGACGGGGACGCCGAGTTCGGGCTGGCCCTGCTCCAGCACGCGTACTGGGCGGGCCGCGACCCGGCCCAGCCCCTGGGCGGGGTGGCTCCGCACCTGTACCTGGAGTTCGACGGCCCCGGTCTGGACCCGGACCGGCTGGCCGCCGCCCTGCGCCGGCTCGTCGACCGGCACCCGATGCTGCGCGCCCGCATCACCGACAACGGCCGTCAGGAGATCCTGCCCGCCACCGGTCAGGGCGCGCCCGCCGTGCACGACCTGCGCACGGTGGGCGACGCCGAGCGCGCCGAGCGCCTGGCCGCGACCCGGGACGCGATGTCGCACGAGATGCTCGCGATCGAGCGCGGCGAGGTGTTCCGTGTCGCGGTGAGCCTGCTGCCCGACGGTGCCCGGCTGCACGTCGACGTCGACATGGTCGCCGCCGACGCCGTCAGCTTCCGGGTGCTGCTCGCCGACCTGGCCCGCTGCTACGAGCAGTGCCTCGACGCGCCCGAGACCGAGCCGATCGGCGTCACCTACCGGGAGTACCTGCAGGCCAGGCCGGGCGCCCGGCAGGCCGCGTCCGCCGCCGCCCGTGCCTACTGGGAGGGTCGCGCCGCGGAGCTGCCCGGCGCGCCCGAGCTGCCTGCGCTCGAGCACGGCACCGGGCGCCCGCGCGCGCAGCGGCTCGCGTTCACCCTGGCCGGCGACGAGCGGGACGCGGTGTTCGCGGCGTGCCGCCGCCACGGTCTGACCGCGGCCGCCGTCATCGCCACCGCCTACGCCGAGGTCGTCGGCGCGTGGAGCGCGCAGCCGCGGTTCGTGGTGAACGTCCCGCTGTTCGACCGCGACCCGGTGCACCCCGAGATCGACCGGGTCGTCGGCGACTTCACGGGGTCGGTGCTGCTCGAGGTCGACCTCACGACGCCCGCGACGTTCCTGGAGCGGGCGCGCGCCGTCCAGCACCGGCTGCACTCCGACGCCGAGCACGCCGCGTTCTCCGGCGTGGAGGTCCTGCGCGAGCTCGGCCGCCGCGCGGGCGAGCAGGTCCTGGCTCCGGTGGTGTTCACCAGCGGGCTGAACCTCGGCGAGCTGTTCGACGAGCGGGCGCGGGCGCTGTTCGGCGACCCGGTGTGGATGATCTCGCAGGGGCCGCAGGTCCTGCTGGACGCGCAGATCACCGAGGTCGGCGGGCAGCTCCTGGTCAACTGGGACGTCCGCGCGGACCTGCTGCCCGACGGCGTCGGCGAGGCCATGTTCGCCGCGTTCAGCAGGCTCGTGCGCGGCCTGGGGGAGGAGCGGACCTGGTCCGTGCCCGTCCCGGCGCTGTTGCCCGCCGACCAGCTCGCCGTCCGCGAACGCGTCAACACCACCGCCGCCCTGCCGCCGGCGCGGCCGCTGCACCACGACTTCTTCACCGGCGCCGCCGCCCGCGGGGACGCCCCCGCCGTCGTCGCCGGCTCCGGGGTGCTGGGCCACGCCGAGCTGGCCGACCGGGCGCTGCGGGTGGCGGCCGGGCTCCGCGAGCGCGGCGTCGCACCGGGCGAGCCGGTCGCGGTGACGCTGCCCCGCGGACCGGAGCAGGTCGTCGCGGTGCTCGGGGTGCTCGCCGCCGGCGGCACCTACGTGCCGCTGGGCGTGGAGCAGCCGCCCGCCCGGGTCGAGCGGATCCGGGCGGTCTCCGGACACCGCTGGGCGATCACCGCCGAGCCGGGGGAGGACCGCGTCACCCTCGCCGAGCTCCTGGCGCACGCGCCGCTGCCCGAGGCGGCCGTCCCCGACCCGGAACAGGTCGCCTACCTGCTGTTCACCTCCGGCTCCACCGGTGAGCCGAAGGGCGTCGAGGTCCCGCACCGGGCTGCCGTCGCCACCCTCGACGACCTGGTCCGCCGCTACCGGATCGGCAGCGGCGACCGGACTCTGGCGGTCTCCGCGCTCGACTTCGACCTGTCGGTGTTCGACCTGTTCGCGGTGCTCGGGACCGGCGGTGCCGTCGTCGTCCTGCCCGAGGGCGCCCAGCGCGACCCCGATCACTGGGCGGGCGCGGTCCGCGAGCACGGCGTCACGATCCTCAACTGTGTGCCCGCGCTGCTCGACGCGCTGCTGGCCACCGGGCACGACCTCGGCCCCACCCTGCGCCAGGTCCTGCTCGGCGGTGACCGGGTGGGCACCGACCTCCCCGGGCGGCTGCGCGAGCGGGTGCCCGGCTGCGGCTTCGCCGGGCTCGGCGGGACGACCGAGACCGCGATCCACTCCACCGTCACCGAGGTCGGCGACGGCCCCGGCGCCGTCGACCCGGACTGGCGGTGCGTCCCCTACGGCACCCCGCTCGACGGGGTCGCGCTGCGCGTCGTCGACCACCTCGGCCGCGACGCCCCCGACCACGTGCCCGGCGAGCTGTGGATCGGCGGCGCCGGGGTGGCGCACGGCTACCGCGGTGACCCGGACCGCTCCGCGGACCGCTTCCTGACCCTCGACGGGCGGCGCTGGTACCGCACCGGGGACCTCGCCCGTTACCGGGCCGACGGCACCGTGGAGTTCCTCGGCCGCCGCGACGACCAGGTCAAGCTCAACGGTTTCCGGGTCGAGCTGGGAGAGGTGGAGGCCGCCACCGCCGCGGTCGACGGGGTCGCCCGCGCGGTCGCCGTCGTCGTCGGCGACGCGGTGCTCGCGGTCGCGGTACACGGCACCGCCGATCCCGACGCCGTCGCGGCCGCGCTCCCGGAGGCGCTGCCGCCGCACATGGTCCCGCGGGCCGTCGTCGCGCTGGACCGGGTGCCGCTGACCACGAACGGGAAGATCGACCGCCGGGCCGTGCGGGCCGCCGTCGCCGAGCGGGTGGCGGCCGGCGCGGACCGGGTCGAGCCCGGCTCCGCGCTGGAGCGGGTGGTGGCCCGGGTGTGGGCGCAGGTGCTCGACCACGACGGCCCGGTCGGCGTCGAGACGCCGCTGTTCGCCCTCGGCGGGGACTCGGTGCTGGTCACGGTGATCGTCTCGCAGCTGCGGGAGCTGCTCGACACCGACGCCGTGTCCGCACGCACGGTGTTCGCCCACCCCACGGTGCGGGAGCTGTGCCGGGCCCTGCGCGAGCAGGAGCCCGAGCGCGTCGACGCCGTCGCCGAGGTCGTCGACGAGATCGAGTCCCTCGCCGAGGACGACCTCGACCGGGCGCTGGCCGAGCGGTGAGCCACCGCCCGCGCGGCTGAGCCCCGCCGCCCCGCACCCGAACGACCGCACCCATCCGTCCCGCCCGGGACACCGGAGGCCACACCATGACCAGTCTCGACGAGCGCAAGCGCGCCCTGATCGCCCGGCGCCTGGCCGAGGCCGGCCTGCGCCGCAGCGACCCCGCCGCCGCGCCGCGCCGGGCCGGTCGGACCGAGTTCCCGCTGTCGTTCGCGCAGCGGCGGATGTGGCTGCACCACCAGATCGTGCCGGACAGCACCGCGTTCAACCTGTGCATCGAGCTGACCCTCGACGGGGACCCGGACGAGACGGCCCTGCGGGCGGCGTTCGACGCGCTGGTGGCCCGGCACGAGGTGCTGCGCACGACCTACCACGCCGGCGACGACGGCGACCCGTTCCAGCGGGTGCACGACACGCTCGGCTACCCCTGGGAGGTCCTCGACGCGCCCGGGACCGACGCCGCCGCGCGTCGTGCGTGGGTCCGCGAACTGGCCCGCGAGCGGGCGTCGCGGCCCTACGACCTCGCCGCGGACTCCGCGCTGCGGGTGGCGGTGGTCCGGGAGGGCGCGGCGCGCACGACGGTGCTGCTGCAGGTCCACCACATCGCCTGGGACGGCCTCACCTTCGCCGTGATCTCCCGCGACCTGGAGCGTGCCTACCGGCAGGCTCGGGACGGGGCGGTGACCACGACCCCGCCGCCGCGTCAGGTCGCGGACTTCGCCGACGCCGAACAGCGGGCCTGGGCCGGCGGCGACGGGGGCGCCGGGGCCGACGCCGCGTACTGGCGGGAGCAGCTCGCCGAGCCGGTGCCCGCGCTGTTCGACCGGCTGCCCGCCGAGGACCCGGCGGCGGACGTCGAGGCGGGGGGACGGGTGGACCGGCGCTTCTCCCCGGCCGCCGCCCAGGCCGTGCGGGAGCTGTCCGCGCAGCTGGGCACGACGCCGTACACGGTGGTGCTCGCCTGCTACAGCGCCGTGCTGAGCCGGTTCGCCGGGACCGGTGACGTCGCCGTCGGCACCGCCGTCGTCAACCGCGAGGACAGCGGGGTCACCGAGCTCGTCGGCAACTTCGGCAACCTCGTGGTGCTGCGCTCGGCCGTGCGGCCCGACGACACCGTCCGGTCGCTCACCGGCCGGGTGGCGGCCGTGGCGGCCGACGGGTTCGGGCACCAGGGTTTCCCCTACGACCGGCTCGTCGAGCTGCTGAACCCGTCGGCGTCCGGGCAGGCCCGCTCGCTGTTCGAGGCCCAGCTGCTGTTCCTCACCCAGAAGCTGCACGGCCCGCAGCTGCCCGGCACCACCACGAGCTGGCTGCGCACCGACAACGGCACCGCCCAGCACCCGCTGGCACTGGAGGTGTTCCTCACCGACGACGGCTTCGACGTCGAGGCCACCTACGCCGCGGCGCACCTCACCGCGGACGCGGTGTCCACCCTGCTGGCCGACCTGGAGGCGCTGCTCGAGGACGCCGGGGACGACCCGGACCGCCGGCTCGCCGACATCTTCACCACCCGCCCGGTGCACCGGTCGGTCACCGGCACCGACGGCGGGCCCCGCTGGACCCCGGCGGACGCGCTCGGCCCGGGCGCCGCCGCCCGCGCCGGCGAGGTGGCCCTGGTCGGCGCGCCCGCCCCCGGCCGTGCACCGGTGGAGGTCACCGTCGCCGAGCTCGACGACGCCGCCGACCGCGTCGCCGCCGCGCTGCGTGCGCGCGGCATCGGCCCGGAGGACCGGGTCGCCGTGCTGCTGCCCCGCACCACCGGCCTGGCCACCGCGGTGCTGGGTGTGCTCCGCGCCGGCGCGGTCCTCGTGCCGGTGGACCCCGGCTATCCGGCCGCACGGATCCGGCACGTGCTCACCGACTCCGCGCCCGCCCTGGTGGTCACCGACGGTGCCGTCACCGCACCCGCCGGCGCGGCCGGTGCGGCCACGGCGACCGTCGCGGACCTGTCGACGGGCCCGGCCCCGGACCGGCCGTTCGACCGGCCGCATCCCGATCAGGCCGCCTACCTCGTGTACACCTCCGGCTCGACCGGTGTGCCGAAGGGCGTGCTCGGCACGCACCGTGGCCTGGCCCGGCGGCTGGACTGGGCGGACCGCGCCTGGCCGGTGGAGCCCGGTGACGTCCGGGTCGCCAAGAGCTCGATCGCCTTCATCGACGGGGTCACCGAGCTGCTCGCCGCACTGGCCGGTGGGGCGCGGGTGCTCGTCGCCGACGACGCCACCGCGACCGAGCCGGAGGCGCTGGCCCGGCTGCTGCGCACCGAGCCGGTCGCGCAGGTCACCGCCGTCCCGTCGCTGGTGTCGGTGCTCGCCGAGACCCCCGGCCCGGTCGCGGTGCGCCGCTGGGTCTGCTCCGGCGAGCCGCTGACGGCCACGGCCGTCGCGGCCGCGCGGGCGTGGGCGCCCGGCTCGGTCGTCGTGAACTCCTACGGCTCCTCCGAGGTCGCCGGTGACGTGCTCGCCGGCGAGGTCGTCGGCGACGAGCGCGTCACCGCCGGCCGCGTGGTGCCCGGCAGCACGGTCGTGCTGCTCGACCGGTTCCTGGCCCCGGTGCCCGACGGCGTCGTCGGCGAGCTCTACGTCGGCGGTGAGCAGGTGGCCCGCGGCTACACCGGACGGGCGGGTGAGACCGCCGCCCGGTTCGTCGCCGACCCCGCGGTGCCCGGTGCCCGGCTCTACCGCACCGGTGACCTGGCCCGCCGCCTGCCCGACGGCCGGTTCGAGCTGCTCGGCCGCGCCGACGACCAGGTCACCGTGCGCGGGGTGCGGGTCGAACCCGGCGAGGTGGAGGCCGTCCTCGTCGCGCAGCCGGGCGTGCGGTCGGCCGTGGTCGTCGCCCGCACGGTCGGCGACGGACCGTCCCTGGTCGCCTACGTCGTCCCGGCCGAACACGCCGACGAGCCCGTGGGCGAGGACCTGCGCGCGGCCGTGGCGCAGCGGTTGCCGTCGCAGTTCGTGCCGGCCGCGGTCGTCGTGCTCCCGGAGCTGCCGCGCACCCCCGGTGGCAAGATCGACAAGCGGGCGCTGCCGGCGCCCGGCCGCGTCCACGCCGGCTCACGGCCGCCCGGCGACGACCGTGAACGCGCGCTGTGCGCCCTGTTCTCCGAGCTCCTCGACCGCACCGGCATCGGCGTCGACGACGACTTCTTCGCCCTCGGCGGGCACTCGCTGTCCGCGCTGCGCCTGGCCAACCGGGTGCAGGCACGGCTCGGCGCCCCGGTCACGGTGCCCGACGTCTTCGCCCGCCCGACCGTCGCCGGTCTCGCCACGCTGGTCGCCGGCCGGGACCCCGCCGGGACCGAGGACCGGGACCCGGCGACGGCCGACGGCCCGGTCCGCCGCCCGGACACCGCACCCGCGGTCCTCGCGCCCGCCCAGCACCCGATGTGGACGCTCTACCGGATGCAGGGGCCGGGCGCGGCCTACAACGTCCCGCGCGAGTGGACCGTCGACGGCCCGTTCGACGCCGGGGCGTTCCGCGCGGCGCTGCACGACGTCGTCGCCCGGCACGAGGCCCTGCGCACGACCTACGGCGAGACCGCCGACGGCACGGTGACCGTGCACGTCCATCCGGCCGGTGAGCTGCCGGTCCACGTCGGGACGGGTGCCGGCGACGAGGCGGGCGCCGACGCGACGCTCGCCGCGCTCGTCGGGCACCGCTTCGACCTGGAGCGCGAGGCCCCGGTCCGTGCCGAGGTCGTCCGCACCGCCGCCGACCGCCACCGCATCGGGCTCGTGTGTCACCACATCGCCGTCGACGAGTGGTCCCTGCGGGTCCTGCTCGCCGACCTCGGCACCGCCTACGCCGCCCGCCGCGCCGGGCGCACCCCCTCCCTGCCCGCACCGCCGCTGCGCCACGGCGACGTCGCCGCCTGGCAGGCCGGGCTCGTCGGGACCCCGCAGGAGCCCACCGACCGGGCCCGGCGCCAGCTGGACTTCTGGGCCGACCGGCTGACCGGCGCGCCGCCGGTCACCACGCTCCCCACCGACCGGCCCCGGCCCGAGGCGCCCGGCGGAGGCGGTGCCGAGCTCCGCACCGAGTTCGGCCCCGAGCTGGCCGCGGCGCTCGGCGCCGCCGCCCAGCGGCACGGGACCAGCATGTTCATGCTGCTGCACGGCGCGCTGGCCGTGCTGCTCGAGGCGCACGCCGACGCCGACCGCGACCCCGGCGACGACGCCGGTGACGCCGTCGTCATCGGCACCCCGGTCTCGGCGCGGCGGCACGCGGGCGCCGAGGACGTCGTCGGGTTCGCGCTCACCACCCTCGCGCTGCGGCTGGACCTGCACGGCGACCCGACCCTGGCCGAGGTCCTGGACCGGGCCCGCACCGCGGACCTGGCCGCGATGGAGCACGCCGACGTCCCCTTCGACCGCGTCGTCGACCGGGTCGCCCCCGAGCGGGGCGCGGCCTCTCCGCTGTTCCAGGTGGAGCTGCTCTACCTGCGCACCGACCCCGACCGCAGCGAGCTCGACCTCGACGGCGCCGTCACCACGGCGGTGCGCACCGGCACCGGCTCGGCGAAGTTCGACGCGACCTTCGCCTTCCACGAGTCGGTCACCGACGCGGGCGACCCGCGGCTCGGCGTGATCGTCGAGTACGCCACCGAGCTCTACGACGCCACGACGATCGAGGCGGTCATCGCACGGCTGGAGCGGCTGCTGGAGCTGGTCGCCTCGGCTCCCGGGACCCGGCTCTCGCAGCTGCGGCTCGACCCGCCCGCCCCGGGACCCGACCCGGCACCGACCGGTGCCGACGGTCTCCCGGCCACCCTCGCCGCGCTGTTCACCGCGACCGTCGCGGCCCGGCCCGACGCCCCCGCACTGGTCGCGGGGGCGGAACGGCTGACCTGGGCAGGGCTCGCCGACCGCGCCGGGCGGCTGGCCGCCGTGCTCGTCGCCGACGGGGTCCGCCCGGGGGACCGGGTCGCCGTCGGTGTCCCGCGCGGCGCCGACATGGTCGTCGCGATGCTCGCCGTCGCCCTGGCCGGGGCCACCGCGGTGCCGCTGGACGTCGAGTCCCCGGCGAGCCGCCTCGCACTGATCGTCGGTGACGCCCGGCCGCACTGCCTGCTGGCCGTCGCCACGACCCCGGGGGCCGTGACCGGTCTCGGCCCCCGCGTCGTCGCCGTCGACGCGGTCGCCCCGGACGTCGCCGCTCTGCCCGGGCCCGTGACCGTCCCCGCCGCGCAGCCGGCGTACGTCGTCTACACGTCCGGGTCCACCGGGCGTCCCAAGGGCGTCGAGGTCCCGCACCGCGCGGTGCTGTCGCTGCTGGCGGCGACCGTCGCACCCGGCGGCACCATGGACGTCACCGCCGACGACGTGTTCTCCCTGGTCCACTCGATCGCCTTCGACGTCTCGGTGTTCGAGCTGTGGGGCGCGGTCGCGACCGGCGCGACGGTCGTCGTCGTCGACGGCGACACCGCCCGCGACCCGGAACGCCTCTGGGCGCTGATCGCGGCCGAGCGGGTCAGCGTGCTCAGCCAGACGCCCTCGGCGTTCGGGCCCCTGGCCCTCGCCGAGCCGGCCGGCTCCGCCGTCGCCGAGAGCCTGCGCTACGTCGTGTTCGCCGGGGAGGCGCTCGAACCGCGGCTGCTGCGGGACTGGTGCGCCCGGCACACCCCCGGCGCCCCGGTGCTGGCCAATCTCTACGGCATCACCGAGACCACCGTGCACACCACCTACCGCGAGATCGGCACCGCGGACCTCGACCGGCCGGTCAGCCCGGTCGGGGGTCCCCTCGCCGGGCTGCAGGTGCGGCTGCTCGACCGGCGGCTGCGACCGGTACCGCCGGGCGTCGTCGGCGAGATCCACGTCGCCGGTGCCCAGCTGGCCCAGGGCTACGCCGACCGCCCCGGCCTCACCGCCGTCCGGTTCGTCGCCGACCCCGACGGCCCGCCCGGCACCCGGCTCTACCGCTCCGGTGACCTCGCCCGGTTCGACCGGGCCGGTGAGCTGGAGTTCGCCGGCCGCGCCGACGAGCAGGTGAAGATCCGCGGCTACCGCGTCGAGCTGGGCGAGGTCGACGCCGGCCTGCTCGCGCTGCCCGGGATCGCGCAGGCGGTCACCCGGGTGCACACCGGCACCGACCCCGCCGACCGGCGGCTCGTCGGCTACGTCGTGCCCGCCCCCGGTGCCGCGGCCGACCCCGCCGCGCTGCGCAGCGCCCTGGGCGACCTCCTGCCCGGCTACATGGTCCCCGCCGCGATCGTCGTCCTGGACCGGCTGCCGCTGACCGTCAACGGCAAGCTCGACCGCCGCGCACTGCCCGAACCCGAGTTCGGCGGCGGCCCCGCCGCGACGGACCGCGAGCCCGCCGACGACGTCGAGCGGACCCTGTGCGCCGCCTTCGCCCACGTCCTCGGAGCCGGCCGGGTCGGCCCGGACGACGACTTCTTCGCCCTCGGCGGCGACAGCATCCTCGCCACCCGGGTCGTGCGGACCGTGCGCGAGGCCGGGCTCGACGTCCGCACCGCGCACGTGTTCGCCCACCGGACCCCGGCCGGGATGGCCCGCGCCGCGGGCACGGCGCCGCGGGCGGCCCGCGCCGACACCCGCCCGCTGCGCGACCTGCTCGGGCTCGGCCCGGCCGACGTCGCGGCGCTCGGCGAGCGGGTCGGCGGCACCGCGACCGACGTCTGGCCGCTGTCGCCGCTGCAGGAGGGGCTGTACTTCCAGTCCGTCTACGACACCTCCGACACCTCCGGGTCCGCGGCGGGCGGCGACGTCTACATCCTGCAGACCGTGTTCACCCTGGACCGGGCCCTGGACCGGGAGCGGCTGGAGGAAGCGCTGGCCCGGTTGGCCGCGGCCACGCCGCTGCTGCGGGTCGCGTTCACCACCGACGACCGGGGCCGCCCGGTCCAGGTCGTCCGTGACCACCTGCCGGCGCTGCCGGTCGGGGAGCGGTCCGCCGGATCCCTGGACGAGGCCCGGGCTCTGGCCGCGGCCGAGCGGGCGCGGCCGATCCCGCTCGACGCGCCGCCGCTGTTCCGCCTGCTCCTCGTGCACCTGCCCGACGGCCGGGACCGGCTGGTGCTGACCAACCACTTCCAGCTGTTCGACGGCGCCTCGGCCATGCGCGTGGCGGACCGCCTGCTCACCCTGCACGACGGCGGCGAGCCGCCGGCGGCGCCCGGCTACGACGAGTACCTGCGCTGGACCGCCGACCAGGACGAGAAGACCTCGCGCGAGGTGTGGGCGCGAGCCTACGCCGACCTCACCGCCCCCACCCTGGTCGCGGGGGAGGAGCAGCGGTCCTTCACCGAGCCGTCGTCGCGGATCGGGACCCGGCTCGGGGTCCCGCTCTCCGACCGGGTCCGGGCCGTCGCCGCCGGGCACGGGGTCACCGTCAACACCGTCCTGATCGCGGCGCTCGGCGTCGTGCTCGGGCACGCCACCGGCGGCGACGACGTCGTCCTCGGCACCCCGATGGCCGTCGCCCCGGACGAGATCGCCGGCATGGAGCACGCCGTCGGGCTGTTCCTCAACACGGTCCCCGTCCGGGTCCGGCTCGCCCCCACCGACACCGGCGCCGACGTGCTGCGCCGGCTCGGCGACGAGCGCGCCGGGCTCGTCGCGCACGAGTACCTCGGGCTGGGGCAGATCCAGCAGGCCACCGGCCGGCCGCGGCTGTTCGACACCCTGTTCACGCTGCGCAACGCCTGGGACGCCTTCGCCGAGGCCGCGCAGCGGCACGGGATGGCCGACGTCGAGACCCTCGACGACTCGCACTTCCCGCTGTCGTTCGCAGTGAACCCGTTCGACGACATGGAGCTGACCGTCGACCACCGGCCGGAGGCCGTCGACACCGGCACGGCCCGGCAGCTGATGGACCGCTTCGTCGCCGTGCTCGACGCCCTCACCGCCACTCCGGGCGCACCGCTGGCCACGATCGACCCGGGCGTCGCGCCGCACACCGACGACACCGCCGCCCCGGTCCCCGACGCGACGATCGCCGAGCTGCTCGCCGAGCGTGCGGCGCGCTGCCCGGAGCGCACCGCGCTGGTCGCGGGGGAGTCCCGGCTGAGCTTCGCCGAGCTCGACGCACAGGTCACCCGCACCGCGCGGGTCCTGCGGTCCCGCGGCGCCGGACCCGAGACCGTCGTGGCACTCGGACTGCCACGCTCGACCGCCAACGTCGTCGCGCTGTTCGCGGTGCTGCGGGCCGGGGCGGCCTACGTGCCGCTGGAGCTGGACCACCCCGACGACCGGCTCGCCGAGATCCTCACCGCCTCGGGTGCGTCGCTGCTGGTCACCGACTCGACCGTCGCGCCGCGCTTCGACCGGGCCGTCCCGCAGGTGCGCCTGGACGAACCGGGCCTGTTCGACGGTGTCCCGGACACCCCGCTGACCGCCGAGGAGCTGGGGTCGTTCGCCCCCGGCACCCCGGGCCGCCTCGACCACCCCGCGTACGTGATCTTCACCTCGGGGTCGACCGGGAAGCCCAAGGGTGTGGTGACCCCGTTCCGCGGGCTCACGAACATGCAGGTCAACCACCGCCGGGAGATCTTCGCGCCCACCGTCGACGCGGCGGGTGGCCGGGTGCTGCGGATCGCGCACACGGTGTCGTTCGCGTTCGACATGTCCTGGGAGGAACTGCTCTGGCTGGTCGAGGGCCATGAGGTCCACGTCTGCGACGAGCAGCTGCGCCGGGATGCGGAGCGTCTGGTCGCCTACTGCGCCGAGCACGCGGTCGACGTCGTGAACGTGACCCCGACCTACGCCCACCACCTGTTCGCCGCCGGCCTGCTCGACGGCCCGCACGTCCCGCCGCTCGTGCTGCTCGGCGGCGAGGCCGTCCCGGAGTCGGTGTGGACCCGCCTGCGCGACACCGACGGGACGTGGGGCTACAACCTCTACGGCCCCACCGAGTACACGATCAACACCCTCGGCGCCGGCACGAGCGACAGCCCGACCTCCACCGTCGGCACCGCGATCACCAACACCACGGCCCACGTCCTCGACGGCTGGCTGCGCCCGGTGCCCGACGGCGTGATCGGGGAGCTGTACATCGCCGGGACCGGCCTGGCCCGTGGCTACCTGGGCCGGCCGGGCCTCACCGCGGAGCGGTTCGTCGCCGACCCGTGGACCCCGGGCGCCCGGATGTACCGCACCGGTGACCTGGTGCGACGCCGTCCCGACGGGAACCTGGACTTCCTGGGCCGCAGCGACGACCAGCTCAAGATCCGCGGCTACCGGGTGGAACCGGCCGAGATCGAGACCGCGCTGAGCGCCGCCGACGGTGTCTCCCAGGCCGCCGTCGTCGCCCGCCCGCACCCCGAGGTCCCCGGCCAACGGCGCCTCGCGGCCTACCTCGTCGGCACCGCGACACCCGAGGCGGCCCGCGAGGCCGTCGCGCGGACCCTGCCCGACTACATGGTCCCGACCCTCTGGGCCGTGGTCGAGAAGCTCCCGCTGACCGTCAACGGGAAGCTCGACGTCGCCGCGCTGCCCGAGCCGGCGGCGATCGCCCCCACCGGCGGCCGCGCACCGCGCACGCCCCTGGAGGAGACCCTCTGCTCGATCGTCGCCGAGGTGGTGGGCGTCGACGGGGTCGGCCCCGACGACGACTTCTTCGACCTCGGCGGGGACAGCATCTCCGCGCTCGCCCTGGCCAACCGGGCCCGCAAGGCGGGGCTCCGGATCCGGCCCCGGCACGTGTTCGAGGCCCGCACCGTCACCCGGCTCGCCCCCTACGGCAGCCGCACCGCCGCCGCGCGCCCGGCCCTGCGGCCCGTGCAGCACGACGGACCCGAGCGGGAGATCTCGGCCGGGCAGCGGCAGATGCTCGCGCTGTCGCGGGTCGGCGGCCCCAGCGCGGTCTACAACGTGCCGGGCGTCCTGCGCCTGCACGGCCCGCTCGACACCGACGCGCTGCGCGCCGCCTGGCTCGACGTCCTCGGACGGCACGAGGTGCTGCGCACGACCTACCCCGACGGCACGACCACGGCCCGGGTGCTCGACCTCGACGCCGTCGGCCCGGCGATCACCGCCGAGCGGATCGACGCCGGCGACCTCGACGAACGGATCGAGGCCGCGGTGCGCGCCCCGTTCGACCTGGCCCGTGCGATACCCGCCCGCGTCACCCTGTTCGAGCTGGGCCCCGACGAGCACGTCCTGGTCGCGGTGCTGCACCACATCGCCGTCGACGAGTGGTCCTGGCGCCCCCTCATCGACGACCTCCAGACCGCCTACCGGGCACGGCTGCGCTCCGGCCCGGACGCGCCGTCGTCGCTGCCCGTGCCGGCCGTCCGCTACGCCGACTTCGCCGCCTGGCAGCGCGACTGCCTCGCCGACGGGTCGGACACCTCCGCCGCGGCGCAGCTGGACTTCTGGCGGACCACGCTGACCGGCGCCCCGGTCGAGACCACGCTGCCGGTCGACCGGCCGCGTCCCGCCGCCCCCACCGGAGCCGGCGACGCCGTGCCGGTCGAGGTCGGCCCGGAGCTCACCGCCGAGCTCCACCGGCTCGCCCGCTCGCACGACGTCACCGTGTTCATGCTGCTGCACGCCGCGCTCGCCGTGCTGCTGTCCCGGCACACCGGGTCACCCGACGTCGTCGTCGGCACCCCGATCTCGACCCGCTTCGACCCGGCGCTCGACGACGCGGTGGGCTACTTCCTCAACACCCTCGCCCTGCGAACCGACGTGGCCCCCGACCACACGGTGGCCGAGCTGCTGCGCGCGGTACGGGGCGCCGACCTCGACGCCTACGACCGGGCCGACGTGCCCTTCTCCGACGTCGTGGCGGCCGTGGCCCCGGACCGGGCGCCCGGGCGCAGCCCCCTGTTCCAGGTCATGGTGGTGTGCCTGGGCGGCGACGCGAACGCCCTGACCCCCCGCCTCGACGGCGTGGACGCGAGCGCCGACGTGGTCCGCACGGGCACGGCGAAGTTCGACGCGTCGTTCAACTTCACCGACACCCCCGACCTGCTGTCCGGCGTCGTCGAGTACTCCACGGACCTGTTCGACCGGTCCACGATGGAGCGCGTCGCCGACCGGATGGTCGCGGTGCTGCGGGCCTTCGCCGACGACCCGGGCCGTCCGGTGGGGTCGATCGACGTCCTCGCCCCGGCCGACCACGCCGACGCCGTCGCGCGTGCGGCCTCCGCGGTCGTCGACGTCCCGGACGTCACGATCGCGGAGCTGCTCGCCGAGCGTGCGGCGACCTGCCCGCAGCGCACCGCACTGGTCTCCGGCGACGAGCGCGTCACCTTCGCCGCGTTCGACGCCCGCGTGACCCGGCTGGCCCGCGTCCTGCGCTCCCGCGGGGCCGGCCCGGAGACGGTCGTGGCACTGGGTCTGCCGCGCTCGGTGGACAACGTCGTGGCGTTGTTCGCGGTGCTGCGGGCGGGGGCGGCCTACGTGCCGCTGGAGCTGGACCACCCCGACGATCGGCTCGCCGAGATCCTCACCGCCTCGGGTGCCGCACTGCTGGTCACCGACTCGGCCGTGGCCGCGCGGTTCGACGGTGGGGTGGAGCAGGTGCGTCTGGACGAGCCCGGGCTGTTCGACGGTGTCCCGGACACCCCGCTGTCCGCCGAGGAGCTGGGCGCCTTCGCGCCCGGCACCCCGGGCCGGTTGGACCACCCGGCGTACGTGATCTTCACGTCGGGGTCGACGGGGAAGCCGAAGGGTGTGGTGACCCCGTTCCGGGGGTTGACGAACATGCAGGTCAACCACCGCCGGGAGATCTTCGCGCCGACGGTCGACGCGGCGGGTGGCCGGGTGCTGCGGATCGCGCACACGGTGTCGTTCGCGTTCGACATGTCCTGGGAGGAGCTCCTGTGGCTGGTCGAGGGCCATGAGGTGCACGTCTGCGACGAGCAGCTGCGCCGGGATGCGGAGCGTCTGGTGGCCTACTGCGCCGAGCACGCGGTCGACGTCGTGAACGTGACCCCGACCTACGCCCACCACCTGTTCGCGGCCGGGTTCCTCGACGGGGCGCACGTCCCGCCGCTGGTCCTGCTCGGTGGGGAGGCGGTCCCGGAGTCGGTGTGGTCGCGGCTGCGCGAGACCGACGGGACGTGGGGCTACAACCTGTACGGGCCCACCGAGTACACGATCAACACGCTCGGGGCGGGCACCACCGACAGCGCCACGTCGACCGTGGGCACGGCGATCACCAACACCGTCGCGCACGTCCTCGACGGGTGGCTGCGCCCGGTGCCCGACGGCGTCGTCGGAGAGCTCTACATCGCCGGGACCGGGCTGGCCCGTGGCTACCTGGACCGGCCGGGCCTCACCGCGGAGCGGTTCGTCGCCGACCCGTGGACCCCGGGGGAGCGGATGTACCGCACGGGTGACCTGGTGCGACGTCGTCAGGACGGGAACCTGGACTTCCTGGGCCGCAGCGACGACCAGCTGAAGATCCGCGGCTACCGGGTGGAACCGGCGGAGGTCGAGACCGCGCTGGGCGCGGTGGACGGTGTCTCCCAGGCAGCCGTCGTCGCCCGCACGACCGGGACGACGAAGCGGCTGGCGGCCTACCTGGTGGGCCGGGCCGACGTGGAGACGGTCCGCGACGCGGTGGCCCGCGTGCTGCCCGACTACATGGTGCCCACCCTGTGGGCGGTCGTCGACGCGCTGCCGCTGACCGTCAACGGCAAGCTCGACACCGGCGCACTGCCCGAGCCCGCCCCGGTCGCCCGGCGTGCCTCCCGCGCCCCGCGCACCCCGCTCGAGGAACGGCTGTGCACGATCGTCGCCGACGTCCTCGGGCTCGACACGGTCGGCATCGACGACGACTTCTTCGGTCTCGGCGGCGACAGCCTCGGCGCCATCGACATCGCCACCACCGCCCGGCGCGAGGGCATCGAGCTGCGCGTGCGGGACCTGCTCGTCGCCGGGACGGTCGCCGCGGTCGCGGCGGCGCTCGACCGCGGCGACGGTGACGCCGGCGAGGGCGACGACACGGTCGGTACGGCGGGCACGGCCGCCGCCGGGCCGTCGGCCACCCCGGCCACCGAGGAGCCCGGCACCGTCCCGCTCACCCCGGTCCTGTCCTGGCTCGGGTCCCTGGGCGGCCCGGTGGCCGGCCGGGCGCAGGCGGTGCTCGTCACCACCCCCTCCGGGTTCGGCGCCGACGACCTCACCGCGCTGGCCGACGCCCTGCTCACCCGGCACCCGGTGCTGCGCTCGGCCCTGGAGACCGGCTCCGACGGGCACTGGACGGGTCTGCGGATCCTCCCGCGCCGCGACGCCGACCCGGCGGCGCTGGTCCGGCGGGTGCCCGTCGACCCGGCCGCCGGGGACGACGCGCTCACCCGCGCCGTCACCGCGGCGACCCGCACCGCCCGCGCCGAGCTCGACGCCGGACCCGGCGGGATGCTGCGCCTGCTCTGGTTCGACCGCGGCACCGCACCGGGCAGGCTCGCGGTCGTCGCGCACCACCTCGCGGTGGACGGGACGTCCTGGCGGGTGCTCGCCGAGGACATCGCCACCCACGGCACCGCGGCCGGACCGGCACCCGAGGCCACCGGCTTCGCCGCGTTCGCCGCACGGCTGCACGCGCACGGCGCGGGCCCCGGGGTCCGCGCCGAGGCCGGGTTCTGGCAGGAGGTCCTCGACGCGGCCGCCCCGCTGCCCGTGCGGCGCCCGCGCGACGGGGGCGACACCCACGCGACCGTCCGCGAGACCACCTCGTCCTGTCCCGGCGACGTCGTCACGGCGCTCGCGCGGCGCCACGGCACCGGGGCCGAGGCGGTGCTCCTCGCCGCGCTCGGCGAGGCCCTCACCGTCACCGGACCCGACGGGCCCGTGCTGGTCGACCTGGAGCACCACGGCCGCGCCGAGGAGCTCGGACCCGACGTCGACCTCGCCCGCACGGTCGGCTGCCTCACCGTGCTCGCCCCGGTCCCCGCGCACGGCAGCCCCGGCCCGGAGGTGCCCGACGCGGCCGCGGCGCTCACCCGGGCCCGCGACGCCGTCGCCGCGCCTCCCGGGCGGGGCCTGGGCTGGGGCCTGCTGCGGTACCCGGCCGAGGGCACGCCACGGGTCACCGGGCCGGGAGCGGAGGTCGCGCTGAACTGGCTCGGTCGCACCACCCGGCCCGCCGGGACCGCGGGCGGCGGCTGGGAGCTCGCCCCCGAGCAGGACGCGGTGCGGGTCGGACCCGCGCCCGGCGTGCGGACCGGGCACTCGCTCGTCGTCGACGTGCTGGTGCGCGACACCCCCGGGGGCCCCGTGCTGGAGGCGACGTTCGGCCACCCCACCGGTGTCCTCGACGCCGCCACGGTCGACCGGGTCGCGGCCCGCTGGGCCGAGGTCCTCACGACCTGGGCGGGGCGTCGCTGATGGCGTCCCTGCTGGTCGACGTCAGCCCGCTGCGCGAGGACCGGACGTTCCGCAACCTGTTCGTCGCCCGGACCATCCTGCTGTTCGGGGTGGGGATCGTCGCGGTCACCGTGCCGCTGGAGGTGTACGCCCGCACGGGGTCCACCCCGGTCGTCGGGATGGTGACCGCGATCGAGTCGGCGGCGTTCGTCGTCGGCTACCTCGGCGGCGGGGTCCTCGCCGACCGGGTCGACCGCTGGCTGCTGGTGCGGGTCACCTGGCTGGTCAGCGGGACGACGTTCGCCGGGCTCGCGGTGAACGCCGCCTGGATCGGCTCGACCCCGCTGACCGCCGCGCTGGTCGCCGCGAACGGGTTGTCCGGCGCCACCTGCATCACCGCCATGCTCGCCGTGACCCCGTCCATCGTGGACCGGGCGAAGCTGCACGCGGTCGGCGCGCTGAACACCGTGTCGCTGCGGCTCGGCGCGGTCGTCGCACCGGCCGTCGGGGGCATCGTGTTCGCCGTCGCCTCCGCCGCCTGGAACTACACCGCGGGCGCGCTGGCCGCTGCGGCGACCTGGGTGCTGCTGATGGTCGCGCCACCGCCCGGCCGGGGACGGACCGCCGCGGCCGACCCGCCGCCGCCCATCGGGCCCGCACCCGGTGCCCCGGGGCCGCCCGGCACCGCCGCCGGCCCCGGG
The DNA here is from genome assembly GCF_023717215.1 of Pseudonocardia sp. DR1-2. NCBI lineage: Bacteria > Bacillati > Actinomycetota > Actinomycetes > Pseudonocardiales > Pseudonocardiaceae > Pseudonocardia > Pseudonocardia sp. DR1-2. The sequence goes on along the minus strand of NZ_JAMQOF010000012.1, from coordinate 30,765 downwards.
ACCGACGCCACCGGCGACCGGTCGGTCGCCGACGGGCCGCCGGACCCGGCCGAGAGCCCGCTCGCCGCGCTGCGGTCCGGCGCCCGGTTCGCCGTCCGGGAGCCAGTGGTGTTCGGCGTGATGGTGGCCGGACTGGTCGGGATGGTCGGGGGCGGCTCGTTCGTGCTGGTCCCGGCCTTCGTCGAGGCCCGCTTCGGGGGCTCGTCCACCGTCGTCGGTCTCATGTACTCGGCGCTCGCCGCCGGGGTCGTGCTCGGCTCGCTGGGCAGCGGCTGGGTCCGGCGCAGCCCGCGGCCCGGCCGTCTGCTGCTGGTGCTGATGGTCGCCTGCTACGCCTGCTACGCGCTGGCGGGGGCGGCACCGACCGTCGCGCTGGTCCTCGCCGCGCTGGTCGCCGCCGGCGCCACGAACGCGATCGAGGAGGTGCTGCGGTACACGCTGCTGCAGCTCCGCACCCCCGACGCCCTGCTGGGCCGGGTGAACAGCCTGTTCGCCGCCCAGGCCATGACCGGCGCCGCGATCGGCGCCGTCGTCGCCGGGTCCGTCGGCGGCGTCGTCGGCGACGGCGACGCGCTCTGGGTCTACAACACCGTCACCGGCCTGGTCGCCGCCGCGACCGGGCTGCTGCTCGGACCGCTGCGCCGGGTCACCCGCGCATCCATCGAGGAGGAACGATGATCTTCGTCGGCGACGGCGCCCTGCTGTGGCGCGCCGTCCGGCACGCCCGGGCCGACGGCCACCCCGTCGACCTCGTGTGCCACGGGCCCCGCACCACCCCGCCGCCCGGGTTCGCCCCGGACGCGGCCCGCGCGGTCCACAGCGGGCACGACCTGGAGGAGCTCGCCGGGGAACTGGCCGCACGCTGTACCGACGGTCTGCTGTGGTCGATCGACAACCCGTTCCTGTTCCGGGAGAAGGTGCTGGCCTCGGGGCTGCGGCTGCTCAACGTGCACGGGGGGCCGCTGCCCTCCTACCGGGGGCTGCCACCGGTGACGGCGGCCTACGCCGTGCTGCACGGCGAGACCTCCTTCGCCGCGACCCTGCACGAGATCGACGCCGGCATCGACACCGGTCCGGTGCTGGCCGAGGCCCGGTTCCCGGTCGACCCCGACGCCGTCCTGGAGGACGTGCTGTCCGACCTCGTCGAGGCCGCGCACCGGGCGTTCACCGACAACCTCGCCGCGGTCGCCGACGGCACCGCCGGACCGGCCCGCACACCCGGGGGCGACCCCGGCTACTACGGGCTCGCCGAGGGACTCGAGCTCGCCGGGATGCGCGACCACCCCCGCTACGACCAGGCCACCGACCTGGGGATGTTCGCCGACTACTACCCCGACGCCGCGGCGGCCTGGGGCTGACCCGGCGACGACGCCACCCACCACGTCCCGGCACCCCCCACGACCCCACCCCCGGTGGCGCGAGCGCCGGTCCGAAGGAGATCCGACCATGTCCACGACCACCGAGGCGGCCGGCCCGCCGCGCACCCACCCGGCCCCCACCGAGCGGACCCGGTCCGCAGCCGACCGGATCGCCGGCGCCACCGCGATCGCCCGCGCGGTACCCGACGGGGACCCCTACGTGCTCTACGAGCGCGGCGACGACGTCTTCCTGGCCGCGGGCACCGCCGCCGAGCTCGTGCTGGACCCGGACGGCCTCACGGTCTCCTCGCCGGCGGGCACCCGGCACGAACCGCTCGGCACGGACCCGCTCGCCCAGGTCGCCGCCGCCCTCGCCGAGGTCGGCGGCACCGGGTGGCAGGCCTTCGGCTGGGCGTCGTTCGAGCTGGCCCACCTCCTGCACGGCGGGGAGCTGCCCGCGGGCACGGGCACCCTGCTGCACCTGCTGCTTCCCCGCCACCGCGCGCACCTGCACCCCGGCGGCGCGGACGTCGACACCGCCGACGACGCCGTCGCACGGTCCTGGCGCGACGCGATCCTCGGTGCCGGGCCCGGTGGGCCGCGCAGCGGTCCGCCGGTGACCGTCGACGAGTCCGCCCGCGCCGAGGCCTATCGCGGCTCCGTCGCCGCGGCCGTCGCCGAGATCGCCGCGGACCGCTTCCGCAAGGTCATCCTGTCCCGCACCGTCCCGGTCACCGAGCCGGTCGACCTGCCCGCCACCTACCGGCACGGCCGGGCGCACAACACCCCGGCCCGCTCGTTCCTGCTGCGGCTCGGCGGGCTGGAGGCGGCCGGGTTCAGCCCGGAGACCGTCGTCGAGGTCGCCGCCGACGGCACCTTCTCGACCCAGCCGCTGGCCGGCACCCGGGCCCGCTCCGGGGAGCCGGGACGCGACGCCGAGCTGTCCGACGAGCTGCGGCGCGACCCCAAGGAGATCTACGAGCACGCCGTCTCGGTCCAGGTCGCCCAGGACGAGGTGTCGCAGGTGAGCGACCCGGACGCCGTCGTCGTGGAGGAGTTCATGCGGGTGGTCGAGCGCGGCAGCGTCCAGCACCTCGCGTCCCGCGTCCGCGGCAGGCTGCGGCCCGGTGCCACCGCCTGGGACGCGCTGGGACGGCTGTTCCCCGCGGTCACCGCGTCCGGGCTCCCGAAGGCCCCGGCGTGCGCGGCGATCAGCCGCCACGAGGGTGCGCGCGGGCTCTACAGCGGCGCGGTGCTCACCGTCGACCACACCGGGGCGCTCGACGCCGCGCTCGTGCTGCGCGCCATCTACCGCGCGCAGGGCCGGACCTGGCTGCGGGCCGGGGCCGGGATCGTCGGTGCGTCCACACCGGAACGGGAGCTGGAGGAGACCCGGGAGAAGCTGCGCAGCGTCAGCCGGTTCCTGGTCGGGGAGGAGACGCCGTGACCGTGCTGATCGACGGGGCGCTCGCCTGGCCCGCCGGGGCCGTGGAACGCTACCGGCGCGAGGGCTACTGGGGCGAGGACACCCTCGGTGACCTGCTGGGGGAGTGGGCCGGCCGCTACGGCGACGCCGTCGCCGTCGTCGCGGGGCCCAGCCGGCGGACCTACGCCGAGCTGGACCGGGCCGCCGACGCCCGCGCCCGCTCGCTGCGGGCACTCGGTATCGCCGAGGGCGACCGCGTCGTGGTGCACCTGCCCAACACCGCCGAGTTCACGGTGACCCTGTTCGGGCTGCTGCGGGCCGGTGCGGTGCCGGTGCTGACCCTGCCCGCGCACCGGCAGGCCGAGATCGAGCACCTCGCCGCGCTGTCCGGGGCCGTCGCCTACGTCGGACCCGACGTGGCCGAGGGCTTCGACCACCGCGAGCTCGCACTGCAGGTGGCGACGGCGGTGCCCACGCTGCGGCACCTGCTCGTCGACGGCGACCCCGTCGCGGGGACGACCGCGCTCGCGGACCTGCCGGCCGGCACCGCCGACCCGCTGCCGCGGCCCGACCCCGGACAGGTCGCGGTCCTGCTCGTCTCCGGGGGCACCACCGGCAAGCCGAAGCTCATCCCGCGCACGCACCGCGACTACGCCTACAACGCCCGGGCCAGCGCCGAGGTCTGCGCACTGACCGCCGACGACGTCTACCTCGCCTGCCTGCCGCTGGCGCACAACTTCCCGCTGGCCTGCCCGGGGCTGCTGGGAGCGCTCGGGGTGGGGGCCACGGTCGTGCTCGCGCCGGCACCGAGCCCCGAGGTCACCCTCGGGCTGGTCGCGGCCGAGGGCGTCACGGTCACCGCGATGGTGCCGCCGCTGCTGCGGCTCTGGGCCGACCTCGCCGGCGACGGCCGCGGGTCCTGGGACCTGTCGACGCTGCGCCTGGTCCAGGTCGGCGGGGCCAAGTGCGACGCGACGCTCGCCCGCCGCGTCCGCCCCGAGCTCGGCGCCACCGTGCAACAGGTCTTCGGGATGGCCGAGGGACTGCTGAACTACACCCGGCTCGACGACCCCGACGACCTCGTCGCGGTCAGCCAGGGGCGCCCGCTCAGCCCGGCCGACGAGGTCCGGGTCGTCGACCGCGACGGCGCCGACGTCGCGGAGGGGACGGCGGGCGAGCTGTGGACCCGCGGGCCGTACACGCTGCGCGGCTACTACCGGGCCCGGGAGCACGACGCCACGTCGTTCACCCCGGACGGCTACTACCGCACCGGTGACCTGGTGCGCCGCCTCCCGACCGGGCACCTCGTCGTCGAGGGCCGGATCAAGGACGTCGTGAACCGCGGCGGCGAGAACGTGGCCGCCACCGAGCTGGAGGAGCACCTGCTCGCCCACCCGGACATCGCCGGCGCGGCCGTCGTCGGGATCCCGGACGACGACCTGGGCGAGGCGGTGTGCGCCGTGATCGTCCCGGCGCCCGGCGCGACGCCGCCGAAGCGACGTCACCTGCGTGCCTTCCTCACCGAGCGCGGGCTGGCCCGGTTCATGTCACCGGACCGGGTGGTCGTCCGCGACGACCTGCCGCTCACCGCCGTCGGCAAGATCGACAAGCGGGCGCTGGGTGTGCTGCTCGCCGCCGAGGGGAAGGTTCCCCGATGACGGTCACCCACCTCAACGGCATCCGGCTGTCCTGGACCGACCACGGCGGCGACGGCCCGCCCGTCGTCCTCGTGATGGGCACCGGCAGCCCGGGCCGGGTCTGGCAGACCCACCAGGTGCCCGCCCTGCGCGACGCGGGCCACCGGGTCCTGACCCTCGACAACCGGGGCATCCCGCCGACCGACGAGTGCGCGCACGGGTTCACCGTCGACGACATGGCCGCCGACGTGCTCGCCCTCGTCGCCCACCTCGACGCGGGCCCGGCCGCGCTCGTCGGCACCTCGCTCGGGTCACGCGTCGTGATCGAGGCGGGACTGGCCCGGCCGGACCTGGTGACCCGGGTCGTGGCGATGGCCGCCCACGCCCGGCTCGGCCCGGTGCAGCGGGCGGTCACCGCCGGCGAGATCGCGCTGGCCGACGCCGGGGTCGAGCTGCCCGAGGACTACCACGCCGCGGTGTCCGCCCTGCAGTACCTGTCGCCGGCGACCCTGCGCGCCGACCGGGAGGCGCAGGACTGGCTGGACATCCTGGCGTTCGCCGGGGCCGGTGTCTCGAAGGGGCACCGGGCCCAGCTGCAGGTGTCGATGGCGCTGCGCGACCGCACCGAGGCCTACCGCGCGCTCGCCGTGCCGCTGCTGGTGCTCGCCTTCGCCGACGACGCCGCCATCCCGCCGCACCTGAGCCGCGAGGTCGCCGACGCCGTGCCCGGCGCCCGCTACGTCGAGATCGCCGACGCCGGGCACTACGGCTACCTCGAACGGCCGGACGAGGTGAACCGGGCGACGGTCGAGTTCCTCAGCGGCCGGTAGCGGGCGCGGCCGCCACCCGGTCCAGCGCGGGGCGGAGCCGGTCGAGCAGCCAGCCGGTGGACACCACGTTCGGCGCCTGCAGGGCGATCGCCTCGTCGAGGCCGATCGGGACGTACGTCGTGCGCGACAGCGCCCGCGCGACCACCGGGTCGCCCTCGAAGCGCCGCCGGTCGGCCGCGGTCGGGAAGCTCATGACGACCAGATCGGCCTCGGCCAGGCGCCCCGCCTCCTCGTAGGACAGCGCGACCGTGCCGGGGGCGACCCCGTCACCGGCGGGCGGGTCGGTGGCGAAGGTCGGCGGCAGACCCAGCCCGAGCGCGCGGGTCAGCGCCGTCGACTGGTTCGCCGGGTCGACGATGACCGGGATGACGTCCCCCCTCGCCTGCCCGACCAGCACCGACCGGCCGGCGAGACGGGGCAGCTCCGCCCGCAGCGCGGCGACGGCGCGGTCGGCCCGGGCGATGAGCTCCTCGGCCCGGTCCGGGACACCGAGGGCCGCCCCGATCCGCCGGGCGTCGTCCTGCATCGTGGCGCCGAACAGCGTGCCGCGGTGGACGACGGTCGGGGCGATCGCGCTCAGGCGCTCGTAGGCGTCGCGGTCGGTCACGAGGTAGGACGACACGGCCAGGACGACGTCCGGGCGGTACGCCGCGATCCGCTCCAGCGGCAGCGGCTCCAGCTCGTCGATCGTCAGCACCCCGTCCGGGAACGGCGCGAGGTAGGGCGCCTGCGGCTGCGACTCCCCGGCGTTGCGCAGGCCGCCGACGACGTCCGCCCCGAGCTCCCGCGCGAGAGCGACGTCGGCCGCCCCCAGCGCGACGACCCGCTGCGGACGGGCCGGGATCGTCGTCTCCCCGAAGGCGTGCTCCAGCGTCAGCGGGAACCCGGCGCCGGGTTCCGCCGGACCGGGGCCGGGTGGCGTGCCGGCACACCCGGCGACGAACAGCAGGGCCGCGGCGACGAGCGCGACGACCGACGAGCGGGCCGGGGAGACCGGTGGGGGACACACACCCCGACAGTCGTCCGCGGGCGGCTCCGGGTTCCGGGGAGCGGCGTCCCCCACACCCGCAGCGGTCCGGCGACCTCGCGCGCAGACGCGCCCGGGGGCGTGCGGCGCGCGGTGACGGACCGCCGGGGAGCCCGTCGGGACGCGTGACGTGCCGCGTCGTTCCCGGTAGGTTCCGCTAGTGAACAGCTGATCACCTCACGACGGCGTGGGTGCGCGGAGCGCGGTCGTGGCCGAGGAGGACCCGCCGATGAACATCGCCACGCTCCTGCGCCGCAGTGCGGCCGACCACCCGGCGGACGTCGCGCTCCGGCTGGACGACGACGAGGTCGACTACGCCGGGTACGCCGAACGCGGCGCCCGCTTCGCCGCGTACCTGAGGCACACCGGGGTCGGGCCGGGGGAGCGGGTCGGGTTCCTCCTGCCGAACTGCCCCGAGTACCTGGTCGGGCTGCTCGGTACGTGGCAGGCCGGCGCGGTCGGCGTGCCGCTCAACCGGATGTTCCCCGACGCGGCGCTCCGCCACGTCGTGCGCGACTCGGGGCTGCGGGTGCTCGTGCTGCCCGCCGCGGACCGGGACCGGGCCGCCGCGCTGCTGGGCGAGGAGTGCCCGGAACTGCTGACGACCGACGGGTTCGCCGCGGCCCTGGCGGCCCACGAGCCCGCGGCCGACGTGCTGCCCCGGCTCGACGGCGAGGACGCCTGCATCATGTACACCTCGGGCTCGACCGGGGTGCCGAAGGGCGTGCGGCAGACCCACCGCAACCTCGTCGCCGAGGCGGAGGGCGCCATCGGCCGCTACCGGCTCACCGCCGCCGACCACGTGCTGAACTGCATGCCGCTGTTCCACGTCGGCGGCCTGCAGCTGGCGAGCCTGCCGTTGCTGCTGCTCGGCGGGCAGATCACGTTCATGCCGCGCTGGGACGTCGTGCGGTGGCTGGAGCTGGCCCAGGAGCTGCGTCCGACCTTCGGTGGCCTGATCTCCACGATGATGATCGACGTCGGCAACCGGACGGTGGGGTCGCCGGTGGTGCTCGACTCCTTCCGGATCTGCATGTTCGGCGGTTCCCGCACCCCCACGGCCGCGATCGAGCGGCTCGAGGCGGGGACCGGGATCGCGGGCGTGGAGATCTACGGCCAGACCGAGCAGAACGGCCTGGTGGTCACCTACGGCCCGGACGACGTGCGGCGTCCGGACTCGATGGGCACCCCGCTGGAGCAGATCGTGCGCACGCGGCTCGTACCCGTCGACGGCGGCCCGGACCTGCGCCCGGGGGACGAGGGCGTCGGCGAGCTCTGGGTCCGGGGGGACGCGGTCACCCCGGGGTACTGGAACATCGACGTCCCGGAGAAGTGGTCGGCGGACGGCTGGTTCCGCACCGGTGACCTGATGTCGCAGGACGCGGACGGCTACCTGTACTACGTCGACCGGATCGACGACATGATCGTCTCGGGTGGGGAGAACGTGTTCCCGCAGATGGTGGAGGAGCATCTCGCCGATCACCCCGACCTGGCCGAGGTCGCGGTGATCGGCACCGCCCACGAGCGCTGGGTCGAGCAGGTGACCGCGGTGGTCGTCCCCAACAAGCCGGGTGTCACCGTGGAGCAGATCGCCGCCTGGTGCGCCGCCGACCCGGACCTGCGGGGAATGCACGGACCCAAGCGGATCGAGATCGTCGACGCGCTGCCCCGCACGGGCAGCGGCAAGCTGAACCGGCCCGAGCTGCGCGCGATGTTCCCCTGACCCGGCGCGGGGCCGCCGCCCCGGTCAGCCGGGCAGCAGGGCGACGGGGATGTCGACGAGGCGGCTGCGCAGGTACTCGCCCAGCCCCTTGGCCTGCGGGTCGGGGCGGGTGGCGGAGGCGACGCCCGCCCCCAGGATCCCGACCACGACGATGTTCAGCGCGCGCAGGTTCGGCAGGTCGAAGCGGCGGATCTCCAGCCCGGCGGCCTCCGGCAGCAGCTCGCGGACGCGCTCGACGGTGAGGTGGCCGCGCAGCCACGCGTACTCGTCGTCGGTGCGGGTCCAGAGCCCGATGTTCGCGTTGCCGCCCTTGTCGCCGGAGCGGGCCGCCGCGATCTCGCCCAGCGGCAGCCGCCGGGTGGGCCCCTCCGCGGGCGCCGGCACGACCGGCTCGGCCGGGACGGGGATCCCGGCGGTGACCGGGCTGTGCGGCACCGGTGTCGTGGTGCCGTCGGGCAGCGTGACCAGGTGCTCCACCTCGGAGGCGGGCACCAGGGTTGGCCAGTACACGCCGAAGGCGCTCTCGGCCGAGGGCGGGGTGGTGGTGTGGAAGCCGGGGTAGCCGCCGAGCGCGAGCTCCATGGTCGTGTCGGAGAAGGCGCGGCCGACCTTGCGCCGGTCCGGGTCCTTGACGGTGACCCGCAGGTGGGCGGTCGCCTGCGGGTTCGTGGGCGCGTCGGGGTGGTCGAAGCGCAGCAGCTGCATGTCGAGCTCACCGAACCGGTCCGCGCCGCCGAGCAGCTCGGTGAGCTGCTCCGAGGCCCAGGCCGCCTTCTCCTCGATCCTCGTGCCGGTGAGCACCAGCGTCATGGTGTTGCGGTAGCCGCCCTCGTAGTTCAGCGCGACCTTGAGCCGGTCGGTCGGCGCGCTGCCGCGGGTGCCGGAGATGCGCACCCGGTGCTCGCCGTCCGGCGTCAGCCGCAGCGAGTCGAAGTGCGCCACGGCGTCGGGTCCGGGATAGGCGGGCTCGGCGATCTCGTAGAGCAGCTGTGCGGTGACCGTGCCCGGCGAGACGAGCCCGCCGGTGCCGGAATGCTTGGTGATCACGCTGGAGCCGTCGGCGGCGACCTCGGCGATCGGGAAGCCGGGGTAGCGGCGGTCGGTGATCTCCTCGAAGAAGGAGTAGTTCCCGCCGGTGGCCTGCGGGCCGCACTCGATGACGTGCCCGGCGGCCATGGCGCCGGCGATCGCGTCGAAGTCGGTGCGCCCCCAGCCGTGCCACCACGCGGCGGGGCCGACGACGACGGAGGCGTCGGTGACCCGCCCGGTGACGACGACGTCCGCATCGGCGCGCAGGGCCTCGGTGATGCCCCATGCGCCCAGGTAGGCGTTGGCGGACACCGGGGTCACCCCCGCGTCGGCGAGCGTGACGCCGGTGTCGAGGTGGGCCAGGGTGTGCCCGTCGGCCTGGATGTCGTCGAGCCGGTCGACCAGGTCGTCGCCGTGCACGTAGGCGATCCGCGGGGCGAGGCCGAGCCGCTGCGCCAGGGCGGTGAGGTCGGACGCCAGCCCGGCGGGGTTGAGCCCGCCCGCGTTCGACACGATCCTGATGCCGCGGTCCAGGCAGGTGCCCAGCACGTGCTCGACCTGGGTGAGGAACGTCTTCGCGTAGCCGCCGGCCGGGTCCTTCCGCCGCGCCTTGTAGAGGATCAGCATGGTCAGCTCGGCGAGGTAGTCGCCGGTCAGGACGTCGATCGGCCCGCCCTCGACCATCTCCCGCGCGGCGGTGATGCGGTCGCCGTAGAAGCCGGAGCAGTTGCCGATGCGCACCGGTGCGCGGGTCATGCGGGCCCTCCTGCGGGGGGACGGGTCGGGGCGGGGAACGTCGCGGTGACGGCGCCGGGGGCGCGGCCGGGGCCGGGCGGGTTGGCGAAGGTCTGGGCGATCGAGACCCAGTCGGCGGCGACCGGCCCGGTCGTGGCGACGTCGGTGTCGTCGGGATGCCTGCGCTGGGTCGCGACCAGGCAGAAGCCCAGGGCGGAGCCGGTGACCCGGTCCGCGGCGTCCTCCGGGCCCCAGGTCCACAGCGCCCCGGAGGGGGCGACCAGCTCCACCCGCACGGGCGCCTGCGGGACCTCCCGGCCGTTGTTGCGGAAGGTGAAACCGAAGGTCTGCACCCCCAGGTGGGCGACGTGGCGCAGCCGGTCCGTCGGCTCCCGGAGCACCCCGAGCGCGTCGGCGACGTCCTGGCCGTGCGCCCAGGTCTCCATCAGCCGGGCGGTGACCGAGGACAGGGCGCTCATGTCCGGTCCGTACCAGGGCAGCCGGGTCTTCGGCCCGACGCCGCGGAAGGTGCTGACGAGGGCGTCGCGGGCCCCGGCGAACCAGGCCCGGACCTCCTCGGCCCCCAGACCGGCGTGGTCCGCGGCGATCCGGTCGGGGAAGCCGGGCCCCAGCTCCTGCAGCCCGTCCGCCTGCGTGCGGAAGGTCGCCGGGTCCGTCGCGGCGAGGGTGGCCGCCTCGTCGAACCAGGCGAGGTGGGTGAGCTGGTCGCGGACGGTCCAGCCCTCGGCCGGGGTGGGGCCGCCGATGGCGGCGTCGTCGAGGTCGGCGACCATCGCGCGGACGACCGCGCTCTCGGCCTCCAGGTCGTCGAGGACCGTCTCCATGGACACCATGGTCAGACCCCCTGCCAGACGGGGGCACGCTTCTCCCGGAACGAGAGCGGGCCCTCCTGGGCGTCCTGCGACAGGTAGACCGGCTCCCAGATCTCCTCCGCACGCTCGTAGGCCTCGGCGCGGGTGTGGCTCGCCGACAGGTACGCGGTCCGCTTGGCCGCGAGCACCGACAGCGGGGCGTTGGCGGCGATCCGCTCGGCGAGCCGCTGGGTGTGCCCGCGCAGCTCGGCGGCGGGCACCACGTCGTTGACCAGCCCGTGGCCCTGCGCCTCCGCCGCGCCGATCGGGTCGCCGGTGAGCAGGATCTTCATCGCCACCCGCGGCGGGACCAGCCAGGACAGCGGCGCGGCCCACGGGGAACCGCGGCCGATCCTGACCTCCGACACGGCGAAGCGGGCGTGCTCGGCGGCCACCACCAGGTCGCACTGCTGGGCCAGGAGGAACCCGCCGCCGTAGGCGATGCCGTTGACCGCGGCGATCGTCGGCTTGGGGACGTCGATGTTGCGGCCGAGCTGGGGCAGGAAGTCCGGGGGCGGGACCCGGAGCGCGACGTCGTTCATCTCCTTGAGGTCGCCGCCCGCGCAGAAGGCCTTCTCCCCGGAGCCGGTCAGCACCAGGACCTTCGCCGTGTCGTCGGCGTTGAACCGGTGGACGCCGTCGAACAGGCCCTCGCGGACGGCCCTGCTGAGGGCGTTGCGGGCCTCGGGGCGGTCGATCGTCAGCCAGGCGACGCCGTCGGTCACCTCGTAGGTCACGTCGCTCATGTCAGGCCTGCGCCTCCTCGATGACGGCGAGGACCTCGCCGGACTCCACGGTGTCCCCGACCTGCACGCCCAGCTCGGCGACGGTGCCGGCGACGGGGGCGCGCACCAGGTGCTCCATCTTCATGGCCTCGAACACCACGACGACCGCACCCCGCTCGACCTGCTGCCCGACCCCGGTCGCGACCCGGACGACGGTGCCGGGCATGGGGGCGAGCAGCGAGCCGGGGGCGGCGTCGGTGCCGGGCTCGGGCAGCCGGGCCCGCTCGGTCAGCGTGGTGGCGCCGAGCGCGCTGTCGACGTGGACGGTGTCGCCGACACGGTGCACCCGCACGGCGCGCCGCACACCGCCGACCTGCAGGTCGACCCGGTCCGCGGTGGCGGCGAGCACGGCCGCGCCCGGGAGCGCGGTCCCGTTCACGCCGGCCTCGAGCGTGCCGCGGCCGAGCCGGTAGGTCACGTCGAGGTCGGTGTCGCCGGCCCGGTACTCCGCGTGCTGGGCGGCGCTGCGGACGTTCCGCCAGCCCGACGGCACCGGCTGCTGGACCGCGGCGCCCGCCCGGCGGCCCGCCTGGTCGGCCAGGGCGGCGGCGAGGGCGTGCACGGCGAGGGTGGACTCCGCCGGAGGGCCGACGAGTGCGGTGGGCTCGTGGCGGGTGAGGTAGCCGGTGTCGGTCCGCCCGGCCAGGAACTCCGGCTCGCGCAGGACGGCGACGAGCAGGTCCCGGTTGGTGACCGGGCCGTGGATCTCGGCCTCGGACAGCGCCCGGGCGAGCTTCCGGGCGGCCTCGGTGCGGGTGCGGCCGTGCGCGATCACCTTCGCCAGCATCGGGTCGTAGTGCGTCCCGACCACCGAGCCGTCCCGCACACCGGTGTCGACGCGCACGCCGGGCAGGGCGGGCACCGAGAACCGGTGGAGGGTCCCCGAGCCGGGCAGGTAGTCCCGGGCCGGGTCCTCGGCGTAGAGCCGGGCCTCGATCGCGTGGCCGGTGATCGTGGCCCCGGTGACCTCCGCGGGCAGCGGCTCGCCCTCGGCGACCGCGATCTGCAGTGCCACCAGGTCGAGGCCGGTGATCTCCTCGGTGACCGGGTGCTCGACCTGCAGACGGGTGTTGACCTCGAGGAAGAAGAACTCGCCGTCCTGCGCCATGACGAACTCGACGGTCCCGGCGCCGGTGTAGCCGATCGCCGCGCCCGCGGCGACGGCCGCGTCGCCGAGACGGGTGCGCAGCGCGTCGTCGACGGCGGGGGAGGGGGCCTCCTCCACGATCTTCTGGTAGCGGCGCTGGATCGAGCACTCCCGCTCGAACAGGTGCACCACGGTGCCGTGGGTGTCGCCGAAGATCTGCACCTCGACGTGGCGCGGGTCCTCGACGAACCGTTCGAGGAACACGGTGCCGTCGCCGAAGGCCGACGCGGCCTCGCGCCGGGCCCCGGTCACGGCGTCGACCACCTCGGACGCGGAGCGGACGATGCGCATGCCGCGCCCGCCACCGCCGAAGGCGGCCTTCACCAGCAGCGGGTAGCCGATGCCGTCGGCGAGGGCGGAGACGGCGGCGGCGTCGACCTGTTCGGCGTCGTCGATCGTGGCGCCGGGCAGGACGGGCACGCCCGCCTTCTCCATCAGCTCCTTCGCCGCGATCTTCGAGCCCATCGCCTCGATGGCCTCGACCGGCGGGCCCACGAAGGTGATGCCGGCGGCCGCGCAGGCGCGGGCGAAGTCCGCGTTCTCGGACAGGAAGCCGTAGCCGGGGTGGATCGCGTCGGCGCCGGTGAGCAGCGCGGCCTCGATGATCAGATCGGCGCGCAGGTAGGTCTCCGACGGGGCGGCGCCGGGGAGCCGCACCGCCTCGTCGGCGGCCTCGACGAACAGGGCGTCGGTGTCCGGGTCGGAGTGGACGGCGACGGTGGCGATGTCCAGCGCGCGGGCCGAGCGGACGACCCGCTCGGCGATCTCGCCGCGGTTGGCCACGAGCAGCTTGTGGACGGTCATCTCCTCACCTCACATCCGGAAGACGCCGTAGCCACGCCGGCCGGCGACGATGTTCGAGTGCGCGGTCGACAGGGCGATGCCGAGCACGGTGCGGGTGTCGCGGGGGTCGATCAGGCCGTCGTCGTAGAGCCGGGCCGTGACGAAGAAGGCGTGCGACTCCTGCTCGATCTGGGCCTCGACGGCGGCGCGGTTGCGCTCGTCGGCCTCGGCGTCGAACTCCCGGCCCGACGACGCGGCGGACTGCCTGGCGACGATCGACATCACGCCGGCGAGCTGGGCGGCGCCCATGACGGCGAGCCGGGAGCCCGGCCAGGCGAACATCAGCCGCGGGTCGTAGGCGCGTCCGGACATGCCGTAGTTCCCGGCGCCGAAGGACGCGGCCAGGTTCAGCGTGATGTGCGGGACCTTGCTGTTCGCCACCGAGTTGATCATCTTGGAGCCGTCCTTGATGATCCCGCCCTGCTCGTAGCTCTTCCCCACCATGTAGCCGGTGGTGTTCTGCAGGAAGATCAGGGGCGTGTCGGTCTGGTTCGCCAGCTGGATGAACTCCGAGGCCTTCTTGGCCTCCTCGCTGAACAGCACGCCGCGGGCGTTGGCGAGGATGCCCACGGGGTAGCCGTGGATCGAGGCCCAGCCGGTGACGAGGCTGGTGCCCCACAGCGGCTTGTACTCGCCGAACCGGGAGCCGTCGACGACGCGGGCGACGACCTCGCGCGGGTCGAAGGGCACCTTGATGTCCGACGGCGCGATGCCCAGCAGCTCGTCGGGGTCGTGGACCGGCTCGTCGGCGGGCAGCGTGGGGCCGGGGCCGAGCTTGCGCCAGTTGAGCTCGGAGACGATCCGGCGCCCGATCCGGATGGCGTCGCGCTCGTCGACGGCGAAGTGGTCGCACAGGCCGGAGACCCTGGCGTGCATCGCGGCGCCGCCGAGCTCCTCGTCGTCGGACTCCTCCCCGGTGGCCATCCTCACCAGCGGCGGGCCGCCGAGGAACACCTTGGCCTGCCGGTCGACCATCACGGCGTGGTCGCACATGCCGGGCACGTAGGCGCCGCCCGCGGTGGAGTTGCCGAAGACGAGCGCGATGGTCGGGATCGCCATCGACGACAGCTCGGTCAGGTCGTGGAAGATCTTGCCCGCGGGCACGAACAGCTCGGACTGGGTGGGCAGGTCCGCCCCGCCGGACTCGACGAGGTTGATCGTGGGGAGCCGGTTGACGCGCGCGATCTCCAGGGCGCGCAGCGTCTTCCGCAGCGAGTACGGGTTCATCGCGCCACCGCGGACGGTGGGGTCGTGGGCGATGATCATGCACTCGACGCCGGAGACGACGCCGATCCCGGTCACGATGGAGGCGCCCACGGTGAACGGGGTGCCCCAGGCCGCCAGCGAGGACAGCTCGAGGAACGCGGCGTCGCGGTCGAGGAGCAGCTCGATGCGCTCCCGGACGAGCAGCCGACCGCGGTCGCGGTGGCGCTGCTGGTAGCGCTCGCCGCCCCCGGCGATGGCGGTCCGGACCTGCTCGTCGAGCTCGGCCAGGACCGTCTCCGCGTGCGCGCGGTTGGCGAGGTAGACCTCGTCCGAGGTGTCGAGCGCGGAGCGCAGGACGGTCGTCACGGGTGTCCCCCCTGGTCCGAGCGGGCCGGGCCCGGGCCGTGTTCCCGGAGGTCCCAGTGCCCGGAGCTCTCCCGAACGTCCACATCGACTCCTCTGCGCATTCGGCCGGGCGTCGTCGCCCGCAACGAGTGCATCGTCGTTCACTAACCATACCCGTGGCAAGTCCTGTCGCCACCACCGGCCGGGCCCGGCGCGGGCGCGTCCGGACCCGCGCGGGAGGCCCGGCCGCGGCGTCGCGCCGGTGCCTGCGGAAGTTGTGAACGACGAGTGACTACGGGCTTGTGGTCGGGGAGGTGATGCCGCGATGCTGTCCGCCTCAGGTGAGCTCGGCAAGGAGGCTGGTGTGGACCTGCAGGGACAGCTCGAGACGATCGATGTCACGCGTCTGCGCGGACGACGTGCGGTGAACCGGTGGGAGCGGACCTCGGTCGGGGACGTGTTCGAGCGCCTGACCTGGAGCTACCCCGAGAAGACCGCGATCACCGGCCGGCCCGGTGCCTACGGCGAGGAGCGGTTCGCCTCCGTCACCTACCGCGAGGCCGACGGGATCACCAGCCAGGTCGCCCACGCCCTCGCGGCCCGCGGTCTGGAGCCGGGTGCGCGGGTGCTGCTGTTCTGCGAGAACTCCGTCGAGGCCTACCTGGCCAAGGTCGGTGTCGCGAAGGCGGGCATGGTCGCCGTGCCGGTGAACCCGGCCCTCGCCCCGGACGTGCTCGAGCACCTGATCGGACAGGCCGAGCCGGGCCTGGCGATCGTCGATGCGGAGCTGTGGCCGCGGGCCGAGCAGGCGTTCGCCGCCACCGGGCTGCGGGTCGGTGCCACGATCACGATCGGCGGCGGGCCCGTCGCGGGGAGCCCGAGCTTCGGAGGCCTCCTCGAGGGTCTGCCGACGACCGAGCCCGACGTCGAGATCCACGCGGACGACATCTGGGAGATCCTCTACACCTCGGGCACCACGGCGATGCCCAAGGGCGTGATGATCTCGCACGGGTCGACCCACCTCGCCGCGCTGAACTTCACGGTCTCGCTCACCCGCGGCCTGCGGGTGGAGACCGACCTCAGGGTCGCCACCGCGCTCCCGGTGGTCTACCACGTCGGCGACCAGATCTTCACCTTCTCGGCGTTCCTGGCCGGTGGCTCCCTGGTGCTGGGCCGGCGCCCGCTGCCCGACCAGCTCGTGGCCACGATCGCCGACGAGCGCCCGACCGCGTTGTGGGCGGGCTCCCCGCAGTTCGTCGCCGCGATCGACGCCGTGGCGGAGCGGACCGGCGCGGACCTGTCCAGCCTGACCGTGCTGGTGTACGGCTGGGGTGCCCTCGAACCGGCCGTGTACGCGCGGCTGCAGGACCGGGCCCCCGGCCTCGTGGTGCTGGGCATCTTCGGGCAGACCGAGGCGATCGCCTGCCACCGGTTCTGGCCCGCCACGTGGAGCGAGGTCTACGCGCGGACGGCTCCGTCGGTGAACTACGTCGGCGTCCCGAGCCCGCTCCTCGCCTCCGACGTCGTCGACGAGACCGGGGTGTCGGTCCGGGACACCCCGCACGTCCCGGGCGAGGCGGTGTACCGCAGTCCCGTCGTCACCGCGGGCTACTACCTGAACGAGGAGGCCACACGGGAGGCGTTCCGCGGCGGCTGGTTCCACTCCGGGGACAGCGCAGCCGTCGACGAGGACGGTCTGCGGATCATGGTGGACCGCTTCAAGGACATCGTGAAATCCGGTGGGGAGAACGTCTCCAGCCTGCGGGTGGAGTCCGTCCTGCACGGGCACCCGGCCGTGGAGAAGGCGGCGGTGATCGGGCTGCCGCACCCCCACTGGGGCGAGGCCGTGACAGCGGTCGTCGTGCTGCGGGAGGGCGCGGAGGCCGACGCGGAGTCGATCATCGCGCACTGCCGGGCGACGCTGGGCGGGTACGAGACGCCGAAGGCGGTCGTGTTCGTGGACGGCCTGCCCGAGACCGTGGGCGGCAAGGTCCTGAAGTACCGGCTCCGCGCTCGGCACGGCGCCCTGTTCGAGCAGGTCTGAGCGCGCACGATGCGCCCGCCGGCGCGGCCGACCCGCGGCCGCGCCGGGGCGGTCCGCGGGACGACCGGCACGCCGTCGGTCACGCCCAGCGGAGTGGGTCGTCCTCCAGCGCGGAGCGGTCCCAGCGCCCGAGGTCCGCGGCGGCCGCGTAGGTCGTGCGGAGGAACTCGGCGACCGCGCGGTCCGGGTCCGGTGCGGCGCGGGCGATCTCGTAGGGCAGCAGGAACTGCTGGAAGTCCGCGCTGTAGAAGGCACCGTCGGGGCCGACCGGGGCCTCGGCGAAGCCGTCGGGCGCGGGGTAGGCGTAGGAGTAGAAGGCGCCCTCCTCGCCGCCACCGGGCCAGAAACCGCAGCTGGACAGCTCCCGCGAGTAGCCCTCGACCATGACCCAGTCGCCGCAGTTGGGCACCCCGCCCGGGTGCGGCGGCGCCGTCCGGCCGGAGAAGCGGGTGCAGGCCAGGTCCATGCCGCCCCAGAAGAAGTGCACCGGGCTGACCTTGCCGACGAAGTGCGACCGGAACTCACCGATCACCCGGTTCGCCTGCAGCAGCTGCCGCCAGAACAGGGTGGCCGCGTCGGCGTCGTAGGAGGCGTGGGTGTGGTCCTCGGCGAACGGGATCGCCGGGTCGACCTCGTTGGGGTGCGGCCGGATCGGCGCGGAGACGCCGAGCCTGCCGAGCACGTCCAGGACCTTGCCGTAGAACTCGGCGACCGGCATCGGCGCCAGCCCGAAGCCGAGCGCGCCGCCGTCGCTGCTGCGGACCTCGAGCCGGTGGCCCAGCAGGTCCAGCTCGATCTCGAAGGCCCCGGTGCCGAACGGGACCGCCGACGTCGTCAGCCCGCGCGGGCCCACGTACAGCGTCACCTGCCACCAGTGGTTGAGCAGCGGGGCGTGGGCCATGCGGATCTTGCCCACGATCTGGGTCCACATGTGCAGGGTCTCGCGGGTGGCGGTCCAGTCCGCCACGCGCAGGCTCGGCCAGCTCGTCGTCGTGCTGCTCATCGGGTCTCCTCGTGGGTCGGCCGGGACCGGGAACCCGGTCCCGGCGGTGACGCGGCCCGGAGCGGTGTCCGTCGGGCGCGCGGATGCGGTGTCGGCGACCGGTCAGTCGGTGACCGTGCTGGTCGCCCGGTACTCGAGGTGGGCGAGCTCGGGACGGCGTGCCAGCCAGGCGGCGACGAACGGGCAGACCGCGAGTACCCGCAGCCCGTCGGCCTGCGCCGACGCGATGCCCTCGCGGGCCAGTGCCGATCCCACCCCGCGTCCCTCGAAGGCCGGGTCGACCTCGGTGTGCACGAAGGCGACGAGTTCCGGTGTGCGTGCGTACGCGGCGACGCCGGCGAGCGTCCCGCCGTCGTGGGCCTCGAACCTGTTCGCGGAGCGGTTGTCGGTGACGACGATCATGTGGGGCCTCTCTCGGTGCTCGGCCGTCGCCCGCGTCAGCGGTACTCGGGGTTGGTGTGCCCGGGGTGGGTGCCGTCGTCCCAGGCCGTGCGCTGGTTGCCGTGGGCAGGGAACCCACCCGCGCCCCGGATCATCGCAGCGAGGTGCATCAGGTTGTAGGTCATGAACGCGATGTTGCGGTTGGTGAAGTCGTTCTCCGGACCACCCGAACCCTCGTCCAGGTAGGACGGGCCGGGGCCGACCTCGCCGAGCCAGCCGGCGTCGGCCTGGGGCGGGACGGTGAACCCGATGTGCTGGAGGCTGTAGAGGATGTTCATCGCGCAGTGCTTGAGGCCGTCCTCGTTGCCGGTGAGCAGGCACCCGGCGACGCGGCCGTAGTAGGCGTACTGGCCGCGGGGGTTGAGCACGCCCGAATGGCCGTACAGGCGCTCGATCACCCGCTTCGTCACGGAGCTGTTGTCGCCCAACCAGATCGGCCCGCCGATGACGAGGATGTCGGCGGCGAGGACGCGGTCGAGCAGTGCGGGCCACGCGTCGGTGTCCCAGCCGTGCTCGGTCATGTCGGGGCGGACGCCGGGGGCGATGTCGTGGTCGACGGCGCGGAACCGGTCGACGGCGACCCCGTTCGCCTCCATGATCGCGATGCTGCGGTCGATGACGCCCTGGGTGTGGCTACGGCCGGGGGAGCGGTTGAGGGTGCAGTTGACGTAGGTCGCGCGGAGCCCGGTGAAGTCGGGGCTCCCGGACGGCGCGAACGCATCGGTGGGTGCGGGGCGGGTCACCCGGCGAGTGTCGGGTCCGGCCGGTTCCGGCGGATCGGTCACCGGATCGGTCGCCGGGACGATCCGGACGACGTGGTTACGGTGGTGCGACGGATCGGCCGTGCCACGGTCGCCGGCGGGACGGGGCTGCGGGGGGTCATGGAGCTGTTCGGGCGGCGTACCGAGACCGCGGCGCTGGAACGGCTGCTGGCACGCGCGGCCGGCGGCGCGGGTGCGGCGCTCGTGCTGTGGGGGGAGCCGGGAATCGGCAAGACCGCACTGGTCGACCACGTCGTCGACGTCGCGTCCGGGGTCACGGTGCTCCGGACCCGGGGCACCCGGATCGAGACGGGGCTCGCCTTCGGCGCACTGCACGCGCTGCTGTGGCCGGTGCTGGACCGGCTCGACGAGCTCCCGGACCCGCAGGCCGCCGCGCTGCGCGGCGCGTTCGGGATCAGCCGGGACCCGGCCAACCGGTTCCTCATCGGCGCGGCCGTGGTGTCGCTGCTCTCCGGCCTGGCCCGGGAGCGGCCGGTGCTCGTCGTCGTCGACGACGCGCAGTGGGTCGACGAGGCGACGGCGCACTGTCTGGGCTTCCTCGCGCGCCGGGTACGGACCGAGCCGGTCGTGGTGATCCTGACCGACCACGCGGACCCGTCCCCGGGCCCCTGGGACGGGGTGCCGGCGCTGGAGGTCGTGGGCCTCACCGACGACGCCGCCCGCCGGCTGGTCGCCGCCGCCGTCCCCGGCGCCGACGAGGCCCTCGTCGAGGGCACGGTCGCGACGGCGGGGGGCAACCCGCTCGCGCTGCAGGAACTGCCCACCGTCGGGCGCGACGCCGGCGACGGGGCGTCCGGGGAGCCGATGCCGGTGGGACCCCGGCTGCGGCAGGCGTTCTGCGCCCGTGCCGAGGCGCTGAAACCGGCCACCCGGGCGTTGCTGCTGCTGGCGGCCGCCGAGGGTCGGGGCGACCGGCACGTCGTCGACCGGGCCGGTGCCGGGTGGGGTGTCGACGCCTCCACCTGGGACGAGGCGCTGCGCTCCGGCCTGCTGCAGGCCTCGGGCGCCCGCCTCCGGTTCCGCCACCCGCTGGTCCCGGCCGCCCTCTACGACGGCGCCCCCTTCGCGGACCGCCGGGCCGCGCACCGTGCGCTGGCCGCGGCGCTGCCGACCGAGGCCACCGAGCACCGTGCCTGGCACCTGGCGGCCGCCGCGGACGGCGCCGACGAGGATGTCGCGGTGCTGCTGGAGCAGGCGGCCGCCCGGTGCCTGGAGCGTAGCGCCGGCCCACTGGCGGCACGCACGCTTCGGCGGGCCGCCGACCTGTCACCGGACCCCGCGGACGCCGCGCGCCGGCTGGCGGTCGCCGCCCGCGCCGCCTGGGACGCCGGCGACGCCGAGGGGGCCCGGCGGCTGCTCGACGACGCCGAGCGCCTGGGCGGGGTGGAGCCCGTCGTGCGGCGCAGCGGCGGGCTGCGCGGGATCCTCGAGTTCACCGTCGGCCTCTCCGAGCGCGCCCACCACTACCTGGTGGGGGACATGGCCGTCGTCGACGGGACGCGCACGGCGATGGAGCTGGGCACGGTGGCGGCCCGCGCGGCGTGGTCGGCGGGCCGCCCGGACCTGCAGCAGGCGGCGCTGCAGCGGCTGCTCGCCCTCGACCCCGACGGCGAGCCGGCACCGGTCATGCCCACGCTGCGGTCCTGGTGGGCCTGCTACGACGGGACCGGCCGGGCCGCCGGGCCGCTCCCGGCCCCGGAGGCCGACACCGTCGGCCTGCTCGGGAACGTGCCGTGGGAGTTGCTGCCGCCCGTGCCGCTGGCCCAGGCCTGTGGGGTCGAGGGGCCCCTGCACGACGTGCTGCGGATGCAGGCCGCGCAGCTGCGGCGGCGGCACGAGCTCGCCGCGCTCGCGATGGTCCTCGCGCAGAGCGCGGTCCTCGACGCCTCGGCGGGCCGGTGGGAGACGGCCGAGGCCGGAGCCACCGAGGGCCTGCGGCTGGCCGAGGAGGTCGGAGCGGACCACGTGGCGAGCCAGTGCCGACTCTGTCTGGCCAACCTGGCCGCGGCCCGCGGTGACGCCCCCGGACTGGACGGCCACACCACCCGGGCGCTTGCCGTCTCGGTCCGGCAGGGGGTGCGCGCGCTCACCGCGTCGGCGTACTGGGTGCGGGGCCGGGCCGCGCTGTTCGAGGGCAGGCCCCGCGACGCCCTGCTCCACCTGATGCCGCTCGACGAGCCCGGCCACGAGGCCGCCCACCCCACGTTCGCGCTGCTCGCCGCCCCGGACACCGCCGAGGCCGCCACGCAGGAGGGCCGCACGGAGACGGCCGCGGCCCGGCTGGTGGCCGTCGAGACGTGGGCCCGGCGGACCGGCGCCCACTGGGCCCGGACCGCCGCCCACCGTCTCCGCGCCCTCGCCGCCGGCGGCCCGGACACGGAGGCCGCGTTCCGGGCCGCGCTCGACGGCGCGGGTACCGACCCGGATCCGTTCGAGCAGGCCCGCACCCGGCTGCTGTACGGCGAGTGGCTGCGGCGGGTCCGCCGGCGCGCCGACGCCCGGCACGAGCTCACCGGGGCGGCCGAGACCTTCGCCCGCCTCGGCGCGGCGCCGCTGCGGGCCCGGGCGGTCCGGGAGCTGGGCCTGGCCGCGCAGTCCGGGGCGCGGCACGAGCCGGCCGGGGCCGGGCTCACCGCCCAGGAGCTGCGGGTCGCCCAGCTGGCCGCCGAGGGGCTCACCAACCGGGAGATCGCGGCCCGGCTGCTGATCAGCCACCGCACGGTCGGGCACCATCTGGGCAGCGTCTACCCCAAGCTCGGCGTCACCTCCCGTGCCGAGCTCGCGCGGATCGACATGGCGGGCGACCTGAGGTTGCGCACCACCGGGGGCGGGGAGTGACCCGGTCCGCCGGCCGGTGACCGATCGCGCGCCGGCTCGCGTCGGAAGCGAGCCGTCCCTCCCTGCCGCGGGCGGGCGCGTCCCCGTCCCGGACCACGGTGCCGGCCACCCGTCGGAGGCGGCCGGCACCGGGGCCGGGGGGGCGGAGCTCAGAAGCCCCGCGCGAGCCGGTGGTAGGCGTTGTTCCAGCGCAGCTCGTGCAGGAAGGTCCGCGGGCTCGTGGTGTCGCCGATGTGCACCAGCTCGGTCCCGACGATCTCGGCCAGGTCGTCGAGGGCCTCGACGCCCACGGCGGTCGACAGCACCGTGTGGTGCGGACCGCCCGCCATCAGCCAGCACTCGGCCGAGGTCGCCAGCGACGGCTCCGGGACCCAGGTCGCCGTCGCCACCGGCAGCCTCGGCATGGGCTCGTCCGGGTCGACGACCTCGACGTCGTTGCTGACCAGGCGGAAGCGCTCCCCGAGGTCGCAGATGCCGAGCACCACGCCCGGGCCCGGGTCGGCGGTGAACCGCAGCCGGACCGGGTCCTCGCGCCCGCCGATGCCCAGCGGGTGGATCTCCAGCGACGGCCGGGACCCGGTGATGCTCGGGCAGACCTCCAGCATGTGCGCCCCGAGGATGCGTTCGCGGCCGGGCCGCAGGTGGTAGGTGTAGTCCTCCATGAACGACGTGCCGCCGGGCAGCCCGGTGGCGACGACCTTCACCGCGCGCAGCATCGCCGCGGTCTTCCAGTCGCCCTCGGCGCCGAAGCCGTAGCCGTCGGCCATCATGCGCTGCACCGCGAGACCGGGTAGCTGGCGCAGTCCGCCGAGGTCCTCGAAGTTCGTGGTGAACGCCTGCGCGCCCGCCGACTCCAGGAACGAGCGCAGCCCGATCTCGACCCGCGCGCCGTAGCGGAGCGCCTCGTGCCGGTCGCCGTCGGGGAGCAGCTCGGGGACGACGGCGTAGACCTCGGCGTACTCGGCGACGAGCTTGTCGACATCGGTGTCGGGGACCTGGTCGACGACGGCGACGAGGTCGTTCACGCCGTAGGTCTGCACCGACATCCCGAAGACCCGGGTGGCCTCGACCCGGTCGCCGTCGGTCACGGCGACGTCGCGCATGGAGTCGCCGAACCGGACCAGCCGCAGCGCGCGCAGCTCGGCGGCACCGGCGGCCGCGCGGGTCCAGGTCCCGATGCGGTCCCGGAGCACCGGGTCGGAGACGTGCCCGGCGACGGTCTTGCGGGCCAGGCCGAGCCGGGTCTGGACGTAGCCGAACTCGCGGTCGCCGTGCGCGGCCTGGTTGAGGTTCATGAAGTCCATGTCGATCTCCGACCAGGGGAGGTCGACACCGGCCTGGGTGTGCAGGTGCAGCAGCGGGCGGGTCAGGGCCTCGAGCCCGGGGATCCACATCTTCGCCGGGGAGAAGGTGTGCATCCAGGTGATGACGCCGAGGCAGCGGTCGTCGGCGTTGGCCTCCAGGCAGATCCGCCGGATGGCGTCGGCGTCGGTGAGGACGGGTTTCCACACCACCCGCACCGGGATCTCGTCGGCGGCGTCGAGCCGGTCGGCGACGACCTTCGACTGGTCGGCGACCTGGGCGAGGGTCTCCTCGCCGTAGAGGCTCTGGCTCCCGGTCAGGAACCAGACCTCGTAGCTGTCGAGCAGCGAGCCACTCATGGGACATTCCTCCTTCGGGGGCCTGCAGCGCTCAGCGCTGCCCGTAGACGTTCTGGTAGCGGTCCCAGAGGCTGTCGATCTCGTCCTGGGGGATCGGCACGGTGTCGCCGAGCTGGCGGGCGAGGTGCACGGTGCGGGCGACGTCCTCGCACATCACCGCGGCCTTCACCGCGGCGCGGGCGTCGGCGCCGATGGTGAACACGCCGTGGTTCTGCATGATCACGGCGGGGGAGCGGCTGCCGGTCAGGGTCTCGACGACGCCGCGGCCGATCGACTCGTCGCCGATCAGCGAGAACGGGCCGACCGGGATGTCCCCGCCGAACTCGTCGCTCATCGCGGTGAGCACGCACGGGATCGGCTCGGCGCGCGCCGCCCACGCGCTGGCGTAGGTGGAGTGGGTGTGCACCACGCCGCCCACCCCGGGCATGGCCCGGTAGACGTGGGCGTGCGCCGAGGTGTCCGACGACGGCGTCAGGTCGCCCTCGACCGGGGTGCCGTGCAGGTCGCACAGCACCATGGTCTGCGGGGTCAGGTCGTCGTAGGAGACCCCGCTGGGCTTGATGACCATCAGGTCGTGGCCGGGGACGCGGGCCGAGACGTTGCCCGCCGTCCAGACGACCAGCCCGTAGCGGACCAGCTCGGCGTGCAGCGCGCACACCTGCTCGCGCAGCCGCGCCACGGTGGCGGCGACGCCGGGGGAGGCCAGGGTGTCGGTCATGCGTCGAGGTCTCCTTCTCGCTGGGCGCGCGCCTCGCGGCGGATCGCGCGCAGGCGGTGCATCACGTCGTCGCCGCCCCGGCCGAAGTGGTCGTGCAGGCGCGTGTACTCGGCGAACAGGGCGTCGTAGGACTTCGCCGACTCCTCGTCGGGCAGGTGTGCGCCCTCCCGGACGCGGCCCATCGCGGCGGCCGCGGTGGGCATGTCGGGGTGGACCCCCGCGGCGACGGCCGCGTGGATCGCCGAGCCCAGGGCCGGGCCCTGCCCGGTCTCGACGACGGTGAGCGGCAGCCGGGTCACGTCGGCGTAGATCTGCATGAGCAGGGCGTTCCGGGTGAGCCCGCCGGAGACGATCAGCTCGGTCACCGGGACGCCGGAGGCCGCGAAGGTCTCCACGATCATCCGGGTGCCGAACGCGGTGGCCTCCAGCAGCGCCCGGTAGGTGTCCTCGGGCCGGGTCGCGAGGGTCTGCCCGACGACGACGCCGGACAGCTCGTGGTCCACCAGCACCGACCGGTTGCCCGAGTGCCAGTCCAGCGCGACGAGCCCGTGCTCGCCGACCGCCTGCCCGGCGGCCAGCTCCGTCAGGTACTCGTGCACGCCGAGCCCCCGCGCCCGGGCGGCCTCGTGGTGGGCGGGCGGCACGCCGTGCTCGACGAACCAGCCGAAGATGTCGCCGACGCCGCTCTGCCCGGCCTCGTAGCCCCAGAGCCCGGAGACGATGCCGCCGTCGACGACGCCGCACATCCCGGGCACCTCGCGCAGCACGTCGGAGCTCATGACATGGCAGGTGCTGGTTCCCATGATCGCGACCATCTGCCCGGGCCGGACGGCGTTCGCCGCGGCGGCGGTGACGTGGGCGTCGACGTTGCCGACGGCGACCGCGATGCCCTCGGGCAGCCCGGTCCAGCCTGCCGCCTCGGCGGTCAGCGTCCCGGCGACGGCGCCCAGCTCACCGATCTCGTGGGCGACCTTGGTCTCGGCGAACCCGGCGAAGGCCGGGTTCAGCGCACCGAGGAAGTCCCGGCCGGGATAGACGCCGTCCTGCAGGATCCCCTTGTACCCGGCCGAGCAGGCGTTGCGGACGTAGCGGCCGCACAGCTGCCAGACGATCCAGTCCGCGGCCTCGACCCAGCGCTCGGTCCTGGCGTAGACCGCAGGGGCCTCCTCCAGGATCTGCAGACCCTTCGCGAACTCCCACTCCGAGGAGATGAACCCGCCGTAGCGGGGGAGCCAGGTCTCGCCCCGCTCGGCGGCGAGGGCGTTGATGCGGTGGGCCTGCGGCTGGGCGGCGTGGTGGCGCCAGAGCTTGGTGTACGCGTGCGGCTCGTCGGCGAGGTCGGGCACCTCGTTCAGCGGGGTGCCGTCGCGCAGGGTCGGGACCATGGTGCAGGCGGTGAAGTCGGTGGCGATGCCGACCACCCGCGCCGGGTCCACCCCGGCGGCGGCGACCGCCTCGGGGACGGCGCGGCGCAGGACGTCGACGTAGTCCGACGGCACCTGCAGCGCCCAGTCCGGTGGCAGGCGCACGTCCGGCCGGCCCGGCAGGGCGTCGGTGAGGACGGCGTGGGTGTAGGCGTGGACGGCGGTGCCGAGCTCGGCCCCGTCGGCGGCACGGACGACGACCGCCCGTCCGGACAGCGTCCCGAAGTCGACGCCCACGACGAGGGCGTCGGCGGGGTCGACCGGTGGTCGGATCATGAGCACTTCCTCGGGTCACGAAACGGCCGGCCGAGCGATCGGACGGCACGCGAATGTTATCGCTAACAGCAGTCGAACTCAACGGTCCGACCGCAGCAACTGTCCACGGCGGGGTCGATCGTGCGGCACGTTCACCTGGTGCGCGTCGTCGTCGGTCGGGGCGTCGGGACCGGTCGCCGGGCCGGGCGCGGGCCGGTGCCGGCGGCCGGGCTGCGCCGGCGTGGGGGACGTCGGGGGTGTTGGCGGTCGCGGCGGCGACGGCCCGGCGCGCACCGTTCCGGGTCGGGTCGGGAACCGCGGTCATGGCCCCACGGTTCTCCGGCTGGTGTTAACCCTCACGTGGTTGGGAACGTTCGCATCGTCGTGGGCGCCGCGCCGCATCGGGCGATGGCCGGCCCGAGACTGATCGACTCTGTTCAGGGCAGTGCATAACGGACGGATAACGGAACTTCCGTCGATCATCAGTGATGGTTAACGTTCACATCCCGGACTCTCCCGACCTGACCGGGGAGACCCGCCCGCTGCCGTCTCGACGAGGAGATCGCCTGTGTTCACGAGGATGCGCACCGTCGCCGTCGGTGCCCTGCTGGTGCTGGGACTGGCCGCCTGCGGGGGCCAGGGAGCCGGGGGAGGTGGCGGCGCGGGGGCGGGTGCGGCACCCGGTGACTTGACGGTCGGCGTGTCGATGCCGACCCAGACCTCCGAGCGATGGATCGCCGACGGCAACGCCGTCCGCGACCAGCTCACCGCGGCCGGCTACCAGGTCGACCTGCAGTACGGCGGCGACGACATCCCGACCCAGTCCCAGCAGATCGACCAGATGGTGACCAGCGGTGCGGACCTGCTGATCGTCGCGGCCATCGACGGGACCGCCCTGTCCGGGCAGTTGCAGGCGGCCAAGGACGCCGGCATCCCGGTCATCGCCTACGACCGGCTGATCCGGCAGAGCCCGAACGTCGACTTCTACGTCACCTTCGACAACTTCCAGGTCGGCGTCGCCCAGGCGAAGGCGCTGCTGCGCGGCATGGGCCTGCAGGACGCCGACGGGGCGCCCGGCCCGAAGAAGGGCCCGGTCGTCGTCGAGCTGTTCGCGGGCTCCCTCGACGACAACAACGCCTTCTACTTCTTCGACGGCGCCATGTCGGTGCTGAAGCCGTTGATCGACAACGGCACGATCCGGGTCAAGAGCGGCCAGACGACGATCGAGCAGACCGCCACGCTGCGCTGGGGCCAGGAGACGGCCCAGAAGCGGATGGAGGACCTGCTCACCTCCACCTACAACGACGGCAGCCGGCCCGACGGCGTCCTGTCGCCCTTCGACGGCATCTCCCGTGGCGTCATCACCGCCCTGCAGAACGCGGGCTTCGGCACCGCGGCCAAGCCGATGCCGACCGTCACCGGGCAGGACGCCGAGATCGCCTCGGTCAAGCTGATCGACGACGGGGTGCAGAGCTCCACGGTCTTCAAGGACACCCGCAAGCTCGCCGAGCAGGCCGTCGTGGCCGCGAAGGCGTTCCTCGGCGGCGGCACCCCGGAGGCGAACGACACCACCACCTACGACAACGGGGTGAAGGTCGTGCCGTCCTACCTGCTGCCGGTCCGGACGGTGTTCAAGGCCGACATCCGGCAGGTCCTCGTCGACTCGGGCTACTACACCGCCGAGGACGTCGCCCGCGGCCGCCAGGGCTGAGCCCGTCGAGCCGGCCCGACCCTTCCGCAACGGAGGACGACGTGACCGACCACCACCCCGGCGGCGACCCGCCGGACAACATCCTCGAGATGCGCGCCATCACCAAGACCTTCCCGGGGGTGACCGCGCTGTCGGAGGTCTCGCTCGCCGTGCGCCGCGGCGAGATCCACGCGATCTGCGGCGAGAACGGCGCCGGGAAGTCGACGCTGATGAAGGTGCTCTCCGGGGTGCATCCCGCAGGCACCTACGACGGCGAGATCGTCCTCCACGGCCGGCCTGCCCGGTTCGCCGGGATCCGCGACTCCGAGGCCGACGGTGTCGTGATCATCCACCAGGAGCTCGCACTGGTGCCGCACCTGTCGATCGCCGAGAACGTGTTCCTCGGCAACGAGCGGCGCGGCCGGCTGGGACTGGTCGACTGGCGGCGTACCCACGCCGAGGCCGCCCGCCTGCTCGCCGAGGTGGGCCTCACCGAGAACCCGGCGACGCCGGTCGGGCGGCTCGGCGTCGGCAAGCAGCAGCTCGTCGAGATCGTCAAGGCGATGACCAAGGACGTGCGGCTGCTCGTCCTCGACGAGCCCACCGCCGCGCTCAACGACACCGACTCCGCCCACCTGCTCGAGCTGATCCGGCGCTTCCGCGACAACGGCATCACCTCGATCATCATCTCGCACAAGCTCGACGAGATCGTCGCGATCGCCGACCGCACCACCGTCGTCCGCGACGGCCGGACCGTCGAGACCTTCACCGTCGCCGACGAGCCGGCCCCGCGGAACCGCATCATCCGCGGGATGGTCGGGCGTGACCTCACCTCCTTCTACCCGGACCGCGCGAGCAGCCCGGGGGAGGAGCTGCTGCGGATCAGTGACTGGACGGTGTGGCACCCGACCCAGGACCGCAAGGTCGTCGACGCCGCGTCGCTGTCGGTGCGGGCCGGGGAGGTCGTCGGCATCGCCGGGCTGATGGGGGCGGGCCGCACCGAGCTCGCGATGAGCGTGTTCGGGCGGTCCTGGGGCCGCGACGTCAGCGGCACCCTGCGGGTCGGGGGCCGCGAGGTCCGCGCCCGCTCGGTGCCGGAGGCAATCGAGGCCGGGCTGGCCTACGTCACCGAGGACCGCAAGCACCTCGGCCTGAACCTGGTCGACGACATCCGGCGCAACGTCTCCGGCGCGGGCCTGCGCCGGCTCGCCCGCCACGGCTGGGTCGACGGCGACGCCGAGCTGCGTGTCGCCGAGTCCTACCGGCGCGACCTCGGTATCCGGGCGGCGAGCACCAGCGTCGGGGTCGGGACCCTGTCCGGGGGCAACCAGCAGAAGGTGGTGCTGGCCAAGTGGCTGTTCACCGAGCCGGACGTGCTGATCCTCGACGAGCCGACCCGCGGGATCGACGTCGGCGCCCGCTACGAGATCTACGTGATCATCAACCGGCTCGTGGAGGCCGGCAAGGCGGTCCTGGTGATCTCCTCCGAGCTGCCCGAGCTCCTGGGGATCTGCGACCGCGTCTACACCCTGTCGGCCGGACGGATCACCGGAGAGGTGCCGGTCGCCGAGGCCACCCAGGAGGGCCTGATGGCCCTCATGACCCAGGAGGCGGAGAGCTCCGCATGACCAGCACCCTCCCGAAGAAGGACCCCTCCTCCGACGAGCGTCCCGGCGCCGGTGCGGCGGCCCTGCACTCCGGCACGAGCGACCTGCGACGACTGCTGGCCGGCAACGTCCGCCAGAGCGGCATCGTGATCGCGTTCGTGGCGATCGTCGCGCTGTTCGCGGTCCTCACCGGCGGCGTCTCGCTCAGCCCCGGCAACATCACCAACATCGTCCTGCAGTACTCCTACATCCTGGTCCTCGCGATCGGGATGGTGATCGTCATCGTCGGCGGGCACATCGACCTCTCGGTGGGGTCGGTGGTCGCGCTGACCGGCGCGGTCGCCGCGGTGCTGGTGATCGGCGGCGGGCTGCCCTGGTGGGTCGGCGTCGTCGCGGCCGTCGGCGTCGGCGTACTGGTCGGTGTCTGGCACGGTTTCTGGGTCGCCTACGTCGGCATCCCCGCCTTCATCGTCACCCTCGCCGGGATGCTGCTGTTCCGCGGGCTGACCCTGCAGGTGCTGGGCAACATCTCGCTCTCGCCGTTCCCCGCGGGCTACCAGCAGATCGCGGGCGGCTTCCTCAACGGGCTCATCGGCGGCCAGGGCTACGACGCCTTCACCGTCCTGATCGCCGCGCTCGGCGTCGCCGGGTACGCGGTGCTCGCCTACCGGAGCCGGGTCGCGAAGGTGCTCGACCTGCAACAGGTCGAGTCCTTCCCGCTGTTCGCCTGCCGGATCGCACTCGTCGGGCTGGTCGTCATGGCGTTCGCCTGGCAGCTGGCCTCCTCCCGCGGGCTGCCCGTGGTGCTGGTCGTGCTCTCGGTGCTGGTGCTCGCCTACGGGCTGCTCACCCGCCGCACGGTGTTCGGCCGGCACGTCTACGCCCTCGGCGGCAACGCGGCCGCGGCCCGGCTGTCCGGGGTGCGGGTCCGCGCCGTCACGTTCTGGATCTTCGTGAACATGGGCTTCCTGGCCGGCGTCGCCGGGGTCATCTACTCGGCGCGGTCCAACGGCGCCCAGCCCGCGGCGGGCACCATGTTCGAGCTCGACGCGATCGCCGCCGCGTTCATCGGCGGCGCCGCGGTGACCGGCGGGGTCGGGACCGTGGTCGGCGCGCTGGTCGGTGGCCTGATCATGGCCGTGATGAGCAACGGCATGCAGCTCATGGGCGTCGACCAGTCCGTGCAGTCGGTCGTGAAGGGACTCGTGCTGCTGTTCGCCGTCGCGTTCGACGTGTGGAACAAGCGCCGCGCCCGCGGCGACGCCTGACCGCGTACGGGTGCGACGACCGGCGGGGCCGGCCGCGCGCCGGGGGGCGGCCCGCCGCGCGCGGGGGGGGG
>NZ_JAMQOF010000011.1:0-179143 GCF_023717215.1 Pseudonocardia sp. DR1-2 | reverse complement strand
GGCCCCATCACTGACATGCCCTCGCCGGGCGGGCAGATCTCCGGGATGGTGGGCGTGCCATCCCGCCGACCTCCCTCCGGGCTACCACACGGACAACCGTGGGCGGGGCTTGACGACGTCGGCCGGCGGTTGCATCGAGGACCGCCCACGGCCGCCCGCGCGGTCGGCTTGCAGCAGGTCGACGGGATGGCACTGGCAAGCGGGCAGGCACAGCCTGACATCACCAACCGACATCAGTCAGCGAGCCCTGAGCCGGTCCACCGCGGACTGCCCTGGACGAACCCCGCGCGGTGACCTGCCGAGACATGTGTCGACTCCGACCGCGGCCAGGATTTTGGTTCCGATGGTCCAGGTTCGAATCCTGGCGGCGGAGCAGGCTGCTGACATGGGAACGGCCCGGCAGGGTCTCCCCCGTCCGGGCCGCACACCGCTCCCGGCATCCGGCTCCGACATCGACCGCCCTCGCCGAGCAGGCCGTCGTGTGCGCGACCGGCCGGCGCCCCGCCTCGTCGGGGACGTGCTGCGCGCAGGTGTCCATCGCGACGCCGGTCACGGCGACGGCTCCGCAGTCCGGTTGCGTGGGCCGCGCGTGGAGCGGAGCCGGTGGCGGAGAATGCGGGCCAGGGTGTGCGGACGCAGCAGCGCCGTCGGCTCGGCACGCATCATCATGATGTCCCCGAACGTCCTGGCCACGACCGGATCCGACGTCGCGGCATCGTGGCCCGCGTAGATGAAGCGGTCCCGGAGGCGGGCCGGCAGCGACCGCCGCTTCCTCGAACCCACCGACGCCAACTTCATGTCCTCCGCCGTGGCGAGGCTCCACGGACCCGCGACGATGTCCGCCACCAGGTCGCGGAAATCCCGTTCCAGGTTCTCGGGACCACGCCGGAGGCAGTCACGCAGAGCGAGCGCTTCCAGCGCACTGACCGACATTCCTTGGCCGTAGATCGGATTGAAGGCGCACACCGCGTCCCCGGCGACCAGGAGGCCCTGTGGCCACGCGCGGAGCTTCTCGTAGTGGCGACGGCGGCTCGTCGGCGTGCGATAGGCACTGATGTCCGACAGTGGCTCGGATTCGACGATCGCGTCATGGAGCTGACGGTCCGGCAGATCGCGCGCCCACCGGAGAAAGCCCTCCTCGTCCGACGGAGGGTACGCACCGGCGCCGCCACCGATGCTGACGGCGCACTCCCCGTTCTCGACGGGAAGGAGGACCCCGAACCTGTTGTTGACCCCGGGCCGGAGATTGATGATCATGGCGTCCCACGACGCGGTGGGCGAGGCGGGGCGTCGATACCAGCGACTCGCGTAGCCGATCCCGGTCTCGATCGTCGTCTCCGGCGCGCTCGGGAACCCGGCCTCGGTGAGCCATCTGGGCATCGAGGATCGCCGTCCGGTCGCGTCCACGACCAGATCGGCATACAGAGACCGGGCCGCGCCGCCGTCGGCCTCGCCGGCGCGCACCGACACTCCGGTCACACGGGAGACGGCCTGCGCGACGAGCAGCCCCGTCACCCGGTGCCCGTCGAGGAAGTCCACGGTGGGACGGCTCCGAACGCGTGACCGGATGTGCCCCTCCAGCAGCAGCCGACTGACGCCGAGGAACGTCTCCCCTTCCGCCTCGACATCGGTGAAGGGTCCGGCCGGACCGACCACGCGCGTCCCCCGACCGGGCCCCATGCGGGCCGGCGCGACGGCCGCTCCCGCCGCGACCAGCTCCGACCGCAGTCCGGGGAGCAGGTCCTCGAGAGCGTCGGCGCCTCGGGTGAGCAGCACGTGTGCGTGCTCCGACTGCGGCACTCCTCGGCGATGCCCGCTCCTGCCGTCGAGCACGTCCGGCTCCACGACCGTGACTCGCCTGAAGGTGTCGGCCAGCACGTGAGCGATCAGCAGACCACCCACACCGGCCCCGGCCACGACCGCGTGATCCCTGTTCATCGAGCTTCGCCCCCATGCACCCCGAGTGGATAGTCGAACTCACCGTAACAGCGATACGGATAGTTCAGCTACCCGTATTCGCGTCCGCCCTCGCTCCCCGGGTCGTCGTCGTCACGGGAGCAGCCGACCTCGGACCCCACGGGCAGCAGGCAGGAGACCGGAGGCCGGAGCAGCACCGACAGCGCCGGTGGAGAGGTCACCGGCATCCGCATCACCCTCGCGACCGGCGGACCGGGGCCCGGCCCGGGTCACGGAGTGGCGAGGAACCCGGCGACGGCGGCGGCCAGCCCGTCCAGGAAAGCCCGGTGGTGGAGCCCGGCCGCCGGGCGCTCCCCCGGCGGCAGCTCGGTCATGGCGACGTCGAAGTGCCCGACGCCCTCGTGCACGGTGACCGTCACCGGCCCGGGCGCGGCGCGCAGCAGCTCCGTCGACGACGGCGGCGTCACCGTGTCCGACGCCCCGACGTGCACCGCGACCGGCACCGTCACGGCCGCGAGCGCGCCGGGCGCGGCGAACCAGCCCACCGGCGGCGCGATCGCGACGAGCCGGGACACCCGGGGCTCGGCGGGCACCGCGAGCTCCGCGCCGTCGCGGGTGCACGGGCGGGCACCGGCGAGGCAGAGCGCCGCCCACCCACCGATCGAGTGCCCCACCGCGACGACGGGCAGTGTGTCGCGGTCGGGGTGTGCCGCGAGCGCGTCGTGCAGCAGACCGACCCGCGTCCGCAGCTGCCCGGGCGTCACGGTCCCCGGCGTGAACCGTTCCGCGGGCGGGGCGAGGACGTCCCAGCCGGCGTCGCGCAGCGCACCGGTCAGCGTGGTGTAGCGGCCGGGGTCGCCGCCCGCCCCGGGGCCGAACAGGACGATGCCGCGGTGCCGGGAGGGCGGGGTCGTCACGGCCCCACCGTAGCCACGGGGTCGCTACGCTCCGGCGGTGTGACCCAGGCGACCGAACGCGCAGTCCCACCACCGGAGCCCCAGGACGTCACCGCCCCGCTCACCGCCGCGGCTGCCTTCCTCGTCCTGCGGGTGGGCGACGGGCCGGACTCCGACGCCGGGGTCCGGTCGACGCTCGCCGCGACCTCCGACCTCGTCAGGAACGTCCGCATCGGCGCCGACGGGGCGGCGTTCCACTGCACCGTCGGGATCGGGCACCGGGTGTGGGAACGGGCCGTCGGCGGGCCGCCGCCGCGCGAGCTCTCACCGTTCCGCGAGATCACCGGCGCGAGCCACACCGCCGTCGCCACCGAGGGGGACCTGCTCTACCACCTGCGGGCGGACACCACGGACCTGATCGTGCGGTTCGAGATGATGCTGCTGGACGCCTTCGGCGACACCGTCACCACCGTCGACGAGACCGCCGGCTTCCGCTACCGGCACGGCCGGGACCTGCTCGACTTCGCCGACGGGACGGCCAACCCGGACGGGGCGGGCCTCCCGGCCGCGACCCTGGTCGGCGAGGAGGACCCGGCACACGCCGGCGGCAGCTACGTCGTCGTGCAGAGGTACCTGCACGACATGGCCGCCTGGCGCGGGCGGAGCGTGGCCACCCAGGAGGAGATCGTCGGGCGGACCAAGTTCGACGGGGTGGAGCTGCCGGACGCCGAGGAGGGCCAGAAGTCGCACAAGACGCTGTGCACGATCACCGACGACGACGGCGTCGAGCACGACATCCTGCGGGACAACATGCCGTTCGCCGCGCCGGGACGGGGCGAGTACGGCACCTACTTCATCGGCTACAGCCGGCACCTGTGGGTGGTCGAGACGATGCTGCGGCGGATGTTCGTCGGCGACCCGCCGCCGTTGCACGACCGCATCCTCGACTACTCGACCCCGACGACGGGCTGCACGTTCTTCGTGCCGTCGCGGACGGTGCTGGACGGGCTCGACGGCTGACCCCGGGACACGACGACGCCCCCGACCGGGATCCGGTCGAGGGCGTCGCGACGTGCCGGGTATCAGCTCTCCAGCGCGGCGTCCAGCGTGATCTCGACGCCGGTCAGCGCCTTCGACACGGGGCAGCCGGCCTTGGCGGCCTCCGCGGCCTTGGCGAAGCCGTCGGCGTCGAGTCCGGTGACCTCACCGCGCACCGTCAGCGTGATGCCGGTCAGCTTGAAGCCGCCGTTGTCCTTGTCCGGGCCGAGGGAGACGTCGGCCGAGACATCGAGGGACTCGGGGGTCCCACCCGCCTCGGCGATGTTCGCCGAGAGCTGCATCGCGTAGCAGGCGGAGTGCGCCGCGGCGATGAGCTCCTCCGGGCTGGTGGTGCCACCGGCGTCGTCCGCGGCGCGCTTGGGGAAGCTGACCTCGTAGGTACCGACCTTGGAGCTGGACAGCTCGACCTGGCCGGATCCCTGCTCCAGAGAGCCGTTCCATGCGGTGCGGGCGCTGCGCGTGGGCATCGTTACCTCCGTGTCGTGGGGACCGATTTTGCACAACCGATCACTCGGCAGTCTTCTCCGCCCCAGCCGTTCCCGCCACCCCGGACCGCGAAACGCCTCCGGTCACTGCGGGATGTTGGTGACCTCGACCCGGTCGCCGACCTGCAGCGAGTTGAACCAGCGCTCGGCGTTCGCGCGGGACAGCCGGACGCAGCCCGCGGACTCGGTCTCGGTGTTGCCCTCGTGGAAGGCGATGCCGCCGGGGGCGAAGAAGACCGCGAACGGCATCGGTGCGTTGTTGAACTCCGCGCTGCGGTGGTCCTTGTTCTTCCACTGGACCTGGAAGACGCCGGCCGGGGTGCGCTGGCCCTTCTTCCCGAACGACGCCGGGACCGGCCCGGCCTCGATCCTCCCGTCGCGGATCAGCCACGCCGTGCTGTTCGCGAGGTCCACGCAGGCGCGCGCGGCCGCCGAGCAGGGCGTCCCCTCGGCGCGACCCGGGCCGCCCCGGTCGGACTCCGTCGGCGCCGCGGACGCGGTCCCGATCATCCCGGCGGTCAGCCCGGCCAGCACCAGGGCCACCACCGTGGCCAGGACCGTCATCACCCGGGGCCGCCGACGGCGTCCCTCGACCTCGCGCGTCATCGCACTCCGCTCATCATCGCGGACGGTGACCGGCCGGTCACCGTCGTCTGAACGGTGGAACGAGACCGGCACCCGACCGGTTACCACCCGAAGGGTTGATCTTGGGTTTACGGCGGCGTCACCGCGGGCGCGACGGGCCCGCCGGGTCACCCGGGGCCGTCCCCGTACGATGCCGTACCGGCACGGCGCGCCCCGCGTCCTCCGCCCGGCACGGGCGGCGAGTCCGGCAGGAGGAACCGAACATGCCCGAACCCGACCGGGCCGGCACCGGTGACCGACCGGCACCCGGATCCGCGACGGTCGCAGCCGGCATCGTCCTCGCGGCGGGCGCGGGTTCGCGGATGCGGTCGTCGACGCCGAAGGTGCTCCACGAGCTGGGCGGGCGCAGCATGCTCGGCCACGCGGTGCACGCACTGGCCGGTACCGCCCCCGAGCACCTCGTGGTCGTCGTCGGACACGAGCGCGAGCGGGTGGAGCAGGCCGTCGACGGCATCTCCGCCGCCCTCGGGCGCACCGTCACCACCGCCGTCCAGGAGCAGCGCCTCGGCACCGGCGACGCGGTCCGCAGCGGCCTCACCCCGCTCCCCGCGGACCTGACCGGCACCGTCCTGGTCACCTACGGCGACGTCCCGCTGCTCGACACCGCGACCCTGTCCGCGCTGGTCACCGAGCACGCCGACCACGGCGCCGCGGTCACCCTGCTGACCTGCGAGGTCGCCGACCCCACCGGCTACGGCCGGATCGTGCGCACCGCCGACGGAGCCGTCACCGGGATCGTCGAGCAGACCGACGCGACACCGGAGCAGCGTGCCATCGCCGAGGTCAACTCCGGCGTCTACGCCTTCGACGCCGCGTTCCTGCGCGCGGGCATCGCGGGCCTGGCCGCGCACAACGCCCAGCAGGAGCTCTACCTCACCGACCTGGTCGCCGCCGCCGTCGCCGCGGACCGCACGGTGCACGCCGTCCGCTGCGACGACGAGTGGCGCGTGCGCGGCGTGAACGACCGCGTCCAGCTCGCCGAGCTCGGCGCGGAGCTGAACCGCCGCGTGCTGCGGGAGTGGATGCTGGCCGGGGTCACCGTGGTCGACCCCGCCACCACCCGGGTCGACGTCGGCGTGCGGCTCGCGCGCGACGTCGTCCTGCACCCGGGCACCCAGCTGCACGGCGCGTGCGAGGTCGACGAGGCCGCGGTGATCGGGCCCGACACCACGCTGACCGACACCGTCGTCGGGGCCGGCGCGAGCGTCGTCCGCACCCACGGGTCGGAGTCCCGGATCGGGCCCGGCGCCTCGGTCGGGCCGTTCGCCTACCTGCGCCCGGGCGCCGTCCTCGGCGAGCGCGGCAAGATCGGCACGTTCGTCGAGGTCAAGAACTCCGACATCGGCGCGGGCACCAAGGTCCCGCACCTGACCTACGTCGGGGACGCGACGATCGGCGAGATGAGCAACATCGGCGCCTCGTCGGTGTTCGTCAACTACGACGGCGTCCGCAAGCAGCGGACCGTCGTCGGATCCCACGTGAGGACCGGGTCGGACACCATGTTCATCGCCCCGGTCACGGTCGGGGACGGCGCCTACACCGGCGCCGGAACCGTGCTCCGCGACGACGTCCCGCCGGGGGCGCTCGCGGTGTCGGGTGGAGCACAGCGCACCATCGAGGGGTGGGTGCCGCGCAAGCGGCCCGGCACCCCGGCCGCCGAGGCGGCACAGCGGGCGGGCAGCGACCCGTCCACGAACGGCACGACCAGCAACGACGGCGCAGGTCACACCACCTCCGCCGGTACGACGGACCCGAGAGACCTCAGCCGAGGAGGCACCGCACGGTGAGCGCGATCGCAGGCACTCCCAAGAAGAACATGATGCTGTTCTCGGGGAGGGCGCACCCGGAGCTCGCCGAGCACGTGGCGAAGGAGCTCGACGTCACGGTCACCCCGCAGTCCGCCTACTCCTTCGCGAACGGTGAGATCTTCTGCCGCTTCGAGGAGTCGGTCCGCGGGAGCGACGCGTTCGTGATCCAGGCGCACTCCGCCCCGATCAACGACGCGATCATGGAGCAGCTGATCATGGTCGACGCGCTCAAGCGCGGGTCGGCCAAGCGGATCACCGCGGTCATGCCGTTCTGGGGCTACGCCCGTCAGGACAAGAAGCACCGCGGCCGCGAGCCCATCTCGGCCCGCCTCGTCGCGGACATGTTCAAGACCGCCGGTGCCGACCGGATCCTGACCGTGGACCTGCACACGTCGCAGATCCAGGGCTTCTTCGACGGCCCCGTCGACCACCTGTTCGCGCTGCCGGTGCTCGCCCAGCACATCAAGAGCACCCGGCCGACCGACAACTTCGCGGTCGTCTCCCCCGACTCCGGCCGGGTGCGCCTGGCCGAGCGCTGGGCCGAGACCCTCGGCGGGACCCCGCTGGCGTTCATCCACAAGACCCGCGACCCGCGCAAGCCGAACGAGGCCGTCGCGAACCGGGTCGTCGGTGAGATCGAGGGCCGCTGCTGCGTCGTCATCGACGACATGATCGACACCGGTGGCACCGTCGCGAAGGCGGTCGAGGTGCTCCTCAAGGAGGGCGCCTCGGACGTGATCGTGGCCGCCACCCACGGCGTGCTGTCCGGCCCGGCCACCGAGCGCCTCGCGAACTGCGGCGCGTCGGAGGTCATCTTCACCGACTCGCTGCCGATCCCGGCCGAGAAGCGGTTCGACAGCATGACCGTGCTGCCGATCGCCCCGCTGCTGGCCGAGGCGATCCACCAGGTGTTCGAGGACGGCTCGGTCACGAGCCTGTTCGACGGCAACGCCTGAGCACTCCGCACGTCCGCCGACGGCGTCCCACCCGCGGGTGGGGCGCCGTCGGTCGTTCCGCCTCAGCCCTCGGTCGTGGCGAGCCGCGCCAGGCCCGGCGCCCCGGCCCGCCCGGTGGCGTCCTGCAGTCGCCGCAGCACGTCGTCGAACAGGGCGGCGTCGGAACCCAGCAGGTCCCGGTAGCGGTCCAGCACCCCGGCCGCCGCGGCGTCCCAGTCCGCGAGTGCCGCGCGGCCCCGCCCGGTGGCGACGACGAGCACCCGGCGCCGGTCGACGACGTCGGGCCTGCGGTGCACGAGGTTCGCCGCGGTCATCCGGTCCACGAGCTTGGTCGCCCGCGGCGCCAGCAGCAGCGCGTGCTCGGCGACCACGCTCATCGTGCAGCCGCCGCGCGAGGCGAGCAGGCCGAGCACCCGCCACTGGTCGACGTCGGACCCGCAGCCGCGCAGGGCGTCGTCGAGCTCCTGGTCCAGCGTCCGGCCCACCGCGCAGAGCAGGCGCAGCGACTCGTCCCCGGACGGCCGCACGTGCTCCGCGGGCTCCGACATGAGCGCATCGTAACCGGACGTTTTCCGACGAGGCGCTAGGTGGGCGACGCCACGATGGATAGCGTCACCTGCATGACTCCGTTCCCGGACCCCGGGCGCGCGACGGCGGTGCCGGCGCGCGGGAGCGAGGTGCTGAACGTGGCGCTGGTCGTCCCGCTGCAGGGTCCGGCGGGCATCTTCGGCCCGTCCTGCGAGACCTGCGCGACGCTGGCCGCCGAGGAGGTCAACGCCGCGGGCGGGGTGCTCGGCCGGGAGCTGAACCTGGTGCCGGTCGACGGCGGCGCGCCACCCGCCGTCGTCGCCGCGGAGCTCGACGCGCTGGTCAGTGCCGGCGCCGTGGACGCGGTCACCGGCTGGCACATCTCGGCGGTCCGCGAGGCCGTCGCGCCCCGGATCCGCGGGCGGGTGCCCTACGCCTACACCGCCCTGTACGAGGGCGGCGAGCAGCGACCGGGGCTGTTCCTGACCGGGGAGACCCCGGACCTGCAGCTGGGCCCGTCGCTGAGCTGGTTCGCCGAGGCCGCCGGGGTGCGCCGCTGGACGATCGTCGGCGACGACTACGTGTGGCCGCGCCGGTCCGCGCAGGTCGCGGCCGAGCACCTGCGCCGGATCGGCGGGACGGTCTGCGACGAGATGTACGTCCCGCTGGGCACCGAGGACTTCTCGCGCGTGCTGCGCCGGGTCGAGGCGAGCGGCTGCGACGCCGTCCTGATGCTGCTGATCGGCAACGACGCCGTCGAGTTCAACCGGGCGTTCTGCGCCCTCGGGCTGGACCGGGAGATCCTGCGGTTCAGCTCGCTGATCGAGGAGAACGTGCTGCTCGCCTCGGGGCCGGAGAACACCCGCGGCCTGCTCACCTCGGCCGGCTACTTCGAGGACCTGGCGACCGCGTCGGGGCTGGACTTCGCGGCCGCGCACGCCCACCGCTTCGGCCCGGACGCGCCGGTGCTCAACAGCCTCGGCGAGTCCTGCTACGAGGGCGTCCGGCTGCTGACCGAGCTCATGCGCCGGGCCGGGTCGCCGGAGGTCCCGGCGATGACCGCGGTGGCCGAGGGGCTGGCCTACGAGAGCCCGCGCGGGACCGTCGAGGTGCACGGGCGGCACCTGCGCCAGCAGGTGTTC
This sequence comes from Pseudonocardia sp. DR1-2, assembly GCF_023717215.1. NCBI lineage: Bacteria > Bacillati > Actinomycetota > Actinomycetes > Pseudonocardiales > Pseudonocardiaceae > Pseudonocardia > Pseudonocardia sp. DR1-2. The sequence goes on along the minus strand of NZ_JAMQOF010000011.1, from coordinate 169,707 downwards.
CTCGCCGTCGCCGACGGGGTGGCCTGGGACGTCGTCCAGCAACTCTGACGGGTGCGTTGACACCCCGGCCCGTCGGTCGTACTTTCCCAGGAAAATATTTCCTCGGATGCATGTCGGGTCGCCCGGCGTGCCGGGAGGTACGACCGTGGCGCTCTACGTCTACCGGTGCGGGGCCGACGGCCCCGTCGAGGAACGGCACCCGATCGGCAGCGCCCCCGCGACGGCGCGCTGCCCCACCTGCGGGGAGCAGTCCCCGCGCGTCATCACCGCACCGATGCTCGGCCTCGCCGACCGCGGCCGGATGGCCCTGATCGACCGCACCACGGCCACCGCCCACGAACCGCAGGTCGTCTCCGCCCCACCGCCGCGCCCGCTGCGCCCCGGCGGGCCGCCGCTGCACCCCGCCACCCGCGGTCTGCCGCGGCCCTGACCGCGTCGCACCGCCCCGCCCCGACCGCTGCACCCCGTCCGCCCCGCCCGCGTCCGCACCGACCCCGGGAGTGTCCGATGCCCAGGAACGTCTTCCCCCTCGACAGCACCAAGACCTTCACCGACCAGCAGCTGACCGGCCACAACCGGTGGCACCCCGACATCCCGGCGCAGGTGCACGTCAAGCCCGGGGACACGTTCCGGGTCGACTGCCGCGAGTGGTTCGACGGCGCCATCCACAACGACGACTCCGCCGACGACATCCTGAACGCACCGCTCGCCGGGGTGCACGTGCTGTCCGGGCCGATCGCCGTCGAAGGGGCGCAGCCGGGTGACCTGCTGATCGTCGACATCCTCGACGTCGGCCCGATCCCGCAGGAGGACTCCGGGCCGCTGGCAGGCCAGGGCTGGGGCTACACCGGGGTGTTCGCCACCCGCAACGGCGGCGGCTTCCTCACCGAGCAGTTCCCCGACGCCTACAAGGTCATCTGGGACTTCCAGGGCGGGACGGCCACCTCCCGGCACGTCCCGGGGGTGTCGTTCACCGGGATCGTCCACCCCGGGCTGATGGGGACGGCGCCATCGCCCGAGCTGCTCGGCCGCTGGAACGCCCGCGAGCAGGCGCTGATCGACACCGACCCGGAGCGGGTGCCGCCGCTGGCCCTGCCGCCGAACCCGGACTCGGCGATCCTCGGCTCGCTGACCGGCGCCGACTTCGACCGGGCCGCCGCGGAGGCCGCGCGCACCGCACCGCCCCGGGAGAACGGGGGCAACCAGGACATCAAGAACCTCACCAAGGGCAGCCGGGTCTTCTACCCGGTGTTCGTCGACGGCGCGAACCTGTCGATGGGCGACCTGCACTTCTCCCAGGGCGACGGCGAGATCACCTTCTGCGGCGCGATCGAGATGGGCGGCTTCATCGACCTGCACGTCGACGTCATCAAGGGCGGCATGGCGACCTACGGCGTCTCCGAGAACGCGATCTTCGTACCGGGCAACACCGACCCGCAGTACAGCGAGTGGATCGCGTTCTCCGGCACCTCGGTCACCCTCGACGGCGAGCAGCGCTACCTCGACTCGCACCTGTCGTACCAGCGGGCCTGCCTGCACGCGATCGACTACCTGACGAACTTCGGCTACTCCCCGATCCAGGCCTACATGATCCTCGGGGCGGCGCCGATCGAGGGCAGGCTGTCCGGTGTGGTCGACATCCCGAACTCGTGCTCGACGGTCTACCTGCCGACCGGGATCTTCGACTTCGACGTCAAGCCGGGCAAGAACGGCCCGCACCGCATCGACCCGGGCCAGGGCGTCCCGCACTCGGCGGCCTGACCAGCGGGGTCCGTGGCCGTCCCGGGGGGCTGGCCCCGGCACGGCCACGGGCCTGGCGTACTCTTCTCGGCATCTCCGCGGCGAGGGCGGGTGCACTCTTGACCCGCCGTGATCGACGTGGGCCGATCCCGGTCGGCTCCTCGCCGCGCGCGCCTTCCACCGCAGACAGTTCGAGGAGCAGTTCCCGTGGCCCAGACCCGCATTCCCGCCGAGACCCGGACCGAGTTCGGCAAGGGCGCCGCCCGCCGCACCCGTCGCGCCGGCAAGATCCCCGCCGTCCTCTACGGCCACGGGACCGACCCCGTCCACCTGTCGCTGCCGTCGCTGCAGTTCGCCGCGGTCGTCCGCGAGCAGGGCCGCAACGCCGTGCTGGAGCTCGACGTCGACGGCAGCAGCCCGCAGCTCGCGCTGACCAAGACCGTGGTCGTGCACCCGCTGCGCCCCTACATCGAGCACGTCGACCTGCTCGTCATCAAGCGTGGCGAGAAGGTCGAGGTCGAGCTCGACGTCGTCGTCACCGGCGAGGCCGTCCCCGGCTCGCTGATCACCCAGGACCTCAACACCGTCCTGGTCGAGGCCGACGTGCTGAACATCCCGGAGAACATCGAGATCTCCGTGGAGGACGCCGAGATCGGCACCCAGTACTTCGCCAAGGACCTGAAGCTCCCCGGTGGCGTCGAGCTGCGCACCGACGAGGAGTACCTCGTCGTGCAGGTCGTCCCGGCCCCGACCGAGGAGGACCTCGAGGCCGAGATCGACACCGAGGGCGCCGGTGTGGTCGAGGAGCCGTCCGACGAGGAGCAGGCCGCCGACGCCGAGGCCGAGGGCGACTCCGCCGAGGGTTCCGCGGACTCCGAGGGCGACTCCGAGTCCTCCGACAAGTGAGCCCCGTGCCGGGGCCGGCCCTCGTCGTCGGACTCGGGAACCCGGGGCCGGACTACGAGGGCACCCGGCACAACGTCGGTACCCGCGTCGCCGCACTGCTGGCGACGCGGGCCGGCGCCGGCCGGTTCTCCGCGCACAAGCGGTCGAACTCCGACATCGCGCAGGGCCGGCTCGCCGGTCGCCCGGTGACCGTGGCCGTCCCCCGGACGTACATGAACCTCTCGGGCGGCCCGGTCGCCGGGCTGGTGCAGTACTTCTCGATCCCGCCGACCGAGGTGATCGTCGTCCACGACGAGCTGGACCTCGACTTCGGCGTGATCCGTCTCAAGCGCGGTGGTGGCGAGGGCGGGCACAACGGCCTGCGCTCGATCAGCAAGGCGCTCGGGACGAAGGACTACCTGCGCGTGCGGTTCGGCATCGGCCGCCCGCCGGGTCGTCAGGATCCGGCGGACTACGTGCTCAAGCGGTTCTCCGGCGTGGAGAACAAGGAGCTGGACCTCGGTCTGGACCTCGCCGCGGACGCCGCCGAGGCCCTGTTGTCCGAGGGCCTGGAGCCGGCGCAGAACCGGTTCCACCCGCTGTCGGGCTGAGCCCCGTCCTCCACGGGAGCCCCGGTCCCTCCGCAGGGACCGGGGCTCCCGTGCGTCCGGGTCAGCGGCGGGCGGTGAGCAGGTCCGCCGTCGCGGCGCGGCGCAGCTTCCCCGATGGCGTCTTCGGCAGGCTCCCCGGGGCCAGCACCGCGACCTCGGCCGGCCGCACCCCCACCGCGGAGACGACGCGGCGGATCACGTCGTCGCGGATGGCACGCACCGCCTCGGGGCCGTCGGCCCCCTTCGCCTCGACGGCGACGGCGAACGACTCCCGGTGCCGCCCGTCACCTGCCGGGATCCGGACCGCGACGACGTTGCCCGCGCGCACGCCCTCGACCGCACCGGCGGCCCGCTCGATGTCGGTCGGGTAGATGTTGCGCCCACCCATGATGATGACGTCCTTGGTGCGGCCGCACACCACGACGGCGCCGTCGGGAGTCAGGTAGCCCTCGTCACCGGTGTCGAACCAGCCGTCGCGGTCCTGGGTGGACACCGGGCCGTCGACGGTGAGGTAGCCGGGCGTCACGGCGTCGCCGCGCAGGTGCAGCACCCCGACCTCCCGGGGGCCCAGTACGCGACCGCCGCTGCCGACGACCTTCACCTCGATCCCGGGCAGCGGCGGTCCGAGCTCGGGGAACTCCCGCACCGGACCGGTGCCCGCGGGCTCGGCGCGCCGGTGCGTCTCCAGGGACTCGGCGTCGACCCGGTCCACCGTCAGCCCGGTGTGGACGGGCGCGAAGGACACCCCGAGCGCGGTCTCCGCCATCCCGTAGGCACACAGGACCGACTCCGGTCGGAGCCCGAAGCGGGCACCGGCCTCGGTGAACGCCGCGACGGCCGCCGGGTCCACCGGCTCGGCGCCGTTGAGCGCCAGCCGCAGCGAGGAGAGGTCGAGCGCGCCGTCGTCGACCCGGGCGAGCTGGCGGGCCAGCACGGCGTAGGCGAAGTTCGGGGCCGCGGTGACGGTGCCGCCGTAGGACGAGATCAGCTCGGCCCACAGCCGCGGGCGGCCCAGGAAGTCCGCGGGGGTGACGGTGACCAGGTCCAGCCCGACCGTCATCGGGACGGTCAGGAATCCGACCATCCCCATGTCGTGGAACAGCGGCAGCCACGACACCATCCGGTCGGTCGCGACGTCCAGAGCGGACGCGGTCACCATCGCCCCGATGTTGGCGTGCAGGTTCGCGTGGGTGATCCGCACCGCCTTCGGGGCGGCGGTCGAACCGCTCGTGAGCTGCAGCAGCGCGGTGTCGCCCTCGTCGGCGACGGCGGCGTCCGCGACGAACGCGGCGGGGTCGCCGGTCAGCGAGTCGAGCATCCGGAACGGGACGCCCCGCTCGGTCAGCACCGGCGCGAGCGCGTCGAAGGGCGGGCCGAGCAGCACCATCGCGGCGTCGACCATGCCCAGGGTGGTCACGGTGTCGGCGGCCCACTCGGCGAGGTCGGTGCGCGGGGTCGGCTGGTGCAGCATCGTCACGCTGCCGCCGCACAGCCACACCGCCTGCGCGGCGGGGGCGATCGCCGCGGGCTCGCCGGCCAGCACCCCGACGGCGCCGCCGAAGGGCAGGGCCGGGCCGCCGTCCTCGCCGGGGCGTCGCAGGGCGTCCGCGATCCCGCGGGCCGTCTCGTGCACCTCCGCCCAGGAACGCCGCACGGGATCGTGCGGCTCCCCCGTCGTCATCCCACGGGCGAGCCCGCCGGGAACGGTCGCGGACTCCAGCAACGTCGCCAGGAATCGGGACATGGGCCCGAATGTAGCGACGAACCGCCCGTGCGGGGCGGCACGATCGACGACCGGCCGTACGCGACGCGCCGCGGCGTAGCATCCGGGCGCATGGCCGAGCCGCACACCGCCCCCGCTCCCGCCGACCTCTCCGCCGCCGTCGACGCCGTCCTCCCGGGCGCGCGCACGGACCTCGAGGCGCTGGTCCGTATCCCGAGCATCTGGGCCGACCCGGCACACGCCGAGGACACCCGCCGCTCCGCGGACGCCGTCGCGACGCTGGCCCGCGACGCGGGCGCCGCCTCGGTCGAGATCATCTCCGCCGACGGCGGGGCCCCGGCCGTCGTCGCGCACTGGCCCGCACCCGAGGGCATGCCGACGGTCATGCTCTACGCCCACCACGACGTCCAGCCCACCGGCGGCGACGACGAGTGGACCAGCCCGCCGTTCGAGCCGACCGAGCGCGACGGGCGGCTCTACGGCCGTGGCGCCGCCGACGACAAGGCCGGCGTCATGACCCATCTCGCCGTGCTCCGCGCCTACGAGGGACGGCCGCCGGTCGGGGTCGTGCTGTTCATCGAGGGCGAGGAGGAGTCCGGTTCCCCCACGCTGACCGCGCTGCTGACCGAGCACCACGACAAGCTCTCCGCCGACGTCATCGTGATCGCCGACGCCGCCAACCCGGCCGTCGACGTGCCGGCGCTGACCACCAGCCTGCGCGGCCTGGTCGACGTCGTCGTCGAGGTGTCGATGCTGGAGCGCCCGGTGCACTCCGGGGTCTACGGCGGCCCGGTCGGGGACGCGCTGACCGCGCTGTGCCGCACCCTGGCCACCCTGCACGACGACAAGGGCGAGGTCGCCGTCCCCGGCCTGGTGCGCGGCAGCTCCGACGCGCCCGACCCGGACGAGGCGACCTACCGCTCCGACGCGGGCCTGCTCGACGGCGTCGAGCTGCTCGGCACCGGCTCGATCCCGGACCGGGTCAACCACGCCCCCGCCGTCGCGGTGCTGGGGATCGACGCGCCGAAGGTCGCCGAGGCCTCGAACGTGCTGCTCCCCCGCGCCCGCGCGATGGTCAGCATGCGGCTGGCCCCCGGCCAGGACGCCCGCGAGGCCCAGCGCGCTCTCGCGGAGCACCTGGAGGCCAACGTCCCGTGGGGCGCGCACGTGTCGGTGACGCCCGGCCACGGCGTCGCCGAGCCGTTCAGCCTGTCGTCGGCCGGCGAGGTCTACGACCACGCCCGCGCCGCGTTCTCCGCCGCCTACGGCAACGACGCCGTCGAGACCGGCATCGGCGGGTCCATCCCGTTCATCGCCGAGTTCGCCCGGACGTTCCCGGGCGCGGCGGTGCTGGTCACCGGCGTCGGGGACCCGGCCAGCCGCTGGCACGGCATCGACGAGAGCCTGCACCTGGGCATGTTCGGGCGCGGGGTGCTGGCGGAGGCCCTGCTGCTCGACCGGCTCGCCGGGCGCGGCTGAGCGCCGCGCCCGGTCCGGTCACAGCGGGGCCACGACCGGCACCGCCGCCCCCTCCAGCGCCGACGCCGCCGACGCCGCGGTCATCTCCCGCCGTGCCGCGTCGTCGGTGCCCAGCAGGGCGAGCACGCCGCGCCTGCCGTGCAGCGGCTGCGCCGGCCCGGTGACCCCGGCCGCGGCCAGCCGGGCCGCGGCGACACCGTCGACCACCGCGTCGGCCCGGGACCGTGCGTGCGTCCCACCGCCTCCCGCGTCGCCCGCCACCCCGGTGACCTGGGTGGCGGAGAGCCCGAGGGCGTGCAGCACGACCCGGGCCGACGAGCCCGCCGCGACGGCGGCCGCCAGCGCCGCGGCCACCCGGGTGACCGCACGGGAGGGCACCTCCAGCACCCCCGCCAGGTCGAGGGCGACACCGGCCCCGGCGACGGCGGGTGCCACCGCGTCGGTGCCGTCCCCGCAGGCCAGTGCGGCGGCCACCGCCGCGGTGACCGCCGGGTCGTGCTCGCTCCCCAGCGCGTGCGCCACCACCAGGGCCCGGCGGCGCGGATCGGCCTCGTGCGGGGCGTCGTCCAGGGCGGACCGTCCCCGGTCGACCAGGTGGGCCAGCAGCTCCGCGGCCCGCGGGCCGGGCCGGACCGCGCGCTCCGCGACGAGCTCGGCCAGTGCCGGGTCGGCTCCGGCGACCGGAACCGTGGACTCCGGGGCCCGGCGGGGCAGCGCCCGGCCGGGCGTGGTCGCGGCCAGCAGCGCGGTCACCCAGCCGGGTCCGGTGGCCCGGCACGCCCGGTCCAGCTCCGCGGCGCGCCCGGGCAGGACCGGCTCGACCAGCGCGCGGGCCTTCGCCGCCAGGTCGTCGTCGGTCATCGGGCGGGCCAGGCTCCCCCGGACGTGCTCGACGTCGTGGTGACGCCACTCGCCCCCGACCCGGACCCGCATCCGGGCGGCGTCGCGGGCGCAGTCGTCGAGGGCCTCGAACCGGACCAGCGAGCGCAGCCGGACGGCCTCGTCGCTGCGCACCAGGTCGTCGTCGTAGGCGGGGAGGCCGACCTGCCCGAGGAGGAGCCCCGCCGCGATCCCGTGCGCGGTGGAGAAGCGGGCCTGCAGCCCGTCGACGGGGTCGGGGTTGCCGGTGAGCTCGGGGACGAGCGGGTGGCAGACGAGCTCGATCTCCTCGATCACGCGGGTGTCACCGGCCGGGAGCCCGCTGTGCAGGGCCTCGGCGGCCTCGATCGCCGGGTGGGTCACGATGCCGCAGGGGTAGGGCTTGAACGTGTTGGCGCACAGTTCCCACCGGGTGCCGAGGTCGTCGAGGAGCTCGCCGGGCCGGAACGCCCCGCCGGCGAGCCGGGTCGCGAGTCCCGCCGGGCCGGTGAGGACGTCACCCGGCCACGGGGCGTCGTCCACGGCCGCCTGCACCGCACGCAGCCCGACGACGGCCGCCTGCCCGGGGTGGAACGGCTTGGTCATCGAGCCGAAGCCCTCCCGGTTGCCGACCGGGCCGCTCGCCGCGAGCGCCACCGCGACGGCGAGGCGGTCGGCGTCGAGCCCCCGCAGCAGGCCCGCCGTGACCGCGGCGCCGACCGGGCCGCAGGTGCCGGTGATGTGCCAGCCGGCGTCGTAGTGCTCGGGCGAGATCGCGTTGCCCAGCCGCAGCTGCGCCTCGACGCCCCAGGCCACGGCGGTGAGCACTTCGTCGGCGTCGCGGGCTGCCGGCCCGTCCTGCAGGGCGACCAGCGTCGCCAGCTCGACGGCGCCGGGGTGGATCACGGTGCGCAGGTGGGTGTCGTCGAAGTCGTCGAGGTGCGCGGCGAGCCCGGTGGCCAGGGCGGCGTCGAGCGGACGGAGACGCTCGGGACGGCCCGGGACGACCGCCGTCCCGCCGGGCGCCATCGCGGTGGACGCCGCGACGACCGCGTCCACGGCCGGGGCGCCGGCCGCACCGACGGCGGTGGCGACGACGTTGGCGACGGTGCGCCGGGCGGCGGCGAGCACCTCGTCCGGCAGCGGACCGGTCCGGTCGAGGATCCGGCGGACGAGGGCCTGCAGGGGGTGGGACACGGTTGTCTCCTGGGTCGTGGGGTGCGGGGTGGGACGGCCGGTCACAGGCCGACCAGAGGGGCCATGAGCAGGACTCCGACGACGAGCACCGCCACGCCGACGACATCGAAGACGACGCCGCTGCGGATCATCTTCGTGAGGGGGACGAGGCCGGAGCCGTAGACGATGGCGTTGGGCGGGGTCGAGACCGGGAGCATGAACCCGTATCCGGCCGCGGCCGTCGCGACGAGCCCGGGGATCAGCGGATCGACGCCGATGGCGGCCGCGATCGGGACCACGATCGGCACGACGATCCCGGCGCTCGCGGTGTTGCTGGTCGTCTCGGACACGAGCAGGGCCATGACGGCCGCCAGCACCGTCACCGCCACCAGCGACGACACCCCGAGCCCGGAGGCGATGCCGTCGCCGAAGGTCCGGGCGAGGCCGGTCTCCGAGGACATCGACCCGAGCACGGTGCCGGCGCCGAAGAGCAGGATCACGCCCCAGTCGATCTTCACCGCCTCGGCCCAGGTGAGCGTCGGGGCGGGGCCACCACCGGTGGCCGACCGTGCCGGCAGGAGGAACAGCAGGGTGGCCGCGAAGACGGCCGCGACCCCCTCCGTCACGTGCTCGGTGAGCCAGAGCACGGGCGTGGTGTCCTCGCCGATCACGGCCCCGAGAACGCCCGGGGTGGTCCAGAGCACGACGGCGACGAGGAACGCGACGACGGTGTTCTTCTCCCCGCGGGTCACGCCGCCCAGCGCCGCCCGCTGCTCGGCGACGAACTCGGCGGCGCCCTCGAGGCGGGTGACCTCGGGCCGGTTGAGCAGGAGCAGCAGCACGGCCAGCGCCACGAACATGACCAGCACGATGGGCAGGAACATCGTCACCCACTCGACGAAGCCGATCGTGCGGCCGGTCTGCGCCTCGACCAGGTCGCGGCCGATCAGCTGGTGCGGCGCGCCCACCGGTGTGATGAGCCCTCCGATCGACGCGCCGTAGGCGATCATCAGCATCACCGACGTCGCCCAGCGCGAGCGCGACAGGTCCGGGCCGCCCTCACGGGTGCTGACCGTGCTCACCGAGCGGACGATGCCGATCCCGATCGGCAGCAGCATCGCCACCGTCGCGGTGTTGGACACGAACGCCGAGATCACCGCCGCCAGCACGCCGAACGCGATCATCGTGCGCACCGGGGACCCGGCGATGCCCGGCACCGAGAGCGCACGCAGCGCGATCCGGCGGTCGAGCCCGTGCACGCTCATGGCCCGGGCGATCACGAAGCCGCCGAGGAACACGAAGATCGTGTCGGTCCCGAAGGCCCCGAGCACGGTCTCCTCGTCGGCGACCCCGAGGAACACGCACATCAGGACCGCGAAGACGGCCGTCACCGCCAGCGGCAGTGCCTCGGTGACCCACCACACCATGACCAGCACGAACACCGCGGCGAGCGCCCGCTGGGGCCAGACGAGTCCGTCCGCGAGCAGGAGGACCGCGAGGAACCCGAGCGGCCCGACGGGCAGGCCGATCCGGGCGCGGACGCTGTCGAAGCGGCTGCTCCCGGCCGCCCTCTCCGCGTCGGACGCCTCCGTCGAACCGGCTCGAGCCCCTGACTGCACTGCCATAGTGCCCACCTTTCGGAACAGTGTTTCGTAATGCGGGCACCGTAGACGACAGGTGGGCGCCCGGGCAACGGCCGCACCGCGGGGACGTCGTTAAGCTCCGGCCCCGTGGAGGCACGACGCGACGAGGCCGGGGAGCAGGCGACCGGGGGCGGTGTCCAGTCGATCGACCGGGCCGTCGCGATCCTGTCCGTCTTCTCCCGCGCCCGGCCGATCGCCGGGATCACCGAGATCGCCCGGCTCACCGGGCTGACCCGGGGCACCACCCACCGCCTGGTGAGCGCGCTGGCCAGCCACGGATTCATGGCGCAGGCACCGGGCTCGACCGCCTACTCGCTCGGCCCCCGGCTGCTCGGGCTCGGCGAGGTCGCCCGCGAGCAGCTGTCCCTGGAGTCGCAGGCCCTCCCGATCATGACGCGGCTCCGCGACCGGACCGGGGAGACCGTCGGGCTCCACGTCCTCGACGCCGAGCCCAGCCGCCGGACCATCGCCCAGGTGGAGTCCCAGCAACCACTGCGCCGCATCTACACCGACCTCGGCGCGCCCCGTCCCCCGCACGAGGGCGCGCCCGGGAAGGCGCTCCTCGCCCATGTCGCCCCCGAGCGGCTCGCCGCTGCCCGGGCGCGGCTCGCCGGGGACACGTCCGCGCAGGAACGGCTGGACCGGCAGATCGAGGTGGTCCGCGGCGACGGCTATGCGATCTCGCTGGAGGAGCGCGTCCCCGGGGTCGTCGCCGTGGCCGTGCCCGTCTTCGACCACACCGGCGCGGTCGCCGCGCTGTCGGTGTCGGTACCGGCCGTCCGCGCCGGGCGTGACGAGCTCGTCGGGTTCGTCCCGATGCTGCGGGAGGCGGCCGACGACCTCTCCGCACGCCTCGGCGGGAGCGCTCCACCGCCGGTGCCGGCGAGCTGAGGCGGTCGGCCCCGCGTGCGGACGGCGCACGGCGGGTACCCGGCACCATGAAGTTCGGTATCGCAACGTTCGTGACCGACGAGGGCATCCGCCCCGGGCCGCTGGGCCGGGCGCTGGAGGAACGCGGTTTCGACTCGGTGTTCCTCGCCGAGCACTCGCACATCCCCACCAGCCGGGAGTCGCCCTACCCCGGCGGGGGCGACCTGCCGCGGGTCTACTACCGCACCCTCGACCCGTTCGTCGCGCTCACCGCGATGGCGGGGACGACCACCGACCTGCTGCTGGGCACCGGGATCGTGCTCCTGCCGCAGCGCGACGTCATCCACACCGCCAAGCAGACCGCGAGCCTCGACCTGGTGTCCGGCGGGCGGCTGCTGTTCGGCGTCGGCGCGGGGTGGAACCGCGAGGAGATGCGCAACCACGGCGTCGACCCGAGCACCCGCGGGCCGCTCATGACCGAGCAGCTGCACGCGCTGCGGGCTCTGTGGACCGAGGACGAGGCCGAGTTCCACGGCAAGCACCTCGACGTCGAGCGGTCCTTCTCCTGGCCCAAGCCGGTCCGCACCCCGCCGATCTACCTGGGCGGGGAGAGCGAGGCCGCGCTGAACCGGCTCGCCGAGGTCGGCGACGGCTGGCTCCCGCGCTCGCACACCTCCTACGACGAGATCCGCCGCGTCCGCGAGGACCTCGCCGAGCGGGGCAAGCCGGACGTGCCGACCACGGTGTTCGGCGGGGAGCCGGACCCCGACGTCGTCGCGGGCTACGCCGAGGTCGGCGTCGAGCGGGTCACGTTCCTGCTCCCGACCCTCCCGGAGTCCGAGACCCTCACGACACTCGACGAGCTGGCGCAGGTGGTCCAGCGGTCGAGCTGACCTCGGTCGGCCGGAAACCGGTGGCCGTTGCGGGGCAGAATGGCCGGTGATGTCGATCCGGCTGCTCGGCCCCGTCTCCCTCACCGACGCCGGCGGGCGCGAGCTGCTGCCCGCCGGCGCCCGGGTGCGGGGTCTGCTCGCCCGGCTCGCGCTCGACGCCGGGCATCCGGTCGACACCGCGACGCTGGTCGACGCGCTGTGGGGTGACGACCCGCCGTCGACGGCGAACGCGCTCCAGTCCCTCGCCACCCGGCTGCGCCGCGCGATCGGCGCCGACCGGGTGCGGTCGGCCACCGGCGGTTACCTGCTGGCCGTCGACCCGGACGAGGTCGACGCCCTGCGGTTCGCCGCACTGCGCCGGACCGCGGCGGCCGACCCGGACGACGACCGCGCCCGCGCCCTGCTCACCGAGGCCCTCGACCTGTGGCACGGTGCGCCGCTGGGCGGGCTGAACGGGCTCGCGTTCGCCGCACCGGCCGCCACCCGGCTGACCGACGCCCGCGCGGGCGCCGCCGAGGAGCTGGCCGCCCGCGGGCTCGCGGCCGGCGTGCCCACGGCAGGTCTGGACGCGCTGACCGCGGTCCTCGCCGAGCAGCCGCTCCGGGAGACCACGGCCGTCGCGCTGGCCCGCGGGCTGCACGCGGCCGGACGGCGGGCCGACGCGCTGGCCGTGCTCGACCGGACCCGGGCCGCGCTGGCGGAGGAGCTCGGCGTCGACCCGGGCCCGGAGCTGCTGCGGACCCGCACCGAGCTGCTGCGCGACGACCCGCCCGCCGCCACCGCGGTCCCCGCACGGCGGCCGGGACCGCCGCAGGAGCGGACCCGGCCGGTGGCGCTCACCTCGTTCGTCGGCCGCGAGAAGGACCTGGACCGGGTGCGGGCGCTGCTCGGCTCGACGCGGCTGGTCACCGTGGTCGGGCCGGGCGGGGCCGGGAAGACCCGGCTGTCGCAGGAGGCCGTGCGCGACGTCGGTACGGCCGTCGCCGTGGTCGAGCTGGCCGCGCTGACCGGTGGCGACCAGGTGGTCCCGGCCGCGCTGCACGCCGTCGGCGGGCCGGAGCTGTCGGTCGCGGACCGCGGTGGTCCGGACGCCGGGACACGGCTGGTGTCGGCGCTGACCGGCCGCGAGCTGGTGCTGCTGCTGGACAACTGCGAGCACCTGGTCGACGACGTCGCGGACCTCGTCCACGACCTGCTCGCCCGGCTGCCCGGGCTGCGGGTACTGGCGACCAGCCGGGAACCCCTCGGGGTGCCGGGCGAGGTCCTGCACCCGCTGGGGTCGCTGGACCCGGCGCAGGCGACGCGGCTGTTCGCCGAACGGGCCGTCGCCGTCCGGCCGGACCTCGACCCGGCCGCCCACGCCCGGGCCGTCGCCGAGATCTGCCGTCGTCTCGACGGTCAGCCGCTGCCGATCGAGCTCGCGGCGGCCCGGGTGCGCAGCATGACCCCGGCCGAGATCGCCGACCGGCTCGCCGACCGGTTCCGGCTGCTGGTGACCGGTGCGCGGACCGCGTTGCCCCGCCACCAGACGCTGCGGGCCGTCGTCGACTGGAGCTGGGACCTGCTCTCCCCCGCCGAGCGTGCGTTCGCGACCCGGTTCGGGGTGTTCGCCGGTCCGGTCGACGCCCGCACCGTCGAGGCCGTCTGCGGCGACGACGCGTTCGACCTGCTCCCGGCGCTGGTGGAGAAGTCGCTGGTCGTCCCGGTCGACGGCGCCGAGGACGGCGCGACCCGCTACCGGATGCTGGAGACGATCCGCGAGTACGCCGCCGCACGGCTCGCCGACGCACCGGACCACGACGCCGTGACCGCGGCGCACGCCGACCACCTGCTCGCGGTGCTGGAGCCCGGGGAACCACGGCTGCGCACCGGGGACCAGCTCGACCAGCTCGCCGTCGTCCGGCGGGTGGAGGGCGAGGCCGTCCGCGCGCTGGACCGCGCCGTCGACGCCGGCGACGGTCCCCGGGCACACCGGCTGTTCGCGGCACTGGGCTGGAGCTGGATGGTCCGCGGCGACCTCGGGTCGCTGAAGCGCTGGTCCGACCGGACGGCGACGGTCCCGGCCGAGGCACCGGCCGCCGCGGTCGCGTTCGCCCGCACGATCCGGGCGACGGTCCACATCGGGTTCGGCGACGAGCCGGGTGCGGCGCAGGCGGAGCTCGACGCCGTCGTCGCACTGTGGCCGGAGCTGCCCGAGCCGCGGCACCCCGTGGTCGAGCTCGCCCGGCCCACGGGCCTGCTGTTCGGTGACGGGGACCGCTCCGCGCTCGTGGCCATCGCCGACGGCGACGGCGAGCCGTGGCTGCGGGCGACGGCGTCGCAGATCATCGCCGCGTACGCCGAGAACACCGGCGACCTCGACGTGCAGCGGGTCCGGCTGCGGGCCGCGCACGAGCTGTTCGCCCGGACCGGGGACCGCTTCGGGCTCGGGATGACGACGTTCGCGCTCGGTGAGCTGGAGGACTACGCCGGGGACACCGACGCCGCCCGCCGGGCCTGGACCGAGGCGGTCGCGCTGTCCGCCGAGCTGGGCAACGCCGACGACGTCCCCCAGTTCCACCTGCAGCTCGCCCGGCTCGCCTCCCGCGACGGCGACGAGACCGAGGCCCGCGAGCACCTCCGCCTGGCCGTCGACCACGACATCGTCGACGACCCCCGTGCGGACTTCGGCCTGCGCTGGGGCCGGGCCGACGTCGAGCTGCGGCTCGGGAGACCGCAGGAGGCCCTGGACCTGCTCCAGGAGTGCGACGCGCCGGCCCGGCCCGGCCCCGGACGGCTGCAGCGGGAGGCGTCGACGCACGCGCTCATCGCGGCCGCGCTGCTCGCCCTCGGACGTCCCGGCGACGCCCGCGAACGGCTGGAGCAGGCCGGGCGGTCCGCCGTCGCCAGCGAGGACGGACCGATCCTCGGCCTGGTCGCCGAGACCTCCGCGCGGTGGGCGCTGGACGCGGGGGACGCGGAGCGGGCCGGGGAGCTGCTCGGCGTCGCCCTGGCCCGCCGGGGGGCACTGCACCTGGGGCTGCCCGAGGTCGTCGCGACGCTGGAGGGGGTCCGCGCACGGCTGGGCCCGGCCGCGGCCGAGGCTGCGGTCGACCGTGGCCGGGCCCTCCCCCGGGACGCGCCCCCCACACCGTGAGCGCCCGGCCGCCGCGCCCTCAGGTCCGGCGGCGGTAGAGCGCGACGGCCAGGGGCGCGAAGACCACGACCAGGCCCGCGGAGGTCAGCAGCGACACCGTCGCCGCGCCACCCGCCGGCGCGCCGTCGAGCAGGGCGCGCACGGCGTCCGCGGTCCGCGAGACCGGGTTGACCGCGACGAAGCCCTGCAGCCAGCCGGGCATCGTCTGCGTCGGGACGAACACCGAGCTGGCGAACGTCAGCGGCAGCATGATCAGCGCGGACAGTCCCTGCACCGAGCGGGGCTGCCTCACGACCATCGCGAGCGCGGTGAACACCCAGCACAGTCCGAACGCGAACGCGACGACCAGCCCGAACGCGGCGAGGATGCCGAGCGGGCCCGCCGGGGTCCGGTAGCCGAGCGCGAACCCGAACACCAGCATGATCACGCCGGAGGTCACGTAGCGGACGAGGTCCGCCCCGATCGCGCCGACCAGCGGGGCCGCGCGGGAGATCGGCAGGCTGCGGAAGCGGTCGAAGATCCCGGTCCTGAGGTCCTCGGCCAGGCCCACGCCGGTGCCCGCGGAGGCGAACACCACCGTCTGGAGCAGGACACCGGGCAGGGCGTAGTGCAGGTACTCCGTGCTGTTGCCGGCGATCGCGCCGCCGAAAACGTAGACGAACAGCAGCAGGAAGACGACCGGCTGCAGCGTGACGTCGATCAGCGCCTCCGGTGAGTGGATCGTCTTCACGATCCCGCGGCGGGCCAGCGACAGCCCGTGCCGCACCGTCGAGGGCAGCATCGGGGCGGAGCCGGCCGACCGGCCGGAGCTCGGGCTGGTGGGCGGGGTCTCGAGGGTGGCGGTCATCGGGGGCCTCCGGAGGTGGTCTCGGCCGCGTGGCCGGTGAGGGAGAGGAAGACGTCGTCGAGGCTGGGGAGGCGCAGACCGATCTCGGCGACGGCGACGCCCTCGGCCACCAGCCGGTCCTCGGTGCGGCGCAGCGCACCGTGGTCGGCGACGGCCGCGGTGACCTCCCCGGACGGCTCGACCGTCGGCTCGGCGCCGGCCTCCTGCGCGACGACGGCGGCGACCAGCGGTGCCTCGCGCGGCAGCTCGGGGCGCACGTGCAGGCGTCGCCCGCCGGCCCGGGACTTCAGCTGCGCGGCCGTGCCCGAGGCGATGACCCGCCCCCGGTCCAGGACGACGAGGTCGTGCGCGAGCTGATCGGCCTCCTCCAGGTACTGGGTGGTGAGCAGGACGGTGACGCCGTCCTCGGCGAGCCGTCGCACGGCCTCCCACACCTCGTTGCGGTGCAGCGGGTCCAGCCCGGTGGTGGGCTCGTCGAGGAACAGCACCTCGGGGCGCCCGACGAGGCTCGCGGCCAGATCGAGCCGCCGGCGCATGCCGCCGGAGTAGGTGCCGGCGCGGCGCCCGGCGGCGTCGGTGAGCCCGAAGCGCTCGATCAGCTCGACGGCGCGGGCCCGGGCGGCCGGGCGCGGCAGGTCGAGCAGCCTGCCGATCAGGTACAGGTTGTCGCGACCGGTCAGGGACTCGTCGACGGCGGCGTACTGGCCGGTGAGGCCGATCAGGGAGCGGACCCCGGCGGCGTCGCCGACGACGTCGCGGCCGAGCACCGCGGCCCGGCCCGCCGAGGGCGGGAGCAGCGTGGCCAGCATGCGGACGGTCGTCGTCTTGCCGGAGCCGTTCGGGCCGAGCAGCCCGAGGACCTGTCCGCGCCCGGCGGAGAAGGAGATCCCGTCGACGGCGCGGACGTCACCGAAGGTCCGGACCAGGCCGTCGACCTCGATAGCGGGAGTGTTCATGCCGGTGAGCGTGCGCCCGGACGCTGACACGGCCCTGGTACGGCGCTGGCATCAGCGTGACAGCCGCGGGTGGCGGACTCGCCGCCACGAGCCCGGTCCCGTCGCCACCCCCCGACTGTGGCGACGGAACCGGCCCGTCTCTCCCCCCGCGCCCCGGCGAGGCTCCCCAGCCCGCCGTGACGCGAGTACGACGGTATCCGCGCACCCGGGGGCCGCGGATCGGTCGAACTACTGATCTCTTACCCGGGGTCTCTCCTACCTGGGTAGGAGAGACCCCTCATCCCTCAGCGCGCTCGGCGGCCTCGAGCCACTCCAGCTCGACGCTCTCGCGCTCGGCGACGACGGCCTTCAGCTCCCGGTCCAGCTCCATCAGCTTTCCGGGCTCGGTGGCGGCCTCGGCGAGCCGGGCGTGGAGCTTCTCCTCCTGCGCGGTGAGCTGCCCCATCCGTCGTTCCAGGCGCTGGGCGTCCTTGCGGGCGGCCCGCTGCTCCGCGGCGCTCGCCTTCGGCCCGGCCGCCTGTGCGACGGGCGCGCCGGCCGGTACCGGCGCGGTCGGTGCGGCCCCGGCGGGGCCGTGGCCGGTGGCGGCACGACGGGTCAGGTACTCGCCGATCCCGCCGGGCAGGTGGGTGAGGTGCCCGTCGCCGAACAGGGCGACGACCTGGTCGCAGACCCGCTCGGTGAGGTACCGGTCGTGGCTGACGACCACCAGGGTGCCCGGCCAGCCGTCGAGGAGGTCCTCCAGCCCGGCGAGGGTGTCGACGTCCAGGTCGTTGGTGGGCTCGTCGAGCAGCAGGACGTTCGGCTCGTCCATCAGCAGCCGGGTCAGCTGCAGCCGCCGGCGCTCGCCACCGGACAGGCGCCCGACCGGGGTCCACTGGCGGGCCGCGGGGAACCCGAGCCGCTCCAGCACCTGCGACGCGGTCATCTCCTGCTTGCCGAACCGCACGTACTTGGCGACGGCCTCGGTGGCCTCCAGCACGCGCATCTCGGCGGGCAGGTCGACGAGCTCCTGCGACAGCTGCGCCATCTTCACGGTGCTGCCCTGGACGCGCCGGCCCGAGTCGAGCGCACGTTCCCCGGACAGGGCACGCAGCAGCGTCGTCTTGCCGGAGCCGTTGACCCCGACGATGCCGACCCGGTCGCCCGGGCCGAGCCGCCAGGTCACGTCGTCGAGCAGGGTGCGCCCGGCGACGGAGACGGTCGCGTCCTCCAGCTCCAGCACGGTGCGCCCGAGCCGGTTGGTCGCGAACGCCATCAGCTCGACGGTGTCGCGCGGCGCGGGCACGTCGGCGATCAGGGCCTCCGCGGCCTCGATCCGGTAGCGGGGCTTCGAGGTCCGGGCGGGCGGACCGCGGCGCAGCCAGGCCAGCTCCTTGCGGGCCAGGTTGCGGCGGCGCTGCTCGGCGGCGTCGGCCTGCCTGCCGCGCTCGGCGCGGGCGTAGACCCAGTCGGCGTAGCCGCCGGTGTAGGACTCGACGCGCCCGTTCGCGACCTCCCAGGTCCGGGTGCAGACGGTGTCGAGGAACCAGCGGTCGTGGGTGACGACGACGAGTGCGATCCGCCGCGACGTCAGGTGCGTCGCGAGCCAGCCGATGCCCTCGACGTCGAGATGGTTGGTGGGCTCGTCGAGGACGACGAGGTCGAGCTCCCCGATCAGCGCCGCGGCGAGCGCGACCCGGCGCTTCTCGCCGCCGGACAGCCCGTCGGTGGGTCGCTCGATGTCGGAGATGGCGAGCCCGTCGAGGACGTCGCGGACCCGGGCGTCGGCGGCCCACTCGTGGTCGGCGCCGTACTCGGCGAGGACGATGTCCCGCACCGTCGACCCGGCCGGGAAGCGGTCGTGCTGCACCAGGTGCGCCATCCGCAGGCCCCCGAGGCGGCTGACCCGGCCGCCCTCGACGGGCCGGTCGCCGGTGATCACGTCGAGCAGGGTCGACTTCCCGCCGCCGTTGAGGCCGACGACGCCGATCCGGTCGCCGCGCTCGACGCCGAGCGAGACACCGTCGAGCAGGACGCGGCTGGCGTCACCGGGCACGTGCGCGGTGACGTTCTCCAGGTTGAGCAGGTTCTCGGGCAACTACGTCTCCACCGTCGGGAAGGTCAGGCACGGACCGGGGGCCACGAGCCGGAGCTCGAGGGACCGCCGCGGTCGGGGGGGTGGTCGCCGCCGGTCTCGGAGGTGTCGACGATGCGGGCGCCGCCGGCCGGGCCGTGGGCGACCCGCACCGTCCGGCACACCCCCATCCCGGCGAGCTCGGTCGCGACCTCGACGGCGGAGTCGGCGTCGGCGCACAGGAACGCGCAGGTCGGCCCGGACCCGGACACCAGCCCGGCGAGCGCGCCGGAGTTGACCCCGGCGCGCAGGGTGCGGCGCAGGTCCGGGGCCATCGAGACGGCGGCCACCTGCAGGTCGTTGCCCAGGTTGAGCGCGAGCCGGCGCGGGTCCCCCGAGGACAGTGCCTCCAGGACGGGCTCGACCGGCCGCTCGGCGATCGGACCGTCGCCGCGCAGCCGGTCCAGCTCGGAGAACACCGCCGGCGTGGACAGCCCGCCGCGGGCCAGCGCGATCACCCAGTGCAGCCGGTGCCGGGCGAGCACGGGGATGATCTTCTCGCCGCGGCCGGTGCCGAGCGCGGTACCGCCGTGCAGGCCGAACGTGACGTCCGATCCGAGCTCGGCGGCCAGCTCGGACAGCTCGTCGCGGCCCAGCTCCAGCCGCCACAGCGAGGACAGCGCGACGAGCGTGCCCGCCGCGTCCGCGGAGCCGCCCGCCATGCCGCCCGCGACCGGGATGCCCTTGCGCAGGGTCACCCGCACGTCCGGGTCACGCCCGGCCTTCTCCGCGAGCAGCTCGACCGCCCGCCAGGCCAGGTTGGTGGCGTCCAGCGGCACCTCGGCGACGCCGTCGCCGTGCACCTCCAGCGCGGGCTCCTGGGCCTGCTCGACGGAGATCTCGTCGAACAGGCTGACGGCGTGGAACACCGTGACGAGGTCGTGAAAGCCGTCCGGCCGCACCCCGCCCACGGCGAGGTGCAGGTTGATCTTCGCGGGAACCCGGACGGTGACCGGTCGCGGCACGGCGGACAGCACCGCTCAACCCTACGGGCAGCACGGGACGGGCCGCCGCCGCCCGGCATCCGGGGTGGCCGGGCTCACCGGTCCGGCCGGGCCGCCCGGTCCGCCGCACTGCCCGGTCCGGCCGCACTGCCCGGTCCGGCCGCACTGCCCGGTCCGGCCGCACTTCCCGGTCCGGCCGGCCGGCCGGACCCCGGCGGCCCGACCTCGGCCGATCCGACCCAGCCGATCCGACCCCGGCCGATCCGACCCCGGCGGCGCGGCACCGGGTGACGCGGCAGGCCGATCAGCCCCGGTCACGGGCACCCGTCCCCCGACGAATCCGCTTACCCGGTAAGCGAGTTCGGAGAACCGGCACCCACGCGGGCCGATGGGTAGGACAGCGCTGCCGGTGGGACGGCCACCGCCCGCCCCGCCCGAGACCGCCCCCCACCCGACACCGCCCGATCTACCACCGTCGGCACCGGGATCGTCCCCACCGACACCGTCTCTCCGGCGAATTCGCTCACCGGGTAAGCGAACTCGCACAACAGGCATCCGCGATCGCCCGGCGCGGACCGCCCGAGGCGGATCGCCCGGCGCGG
Source organism: Pseudonocardia sp. DR1-2 (assembly GCF_023717215.1). Lineage (NCBI taxonomy): Bacteria > Bacillati > Actinomycetota > Actinomycetes > Pseudonocardiales > Pseudonocardiaceae > Pseudonocardia > Pseudonocardia sp. DR1-2. The sequence continues at coordinate 149,228 of NZ_JAMQOF010000011.1, read as the reverse complement.
ATCCCACACGGTGCAGACCTCGCGGGTGCAGACCTCACGGCCAGACGGTCTGGGCGGCACGGCGGAGCGCCGAGGACCGCCGCCTGACCGATCACCCGGCCCACCGCCGACGCCCGCTCCCGGAGGAGACGCCCGCTCCTGGAGGAGGAGCTACCGGGTGAGTGACTCCGCGGAGCCGGTGCGCTCCGTGGCGGCGCGGCGCTCGACCAGGTGGCGCGGCGTCGCGAAGCAGGCGACGGCCACGAACCCGATCACCAGTACGGCCGCGGGCAGCAGCATCGACTGGGCCATCGCCGTCGCGAAGGGCTCGCGGAGCATCTCGGGCAGCGGGCCGCCGGTCGCGGCGGCCTCCGGGGAGCCGCCGGTCGCCGACGCGCCCGGGACGAGCGCGGCAATCCGCGACTCCATGAGCACCGCGATGCCCGCGCTGCCGAGCACCGCGCCGACCTGACGGGTCGTGTTGTAGACACCCGACCCGGATCCGGCCTGGTCCATCGGCAGGTTGCGGGTGGCGCTGGTGGAGATCGGCGCCCAGACGCAGGAGTTGGAGATGCCGAGCAGGGTGAGCGGCAGCAGCAGCTGCCAGACCGGGGTGTCCGGGCCCATCACCCACGCCAGCCAGGCCAGCGCGATGACGAACGTCGACATCCCGAAGCCGCCGATCAGCCGCGGGTGGACGCGGTCGGTCAGCCGCCCGGTGTACGGCGCGAGCGCGCCGGAGAAGATCGCCAGTGGCGCGAGCAGCAGCGCGGCCTGGGTCGGGGTGAAGCCGCGCACGCTCTGCGCGTAGATCATCAGCGGGAAGCCCTGCGCGGTGATCGCGAAGCCGACGGTGCAGATCGCGATGTTGGCCAGCGAGAAGTTGCGGTCCCGGAACAGGCGCAGCGTGACCAGCGGCTCGCTGGTGGTGACCCGCTGCCACCACACGAACGCGACCAGCACGACGACGCCGCTGCCGATCAGCGCCCAGATCCCGGCACTCCAGCCGAACTTCTGGCCCTCCTGGATGCCGAAGACCAGCAGGAACATGCCCGCTGCGGACAGCACCACGCCGACGACGTCGAACCGGCGGCGCGAGGTCTCGAGCGAGGGCACCAGCCGCCAGGCGGCGACGAAGGCGATCACCCCGACCGGGACGTTCACGAAGAAGATCCACTCCCAGCCGAGGCCGCCGACGAGGAGCCCGCCGACGATCGGCCCGGTGAGTGTCGCGACGCCGGCGACGGCGCCCCACAGGCTCATCGCGCGCCCGCGCTGGGCCGCCGGGAAGGTCCGGGTGATGACGGCCATGGTCTGCGGCGTCATCATCGCGGCGCCGAAGCCCTGGGCGACCCGCGCGACGATCAGGGCGCCGACGGTCGTCGTGAGCCCGCACCACAACGAGGCCAGGGTGAACACCGCGAGCCCGCACAGGTAGACCCGCTTGGGCCCGAACCGGTCCCCCAGCCGCCCGGTGACCAGCAGCGGGACGACGTAGGCGAGCAGGTAGGCGCTGGTCACCCAGACGACGGAGTTCACGTCGGCGTCCAGCGAGGTCAGGAGCGCGGGCGTCGCGACGGTGACGATGGTGGCGTCGACCAGGATCATGAAGAACCCGATCACCAGCGCCCACAGCGCGGGCCACGGGTTCGTCCCGTCGGCGCTGACCACCTGTTCCCTCGACCGCGTCACCACGCCATCATGCGCCGCCCCCGGCACGGTCCGGTCGGGTGGGAGGGTGCCCAGCCGGGCGGTTCCGGGCGATCCGGGCGAAGTCGGACACCGCCAGGGTCTCGGCGCGGGCGGTGGGGTCGACCCCCGCGGCGCGCAGGGCCTGTTCGGCCGCCGCGGCCGAGCCGGCCCAGCCCGACAGTGCTCCCCGCAGCACCTTGCGGCGCTGTGCGAAGGCCGCGTCGACGACCGCGAAGGTCGCCGCCCGGTCGGCGTCGGCGGGCGGGTCGTGCCGGGTGAAGGCCAGCAGCCCGGAGTCGACGCCGGGGACCGGCCAGAACACCGCGCGCGGCACCGGCCCGGCCCGGCGGGCGGCCGCGTACCAGGCGAGCTTGGCGCTGGGGGCGCCGTACTCGCGCGAGCCGGGTCCGGCGGCGAGCCGGTCGGCGACCTCCGCCTGCACCATGACCAGCCCGGTCCGCAGCGACGGCAGCTCGGCGAGCAGATGCAGGATCACCGGCACCGCGACGTTGTAGGGCAGGTTCGCGACGATCGCGGTGGGCGGCGCCGCACCGGGCCCGGCGTCGGCCGCGAGCCGGTCCGCGCCGACCCGCATGGCGTCGGCCCCGGTCACGGTGAGGCGACCGGCCAGCTCGGGGGCGCGCTCAGCGACGGTGGCGGGGAGCAGCCCGGCCAGCACCGGGTCGATCTCGACGACGTGCACCCGGGCCGCGACCGGCAGCAGCGCCAGGGTGAGCGAGCCGAGACCGGGGCCGACCTCGAGGACGACGTCGTCGCCGTCGACACCGGCGGACTTCACGATCCGGCGGACGGTGTTGGCGTCGTGGACGAAGTTCTGGCCGAGCTTCTTGGTGGGGCGCAGACCGAGCCGCTCGGCCAGCACCCGGACGTCGGCCGGGCCCAGCAGGCGGGCGGTGGCGGTGGTCCGGCTCCGGTCGCCGTCGGCGTCGATGCTCCGGCTCCGGCCGCCGTCGGTCCCGTGGTCGCTCACGGCACCATTCTCGCCGGGCACCCCGGGCGGGGTGCGTGCGGGATCAGCTCAGGCCGAGCTTGGAGGAGCAGGACGGCCAGGCGCTGTAGCCGCCGCGGTCGTCCTTGACCTTCTCCGCGACCGCGATCTGCTCCTCGCGGGAGGCCTGGTCCGCGGTCGGGGCGTACTGCCCGCCGCCGTAGGCCTGCCAGGTCTGCTTGTTGAACTGCAGCCCGCCCTGGTAGCCGTTGCCGGTGTTGATCGCCCAGTTGCCGCCGGACTCGCACTTGGCCAGCTTGTCCCAGGTCGCGCCGTTCGAGACCGCGGGCGCCGAGGACTTCGCCTTCGCGGCGGCCTTCTCGACGGTCTCCTCGACCTTCTTCTTGGTGCCGACCTTGACGACGCGCGGCATGGCCGGGGTGTCCTGACCGGCGCCGACGCGCTCGCGGGCGATCTCGCGGCCCTGGTCGTAGGTGACCCGCCAGATGATGCTGCGGGCGCCCTCGCGGCCCGGGTCGACGACGGTGCGGGTGCCCTCGTCGAGCGACGGGTCCTGCACCTCCTGCTCCGGCGCCGGGAGCTTCTGCGACTCGACGATCTGGGCGTTCACGATGTCCGAGCCGGTGGTCGGGGCGGCGACCGGGGCGAACGACGCGGGCGAGGAGGGCCGGTCGAGGTTCATCGACGCCGTGCCGAGGTCGGTGGCGTTCGCGGCGAGCCCGGCCTGGAGCTCCCGGGCGGGCTGCTCGGCCGGGGCGGTGAGCACCGCGGCGGCGAGGCCGCCGGTGGGGACCGAGAACAGCGCGGCCGCAGCGGCCGTCCGGACCCCGGCCCGGGAGCGGGCACCGGCGGTGCGGTGACGGCCCTCGTAGGTGACGTACCCGGCCTCGTCGCCGGCGAGACCGGCGGGCGCGATGACGGGGAGCGGTCGCGTGAGCTCGTCGTCGGCGAGCGGTGCGGCGTGACGCGAAGACATGACTTCCCGGGGGCTCGGCTGTCCGGGAAGGGCCATGACCTGCGGGAACGACGACCGGCGCGGTGCCGGGGAGCGGAACCGTCGCTGGGGAGCGGACCGGTCGTCGTCCCGCGGGTCGGGGGAGCGACCCCGTCCCGGCGGGTACGACGACGGACGTTAGCGGACCGTGACCCGGCGCAGCGTTTCCGACGCGCGCGTGGCGACGAGCGGACGGTGGTCGACGGTGAGTGACGACAACCCCGCCACTCGTCACGGCGGACGGCGTCAATCGGTTGTGCGCAGCCGGAAGATCCGTTCGGCGTTGCGGCGGGCCGTCTCGGCGACCAGGGCCTCGGACTCCCCGCGGGTCGCGGCGATCCCCCGCACGGTCCACGGCAGCACGTAGGGCTCGTTGGCGCGGCCGCGGTGCGGGTGCGGGGTGAGGAACGGCGCGTCGGTCTCCACGAGGTACTGCCCGGCGGGCACCAGCGCCGCCGCGGCGCGCAGCTCGTGGTTGTTCTTGAAGGTGACGGGCCCGGCGAAGGACAGGACGTACCCGGCGTCGGCGCACTCCCGGGCCATCGCGGCGTCGCCGGAGAAGCAGTGGAAGACGACGGTGTCCGGGGCGCCCTCCTCGCGGAGGATGCGCAGGACGTCGTCGTGGGCGTCCCGGTCATGGATCATCAGCGGCTTGCCGGTGCGCTTGGCCAGCCCGATGTGCCAGCGGAACGCGTCCTGCTGCGCGGCGGGCGGGCTGTGGTCCCAGTAGTAGTCCAGGCCGGTCTCGCCGATCGACACGACACGGTCGTCGGCGGCCAGCCGCTCGATCTCGGCGAGGTCGGCGGCCGGTACCCGTGCCGTCCGGGTGGGGTGCAGCGCGACGGCCGCCCACACCCGGTCGTCGGCGTGCGCGGCGCGGACGGCGAACCGCGCGCCGTCGAGGTCGTCGGCGATGGTGACCGCGCCGACGACGCCGACCGCCGCCGCCCGGTCCATCGCGGCGACGACGTCGGCGTCGGTCTCGCAGCCGCACGCGTCGAGGTGGGTGTGGCTGTCGATCGTCGGCGCGGCGAGCGGCTCCGGCGGCTCGGGACGCGGCCGGCGGCCGTGTCCGCTCACTTCTGGACCGGGGCCCACTCCGGTCCGGTCTCCCCCAGCTCGGGCGCGAGCTTGGCGATGATCGGCGACGGCTTGGCCAGCGGGCGTCCCACCTCGATCGGCGTCGACCCCCAGTGGGCCTGCTCGGCGGCGTAGTCGCCGGTGAGGACCGGGTAGGCGGGGCCGTCGCCGAGGTCGTCGACGGTCGTCTTCTCCGGCTGCGCGGCCCACACCCCGGTACCACCGAGCGCCTCGTGCACCTTCTGCGCCGCGTGCGGCAGGAACGGGGTCAGCAGGGTGTTGGCGTCCTGCACGACCTGGAGCGCGGTGTGCAGGATCGTGTCCCGGCGCTCCGGGTCGTCCTTGCGCTTCCACGGCTCCTGGTCGGACAGGTACCGGTTCGCGGCGGTGACCACGCGCATCGCCTCACCCGCGGCCTGCTTGAACCGGTTCCGCGCGAGCAGCCCGCCGACGGTGTCGAACCCGGCCCGCGAGTACGCGAGCAGCTCGGCGTCGGCCTGCTGCGGCGCCGTCGGCGTGGGGACCGCGCCCACGTTCTTGTGGGCCATCGAGATGGACCGGTTGACCAGGTTGCCCCACTCGTTGGCCAGCTCGAAGTTCACCCGGCGGACGAACTCGTCCCAGGTGAAGTCGACGTCCTGGTTCTCCGGCCCGGCGACGGCGATGTGGTAGCGCAGCGCGTCCGGCCCGAACTCGCGCAGGAAGTCGCCGACGTAGATGACGGTGCCGCGGCTGGTCGAGAACTTCGACCCGCTCATCGTCAGGTACTCCGAGGACACGACCTCGCTGGGCAGGTCGAGCGTCCCGTACGGCCCCGGCTCGCCGCCGCGGTCGCCCGCGCCGTTCTGCCCGAGCAGGATCGCCGGCCACATCACCGAGTGGAAGGTGATGTTGTCCTTGCCCATGAAGTAGAAGGCCTCGGCGGCCGGGTCGGTCCACCACTGCTTCCACGCGTCCGGGTCCGGGCCGCGGCGGGCCCACTCCACCGAGGCGGACAGGTAGCCGATGACGGCGTCGAACCAGACGTAGATCTTCTTGAGCGGGTTGTCCGACCAGAGGTCGAGCGGGACGGGCACGCCCCACTCCAGGTCGCGGGTGATGGCGCGCGGCTTGAGGTTCTCCACCAGGTTGGCGGAGAACTTGAGCACGTTGGGGCGCCAGTCGGTGCGGGTCGACAGCCAGCTGCCGAGCGCCTCGGAGAAGGCGGGCAGGTCGAGGAAGAAGTGCTCGGTCTCGACGAACTTCGGCGTCTCCCCGTTGATCCGCGAGCGCGGGTTCCTGAGGTCGGCCGGGTCGAGCTGGTTGCCGCAGTTGTCGCACTGGTCGCCGCGGGCGCCGTCGTAGCCGCAGATCGGGCAGGTGCCCTCGATGTAGCGGTCGGGCAGGGTGCGGCCGGTGGACGGGCTGATCGCGCCCAGCTGCGTCTTCGGGACGACGTAGCCGTTCTTGTACAGCGCGGTGAACATGTCCTGCACGACGCGGTAGTGGTTCGACGTCGTGGTCCGGGTGAACAGGTCGTAGCTCAGCCCGAGACCCTGCAGGTCGTCGGTGATCACGCCGTTGTACTTGTCGGCGAGCTGGCGCGGGGTCAGCCCCTCGGCGTCGGCCTGGACCTGGATCGGGGTGCCGTGCTCGTCGGTGCCGGACACCATCAGCACCCGGTCCCCCGCCATCCGCCGGTACCGGGCGAACACGTCGGAGGGCACACCGAAGCCGGACACGTGGCCGATGTGCCGGGGGCCGTTGGCGTAGGGCCACGCCACGGCGGTCAGCACGGCTTTACTCATGCCCTCCAGCGTATTCACCGTCGCCATCCCGTTCTGCGGCGGCACATCACCAAAGATGGGGATAGCTCGCGGAGACGGGTGTCGTTCCCCCTGCTGGTGTCATAGTGGCGCCCATGGACCGGGGTGAACGGGACCGCGAGGCACTCCTCGACGCGGCCCTGCAGCAGTGGGTGGACGGCGGGTGGCCCGCCATCGACCCCTCCTCGGCCGCGGAACGGGCCGGGCTGCCCGCCTCCGCCGCGGCGGAGTTCGCCTCGGGCGTGGAGCTCGGGTGTGCGGTGTTCGACCACGTCGTCGACGAGCGCGCCGCCGCCACGATGGCCGCGGTGCAGTCGGCGGCCCCGAACCCGGCCGCCCAGATCAGGGCCGCCCTCACCGCGTGGTTCGACGACGTCGACCGCGACCCGCGCCGGGTCGTGGCGCTGGTCGACGCGGTCGGCTGTCCTGCGCTGCTCGCGCGCCGCCGCAGCGCCAACCGCGGCTTCGCCGAGCTGATGGTCAGCGGCGCCGCCGACACCCGGATCGAGCCCGACGACCTGCGCGTCGCCGGGCACTTCTGCCTCGGCGGGATGGGCGAGATCGTGCTGGCCTGGCTGGACCCGGAGAGCCCCGTGACCCGCGAGCAGGCCCTGCGCCACGGGGTCCGGCTCTACGAGTCCTGCCTGTTCACCCGCTGAACGGCCTCACCCCAGCGCCCGGTCCAGGTTGATCGCGGAGCTGATCAGCGACAGGTGCGTGAACGCCTGCGGGAAGTTCCCCAGCTGCTCCCCGGTCAGGCCGATCTCCTCGGCGTAGAGGCCCAGGTGGTTGCCGTAGGAGAACATCTTCTCCAGCGCGATCCGGGCCTGTTCCAGGCGGCCGGCCCTGGTCATCGCCTCGACGTTCCAGAACGAGCACATCGAGAACGTGCCCTCCTCGCCGTCGAGACCGTCCGGCGAGTCCTCGACGTCGTAGCGGAACACCAGGGTGTCGACGACGAGGTCGTCGTTGATCGCGTCCAGGGTCGCCAGGAACCGCGGCTCGGTGGGCGCGCAGAACTTCACCATCGGCATGAGCAGCACCGAGGCGTCCAGCGTGGTCGCGCCGTAGCGCTGCACGAACGACCCGCGCGGCCCCACGTCGGGGTCCCAGCCGCGGTCCATGATCTGGTGGTAGATCTCGTCGCGGGTGGTGGTCCAGGCCCCGACGTCGCCGGGTAGGCCGCGCCGGCGCGCCATCCGGATCATCCGCTCGACCGCGACCCAGCACATGAGCCGGGAGAACACGTGGTCCTGGCGGCCCGCACGGGTCTCCCAGATGCCCTCGTCCGGGGAGTCCCAGTGCTCGCGCAGCCAGTCGAGGATCGTGCAGAGGTTCGTCCAGTCCTCGTGGCCGACGCCGTCGCCGTACTTGTCGTACAGGTAGACCGAGTCGATGATCTCGCCGTAGATGTCGAGCTGCAGCTGGTCCGCGGCGCCGTTGCCGGCCAGCACCGGGCGCGAGCCGCGGTAGCCGTCGAGGTGGTCGAGCTCGACCTCGTCGGGGGTCTCGTCGCCGTCGATCGTGTACATCACGCGCAGCGGACCCTGGTCCCCGTCGCGGGTGCTCCCGAACCGGCCCGACAGCCAGCCGATGAACGCGCCCGCCTCCTCGGTGAACCCGAGCCGCAGCAGCGCGTAGAGGGTGAACGCGGCGTCGCGCATCCAGACGTAGCGGTAGTCCCAGTTCCGCTCGCCGCCCAGCTGCTCGGGCAGCCCCATCGTCGGCGACGCGATCACCGCGCCGGTCGGCTCGTGGGTGAGCAGTTTGAGGGTGAGCGCGGAGCGGTGGACGCGCTCGCGCCACCGCCCCGTGTACGACGAGTGCGCCAGCCAGTCCTTCCAGAACGAGACGGTCCCGGTGAACAGGGCCTCCGCGGCGTCGTCGCAGGGGGTGGGCTCCCCGGTCGCGTCCACCTCCAGCACGAACACCTCGGTGCGGCCCTCGGCGGTGCGGAACTCCGCGCCCGCGGCGTGGTCGGTGATCTCCAGCTCCACCGACGACGTCAGGTCCAGGGTGACGCCGCTGCCGGTGAACCGGATGCCGGCGCCCGCGCTCTCGACCTTTGGGGTCTCCCGGGCGTAGTCGGGTCGCGGGACCACCTCGACGGTCATCGGCACCGACCCGCGGACCCCGGTCACCCGGCGGACGAGCCGCTGGCGGTGGTCGGGGTCGTGCGGGCGCAGCACCACCATGAGGTCCTGCACCTCGACGATGCCGTCGGCGGTGAGGAAGCGGGTGATGAGGATGTTGGAGTCGGGGTAGTAGAACTGTTGCTGGCTGGCGAGCTGGGTCTCGTCGACGCACGGCGCGAGCCTCCAGTGGCCGCCGCGGTCGGCGTCGAGCAGCGAGGCGAAGACGCTGGGCGCGTCGAACCGGCCCGGGCAGAACCAGTCGACGGTGCCGTCGGTGCCGACGAGCGCCGCGGAGCGCAGGTCGCCGATGATCCCGTGCTCGGCGATCGGGAGGTAGCGCTCGCTGCGCGAGGGGCTCACTCCGGCACCCGCCAGCCGCGCGGGCCGGGCAGGTCGAGTGCGTCCTGCGGGCCCCAGGACCCGTCGGAGTAGGTCTGCGTCCGCGGCGGGTCGGCGAGGACCGGGTCGCACAGCTCCCAGAGCCGCTCGACCTCCTCGGTGGTGGTGAACAGCGTGCGGTCCCCCTTCATGACGTCGAGGAGCAGCCGCTCGTAGGCCTCCAGGGCGTCGTCGGGGTCACCGACGCTGTCGAGGTCCAGCCGCATCCGGCCGCGGCCGACCTTCAGCTCCGGGCCGGGGACCTTCGCCCGGACGTCGAGCTCGGCCGACACCTGGTCGGCCAGCTCGATCACGAGCTCGGTGGGCGGCCCGTCGTGGGCGTCGCCCGTGAACGACCCGCCCGGGAACATGGTCAGCGCCGGCTCGTCGAAGCCGATCGTCACGGTGCGCCGGGTCGCGCCCATCGCCTTGCCGGTGCGCAGGAAGAACGGGACGCCGAACCAGCGCCAGTTGTCGACGTAGGTCTCCAGCGCGACGAACGTCTCGGACTCTGAGTCGTCGGCGACGCCCTCCTCGTCGCGGTAGGAGGCGTACTGGCCGAACACCACCCGCGACGGGTCGAGCGGCCGGATCGATCCGAACACCTTCGCCTTCTCCGCGTGCAGCGCGTCCGGCGCGATCTCGTGCGGCGGCTCCAGCGCGACGAACCCGAGGATCTGGAACAGGTGCGTGGAGATCATGTCGCGGAACGTGCCGGTGGACTCCATGAACGACGCCCGGCCCTCGATCCCGATCTCCTCGGGGACGTCGATCTGCACGTAGCGGATGTTCTGGCGGTTCCACACCGGCTCGAACAGACCGTTGGCGAAGCGCAGGGCGAGGATGTTCTGCACCGACTCCTTGCCGAGGAAGTGGTCGATGCGGAAGATGTCGGCCTCGTCGTAGACGTCCTTCAGGCCCGCGTTCAGCTCCTTCGCGGACTCCAGGTCGGTGCCGAACGGCTTCTCCAGCACCAGCCGGGAGCGCTCGGCGATGCCGGTCTCCCCCAGCATCGCGACCATCGGGGTCATCGCGGTCGGCGGCACGGAGAGGTAGACGAGCCGGCGCACGTCGTCGGAGCCGAGGTCCTTCTCCGCGCGCCGCACCGCGTCGGCGAGGTCGGCGCCGTCGTCGGCGTCGGAGACGACGAAGCTCAGCCGCGCCGCGAAGTCGTCCCAGCCGGTGTCGTCGGACAGGGCGCCGCGGATGCGGTCGCGGAACTCGTCGTCGGAGCCGGGCGAGTGCCGGCCGGACCCGATGACCCGGAAGTCCTCGGGGAGCAGCCCCTCGTTCTGCAGGTGGAGCAGACCCGGGAAGAGCTTGCGTTTCGCCAGGTCGCCGGTGGCGCCGAACAGCACGATCACGTGCGGGGGCAGGTCCGAAGGCATGATCCTCGGCTACCCCCGGGCGGGCCCGGTCATTCGGCGGCGCCGGTCACGAGCGTGTTTCCGACGGCCGGTGTGCGCGGCGTACCGTTGCAGGGGTGAACGTCGACGTGACGCCGCTGCCCGGGATCGGGGTGCGGAAGGAGATCGAGCTGCGCAGCGGCCGCCGGGTCGGGGTCATCGCGCACCGCGACGGGAAGATCGACCTGATCCTCTCCCGTGCCGACGACCCGGACGCCTGCGTCGCGGAGCTGCCGCTGACCACCGAGGAGGCGGGCGCCCTGGCGAACCTGCTCGGCGCCCCGCAGCTGGTCAACCAGCTGAAGGACGAGCACGCGGACCTCCCGGGCATCACCACCCGCAAGATGCCGATCAAGCTCAACAGCCCGTTCGACGGCCGCCCGCTCGGCGACACCGCGCTGCGCACCCGCACCCAGGTGTCGGTGGTCGCGATCATGCGCGCGGGCCAGGTGATCCCGTCGCCGACGCCGGACCACGTGCTGGCGGCCGGGGACATCGTGATCGCCGTCGGGACGGCCGAGAAGCTGGAGCAGGCCGCCGACATCCTCGCGCGCGGCTGAGGCCGCCCCGGTAGCCGTGGACCACACCGCACTCGAACTGCTCGAACTCGGCGCCGTCTTCTTCGGGCTCGGCCTGCTCGGCAGGCTCGCCCAACGGATCGGCCTGTCCCCCATCCCGCTCTACCTGCTCGGCGGCCTCGCGTTCGGGGCGGGCGGCGTCATCCCGCTGGGCGACATCGGCGACTTCACCTCGCTGGCCGGCGAGGTCGGCGTCGTCCTGCTGCTCCTGCTGCTCGGGCTCGAGTACTCCGCGGTCGAGCTGGTCACGGGGCTGCGCCGGTCCTGGACGGCCGGGATCGTGGACATCGTGCTCAACGCCGCGCCCGGCGTCGCCGTCGCGCTGGTCCTGGGCTGGGGCGCGGTCGGGGCGATGGTGCTGGGCGGGGTCACCTACATCTCCTCCTCCGGGATCGTCGCGAAGGTGCTGTCGGACCTGGGCCGGCTCGGCAACCGGGAGACGCCGGTGGTGCTGTCGGTGCTGGTCTTCGAGGACCTGGTGATGGCGCTCTACCTGCCGATCCTCACGGCGCTGCTGCTCGGGGTGACGCTGTGGGGAGGGATCAGTGCGGTCGCGGTGTCGCTCGCGGTGATCTCGGTGGTGCTGGTCGTGGCCCTGCGCTACGGCCGCTACGTCTCGGCCGTCGTAGACTCCGACGACCGCGAGGTGTTCCTGCTCAAGGTGCTCGGCGCCGCGCTGCTGGTCGCCGGGTTCGCCCAGGCCATGCAGGTGTCCGCCGCGGTGGGCGCGTTCCTGCTGGGCATCGCGATCTCCGGCTCGACCGCGGAGAACGCGACGAAGCTGCTGGAGCCGCTGCGGGACCTGTTCGCCGCGGTGTTCTTCGTGGTGTTCGGGCTGTCGACCGACCCGCGGGCCATCCCGCCGGTGCTCGGCTGGGCGCTCGTGCTCGCCGTGTCGACGGCCGCGACCAAGTACGCGACGGGCTGGTGGGCGGCGAAGCGCGCACGGATCGGGCGGATGGGCCGGGCCCGCGCCGGGGCCGCGCTGATCGCCCGCGGGGAGTTCTCGATCGTCATCGCCGGGCTGGCCGTCGGCTACGCCGCCGTGCCCGCCGAACTGTCCGCGCTGGCCACGGCGTACGTGCTGATCATGGCGGTGCTCGGCCCGATCGCCGCCCGCTACGTCGAGCCCGTCATGCGGGCGATCCCGACGCGCACCCCCGCGACGGCCTGACCGCCCGCTCGCCCCGCCCTGCCCGCCGTCGCACCCCACCGGGGGCCGTCGCACCCGCCGCGACGGGTGCGGCGACAGCGCGCGGGGTGCGGTGTCAGTCCCGGGCGGCGAGGGTCGCGTTGTAGAGGTCCCGCTTCGGCACGCCCGCGGCCTCGGCGACGGCGGCGACGGCGTCCTTGAGACGCTCGCCGTCGTCGGTGCGTTCCCGGACGGCGTCGACCAGCGACTCGACCGGCGGCGCCTCCCGGGCCTCGGCGCCGGCCAGCACCACGGTCACCTCCCCGAGCACGTCGCCGGAGGTGGCCCAGGTGTGCAGCTCGGCCAGGGTGCCGCGCACGACCTGCTCGTGGGTCTTGGTCAGCTCCCGGCACACCGCGGCACGCCGGGTCTCGCCCAGTACCGCGACGGCATCGGCGAGGGTGTCCGCGGTCCGCCGCGGCGACTCGAAGAACACCACGGCGCGGCGCTCGTCGCGCAGGGTCTCCAGCCACCGGCGGCGCTCGCCGGAGCGGCGCGGCGGGAAGCCGTCGAAGCAGAACCGCTCGCACGGCAGCCCGGACAGGACCAGTGCCGTGGTCACCGCGGACGGGCCGGGCGCGCAGGTGACCGGGAGGTCCTCCGCGGCGGCCGCGGCGACGAGCCGGTAGCCCGGGTCGGAGACGGCGGGCATGCCGGCGTCGGACACGACCAGCACGGTCGCGCCGTCGCGGACCGCGGACAGCAGGCCGGGCAGCCGCTCGGCCTCGACGGCGTCGTAGTGGCTGACGATGCGGCCGGTGTAGGTGACCGGCAGCGCCGCGGCGAGGGTCCGGAACCGGCGGGTGTCCTCGGCGGCGATGACGTCGGCGGTGGCGATCAGCTCCCGCAGCCGCGGCGACGCGTCCCGCGGGTCGCCCAGCGGGGTCGCGGCCAGGACCAGGCGACCGGTCGTCGTCGCCGTGTCGGGCGTGGAGTCGGGGGCGGGAGTCACGTCGGCCAGCCTACGATCGGACGCGATGGCCACCACGAGCGCCGATGCCGGGAGCCGGGTCGCCGGAGCGGCACCCGAACCCGGTCTGACCCCGCGGGGCACCCCGCCACCGCTGCGCCGCGCCGATCCCGGCCCGGCCGCGCGGCTCGGCGCGCCGCCACCCTCGGACCGGCTGACGGGCTGGCTGGTCACCGCGGGCGTGGTGCTGGTCGCGGCGCTGCTGCGGTTCTACGACCTGGGCGAGCCCACCGACCGCGGCACCCCCGTGTTCGACGAGAAGCACTACGTCCCGCAGGCCTGGGACATGGTCCGCAACGGCGGGGTGGAGAGCAACCCCGGTTACGAGAAGATCGTCCACCCGCCGCTGGCGAAACAGCTGATAGCGCTGGGCCAGATGGTCTTCGGCTACGACGGCGTCGGCTGGCGGGTCTCGGCCGCGCTGGCCGGGGTGCTCACCGTGCTGCTCGTCGTCCGGGCCGGACGGCGCCTGACCCGCTCCACGGCGCTGGGCGGGCTCGCCGGGCTGCTGCTGTGCGCCGACGGGCTGTCGCACGTGCAGTCGCGGATGGGGATGCTCGACGTCTTCTCCGCGCTGTTCGTGGTGGCCGCGTTCGCCGCGCTGCTCGCCGACCGCGACGACGTCCGCGCCCGGATGGCGCGCGTCGTCGCCGAGGGGCGGGTCGGCGACACCGTGTGGGGCCCGCGCTGGGGTGTGCGCTGGTGGCGGCTGACCGCGGGCGTCTCGCTCGGGCTGGCGTGTGCGGTGAAGTGGAACGGCGTCTACTACATCGCCGCGTTCGGGCTGTTGTGCGTGCTGTGGGACGTCTCGGTGCGCCGCCGCGCCGGGGTCGCCCGGCCGTGGGTGGGGACGATGGTGCGCGACGTCGCCCCCGCGCTGTGGGCGCTCGTCCTGATCCCGGTGCTGACCTACGTCGGGTCCTGGTGGGCGTGGTTCGGCAGCGAGACCGGCATCGACCGCCACGAGGTGGGCCGGGAGATCGGCACCGGCGGGGCGTTCGCCTGGGTGCCCGACGCGCTGCGGTCGCTCTGGTACTACCACGGCCAGGTCCTCGCCTTCCACGAGAACCTGACGACCCAGTCCGCCGGGGCGCACCCCTGGGAGTCCAAGCCCTGGACCTGGCCGATGGGGCTGCGGCCGATGCTCTACCGCTACGCCGACGACGCGACCGGCTGCGGGGAGACCGACTGCGTCTCCGCGGTGATGCTGATCGGCACCCCGGCGCTGTGGTGGCCGGCTATCCCGGTGCTGCTCTGGGGGCTGTGGCGGGCGGTGACCCGGGTCGACTGGCGGTGGACGGCGGTGCTCGTCGGCTACGCGGCCGGGTTCGTCCCGTGGTTCTTCAACATCGACCGGCAGATGTACTTCTTCTACATGATGCCGGTGGTGCCCTTCCTGGTCCTGGGCGTCGTGCTGGCGATGGGGCAGATGCTGGGCCACTCGCGGATGAGCGCGCGCCGTCGCCGCAACGGGCTGCTCGTCGTCGCGACGTGGGTGGCGCTGATCGGGGTCAACTTCGTGTGGCTGTGGCCGATCCTGGTCGGCGACCCGATCACCGCGGCGCACTGGCAGGCCGAGCTGTGGCTGCCGTCCTGGCGCTGATCTGCTCCGTCCGGGTGACGCCCGGAACTCCGGCGGGCGGTGCGACGACCAACCCGGCGTGAGCCCCGTTCTCCGCCGCCTCGCGGTCGCCCTCCCCGCCGTGCTCCTCGCCCTCGTCGCCGGGGCCGCACCGGCCTGGGCGCACACCGAGCTCGAGTCCAGCAGCCCCGCCGCGAACGCGCAGGTCGGCACCGCGCCGACATCGGTGTCGCTGACGTTCTCCGAGGACATCGCGGCCGCCGACGCCACCGTCTCGGTGGCCGGCCCCGGCGGCACCGACTACGCGGCGGGCCCCGCCACCGGCGACGGCGACACCCTCACCGTGCCGCTGCGCCCGCTCGGTGCGGCCGGCGCCTACACGGTCACCTACCGGGTGGTCTCCGACGACGGCCACCCCGTCTCGGGCACGGTGCCGTTCACCCTGACCTCCCCCGGGCCGGGTGCGGCCGCCACCACCCCGGCGCCCGCCTCCGGGGCCCCGACGGCCGCCGCACCGGAGACCGCGCCCCGGACCGTCCCCACCGCGGCCGACGACGGCGGCGCCCCGGTCTGGCCGTGGGTGGTGCTCGCCGTCGTCGTGATCGGGGCCGGGGCCGTGTTCGCGCTGCGCCGGTCGCGGGCCTGACCATCGACGGGACCTCCCCCGGCGGCGGCGTCCTGGGCGACCCGGTCCGCGAGCCCGCGCCCGCGGTCGCCGGGTGGGTCGCGGTGCTGGTGGGGGCCGCGGTCGGCGTCGCCGGGCTCACCGGTGGCGGTGGCATCGGGCCGGACGGCGTCGCGCTCGACCTGGCCCAGACCGTCGTACGGGCCGCGGCGGACCTGGCCGCTGTGGTCGCGGCGGGTGCGGCGCTGGTCACGCTGCTCGCCCCCGACCGGGTTCCCGGCGCCGACCGGGTCCTGACGACCGTCGCGCCGCTCTGGCTCGGGGTGCTGCTGGTCGAGACGTTCGTCCGGGGCGCGGTCGTGTCCGGGCGCGGGCTCGCCGACGTGCGCGGCCCGGACCTGCTGCAGTTCCTGGCCGGTCCGCGTGCCGGGACCGGCCAGGTGGTGGCGCTGGCCGCGGTGCTCGCGCTGGTCGGCGTCGCCGGGTCGCGACCGGCCCGGCCGGGCGCCGGTCCGGGGCCCGCGGTGCTGGCGCTGCTGGTGGTCGTCGTCGCGGCGGCGGCGCCCGCGGCGACCGGGCACACCGCGGCGTCGACGGTCGCGGCGTACGCGGTGCCGGCGGTCGTCGCCCACGTCGCGGCGGCGCTGCTGTGGGTGGGCGGGCTCGGCGCGCTGCTGGTCACCGCCCGCGACGCCGACGTGCGCACCGTCGCGGTGCCCCGGTTCTCCCGGCTCGCGCTCGCCGCCGTCGTCGTGCTGGGGGTGACCGGGCTGCTCGCCGCCACCGCGCGGCTGTCCTCCCCCACCGACCTGGTCACGACGGCCTACGGCGCGGTCGTCCTCACCAAGGTCGTGCTGCTGGCCTGCGCCGCCGCGCTGGGCGGCGCGACGCGGGCCCGGCTGCGCGCCGGGCGGCTGCCGGTGCTGGTGTGGGCGGCGGTGGAGGTGCTGGTGCTGGTCGCTGCGACCGGGGTCGCCGCGACCCTGACCCACACCGCCTGAGCGGTCAGCGGGTCGTCGCGGCGGCGAGCTGCGGTTCCAGCCGGTCGATCGCGTGGAGCAGCGCGTCCGGGCCGCCGTAGGACAGCGCGCCGCCCAGGGGGTCGGAGAACGTCGTGTAGAGCGTGCGGCCCTCGCGGACGACGCCGAGGCGGGCGAACGGCACCGACGCCGTCATCTGCTGCTCGGTCGCGCCGTTGACGAACAGCACGTCGCGGTCGAGCAGGTCCAGCCGTTCCTCGCTCACGTCGCCGGAGTGCTCCTGCGTCGCGAACCCGAGCGCGTCGAACAGCGCGCGCCGCGGGTCGCCCGCGGGGATCAGGTAGTGCCCGCCGTTCTCCGGACCGAAGTCCTCGACGAGCACCTTCCCGGCGAACGACGGGTGGGCGGCGCGGACCGCGGCGATCCGGTCCCGGACCTGGGCGGCGCGCTGCTCGGCGAGGTCCTCCCGGCCGATGGCCCTCCCCGTGGTGAGCAGCTGCACGTCCCACGGGGTCTTCTCCGGCGGGTACGCCGCCGACTGCACGACGGTCGGCGCGATCGCGGACAACGTGCGGTACATGTCCTCGTCGATGTCCTCGTAGATCGCGATGATCACGTCCGGCCTGCTCGCGGCGACGGCCTCCAGGTCGATGCCGTCCTCGCCGGACTGCGGGACCTCGGCGCCCTTCGTCACGGCCCGTACCCACGGAAAGGTCCAGTAGGCGTCGAACCAGGAGCGGGTCATGACGGGGACGACCCCGAGCCCCAGCACGAAGTCCTGATCGTTCCAGCCGACCGTCGCGACCCGCTCGACCTGCGCCGGGACCGTCGTGCTGCCGTAGCGGTGCTCGATCGTCGCCCCGGTGGGTGCCGCGGCGGGCGCGGGCGCACCACCGCACCCCGCCAGGACGACGACCGCCAGCGCCGTCGCGATCAGTCCGACCACTCGTGCCCGCACCATCGTCGCCACCTCCACGGCGGCGTCCCTCGCCGGCGCGGTCGTAGACCATCAGGTTAGGTTAGGCTCATCAATAGGCCGTGAGGGTGATATCAACCGCAGGCCGGGAGTCCGAGCCCGCCACGGGACCCCGGATCCAGGTACACCTCCGAGAGGTAGCCGGAGCGCCCGTCCGGCCAGGTCACGCGGTACCAGAGCGCGGACTCGACCCGGTGCGGGTTGTGCGCGGCGGGCGAGTCGAGGTTGTAGTTCCACATCCGCTCGCCGACGACCGTGCAGGTCGCGGGCAGCAGCGCCCCGCTGACGACGTCGGTGCCGTCCTCCTTGCAGCCCCGGGAGCCGCAGAACGCGATCGCCCGTGACGACAGGTAGGCGGGCCCGGAGTCCTCGACGAGATCCTCCGCGCCGAGCGCGACCTTGTTCTGCACCGTGACGACGGCCGGCCCCGCCGACGCCGCGGCCGGCGCTCCGAGGGCCCGGGCGGCGAGCCAGCCGGCACCGCCCGCGACCAGGGCCGTGGCCAGGACGGCGACGACCACCGCCCGCGCCGGACGCCCCCTCGGGTCCTCGGCGCCCGTCGGTTCCGTCCCCCCGGCGGCCGCGCCCGTCGGTTCCGTCCCGCCTGTTCGCGGGGTCTCCGTCGCGTCCCGGGCCGCGGGCGCTCTCGTCGCCGGTGCCGCGACGTCCGCGGAGACGGTCGCCGAGAGCGTCGCCGGAGCCGTGGTGGGCGACGAGGGCGCTGCGGGGGCCGCGGCCAGCGCCGCGTGCCGGCGCGCCCACTCCCGCACCTCCGGCGCGGGTACTCCCACGGCGGCGAGGACCGTCGTCACCAGGTCGCCGCGGGGCAGGCGGGGTCCCGTGCGGGCGTTGCCGATCGCGCTCTTGCTCCAGTTCGAGCGTTCGGCGGCCTCACGGACGGACACGCCGCGGGCGTCGAGCACCGCGGCGAAGTCACGGCAGAACAGTTCCGGGGAGTCGAGGGGACGACCGTCGGGGGATTCGGTCACCCGGACGAGTATGCGGTTCGCGATCACGCGGATCCAGGCGGGACGGGCGCCGTTCCACGAAGATCGTCACGATTGACGAGAGGATCTCGCGATACCCCTGTGCATCCGCAGCGACCGGGGCCCCGCAACGACGAACGGCCGGACCCGTCGGGTCCGGCCGTGTGGTGGTGGAGCTGAGGGGAATCGAACCCCTGACCTTCTCGATGCGAACGAGACGCGCTACCAACTGCGCTACAGCCCCAGGTGTCTCAGGCCCGCCCTCGCGGGCCGACCTGAAGAACCCTAACAGACCCCTATTCACCCACCGCACGCCGGTGGGGGGTACCGGTGTCGAACTCGTCGGGCTCCTCCTCGGCGTCGACGTCGACCAGCGACGTCCCGTCCGGGACGGGCGGCGGCGGGGCCGCGGCGAGGCGCGGGAGCGACGACTCGTGCTCGGTCCCGACGGGCCCCTCGACGGTGCGTCCGCGGGCCGGGAGCACGCCCAGCGGCTCGCCGGTACCGCGGACCCGGGTGGGCTCGCCGTCGTCGGCGGTCCAGTCGTCGTCCTCGTCGGCGCCCGCGGTGACAGGGGCCGCGGTCGCGCGGATCTCGTCGTCGGCCCGCTCCTCGGCGGAGGCGTCGCGGCCGCGGTGGGCCCACTCGTCGAGCTCGGGGTCGTCGGCGGCCGGGGACTGCCGGGTGCCTGCCAGGCGCGCGGCGCGGCGGGCCCGGATGCCCTCCTCGATGCGGACCTGGCGGCGCAGGTAGGTCAGGTAGCCGACCAGGCCCGCACCGACGACACCGGTGACCCACCAGAACACCGTCGAGACCAGCAGCGCGGCCGCACCGGCGGCGAGCAGCAGGACCAGCAGACCGAGGACGACGCGCTGCCGGAACGCGTACTTGGCGTGCGCGGCCGCGGCGGCGGCCTCGGGGTCGAAGCCCCCGCGGCCGGGGCGGTAGCGGGCCGGCGGGCGGGACCAGCCCTCCTCGTCGACCTCGTCGACCTCGTCGACCTCGTCGAGGCGCTCGGCGTCGGTCCCGTGCTCGTCGTCGGCGTCGACGGGCCCGGCGGGCTCGTGGTCGTCGTCGGGCCGGGGGTCGCGCTCCCGGTCCGACCGGACCCGCTCGTCGGGATCGGCGTCGTCGTCGTGGCCGACGAGGTGGTCGTCGTGGTCGACGTCTCCGGGGCCGCGGACCCGGCGCTCGTCGTCGATCTCGGTGTCCTCGACGTCGTCGTAGGCGTACTGGTCGGCCTCGTCGGAGCGCTCACGGGGAGCGGGGACGTCGTCCCGCGCCTCCGCCAGCTCGCCGACCGTGGTCGGACCGGATCGCTGTGTCACAAGAACCTCCGGGTGTCGATGCCGCGCGGGACGTTCCAGCACCCGCCCGGACAGCAGCGCCGGACTGAGCCGGGCCACTTCCTGCTGACGCCGGGCGACGGTCGGAACGAGGATCAGCAGCCAGAGCACGACCAGACCCACGAAGATCAGAGAGCTGGGCACGGCTGCCTCCTCCCCCGACCGGCGCAGTCCACCCGGTGGAACGGCCCCGATCCGCGCCACCACCGATCACCGTAATCGGGCGGACGTCCGCACCCGGGTCGCGACGCGCCGTGGTCCCTCGGACGGACGGTGCGAAACCAGGGACGTGCGGTACACGTGTGACTCCGGTGAGTGATCAGACGAGGTGTGGACGCTGCGCAGGGTCAGGCACGCGAGGCGCGTCCGTCCCGCACCAGCCGGGCCGCGAAACCACCCGGCGGGACCTCCTCGGCGGTCACCGCGTAGGCGTAGTGGTCGCGCCAGGCGCCGTCGACGTCGAGGTAGCGCTGCAGCAGTCCCTCGCGGCGCAGCCCGAGCCGGGCGAGCACCGCGATGCTGGCCACGTTCTCCGGGCGGACCGTGGCCTCGACGCGGTGCAGCCGCACCGGGCCGAAACAGTGGTCGAGGACGAGCGCGACGGCCGCGGTGGTGATCCCGCGCCCGCCCAGGGTCGAGTCGAGCCAGTAACCGACGTAGCCCGACAGCAGCGGCTCCCGCACGACGTTGCCGACCATGACGTGGCCGGCCATCGCGCCGTCGACGGTGATCGCGAACGGCAGCGACAGCCCGCGCCGGGCGGCCCCGCGCAGCAGCCACCAGCGCCCGGGCCACTCCACCCCGGAGTTGCGGCGGGACCACCCGCCGTAGGTCGTCGGCTCCCAGGGACGCAGGAACTGCTCGTCGCGCACCCGGATCCGGGCCCAGTCACCGCCGTCGCGCAGCCGCACCGGACGCAGCCCCACCTCGTGCCCGCGCACCCGCAGCGGTCCGAGGACGGCGGGCCAGCCGGGGTGACCGCCGGGCGGTTCGGGGACGGCGGACGGCGGCACGCGGCTCAGTTCCGCCCGCGGGGAACCAGCTCGACGTGCTCACCGACGGTCATCTCGGTCACGTCCTCGTCGATGACCGCCAGCGCGTTGACCTCGGACAGCACGGCCAGCAGGTGGGTGCCCGACACACCGAGCGGCTGGGCGAGCAGCTCGCCGCCGTCGTCGGAGCGCAGCAGCCGCGCCGGGATGTAGGACCGGCGCCCGGCCGGGGAGACGATCGGGGAGGTCAGCCGGGCGGTCCAGGTGCGCCGCATCGGCTCCTGGCCCAGCGCCAGCCGGATCAGCGGCCGGACGAACACCTCGAACAGCACCAGCGCGGTCGCCGGGTGCGACGGGAACAGGAACACCGGCACGGCGTCCGGGCCGAGCCGGCCGTAGCCCTGCGCGGAACCGGGGTGCATCGCGACGCGGGTGTCGTCGATGCCACCGAGGTCGGCCAGCCCGCTCTTGGCCTCGGCCGCGGTCGTCCCACCGCCCGCGCCGCAGACCACGACGATCTCCGAGGCCGGCAGCAGGTCCTCCACGGCGCCACGGATCTCCGCGGCGCTGCCGCCGACGGTGCGGGGCCGGTTGGTCTCCGCGCCCGCCTCGCGGGCGGCGGCGACCACGGCGTGCGAGCAGACGTCGGCGACCTGCCCGGACGACGCCGAGCGGCTCACCTCCACCAGCTCGTCGCCGACCGAGACGACCGAGACCCGTGGCCGCGGGTGCACCAGCAGCTTGTCCCGGCCCGCCGCGGCGAGCATCGCGACCTGGGCCGATCCGACGACGTCGCCCTCGCGGACGGCGACGTCACCGGACTGGACGTCCTCCCCCACCCGGCGCACGAAGCCGGCCGACGGCACGCCGCGGCGGATCGTGAGGCGCGCGGTGCCGCCGTCGGTCCACCCCAGCGGTGCGACGGCGTCGGCGAGGGTCGGCAGCGGCGCCCCCGCCGCGACGCGGACGGCCTGGCCGGGCTGCAGCCGCAGCGGCTGACGCGACCCGGCGGCGATCTCGCCCACCACCGGGACGGTGACCGGGGAGGCGTCGGTCGCCCCGGCCACGTCGACGCTGCGCACCGCGTAGCCGTCGATCGCGGCCTGGTCGAAGACCGGCAGCGGACGCGCCGCGACGACCTCCTCGGCGCTGCGCAGCCCCTGCGCGTCGGTGATCGCGACGCGCACCGGGGCCGGGCGCACCGCCACGTCCAGGATGCGGGACAGGTGATCGGTGACCGTGCGCACTCTCAGTCCTTCAGTCGCTCGTTCAGCCAGGTCCGCAGGTCCTCGCCGTACTCCGGGTGCTGCAGCATGAAGTCGACGTAGGCCCGCGCGTACCCGGCGGGGTTGCCCAGGTCGTGGCGCCCGCCGCGGTGCACGACGACGTGTACCGGGTGCCCCTCGGAGATCAGCAGAGCGACGGCGTCGGTCAGCTGCAGCTCACCGCCCGCGCCGGGGGTGATCCGGTCCAGCGCGTCGAAGATCGCACGGTCGAGCAGGTAGCGACCAGCCGCGGCGAAGGTCGAGGGGGCCTCGTCCGGGGCGGGCTTCTCGACCATCCCGTGGACCTGCTTGACGTCGTCGTCGCCGGTGTCGGAGACCTCGAAGACGCCGTAGGCCGAGATCTGCTCGCGCGGTACGTCGAAGGCGCAGAGGACGCTGCCGCCGTGCTCCTCGCGGACCTGCGCCATGCGGGCGAGGACCCCGGTCGGGAGGACCAGGTCGTCGGGCAGCAGGACGGCGACGGCCTGCTCGTCGTCGGCCAGTGCCGGGCCGGCCTGGGCGACGGCGTGGCCGAGACCCTTGGGCTCGTACTGGTACACCGAGTCGACCTCGAGCAGGCCGGGGGCGCGGCGGACCTTGTCCGCCAGCTCGCCCTTGCCGCGGCCCTCCAGGGTCTTCACCAGCTCGTCGTCGGTGCGGAAGTAGGCCGCGACCGAGTCCTTGCCCGGGGAGGTCACGATCAGCAGCCGCTGTGCGCCGGCCTCGGCGGCCTCCGCGGCGACCAGCTCGATCCCGGGCGTGTCGACGACGGGGAGCAGCTCCTTCGGCACGGCCTTGGTCGTCGGCAGGAACCGGGTGCCCAGACCCGCCGCCGGGACGACGGCGGTGCGGAAGGCCCCGGTGCCGCTGGACGTCTGCACGCTCATGGTCGGCGAGCCTAGCCACAGCTCTAGCCTGGAGCCGTGACGGCTCGCGCGGACGACAGGGGTGGATCGTCGCCTGATCAGGGTGGACGAGCCGCTGACGCCAAGCGGTCGCTGCGGCGCACGCTGCTGGCGGCACGTCGCGGGCGCCCGGTCGCCGACCGGGCCGCGACGACCGCCGCGCTGTCGGAGCACCTGTGCGCGCTCGCCACCGCGACACCCGGCCCGGTGGCCTGCTACCTGCCGATCGGCACCGAACCCGGCGGTGCGGGACCGGGTGTGCCGTCGCTGCCCGACGCGCTGGTCGCCGCCGGTCACGAGGTCCTCGCCCCGGTGGTCCCGGACGCGCCGGGCCCGCTGGACTGGACGGTCTACCGCGGCCCGGACGACCTGGCCCCCGGGCCGCTCGGGGTCGTCGAGCCGACCGGTCCCCGGCTCGGGCCCGCCGCGCTCGCGTCGGCCGGCCTGGTGGTGGTGCCCGCGCTGGCCGTCGACCGGCGCGGGCGACGCCTGGGTCGCGGCGGCGGCTTCTACGACCGGACGCTCGCGCTCGCCGCGCCCGGCGCCGTGCTGGTCGTCCCGCTGCACGACGGCGAGCTGCTCGACGACGTCCCGGCCGAGGACCACGACGTCGCGGTGGGGGCGGTCGTCCTCCCCCGGGACGGGGTGGTGCATCTCTCGCCCTGACCGTGTGGACGGGTCGGAGCGACCGTCGCCTCGGAGTATGCTGGCACTCGCTCTCGCCGAGTGCCAGCCCGCGGGCGGGCACCGCCCCAGTTCGTCCGGAGGATGTTGTGCCGACCTACCAGTACGCATGCACCGCGTGTGACCACCGCTTCGAGGCGGTGCAGTCGTTCTCCGACGACGCCCTCAGCACCTGCCCGAACTGCGGCGGGAAGCTGCGCAAGGTCTTCTCCTCGGTGGGCATCGTGTTCAAGGGCAGCGGCTTCTACCGCACCGACTCCCGCTCGGGCTCGGTGAGCAGCGGGTCCGGGTCCTCGTCGGAGTCGGCGAAGTCCGACAGCTCCTCGTCGAGCTCGTCGTCCTCGGACTCCTCGTCCTCGTCGAGCTCCTCGTCGTCGAGCTCGGACTCCTCGTCGTCGAGCTCCTCGTCGAGCTCGGCCGGCACCTCGTCCTCGAAGGCCGCCGCTTCCTGATCCGTCCACAACCGGCCGAGTTGTCCACAGGCCGGTGGATCGGCCCGTCACCGGCCGTGTCCCGCCCTAGCGTCGGAACGACGACGGCGGAGGGGCGGCCATGGCGGAGCAGACACAGCGGGCGGACCGCCCGTGGGACCGGCTGCTGCGGCGACCCTCCTGGTCACGGGCGTTGCTGGCCCGCCGGGTGCTGGCCGGCGCCCTCGCGGTCGCGGCCGTGGTCGTGGCGCTGCTCCCCGCCGCGGGTGACGAGCGGGTCCCGGTACTGGTCGCGGCCCGTGACCTCGCCCCCGGCACGGCGCTGGGCCCGGCCGACGTCGTCGTGGCCTCCTGGCCGCCCGCCCTCGCCCCCGCCGGTGTCCTGACCGTGCCCGACGCCGTGGCCGGGCGGCTGCTCGCCGGACCGGTGACCGCGGGCGAGCCGATCGGCGAGCTGCGGCTGGTCGGGTCCGCGCTCGCCGTCGTCACCGGTGGGCCGGGCGCCTCGGCGGTGCCGCTGCGCCCGGCCGACCCGGCGGTGGCCGCGCTGCTGTCCCCCGGCTCCCGGGTGGACGTGGTGGCGGGCGGCCCGGACGGCGCGCGTGTGCTGGCCGCCCGGGCCGGGGTGGTGGCGGTGCTGCCACCCGCCCCCGGGGCCGCCGGGGCGCGGGCGGACCCGGGACCGCTGGTGCTGGTCGCGCTGCCCGAGGCGGAGGCGACCGCGGTGGCCGCGGCGACGCTGGCCGGCGAGGTCACGGTCACCCTGCGCTGAGCCCCGGTGGCGCCGGGCCTCAGCCGGCGATCGTGCCGATCGACTCGTGCTGCTTGCCGAAGACGACCATCTCGTCGTCCATGATCGCCCGCGGGTTGAACAGCGGGTCGGCGAGGATGCCGTGCACGCGGCGGCGCTGCATGCCCATGTTGCCGCCGTCGTAGATCGGGAGCACCGCGACCTCGCGCAGCAGCTTGCCGAAGCCGTTCGCGGTCTCCAGGCTGTTGACGCCGACGATCTGCATGCACTTGTAGACGCAGTCGATCATCAGCTCGGTCACCTGGATCTTGTTCATCGCGCCGACCAGCTCGGCGTGCTGGTCGTGCTTGTCCAGGTAGTCCGCGGCACGCCAGCAGAAGTACCGCGCCATCTCGATCTTCGAGGCGACGTCGCCGAGCACGTAGCCGACGTTCTGGAACTCGATGATCGGCTTCAGGGCGCCCGCGGTGTGGTTGCGGGCGAACTCCAGCGCGGTCTCGTAGGCGGTGCGTGCCATGCCGACGGCGGCGATCGCCGCGACCGGCCCGGACCAGGCGAAGTTCCGGTTGATCACGAGGTCGCCGTTGCCCTCGGCACCCGGCAGGAGGTTCTCGACCGGGATCCGGGCATCGGTGAACACGATCTCGGCGTTGGACGCGAGCCGGTGACCGATCTTGTCGAGGTGCCGGAACGTCACACCGGGGGTGTCCCCCTCCAGGATCAGCGCGGACAGCCCCTCGGTGCCGCCCGCCTCCGGGTCGGTCCGGACGATGAGGGTGCCGGCGTTCGTGCCGGTCTCGTCCCACCCGGCCGACGACGGCCAGTACTTGCGCCCGTTGACGACGAAGTGGTCGCCGTCGCGGACCGCGGTCAGGCCGACGCCGGCCGGTCGCGGCAGCGGGATGTCGAAGTTCGCGGTGCCGCCCGGGTTGCCCGGCGGCTCGCTCGCCGTCCACCCGCCGAGGTAGGTGCCGGTCGGGTCGGAGGTGGCCGCCCGCAGGATGCGTTCCTTCTGCTCGTCGCTGCCGTACCAGGCGATCGGCATCAGCCCGAGGCCGTTGCAGAGCACGGTGCAGGCGAAGCCGGGGTCGACCGCGCAGATCTCCTCGGCGGCGATGACCAGGTCGACGCAGGAGACCCCGCCGCCGCCGTACTCGGCGGGCAGCATGCACATGGCGATGCCCGCCTTGTACGCCTCGACGTAGGCACCCTTGGTCATCCGGAAGCCCTCGAGCGGGTCGGGCTCGGCGTCCGCCGCCGCGACGACCGGCTGGAGGACGTTCTCGGAGAACGCTCGGACGTCGTGCTGCAGCTTGCGCTGCTCGTCGGACAACGTGAAGTCGACAGGCATGGCGCTTCCCTTCGCATCGGGATCGGGGACGGCACCGGGCGGAACCGGTACCGGGCGTACCGGTTCGGATCCGACCCGGTGGCCGCCGACGATCGGACCGCGGCCGCGCCCGACGGAAGCCCTGTGGCACGAGCGGTACGGGCCCTGTCACCAGCGGTCACGCGACACCCTCACCCGCCTCGACAGGCCCGTTCGCGACGCCGTCCCGGTACCTGCCACACGAGCTTCACCTGGGGAAACGCAGCTGTAACCGGTAGATCGAATACTGCTTCCGGTCCCCCGGCGACGAGGAGCGCACGCGCCCGTGAAACACACCAGCCACGCCGACTACGCCCTCCGTGTCCTCATGTACCTCCGGGTCGCCCCGGACGGCCGGGGCTCGGTCGGCGAGATCGCCGACGCCCACCGCGTCTCCCGCCACCACCTGGAGAAGGTCGTCCAGCGGCTCGCCGCCGCCGGGATCGTCGCGACCTCGCGCGGGCGGGGCGGCGGTGTGCGGCTGGCCGCACGGCCGTCGTCGATCACCGTCGGGGCGGTGATGCGGGCGATGGAGGGCGACTTCGCCGTCGTCGAGTGCCTGGGGCCGGCGCGCTACTGCCGGATCGCGGGGGTGTGCGGGGCCCGCAACGTCTTCTCCGAGGCGCTGGACGCCTACTTCGCCGTCCTCGACGCCGCGACCCTCGACCAGATCGCGGACAACGACCTGGGGCTGCGCGGAGCCCTCGAGCTCACCGGGACCGGCTTCCGCGGCCACGGGTCCGGCTCCTCCCGGTGACCGGACCGGCAGGAGGTGCCCGATGGCCGTCGACTTCACGCTCTCCCGTTCCCAGCGCGACCTGAAGCGCCGGGCCCGCGAGTTCGCCCGGGAGGTGCTGCGCCCGGTCGTCGAGCGGGCCGAGGCGCTGCCCGACCCGCAGGAGGCGTTCCGGGCGACCCGCCCGGCCTACGAGGCCGCCTACGCCGCCGGGCTGACCACACTGTTCCTGCCCCGCGAGCTCGGCGGTGGCGGGCTGTCCCAGGTGGACTTCCTGGTCGCGGTCGAGGAGCTGTGCGCGGTCGACCCCGGCTTCGCGACGACGCTGCTCGTCAACGGCCTGGCGCTGAAGCCGCTGCTCTGGGCCGCCCCCGACGAGCTGCGCGACCGGTGGATCCGGCGCGCGACCGGCGACCCCACCGGGCGGTTCCTGGCCGGCTGGGCGGTGAGCGAGCGTGGTGGGACCGCGAACTTCGACCACCCCGACCGTCGGGCCGGTGTCCAGCTCGTCGCCACCCACGACCGCGCCCGCGGCGAGTACGTCCTGCACGGTGAGAAGCACTGGCCGTGCAACGCGGGCGGCTGGGACCTGCAGGGCGCCGACCTGACCGTCTGCATCGTGCGGACCGACCGCACGGCGGGCGGGACCTCGGCACTGAGCGCCGTCGTCGTCGAGCGGGGCGCGCCGGGGCTGTCGTTCGAGGTGATCGACAAGCTGGCCCACCGGACCTGCCAGAACGTGACGATGACCTTCCGCGGCGTCCGCGTCCCCGAGGAGAACGTCTTCGCCCACGGCGACGGGGACCTGCTGGTCAACCGGGCCTTCACCTGGTCGGGGCCGATCGCCGGGATCGCCGCGGTCGGCGTCGCGCGGGCCGCCTTCGAGTTCACGCTCAAGTGGGCGCGGACCTTCACCGGCGGCGGCTCGGCGCCGGTCATCGAGCACCAGGCGGTCGGGAACCTGCTCGCCGACGTCGCGGCGCGGATCGAGGCGGCCCGCTACCTGTGCTGGAAGGCCGCGCACTACCTGGACCGGCACGACGGGCAGGGCCAGGCGCTCGCCGGGATGTCGAAGACGTTCTGCACCGAGCTGGTCACGCAGGTGGTGAACGACTGCATGCGGGTGGTCGGGGTGAACGCCCTGGACCGCCGGTTCCCGATGGAGCGCCTCTACCGCGAGGCCGCCGTCTTCCCCCTCTACGACGCCGGCAACCTGGCGATGCAGCGCCGTCGCACCTGGGGGGTCATGACCGACCCCGGCTACACGCCCGACGTCTTCGCCGACGGCGACCCGCTCCCCTTCACACGATCCATGGAGGGCATCGGCACCGTCCCGGGGGTGCGCTGATGCCCGACCGGGACGGCTCGGCGGCCTTCACCCGCACCCGGGACGCGTGGGAACGCTTCGCGGCGGGCGACGAGGTGCCCGCGGACGTGCCGCTGTCGATCGCGCTGTCCTGGCTGCGCTGCCGGGACCTCCACCGGCTCGACCCGCTGGCGCCGGTGCACGCCCCCGCCCGGGACGACGCGGTCTACCGCCGGGAGCACGCCTCGGTGTTCACGATGCTCGGCGCCGTCGCCGCGGGGATCGCCGGCCGGCACGACGGGTGCGTCGCCGCCGTCACCGACGGCGACGGCCGGGTGCTGGCCTCGTGGGCGGCGCGCGGATCGGGCGGGTCCGCCGCGGCCACGGGCAGCGTCTGGGCCGAGGCGCGGGCCGGGACCAACGGCGCCGGGACCGCCCTCGCCCACCCGCGTGCGGTCTGTGTGCGGGGGCCGGAGCACTGGAGCTCGGCGCTGCACGACCGCAGCTGTGTCTCGACGGCGGTGTGCGACCCGGTGCTCGGGACGGCGGTGGCGGCGCTGACCGTCTCCACCCGGGGCCGCAGCCTGCCGGTCCGCCCCGACGACCTGCTCCTCGCGACCGGCCCCGCACTCCGGGTGCTGTGCGACGCCGCGGCCCGCTCCAGCGCCGTGCTGGCGGGCGCCTTCGTCGACCTGGACCGGCGCGAACGGCGGCCGCTGATCGCGCTCGACGGCGGCGGCCGGGTCGTCGCGGCGAACGCCGCGGCCTGCCGGCGGGGTCTGCTCCCCCGCTCCGACGGCGGGCGGGCGCTGGGCCGGGCCGTCGCACCCGCGCTGGTCCGGGCCTGCGGGGACGACACCTGGTCGGGGACGGTCGTCGTCGGTGCCGCGGGGGGTGCGGAGCCGCTGGCGTTCCGGCTGCGCCCGGTGTCCGGCGACGCGGGCCCGGTCGGCTTCCTCGCCGTCGCCGACCGCACCGGGTCGGTCACCGGCGACGTGCTGCCGGCCCCACCGCCGGCCGCCGGCGGGGTCGCGCCGGACCGGGTCGCCGCGGTCGGGCGGGGCGGGCGGCTGCACCTGCTGGCCTGCGACGACGTCCGGCACGCCCGCGCCGACGGCCACGACGTCTGGCTCGTCACCGACCTCGGCGTGCTGCGGGCCGCGCACCGCGGGATCGACCGGCTGGCCCGCGAGCTGGCGCCCGCCGGTTTCCTGCGGGTGCACCGCGGGCACCTCGTGAACACCGCGCGGGTCCGGACGGTGCACCGCGGACCGGACGGCATGACGGTGGGCACCGACCGGGCCGGTGCCGAACGGATCCCGGTGTCGCGCCGCGCCGTCCCGGCGGTACGGGCGGCCCTCGGTCTCTGAGCGCGCTCCGGGCGGTCAGCCGCCGTGGTGCGGGGGGCGGTTCTCGGTGAACCAGCGGTCGGGGTCCGCGGTGTCGCGCTCGTCGGCGGCGCCGTAGTCGGCTCGCTCGTCGGCGGTGGTCGAGGGGTCGTCACCGAAGATCTCCTCGATCCGTCGGCGCATCCGGTCCGCGGGCTCGCTCATGGCCCCATGGTGCCGTGCGCGGGCGGCGCGGGTGGACACCGATCCCGCGTCACCGTGCCGTGCCGTGCCCGTGACGCCCCACGACGACGCGTCCGGGTGACACCATGGGGTCAGCCGTACGCATCCGCCCGGGCACCCGGGCGACGACAGGAGAGGTGGACCGCTCATGGGGTTCCTGGACAAGGCACGCGAGGCGGCCGAGAACGCGATCGAGAAGGCGAAGCCGCACCTGGACAAGGCGATGGAGCAGGCAGGCCCGCACCTGGAGAAGGCCAAGGAGAAGGCGGGCCCGCTCGTCGAGAAGGCCGCCGAGAAGGTCGACCAGGCCACCGGCGGCAAGTACTCCGAGCAGATCGACGGGGTGAAGGGCAAGGTCGAGGGTGCACTCGGGCACACCGGCCCGGCCGCCCCCGGCGCCGGCACGCACGGCGACGCCGTCCCGCCGGTGCCGCCCGCCCCGCCCGGGGGCGACGCCTTGGCGCCGCAGGGCAACCCGGCCGCGTCGCAGCAGCCGCCGGCCGTCCCGCCGGTGCCGCCGGAGCGCAAGGACGACGGCGGCGTCCCGCCGGTGCCCCCGGCGAACTGAGCCCACGCACACGGACGGGCCCCGGCGATCCGCCGGGGCCCGTCCGTCGTGCAGGGGGTCAGTCGTCGAGGCCGGACAGCTCCGAGATGACGTGCGGGACCAGCGGGGTCAGCGTCGCCATGCCGTCGCGGACGGCGGCGCGGGACGCCGCCAGGTTGACCACCAGCGTGCTGCCCGAGACGCCGACGACCCCACGGGACACCCCGGCGTCGACCGCACCGGCGGCGAGGCCGGAGGCGCGGATGGCCTCGGCGATCCCCGGTACCGGCCGGTCGAGGACACCGGTGGTGGCGTCCGGGGTGACGTCACGAGGCGACACGCCCGTGCCGCCGACGGTCACCACCAGATCGACGCCGCCGATCACGGCGGTGTTCAGCGCGCTGCGGATGGCCACCACGTCGCCGGGGGCCGAGACCACGCCGTCGACGAGGAAGTGGGCCTCCTCCAGCAGCTCGGTGACCAGCGGCCCGGTGCCGTCGGACCGCTCACCCGCACTGACCCGGTCGTCGACGATCACCACGAGGGCACGGCCGATCTGCGGACCCGACATCTCCATGGCGGTCACCCTAGCGTCGGCCGGGACACGGCCCCGGGGGAGGCCGTGCCGGTGCGGGGAGGGGGGACCGGCACCGACACGACGCTCCGGGCGTATTCGGTGGGGCACCACCGAATACGGGGACACCCCATCACGCCGGTTCTTCACCCGTCAACGACGTGCGGTGCGCGCCACCCACCCGGCCCCGTCCGGTCGGACGGACTGCACCCGGGCAGGCCCTCACTGCTCGCCCAGTGTCACCTCGACCGTCCGGGTCGCCCCGCCGGCGTCGACGACGTCCAGCTGGACGACGCTGCCCGGCGGCTGCGACCGCACCGCGGCCTGCAGATCGGTGCCGGTGGTGATCCGCTGGTCGCCGAGCCGGGCGACGATCTCCTGCAGGCGCAGCCCGGCCTTCGCGGCCGCGCCGTCCGGGGTGACCTCCTGGATCACCGCGCCACGCAGCTGCGGGTCGTTGCCGACGGTCACGCCGAGCACGGCGTGCGTGGCCTTGCCGCCGCCGCGCAGCTGGTCGGCGATCCGGCGGGCCTGGTTGATCGGGATGGAGAAGCCGACGCCGATCGAGCCGCCGCCCGGCCCGGCCGTCGCGATGGCGGAGTTGATGCCGACGACCCGGCCGTCGGAGTCCACCAGCGGACCCCCGGAGTTGCCGGGGTTGATCGCGGCGTCGGTCTGGATCGCGTTCAGCACGGTGTCGCTCGCCCCCGGCGCGCCCGATTCGGCGGGGATGCCGACGGCCCGGTCGACGGCCGAGACGATGCCGGTGGTGACCGACCCGCCGAGCCCGAGCGGCGACCCGAACGCGGTGACCTGCTGACCGACCCGGACGCGGTCGGAGTCGCCGAGCTCGACCGTGCTCAGGCCCGGCAGGTCCGTGCGCACGAGCGCGATGTCGGACTGCGGGTCCTGCCCGACGATGGTGCCGATGGCGGTGCGGCCGTCCTGCAGGACCACGCGCAGCGTGCCGCCCTGGGCCGCCGGGGCGACGACGTGGTTGTTGGTGAGGATCAGGCCGTCGTTGCCGACGATCATGCCGGAGCCCTCGCCGCGGTCACCGACGTTGCCCGCGCCGCCGTCGACGCGGATCTGCACGACGGCGGGCAGCACCTTCTCGGCGACGGCCTCGACCGAGCCGGACGGCGCCGCGCCCCCCGACCCGCCTGCGAGGCGCGCGCCGATCAGGCCGCCGAGGGCACCCGCGACCAGCGCGACGAGCAGCCCGGCCGCGACCAGGACGACACCCCGGCGGCCGCGGCCGGGCGGGCGGCGCGGTGTGGGCGGCGCACCGACCGCCCACGGGGGCGGGGCAGGCTCGCCGGGGGCGGCCGCGCCGGTCGCGTCCGGGTGCGCCGGGAGCTCCCGGGTGCCGTCCGCCGGCACCGGCGTCGTGTCGGTCGGGGTGTCCGGGGCGGCCGCGTCGGGCGCGGCACCGTCGGAGCCCGCGACGGGCGCGTCCGCGGCGGTGGAGCCGGGGCGGGCCCACGGGTTGGCGGGCACGGCCCAGCGGTCGGTGGGCGGGTCCTGGGTGGAGACGGCCTCGGTGTCGGGGCCGTGGTCGTGCTGCGGGGTGGCGTCCTCGTCCGCCGGGACGGCGGGCGACGCCCCGGCCGCGGTCGTCGCGGTCGTGCCGGACCGGGTGGACGCGTCGCCGTCGGCGGTCGCGGGCGTCGTCGCGGACTCGCCGCCCGCGCCGGCCGCGGCGGTGTCGCCGGCCGGGCCCGCTCCGGCGCCGTCCCCGGCGGCGCCCGGCGAGCCGGTGGCCGGAGCGTCGGTGACCCCGTCCGACGCGGACCCGTCGGCGGAGGACCCCGACGACGACGACCGTGGCCCGTCCTGCTCCGGGGCGGCGTCGCCGGAGGACCCGGCCGCTCCCGCGGTGGCGGAGGGCCCGCCCTCGCGGCCGGCCGCGTCCCCGGAGGCCCCGCCGGACGTCCCCGCTCCGGTGCGGGTCGGCTCGTCGGGCGGGTTGTCCTGGGTCATGCGTCCACCGTCCGTCGTCTCCGTCCGTCGTGTCACCGGTGTGTCACGTCGTGTCACACCAGGCTATGGGCTGTCCGGCTCCGCCACGTACCGGCCCGGCAGGGCCATCGAGAGCAGCGCACCGCCCTCCGGGGCGCGCCCGGCCCGCACCTCTCCGCCGTGCCGTGCCGCCGCCTGCGCGACGATCGACAGCCCCAACCCGGAGCCGGGCATGGTCCGCGAGGTGTCGGCCCGGTAGAAGCGGTCGAACACGTGCGGCAGGTCCTCCGCGGCGATCCCGTCACCCGCGTCCGCCACCTCGATGACCAGCCACTCCGGCGAGATCGGCACCATCGACAGCCGCACCGTGCCGCCGGGCGGACTCCACTTCACGGCGTTGTCGAGCAGGTTCAGCACGGCCCGTTCGAGGGCGCTGGCGTCGCCGTCGAGGATCCACGGGGTGCGGTGGACGTCGAACTCGACCTCCCCCGCGCGTCGCTTCACCCGGTCCAGGGCGCGGTCGACGATCTCGGTGAGCTCCAGTGCCTCGCTGGTCATGGTCGGGGCGTCGTCGCGGGCGAGCTCGACGAGGTCCCCGACGAGGTGGGACAACTCCTCGACCTGGGCGCGGACGTCGTCGAGCAGCTCGGTGCGGTCCTGCGCGGGCAGGTCGGGGGTGTCCGGCCGGTCGGCGGAGGCGAGCAGCTCCAGGTTGGTGCGCAGCGAGGTCAGCGGGGTGCGCAGCTCGTGCCCGGCGTCGGCGACGAGCCGGCGCTGCTGTTCCCGCGACGCGGCCAGCGCGCCGAGCATCGTGTTGAACGACTGGGTGAGCCGGGCGAGCTCGTCGGACCCGGAGATGGGGATCGGGCGCAGGTCACCGGTCTTGGCCACGCGTTCGGTCGCCGCGGTCAGCCGCAGCACCGGCCGCAGCCCGGTCCGGGCGACGGCGACCCCGGCGAGCGCGGCCAGCACGACCCCACCCAGCCCGACGATCGGCAGCGCGGTGCCCATCCGGGTCACCACCCGGGTCATCGTGTCGAGCCGCTGGGCCAGCACCAGCGCGCGGCCGTCCCCGGCCCGGACCGCGACGATCCGGTACGGCACGCCGTCGAGCTCGGCGGTGCGGCCCGGCTGGGTCGGCCCGCCCTGGGCGACCTCGATCTCCGGCTCGCCCAGCGGCGGCCGTGACGACTCGTCCGCCGAGGTCGCGACGCCCGAGGAGTAGACGAGCGCGATGTGCAGGTCGGCCGCGCCGAGCACGTCGGGCGGGAGCGCGGCGAGCAGCCGCGGGTCGATCAGGTCGCTCTGCGCCGCGGCGTAGGCGCGCTGGCGCAGCGTCTCGTCCAGCGAGCTGGTGAGGTTCTGGCGCACGACGAGGAACGCTGCGGCGGACACGAGCAGCACCATCGCGGCGGCGACGAGTGCGGCGAGCACCCCGATCCGGGCGCGCAGCGTGAACCGCTCGCGGTCCGGCTCGGCCGCGGGCCCGCGGCGCCACCAGCGCTCGGCCCGCTCCTCGTCGGGCGGGAGCAGCTGGGTCACGGCGGGGTGTCCCGCAGGACGTAGCCGACCCCGCGCACGGTGTGGATCAGCCGGGGCTCGCCCTCGGCCTCGGTCTTGCGGCGCAGGTAGCCGACGTAGACCTCCAGGGCGTTGCCGCTGGTCGGGAAGTCGTAGCCCCACACCTGCTCGAGGATCTGGGCGCGGGTCAGGACCCGGCGCGGGTGCGCGAGCAACAGCTCCAGCAGGGAGAACTCGGTGCGGGTGAGGCTGATCGGCCGTCCGCCCCGGGACACCTCGCGGGTGTCGGGGTCCAGCGACAGGTCGCCGAAGGTGAGCGCGGGGCTGGTGCCCGCGTCGCCGTCGGCGTCGGGGGTGCGGCGGCGCAGCAGCGCCCGCAGCCGGGCGAGCAGCTCCTCCAGCGCGAACGGCTTGGGCAGGTAGTCGTCGGCGCCGGCGTCGAGCCCGGCGACCCGGTCCGACACCGCGTCGCGGGCGGTCAGTACGAGGATCGGGAGCGCGTCGCCGGCGCTGCGCAACCGCCGGCACACCTCCAGCCCGTCGACGCGCGGCATCATCACGTCCAGGACGAGCGCGTCGGGCCGGTCGGTGAGCATCTTGTCCAGCGCGACCTGGCCGTCCTCGGCGAGGTCGACCTGGTAGCCGTTGAAGGCCAGCGAACGACGCAGCGAGTCACGGACCGCCTTGTCGTCGTCGACCACCAGAATGCGCATGGGCGCCAGTCTCGCCGACGGCTCTGAGAGGAACCTGAGCAGGCCCTGATCAGCGGATGGTGATCAGCGCCCGCTCATCAGGACGCCTTGTAGGCGGCCGCCATGTCGTCGCCGCCGTGCCCGCGCTCCGACGCCCGCCGCAACCGGTCCCGCACCGCGGGCGCGACGTCGAGCCGGGTGCCCGAGGCCTCCGCCGCGGCGACGATCAGGCCCGCGTCCTTGGCCGCGTTGTCGACGGTGAAGCTGGGCGTGAAGTCGTCGTCGAGGATCGCCTTCGCCTTGTTCTGCAGGTAGGGCAGGTCCAGCGGACCGCCGGCGACGGCGTCGAGGAAGGCCTGCGGGTCCACGCCGAGTCCCTGGGCCAGCGCGACGGACTCCCCCGTCGCTGCGGTGATCGCCAGCACCCAGCTGTTGGCGACGAGCTTGAGCCGGCTCGCCTGGGCGGTCGTGTTGTCCTCGGCGACCCAGACGGTCTGCCTGCCGACGGCGTCGAGCACCGGGTCGACGACCGGACGCGCCGCGGGGTCGCCGGCGACGAACACGACGAGCTGCCCGGACTCGGCGGGCGCTCGGGTGCCGAGCACCGGCGCATCGAGCAGGGTCAGGCCGTGGCGCCCGGCGATCGCGCGGAGCCCGTCGAACGGCTCGACGCCGACGGTGGTCGTCTGCAGCCACACCTGGCCCGGCGCGAGACCGCCGGCGGCCTGCTCCAGGACGGCGGTGACGTCGTCGGCGTCCCCCAGCATCGTCACGACCACGTCGGCGCCGCGCACGGCGTCGGCCGGATCGGTGTGCAGGGCCGCGCCCGCGTCCGCGAGCGGCTGCGCCTTCGCCGCGGTCCGGTTCCAGACCCGCAGGTCCAGCCCGGCCGCGAGGATGTTGTGCCCCATCCCGGCGCCCATGATCCCGGTTCCCAGCAGTGCCACGGTCGTCATGGACCCACCGTAGGTCGATCTCCGTGGGAGCGCCGACGCACGCCGGGCCGTGTGGTCCGGAGCGGTCCGTCGCGGGTCGGGCCCCGTCGCGCCTGCGCGGCACTGCAGGCACCCCGACCGGGTACCCGGGTGGGATGAGCGACGACATCGAGTTCTTCTTCGACCCGATCTGCCCGTTCTGCTGGGTCACGTCCCGCTGGGTGGTGGAGGTGGGCCGTCGTCGCGAGCTGGCGGTGCACTGGCGCCCGTTGCCGCTGGCGATGCTGAACGAGGGCATCTCCTACGAGGAGCGGCGGAAGGTCTCGGAGTCCTACCCGGACTCCCACCTCCGCGGCCTGGAGATGCTGCGGGTGATCGCCGCGGCCGAGGCGGTGGCGGGTCCCGGGGTCGTCGGGGACCTCTACACCCGGTTCGGCGAGCTGGTGTGGGACTCCCCCGCACCTGACGGCGAGGGCTTCGACCCGGTCATGCGCGTCATGGCGCAGCAGCGGGACCTGCGTCCGGTGCTGGAGGACCTCGGCCTGGACCCTGCCCTGGCCGACGCCGCGACGGGCACCGACCTCGACGAGGGCCTCGCCGCGAACGTGGCGGAGGCCCGGCGGCGGTGCGGCGACGACGTCGGCACCCCGATCCTGTCGTTCTCCCCGCCGGACGGGCCGGCCCTGTTCGGGCCGGTGATCGACTCCGTGCCGTTCGGCGAGGACGCGCTGCGGCTGTGGGACGCGACGTACACCCTCGCCACCTGGCCCGGGTTCGCCGAGCTCAAGCGGAGCCTGCGGTCGTTCCCCGACACCCCGCTGACCGCGCGGATCGCGCACGGGGAGACGACGGTGCGATGACGGTCTCTGCTTCACTGGGGACGTGACCGACGCGGGCGATCTCGGCTTCTCCAACCGGACCGGGCGCCCGCCGGGCCGGGTGATCACCGCGGTGTCCCGGTTCGTGCCCGCGATCCGCCGGGTGCAGCAGCAGATCGAGCCCTACGCCGCGTACTGGGAGCAGCGCAACCGCACCGAGCTCGCCCGGACCGGGCCGCTGTGCGTCGCGCTGGGCGACTCGATGGCCCAGGGCGTCGGCGCGTCGGCCCCGGAGTGCGGCTGGTTCGGGCAGCTGGTCGGGCTGCTGCCGGGCTGGCGCACGGTCAACCTGTCCCAGTACGGCGCCCGCGTCGACGACGTCCTCGACGCGCAGCTCCCGGCGGCGCTGCGGCTGCACCCGGACCTGCTGCTGTGCCTGATCGGGTCGAACGACCTGATGCAGCCCAAGCACCAGGAGGGCGTCGGGAGCCGGTACGCGGCCCTGCTCGACCGGCTCCCGCGCGGCACGGTCGTCGGCAACCAGCCGGGCACCTTCGCCGCGGCGGTGCAGGTCAACGGCCTGATCGACGACGCCGTGCGGCGCCGCGGGCTGGTGCTGGCCGAGCTGCGGGACCCGCGGACGCGGCACTGGCGCGGCAAGCTCGCCTCCGACCGGTTCCACCCCAACGACCGCGGCTACGCCGCCATCACCGAGGTGTTCGCCGAGGCGCTGCGTCGCGCCGGGTACTGAACCCCGTCACACCGCCGCGGCGACCGCGCGCGCCCGGGACGCCGCCGTCCGGTCCCCACGCCCGGCCAGCACCGCGACGACCAGCCCGACCACGGCCAGCCCGGCCGCGACGACGTTCGGCGAGGCGTAGCCGAACCCGGCCGCGATCACGATGCCGCCCAGCGCGGCCCCGATCGCGTTGGCGACGTTGAACGCGGCCTGGTTGGCCGCCGAGGCCAGGTTCGGCGCGTCACCGGCGCCGCTGATGATCCGCAGCTGCACCGCCGGGACCAGCGCGAACGTCGTCACGGCGAAGGCGAACAGGGCGACGACCGCGGTCGCCTGGTTCTGCAGCGCAGGCACGAACAGCAACGCGACGACGGCGTCGGCGACGAGTGCGCCGTAGATCGTCGGCATGGTCGCGATGTCGGCCAGGCGGGCGCCGACCAGGTTCCCGACGGTCATGCCGACGCCGAACAACGCGAGCAGCAGCGTGACCTCGGTCGGGGTGAATCCGGCGACCTCGACCAGCATCGGGGTGATGTAGCTGTAGGTGCTGAACAGCGCGGCCCCGCCGACCGTCGCGACCAGCAGCGCCGTCCACACCGGACGATGGGTGAGGGCGCGCAGCTCGGCGCGCAGGCGCACCGGGGTGGCGTCGCGGACGTCGGGGACGCAGGCGGCGACGGCCAGCGCGGCGACCGCGGCGATCACCCCGACGACGCCGAACACCGGCCGCCACCCGAGCTGCTGGCCGAGCAGGGTCCCGACCGGGACGCCCGCGACGTTGGCCAGGGTCAGCCCGGCGAACATCGTCGCCATCGCGCGGGCCCGGCGGTCGGCGCTCACGAGCCCGCTCGCGACGACCGCGCCGATCCCGAAGAAGGCGCCGTGCGGCAGCCCGGCGAGGAACCGTGCGGCGAGCACCGGCAGGTAGCCGGGCACGACGGCGGACAGCACGTTGAACGCGGCGTAGCCGGCCATGAGTCCGATGAGGACGTGCTTGCGCGGGAACCGGTTCGCCGCCGCGACCAGCAGCGGGGCCCCCACGACGACGCCGACCGCGTACGCCGAGATCAGCCGGCCCGCGTCAGGGATGTCGACCGCGAGCCCGCCGGCGACGTCGGGCAGCAGGCCCATGATCACGAACTCGCCGGTGCCGATGGCGAAGGCGCCGACGGCCAGTGCGGCGAGCGCGAAGGCGGGACGGGTGGTGACGGCACGCATCGGGTGCCCCCTCCGGGGAGTGGCGGGACAGGGAGGCGGCGTCGTCGTCGCGAATAAACACGCTAAACGAGTAAATAGGCGGCGCGCCAGCCCACCGTGCTGTCCGCCACGTCACCCCGCCTTCTGGTTGGCTGTGCGGGTGAGCACCCCGAAGCTGCCGCGCAAGGTCTACGACGCCGAGCTGCTCCGCCTGCAGGGCGAGCTGCTGCAGATGCAGGAGTGGGTCCGGGCGTCGGGCGCACGGGTGGTCGTGGTCTTCGAGGGACGCGACGCCGCGGGCAAGGGCGGGGCGATCCAGCGGGTCACCCAGTACCTCAACCCTCGGTTCACCCGGATCGTCGCGCTGCCCGCGCCGACCGAGCGCCAGAAGGGGCAGTGGTACTTCCAGCGCTACGTCGAGCAGCTGCCCGCGGCCGGCGAGATCGTGCTGATGGACCGGTCCTGGTACAACCGCGCCGGCGTCGAGCGGGTGATGGGGTTCTGCACCGAGACCGAGTACCGCCGCTTCCTGCGCCAGGCGCCGGTGTTCGAGAACATGCTCGTCGAGGACGGCATCCACCTGCGCAAGTACTGGTTCTCGGTCAGCGCCGAGGAGCAGGCGCGGCGGTTCGCCGAGCGGCTGGAGAACCCGCTCAAGCAGTGGAAGCTCTCGCCGATGGACCTCGAGTCGATGACCCGCTGGGACGACTACTCCCGCGCCCGCGACGACATGCTGATCCACACCGACACCGAGTACGCACCGTGGTGGATCGTCGAGGCCGAACAGAAGCGCAACGCGCGGATCAACATGATCCACCACCTGCTCGGGTCGATCCCCTGGGAGCCGGTGGCGCGACAGGTGCTGACGCTGCCGGACCGGAAGCCGTCGACGGGCTACGAGCGCCCGCCGCGCGAGGTGCAGCGCGACGTGCCCGACCACGCGTCGACGCTGATCTAGGTCACACCCACCCGGACGGTACGGCCGGTACCGGATACCGTCCCGACGAGCGACGATGCGGCACGGACGCCGCGCGAGAGGCGGTGCACCCGTGGGTGTCGTGCTGTTCACCGGGTTCCCGGGGTTCCTCGGGTCGGCCCTGCTGCCGCGGACGCTGCGCCGCGCGCCCGACGCGCGCGCGGTCGCACTGGTGCAGGCGAAGTTCCTCGACCAGGCCCGCACGACGCTGGCCCGGATCGAGCGCGCGGCGCCGGAGATCGCCGGGCGCACCGACCTCGTCGTCGGGGACATCACCGTCGACGGGCTGGGACTGGAGCAGGTCGAGCGCGAGCGCCTGCTCGGCGGACCGCTGGAGATCTTCCACCTGGCCGCGGTCTACGACCTCTCGGTGCCGGCGGACGTCGCCTGGCGGGTGAACGTCGAGGGCACCCGGCACGTCGTGCGGTTCGCCGAGGCCGCGTCGCAGCTGGTCCGGCTGCAGTACGTGTCGACCTGCTACGTCTCGGGCCGCTACGACGGCATCTTCTCCGAGACCGACCTGGAGCTCGGCCAGCCCTTCGCCAACCACTACGACCACACCAAGCACGAGGCCGAGCGCGTCGTGGCGAAGGCCCGCGACGCCGGCCTGCCGGTGTCGGTCTACCGGCCCTCGGTCGTCGTCGGGGACTCGGTGACCGGCGCGACGCAGAAGTTCGACGGCCCCTACTACCTGCTCCAGCTGCTGGCCCGGCAGGGCCGGACGGCGTTCGCGCCGCTCCCCCGCGCCGCGTCGCGGACCCGGTTCAACCTGGTGCCCTCGGACTACGTCGTCGACGGGATCGCCGCGCTGGCCGGGCACGGCCCGGCGGTGAACCGGACGTTCGCGCTGGCGCAGCCGGCCCCGCCGACGGTGACCGAGATGTGCGAGGTCTTCGCCGACCGGCTCGGCAAGCAGCTGCGCGTGGTGCCGATGCCGGTCGGGCTCGCCGCGTTCTCCATCGACCACGTACCCGGCGTCGGACGGCTGTTCCGGGTCCCGTCGAGCACGCTGGAATACCTGACCCACCCGTCGCACTACGACACCGACGCGACGACGGCGATGCTCGGCGGGCTCGGCGTCCACTGCCCGCCGTTCACCGGGCACGTCGATGCGATGGTCCGCTTCTTCAGCGCGAATCCGCAGGTCGGAACGGCTGCGATGGTCTGACGCCGAGAGGTCTACCGTCTCCGGCGTGGCCATCGAGCGGAACGACGTGCTCCTCGCGGCCGCGACCGTGCTCGTGCAGAACCCGGCCGCGTCGATGTCGGAGATCGCGACCGGCGCCGGCATCAGCCGGGCGACCCTGCACCGGCTCGTCGACGGCCGGGAGGCCCTGCTCTCCGAGCTCAGCGAGATGGGCGTGGAGCGCGGGATCGCCGCGATCCGGGAGGCCCGGACCGACGAAGGCGACCCGATCGAGGCGGTGCGCCGGGTCATCGTCGGCCTGCTGCCCTCGGTGGACCTGTGGGTGCTCGCCGAGCGCATCCAGTCCAGCGACGAGGTCCTGGCCCGCTACGCCGAGATGGACACGCTGCTCGTCGAGCTGTTCCGGCGCGGCCAGCGGAGCGGGGCCTTCTGCGTGACCCAGTCCGCGACGTGGATGACCGAGGCGCTCTACGCCCTGCTGACCCGGGCGGTCCTCGCCGCGCACGACGGCAGGCTCGCCCGGCAGGAGATCGTCGGGGTCACCGAGCGGACGCTGCTGGCCGGGGTCGTGGAGACCGCCGGCCGCAGCCCGGACACCCCCTGATCCGCACGTCCGGTTCCTCCCTTTCGCCCCCTACGATCGGGGGGTGCTGACCCGCGCCTCCGGCATCGCCCGCTCCCTCGCGACCTACCACGGGATCCCGGGCCGGCAGCGCCGGATGCGCCGCTTCTACTCCGCGTTCCTGCGTCCCGGCGACCTCGCCTTCGACGTCGGTGCGCACGCCGGCAACCGGGTCCGCGCCTGGCGCGCCCTGGGAGCACGGGTGGTCGCCGTCGAGCCGCAGCCGGACTTCACCCGGCTGCTGCGCCTGTTCTTCGGCCGCGACGACGCCGTGACCGTCCTGCCCCTCGCGCTCGGCGCCGCGGCGGGCACCGCCCGCCTCGGGGTCTCTCGCGCCACCCCCACCGTCTCGACGCTGTCGCAGCGCTGGCGCGACACCGTCGCCGACGACGCCGGGTTCGCCGGGGTGACCTGGGACTCCTCGATCGAGGTGCCGGTCAGCACGCTCGACGCGCTCATCGCCGAGCACGGCGTCCCCGCCTTCTGCAAGATCGACGTCGAGGGCTTCGAGGCCGACGTCCTCGACGGGCTGTCCCGGCCGCTGCCCGCGCTGTCGGTGGAGTACCTGCCCGCCGCGCACGACGCCACCCTGGACTCGCTGGACCGCATCGAGGCCCTCGGCCGCCACGTCTACCGCTACTCCCCCGTCGAGACGATGACCTGGGACGTCTCGGCCGGCGACCGCTGGGTCGACGCCGCGGCGCTGCGCGCCCTGCTCGACCGGCGCCGCCCGCTGGGCCGCTCGGGCGACGTCTACGCCCGCCACCTGCCGGACTGACCCACCACCGGGGAAGATCACCGGACAAGTCGGGCATGCTGGAGCGCCTGATGTTCCGCCCGTCCCGCGGCACCGCCGCCACCACCGCCCCCGTCGCCCCGCAGGTCGCGGCGGGCGTGGCGCTGCTCGCCGCCGTCCTCGCCGCACTCGTGCCGACGACCGGGGCGGGCGTCCTGCGGGTCACCGCCGCGGCCGTCACCGGCGTCGTCGCCGCGGCGCTGCTGCTGCGGGCCGCGCGCCGCGCCGGGGAGCGGACGCTCGGCCCGGCCGGAGTGGTCACGCTGGCCCGCGGCGCGCTCGCCGTGGCGGTCGTCGCGCTGGTCGGCCTGGACGGCGCCGGGACCGTCGCGCTGGTGGCGCTCACCTCCGTCGCACTCGCCCTCGACGGCGTCGACGGCCCGGTCGCGCGCCGCACCGGCACCGTGACCGCGCTGGGCGCCCGGTTCGACATGGAGACCGACGCGTTCCTGCTGATGGTGCTGTCGGTCCACGTCGCCGCCACGACCGGGCACTGGTGGGTCACCGCGCTGGGCCTGCTGCGCTACGCCTTCGTCGCAGCCGGGCGGTTTGCGCCGTGGCTGCGCGGCGCCCTGCCGCCGCGCTACTCGGCGAAGGTCGTCGCCGCGCTGCAGGGGATCGTGCTGGTCGTGACCGCGGCCGGGGTGCTGCCCGCCGTCGTCGCGCTCATCGCGGTCGGGGTCGCGCTGGCCGCTCTGGTGTGGTCGTTCGGGGTGTCGGTGGTGCAGCTGTGGCGGGCGAGCGACCGACACGCGTTCCACGGCCGCCGGGCCGGGGCCGCGCTGCTCACCGCGCTGTGCGCCGCGCTCGTCGGCGGGGTCCTGGTGCTGCCCGCCGACCCGGCCGCCCTCGGCCCGGCCGGGCTGCTGCGGCTGCCGATCGAGGCGGTCCTCGGGGCCGCGGTGCTCGCGCTGCTGCCCGGGCGGGCCCGGTGGGTCGCCGCCGCCCTGGCCGGGGCGCTGCTCGCCGCGCTCGGGCTGCTCAAACTCGCCGACATCGGGTTCCTCACCTTCCAGGGCCGCCGGTTCGACGCCGTGTCCGACTGGTCGCTGCTGGGCAACGCGCACGATTTCCTGCGCGGCGCCGCCGGCGCAGCCGGGACGGCGGTCGTCGTGCTCGCCGCCGTCGTCGCGGTGGGCCTGGTCGTGGCGACGGCCGCCGCGGCCGTCCGGCTGGGACGGCTCGCGGCCCGGCACCGGCGGGCCACCGTCGGCGCCGCCGCGCTGCTGGCCGCGGCCTGGCTGGTCGTGGGCACGGTCGCCGACGCCCGCCTGGTCCCCGGGGTGCCGGTGGCCGCCGCCGACGGCGTCGCCGAGGTCGCGCACCGCGCCCAGCAGGTCCCCGAGACGCTGCGGGAGCGCCGCGAGCTCACCGAGAGCCTCGCCCGCGACGGCTGGGACGGCGCCCCGCCCGACGCGCTGCTGTCCGCGCTGCGCGGCAAGGACGTCGTGATCACCTTCGTGGAGAGCTACGGCCGCAACGCCCAGCACGCCCCCGAGATGGCACCCCGGATCCGGCCGGTCCTCGCCGAGGCCGACGCCCGCCTCACCGCGGCCGGGTACGGCGCGCGCAGCGGCGTGCTCACCGCACCGATCAACGGCGGCGGCAGCTGGCTCGCCCACGCGACGCTGTTCTCCGGGCTGTCGATCGCCGACCAGGGCGCGCACGACCGGCTCACCGCGTCCGACCGGCTGACGCTGCCCCGCGCGTTCCGCGACGCCGGGTGGGAGACCGCCGTGGTCACCCCGGCGACGACGCGGGAGTGGCCCGAGGCCGCGTTCTTCGGCCACCAGCGGGTGTACGCCGGCGACGACCTCGGCTACGCCGGCCCGCCGTTCAGCTGGTCCCCGATGCCCGACCAGTACACCCTCGACGCGTTCTCCCGGCTCGAGCTCGACCGTCCCGACCGGGGCCCGGTGCTCGGCACCGTGGTGCTGACCTCCAGCCACGCGCCGTGGTCGCCGGTGCCGCCGCTGCTGGACCCGGCCGGGATCGGCGACGGCGCCGTCTACGGGCCGTACGCCGGCGGCCAGCAGTCCTACGACACGATCTTCTCCCTGGACCGGGCGACGCTGCGCGCGGACTACCTCACCTCGCTGGAGTACGCGCTGCGCAGCGCCACCGGCTGGGTCGCCGACCGCCCGGAGGGCGACCGGGACCTCGTCGTCCTGCTGCTGGGCGACCACGAGCCCGGCGCGACGGTGTCCGGGCCCGGCGCCGGCTCCGACGTCCCGGTCTCAGTGATCACCCGCGATGCCGGGGTGCTGGACCGCATCGACGGCTGGGGCTGGACGCCCGGGCTGCTCCCGCCGCCGGACGCGCCGCCGTGGCCGATGGCCGGGTTCCGGGACCGGTTCCTGGCCGCGTTCTCCTGACCGGCGGCTCAGGACGCGCGGTAGCGCAGCAGCACCAGGTCACCCATCGCGCGGGCCTCGATCAGCGCCATGCCGCGCT
The DNA here is from genome assembly GCF_023717215.1 of Pseudonocardia sp. DR1-2. NCBI lineage: Bacteria > Bacillati > Actinomycetota > Actinomycetes > Pseudonocardiales > Pseudonocardiaceae > Pseudonocardia > Pseudonocardia sp. DR1-2. The sequence goes on along the minus strand of NZ_JAMQOF010000011.1, from coordinate 104,564 downwards.
GCGGGCACTGCGGGAACCGGCCGTCGCGCACGAAGCGCGGGGCCCGGGCGTCGCCGACGAAGAACGGCGCGACGACCACGTGCAGCTCGTCGACCAGCCCGGCGGTGAGGAACGCGGTGTGCACGGCGCCACCCCCTTCGACCAGCAGCCGCCGCACGCCGCGGGCGGCCAGGTCGTCGAGCACCGCGCGCGGGTCCGGGGGGTCCCCCGCGGCGACGACCTCGGCGGCGTCGCCGAGCCGCTCGCGCAGCGCGGCCGCGGACGGTCCGGCCGTGAACACCAGCGGGGCGTCCCCGCCCGCGAACACCCGGGCCGACGGGTCCAGCGACGCCCCGGTGGTCAGCACCACCCGCAGCGGCGACGGCGGGCGGCCGTCGGCGACCCGCCCGGCGCGCCGCTCCGCGCGGCGCACCAGCAGCCGCGGGTCGTCGGCGCGGACGGTGCCCGCGCCGACCAGGATCGCGTCGACCCCCGCGCGCACGGCGTCCACCCGGTCGAGGTCGTCGGCGTCGGAGAGCACGAGGGTGTCCGGGCCGGCGTCGTCGATGTAGCCGTCCAGCGACATCGCGACCGACGCCAGCACGTACGGCCGGTCCACTCAGACCACCTCCGCACACCGGGCCGTCGCCCGATACGTCCGGATACTGTCGGGGCCGTCGGCGCGCCGGGCGCCGGGATCGGGGACGGCGCGGTGGGGCACGAGGCACGGGCGTTCTGGCTGGCCGCGCCGGGGCACGGCGAGATCCGGACGGTGCCGGTGCCCGACCCCGGGCCCGACGAGGTGCTCGTGCGCACCCGGTACACCGCGGTCAGCCGCGGCACCGAGACCCTGGTGTTCCGCGGCGAGGTCCCGGAGTCCGAGCACGAGCGGATGCGGGCCCCGTTCCAGGACGGCGACTTCCCCGCCCCGGTGAAGTACGGCTATCTCGCGGTGGGCGAGGTCGAGCAGGGCCCGCCGGAGCTCGCCGGGCGGACCGTGTTCTGCCTGTACCCGCACCAGAGCCGGTTCGCGGTGCCCGCCGACGCGGTCACCGTCGTCCCCGGCGACGTGCCCGCCGCGCGCGCCGTGCTCGCCGGCACCGTCGAGACCGCCGTGAACGCGGTGTGGGACGCCGCCCCGCTGGTCGGCGACCGGATCGCCGTCGTCGGGGCGGGGATGGTCGGGGCGTCGGTGGCCGCGGTCCTGGCCGGGCTCCCCGGCGCGCGGGTGCAGCTCGTCGACCCCGACCCGGACCGGGCCGCCGTCGCCGCGGCGCTCGGCGTCGGGTTCGCCTCTCCCGACGACGCCGAGGGCGACCGGGACCTCGTCGTGCACGCCAGCGCCACCCCGGCCGGCCTGGCGCGCTCGCTGGAGCTGCTCGGGCCGGAGGGCGAGGTGGTCGAGCTCAGCTGGTACGGCACCCGCTCGGTGCCACTGCCGCTGGGCGGGCCGTTCCACAGCCGCCGGCTCACCATCCGCGCCAGCCAGGTCGGCACGGTGTCCCCGCGCCGGGCGCGCCGCGGCTACGGCGACCGGATGGCGCTGGCGCTGCGGCTGCTCGCCGACCCCCGGTTCGACGCCCTGGTCGGCGGCGACTGCACGCTCGACGAGCTGCCGGCCGTGCTCGCCACGATGGCGGCGGGCGGGCCCCCGTCGCTGTGCCTCCGGGTGTCGCACCACGGGGGTCAGTAGCCGGTCGCGGTGTGGCCACGCGGCGCGTCCGGCGCGGCGTCGACCTGCGGCAGGACGTGCCCGAGCCGGTCGCGCTTGGCGGTCAGGTAGCGCACGTTGTGCTCGTCGGCGGGCTCCAGCACCGGCACCAGCTCGGTGACGACGATGCCGTGCCCGGTCAGCGCCTCGACCTTCGCCGGGCTGTTGGACAGCAGCCGCACCCGGCCGATCCCGAGGTGGCGCAGCACGACGGCGGCGGCACCGAAGTCGCGGACGTCGACCGGCAGGCCCAGCGCGACGGCCGAGTCGATGGTGTCCAGACCGTCCTCGTCCTGCAGCACGTGCGTGCGGATCTTCGCGAGCAGGCCGATGCCGCGGCCCTCGTGCCCGCGCAGGTAGACGATCACGCCGCGGCCCGCGCGGACGACGGCGTCGACGGCGATCGACAGCTGCGCCCCGCACTCGCAGCGGCGCGCGCCGAAGACGTCGCCGGTGAGGCACTCGGAGTGCATCCGCACCAGCGGGGCGTCCACCGCCGTGGGGTCGCCGTGCACCAGCGCGAGGTGCTCGGGGCCGCCGTCGTACTCGCGGAAGGCGATCGCACGGAACTCCCCGTGCCGTGTGGTCAACCGGGACTCGGCGAACTCGTGTCGGTCGTCGTGCACCCTCGCTCCTCCATGATCGGGCGGGGCCGTGAGAGCCTCGCCTGCGTGAATCCCCTCCCGGCCGACACCACCGAGGACGTCCGGGAGCGGGGTGCCGCCGTGGCCCTGCTCCCGGTCGGGAGCCTCGAGCAGCACGGACCGCACCTGCCCCTGACCACCGACACCCTCGTGGCGTCCGCGGTGGCCGCCCGGATCGCGCAGGCCCACCCCGTGCGCGTCCTGCCGCCCCTGACGATCTCCTGCTCCCACGAGCACGCCGCGTGGGCGGGCACCGTGAGCATCTCCGCGACGACGCTCGTCGCGGTCGTCGCCGACGTCGCCGCCTCGTTGCGCGCCGCCGGGACCACCGCGCTGGTCCTGGTCAACGCGCACGGCGGGAACCACGTGCTGCGCAACGTCGTCCAGGAGGCCTCCGTCGGCCCGCTGCCGATGGCCCTGTTCCCCGTCTCCGAGGACTGGACCGCCGCCCGCCGGGCCGCCGGGTGCGAGACCTCCAACACCGCCGACATGCACGCCGGGGAGCTGGAGACCTCGATCCTGCTGCACACCGCTCCCGACCAGGTCCGGCCGTCGTACCGCGCCGCCGACCACCTCGCCGACGAGCGGCCGCACCTGCTCACGACCGGGCTCGCGGCCTACTCCGCCTCCGGTGTGGTGGGACGGCCGTCGCTCGCCACCGCCGAGAAGGGCCGGGGCCTGCTCGACGCGCTCGTGGTCGCCTTCGCGGGCCACCTGCGGGTGCTCGCCGGGCGCTGACGGCGCGGTCGCCCGGGCCGCGCGGCGGCGCCGCAGCACCACGAGCGCGCCGGGCGCGACCCCGACGAGCGCCAGCACCCCGTAGGCGACGGCGGCGGCGAGCCCCTCGGCGGCCGGCAGCCCGACCGCGGCGAACCCGGCCGCGGCGGCCGCCTCGCGCGGCCCCCACCCGCCGACGGTGAGCGGGATCGTCATCGCCAGCAGCGCGACCAGCAGCAACGGCAGCAGGACGGTGAGCGGTGCGGTCGCGCCGGCCGCCCGCGCGGCCAGCACGAACAACGTGAGGTGGCAGGCCAGCGCTCCGGCCGAGGTCAGCACCACCCCGGCCGCGGTGCGTGGGCGCAGCACGGTGCGCGCGTCGGACCACACCCGGCCGAGCCGGGCACGCAGCAGCCACCCGGCCCCGCCGAGCGCGGCCACGACGGCGAGCACGGGCAGCGCCGCGCCGCCCGGGACCGCCCCGGCCGCGGCCCGCAGCAGGTCCGGCTGCAGCGCCAGGACGAGGGCGACGGCCACCACCGCGACCAGGTGCCCCGCGACCCGTTCGAACACCACGGCCCTCACCCCGGCGCCGAGATCCCCCTCGCTGCGCCCGTGGCTGACCGCGCGGTGGACGTCGCCGAGGACCCCGGCGGGCAGCAGCGAGTTGAGGAAGGTGGCGCCGTAGCAGTCGGCGACGGCGCGTCCCGGGGTCAGGCCGAGCCCGATCGAGCGGGCGACCATCCGCCACCGCCACGCGCTGAGCACGGTCGCCACCGCGCCGAGCAGCAGCGCGGCGACGACCGCCGCCGCCCCGACGCCGCGCAGGCGCTCCAGCACCGGCCCGACGCCGACCTGCACGACCAGCACGGCGAGCAGCGCCACCCCGGCGAGCAGCCGCAGGGCCGGACCCACCCGGCGTCTCACGACCGCTCCCCCGGTACCGCCAGCAGGTCGGTGTGCCCGACCGAGACGGTGAGCTCCCCCGCGTCGAGGGCGCGCTCGCGCCGGTCGCGGTAGGCGCCGGCGTGTGCGGCGAGGCCGGGACGCTGCGCGCACGCCGCATCGAGCCGTCCGGCCAGCCACTCGCGGAGCAGCGCGGGCCGGTCGGGGCCGAGCCGCCACGGCGAGTCGGCGGTGCGGACCCGCGCGCCGTGCCGGGCGAACGCGGCCGTCGCGGCGGCGGGGGCGTCCGGCCCGAGCATCCGGCGGCCGTTCTCGTCGCGGCGCTGGTGGTCGTCGAAGGCGGCGCCGATCTCGGCGTCGAGCGGGTCCTCGGGGTGCAGCCGGACCCGGCCGGAGACGGTCAGGGTGAACAGCACGGGGCAGCCGGCGGCGGTGCAGGCGGCGGCCAGGGCGTCCATCTCGTCGGCGGTGAGCAGGTCGAGCAGCGCGGACGCGGTGACCAGCGACGTCCCGGTCAGCGCGTCGGCGCCGAGCCCGGTGAGGTCGCCGGGTCCGGCCTCGGCGGTCACCCCGCCGGGCAGCGATGCGACGGCGTGGGAGAGCACGACGGGGTCGCGGTCGTGCAGGACCCAGTGCTGGCCACCGGGCCGGGCGAGGCGCGGGGCGAGCCAGCGGCCCATCGACCCGGTGCCGCAGCCGAGGTCGCGCACCCGCAGCGGGCCCGGCGGCAGGAGGTCGCGGACGGCGTCGGCGAGCGCGGTCGAGCGGGCGTCGGCGTCGGCGGGCTCGCGCAGGGCGAGCCACTCCGGCGGACAGACCGGGTTGCCCGCCGCACCCTGGATCGGGACGGCGGTGTGGTCGATGCCGCGGTCGGCGGCGGCGCTCACGGCAGCACCGCGCAGAGGCTGCGGGCGGTGTCGGCCCAGCCGTCGAGCCGGTCCCGGCGGTCCCGGGCGGCGGCGCGCAGGTCCGCGCGCATCCCCGGGTCGGTCAGCCAGGACCGCAGCGCGCCGGCCAGCGCGTCCCGGTCGCCGGGGTCGACGAGCAGCCCACCGTCGCCGAGCGCCTCGGACACCCCGCCGACCGCAGCGGCGATCACCGGGACGGCCCGGGCCAGCGCCTCGGTGACGACCATCCCGTAGCTCTCGGTGCGCGAGGGCAGCACGAGCAGGTCCGCGGAGGCGTAGGCGGCGTCGAGGGCGGGGCCGGTCAGCGGGCCGGTGAGGGTGATCCGCCCGGCCAGGCCGTGCCGGTCCACCGCCGCGCGCACGGCCGCGGCGTGCGCGGGGTCGCGGTCGAGCGGCCCGGCCAGGCGCAACGTCCACTCCCGGTCGGCGACGCGGGCGAGGGCCTCGACCAACAGGTCGTGGCCCTTGGTCGGGGTGAGGGCCCCGACCGCGAGCAGCCGGGTACCGGCCGGGTGCGCGGACGTCATCGGGGCAGGGTCCACCCCCGGCGACGCGACGTGCACGCGGGCGAGGGGCAGCTGGTGCAGACGGACCACCCGCCGTGCCGTCCATCGGCTGGTGGTGACGACGGCGGCCGCCGCGTGCAGCGCCGCGCGCTCCCGGCCCCGGCGGTCCGCGACGACCGGCGCGGCGAGCCCGTGCTCGTCGCCCAGCGGCAGGTGCACCAGGACGACCGCGCGTACCCGGCCGGTGTGACGGGCGAGGACCCCGGGCGCGGCGCAGGCGACGAGCCCGTCGAGCAGCACCGACGCGCCGTCCGGGACACCCGTGAGCGCGGCGTCGAGCCGCTCGAGGGCGGCCCGGTCCGGATCCGGCCAGCCGCCCGCGACGGCGATCTCCCGCACCGGGCGGTCGAACGCGGCGCAGACACCGCGGTCGTAGCGGTTCCCGCCGCTCGGGGAGCGCGGGTCGTCGATCCCGGCGGGGACGACGACGTGCACCGCACGCCCCGTGGTGCGGGGCGGTGCGGGAGCCGTCACAGGTCCCGCTCGTAGCTCGCCCACGCGACGTGCGACTCGTGCAGCGTCACCGTCAGGCCGGTCAGCCCGCCGGCGTTGCCGCCGAGCTTGCCCGCGCCGATGCGGTCGGCGAGCCGGTCCGCGATCGCCCGGGCCAGGAACTCGGTGGTCGTGTTGACGCCCGCGAACTCGGGGTGGTCGTCGAGGTCGCGGTGGTTGAGGTCGGCGAGCGCCTCCGCGAGCTGGGCGGTGGCCAGCCCGATGTCGACGACGATCCCGTCCGGGTCCAGCTCGGGGCGCCGGAAGGTGGCGTCGACGAGGAAGGTCGCGCCGTGGCGCTGCTGCGCCGGTCCGAAGACCTCGCCGCGCAGGCTGTGCGCCACCATGACGTGGTCCCGGACGGTGATGCTGAACAAGCGGTCCTCCTGCGCGCGGCGCTCGCTGAACCGGTTGTCCAGACGAAAAGCGGGCAATGTTCATGAAAGCACCACGCCGGTGCCGCGGCGAACGAGCCGCGTCACGGGAGCGGCCCGCGCTGGTCACGCGTCTGCGCCCGGCTGCTGCGGCCCGTCACCGGTGTTGCTCCGAGCGGATGAGGCATGACACACGATGGTCACCGTTGAGGCAACGTTGTCTCAGAAGCTACTCTCGTGGTGCGAGTCGGACAGAGCAGCTTCCGAGTCGACCACTACGAGGAGGTAGCCGATGACCACCCACGAGACCCCGATGCCGTCCTGGTCCGAGACCCTGCGGGACGCCGGCCGGCGCACCGGGAACGTGCTCCGTGCGATCTGGGTGGGCATCGACACCTGGAGTGCCGTCACGCACGGCCGCACCCCGGCCCGTCGCTGACCCCCGTCCCCCGGTGCGGCACGTCCGCGCCGGGGGACGCCGTCGTGCGGGCCCGGTCCGCGTCCGGCGGCGCCAGCCGAGGGTGCAGCTGAGCCCAGGCCAGCAGCCCCAGCGCGGCGGCGACGGCGAACGTCCCCGCCGTCCCGATCCGGCCGGCCAGCCCCCCGGCCAGCGGTGCGCCCACCGTCTGACCGACGCCCAGGGCGAGGCACGCCCACGTCACCGCGCGCGCGGGAGCGCCCGGGAGGATGTGTGCGGCCCACAGGATGCACAGCCCGGTCAGCCCGATGTAGCCGGCGCCGAACAGGCCCGCCGAGACGACCGCGCCGGTCAGACCCGGCTCCGGCAGGGCGAGCAGGGCGATCCCGGCCGAGAACAGGGTCCAGACGACGAGCCCGACCGTCCGCAGCCCGTACCGCTGCGCCGCCCGTCCCACCGCGCCGCCGAGCACGCCGACCACACCGATCGCACACCAGGCGACGGTGCCGACGACCGGCCCGGCGCCGAGCTCGTCGAGCCGCGCGGTCGAGAAGGTCCAGTACGGCGCGCTGACCAGACCCAGCAGCCCGGCGACGGCCAGCAGCGGCAGCACCCGGCCGTGCCCGCGCTGCGTGGGCGCCGCCCCGGGGACCCCCCGCGGCAGCAACCACGCGGCGGCAGCGGTGACGACGACCGCGACCAGACCGAACCCGAGCCAGACGGCCCGCCAGTCCCCCGGCAGCAGCGGCGTGAACGCGGTCAGCGCGAGCCCCGCCCCGGTGCCGGTGTTCGCCCAGGCCTGTGCCCGGGTGCGCGCGAGGCCACCGACCGTCTCGACGACGAGCTGCGCCACCCCGGGTGTCGCGATGCCGGCCCCGGCCCCCGCCACCACGATCGCGGCACCGAACACCACCACGCCCGGTGCGAGGGCCATGAGCAGCAGCCCCACCGTCGCGGAGACGGCGGCCGCGATCGTGGCGCCGCGCGCCGACCGCGCCGACAGCGCCGGAGCGGCGAGCAGCCCGAGGACGTAGCCGGCCGTGGAGAGCCCGCCGAGCACGCCGACCGCGGCCGGGGTCAGGCCGAACGTCTCGGTGAAGCGAGGCACGAACAGTCCGTAGGCGTAGCGGGCGACGCCGTAGCAGAGCGCGATCACCCCCGCGCCGAGCAGCGCGGTGGTCCACCAGGGCCGGTCGGTGGCGGGTGCAGGTCCGGGCCGTTCGCAGGTCGCCGTCATACCGGTAGTGAACAGACCTGTCTGTTTGTTTGCAACTCGTGCCCACGGACAGCATCGTCTCTGCTGCTAGAGTCGCCTTTCAGAACAGACCGTTCGGTTCACTCCAGGAGGACGCATGGCACGCACACGGCGCGGCGACGCCGGGGCGAAGGTGCTCGACGCCGCGTCCCGGCTCTTCTACCGGGACGGCATCAACGCGGTCGGGGTGGACACCGTCGCCGCCGAGGCGGGCGTCACCAAGACGGCGCTGTACACGAACTTCGGCTCGAAGGACCGGCTCGTCGTCGCCTACCTGCGGGACCGCGACCGCCGGTGGCAGAACGATGTCGACCGGATCACCGCCGACCACGCGTCGCCGCGGGACCGGATCCTCGCCGTCTTCGACGCCTACGAGACCTGGCAGTCCCGGGAGGGCTTCCGCGGCTGCGCGTTCCTCAACGCGGCCTCCGAGCTGCCGCGCCTCGACCACCCGGCCCGCGAGGTCGTCCGGCACCACAAGACCGCGCTGCGCAGCTACCTGCAGACCCAGGTCGAGCGGCTGGGGACGGCCGAGCCGGCCGCGGCGCTCGCCGGGACCCTGATGATCCTCCTGGAGGGGGCGGCCGCGATGGCGGTGGTCGAGCACGGGGCGGGGCCGATCCGCGCGGCCCGGGAGGTCGCCGACGGGCTGCTCCCGGCGGCCTGAACGGTCACACCGGGACGGGACCGTGCGGGTGCAGGTCGTCGACGACGAGCCGGTGCGCGTGGGTCCAGCCGTGCACCGAGGGGCTGGCGGTGACGACGTGGGCGTGGTCGGCGTCGTGGTCGTGGCGGTGCCGCACGAGGTCGGCGCCGGCCGTCGGCCAGACCGTGACCGCCACCCCGAGCGCGACGACGGCGAGCGCGGCGAGGACCGACCAGGTGACCGTCCAGCCGGCCGAGACCGCCAGCCAGCCGGTGAGCGGGTAGGTGAGCAGCCAGCAGGCGTGCGAGAGCGAGAACTGCGCGCTGAACAGGGCGGGCCGCTGGCCGGGCCCGGCCGAGGTGCGCAGCAGGCGACCGGTGTTGACCATGATCCACCCCGGGCCGAAGCCGACCAGCGCCCACGCGAACGCCGCGGTCGTCCACGACGGTGCGGCCGCCAGCAGCAGGGTCGCGCCGGCCGCCAGGCAGGAGACCGCCGCACCGGCCAGCATCACCGTCCGGACCGGGAGCCGCCGGGCAACCCACGGGGAGGCCAGCGCCGCCGCGGCCGTGCCCGCGCCGGACACCGCGAGCAGCAGCCCGACATCGGCCTCGGTGCCGCCGAGCAGGTCGCGGACGACGTTCACCGTCGTCACCAGCGACACCACCCCCACCGCGGCGACGACGACGTTCAGCGCCAGCAGCCCCCGCAGCTGCGGGACCGCCCGGAACAGCCGGACCCCGAGCAGCAGCCGGGTCGCGAAGCCGCCCTGGGCGCGGCCCGCGACCGGCGGGACGGCCGTCGACGCCACGAGGACCGCGGAGAACACGAACCCGGCACAGGTGCCGACGAACAGCGTCGAGTAGCTCATCACCGCGACGGCCGCCGCGGCCAGCAGCGGGCTCAGCACCGTCTCCGCGCTGCTCGCGAGCTGCGAGGCCGACAGCGCCCCGGCGTAGTCCCGCTCGTCGGGGACGACGTCGGGGATGACCGACTGGAACACGGGGGTGAACGTCGCCGAGGCGACCTGGAGCACCGCGACCAGGACGAACACCTGCCAGATCCCGGTCACCCAGGGCAGGACGAGCACGACCGCCGCGCGGACGACGTCCGCACCGACCATCAGCATCCGTCGCGGGACCCGGTCGGCGACCGCGCCGACGACCGGCCCGACGACGACGTAGGCCACCATCTTGATCGTCAGCGCCGAGCCGAGGACGAGCGCGGCCCGCTCGCCGGCCAGGTCGTAGGCGAGCAGCCCGAGCGCGACCGTCGTGAGACCGGTCCCGACCAGAGCGACGACCTGGGCCGTGAACAACCGGCGGAACCGCGTGTTCCGGAACAACGATCGCACTGGCCCTCCCCCGTCGGCTGCGGGGACCGTAGAACGATTTCCCGATCGCCCCAACGGATCAGGTGCCAGAGGGGAGCAGCAGCCTCCCGGCGTGAACTGCGAGGTGGCGGCGGCATCGTCCCGGTTCCACGAATCCGCAGGTCAACGCGGCCCGTGGCACCGTTCCGGCTGCGAGGAGGTCGCTGTCGCCGTGCACTCGCAGAAGCCTTCCGGTGTCGTAGTGGGCGACGTCACGGCGACGATTCCCGGATTCCGTGCGGAACGGCGGATCCGCCGTTCCGCGGCGCGGCGGGCGGCACCGGCGGTCCGGCGGGGAGGCGTCCGGGTAGGCTCCCCTCAGGCCCTCGTAGCTCAGGGGATAGAGCACCGCTCTCCTAAAGCGGGTGCCGCAGGTTCGAATCCTGCCGGGGGCACGCAGGTCAGAGGCACAACGACGATCCTCCGACCGATGCCGACAGGTCTTCACGACGACCGACCAGCGGTCGAGCAGCCGGCATCGACCGACCACTGCACAGCGGACGCCCCTCCTCGACCACGAGGTCGGCTTCTGCCACGCCCCCATGCCCCCGGCGGGCACGCCTGGTCGCGGGACCGCCGCGAAGACTCAGGCTTGGCCAGGGCCTGACATCGAGGCGGGGTCGCCTTTCGGGATTGGGCGAGCAGTCTCCGAGTGCTCAGCAAGAACCGGACCAGCGTGAGCTTTCGAACACTGTCCGATGGACAACTCAGCAGACGTCGGTGCCGCCGTACTCAGGCTTGTCGCGATGAACGACGCCGACCCCGGTCCTGTTCTCACCGACCTCGTGGAGTCCGTCCATCGCATCTCCGGGCTGCCGGCGGGAGCAGCACTGCTGTCGGACGGGGCCGTGCGTGGCGTCGTGCGGTCCGGCCCCGCGCAGCCCCTCGAAGCCTTGTCCGCAGGCTTCGGCCAGGGACCCGGCGGTGAGTGCGCCCGTACAGGTCGCCCCGTCCTCTGTCCGGACCTGAGGCGCGAGCGGCCCCGGTGGCTCGTGTTCGCCACGAAGGCGATCGCCGCCGGGGTCGGCGCTGCCTGGGCCCTGCCCATCCGCCACGGGGACGACACCCTCGGTGCACTGCTGATGCTCGGGTCCGGGACAGAGGACGCGGACCTGCGCGTGGCCGAGGTGCTGGTCGAGGCGGCGGCCGTCTCGCTGCTTCGAGCCGCGGCGGCCGAACGGATCGCACTGGAGTCGAGCCAGCTCCGGGCCGCCCTGGCGAGCCGGGTCGTCGTCGAGCAGGCGAAAGGGATGCTCGCCGCCCACGGCACCGTCGACGTCGGCACCGCGTTCGCCTGCATGCGCAACCATGCGCGTCGCAGCGGGCAACCTCTTCGCGACCTGGCGGCGGCCGTCATCCGCGGGGACGTCAGCCCCGCGATCATTCTGCACGTCGACAGATGACGATCATCAAGCAGCGTCAGCGCACTATTCGCAGCTGAACAAATTGCAGTTTTCACTCCATTGAGTGACATCGGATCCGTGCGCACCGAAATGTATAGCAAGATTCATATAGAGTCGCCCCGCCCCACGTATCCGCAGTTCACAGCTCTGAACAGGTCGGCGCTTCGCAGACAGAGGTCACTTCGTTCACCTCATTACGGCGATTTTCGTCACCCACCCCCGGCGCCCCGAACAGCGACTTCCCTATAGCGTCGTAATCAGCACTTCGGTCTACCCCGTTTGTGCATCACATTCAGAGGAGAGCATTCATGCGTAAGTCCGTGCGTACCCTCGTCGCCTCCGCGATGGCCGTTCCGATGACCCTCGGGGTGGCCGGCATGGCGTTCGCCGACGAGGGCGACTCCACCCGCGAGCAGTCCCAGACCACCGAGGGCACCGTGTCGGGCGAGCAGGGGGCCACCACCGAGCAGAGCAGCTCCAGCTTCGCCCCGGTGACCCAGCTCAACCCCGCCTTCAACGTCTCCGACGTGCTGGGCCTGAGCGACTTCGCCAACGAGGACTCCGAGGGCGGCAGCAGCCAGTCCGTCGTCCAGGACAACTCGATCGACTCGACCAACGAGCAGGGCACCAGCGCCTCGACCGAGCAGGCGCAGAAGAGCATCCTCGACCAGACCGCCGGCCTGGAGGGCTGAGCGAAGCCAGCCCGAGGAGCAGAAGGGCCGGTACGCCACGGTGTGGCGTACCGGCCCTTCTGTCTGTGTCCGAGCGGCGTATCTCGGCAGGTCAGCCGTTCGCGTCGCTGGTGTCCACCGTCCCGTTGACGCCCTCCGGGAAGAACCCTCCCGACGTGACGGCCTCGGGGTTCAGGTAGACGATGTTGAGAACCTGACCCGGGGTCCGGGAGAACGCGATCGAGTTCTCGTCGGCCGGGACGATGTTGGCGTTGCCGTTGCCGTCGACGATCCCCTGGTCGAGGTCGGACGGCCCGTCCAGCGAGTCCCGGGCGTCGGAGATCTTCCCGACCACGTCGGCCGCACCGCCCTGGAGCAGCAGGGTCCGCACCAGACCTGCGTGGTAGGCCTCGACGGCGAGGATGCCGGCGGCCGCCTCCAGGAAGGTCTTGTTCGACACCAGCGGCGCCGCCCCCTTGTAGGCGGTGACGCCGACGTCCTCGAAGATGAAGGCGCCGAGCAGGAAGCTCGTCTCGTCCTTGAACGGGTCGAACGTCTCGTTCTTGCCGATCACCCCGGCAGCCTGCGCGGCTGCGGTGAAGGCCTCCTGCAGGTTGATCTCCGGACGCGCCACGCGGGCCTCGCCCAGGGCGGAGCGCAGGAAGTCGACGTGCGCCCGCTCGTCCTGCGCGATCTCCTCGGCGTACTGGCGGCCGATCTTCGTCTCGAAACGGACCTTGTAGCCGCCGGTGACGCCGCCCAGGTCTCCCTTGCCGTCGATCTGGGAGTCCTTCAGACCTTCGCCGGTGACCGCGCGCAAGTAGAACTCGGCCTCCAGGTACTCGAGGTTGAGCGCGAAGTTCAGGACGGCGGCGTCGGAGACTCCGCCGTCCTCGCTGCCGCCGCCGCTGTCACCGAGACCGAGCCCGCCCAGCAGGCCGCCCTCGCTCGCGGACGCGATGCCGCTGCCGAGAACACCGAGACCGGCAACCCCCGCACCGGTGAGCCCGGCCGCGCGCAGGAAGCGACGACGGTCCATCGCGTTGTCGGTGCTGCGCTCGATCGAGTCGTTCAGGAACTTCTTCGTGAAACCGTGAAACACGAGGTCTCCTCGTGTCGGCCCGACGGGGCGACCGGGTCCGGGGCCGCATCTCCGAGGTCGGGATTCGTGGGGCGCCACTCCGGAGCCCCTGCCCTGAACAACGACACGCCCACCATGGCAGTAATCCCCCAAATGGGGGATGCAGACGGTGGGACCTCAGAGCCTGGCTCGGGCAGCGCTCTCGATCGCCACCCTCGCCTGCAGCAACAGCCTGGCCCGTGACACGACGTCCTGCGCCTCCGACGAGGTCAGAACTCCCGCGGCGACCACGGTCGCGATGCGGTGAGGAAGCTCCTCGACCAGGGCGATGTGGGCTTCCAGCGAGATCTCGTCTTCCGCCAAGGACACACTCTCTGCCGATAGCGCACCACCGGGGCGCTCGACGTCCGCGGGCACAGGGTCCGGGCGACCACGGCAGTCGGATGAGCCCTCGAAGCTACGCCATAGCGCGCAACCGAGCCCCGAGCCACCGGGCGTGGAGCCATTCGTGGCGCGAACTCGCGCCCACTCACACCCGTGGAGCCATTGATGCCCGGCCCTCTGCCACTGAAATCCCTGTTCACCGGCTATCGAAACAGATAGGTGAAAGCTCCTAAAGCGGGTGCCGCAGGTTCGAATCCTGCCGGGGGCACACAGGCCAGAGGCACAACGACGAGCCTCCGACCCGGTGCCCTCAAGGAGCCGGATGGGAACCGGTTTCCGCAACGGTCGACGACAGCACCCGGGCGACAAGATCGCCGGCCACACCTCCCGCAGGGCCTCTGCGCGGTGGCGGGACGCCGGACCTTCCGCGGCACGACCGTCGTCCGCAGCGACTCACGGGACGAACGCCCGAGCGACGGCGAACGTGTCCTCCAGCATCCGGAACCGGGTGATCCGACCGTTCGACACCTCGACGTCGAAGGCGAACTCGGTGGAGATGACGCGTCCCGTCTCGCGCAGTCGCGATCGGAGATCACCCAGCACGACGACCCGGTCGCCCTTGCTCATGATGTCCGAGACGACGAAGTGCTCGGACTCGAGACGATCCTGGATCTGGGCCCAGAAGTCGGCGACTCCGGCACGGCCCGTCTTGCGGCCGATCCACGGCACCACGTCCGTGTCACCGGCGACGAAGAAGTCGACGTCCTCCGCGAACAACTCGGCCAGGCTCTCGGGTGGGGCGTCCCTCCCGGCGAACCTGCGAAGAAGCTCGTCGACAGTGTCCTCGGGTGTCACGTCACTGTTCCCTTCTGTGATCGACGGCGGTTCGGGCCCACTGCCGGACGGCAGGCGCCCACGTTCGGCGATTCAGGCACTTCTCGACGCGGAGCAGGACCCGCACAGGAGCGCCACCCCGGGGCCTGTGAGAACCACGTCATCGCTTCATTATAGGTCAATCACTAACATGCAGTCATGGCTCACGACACCAGCACCGACCAGCGGACACCGGCCCAGCACGCACTCGCGGAGCACCTGCGACTGCTCACCGCGGGCGAGCTCGACCGACACGCCGCACTCTTCAGCGACGACTGCGTGTTCACCTTCCCCTTCGCCGAGGGCATGGCCACCGAGCTGCACGGTCGGGAGGCGGTCGCGGCGCACATGCGCAACTTCCCCGAGGCCTTCGACACCCGGGCGGACCCCCCGGTCTTCGTCGAGACGGCCTCCCCGGACGTCGCCGTGGCCACCTTCGTGCTGCGTGGCACGGCCAGGCCGACCGGCAGGCCGTTCGAGCAGCACTGCATCGGTGTCGCGCACACCGATCACGACGGCCGGATCACGCGCTTCGACGACTACTGGAACCCGCTGGTGGCGATGCGGGCCCTGGCCACGGACGGTGCGGGTGCCGACGGAGTGTCGGAGGTCTTCGCACGCTGACGTGCCCGTGCCCGCGACGGGGTCACTCCCCGTCGCGGGCACGACCGGATGATTGACTGGCCGGCATGCCCGCCGCCGGTGACACGAGCAGGAGCGACGAACGTCGGCAGCGCGTCCTCGAGGCGGCGGTGGCCTGCTTCGCCCAGCGGGGTCTCTACGGCACGACCACCCACGAGATCGCCGAGCGCGCCGGCATCTCCCAGCCCTACCTCTACCGGCTGTTCCCCGACAAACCGACCCTGTTCGCGCGGACAGTCGCGCACGTCGGCGACCTGCTCTCCACCGCGTTGCGTCGCGGTGCGGCGCCCGGTCCACCGTCGGACGAACAGGCCGACCACCTCCGGACGGCGTTCAGCGAACTCGTCACGGACCGCGATGTCCTGCGCTTCCTGCAGCAGGCCCACTGCGCCGTGGACGAGCCGGTCGTGCGGGACGCCGTCCGGGCCTGCTACGCCGAGCAGGTCACCCTTGTCGCCGAGCTGCTCGACGGGGACGAGGCCGCCGTCCGCCGGTGGTTCGCCACCGGACTGCTGGACAACGTCGTCGCCACCCTCGACCTCGCCGAGGACGACACCCGGTGGGCCCGGATCCTGCGGGGCGGGTGAGGAGCGCACGCTCACCCGCCCCAGCGGGCGGACAGCAGCCAGGCGGGCAGGAGCAGGTGACCCGTCGGGTCCCGTCCGAACTCCGCGCCGACCCCGTCCGGGGCCAGGAAGCTGATCGAGCTCGCCGCGACCTCGTCGACCGACCACGCCCCACCCACGACCTCGGCGAGCCGTTCCCGGGACCGACCGAGGACCCCGGGCAGGCGGACCCGGTCGCTGAACGCCAGCACCCACAGCCGGGCCCCCGGCACGGCGAGCTCGGCCAGTCCCCGGGCGTGCTCGGCCGCCATGGCGTCGTCCAGGCCACGCAGCGGGACGGAGTCCACGACGGTGGCGAACCGCGTCGGCGACTCCCGGAGCCGGGTGAGGTTCGCGACGTCGAAGCGCGCGTCGAGCCCCCGCCGTCCGGCCTCCGCCCGGGCCGCGGCGACGGCGGTCGGCCCGATGTCGACGCCGAGGACCTCGTGCCCCGCCTCGGCCAGGGCGAACGAGAGCTCACCGGCCCCGCAGCCGGAGTCCAGCACAGGACCGCGCAGGCCCCCGTCCGCGACCAGTCGCTGCAGGGCGGGCTGCAGCTCTCCGGTGTCCCACGGAACGGCGCCGATCCCGGCAGTGACCGTTCCGCGGCGGTGGGTCGCTCCGGGGTCCGCTCCACCGGGTCCGGTCACACCCGGCTCCCCGGCTCCGGGGTCCGGTCCGGGCCCTGGTGGTGCCGCAGGGCCGGCCCGACGTCGTCGAGCAGTGGGCGCAGCGCCGTGCACCACACGCGGTACCCGGCCGTGGTGAGGTGGAGCCGGTCGTGGGCGTACTCCGGGCGGATGTTCCCCTCCGCGTCGGCGAGCAGCGGGAACGGGTCCAGGAACCGCGCGCCGTGCTGCTCGGCGATCCGGCGGTAGAGCGTGGCGAGCTGCCGGATCCGCGGGGCGAGCAGACCGGTCCGGGGGGTCAGGCCGTTCACGACCAGGATCGCGTCGGGATGGGCGCGACGCAGGCGGCCCACGATGTCCTCGACCCGGTCGGCGATGCCAGCCGGACGGCGCGTCCGCGGGCCGGCGTGCAGGTCGTTGGTGCCGATGAGCAGGGAGATCGCCCGCGGCCGGCCCGGCCCGTCGCCGAGCCGGGCCAGCAGGTCGACGGTCGTGTCGCCACCGATCCCGCGGTTGGCGGTCGGGAGGTCGGGCAGCAGCTCGTCCCACTCCGCCGCCTCGGTGATGCTGTCGCCGTAGAGCACGACCCGTCCGTCCGGCGCGGGCAGCGCGGCGAGGTCGGCCCGGCGCAGCGGGGCCAGCATGCGCACGGCCGGGCGCAGCACGGGCATGGTCAGGCCGAGCACACGGTCGCGGTTCACGCCGACATCCCCTCGACACCGCGGTCGCCCCCCGGTACGGCGGCGAGGGCCGCCGGGCGCGCGGGCGGGTAGTCGGGCAGGTCGACGGCGTCCGACGGGGGACGACTGATCGCCTCCACCAGGCCGCGCAGCGGCGTCGCCGCCAGCCGTGCCGCGGCCCGCAGGACGACCCGTTGCACGGCCAGTCCGGCCGATCCGGACGGGTTCATCGCCTTCATCGTGCCCATACCGACCGACTGGGCCCGGTCGACGAACGGGCGCATCACCTGCTCGAAGCGGTCGAACGCCGCCACGTGGTCGTCGCGACCGGCCAGCTCTCCGGCCAGGACGTGGGCCCCGACCAGCGCGAGGCTGGTCCCGGTCCCGAACGGTCCGGCCGACCAGGCGGCGTCTCCGAGCAGGACGGTCCGCCCCCGGCTCCAGCGGCCGACCTTCACCCGGGCGGTGGCGTCGAAGTAGAACGGCGCTTCGTCCAGTGCGGCGAGCACGCGGTCGGCCTGCCAGCCGACGTCGGCGAAGGTCCGGCGGAGGACCTCGATCTGCGCGTCGCGGTCCAGGGTCTCCAGGCCGCGCACCGCGCTGATGAAGGTCAGCGCCGCCCGGGTGGACCCGACGTTGTCCGGCCGGAGTCCGACCGCGCGCGATCCCGTCGCCTGGTGCACAGCCCACCAGCGGTCGTCGGTGGGAATGCGGGGAACCGGCAGGTAGGCGACGTGCAGGCCCAGCTCCTCCACCGTCACGTCGTCGAAGACCGTCGCCCGGGTCCGCGAGCGGGCGCCTTCGGCGATCACCAGGACGTCGGCCTCGAGCGTGTCCCCACCCGCCAGGCGTACGGAGATCCCGTCCGAGCGGTCGTCGATCCCGGCGATCTGCTCGTCGAAGCGGTAGTCGACACGGTCACGGGTGCGGTCGTGGAGCAACCGACCGAGCTCGCCCCGCAGGATCTCGGCCTCGGCGGTGGCGCCGTCGGTGTCGTTGTCACCGGCCGGGAGCTCGGCGATGGTGGCGCCCCGGGCGTCGACGTAGCGCAGACCGGCCTCCCCGGTGCCACCGGCCAGGACGGCCTCCTCGATGCCCATCCGGCGGCACACCTCACGGGCCGCGCCCCGGATGTCGACGTTCTGCCCCTCGTCGCGCAGCTGCGGGGCGCGCTCCAGCACCGTGACCCGCCAGCCGCGCGCGGACAGCTCGTGGGCGAGCGCGGGCCCGGCGATGCTGGCGCCGGAGACGACCGCGTGCCTGCTGGTCGGACGTTCTGACATGACGTTCCTCCGTGATGGACGACGACGGTGACCGATCGGCCCGTATATTTAGATAAACTAATCGCTAGTTTCACTAGCTGCAACGTGGGAGTGCCCGATCCCGCCGGCCCGGTCCGGTGTCGCGGCTAGCCTCACCCCGTGACCGCCCGCCGCCGCATCGACGAGATCGGTGACGAGAGCCGCCGGCGCATCCTCGATGCCGCCGAGGAGCTCTTCGCCGAGCGCGGGCCCGCCCGCACGACGTTCGTGGACATCGCCGAACGCTCCGGGATCAGCCGCGGTTCCATCCCGTGGCACTTCGCCAACAAGGACGGCCTGGTGGTCGCGGTCGTGGAACGCGCCATCGAACGGGCGATGCCGCCCGGCCGGTACACGGGGTCCACCCCGCTGACGGAGGTCTTCGCCGACACCGCGGAGCTGGCCCGCCGGGGCGACTCGGCGCTGATGCTGGTCATGCTGGCGGAGGCGATCGGCGGCCGGGAGGACGTCCGGGCCCGGTACCAGGACTTCGTGACCCGCCGCGTCGAGGGCCTCGAGCGCTGGCTGCAGACGCAGCGGCCGGCCGGCGTCGACCCGGAGGCGGCCGCGGTACGCGAACGCAACGTCGCCGTCGCCCTGAACGGGGCCCTGCTCGGGATCCACCTGCAATCGCTCGTCGGTCCGGCGGACGTCGACCTCGACGCCGCCCTGGCCGCGATCGCCGGCCTGGTGGAGACCCACCTCACCGAGGTCTGGACCGCGCCCCCGACCGCGAGCCCGCAGCGGTCATCGGATGTCGGAAGGAGCCCGGCCCCGGAGGGCGGCGACGGCGGCGACGTCCCGTCGTAGGTGGGCGGCGCCGGCGACCAGGACGGCCCCGGCCAGGACCGACGCCGGTGCCGCCACCACCGCGATCGCCGGGCGGGCGCCCCACAGGTCCGCAGCCACCCCGGTGATCAGGGCGCCGAGGAGACCACCGACGACGGCGAGGTACACACCGACAGCGGCGAAGGCCGTCGAGCGCAGCTCGGGCGGAGTGACCGCGGAGACCACCAGGGTCACCAGCACGACCCCGGCGAAGGTCAGGGCCTGGGTGAGCACCCCCGTGACGACGAAGACCGTGACGGTGGAGGCGTGGGCCTGCACGGCGAACCCCACGCCGAGCAGGGCCAGCGCGGTCCCCGCGACGCGCAGGGTCAGCGGCGGGCTGTGCCGGAACAGGCGGTCCCCGACCGCACCCGCGACGACGGCACCGACGAGGCCACCGCACGCGCAGACCGCGGTGATCACGCCGCGGGCTGCCGCGTCCTGCCCCAGGTCGTCGGCGAGGACAAAGCCCAGGTACGAGGGGATCGCGGCCAGGCACAGGCCGAGTGCCCCCAGCCCGACCAGAACCGCGCGGAGGCAGCGCACGGCGTACAGGCGCCGCCACGCGACACGCACCGGCACGGGGGCGACGAGGGGCGACGTCCCGTCGAACCGCCCGCGCCCCGGGTCCGGCAGCCGCAGGGCGCACACCGCGAGGACGGCTCCGATCACGGCCAGGATCGCGAACGCCCAGCGCCAGGCACTCTCGCCGGCCGGCACGGATGCAGCCACCACCGCGGCGAGAGCGGGGCCGACCGCGGCTCCGAACGGCTGGCCCGCTCGCTGCACACCCAGCACCCGGCCGCGGACGGCGGGCGGGTGCGCGTCGACGAGCATCGTGGTCTGCACCGGACCCTCCCCGGCCTTGCCCAGGCCCGCGACGGCCCGCACCGCCACGAGCTGCCACAGCGACTGCACCGCACCGAGGAGCGCGGCCGCCGCGGCCCACGCCACGGTGAGGACGCCGGCGATCAGGGTGCGCGGCCGCCGGTCGGCCAGCAGGCCGAGCGGCAGCGACGCCAGGGCCACCATCACCCCGGCCAACGAGGCGACCGTGGCGACCGCCGCCTCCGACACCTGCAGGTCGTCCCGGATGTCGGCGGAGAACACCGCGAAGACGGCGACGTCGACGCTGTCGACCACCTGCAGGGCCAGGACGAGCGCGAGGACCGACCGCCCGCCCCCCGGGAGCGCGGACCGGCCGGGCCCGTCCACGACTCCCCCGCGCGCGCCGGTCACGACGGCAGGGAGGCGAGCAGCGCGTCGGCCCGCCGCCGCAGGTCGTCCCGCACCGACGCGTCGGTGTGGATCCAGGTCGACCGCCGCCGCACCCCCTCCACCACGCTCTCCCCCGCCTCGTCGATGCCCACCCCGCCGCGCAGGTACTCCTCCACCGCAGCGCGCCGGTCGTCCGCCAGGTCGACTGCGTCGTCGCCGTTGTGCGCCCGGGTGTTGCGCAGGATGTCGGTCGCCACCGGTCCGGGACACACCACGCTGACGGTGATGCCGTGGGGCTCGGCGACCGCGCGCAGCGACTCGGAGAGCCCGACGACGGCGAACTTGCCGGTGGTGTAGGCGACGCTGCGGTTCGGGACCAGCCCGGCCCCCGAGGCGGTGTTGACGATGTGCCCGCCCGCCCCGCGTTCGATCATGCGCGGCAGGAACGTCTGCACGCCGTTGACCACCCCGCCGAGGTTGACGCCGAGGGCGAGGTCCCACAGGGGGTAGTCGAGGCCCGACACCGGTGCGTGCGCCATCACCCCCGCGTTGTTGAACAGCAGGTCCACCGGCCCCAGGTCCTCGGCGATCCGGTCCGCAGTGGCCGCGAACCCGTCCCGGTCGCGTACGTCGAGCCGGTGGCCCCGGACCTCGGTCCGGTCCGACAGCTCCCGCACGGACGACGCCAGTGCGTCTTCGTCGATGTCGGAGATCGCCAGGCGTACCCCCCGGCGCGCCAGGGCCCGGGCGATCCCGAGGCCGATCCCCCGGGCACCTCCGGTGACGAGGGCGACCGAACGTCCCCACTGCATGTCTCTCCCCTTCCGCGACGCGAGCCAGTCTCTATGTTTACCAACATAGAACATGCTGAGCGTTCAAGCGCGAGAGGTTTCGGCGCCTGACTACTAGGTTATCTAGCTAATATGGCTACCCGCCCCTCCACGACACCGTCGCGGCCCGCCGACACCGCGATCCGAGCACCGGCACTGCTGACCGCCTGCCTCGCCCTCGTCTCGGTCAACGCCTCACTCGCCTCCACCGGCCTCGCGCTACCCGTCATCGCGGCCGAGGTGGGCGCGGGCCAGACCGAGCTGGGGTGGATCGCCGGCGCGTTCGGCGTCGCGCTGGCGGGGGCGCTGCTCCCGGCGGGTCGCGGCGCCGACCGCTTCGGCCGGCGCCGGGTGCTGATCCTGGGTCTTCTGACGTTCGGGATCGCCAACGTCGTGCTCCCGCTGGCCGGGACGCCGGTCCCGGTCATCGGCCTCCAGGTGCTCGCCGGCCTCGGCGCGGCCGCGGTGCTGCCCACCGCCCTGACCGTCCTGGTCGACGCCTTCCCGGCCTCCCGGCGGTCCACGGCGGTGTCGGTGTGGGCGGTGACCACGTCGCTGTCGGCGACCGTCGGCGCCCTGACCGGGAGCGCTCTGACCGACCGGGTCGGGTGGTGGGCCATGCCGCTCGCCCTGGGCCTTCTCGCCCTCGGCCTGGTGCTGCCGGCCGGCCGGACGGTGCGCGACGCGCCCGATCCGGGCGTCCGCGTCGACCCGTGGAACGCCCTGCTCGTCCTCGTCGGTCTGGGGGCGCTGGTCCTGGGCGTCGGGCAGGCCGGGGCCGGGATCGCCGACCCCGTCACCCTGGGCGCGCTGGCGGTCGCGGTGGTCGCACTCCTCGCCGTCGGACGGCTGCAGCGCCGGGGGGCCGCGGCGATCGTGCCACGTGGCCGCCCCGGTGACCGCTCGGTGCTCGCCGGACTCGCGCTGCTGGTACTGGCCTTCGGCGCCTTCTCGGTCCCGACGTTCCTCGGGCCGCAGTACCTCCAGGGTGTCCTCGGTCTGTCCACACTGGGCTCGGCGGTGGCCCTGCTGCCCAACGACGTGGGCCTGCTCCTCGCCGCACCCGTGCTCCCCTGGGCCCTCGGCCGCTTCGGGGCGCGGTGGGTCGGCGCCGCCGGCGCGGCGGGCGGCGCTCTGGCGCTCGTGGTGCTCGCCGTCGCGGTGCCCGGGCCGTCGCCACTCCCGGCCGTCGCAGCCCTGGTGCTGTTCGGCGCCGGTGTCACCGCCACCCTCACCAGCGCGACCGCCCTGGTGCTGAGCGGTGTCGCGACGGACCGGCCGGCCTCGGGATCGGCCCTCAACGACGTCGGACGCCAGGTCGGGCCGGCTCTGGGGGCCGTGGCGCTGGGCGCGGTCGCGCTGGGCGCCTACCGGTCCGAGCTCGACGGGGTCACCGGCGCGCTGCCGCCCGAGCAGGGCGACCGCGTCGCCGCCGGACTGGCGGAGGCGCGGGCGGTGGCGACCGAGCTGGGGCCGGCGGGGACCGACCTGCTCACCGCGGCCGGGGACGCGTTCGCCCGCAGCGTGCAGGTCGGACTGGTCGCCGCGGGGGCCGTGGCCCTCCTCGGCGCGGTGCTCTGCGCGGTCCTCGCCCCCTCCGGCGCGACCGACGTCCCGGAGGAGGTCCCGGACACCACCGCGGCCCGGCCCACCGGGGGGCAGTGATCCCGGCGGGCCCGGGGAGGACACGGCCGCGGTACGGGCGGTCCCGCGTCGCGGGGCGGCCGGCGCGAGGCCGTCCTCAGGGCGCCGCCGGGCCTCCCGCGGAGGGCTCGGGGACGCCGTCGGGGGCGCGGCCGTCGCTGTTGATGACCGCCGTGACCCGGCGGACGAGCCGCAGAGCCGCCTCCCGCTCGGCACCACGCAGGTCGCGACACACGGCGTCGACGCCCCGGATCACCGGCAGCCAGAGGGTGAGGTTGAGCTCCCGGGCCATCGGGGTCTCGTGCACCCGTACCCGGCGCCGGTCAGCGGGGTCGCGCTCCCGGCGCGCCAGCCCGGAGGCCTCCAGCCGGTCGATCAGCACCGTCGCGGACGCGGTGGTGATCGAGAGGCGCTGGGCGAGGTCCCCCGCACCCAGTGGGCCGTGCCGGATCAGCAGCCCGATCGCGAACATGTCGTTGGCGTTCTGCCCGGACGACTGCGCGAGCCGGCCGACGACGGTGTGCGATGCCGCGAGCAGGTCTCCCACCGCCTGACTCATCTCGTCGAGCTCGTCCACGCTGAAGTCGTCGGGCACCGGTACATGAGAGCCCCACGAGCGATCGCTCGTCAAACTCGCTTCCAGCCGGTCTAGCGTCCGCCGTCACGATGTCAGCGCAGGGACGGCCCACCGCGGGAGGCACCCTCG
This sequence comes from Pseudonocardia sp. DR1-2, assembly GCF_023717215.1. Classification (NCBI taxonomy): domain Bacteria; kingdom Bacillati; phylum Actinomycetota; class Actinomycetes; order Pseudonocardiales; family Pseudonocardiaceae; genus Pseudonocardia; species Pseudonocardia sp. DR1-2. The sequence goes on along the minus strand of NZ_JAMQOF010000011.1, from coordinate 81,081 downwards.
GCCGATGCGGCCCGCAGCGCCGGCGCCCCGGGGCCGTCGAGCCACTGCCCGAACCGCAGGAACGGGCCGAACTCCGCCTCCAGGTACCTCAGGTCGGCGCCGCCGGCCAGCCGACCGTCGTCGACCAGCCGGGCGAGCGCATCGAGCAACGGGTTCCCGTCGAGCAGCTCCGCCGGGAAGCGTCGGTAGGTGACCGGACGGCCGGTGGCCCGGGTCAGGATCCGAGCCAGCCCGTCGCCGGTCAGCTCGTCCCCCGCCAGCTCCAGGGTGCGCCCCGCGTACCGGTCACCGCCGTCGAACACGGCAGCCGCGACCCGGCCGATGTCGTCGACCGCGATGAACTGCATCGGCGCGTCGGGCCGCATGAGGAACGACATCTCCCCCCGGTCCAGCCCCGTGCCGGGCAGCATGAGGATCTCCATGAACGCGGCCGGTCGCAGGACGGTCGTCGCGATGGGCACCGTGGCGAGGTGTCGTTCGACGCGCCGCTTGGAGTCGAAGTGCCCGACACCGGTCGGCTCGGACCCCACCGCGTTCGCCGAGCTGTAGACGAGGTGGGAGACCCCGGCGGACGACGCCGCGTCCGCGACCGCGAGACCGAAGGCGACCTCCTGCTCGTCGCTCACGCCGGATCCCGCCTGCCCCGAGCTGGGCTGCACGCTGAAGACGCCGTACGCCTCCGCGAACGCCGCCCTCAGCGACGCGGAGTCCCCGAGGTCGCCAGGCACCAGCTCGACGCCGGCCGCCGCGAGGGCATCGCCGCGGCCGGACGACGGGTCGCGGACCAGCGCACGGACCCGCCACCCGGCGCGACGCAGCGCCCGCGCCACGGCGCCGCCCTGTGCCCCCGTCCCGCCCAGCACGACGACCGGCCGTCCGCCTCCCCGATGCGGCTCGGCGGCCGTGGTCGTTCCGATCGGTTCCGATGTCGGTGTCATGGCCGTCAGCGTGGACCTGCGCTTCCTACCGTCCGGTAGGACATGTCGCGCCATACTCCTCGCATGCCCGATGGTCGCCCGTTCACCGCCGACTGCCACGTCCGGCTCGGCGTCCAGCTCATCGCCCACACCTGGGACGCCGTCGTCCTCACGCGGCTGCGTGACGGGCCGGCGCGGCGGCGCGAGCTGCTCCGGGACGTCGGTGGCGTCAGTGACAAGGTCCTCCACGAATCGCTCGCGCGGCTGTGTGCCCACGGCCTCGTGGAGGCGGTCCCGGACCGGGCGGGATTCCGGCTCACGGGGCTGGGCACCTCACTCGCCCACGGTCCGGTGCTCGAGCTCGCGCGGTGGGCCGAGGAGCACGCCGCCGAGCTCGACGCGGCGGCCGCGTCCTGACGGCCGGGTGACACCGCGGGCGACCGGCCGGGCGCCGATCGACGGGGGTGGTCTGCACCGTCCCACCGCGAGCGGCGGCCCGCCGTGGGAGCCCGGCCGGTCGCGACGTCAGAGCCAGCCGCGTTCGTGCGCGTGGCGCGCGGCGTCGTGGCGGGTGGCGGTGCCGGTCTTCTGCATCGCGCTGGACAGGTAGTTGCGGACGGTCCCGTGGGCGAGGTGCAGCCGGCGGGCGATGTGTGCCACGGAGTAGCCCTCGCGGGTCTCGGCGAGGGCGTCGATCTCGCGGTCGGTGAGCGGGCAGTCGTCGATCACGGATGCCTCGAGGACCTCGTGGGCGATCCACCGACGCCCGGCCCGCAGCTCGTGGACGACCGCGACGATGTCCTCGGGGTCGGCGCTCTTGCTCATGAACCCCTGCATCCCGAGCTTGAGCGCCCGGCGCAGAACACCCGGGCGGGCGTGGCGGGTGAGCATGAGCACCGCCTGCCCGGGGTGGTGTTCCCGGATCCGGGCGACGGCGTCGAGGCCGTTGGCCCCGGGCATCTCCAGGTCGACGACGAGCACGTCGGGACGGTGCTCGAGGGTCTCCCGCACGGCCCCGTCGCCGTCCTCGGCCTGGGCGACGACGACGATCGTCCCGTCCCGGGGCAGCAGCGCCGCCATCGCGGTGCGCAGCAGCTTCTCGTCGTCGGCCAGGACGATGCGGACGGGCTCAGCGCCGGTCATGGTCCCCGCCTCCCGTGGGTCGGGCCGCGCCGTCACCGCGCGTGCCCGCCCCGGGGCTCGCGAGCCGGGCCGCGACGGTGAACGTCGTCGGGGTGGTGGTCACGTCCAGGTCGCCGCCGGCCGCGGCCAGGCGGTCCCGCAGGCGGGCGAGGCCGCGCAGCTCCGGCCCGGCGTCCGCGGCCGGGGCGACCCCGTCGTTGGTGATCTCGACCCGGGTCGCCGACGTGGTGATGCGCACGGTGCTCGGGCGGGCGTGGCGGAGCAGGTTGGTCGTGGCCTCGCGCAGCACCTGGGCGAGCAGCGGGTGGGCGGGGGCGGCGCCGGGGTCGTGGCGGACCTCGACCGTGATTCCGGCGGCCTCGCCCAGCCGACGGGTGTTCTCCAGCTCGGCGGTCAGGTTGAGCCGGTGGCGGGCGTGGGCGAGCTCGCGGGTCCGGGCGAGGGCGTCGTCGACGAGTCCCCGGATCTCACCGAGCTCGGCGACGGCCGTCGCGGTGGCGTCCTCGCCGCCGCCGCGCACGAGGCTCTGGGCGTAGGCGGCCTTGAGCTTGATGACGTGCAGCGAGTGCCCGTGGATGTCGTGCAGGTCGCCCGCGAAACGCATCCGCTCGTGGGCGACCGCCAGCTCCCGCTCGGCCTCGCGGGCGCGTTCCAGACGACGCACGACGGCCCACGCGTACTCGGAGACGACGATGGCGCCGGCGACGAACACGGTGCCGAGCAGGGGCAGGAGCACGTACTGGCCGGCGAGGGCCACGGTGGGCGGCCGGGGCAGGAGCGCCGCGGCGCCGGAGGCCGCGACGACCACGGCGAGCGCACCGACCCACGCCCGCCGGTGGCGCGGGCGGGCGGACACCAGCAGCGACCCGATGAGCGCGAAGGGCACGAAGGTGATCGGGCTCGCGGCGCTCAGGGCCGCGACGAGCCAGTTCACCCCGGTGAAGGCCAGGGTGAACACGGCGCCGCGCGAGTAGCCGTCCAGGCTCCACTGCCGCAGCACCCCGAGGGCCAGGACCAGACCCACCGCGACGATGGCGCCCTCCCACCAGCTGTGCGCCGTGAGCACGACACCGACCACGCACAGCGGGGCGATGGCGGCGAGGGCGGTGAGCATCGCGGCCCGGCGCGCCCGGGCGGCCGCGGTCCCCGTAGCCGCGCCGGTGCCGGCGGCATCGGTGTCCGCGGCATCGGAGTCGGCGGCATCGGTGGCGGCGGCATCGGAGTCGGCCATGGGGCTCCCGGTGGGGCGGTCGGTCACGACCGCGTCGGCTGCGGGCGGCGCTGCTTCAGCATGCGCCCGAGAAGAGTCTTGCCGATCAGCCCCACGACGAGCACGGCGAGCGCCACCCACTGCAGGGAGCCGTTGCGCAGGAAGAACGCGGTGACCGGCTCGGGCAGCACGGTGAACAGCCCGGTGTCGTGGGCGAGTCCGACGTAGGCGATGACCACGGTCACGGAGAGGACGGTGACGGCGGTGAGGACCAGGTCCAGCAGCTTCATGGTCGTCCACGGTCCGGCACGTTCCTCGGCGACGGTAGTGACACCACGTCATGTGCCGCGGTGACCTCACGCCACTGTGCCACCGGTGCGTGCGCGGGTGCGATGGGACACGACCCGATCGACCCGAGGAGACGACATGTTCCGCTCGCACCTGCTCCGGCTCGCCGTGGGGGTGGTGTCGCTGACCGCCGTCGCCGCCTGCGGCGCCCCCGCCCCACCCGGAGCAGCCGCCGCGGCCGCGCCCACACCGCCACCACAGCTCGCCGCCTTCCACGACCAGCAGATCACCTGGCAGCCCTGCGACGGGTTCGCCACCTCGGCGGCCGACCGGACCCTCTACGCGAACGACCGCTTCGACTGCGCACGCGTCCAGGTCCCGCTGGACTACGCCGACCCCGACGGCCCCCGCGGACAGGTCGCCCTGCTCCGGGCGGAGGCACGCGGCGAGAAGATCGGTTCGCTGCTGGTCAACCCGGGTGGTCCCGGCGGGTCCGGAGCGAGCCTGGTGGCCTCGCTGGGCCCGGTCTGGGACAACGTCCCGGTCGGGGAGCGCTTCGACGTCATCGGGTTCGACCCACGTGGAGTCGGCGCGTCGACACCGCGAGTGGACTGCTTCACCGACGCCGAGACCGACCGCAACGCACTGCCCTCGACCTACCTGTTCGACGTCGCCGACGCCGACCGGGCCCGCGACATCGCCGGCCGGTGCGCCGACGCCACCGGCGGTGTCGAGGCCCTGACCAGCGTCGGGAGCGACAACGTCGTGCAGGACATGGACGTCGTGCGCGCCGCCCTGGGCGAGGAGAAGCTCACCTACCTCGGCTACAGCTACGGCAGCGAGCTCGGCGCGATGTACGCACAGGCGTTCCCGCAGAACCTGCGCGCCATGGTCGTCGACGGCGCCGTCGACCCCGACATCTCCGAGGCACAGCTCCGGCTGTCCCAGTTCGAGGCCTGGCAGAAGGCGTTCGACGACCTCGCCGCCACCTGCGCCACCGGGCCGGACTGCCCGCTGGGCAGCGACCCGGCCCGCGCGACCGAGGTCTTCCAGAACCTCACCCGCCCCCTGCTCGACCACCCTGCCCCCACCACCGACGGCCGCACCCTCACCTACGCCGACATGGTCCCGGCCGTCTACAGCTCGCTGTTCTCCCCCGCCCAGCGCCCCCAGCTCCTCCAGGGCCTCCGTGACCTGGCCGCAGGACGCGGGGACACGCTGCTCGCCCTGCGCGACGCGGCCCTCGGACGCGGCCCCGACGGCCACTACGGCGGCTCCACCCACATCGACGCCAACCTCGCCACCCGCTGCATGGACAACCCCCGCCGCACCCCCGCCGCACAGGCCGAGCTGCGTGACCAGGCCCGGCGAGCCGCCCCGTTCCTCGACCCCGGCCGCCCCGGCGGACCGACCCACTACGAGTGCGAGGCGTGGCCCGAGCCCCCCAGCCGGACCCTCCCCTGGAGCACCGACACGGCCGGGCTGCCACCCACCCTGACCCTCTCGCTGACCGACGACCCGGGAACCCCCTACCAGGGCGGTGTCCACCTCGCCCGAGCTCTGGGCGGCAGCCTGCTGACCGTCGAGGCGGCCCAGCACGGCATCGCCCTCTACGGCGGCAACGCCTGCGTCGACCGTGCCGTCACCGACTACCTCGTCGACCTCGTGACACCGCCGCCGGGCGCCCGGTGCGGCAGCTGACCGGCCTCGGGCCTCGCGGGCCCGGCCCTCACGCACGATCGGCGGCGCCGTGCTCCCGGTGGACCGGGGCAGCGCCGTGCGGCGGTTCCCGCCGCCGGTCACCCGCCGTGCCGACAGCCGTACCACCGACCTCCCGGGAGGGACACCATGACCGCGCTCCGCCGGACGACCGACATCCTGCGCTCGGACCCACTGGGGCTGACACTGCTCGTCGCGCTGATCTTCGGCGCGCTCCTGGTCGGCATGGGGGTCGGTGTCCTGTTCCCCGACCTCGAGCTGCCCACCCTGGTCGCGGGCGGCGTGTCCGACGACCTCGTCCGCACGATGATCACGAATCCCTGGCTCTTCGGGACCACGATCCTTCTGATCAACCTGTTCGTGGCCGCCGTCGGCGGCATCGTGGTGCCCTCGCTCGTCGTGCCCTTCCTGGGTGTCCCCGTCATCACGCTGTACATGTTCGACGTCGGCGTCTCGATCGCGCCGACCGATCCGACGACCGCGACCGTGCTCGTCCCGCACGCCCTGACCCTGCTGATCGAGCTCACCGGCTACGCCGTGGTCATGTTCGGGGTCTACCAGCTCGGTCGCGGATGGGTCCGCCCGTCCTACCTCGGAGCCACGACGCGCCGTGGCGCGTACGTCGTCGGCCTGCGGCGCCTCGCACGACTGGCGGTGCCGACGGTCGTGGTCCTCGTGGTCGGCGCCTACTACGAGGCGTTCTCGGTCGTGTTCCTGCTCCCCAGGCTGCTGGCCGGCTGAACTCGAGGCCGACGAGGCCGGCGGCATCCGCGGCGGCCGGTCCCGCCACCATGTCCGTTCGGGTGTAGTGCAGGTCCCGGCCGCTCGCCTTGACTGTCGTCGACGAGACCCGTCCGACACGAGGAAGTGCCGATGAACGCGGAGAGCGACGGGCTGTGGCCCGGTCACCGGGCCCGGCCGCACGAGGGCCGGTCGTGAACGGGCCGGGTCAGATCCTGCGCGGCCTCGCCCGCCGGTTCGGTGACAGGACCGCCCTGGTGACCCCCGACCGCGTCCTGAGCTTCGCCGAGCTCGACGGGCTCAGCGACCGGGTCGCGGCCGGGCTCGCCGAGCGTGGCGTGCGCCCCGGCAGGCCGGTGTCGATCTACGCACCGAACAGCTGGGAGTGGGTCGTGGCCTACCACGGCGCCCTGAAGGCGGGCGCCGTGGTGAACCCGGTGAACGTGATGCTGACCGTGGACGAGCTGGCGTTCGTCCTCCGCGACTGCGGCGCGGCCGCGGTGTTCACCACCGCCGAGCAGGCGGGCCGGGTCGCCGAGCTGGTCGCCGACCTGCCCGAGCTGCGCAGCGTGATCGCGTTCGGGCCCCCCGCGGCGGCCCCGGCGGACGGGGTGGTGCCGTTCGCCGAGCTGTCGGAGGCGACCGGCCCGGTGCCCGCGCTGCCCGACCCGGACCCCACCGCGCCGTGCACGATCGGCTACACCTCGGGCACCACCGGGCACCCGAAGGGCGCGGTGCAGAGCCATCGCGCGGTGCTGTGGAACTGCGCGGCCACCGCGACCATGCACGGGCGCAGCGCCGACGACGTCGTGGTCACGGCGCTGCCCGCGCCACACGTCTACGGCAACGTGGTGATCAACGGGACGTTCCTGGCCGGCGGCACGGTCGTGCTGATGCCACGGTTCGACCCCGCACAGACCCTGCGGCTGATCGCCGAGCACCGGGCCACGCTGTTCGAGGGCGTCCCGGCGATGTACGCGATGCTGCTCGCCCACCCGGACCTCGCCGCCGCCGACCTGTCCTCGCTGACCCGGTGCACCGTCGGCGGGCAGACGATCCCGGTGTCGACGGTGCAGCGGTGGGAGCAGCGCTCGGGGGCGCCGCTGCTGGAGCTGTGGGGGATGACCGAGATCTCCGGGCTGGGCACCACCCACCCGTTGCACGCCCCGCCGCGGCCCGGGTCGATCGGGGTCTCGCTGCCCGGCGTGCAGGTGCGCATCGCCGACCTCGACGACACCGCCCGCGACGCCGCGACCGGGGAGCCGGGCGAGCTGATGATCCGCGGCCCGGTCGTCATGCTCGGCTACCACGGACGGCCCGAAGCCACCGCCGAGGTGCTCGATCCCGACGGCTGGCTGCACACCGGCGACATCGCCACCGTCGACGAGGACGGCTACGTGTTCGTCGTCGACCGCCGCAAGGACATGATCATCACCGCCGGGTACAACGTCTACCCCGCGGAGATCGAACGTGTCCTGGCCGGCCACCCCGGCGTCGCCATGGTCGCCGCGGGCCCGGTGCCCGATCCGGTGAAGGGCGAGCTGGCCTGCGCCTACGTCGTGCGGGCCGACGGGGACACCACCACCGGCGCCGAGCTGATCGCCCACGCCCGCGAGCACCTGGCCGCCTACAAGGTCCCCCGTCTCGTGCGGTTCGTCGACGCGCTGCCGGCCACCTCCACCGGGAAGATCATGCGCCGGAAGCTGATCGAGACCGTGGAGGTCGACAGCGTCGACGGCCGGACGGTTGACTGACCCGGTGGACGAACCGGCGCCGGTCCCGCGGGACGACCGTGCCGCGACGCTGCGCGGCCTGGTGCGCGAGCACGCGGGTCTGGCCGCGTTCGCCGACCGCGACCGGGCCTGGCGCGCCTGCGTCGACGTCGTCACGCGCACGCTGGGCGACGTCGCGTGGATCGCCGAGCTCGACCCCGACGCCCCCGACGGCGGCGCCGTCCTGCGCCACCTGCACGGGGACCGCACCACCACCCTCCACGCCCTGCACATCCCGCCCGGGCACGGCCTGACCGGCAAGGTCTTCGACCTCGCCCGCGCGGAGTGGGTCGACGACTACTTCACCGCCGCCCGCATCACCCACACCTTCGACACCCACATCGCCGACGAGGGCATCCGCCGCCTGCTCGCCGTCCCGGTCGTCGCCGACGGCCGGACCCTCGGTGTGCTCGGCGTCGGGGTGCGCACCGACGGCGCGTTCGGCTCGGTCGCCGTCGGGCACGCCACCACCGTCGCCGACGAGGTCGCCCGGGCCGTCGAGGTCGCCGACCGGGCCCGCGCCGCGCGCGACACCGCCGTCCACGCCGAGCGCTCCCGCCTGGCCGCCGAGCTGCACGACAGCGTCGGGGCCCTGCTGTTCTCCATCGGCTCGGGCATGGCCGGGCTCGCCGAGTCCGCCGGCGCCGACCCCGTCCTGCGTGCCCGCCTCGACCAGCTCCGGTCGCAGGCCGCGGAGGCGTCGACCGCGCTGCGGGACTCGATGCGCACCCTGCGCGCCTCCCCCGCCGCCCTGGAGCTCGCCGTCGCGCTGCGCGCCGACTGCACCGCGTTCACCGAGCGCACCGGCACTCCCGCCGAGCTCATCATGCTCGACGACGACCTCACCCTCGCGCCCACCCGGCGCGACATCGCCGTCACCGCCGTCCGCGAGGCCCTGCACAACGTCGAGAAGCACGCCGGTGCGCACGGCGTGGTCGTGTCCGTCGGCCGCCGCCGCACCCCCGAGCGCCTCACCGTCGCGGTCACCGACGACGGCGTCGGCATCACCCCCGGCCGCCCGCACGGGATCGGTCTGAGCACCACCGCCGAGGCCGTCGCCCGGGTCGGCGGCCGGCTCACCGTCGACGGGGACCCGGACGGGGGCACCACGTGGCGCATCGAGCTGCCGTGCTGACGGGACCGGGCGGCACCGTGCACGTCCTGGTCGTCGACGACCACCCCGTGGTGCGCGACGGCGTCGCCGCCCAGCTGGCGAGCCACCACGACATCCGCGTCGTCGGCGTCGCGACCACCGGCGGACAGGCCGTCGCCGAGGCCGCCCGGCTCCGTCCGCACGTCGTCGTGCTCGACGTCCGGCTGCCCGACCGGCCCGCCCCCGACGTCGCGGCGCAGATCCGCTCCGCATCACCCGGCACCCGGATCCTGCTCTTCACCGCGTTCCCCGAGCACGCGGGCGTCGGCCCCTCGTTCGCGGCGGGGGCAGCGGGGATGGTCGTCAAGGACGCGTCGGCGGACACCCTCGCGGTCGCCGTCCGCGACGTCGCCCGCACCGGCCGGTACCGGCCCCCGGACCGCGCCGACGGCCGGCAGCCGCCCCGCGGCGGCGGGGTGGTCTCCGCCCGCGAGTACGACGTCATCCGGCTCGTCGCCACGGGGCTCACCAACACCGAGATCGGCGAGCAGCTCCACCTGTCCCCGAACACGGTCAAGGCCTATCTGGGCACCGTCATGCGCAAGCTCGAGGCCCGCAACCGGGCCCAGGTGATCTCCCGGGCGCGGACACACGGCCTGCTCTGACCGCCGGGTGCCGGCCTGCTCCGACCGGGGCGGCCACGGCCCGCCGGGCCGGACCTGCACGGTGTCGCTGGGCATGTCGGGCCCGATCGCGGTGCTCCGGGGCTCTCTAGCGTCGTGACCGCGCCACAGGGACCCGCCGGGCCCGGCGCACCAACCCACCGCAGCCACCGGAAGGGGAGCACACCCCTGATGCCGCCACAGCTCGCCACCGACCACCCGGGACGGGAACGGCCCCGCACGGCCACCGGACCCGACCAGAACCCGACCACCGTGCTCCAGCGGCGGGTGGACAACCTCGCCCGAGCCCTCCACTCCCGGGACGCGATCGGGCAGGCCAAGGGCGTCCTGGTCGCCCACTACGGCATCGAGGCCGACGAGGCGTTCGCCCTGCTGACCCGCATCTCCCAGCACACCAACACCAAGCTCGCCGACCTCGCCCTCACCCTGGTCACCCGGGTCCGCGAGCGCAGACCGGAACTCCCGCAGCACTGCCGCGTCGTCACCGAGGTCGTCCAGGACCTGCTCGATCGGCCCGGGCACCCCGGCGCCGGCCGGCCCGTCCGGGACGGGGCCGACCGATGACGGCCGGGAGCCTGCACGGCCGGACGGTCGCCATCCTGGCCGCCGACGGCGTGGAACGGGTCGAGCTCGACCTCCCCCGGGGGGCGCTCTACGGCGCCGGGGCCCGGGTCGAGGTGCTGTCCGTCCACACCGGATCGCTGTGGACCCGGGAGTGGGACAAGGACCCCGCGGGCACCGTCACCGTCGACCGGGACGTCGCCGAGGCCTCGGTCGACGACTACGACGCCCTGCTGCTGCCCGGGGCACGGTCAACCCCGACCAGCTGCGCACCCACCCGGTCGCGGTGGAGTTCGTACGGACCTTCGTGGCCACCGGCAGGCCGGTCGCGGCGGTGTGCCACGGCCCGTGGACCCTCGTCGAGGCCGACGTGGTCCGGGGGCGCCGGCTCACCTCGTGGGCGAGCATCCGCACCGACCTGCGCAACGCGGGCGCCGAGGTCGTCGACGAGGAGGTCTGCGTCGACGGTCAGTTCGTCACCAGCCGGTCCCCGTTCGACCTCCCCGCCTTCTGCGCCGCGATCGTCACCCGCTTCGCCGCCGTGCCCGCCCGGGCCTGACCGACGCACCGGCACGGCGGCGGGCAGCACACGGACCCGCCTGCGGGAGGAACCGCCACCCGATGCCCTCCGCCATCGCCACCGCCCGCGGGGACGGCCGGACCGAGGTCGTCCGCACCCCCTCCCGAACCGGCTGACCGAGCAGACCGGCCGGACCGCCGCACCCGGCGGCCGGCCCCGAAAGGACACGACGATGCGACAGATCGAGACAGTGACCCTCGAGGACGCCCGCCGGGTGATCGCCGCGGGCGAGCGGAAAGCCCACGAGATCGGCTCTCCGAGCAACGTGGCGGTCGTCGACGCGGGCGGGAACCTGGTCGCCCACATCCGGATGGACGACGCCTGGATGGGCAGCATCGACATCTCGATCAACAAGGCCTTCACCGCGCGGGCCTTCGACATCCCGACCGGCGACCTCGCGACGAGCTCCCAGCCCGGCGAGCAGTTCTTCGGCATCAACGGCTCCAACCACGGCCGAGTGATGATCTTCGCCGGTGGGGTGCCGCTGCACGGGAGCGACGGGAACGTCGTCGGCGCGGTCGGGGTCTCGGGAGGCAGCGGGGAGCAGGACCGGGTCGTCGCCGAGGCCGCCGAGGCCGCGTTCCTGCCCGTCCCGTCCCCGGCCTGACCACCGGCCCGGGTGACCGGAGCCCTCGTGGCTGCGCTCCTCGGGGCCCGCGCGTCCGTCCCGGCCCCGGCGGGTCCGGTCAGCCCGCGGTGAGGACGGGCTGCGGGAGGACCGTCCGCGACCTCGGACGGACGGCCGCCCGCACGCCCGTCGGGGCCGTGCCGGTGGGTCAGGCCGCTCCGGCGCGGATCGCGGTACGGCGCCGCTCCTCGTCCGCGGTCACCTCCTGGGCGCGGACCGCGGTCGCGGCGGCGCGGGCCGCGGGGACCACGATGACGCCGTCGTCGTCGGCGGCGACGACGTCGCCGGGCTGCACCACCACCCCACCGACGGCGACCGGCTCGTCGATCCGTCCGGGCCCGTGCTTGAACGGCCCGGCCGGCGTGGTCGCCCGCGCCCACACCGGGAAGCCGATCTTCTCCAGCTCGACGACGTCGCGAGCCGCCCCGTCGATCACCATGCCGGTCACGCCGCGGGCCAGGGCCCGCTCCGCGATGAGCTCCCCGATCAGGGCCCGCGTGGTGTCGCCGTGCCCGTTGACCACGATCAGGTCACCGCGCCGGACGTTCTGCAGCGCCCGGTGGATCGCCGCGTTGTCCCCGCTGCGGACCCACACGGTGCGGGCCCGGCCGACCGCGCGGGCGCCCTTGTAGAGGGCGTGGATGCCGCCGTCCATCATGCCCATGCGGTCCTGGGCGTCGCCGATCGTCGCCACCGCGAGCCCGCGGTAGGTGTCCAGGAGGGCGTCCTGGTCGACGAGCTGCTCGTCGGCGAGGGCGTGGTGCAGCTGCGCCGTCGCGCGGGTCATGCCCGGTGCCACCCCCAGCTGGTCGAGCAGGTGGGCGGCCGCATCGGACTCGCCGGCGCGGCGTGCCGCGTGCTTGGCCGTGCCGATGTGGAGGCGCTCCCGGGTCGCCGTGCCGTCGACCAGCTCGCCGTCGATCTGCCGGGCGACCCACTCCTCGGCACCCGCGGCCCGCCCGGCCCGCAGCGCCTCGGTGATGAGTGCTCCGAGCCCCTTCATCCACGTCGTACGCAGCAGCTTGCGCGCCGACGCGTCGCCGGGGGCTCCCCCGATGTCGTCGACCTCGGCGCCGAAGGAGCGGAACCACCCGGCCACGGCCGTGGCCCCGGCCCCGCTGATCACCACGCTCGTCGCGATGCCGTGGCGCGGTACCGGCCCGATCACCGAGACGTCGGCGAAGCGGCCCGCCCCGACGGCGTCGGCGATCACGATCTTGGTCGCCGGGTCCCCGGCGTTCATGTCGGCGTAGACGGCCGACTCGTCGAGGTGTGGTGCGACGGCCTCGGCCGCCGACTGCGCGTGCCGCCCACCGACGAGGCTGAGCACCAGGTCGGCGCCGCGGACGGCGTCGGCGGGACCGGTCTCCCGCCGCACCCCCGCGGGCGTGGGGACCGACGCCGGGTCGTAGCCGGTGACGGTCCATCCGTGAGCCGCGAGACCGGAGGCGTAGACGGCGCCGGCCTCGCCGAGTCCCAGAACGGTGGCGTGCATGAGAGAGCCTTTCTCGAGATGGAGCGGGTGTACGGGCGGCGGGTTCGCCCGGTGTCAGTCCCCGGTCGACCCGTCCTCGGCGGGATCGCGGTCCTCCAGGTAGCCACCGGCGAAGGCGATGAGCCCGAAGACGACCGCGGCGCCGATGGCCGGGACGAGCAGCGCGTCGGACGCTCCGGAGACGAGCGCGGGTCGCATCAGGACGACACCGAGCGCCTGGATCACGACGAGGGTGGCGCCGACGAGGACGAACACCGCCATCGCCGCGAGGAACAGGATCCTGACGACGGACCGGGCGCGGCCGCGTACGCCGACCGGGGTGGTGGTGTGCGTGGTGGACATCGGCTCGTCTCCTCGGGGCTGGGCGGGGTGCGGACGGTGTGCGTCGTCGTTCACAGCGTCACCGGCAGGACGCCCCACGCGATCAGGCATCCGATCAGCAGGACGGGGAGCATGTAGTAGACGATCAGCGGGACGAAGGTCTTCTCCGGCTTCGCACCGGTGAGCCCGGCCGCGACGAAGATCGATCCGGATGCCGGCGGGGACGCGCCCTCGGTCGAGGCGAACACGAGGATGGCCGTCACGGCGAGGACGGGGTCCACGCCGACCGCGACCAGCGCGAGCAGGGACACCTGACCGACCGCGGTCAGGGTCGCGGTCGAGGACAACGGCCCGGCCACCACGGCCACCAGCACTGCGACGATCAGGACCATCACGTACTGGTTGATGGCCAGACCGCCGAGGATGCGGTCGACGTCGTCGGAGAGCCCGAGGCCGTTGAGGACCTCGCTGGCCGCGACGGCGAAGAACAGCAGCGAGCCGATGACCGCGAGGCGGGGCATGGCGCCGGTGGTGAAGTCGAACCACCCAGCACGGGTGCGCGGCAGCTGCTTGTGTCCGACGACCAGGGCGATCGCCGTGATCAGCACCGGGATCCAGATCAGGATCGAGATGTCGCCGAGCGAGTCACCGAGACGGTCGTCGGTCCCGAGGAGCGCGGACAGCGGGCCGACGGTCAGCAGGATCGGCACGAACGCGCCGATCATGATCAGCGGGGCGGCCCCCGCCGTGCGGACGCTGGCGCGCAGCGGGGTGATCGCCTCGTCGTCGACCCGGGTGATGCCGTCGCGGCGGACGAACCAGTAGATCAGCAGGAACCGCCACACGATCTGGTAGATCCCGGCCATGAGCAGGGCGAGGTAGATCTGGCCGGTGGTGACCATGGAGCCGGCGAAACCGATCATGATGACCATGGAGGCGCTCGGCGGGAGCGCCGCACCCATGCCGCCGTTCCCGGCGAGCACCGTGGCACTGCGCGCCGGGTCCCAGCCGCTGCGCACCATCCACGGCCCCGTGAAGGAGCCCGTCGCGGCGGTGTTGCCGGAGTTGGACCCCGACAACGCCCCCATGACCGCCGACCCCGCGGTGTCCACGAGGGCGGGGCCGCCCCGCAGCCGCCCGAACACCGAGTTGAGGATCGCCAGCAGCCGCTGGATGAGCCCGAGGCGGTCGATGACGTACGCCATCAGCACGAACGCCATCGCGGCGAAGAGGACCTCGTGCTCCAGTGCGCCGACCATGCCGTCGAGCAGGGCCCGGGGCGCTCCGGTACCGGCGAACAGCGCCGTGACCAGCAGGCCGATCAGCATGGCCTCGCCCATGTTCCGGCGCAGGACCACGTTCCAGGTCACGATGACGGCGATGAACGCACAGAGCGCTAGGAGCGCGATCGGCATGTGGACCAGTCCCGACGTCGATGTTGGACTCTGGTGAGAAGATGTCTCACAGAATGGAAGTCTTGCTCGCGGAATGAGTGTGGGTGGTGGTTCCGGGTCTGTCAAGGGCGTCGCCGCGCCCGCTTGGCGAGGCGATCTACCACTGTGTGAGAAGGTGGGGGTGGCGTGGCGTGATCGGCGACGGAAGCGGGACGGCATGGACAAGAGCTCGACGATGCGGTCCCTGGAACGGGCCATCGACGTCCTCGAGGTGCTCGACGAGGCGCGTCAACCGCTGCGGCTCACCGAGATCGCGCGGCGCGCAGGACTGCCGGTGCCCACCGCGCAGCGCATCCTGGCGGTGCTCGAGTCGCGGGACCGGGTCGAGCGCAGCGGTGCCGGCTACCGTCCCGGCGTCGCCCTCACCTTCGGTGCGCACGCCTACCTGACGACCAACCCGCTACTGCTCGTTGCGAGTCCGGTCCTCATCGACCTGGCGGTCGAGACGGGGCTGACCGCGTCGCTGTTCCGGGAGTACGACGACACCCGCGTCGTCCTGACCCGGGCGCACGCGCAGCGCAGGCTCCGGTACGAGCTGCCGGTCGGGGCCCGGCTGCCGTTGCACCTCGGCGCCGGCAAGGCGCTGCTGGCCCAGCGGAGCGCGGAGGACGCCCGCGCACTGCTGGAGGGCCTCGGCGAGACCGCCGAGCACCCGGCACCCGACGTCGAGGCGGTGCTGGCCGACCTCGCCCGCACCCGCGAACTCGGTTACTCGGTGGCCTACAACGAGCGGGCCCCCGGGGTCGCCAGCGTCGCCGCGGCGATCCCGCTGCACGGCGACGTCCGGGCCGCCGTCCAGGTGGCGGGCTACACCGAGGACGTCCCCGAGGCCCGCACGGCCGCGCTCGGCCTCGAGGTGCAGCGCGCCGCGCTGGCCATCGGCCGTGCGGTCCCCGCCGGCTGAGACTCCCCCCGGGCGGCGGTGCCGCCGATCACGAGGTGCTCGTGCCCCCGTCCGCCGAGCGGGAGGCGTCGAGCAGGAAGGGGACCCGGGCCCGCTCGCAGACGGCCTCGAGCTTCCGGAGCAGGCTGCCGGGCAGGGGAACACCGTGTTTGGCACGTTCCTCGCGGTGCCGACGTTCGGGATCGCCGGCGACCACGACGGGCACCTCGGCGTCCACGGGCGGCGTCTCGCGCAGGGTGTCGAGCAGCTCGTCGACGTCGTCGAGGTATCCCCCGTCGGGGCGCAGCACGGACGGGTCGAGAGCGAGGAGGAAGTGCCCGATGTCCTCCGGGGCCCCGGGAGGACGACGCGCGGCGAGATCGGCGCCCGACAGCGCGGCGCTCAGGATCTGGACCATGACCGCCAGGCCGTACCCCTTGTGGCCGCCGGTCGCACCGTCACCCCCCAACGGGGTGAGCCCGCCGTACAGGTGCTCGTGGAGGTAGGCCATCGCGGCCGCCGGATCGGTGACCGGGTCCCCCGCCTCGTCGGTCACCCAGCCCTGCGGCACCGGCCGGCCGAGCAGGTCGTGGACCTTGATCTTGTTCGCGGCGACCGTGCTGGTCGACATGTCCAGTACGAACGGCGGGTTGCGCCGCGCGGGCGCGGCGAACGCGATCGGGTTGGTGGTCAGCCGCGGGAGCGCACCACCGGTCGGTACGACGCTGACCACCTTCGCCGACGTCGTGACCAGGCCGATCAGCCCGGCCTCGGCCGCCATCGCGGCGTAGTAGCCGGCCGCGCCGAAGTGATGGGAGTTGCGCACCGACACCACCCCGACACCGGCCGCGCGGGCCATCCCGATCGCCAGCTCCATCGCGGCGACGGCGGCCGGGTGACCGAGTCCCCCCTGCGCGTCGACCAACGCCATCGCAGCGGTCCGGCGGACGACCTCCGGCTGCGCGTCGAGCCGCAGCCGTTCCGAGCGCCACAGCTCCTCGTAGGACATCAGCATCGATATCCCGTGCGAGTCGATCCCGGACAGGTCGGTGTGGGTCATCACCGCGGCCGTGGTCACGACCTGCTCCGGTGCCATCCCCCACGCCGTCAGCACGCCGGCGATCTGGGCCCTGATGGTGTCCGCAGGGAAACGGAGCATCTCCACGGGAGTCCTCACCTCGGTCGAGCGCGCCGGTCGTCGCGACACGGACCCGGCTGTCTCCCGCTGGACGGTAGCACTTTCCACGCAGTGAGAGAGACGGTCGACCCGTCCCCGGGACGGGCCGACCGTCCGGTCCGAGGCGGCTCGGCGGACACCGCCCCGGAGCATTCCCGGGGAGGGCGGTCAGCCCTTCAGCTCCGGGAAGTCCTCGTAGCGCCACTCCCCGCCCGCGGCCGCCCCGGCCTCGTCGCGCTCGCGGGCCCGCAGCTCCACCCGCCGGATCTTGCCCGAGATCGTCTTCGGCAGCTCGGAGAACTCGATCCGCCGCACCCGGAGGTAGGGCGCCAGGTGGTCCCGGGCGTGGGCGAAGATCGCGGCCGCGGTCTCCCGGGTCGGCTCGTAGCCGGGGGCGAGCGCGACGTAGGCCTTCGGCACGGCGAGCCGGACCGGGTCGGGCTGGGGCACCACAGCCGCCTCCAGCACCGCCGGGTGCTCGACGAGCACGCTCTCCAGCTCGAACGGCGAGATCTTGTAGTCGCTGGCCTTGAACACGTCGTCGGTGCGGCCGACGTAGAACAGGTAGCCGTCCTCGTCGCGGGTCGCGGTGTCACCGGTGTGGTAGAAGCCGCCCGCCATGGCGTCGGCGGTCTTCTCCGGCATGTCCAGGTACCCGACCATCAGGCTGGTGGGCCGCCGGGACAGGTCGATGCAGATCTCGCCCTCGGTCCCCGAGACCTCGCCGGTGAGCTCGTCGACCAGCACCACCGGGACACCGGGCAGCGGACGCCCCATCGACCCGGGCTTCACGACGGAGCCGGGCGTGTTGCCCACCGACGCCGTCGTCTCGGTCTGGCCGAACCCGTCGCGCAGGGTCAGGCCCCACTGCGCCCGGACCTGCTCGATGATCTCCGGGTTGAGCGGCTCGCCCGCCGCGATGACCTCGCGCAGCGAGCCGGGTCCGCCGGACAGGTCGGCCTTGATCAGCATCCTCCAGACCGTCGGCGGAGCACAGAACGTGGTGACGCCCTTGTCCCGGATCTGGCCGAGCAGCGACGCCGCGTCGAAGCGGGTGTAGTTGTAGAGGAAGATCGTCGCCCCGGCGATCCACGGCGCGAAGAAGCAGCTCCACGCGTGCTTGGCCCAGCCCGGCGAGCTGATGTTGAGGTGCACGTCGCCCGGGGTGATGCCCAGCCAGTACATGGTGGACAGGTGCCCGACCGGGTACGACGTCTGGGTGTGCTCGACCAGCTTCGGCCGGCTGGTGGTGCCGGAGGTGAAGTACAGCAGGAGCCGGTCGTCGGCGGTGGTGCCCGGGTGCTCGACCGGGGCGTCGTCGACGTCGCGGGAGTCGGCGAGGTCCAGCCAGCCCTCGGCGGACCCGCCGACCGAGACCGCGGTGAGCCCGTCGAGCAGGCCGTCGAACTTGCCCGTGCAGGACGCGTCGGCGATCACGAACCGCGCTCCCCCGCGCTCCAGCCGGTCCGGCAGGTCGACGGCGCCGAGCGCGGTGGTCGTCGGCATGATCACCGCGCCGAGCTTCATCACCGCGAGCATCGACTCCCAGAGCTCGACGCGGTTGCCGAGCATGACCAGCACGCTGTCCCCGCGCCCGACGCCGTGCGAGGCGAGCCAGCGGGCCACCTGGTTGGAGCGGCGGCGCAGCTCGTCGAAGGTCCAGGCACCCTCGGCACCGTCCTCCTCGACGATGCGCAGCGCGGTCCGCGACTCGCCGTCGGCGATCACGTCGAACCAGTCGTGCGCCCACTGGAACGCGCCGTCGAACTGCGGCCAGGTGAAGTCGGCGACGGCCTTCTCGTGCTCGCCGTGCAGCGCGACGAGCCGGTCACGGGCGTCGCGGTAGATGTCGTGGTTGGCCATGGGGCGGACGACCTCCGGGTCGGTGGTGCGGGTCAGACCGTCGTCGGGGCGGTCGCGGGGCGCTCGTGCTCGAGCGCGACGTTGCGGGTCTCCTGCAGCAGCGACACGCAGACCAGGGAGATCACGCCGATCAGCGAGAGCATCACGCCGATCGCGATCGAGCCGTACGCCGCGGCCAGACCGGGCGCGACCAGCGGCGGGATCGCCCCGCCGAGGACGCCGGCGAGGTTGTAGCCGAGCCCGGCGCCGGTGTAGCGGTGCCGGGCCGAGAACAGCTCGGGCAGGAAGGAGCCCGCCGGACCGTAGGCGACCGCGAAGATCACCAAGGTCCCGCAGAGGCCGACCGCGAACGCGGTGGCACTGCCGGTGTCGAGCAGCGGGAACAGCGCCAGCGCCCAGACGATCCCGGCGACGCAGGACGTCCGGATGACCGCGCGACGCCCGAACCGGTCCGACAGCATCCCGGCGGCCACGGTCGCGAGCCCGAACACGACGGCCGCGGCGATGCCGATGCCCAGCACCACCGGGCGGTCCAGGGCCGCACCCTGCGGGTTCGTGCCGTAGGCGGTCAGGTAGGCCGTGCCCATGTAGAAGAACGCGAACAGCATCGACAGCGCACCGGCCGACAGCAGGACCTCACGCGGCTGCGCCCGGACGGCCTCCAGGAACGGCAGCCGCTTCGAGCGGTCGAGCGCGGTCGCCTCCGCGGCCGCGCGCCGCCGGGCCTCGGCGAACGCGGGGGTCTCCTCGATGGAGAGCCGCACCCACAGCCCGACGCCGACGAGCAGGATCGACAGCAGGAACGGGATCCGCCAGCCGTAGGTCAGGAACGCGTCGTCGGTGTCACCCATGACCAACCCGGTGACCAGGAAGGTGCCCGAGGACAGCGCGAACGCGATGGCCGGGCCGAGCTGGGGGAACACGCCGTACAGGCCGCGCTTCTCCTTCGGCGCGTACTCCGCGGTCAGCAGGGTCGCACCCGCCCACTCGCCGCCGACGGCGAAGCCCTGGCAGAACCGCAGGAAGACCAGGATCAGCGGGGCCGCGACGCCGATCGTCTCCGCGCCCGGGAGCAGTCCGATCAGGACGGTCGCGATGCCCATCAACAACAGCGTCGAGATCAGGGTCTTCTTCCGGCCGATCCGGTCGCCGTAGTGGCCGAACACGATCGCGCCGACCGGGCGGGCGAAGAACGCCACGGCGAACGTCGCGAAGGAGGCGACGGTGCCCGCGGTGGAGCCCAGGGCCGGGAAGAAGACCTTCGGGAACACCAGCGCCGCGGCCGTCCCGTAGATGAAGAAGTCGTAGAACTCGATGGTGGTGCCCGCGCAGCTGGCCGCGGCCACCCTTCTCAGGGGGACCGGTGCGGGGGTGGTGGTCATGCGTGGCTCCTCGTCGAGCGCGGCCTGGTGGGAGCACCGAGACTCGCCGCAGCGGTCCACCGTCCGCTACCAACCGAAGTCAGTGTTCGGGTCCACGGAGCGGGTCCCACGGCCCGGACGACGTGCCCGCCGCCGTGAGGTCGCCGGTGGCAGGTGACAGGCTGGAACCGACCGGGCCGATTGACGCGCCGGGGCGTGTCTGGCACAACATCCCCGCCGGGCACGACTCGTTGCACGTGACGAGGTGGTCCGGAGCCGGCGACGACGCCGCCAGGACGGGGAGGAGCACTCGTGCAGGACGACGACGCAGTCGCGCGGGCCCTGGACCGGGTCATGCCCCGGCGTCTGCACGAACTCAGCGCGACGACCGGCCTGCCCGTCGTCTTCGGCGGGACCACCCGGACGGTGGGCGACGAACAGCAGCTCTCGATCAACCAGCTGATCGGCACCTTCGGCGACTCGCTGCGGCTGCTCAGCGTCCTGACCGGACGCGGACTCGGCGGTGCCGCGATGGCCCGCCGGATCCCGTGCCGGGTGAGCGACTATGCCTCGACCCCCGGGATCACCCACGACTACGACCACGTCGTCGTCGAGCACGAGCGGCTCGCGTCGATCCTGGCGTACCCGATCGTCGTCCGCGGCTCGGTCCGCGGGGTGATGTACGGGGCGATGCGCGAGCACCGGCCGATCGGCGACGTCGCGGTCCGCAACGCCGGCATCGTGGCCGCCACCATCGCCCGGGACGCCACGACCCTGCTCGACCAGCACGCTCCCCCGGCCGTTGCGTACCCGGCCGCCGCGGACGCCGGGAGCCGGACCGACGCACTGCTGGAGCTCGCTGCGCTGATCGAGAGCACCGGTGACCCGGAACTGCGCGAGAGGCTGCGCCGGATCCACACCGGCCTCGCCGGGGTGCGCCCGACCGCGGGCCGGACGGTCGGGGAGACGCCCGCCCTCTCCCCACGGGAGATCGAGGCGCTGCAGCACGTCGCGGTGGGCGCGACCAACGCCGAGATCGCCGCGCAGCTCGGGATCACGGTGGGGACGGTCAAGGCCTACCTGCACAGCGCGATGCGCAAGCTCGACACCCAGAACCGGGCGCGGGCGGTCATCGCGGCCCGCGCGGCGGGCCTGATCTGACCCGCGGCACACGGCCGGGGCCGGGGCCGTTCGTGACCGGATCCCGGCAGCATGCCGCCACCGGTCCCCCGGGGGGACCGCCGTCGCCGGGGCCCGCCGGGTCCGTCGCCGGGCCGGGGTGAACCCCTCGCGCCCCGCGCACGAACCCAGGGGTGGAGGTGAGGCGGATGCTCCTGACCCGCGACGAGTCACGGGCCCTGGAACTGCTCGACGCGCGCGAGGTGGACGTCGACCTGCTGCGCCCGGCGGTGGCCCGGCACCTGCTCGCCCTCGGCCTCATCGACGCCGACGGGAGCGTCACCGCGGCCGGCGCGGCCGCCGTCGAGGAGGTCTACGCGAGGCGGTTCGCCGACGGCGTCGCCGAGATGAGGGCCCGCATCCGACACCACGAGCTCGGCCGCCCCGGGGGCTGAGCTCCGCCGCACACGCTCCGCTGCCCGGGGTCCGGATTACGTCACCGGCAGTGATATCCGGGCTCCGGGACATTCTTTCCCGCATTTCTCCGAACCCCCGAGCTCCGGCCGTCGAATACAGGAGCAAAGGTCGCCGGGAATCGCCCGTCGGTCGGTGTGATCCGAGGAGAACCACCATGGCGAATTCAGTACGACGTGTGATCGGTCTGGCCACGATCGGCCTGGTCGCCGCCGCGACGACCGCGCTGGGCGCCGGGGTCGCCTCCGCGCAGGAGACCCCTCCCCCGGTCGCGATGATCTCCAACCTGACCGGCAAGAGCACCTCGGTCGCGCTGGACAAGGGCTTCACCGACGCGCTGACCTCGCTCGACGTCACCCCCGGCCCGTTCGGGTCCGCCTCGATCTCCGACGGCACCGCGTCGTTCCCGATCACCGGTGGCAACGTGACCGTCTACAAGCCGAACGAGGTCCTGCCCTACGTGCAGGGCAGGATCGAGCACATGGGCAGCGGGCTCACCCTCACCAAGGGTGACACCGAGGTCACGCTCGACAACTTCGTGATCGACCCGGGCGACCCCGCCGTGCTGACCGGCCGGGTCCGCGCCGGCGGCCAGACCGTCGCCGAGTCGACCACCCTGTTCGACCTCAACGGCTCGACCCTGAAGCCCATCACGATCGACCAGTCGGCGGGCACCGCGACGCTGACCGGTACGACCGTCACCCTGAACGCCGGGGCCGCCGAGGCCCTGAACGGCGCCTTCTCCACCGACGCCCTCAAGGGCGGCACCACCATCGGCATCGCGACGATCGTCGTCAACACGACGAGCGGGACCATGCCGATGCCGCAGGGTGGCGTCGAGACCGGTGGTGGCAGCACCTCCGGCACCGACACGGCGCTGGTCGTGACCGGTGTCGCGCTGCTCGCCGGCTCCGCGCTGGTGCTCGTCGTCCGCCGTCGCGGCGTCCGCGGGCACTGATCCACCCCGGGTGTGCCGTCCGCACAGGCGGGCGGCACACCCGGCTCCGGTCGTGGTGGACCACCACGACCGGTTCCCCGACCGGCACCAGGACCGGAGCACCCGATGACCGCACCACACCCGTCCCGCGTCCGGCGGCTGCTCGCTCCGCTGGGCGCGCTGCTGCTGGCCGTCGCGGGTGTGGTCGTACTGGTGTCGGCGCTGACGGCGGGCGGTCCCCCGGAGCCGGTGGCCGCGGCCGCCGGCCCGGTGGGACCGGCCGTGGTGGGCACCGCGCCCGCCGGGGCCCGGCCGGTGGGCGAGGTGCTCCCGCCCTCCCCGCCCCGGTCGATCTCGATCCCGTCGATCGGGGTCGAGTCGGTCGTCGACCAGTCCGGTCTCGCTCCGGACGGCACCCTCGAGGTCCCGGCCCCGGGCCCCGGCTACGACCGGGCGTCCTGGTACCGCGGGTCGTCGGCGCCGGGCTTCCGCGGCCCGTCGGTCATCCTCGGCCACGTCGACTCGGCCGCCGAGGGACCGTCGGTGTTCTACGACCTCGGCCGGATGCGTCCGGGCGAGGACATCGTCGTGACACGGGCCGACGGGATCGCCGCGACGTTCCGCGTCGACGAGGTCCGGTCGTTTCCCAAGAATGCGTTTCCGACCGAATCCGTCTACGGCGACGTCGACCGCGCGGAACTGCGCCTGATCACCTGTGGCGGATCTTTCGACTCGAGCGCGCGGAGTTATCGGGACAACACCGTGGTGTTCGCCCATCTCGTCGGCAGCAGCCGCGGCTGATCACGACGGTCGGTCCGCGGACGGTGCCTTGACGCCCCCTCCGACGGCCGGGTTGTCTGGTACGCCCGGCGCACCACGTCCGAGGTGCCGCCCGCCACCCCGTCGGAGGCACCATGCCGCCCCCTGCCACCGACCGGCTCCCGGTCCTCGACCTGTCCCGCTTCCGTGCCGATCCGGATGAGCGGGCGGCCTTCCTCGCCGAACTGCGTCGCGCCGCGCGCGAGGTCGGGTTCTTCTACGTCACCGGTCACGGCGTCCCCGATGACGTCCTGACCGGTATGGACGCGCTCGCCCGCCGCTTCTTCGCGCTGCGGATGGAGGACCGTCTCGCGATCGAGAACGTCCACTCCCCCCAGTTCCGCGGCTACACCCGGGCCGGGACCGAGCACACCGGCGGCACCGCCGACTGGCGCGAGCAGATCGACATCGGGCCCGAGCGCACGGCCGTCGACCCCGGTCCCGGGGACCCGGACTGGCTGCGGCTGATCGGACCGAACCAGTGGCCGGCCGCCCTGCCCGAGCTGCGCGAGGTCGTCCTGCGCTGGCAGGCCGAGGCGCTGCGGGTCTCCCGCGAGGTACTGCGTGCGCTCGCCGCCGCGCTCGGCCAGCAGGAGGGCTACTTCGACGGCTGGTTCGACGAGGAGTCCTCGCTGCACCTCAAGATCGTGCGCTATCCCGGGCGGCCGGACCCGGACTCCGACCAGGGCGTCGGCGCCCACAAGGACTACGGCTACCTCGCGCTGCTGCAGCAGGACGACGTCGGCGGTCTGCAGGTCGAGGGCCCCGACGGCGGCTGGATCGACGCCCTCCCGGTGCCGGGCTCGTTCGTGGTGAACATCGGCGAGATGCTGGAGATCGCCACCCGCGGCTACCTCACCGCGACGCGGCACCGCGTGGTGTCGCCGCCGCCCGGCGTCGACCGGATCTCGGTGCCGTTCTTCCTCGCGCCGCGCCTGGACGCCGTCGTCGCGCCGCTCGACCTGCCTGCCGAGCTGGCCGCGGACGCCCGCGGGATCAGCGAGGACGCCGACAACCCGCTCGACGCGCGCTACGGGGAGAACGCGCTGACCGGCTGGCTGCGCTCGCACCCCCGGGTCGCGCAGCGGCACTGGTCCGACGTGCTGGCGCGACGCGTCTGACCCGGCGCCGCCGTGGGACGCACCGTCACCCGGCCCCCTCGGCGACCGCGCGCCGCAGTCCGCCCCCGATGCGCTCCATCGTGGCGCCGTAGGCCTCGGGGAGGTCGACGTCGAGCCGGTCGGCGAGCACGAACAGCCACCACAGGCACTCGGCGAGCTTGTGCCGCAGCTCGGCGTCGGTGTCGCCGTCGATGTCCCAGGTGCGCTCGGCCGCGAGCACCAGCCGTCCGACGTAGGCGGCGTCGTGGGTGAACCCGAGCGCCAGCTCCGGGAGGGTCCAGGTGCGCCCCAGCAGCCGGTCCTCGAGCTGCTCGTAGAGCGCCCGCACCTCGCGGGCGCGGCTGCGTGCGTCGGCCAGTCCGTCGTCGGCCGGCCCGGTGTCGTCGATCATGGTCACGCCCTTCGTCTCGTGTGACCACGACGCTAGGTCCGGTTCCGGACCGCTCCTGTCCGGAACCGGCGACGGTGGCCCGCGTCACGGGTGGCGCTGCAGCGCCAGCAGCTCCTCCAGCCGGGCCACCACGTGCTCGCGGACCTCGTCGGGTCCGAGTACCCGGAACGGGACCCCGAGCCGGAGCAGGAACTCCGCGATCCACCGGGCGTCGAGCCCGCCGACCGTGCTCAGGGTCCGCTCCGGGCCGTCGGCACGGTGCCGCGCGATGGTGGCCGGGAGCAGGGCTCGGGTCTCGTCGAGGGAGCGGTGGATCTCGACCTCGGCGTAGGTCGCGTAGGGCGTGGTGGTGATCGCCTCCTCGACCAGCGCCGTCGCGTCGACCTCCCTGCGGCGCGGGTCCGCCGGGCCGGTGAGGGCGACGGCCGCGACGCGGTCGACCCGGAACACCCGCCAGTCCCGGCGGTCGAGATCCCAGGCGACGAGGTACCACCGGTGCGCGGTGCGGACGACCTGCTCGGGCTCCACCGCGCGGGTGCTCTCCGCCCCGTGGCGGTCGTGGTAGCGGAACCGGACCCGGTCGCGGGTCCGGGAGGCGCCGGCGAGCGCGGTCAGGGTGTCCGGGTCCACCTCGCCGCGGGCGTCCGGCCGCACCCCGGCCTCGGCGATCGCGAGGTCGAACCGGCCCAGTGCCTCGGCGGCCCGGGGCGGCAGGGACCGGCGCAGCTTGAGCAGGGCCGCCGGCGCCGCGCGTCCCTCGCCGTCGGGGTGGCTCCACGCGAGCCGGCGGAGCGCGATCGCGGTGGCCAGCGCCTCGTCGTCGTCGAGGCTCAGCGGGGGCGTCCGTGACCCGGCGACGAGCCGGTACCCGCCGAACGGTCCGGTGGACGTCTCGACGCCGTACCCGAGCTCACGCAGCTTGACGACGTCGCGGCGGACGGTCCGCTCGTGCACGCCCAGCCGGTCCGCCAGCTCGGCACCCGACCACTCCGGGCGGGTCGACAGGACCGTGAGGAGCTGGAGGAGCCGGTGCGAGGCGCTGAGCACCGTCGCAGGATAGGTCCGGGTTCCGGACGGGAACGGTCCACAACCGCTCCTACCGTCGGCGGTACCGCGACTCCCCACCGGAAGGACCCCGATGACCACCGACGCCGTGCCCACGACCCCGCACCTGGCCGCCGCCGACGAGCCGGAGCTGGTCGTGGCGCCCGCCACGACCTTCGTCTCGCTGCGCGGCAGCGGGCGCCCCGGCACCGAGGCGTTCCACCGGGCGAAGCGGACCGTGCGCACGGTGGAGCGCGCGCTGCCTCCCGCGCGGCGGGTGCCCGGTTCCGGGGCCGTCGTGGAGATCCTCTACCGGTACCCCGAGGGCTCGGTCCCGGTCGGGATCGCGGACTTCTACTGGGTCAACCCGGTCGACGACCTGGAGTACCGGGTGCTCGCACAGGTCGACCCGGCGACGACCGACGAGGAGCTCGCCGCCGCGGCGGACGGGGCGGACGTCGAGCTGCACACGCTGCCCGAGCGCCTGGTCGTGCAGGTCCTGCACCGCGGGCCGTTCGCCGACGAGCGGCGGACCCTCGCCGAGCTGGGCTCGTTCGCCGCGGGCCACGGCCTGCGCCGGGTCGCCGACCACCACGAGATCCACCTCGATCCGTTCACCGCGAGCACGCCGCAGGACCACCTGCGGACGATCCTGCGCGACCCCGTGGGCCGGTGAGGGCGTGTCGTCCCGCCCGTGGCGGTCGACGATCCGGTGACGACGGCGGGCGATGCAGCGGGGCCGGCCCGCCGGTGACGATCGCCGTCACGAGGATCGCGTTCCGGGCCGCTCATACCGGGGGTGCCGTGGTGCCGAAGATCGGCCAACAGATCTCGGTGGCGGTGAACCGGGCCGGATCCGTGGGGGTACCCCCGAAGTAGTGTTCGCGAATGGGCCCCTGACTGCTGATCAGATGCTCGTTGACATAGATCCCCAGGGCGGCGTAACTGCGGTCGATGCCATCGTGGCCGCCCGGATGGGTGAGCACCGCGAACTCGGTCCTGGGGAGGACCTCGGCCCGGACACCCGCCGGCGGACCGACCGATGGTGGTGCGGGGACGAACAGGGTTGCGCGGCCCTGCTGTTCGAGGAACAGCGCTCTCTCGTAGAGGCCGCCCGGCACCACCGCGTCGGGCGCGCCTGCGGCCGTGGCGACAGCCCGGTGCAGTGTCCGCAGTGCCGCTGCGAACCAGTCGTCGATCTCGGAGACGTCGACGGTGGCGCTGACGGACCACACGGCGAGCGCCGGCTCGTGGCGCAACGTGACGTCGGCGGGAGGGCTCGCCGGGGCGAGCAGTTCACGCAACGCCCCCACGGTGTCACGGGTCTGCGCGAGCGCTGCCTCCATCTGCTCGAGATGGGTGGTGATGATCGCGGTGCGGGCCCCGGCGTCGTCGGTGCTCAGGAGCGCCTTGATATCGGGGATGGACATGCCCAGGGAGCGGAACCGGCGGATGATGTGCGCATGGTCGACCTGGCCGGTGTCGTAGAAGCGGTAGCCGGTGCCGGGGTCGACATGGGCCGGTTCGAGGATGCCGATGTCGTGATAGTGGCGTAGTGCCTTACGGCTCAGACCGGTCATCAACGCGAAGTCACCGATCGAGACCTGGGCCCCCATGGCGTTCTCCTCCACGTCGCGTCGCCTGCCGGACGAGGCGATCCTGAAGCCTCACCCCGGGGCAAGGTCAACGTCGCGGGATGCTCGCGACCACGGGTTGACCTTCCCCTGACAGGAAACTCCATCGTGGGGCCATGTCCACAGCAGAATGGGAAGCACTCCCGGAAACCGTGAAGACGTTCATGCCCGCACTCGACTCCCAGGAGTTCGATCGGGCACTCGCCACCTTCGCCTCCGACGCCGTGGTGACCGACGACGGGCGCGACCACGTGGGCACCGAGGAGATCGGGGCCTGGCTGGCGACCGCGGTCACCGAGTACACCTACACCGCCGAGTTCACCGGTGCGTCCACGACCGACGGAGGCGTCGACGTCGGGCAGCATCTGGAGGGCGACTTCCCGGGCGGGGTCGTCGACCTGAACTACCGTTTCACCCTCGATGGTGCAGTGATCGGTCGGCTGGTGATCGAGCCGTGACGCGGCGATGGTTCATCACCGGTGGCACGCCCGGCAACTTCGGGATGGCCTTCGCCGAGGCGGCGCTCGACACCGGTGACCGCGTGGTGGTGACCTCCCGCCGCCCGCAGGAGCTGGCGACGTGGGCGGACCAGTTCGGTGACCGCGTTCTCGTCGTACCGCTGGAACTGACCGACGCGACGCAGGTGCAGCGCGCGGTACGAGCAGCCGAGGAGCACTTCGGCGGTATCGACGTGCTGGTCAACAATGCCGGCCGGGGCTGGTACGGATCCATCGAGGCGATGGACGAGTCCGCGATGCGGTCGATGTTCGAGTTGAACTTCTTCGCCGTGCTCTCCGTGACCCGCGCAGTGCTGCCGGGGATGCGCGCCCGCGGCGACGGGTGGATCGTCACCGTGTCCTCGGTGGCCGGGCTCGTCCCGGCGCCCGGGTTCGGCTACTACAGCGCGACGAAGTCCGCCGTCGAAGCCGTCACCGATGCGCTGCACGACGAGGTCGCCGCACAGGGCATCTCCGTGCTGACCGTCGAACCGGGAGCGTTCCGCACCAACGCCTACGCCGGATTCGCCGACGAAGCCGTCGAGGAGGCGATCCCGGTGTACCACGAGATGCTGGAGCAGGTCCGGGCCGTCTTCGTCGGAATGGACGGCGTGCAGCCCGGCGACCCGCACCGCGGTGCCCGTGCGGTGATCATGGCGATGTCCCAGGATCCGCCGCCCCGCCGGCTGGTCCTGGGCAACAGCGGATACGACGCCGTGACCGATGCACTGGAGAAGACCCTGGCCGACCTGCGGGCGAACGAGGACCTCTCCCGCAGCGCGGATTTCCCCGCCTAGCCGTGCTGCCCCGAGCGGCCGCACCGCCCGGGACCGGTGAGTGCGGCTGACCGACGACGGCGGCTCCCCCGCCCCGTGGTGACGTGGAGGGGGAAGCCGACCGGCGGAGGACCTTGAGAGCCGGCCCTCCGGATCCCACGACACGCTCAGGCGCTCGCGCGGGTCCCGACTCCGGCCAGCAGCGTCGCGACGTCCTCGTCGTTCCCGGCGGCCGACGCCCGGTCGAGGCAGCGCCGCGCGTCGGCGTCCGAGCTCTCCGGCGGCACGACGAGCAGGCACAGCCGGCCGTGCACCCCGAACACGTCGACGACCTCGGGCGGGGTGCTGGCGAAGCCGCCGAGGCGGATCAGGTGCCCGTCGGTCGTCGTCCGGCGCGGCACCGACGACCAGGTCCGCAGGCTGTAGCCGACCCGGGTCACCGGGCCGAGCCGGTCGCCGACCCCCGCGCCGAGCTCACGCAGCTCGTCGACCAGCACGCGCGAGCGCGGCCACCACGCCCCGTCGACCTCCCCGACCGGTCTCGGATCCTCCTTCAGCGCGACACGCGCCGCGGACGGGCGCGGCGGGGCGGCGGGGCGGGTGGGTGACGGGGTACGGGAATCGCTCACGGTGTGGCTCCGTTCGGCCGCCGCGGGCCGGCGGGCGGCGCCCTGCAGGGCGGCCGTCCGGCGGGACGCGGGCATGGTCACGGCGGAGCAGGACGCGTCGCCGTGTGGACCCGGGAACCCCGGCGGATCCTCCGGATCGTGCGTGCCCCCCGACTGGCGGAGCATCCGGCTGTCCAGCAGCACATGGCCGTGGACTCGACGGTACGCCGATCGGGCCGGCCGCGCGGGTCCGTCGCCACGCCCGGGCCGAGGTGGTCACCGGGGCTCCCCGCGGGGCGGGCGGGTGTCGACGATCCTCGCGGCGCGGGGCACCGGGTGGCTACGCTCGGGCCGTGGAAGCCGGCGCCGGGGTCGAGGCCGCCGCCCGGCGGGTGCGGCACGCCCGGCACGTCGGTGACGTGGGCGCCCACGTCCGCCCGGTCGTCGCGGAGTCCTGGCAGCGGTCGGTCGACCTGGGCGCCGACCTCGCCCGGTCCGCGACCTACGTCGGGCACGAACCCGGCGCCGCCGCCGTCGCCGAGGCGGACGAGGTGTTCGACCGCTTCCTCGTCGGCGCCGAGGACCTGGACTGCTCGGTGCTGCTCGTCGACGGTGACGGTGTGGTCCGCGTCCGCCGCGACGCCTGCCCGGACCTCGCCGCGCTGCTCGACGCCGTCCTGGTCGCACCGGGCTTCCGGATCGCCGAGCAGGACGTGGCGACGACGGCGTCCGCGCTCGTGCGGGCCACCGGTCGCGCCGCCCGGGTGGACGGTCCCGAGCACCTCCACCCCGACCTCGCCCACCTGGCCGAGGCCGCCGCACCGGTGCCGTCCGACACCGACGCGGCCCCGCAGACGGTGGTGGTCGTGACGCACCGGTCGACGCCGGGCGCTACGTCGGCGCTGCGTGCGGCCGTCGCCGCGGAGCTGGCCCGCCAGGTCGGCGAGCGTGTCCGGGACCGCGGGCACCGGGCCGGGCGGATGCTGCACGCCCGCTTCGACGACGTCTGCGCACGCTCCGGGGCCGAGTGGGTCCTCGCGACCGACGGCCGGGCGACCCTGTGCAGCCCCGGGTTCCGGGCCCTGCCCCGCGAGGACCGCGACCACCTGCTCGACCGGGCGCTCGCCGACGCCGCCCTCGCCGAGCCGCCGCCCGCCGGGTCCACGGCCGCCCTCCCGTCGGGCCGCCGCGACGACGTCGTCACCTCCGTCGTCCGCGACGGCCGTGCCGTCGTGGGCCACGTCAGCTCCGGGCGGCGCAGCGTTCCCGTACCGGCCGGGGCCCTGGTGACGGACGCGATGCGCCGCCAGGGGTCGCACGTCGCGCCGACCGCCCGCCGGGACTTCGCGGCCGACTTCCGGGACGCCCACGCCGACGGCGCCGCCGCCGAGGTGCGGCGCCGCGCGAACCGCGAGCTGCTCAGCCCCTACCTGCGCGCCCGCCGCGACGTGGCGGCCGCGGTCGCCGCCCGGACCAGGCACCTGCTGCTCGTCGGCGAGCCGGGGGTCGGGAAGCAGACCCTGGCCGTCGAGCAGTTCCGCCGCAGCCACCCGTCCGGGACGGTGCAGGTGCTCGACTGCGCGCGGATCGCGGAGTCCGGCGGCCCCCTCCTGCCGACGGTCCGCGGCACCGACGGGGACCGGCCGCGGCTGCTCGTCCTGCGCCGGCTCCCGCTGCTCGGGTCGGTCGCCGCGCGGCGCCTCGACGAGTCGCTGCGGCTGCTGGTGGCCACACCCGCGGCACCGACGGTCGTCGGGTGCATCGACACCCCCTCGGTCGACGCCACCCGGCCCTACGGGCTGCTGCTGCGCCACTTCCACGACACGGTCCGGGTGCCCGCGCTCCGGTACCGGGCCGACGAGCTCGGCGAGCTCGCGCGGTCGGTGCTGCACTCGCTGTCCGGCGGCCGGTCGCTGAGCCTGAGCATGCAGGTGGTGCGGGTCCTGGAGGGCTACGCCTGGCCGGGGAACCTGCGCGAGCTGGAGGACGTGCTGCGCTACGTCATCGCCCGCAAGCCGGTCGGCGTGGTGCAGGCACCGGACCTGCCGTCGTCGTGCTTCACCGGCGGCGCACCGCGGATGTCGATGCTCGAGGCGGCGCAGTGCGACGTGATCATCCAGGCCCTCTACGAGGCGCGCGGCAACCGCTACCAGGCCGCCGAGCTGCTGGGGATCGCCCGGTCCTCGCTCTACCGCAAGATCGACGCGTTCGGGATCAGCTACATCGGCTGAGGTGTCCCGGGACCGGGACACACCGCCGTCGCCGGGGGTCGTGCCGCCCGCGGAGTCGTCCCAGAACGGGACAGTCACATGCGCACTCCCGCATTAGCGTCGGGCCCGCCGACGCTCTCGGCACCCCCTGCGACCAACGGAGTGAGCAGATGAAGGCACTCGTCTACCACGGACCGGACGCCAAGGCCTGGGAGGAGGTCCCGGACCCGACGATCCAGGACCCCACCGACGTGATCGTCAAGGTCGACACCACCACGATCTGCGGCACCGACCTGCACATCCTGCAGGGCGACGTCCCGGCCGTCACCGACGGCCGCATCCTCGGCCACGAGGCCGTCGGCACGATCACCGCCGTCGGCGACGCCGTGTCCGGGTTCGCCGTCGGCGATCGCGTCCTCGTCCCCGCGATCACCAAGTGCGGCCGCTGCGACTACTGCCAGCGCGGCATGCCGTCGCACTGCCAGACCGTCGGCGGGATCGGCTGGATCTTCGGCCACCTCATCGACGGCACCCAGGCCGAGTACGTCCGGGTCCCCTACGCCGACACCTCGCTCTACGCCGTGCCGGAGTCGGTCAGCGACGAGCAGGCGATCTTCCTCGCCGACTCGCTGCCGACCGGCTACGAGGTCGGTGTGCTCGCCGGCAACGTACGGCCGGGCGACACCGTCGCCGTCGTCGGCGCGGGTGCGGTCGGCCTCTCGGCGATCCTCACGACCGGCCTGTGGGGCGCGTCGAAGGTCATCGCGATCGACTCCAACAAGTTCCGGCTGGAGAAGGCCGTCGAGTTCGGCGCGACCGACAGCGTCGAGGTCGGGCCGGGCACCGTCGCCGACGTGACCGCGCTGACCGACGGGCTCGGCGTGGACGTCGCGATCGAGGCCGTCGGCTACCCGGAGACGCTGCTGACGGCGGCGTCGCTGGTGCGCCCGGGCGGCACGATCGCCAACGTGGGCGTCCACGGCACCCCGGTGGAGCTGCCGATGCAGGACATGTGGATCTCCAACGTCACGCTGACGATGGGCCTGGTCGACACCGTGTCCATCCCGACGCTGCTCAAGATGGTCGCGGGCGGACGGATCCCGGCGGAGAAGATGGGCACCCACTCGTTCACCTTCGACCAGATGGACGAGGCCTACGACGTGTTCAAGAACGCCGCGGCGAACCAGGCGCTCAAGGTGGTCATCACCCCGGCGTGACGTCCGCTCCCGGGGCCCCGCCCGCGCCGGGGCCCCGTGCGGGGTCGTCGGGAGGACCGGACCGCGGCCGACGCGGGCACGCCGAACGGGCGTCGGGGAACCGTCCGCACACTCGACCGACCGACGGTCGGTCGGCTACGCTTCCGACATGAGCGACCACACGTCCCACGCGCCCGCCGAGTTCACCGCCGGGGTGCTGGTGGGCAGCCTCCGCCGCGACTCGATCTGCCGGAAGGTGGCGACCGCGATGGCTGGGCTGGTCCCCGCTGGCCTCACCCTGCGCCCGCTGCGCATCGACGACCTCCCGCTCTACGACGAGGACCTCGACGCCGGCCCACCGCCCGCGCCGTGGGCCCGCTTCCGGGCCGAGGTCCGCGCGGTGGACGCGGTCCTGTTCGTCACCCCGGAGTACAACCGGTCGGTACCCGCGCCGCTGAAGAACGCCGTCGACGTCGGGTCGGCCCCGCACGGGCGGAACGTGTTCGCCGGCCGCCCGGCCGGGATCGTCAGCCTCTCCCCGGGCCGGATGGGCGCGTTCGGCGCCAACCACCACCTGCGGCAGTCGCTGGTGTTCCTGGACATGCCGACCATGCAGCAGCCGGAGGCCTACCTGGGCGGCAGCGACGCGATGCTCGACGCGGACGGGATGCTGCGGTCCGACGCGGTGCGGGAGCTGCTGACCGGCTTCCTCGCCGCCTTCGGCGTCTGGGTCGCCGGCCACGTCGCGGTGCCCGCGTGAGCCGGACCCTGCCGGCCGCGCAGCGGCGGGCGGCGCTGCTCGACGCCACGCACGAGCTGGTCGTCGAGCACGGCGTGGGCGGCACGAGCATCGACCGCGTCGCCGCCCGCGCCGGTGTCTCCAAGGGCGCGGTCTACCACCACTTCACCTCGAAGGACGAGCTGGTCGCAGCCCTGGAGCAGCGGTTCACCGACGGGATCCTGGGCCGGGCCAGGGCCGCCGCCGACGCGGCACCGGAGGACGCACCGCCCGGGGACGTGCTCGCGGCGTGGGCCGCGGGCGTCGTGCACGGCTACCTCGACGACCTGGCCCTGCACGACGCGTTGTTCCACGGCAGACCCGTCACGAGCCGGGAGGCGCTCTCGGACAACGTGCTGGTCACCGACCTGCGGGCGTTCCTGCTCGACCGCGGGCTCCGCGACGGCGCTCCGGACGCGGACCTGGTGGCCGGGTTCGTCGTCGGCGGCATCACCACCGCTGTGGACCGCGCCGTCCTCGCCGGGCGCAGCGAGCCCCGCGATCCGGTGGTCGCCGTCGCCGTCGCCTGCGCCCGCGGGGCGGCGGGCTTGACCCTGACACCGTGACAGGCACTGGGGTGGCGGCCATGACACCACCGGAGATCACCGCGTCCCTGTCCGCCGCCGACCCGTCGGTCCGGCTGCGGGCCGCGCTCGCCGCCGGGTCGGCCGCCGACCCTGACCTGCTCGACGCCCTGGTGGAGCGCTGCGGGGACGAGCCGGACTTCTTCGTCCGCGACATGCTGTCCTGGGCGCTGACCCGGCTCCCCGCCGCGACCGTGCTGCCCCGGCTGGACGTCGAGCTGGGCTCGCCGCGGCCGCGGGCCAGGGCCCAGGCCCTGCACACCCTGTCCAAGATCGCCGACCCGGCGACCGCGGACCGGGTCTCCCCCGCCCTGCTGCGCGACCCCGACGACGAGGTCGCGCGCACCGCGTGGCGCACCGCCGTCGTGCTCGTCGCCGCGGGCGGCCGTGCCGCGCTCGCCGCGGAGCTGGGCCGTCAGCTGGGCCGCGGCGACCGGGCGGTCCGGCTGAGCCTGTCCCGGGCGCTGGCCGACCTGGGTGAGGCGGCCGACGGCGTCCTCGACCGGGCCGCGGCCGACCCCGACCCGGTGGTCGCGACGCACGCACGGGCCACCCTGCTCCTGCGCGCCGACCCCGACGCGGGGTTCGACGACGCCGTGCAGCAGGCCCGCCGGCTGGTCGCGCTCGGCCCGGGACACGAGGTGGCGCCGTGCTGATCGGCGCCGTGCTGATCGGCGCCGTGCTGATCGGCGCCGTGCCGGGCGGGCCGCCGTGCTGATCGGGGAGGTCGCCCGCCGCAGCGGAGTGAGCGTGCGGATGCTGCGCCACTACGACGCCGTCGGACTGCTGCGACCGACCGGACGCACCGCCGGCGGCTACCGGGAGTACTCCCCCGACGACGTCCGCAGGCTCTTCCACGTGGAGGGCCTGCGGACGCTCGGGCTGTCGCTGGCCCAGGTCGGCGAGGCACTGCACGACCCGGGGTTCGACCCGTCGGCGCTGGTCGCGGACCTGGTCCGGGCCACCGAGGAGCGCCTGGAACAGGACCGGGAGCTGCTCGCCCGGCTGCGCACCGTGGACGCCGCCGGGCCGGGGACGTGGGCGGAGGTCGTCGACGTCGTCGGGCTGCTGCGGGCGTTCGGCTCCCCCACGGCGGGGCACCGCCAGCAGGCCGCGCTGGCCGCGGGCGACGGGCCCGCGCTGCCCGCCGAGGTACTGGCCCGCACGCTGCTCGCCGAGACCGACCCGCACGCCGCGGGCGCGCTGCGCTGGGCCCTGCGCCGGGCCGTGGCCCGCGCGGGCGACCCGGACGGGGCGGCCGTGGCCGCGCTCGCGGCGGGTCTGCGCTCGGGCGAGCCCGGGGTCCGGCGGAGGGCGGCCGACGCGCTGGCCGACGCCGCACCGTCGCCTGCGGCGGACGCGGCGCTCGCCGACGCCCTGGCCGACCCGGACCCGGCGGTGCGGCGCCGCGCCGCGCCGGTCGTCGGGCGGGCCGGCGGCACCGGGGCGGTCCCGGAGCTGGTGGCGATGGTGCGCGCGGGCGTCGACGACGTCGAGGCCGCGGAGATCCTCGCGGCGCTGTCGCACGACGACCCGGTGGCCACCGGGCTCGTCCTCGACGCGCTGACCCGCGATCTGGACGGTACCGACCCCGCGACCCGGATCCGGGTCGCGCAGGCCCTGGTCGAGCTGCCCGGCCCCGGTCCGCGGTCGGTGCTGCGCCGGCTCGCCGACGACGCCGACCGGACCGTCGCGCTCGTCGCGGGGGCGTTCGTGGAGCGCCGGAGCTGAGGTCTGCACGCCGCACGTCGCCCGGGACAGCGACGCCGGGCCCGGCCGCCGGTGGCCGGGGCGGGTGCCGACCCCGGCCACTCGGCCGGGCCGGCCGGTGCGACCCGTCCGTACACTCCGTCGGTGGCCAGGAGCCTTCGCGACACCCTGAGCGCTCCGGCGCGACCCGTCCTGCGGTACTGGAACGACCTGCCCATGCGCGTGCAGGGGCGCATCACGATCGGGCTGCCGCTCCTCGCGGTGCTGATCTCGGCCGGGCTGGCCCTGACCGGGAACCTGCAGCGCGTCGACATCGAGACCGACATCCAGCGCAAGTTCGAGATGACCGGATCGCTCGGCGAACTCACCACGCTCATGGTCGACGCCGAGACCGGGGTGCGCGGCTACCAGCTCACCGGGCGCACGGAGTACCTGGAGCCCTTCACCGACGCGTCGGCGGAGCTCCCGGCGGTGCTGGGACGGCTGGAGACGCTGGCCGCGGCGGAGCCCGGGGAGAGGCCGCGCACGGACAAGCTGGCCCGGATCGCCGAGCTGCGGGACCTGACGTCGAAGCAGATGACCGACCTGGCCCGGCAGCGCGACGTCGTCGCCGCGGGCGGGGACACCGAGGGCGAAATCCGGCAGGACCTCGCCTACGGCAAGAACCTCATGGACGGCATCCGCAGCCGCGTCGACCAGATGCGGACCGGTGAACGGGAGCTGCTCGACGACCGGATCGACGAGATCAACCAGATCCGCCTCCGCGACTACCTGTCGGTCGGCATCGCGCTCGCGGTCGCCGTGCTGACCCGGTTCCTGGCCTGGTTCCTGCACCGCAACGGCATCCTGCGCCGGGTGGACCGGCTCGCCGACACCGTGCGCGTCATCCGCGAGGGCGGCCCGGTGCCCGAGCCGCCGCCGGTGAAGCGGGACCGGATGGGCGAGCTCGAACGGGAGGTCCACCTGCTCGAACCGGCCGCTCCGGCGCGGCGCGACGACGCCGTTGACGGACGCGTGTGACGCGGGACACGATCGGGCGGCCATCCGCCGTCCGAGGAGCCCGCATGAGCACCGACGCCTCCGTACCCACCCGCGCACCCGGCAGGCTCGGGGACCCGGCGACCACGATCGGCGACGATCCGCGGGCCGATCCGCGGATGGTCGCGGTGCTGGAGGGCTTCGGCCTGACCGGGCACGCCGACGACGCCCCGATGGACCGCACCGCGGGCCGCCCGGCGCTGCTCGGGTTCGTCGACGCCGTCGAGGAGGGCTTCGAGGGGCTCTTCGCGGCGCTGGCCGCGGGCTGGGCCCCGATGTCCGGCATCGACCGCACGACACGGACCGTGCCCGCCGCCGACGGGCACGAGATCACCCTGCACGTCCACCGCCCCACCGGCGTCGACGGGCCGCTGCCGGTGATCTACCAGGTCCACGGCGGCGGGATGGTCATGCTGGCCACCGAGGGGCCGCTCTACGTGCGCTGGCGCGACGAGCTGGCCGCCGAGGGCGCCGTCGTCGTGGGGGTCGAGTACCGCAACGGCGGTGGGCGGCTCGGGCCGCACCCGTTCCCGGCGGGCCTGGACGACTGCGTCACCGGCCTGCACTGGGTGCACGAACACCTCGCCGAGCTGGGCGGGACGCACGTCATCGTCACCGGGGACTCCGGCGGGGCGAACCTCGCGCTCGGGCTGGCGATCCGGGCCGGTCGCGACGGCTGGTCCGGGCGGATCGCCGGGGTCTACGCCCAGTGCCCCTACGTGCTGGGGTCCTGGGACCGGCCGCCCGCGGACCTGGCGTCGCTGTGGGAGAACGACCGCTACTGGCTCAACCGGGAGCTGTTCCCACTGCTCGCCGAGGTCTACGACCCCGGCTCCGTACACGCCGACGACCCGACCTGCTGGGCCGCGGCCGCAGGCCCCGAGGACCTGCAGGGGCTCCCGCCGCACGTGATCGCGTGCGCGGAGCTGGACCCGCTGCGCGACGAGGGGCTCGCCCACCACCGTCGGCTGCTCGCCGCCGGCGTGCCGTCGGTCGGGCTCGTGTACCCGGGGCTCTGCCACGTCGGGATGATCCTGTTCCGCGACGCGATGCCCGACGTCTACGCGCACGCCGTGCGCGACGTCGTCGGCTTCGCCCGGTCGGTGCGCGGCTGAGCCCGCCGGGTCAGGACACGGCGGGCGGGGCCGGGTCGTCGCCGGTGTCCGGGCGCACCCGGCGGCGGCAGCCCAGCACGACCAGGTGTGCGTCGAGCACCCGGGCGAGCAGGACCCGGTCGGCCCGGGCGCCCGCGGCCGGGTCGGTCAGCATGTCGGCGACGTCGTGCTCGCTGCCGGTGCCGCCGAGACCCGCGTAGCGGACCCAGACGTCGTAGGCGGACAGCCCGGACAGCGCTGCCCCGGCCGGGAGCGACACCGTCACGGGTTCCTCGGGCACGACCATCCGCGCCGCCTACCCGGCTCCGGGCGGTTCAGACGTCCGGACACCCTTTCCGTGCGTTTTGTCCGTCTTGCCGGACTATCCTGGCCGGATGCGCATCCTGGTGGTCGAGGACGACGACCGCGTGGCCCGCGGCCTCGTGCGCGCCCTGCTGCGCGCGGGCTACCGGGTCGTGCGCGCCGCCGACGTCGCCGAGGCGTACGAGGCCATCGCCGAGCAGGTCCCGGACCTGGCCCTGGTCGACATGGGGCTGCCCGACGGACACGGCTCCGCCGTCGTGCGACGGTTGCGCGACCACCCCGCGACCGGGGTCCTGATCGTCACCGCGCAGGACGGCGAGACCGATCGGGTCGTCGGGCTGCGCGCCGGCGCCGACGACTACGTCGTGAAGCCGTTCAGCCTCGCCGAGCTGCTCGCCCGGATCGAGGCCGTCAGCCGGCGCACCCGCGCCCTGCGCGAGGCACCGGCACCGGTCGTGCACCGGCGGGGGTCGCTCGAGCTCGACACGACCGCCCGGACCCTGTCCGACACCGACGACGGCTGGTCGGTCGCCCTCACCGCGACCGAGTCGGCCGTCCTGGCCCTGCTGCTCGCCCATGACGGCCCGGTCGAGCGCGGCGTCATCCTCGACCGGGTGTGGTCGGCCCCGTCCGAGGCGCGCTCACGCACCCTGGACACCCACATGGCGACGCTGCGCGGGAAGGTCGAGGGGCGCCTGCGGATCCGCACCCTGCGCGGGGTCGGCTACCAGGCCGGGCCGTGAGGCGACGGCTCGTCGTCGCGGTCGCCCCGCTGCTGGTCCTGCTGCTGCTCGGGGTGCTGGTGCCGACGGCGGCGACGATCGCCGAGCGGCACACCGCCACGCTGGTGTCGGACCGGCTCGCCGACGCGTCGCGGTTCTCGGTGCTGGCACTGACCGCACTGACCGGCGGCACCGCACTGGAGGCCGACCTGGCGCGACTGCGCGCCGAGCTCGACGAGTACGCCGACCTCTACGACACCGGTGTCTGGTTCCTCGACCGCGAACAGCACGTCCTGCACGCGACCGGGCCCGGGCACGCGGGCAGCCCGCCGGACACGGCGCTGCCCCGGCTCACCGGTGCGATGGCCGGGCGGCTGCCGCCGCTGGACCGCACCGTGTGGCCGTGGGACACCGCCGACGAGATCGTCGTGACGCCGGTCGGGCGGGACTCGCAGGTCGTCGCGGCGCTGGTGTTCGCGGTCCCGACCGACACCGTCCGCGGGGAGATCCTGCGCGACTGGGGCCTGCTCGGCGGACTGTTCGCCCTGGTCGCGGCGCTGGTGATCGGGGCGGTCGGCCCGATGACGCGGTGGATCCTGCGGCCGGTCACCGACCTGGAGCGCAGCGCCGCCGCCGTCCGCGCCGGTGACCTCGGGGCCCGGGCCGCCCCGGCCGGCGGCCCGCCGGAGCTGCGTCATCTCGCCGCCGGGTTCAACGACATGGTCGAGGCGGTGCACCGCACCATCGAGCGCCAGCAGCGCTTCGTCGCCGACGCCGCGCACCAGCTGCGCAACCCGATCGCCTCGGCCCGGCTGTCGGTGGAGAACCTCGCCCCGCACCTGTCCGAGCGCGACCCGGACGCCCGCGCGACCTACGACGACGCCGTCGACGACCTGGACCGGATGAGCTCGGTCGTCGACGGGATGCTGGCCGCGACCGCGCTGCGGGACCGCCCGGCGGGCACCGCGACCGTCGCCGGGGCGCTCGGGCGGCGCGCCGAGGTCTGGCGGGGCGTGGCCGGCGACGCCGGGCTGGCCTTCACCGCCGAGCTGGCCGACACCGCCACCACGGTGCGCGAGCCCACCGGCGGGCTCGCCGCCGCCGTCGACGAGCTGGTCGCGAACGCCTGCCGGCTCTCCGCCGGGCGCACCCTCACGGTGCGCGGGGCCGCGGCCCCGGTCGGCGGCTACCGCCTCACCGTCGCCGACGACGGCCGCGGCCTCGACCCCGCCGGGCGGCGGCGGGCCACCGAGCGGTTCTGGCGCTCGCCGCGGGACCAGAACGTGCCGGGGACCGGGCTGGGGCTGGCGATCGTCGCGCAGGTGCTCGACGACGCCGGCGGCGCGCTGTCGCTCGAGGCCACCCCGGGTGGCGGACTCACCGCGGTGGTCACGGTGCCCGGGCCGGTCGCGGCGCCCCACGGGGGTACGGCGACGGGGCGTCCGCACCGGGGAACAGGCCGGGACCGCTGACGCGGAGGCCGTGCGCCCGTCCGTCCCCGAGCCGGGGTGGTCCCGCAGGCCCGGAGGGCGTCGCGCCGTGCGACGGCCGGGCGCCACGGCTCAGCGGACGAGGCGGAAGAAGCCGCGCACCTGCTCGACGAACGAGGCCGGCTGCTCCA
This sequence comes from Pseudonocardia sp. DR1-2, assembly GCF_023717215.1. Taxonomy (NCBI): domain Bacteria; kingdom Bacillati; phylum Actinomycetota; class Actinomycetes; order Pseudonocardiales; family Pseudonocardiaceae; genus Pseudonocardia; species Pseudonocardia sp. DR1-2. The sequence goes on along the minus strand of NZ_JAMQOF010000011.1, from coordinate 40,495 downwards.
GCGCCGCGAAGTGGCCGCCGTGCGGGAGCTCGGCGAACCAGCGCAGATCGGTGAACCGCCGCTCGGCCTCGCGTCGCGAGGGACGGGTGATGTCGTGCGGGTAGACCGACAGCCCGGACGGGGCGTGCACCGGGTCGCGGAAGCGGGCGAAGCTCTCCCAGTAGAGCCGGGCCGACGACGTGGCCGAGGCGGTGAACCAGTAGACCGAGATCTCGTCGAGCAGCGCCTGCGTCGACACCGCACTCGCCTCGTCGGTCCAGGCCAGGTACTTCTCGGCGATCCAGGCGGCCTGTCCCGCGGGCGAGTCGGTCAGGGCGTAGCCGAGAGTCTGCGGGCGGGTCGCCTGCAGGGCCGAGTAGCCGCGTCCGGACCGGGCGAACTCCCGCTCGGCCTCCAGGGCGGCGCGCTCCGCCGGCGTCGGGTCGTCGAACCCGCCCAACTCCACCGATCCGAGGTTCACGTGCACGCCGGCGACCCGGTCGGGCGCCACCTCGCCCAGCGCGCCGGACACCGCCGAGCCCCAGTCGCCGCCCTGCGCGCCGTAGCGCGGGTAGCCCAGCGACACCATCAGCGTGTCCCAGGCGCGGGCCGTCCGCTCGACCCCCCAGCCGGTCGTCGGGGGCTTGTCGCTCCAGGCGTAGCCGGGCAGCGACGGCGCGACGACGTGGAACGCGTCGACCGGGTCCCCGCCGTGCGCGCGCGGGTCGGTCAGGGGCCCGAGGACGTCGAGGAACTCGAGTACCGACCCCGGCCAGCCGTGGGTGAGGACCAACGGGAACGCGTCCGGCTCCGGCGAGCGGACGTGCAGGAAGTGGATGCCGATCCCGTCGATCGTGGTGCGGAACTGGGGGAAGGCGTTGACCCGGTCGGCGAACCCGAAGTCGTAGTCCTCGGCCCAGCGCCGGCACAGCTCCTGCGCGTCGGCGAGCGGCAGGCCCTGCGACCGGTCCGGCACCGGCTCGGGTTCGGGCCAGCGGGTCCGACGCAACCGGTCGCGCAGATCGGCGATCTCGGCGTCGGTGACGGTGACCTCGAACCGTTCGGGCATCACGTGCGGCTCCTCCCGGCCGGGCGACCGGCCGTCGACGCGTCCTCCGTGACAGGTTATGGCCGCCGCGCTCCACACCGCCGCCGCCGACGACGACCGCCCCACGAGGAACCCGGCCGACGTCACCCCCGGGGCACCCGCGGCCGTGATCACCACGTCCACCGGAGCCGTCGGCGCCGGGGCCCGGGTCGCCCCGACCCCGGCCTAGGGCTTGTGGTCGCGGAACCAGCGGCGCGCGGCCGGGTGCAGCGGGACCGGCGTCGTCGCCGCGCCGGTGCGCGGGTTGATCTGGCCCGCCTCCAGCCGGACGCGGGACAGCTCGCCGGAGTGGACGAACAGCTGGTCAGTGAGCCAGTGCGCGAGGGCGTCGTCCATCGACGGCGACACCGCGAGCAGCGTCGGGACGGCCGGGGCGGGCGCGGCCGCCAGCGGCGGGTACATCGTCGCGGGCACCACGACCGGCACGTACTCCAGCGGGTGCCGCGCGACCAGCGCCTCCACCTGCACGGTCAGGTCCAGCAGCCGGACCCCGCCGGACGCGGCGAGCTCGGTGACCGCGGGCGTCGGCATGCCGGTGAGGCTCAGGACGCCGTCGACCTCCCCCGCCCGGAACGCCCGCACCGAGTCGGCCTGGGTGTGGCTGCGCAGCGTCGCCCGGACCCCGGCGACCTCCAGCAGCCGCTCGGTGACGAACCGGGTCCCGGAGCGGGGCGCACCGCCGGCGAGGATCAGGCCGTCGAGGTCGCGGGCGTCGCGGGCCGGGCTCGCGGCGGGCACGAGCGCGTGGAGCACCGAGTCGAACACCCGGGCCAGTGCGACGACCGGCTCCGGGTGGGCGAGGGCGACGTCGACGTTGACGAACGCCAGCTCGGCCCGCCCGGAGGTCAGCAGCGCGACGTTCTCCGGGGCCGAGTCGGTGTGCACGACCTCGACGACCTCACGGCCCCACTCGCGGTCCAGCAGCCGGGCCAGCGCGGCGCCGATCTCACGGTAGACCGCGCCCTCCGGGCCCGTGGCCAGCCGGAACGGCGACGGCGGCCGGGGCGGCGGCGTCGCGCAGCCGGTCAGCGCACCACCGGCGAGCAGGGTCCCGGCGAGCAGTCCGCCGCCCCGCAGCACGTCGCGGCGCGACCATCCGGCCATGTCCGCATCCTACGTTTTCGTCCGGTATGCCGGTAATCCCAAGAACAGCCCAAGAATCCGGTCGTCCGGCCCCGCACGACGTCCCGCCCGACCACCGTCGGGCCGGCATCGTCACGCGAGGGAGCGAGCATGAGCAGTCCAACGGCGGACGCCGTCCCGGCCGCACCACGGCCCCGGACCAGGACCCCGATCTACAAGCACCTCTACGTCTGGGTGCTCGCCGGCATCGCCGCGGGGATCCTCGTCGGCCTGCTGCTGCCCGAGGTGGGCGCGCAGATGCAGTGGCTCGCCACGCTGTTCATCAGCCTGGTGAAGGTGGTGATCGCGCCGGTCATCTTCGCGACCGTGGTGGTCGGGATCGCCGGTCTCGGCAACCTCGCCAAGGTCGGCGGGCTCGCCGGGCGCACGGTGGTCTACTTCAACGTCACCACCCTGATCGCGCTGGCCCTGGGCCTGCTGACGATCAACGTCATCGCCCCGGGCGTCGGGCTCGGCTACGACCGGGAGAGCTTCGACGGCTCGGCCGCGGACTCCACCATCGAGTCGGCCGGGGCCGCCGCGGGCGGGGGCCTCACCGACTTCCTGCTGGCGCTGGTGCCGGACTCGTTCGCCTCGGCCTTCACCGACGGCCAGCTCCTGCAGGTGCTGCTGCTGGCGATCCTGGTCGGCGTCGCCATCACCATGCTCGGCGAGCGGGGCAAGGGCATCACCCGGGCCCTGGACTCGTTCGCCCAGGTCATGTTCGGCGTGATCAAGCTGGTCATGTGGGTCGCCCCGCTCGGCGCGTTCGGCGGGATCGCGTTCACCATCGGCCAGCACGGCAGCTCGATCCTGGGCAGCCTGGCCGGGTTCATGCTGACCTTCTGGGCGACCTGTCTGATCTTCGTCTTCGTGGTGCTCGGCCCGATCTGCCGGCTCGCCGGGTTCTCGCTGTTCAAGTACCTGCGCTACATCAAGGACGAGCTGCTGATCGTGCTCGGCACGTCGTCGTCGGAGACGGTGCTGCCGCGGATGATGCGCAAGCTGGAGGCGGCCGGCACACCGAAGCACGTCGTCGGGCTGACCATCCCCACCGGCTACTCCTTCAACCTCGACGGCACCGCGATCTACATGACGATGGGCGCGATGTTCATCGCCCAGGCGTTCGGCGTGGACGTCCCGCTCGGCACCCAGATCGGGATCCTGCTGTTCATGCTGATCTCGTCCAACGGCGCGGCCGGGGTGTCCGGCGCCGGGCTGGTGACGCTCGCCGCGTCGCTGGCGGCGTTCGACCACATCATCCCGCTGGTCGGACTGGCCCTGATCGTGGGCATCGACCGGTTCATGTCCGAGGGCCGCGCGCTGACCAACCTGACCGGCAACGGCATCGGCACCCTGGTCATCGCCCGCTGGACCGGGGAGCTGGACCGCGACCGGCTGCGGGCCGTGCTCGACGACCCCGGGCAGGTCGACGTCGACCAGCTGATGAGGGCCGAGAACGACGCCGCCGCGGAGCCCGGCGCCGACGACGACGCCCGGGCCGTCGAGCGCACGGCCGCCGTGGCGACCGTCGGCACCGGGGGCGGCGAGGTCGCCACCGGCAGCGAGCTGCGGGATCGGACCGACCCCGGGCGCTGACCCGGCACCACCACCGGCCCGGGCCGGCCCCGTACCGCGGGGTCAGCTCGGGTCGATCCGCAGGATCCGGTCGTCGTCGCCGTTCGAGGTCGTGACCAGCAGCGGACCGCCGGGCACGGCGTACACCCCGCGCAGCCGCCCGGAGTCCCCGTCGAGCGCCGCCGGGATCTCGACGTCGGAGACCGCGCCGTCGGTGCCCTCCGGGCCGACCCGCATCAGCAGCAGCTTCTGCCCGCGCAGCGCGGCGACGGCGAGCATCCCGTTCCGCTGCCCCCACGCGTCGCCGTCGAGGAACGCGGCGCCGGCCAGCGCCTCGGGCGGGCTGCCGGAGGCCCACACGGCGGGGACGGCGTCGGGGAAGCGGTCCCGGTCGGTCATCGGGACCGACTCGTCGTAGGTGGTCACCGTGCCGCCCTGCGAGGGGTCCCAGCCGTAGTTGCCGCCCGGGCGCAGCAGGTTCACCTCGTCGTCGCGGGTGGGGCCGTGCTCGGCGGTGAAGACCCGCCCGGTGCCCGGCTCGACAGCGACGCCCTGCACGTTGCGGTGCCCGGAGGTGTACACGAGCCGCTGGGCCGGGTCGGCGGCGTCGGCGAAGGGATTGCCGGCCGCGGGCCCGCCGGTGGCCGGGTCGACCCGCAGGGTCTTGCCGCCGAGCGAGGTGAGGTCCTGCGGGGTGGCGGGCATCGCCGCGTCGCCGGTCCCGACGACGAGCGCCCCGGTGTCGTCGACGGCGACCCGGCAGCCCGAGTGCCGTCCGCCCGAGGCGATCGGCAGGCCACCGACCAGCGGGTCCGCGACCCGGGTCGCGGTGGCCCCGTCCGCGGACAGCGTCCAGGTGACCAGCCGGACGTCGACCGGGCTCCCGTTCTCGGCGTGGGTCTGGCAGGTGGTGAACCGGTTCGACGTCGCGAAGTCGGCGTGCACGGCCAGGCCCATCAGCCCGCCCTCCCCGCGGGCGAACACGTCGCCCAGATCGGCGGCGACCGGGGTGACCGCGGTGCCCGGGTCGAGCGAGGCGAGCAGCGACAGGCGCCCGTCCCGCTCGGTGACCAGCGCGCGCCCGTCGGGCAGCACGCCGACGCTCCAGACGTGGGAGAACCCGCCCGCGACGACGACCGGCGCCAGGTCCCCGGCCGCCGCCGGGGCGTCGGTGGTGGGCGGCGCGGGCGCCGGCTCGGCGGGCGCGGGTGCGGCGGCGCCGCAGCCGGCGGCGACCATCAGGGCGACGGCCGCGGCCGCCGTCCCGGCGCGACGGAGACGGGCGGGGTGCGGGTCACGGGTCACACCGGTCATCCTGGCCGGAACCGGGCACGACGGCAGCACGGGTGTGGTCGCGCAACACCGGCGGTCACGGCGCGTCGATCCGTACCTCGAGCGACCCGAGGCGCTCGAACCCGAGGTCCGACGGCCGGTCGGCCGGTGTGGCGAGCCGCAGCGCGGGGAACCGCTCGACCAGCGCGTGCAGCGCCACCTCGATCTCCTGGCGGGCCAGCGCGGCCCCCAGGCAGTAGTGGGCGCCCTGGCCGAACCCGAGGTGCCCCTCACCGCGACCCGGGTCCCGGGTCACGTCGAGCTCGTCGGGCCGGTCGTACCGGCGCGGGTCGAAGTTCGCGGTGACCAGCCCGGCCGTCACCGACTCCCCCGCCGCGATCCGGGTGTCGCCGACGACGACGTCGGCGCTCGCGTACCGGGGCGTGCTCACCGGGACCGCGCCGCAGGTCCGCACGATCTCGTGCACCGCGGTGGGCCACCGCCACGGCTCGGCGCGCAGCGTCGCGAGCTGGTCGGGGCGGGTCATCAGGGCCAGCGTCGACCGGGACAGCACGTGCGCGGTCGTCTCGAACCCGGCGACGACCAGGTCGAACAGCAGGACGTCCAGCTCGTCGGCGGTGAGCCGGTCGCCGTCGTCGTGCACCGCGACGAGCACGTCGACCAGGTCGTCGCGCGGGTCGGCCCGCCGGGCCGCGACGAGCTCGTGGATCTGTGCGACGACGGCGCGCGCCACGTCGGGCATCCGCTCCGGGTCGGGTGCGACGAGCAGGGCGGCCAGCTCCCGCCAGAGTCCGCGCTGCTCCACCGGGACGCCGACGAGCTCGCAGATCACCGCGATCGGCAGCGCGCGGAACACCGTGGGCAGCAGGTCGACCGGGCTGCCGTCGGCGCCGGCGGCCGCGACGTCGTCGAGCAGCTCGGCGGTGAGCTGCTCCACGCGCGGGCGCAGCGCGGCGACCCGGCGCACGGTGAACGCCCGTGAGACGAGCCGGCGCAGCCGGGCGTGGTCGGCGCCGTCGCGGACGAGCAGGCCCCGGCCGAGGTGGTCGAGCTCCGGCGGCAGCCCGAGCCCCGTCAGGAGCGGGCCCATGACGTCCCCGGCGCCGGGCACCCCGGTGGGGTCGTTGCGGAACCGCGGGTCGAGGAGCAGGGCGTGCACGTCGTCGTGCCGGGTGACGAGCGACGCGGCGACCATCGGCGACTCCGGCATCGCCACGACGGGCCCCTGTTCACGCAGGCGCCCGAAGGCGGCGACCGGGCAGGTGGTGCGGTCCACGACGTACTCCTTCGACGGCGTCAGCAGGTCCGGTCCATCGGACACCGTGCCGTCGCGGCAGGGTCAAGCCCGCGGCGCCGACCAATCTGCGTGGCGCCACACTCTTGACGATGGCGCCATCGTGCGCCATAGTTGCGCCATGGAGTTGGACGGATATGTCGACCGCCTGCGCACCGAGTTCGCCGCACTGGGCGAGGCCGCGGGCGAGGACACGCGGGCGGCCGCGGAACGGCTGCTCACGCCCCTGACGTCGACGACCCGCCTGGTCCTGCTCGAGGCGCTGGCCGCGGCGGCCGACGAGATCACCCTCGAGCTCGCACCGGGGTCGGTGCACGTGCGGCTGCGCGGCAGCGACCCCGAGTTCGTCGTCACCGCAGGGTCGGCCCCGCCGTCGGCACCCCCGGCGACGACGGAGGTGCCACCCGTGGCGCCATCGCCACCGGCGGGCGCCGACGGCGAGTCCGGGCCGGTCGCCCGGATCAACTTCCGGCCGCCGGAGACGCTCAAGACCCGGATCGAGGAGGCCGCCGGGCGGGACGGCCTCAGCGTGAACACCTGGCTGACCCGTGTGGCCGCGGCCGCGCTGGACCGCCCCGCCACCACGCCCGACCGTCCCGACGCCGCCCGCCGCGGCCGCGTCGGCTGGTTCGGCTGAGCCACACGACCTCTGCCACCCACCCCTGACTCACGGCGTCACCGCGACGCCGAGGAGGCGATGCCCCGTGCCCACCTACGACACCCCCGAGCCCGTCACCGCGATCGTGGACCTCGCCATCGGCGAGCTGCGGGTGACCGCGTCGGACCGCACCGACACCGTCGTCGAGGTCCGCAGCTCCGACGCCGACCGCGCCCACGCCGACCGGGTCCGGGTCGAGCTGACCGGGCGGGAGCTGCGCGTCACCGGCCCGCAGCTCGGGCTGCTGCAGAAGCTCACCCCGCGCACCCCCGGCCGCTCGATCGAGGTCGGGATCGCCCTGCCCGCCGGGTCGGCGCTGACCGCCGCCACCACCTACGGCGGGATCGTCGTCGAGGGCCCGCTCGGGGCCTGCGAGGCCCGCACCCGCTTCGGCGACGTCCGCGTCGACGACGCCGCCTCCGCCGACCTGAGCACCGGCTTCGGTCACGTCCGGATCGGCGGAACCGTCACCGGGGACGCCACGGTCCGCTCCGACCACGGCGGCATGCAGATCCACCGCATCGGCGGAACCGCGACGCTCAGCAGCAAGCACGGCGGCATCCGCGCCGACGAGCTGACCGGCGACGCCGAGCTGACCGGCACGCACGGCCCCATCGACGTCGACGAGCTCGGCGCGGGCGCCCGCGTGCGCACCGCCTACGGCGACGTCCGGCTCGGCCGCGTCCACCGCGGCGAGGTGTCGCTGACCAGCACGCACGGCCGGCTGGAGATCGGCGTCGCGCAGGGCAGCGCCGCCTGGCTCGACCTCGACACCACCGGCCGGGTCGGCAACGACCTCGCACCGCGCGAGGCACCGGACGGCGACGCCGTCGACACCGTCGCCGTGCACGCCCGGTCCCGCGAGGGCGACATCGTCGTCCGCCGCGCCTGAGCACCGCCGTCCACCGTCACCACCACGAGAGGAACCACCGTGCCCACACCCCCGCCCGCCGTCGCCGTCGCCGCCCTGCACAAGTCCTACGGCGACCACGCCGTGCTCCGCGGCATCGACCTCGACGTCCCCGCCGGGACCGTGCTCGCCCTGCTCGGCCCGAACGGCGCCGGCAAGACCACCCTGGTCCGGATCCTGTCGACGCTGCTCGCGCCGGACTCCGGCCGGATCCGCATCGCCGGGAGGGACCCGGCGACCGACCCCGACGGCGTCCGCGCCGCCATCGGGGTGACCGGCCAGTTCTCCGCCGTCGACGGCCTGCTGACCGGGGCGGAGAACCTGCGGCTCATGGCCGACCTGCACCACCTGCCCCGCGGGCGGCGCCGGGAACGGGTACGCGAGCTGCTCGACCGGTTCGACCTCGCCGACGCCGCGGACCGCCGGGCCGGGACCTACTCCGGCGGGATGCGCCGGAGGCTGGACCTGGCCATGACGCTGGTCTCCGACCCGCAGGTGCTGTTCCTCGACGAGCCGACCACCGGGCTGGACCCGCGCAGCCGCCGCGGCCTGTGGGACGCCGTGCGCGACCTCGTCGGCCGCGGCGTGACCGTGCTGCTGACCACCCAGTACCTGGAGGAGGCCGACCAGCTCGCCGACGAGGTGGCCGTCCTGGACGGGGGCCGGCTCGTCGCCCGCGGCACCCCGGCGCAGCTCAAGGCCCGGGTCCCCGGCGGGCACGTGCGCCTGCGCTTCGCCGACGACGACGCCCTCGCCGCCGCCCGCACCGTGCTGCCCGCCGCCGTCGCCGACACCGCCGCGGTGACGCTGCAGCTGCCCGCCGCCGGGGCCCGCGACCTGCGGGACCTGCTGGACCGCCTCGCCGGGACCGGGGTGGAACCCGAGGAGCTGACCACCCACACCCCCGACCTCGACGACGTCTTCCTGGCCCTCACCGGCCACCCGAGCACCCCGGAGGTGGCCGCGTCATGAGCGCCGCCGTCATGGACACCACCGCCCTCGACCGTCCCCGCCTGCTCACCGACTCGGTGACCATGCTGCGCCGCCGCATCCGGCACCTGCGCCGCTACCCGTCGCTCACGATCATGCTGATCGCCCAGCCGCTGGTGTTCCTGCTGCTGTTCGTGGTCGTCCTGGGCGGCACGATGGGCGCCGGGCTGGGCGGTGACCGCAGCGACTACCTGGCCTTCGTCACCCCCGCGGTGCTGCTGCTGACCGTCGCGAGCGTCGCGATGGGCACCGCCATCGGGGTCGCCACCGACATGACCGAGGGCGTCGTCGCCCGCTTCCGGACGATGGCGATCGCCCGGTCCAGCGTCCTCACCGGGCACGTCGTCGGCGCGTTCGTGCAGACCGCGGTCGGTCTGGTCGTCGTGCTCGGGGTGGCGCTGGCGCTCGGGTTCCGCAGCAGTGCCGGGCCGCTCGCGTGGCTGGGCGTCGCCGGGATGTTGGTGCTGCTCACGGTCGCCCTGACCTGGCTGACCGTGGCCCTCGGGCTCGCCGCCGCCAGTGTGGAGACGGCCAGCAACACCCCGATGTTCCTGATGCTGCTGCCGTTCCTGGGCAGCGGGTTCGTGCCGGTGGAGTCCATGCCGGCCGGGCTGCGGTGGTTCGCGGAGTACCAGCCGTTCACGCCGGTCATCGACACCCTGCGCGGGTTGCTCGGCGCCGGGCCCGGCAGCGGGGCCGGGCTCGGCGCCGACGCCGCGCTCGCCGTCGGCTGGTGCGTGGTGATCACCGTCGGGAGCCTGCTGTGGTCGCGCCGGCTCTACGAGACCCGCGCGGCGCGCTGAGCGTCAGCCTTCCGGCGGGCGGTCGACGTGGACGGGCAGGGCGGGCAGCCGCTCGAACCCCAGCCGCGACGGGCCGTCCGCCGGTTCGGCGAGCCGGAGCCCCGGGAAGCGCGTGACCAGCGCCGACAGCACGACCTCGACCTCCTGGCGAGCCAGCGCCGCCCCGAGGCAGTAGTGCGCCCCGTGCCCGAACCCGAGGTGCCCCTCGCCGCGTCCGGGGTCGCGGCGCACGTCCAGCTCCCCGGGCCGGTCGAGCACCCGGGGGTCGAAGTTCGCCGGCAGCAGACCGGGCAGCACGGCGGTCCCGGCGGGGACCGGGGTCCCGGCGATCTCCAGGTCCTCTGCGGCGTAGCGCGGGGCACCGGCCGGGATCGGACCGCAGGTGCGGACCAGCTCGTGCACCGCCGTCGGCCACAACTGCGGGTCGGCCCGCAGCGCGGCGAGCTCGTCCGGGCGGCTGAGCAGGGCGAGTGTGCCCTTGGCCAGCACGTGCGCGGTGGTCTCGAACCCGGCGACGGTGAGGTTCACCGTCATGTCGACGAGCTCCTGCTCCGAGAGCCGGTCGCCGTCCTCGTCGTGCGCCGCGACCAGCCCGGACAGCAGGTCGTCGGCCGGCTCCCGGCGACGGGCCTCGATCAGGTCCCGGACGTGGGCGACCATCCCCCGGGCGACGTCGGGCATCCGCGCCGGGTCGGGCTGGATCAGCAGCCGGGCGAACTCCCGCCAGCGGTCCCGGTCGCCCTCCGGCACGCCGACGAGCTCGCAGATGACCGCGATCGGCACCGGGTAGGCCAGCGCCTCCACCAGGTCGACCGGGGTGCCGCCGGCACCGGCCGCGGCGACGTCGTCGAGCAGGCCGTCGACGATCGCCCCGACGCGGGGACGCAGCCCGTTCACCCGGCGCACCGTGAACGCCCGCGACACGAGCCGGCGCAGCCGCGCGTGGTCCTCCCCGTCCCGGCCCAGCATCGGACGGCGGAGCAGGTCGAGGTCCTCGGGCAGCCCGATCAGCCCGGTCTGGGCGTTGCGCAGGTAGTTCTCCGCCTCCGGTACCGCGGCCGCGTCGTGCCGGAAGCGGTCGTCGGTGAGCATCGCGCGGACCTCGGCGTGCCGGGTCACCATCAGGCCCTGCTGCGTGGGCCGTCCGGGGATCTCCAGCGGGATCTCCACGACCGCCGCGACCTCGCGCAGCGCGGAGAAGCCGGCGACCGGGTCCGACGGGTCCACGGTGTCCGGGCCTGCGGTCGGCGCGGCGGTGGTCGTGTCCTCTGCCATGGGCCCAGTCGACACCGTGCCGCCGCGGCACGGTCAAGCCCCGCGATCGGGCGGGTTCGGTCCCGTTCGTCCCGCCCGCGCCGTAGGCTCCGCGCGTGCGCACGGATTCGGCCATGCAACGGACGGTGACCCGATGAGCGGACTGTTCGCCCTGCTCGACGACGTCGCGGCGCTGGTGCGCCTGACGACGGCCTCCCTCGACGACGTCGCCGGGGCCGCCGGGCGCGCCGGGGCCAAGGCCGCAGGGGTGGTCGTCGACGACGCCGCGGTCACCCCCCGCTACGTGCAGGGGCTCAAGCCCGAGCGCGAGCTGTCGATCATCTGGCGGATCGCCAGGGGCTCGCTGATCAACAAGATCGTGTTCATCCTGCCGGTCGCGCTGATCCTGTCCCAGTTCGCGCCGTGGCTGCTGACCCCGATCCTGATGGTCGGCGGCTGCTACCTGGCCTACGAGGGCGCGGAGAAGCTCTGGGAGTACTTCTCCGGGCACTCCGAGCACCCCGAGGAGCGCGACGAGAAGGTCGCGGCGGACCCGGCGGAGAACGAGCGCCGGGTCGTCTCCGGCGCCGTGCGCACCGACTTCATCCTCTCGGCCGAGATCATGGTCATCGCGCTGAACGAGGTGGCGTCCGAGGGCATCGTGTCCCGGGCGATCATCCTGGCCGTCGTCGCCGTCGCGATCACCGCGCTCGTCTACGGCGCGGTCGCGCTCATCGTGAAGATGGACGACGCCGGCCTGGCCCTGGCGAAGCGCGGCTCCGGCCCCGTCGCGTCGTTCGGGCGCGGGCTGGTGAAGGCCATGCCGATCGTGCTGACGACGCTGTCGGTCGTCGGCGTCGCGGCGATGCTGTGGGTCGGCGGGCACATCCTGCTCGTCGGGATGGACGAGCTGGGCTTCTCCCCGATCTACGACCTGGTGCACCATCTGGAGGTGGCCGTCGCCGACGCGACCGGTGCGCTGGGCGGGTTCCTGGGCTGGCTCACCAACACCGTCGGCTCGGCGATCCTCGGGGTCGTGGTCGGCGCGGTGATCGTCGCCGTGGCGCACCTGGTGCCGAAGCGGAGGAAGAAGAACGACACCGACGACGACGCCGAGACCGCCGGGACCGCCGGCGCCTGACCCGGGAGGCCGCCGTGAGCCGCATCGAGATGCCGTCCGGCGAGACGATCGACGTGCTGCACAGCGGCGCCCCGGCCTTCGAGTTCGAGGCCGTCGTACCGCCCGGGGTGGCCGGTCCCCCGCCGCACCGGCACCGGGGCGCCACCGAGTCGTTCACCGTGCTCGAGGGCGTCCTGCGGGTCCGGGTCGAGGGCTGGACGAGCCTGCTGCACCCCGGCGACGGGATCGTGGTGCCGCCCGGCGTCACGCACTCGTTCGGCAACGGGGGCGACGGCCCGGTGCGCGTGCGCACCGTCGAGACCCCCGCCGGGTCCCTGGAGGAGCAGTTCCGGATCCTGGCGACGGCCGGGCGGCTGCCGCCGCTGCGCCGCCTCGCGCGGCTCAACGTCGCCCACGACCTGGACTTCACCCTCGCCGGGATCCCCGACGCGGTGCAGCGCCCGCTGTGGCGGTTGCTCGCGGCGCTGACCGGTCCGTCATGATCGGGCGATGGGAGACACCGGCGTCTTCGTGCCCTACGGCGCGACCCACTGGGCCGCGCTGACCGTCGGGGTCCTCGGCGCCGTCGCGCTGGTGGCCCTGGGACGACGGCTGCGCGGCACCCCCGCCGAGCCGGGCGTCTCGCGGGCGTTCGCCGTCGTGGTCGTCGTGCTGCTGGTGCCGCTGCAGCTGCGGCTGCTGACCCCGCAGACCTTCGACGTGCACATCTCGCTGCCGCTGCAGCTGTCGGACCTGTCGTGGGTCACCGCCGCGGTCGCCCTGTGGACACGGCGCTGGTGGGTGTGCGCGCCGCTGTACTACTGGGGTCTCACGCTGACCCCGCAGGCGCTGCTCACCCCGGCCACCGACTCCCCCGACTTCCCGCACGTTGCGTTCCTGCACTTCTGGGCGCTGCACCTGCTGGTGACGTGGGCCGCGGTGTACCTGACCTGGGGCGCCGGGGTGCGGCCGACCTGGCGCGGGATGGCCGTGACGCTGGCGGCCACGATCGCCTGGGCGGCGGTGGTGCTGCCGTTCAACCTGGCCGTGGGCACCAACTACGGCTTCCTCGCCCACAAGCCGACCAACGCCTCCGCGCTGGACCTGCTGGGCCCGTGGCCGGTCTACCTGGTCGTCGAGCTCGTTCTGGTCGCGGTGGGGTGGGCGGTGATCACGTGGGCGTGGACGCGGCGGCGGGAACGGGAGCCGGCCTGACCGGCAGCCGCTCCGCCAGCCCGTCGACGAGGTGGTCGAGCACCGCGCGGACCCGCCGTGGCGGGTCCGCCCCGTGCACCGCCAGCAGGTCCGCCGACGGCGTCGGGATGTCCGCCAGCACCTGCACCAGCTCCCCCGACGCGAGCAGCGGCGCGACCTGCCACAGCGAGCGCATCACCAGCCCGCGGCCGGCCCGGCACCACGCCGTCGCGACCTCGCCGTCGTTGCAGGTCATCGCGCCCGTCACGCGGACCCCGGCGGCGTCGGCGTCGGTCCCGAAACGCCAGTGGGCGTAGGCGGTGTCGTTCTCCCGGATCACGATGCAGTCGTGTCCTGCCAGGTCGGCGGGGGTGCGCGGGGCGCCGCGGCGGCCCAGGTACGACGGCGCCGCGCACACCACGCGCCGGTTGCGGTGCAGAACCCGGGCGTGCAGCCGCGAGTCGGGCAGCGGTCCGACGCGCACCGCGAAGTCATAGCCGGAGCCGCCGACGGCGACCGGCAGGTGTGACAGCTCCAGGTCGATGCGCAGGTCCGGGTTGGCCGCCTCGAACGTGCCGAGCAGCGGCGCGACGTGCGCCCGGCCGAACCCCATCGACGAGTGCACCGCGATCCGCCCGTGCAGCCCCGAGCGACGCCGGCCGATCTCGTCCTCCAGGTCGTCGATCCGGCCCAGCACGTCGCGGGCGCCCTCGGCGTAGCGGCGGTCCTCGTCGGTCAGGGTGAGACGCCGGGTGGACCGGTTGACCAGGCGGACGCCCAGACGTCGTTCCAGGCGGGCGAGCCGCTTGCTGACCGCCGACACCGACACACCCCACTGGCGCGCCACCTCGGTCAGCGTGCCCGCGGCGGCGACCCCGGCGAAGAAGCGCAGGTCGTCGAACTCGGGCAGCTCCACACCCACTCCTTTCGCCTGCGGAAAGACTGTCCGGTCCGGACGACGGTTCACCGCGTCCGGTTCGCCGATCAGGATAGAAGCAACCGAGTCGAGGAGGACACGACATGACCGCGCACCGCATCGCCGTCATCCCGGGCGACGGGATCGGCAAGGAGGTCGTCCCGGAGGGCGTCCGCGTGCTGACCGCGGCCGCGGAGCGGTTCGGGATCGGGCTGGAGTTCACCGAGTTCGGCTTCGCGAGCGCCGACCACTGGCTCGAGCACGGCACGATGCTGCCCGAGGACTGGTTCGAGCAGCTGCGAGGCTTCGACGCGTTGTTCTTCGGCGCCGTCGGGTGGCCGGAGGTGCTGCCCGACCACGTGTCGCTGTGGGGCAGCCTGCTGCAGTTCCGCCGCCGCTTCGACCAGTACGTCAACCTGCGCCCGGCCCGGCTGCTGCCCGGCGTCGCCGCCCCGCTCGCCGGCCGCTCCCCCGGCGACATCGACATGCTGATCGTCCGGGAGAACACCGAGGGTGAGTACTCGTCGGTGGGCGGGCGGATGTTCTCCGGCACCGACCGCGAGATCGTGATCCAGGAGACCGTCATGACGCGCACCGGCGTCGACCGGATCCTGCGCTACGCCTTCGAGCTCGCGCGGCGGCACCCGAACCGGCACCTGACCTCGGCGACGAAGTCCAACGGCATCGCGATCACCATGCCGTACTGGGACGAGCGGGTCGCGGCGATGGCGGCGCAGTACCCCGACGTCGACGTCGACTCCTCCCACATCGACATCCTCGCGGCGCGGTTCGTGATGAGCCCGGAGCGGTTCGACGTCGTGGTCGCCAGCAACTTGTTCGGCGACATCCTGTCCGACCTCGGGCCGGCCTGCACCGGGACGATCGGCATCGCGCCGAGCGCGAACATCAACCCGGAGCGGGAGTTCCCGAGCCTGTTCGAGCCGGTGCACGGGTCCGCACCGGACATCGCCGGGAAGGGCGTCGCGAACCCGGTCGGCCAGATCTGGTGCGGGTCGATGATGCTGGAGCACCTCGGCGAGCACGAGGCCGCGGCGGCCGTGCTGGCCGCGGTCGAGGACGTGGTCGGGCGGGGCGGCGCGACCGTCACCCCGGACCTGGGCGGCACCGCGACGACCGCCGAGCTGGGCGCGGCGATCGCCGAGGTCGTGCGGGGATGAGCCCGTCCCGACCCGGCCGGCGCGCCCCGGCGGCCGGGCGTCGCGGCTCAGCCCGCGAGGAGCGCGACCAGGCGACGGGCCGCGTCGGGCGGCAGCCTGCGACGGCCGCGCAGGTGCCGGAACACCGGCGCGAGCACCGGGTCGGCCAGCAGCTCGGCCCGCGGCACCGGCCGTCCGACCGGCACGACGACGCCCGCCGCGTGCCGTCCCCCGGGGTGCGGCTCGGCGGGACCGGTGAACGCGAACAGCGCCGTCACGCCGCCGCCCGGCCCGGTGCGGTAGACCACGGCCCGGTCGCCCGGCGCGGTCCCCGCCAGGCAGCAGGGCTCCGGGGGCGGGTCGGCGACCTCGTCGGCGTCCCAGAGCAGGACGGTGTCCGGCAGCGCGGCGCCGGGTCGCACGGGGTCGGTCGGCACGGCGTCGGTCGGCACGGGGTCGGTCGGCACGGGGCCCGGCAGCGGCATGCCGCCCGTCCTACCCCAGCCCACGGGGGTCCGGCACGATGAGCCCGCGGACCCTGCTGCCCGCCCCGTTCACCGCCCGCACGGTCGACGCGGCGGGGACGGTGGTGCACACCGTGACCGGCGGATCCGGGCCGCCGCTGCTGCTCCTGCACGGCTACCCGCAGACCCACGCGATCTGGCACCGGGTCGCGCCGTTGCTCGCCGACCGGTTCACCGTCGTCGCGACCGACCTGCGCGGCTACGGCGACAGCGCCAAGCCGCCCCCGGGCCCGGACGACGCCGCCTATGCCAAGCGCGCCATGGCCGCCGACCAGCTCGCCGTCATGCGGGAGCTGGGGTTCGACCGGTTCGCCGTCGCCGGGCACGACCGCGGCGGCCGGGTCGCGCACCGGCTGGCCCTCGACGCGCCGGACGCGGTGTCGGCGCTGGCGGTGCTCGACATCGTCCCGACCCGGCACGCGTTCGACACCGCCGACGCCGGCTTCGGGCTGGGCTACTGGCACTGGTTCTTCCTCACCGCCCCGGCCGGGATCCCGGAGCGGCTCATCGGGGGCGACCCGGAGTTCTGGATCACCGCTCGGATGCGGTCGCGCCACCACGGCGGCACCCCGTTCGACGACCGCGCCGTCGCCGAGTACGTCCGCTGCTTCGCCGACCCGGCCGCGATCGCCGCGTCGTGCGCCGACTACCGCGCCGCGGCCGGGATCGACCGCGTCCACGACGGCGTGGACGCCGGCCGACGGGTGACCGCGCCGCTGCTGGCGCTGTGGGGCGCGCACTCCTTCGTCGGGCGGTCCTACGACGTCCCCGCGGTGTGGGCCGGCTACGCCACGGACGTGCACGGGACGGCCCTGGACGCCGACCACTACCTGCCCGAGGAGCGCCCCGAGGAGGTGGCGCGGGAGCTGACCGCGTTCCTGACGGGGTGATGCGGCCCGCTCAGTCCGTGATCCGGTACTGCGCGATCTTCCGGTAGAGCGTCGACCGGGCCACCCCCAGCGCCGCGGCCGCGGCGGCCCGGTTCCCGTCGGTGTCGCGCAGCGCGGCGACGATCGCGTCCCGCTCGGCCCGGTCCACCGCCCGCAGCGTCCCGGACGGCGCGCTCTGGCAGGACTCGGGCAGGTCGGTCGCCTCGACCACACCCACCGGCCGCCGGCCCAGGGCCGCGGTCAGCGCGTCGCGCAGCTCGGTCACGTTCCCCGGCCACGGATGCCTGCTCACCGTCCGCAGCGCCCCGGCGGACAGCCGCACGTCGCGACCGGGGGCGAGCTCGGCGAGCAGCGCGGCGACCAGGCCGGGGAGGTCGCCGGGGCGGCCGCGCAGCGGCGGGACCGGCACCGACACCCGGAACCGGGCCAGCACGGCGTCGCGGACGGGGTCGGGGACGGCGGTGTCCGCGCGGGTGCCGGCCGTCGGCAGACCCCCGCGCGCGACGGCGGGCGGCACCCCGGCGTCGCGCCGGTCGAGGTCGCGCAGCAGCACCAGCGCCCGCCGCCCGGCCCGCCGGACGCGGTCCTCGAGGTCGGCGCCGTCGTCGTCCGGGCCGACCTCGACGACCGGGCCGGGCCAGGAGTCCGTGACCAGCCGCGCCCGGCCGGAGCCGGGCTCGCCGGTGACCAGCAGCGGTTCCCCCGCCCCCAGCGCCCCGGCGACGGCGGCCCGCGCCGCCCGCCAGGCCGGGCTCACCCCGCCGGCGTCGGACCGCGGGGTCGCCGCGACCGGTCCGGCGGGGCCGCCGCCGTCCGGCTCGCGCAGCAGCGTCACCACCGCCACCAGGCCGGCGACCGACCCGCCGACCGGGACGACCGCGCCGCGCAGCCGCGCCCGCGTCCCCGACGGCAGGTCCACCCGGTCGTCGACGCCGGGGCCGCGGAGCAGCAGGAACCGGGCGTGGTCGGTGAGCGCGGCGTGGTCGCCCGCGTCGAGCAGGGTCTGCATCGCGGTGTTCGCCAGCACCGTGCGGCGCCCGACGGCGAGCACCGCCCGCCGGGTGCGGGACTCGGTGCGGGCGTAGGCGTCGAACAGGGCCTGCTGGGCGGGGTCGCGGTCGTGCAGCAGGGCGTCGGAGATGCGCGCGGCCGCGGAGCGCACCAGCGACAGCAGCAGCGGCGAGGAGTGTTCGGCGCGGCAGGACAGGTCGAGTACCGCCTCGATCCGCCCGGTCGCCGGGTCGCGCACCGGGGCGCCGGCGCAGGCGTAGTCGTGGAGCTGCTCGACGAAGTGCTCGGCGCCGACGATGTGCACCGGCCGGCCGGACTCCAGCACGGTCCCGACCCCGTTGGTGCCCACCGCGCCCTCGGCGTAGCCGAACCCGGCGGCGAACGCGTTGACGTCCGCGGACCGGGCGATCACCGCGTCGGTGTCCAGCCGCACCAGCAGCCGGGCCCGGTGGTCGGTGAGCGCGACGCACACCCCGATCCCGGCGACCTGCTCGACCAGCTGCTCCATCACCGGGCGCGCGCAGCGGACCAGCCGGGAGCCGGTGTCGAGGTCGGGGTGGAACCGGTTCACGATCATCGCCGGGTCCACCCCGCCCGCGATGCTGCGCCGCCACGACGCGACGACGTGGCCGGGCACGCCGGGCAGCGCGACGTCGGGCCGGTCGAGCAGCTCGGCCCGCGCGGACACGAGCTCGCGGCGGCGTGCGAGCAGATCCCCCATCGACGCACCTCTCTGTGCTCGTCATCACATGATGCGTCACCGGTCAACACCTGTCGCTGTCCGAAGTTCGGACACCCGTGGGACGCCCGGTCCGACCTAGCGTCGGGTGACCGTCGTCACCCCTGCACCGGGAGGACCCCCATGGCCACCACGACCACCGAGCACGTCGACGTCCTGATCGTCGGGGCCGGGGTGTCCGGCATCGGCGCCGCGCACCGGCTGCGGGAGGAGTTCCCGGAGCGGAGCTTCGTGCTGCTGGAGGCCCAGGACGCCCCCGGTGGGACCTGGTGGACGCACCGCTTCCCGGGTGCTCGCTCGGACAGCGACCTGTTCACCTACGGCTACCGGCACAAGCCGTGGAAGGGACCGTCGATCGCAGCGGGCGGGGAGATCCTGTCCTACCTCCGCGAGGTCATCGACGAGGACGACCTCGCCGGGCACATCCGCTACCACCACCGCGTCACCGCGCTGAGCTGGTCCTCGGAGGAGAACCTCTGGACCGCGGACGTCACGCGCACCGACACCGGCGAGACCCTGCGGATGACCGCGTCGTTCCTGTGGATGTGCCAGGGCTACTACAACCACGACGAGCCCTACACCCCGGAGTGGCCGGGCACCGAGCGCTTCGCCGGGACGGTCGTGCACCCGCAGTCCTGGCCGTCGGACCTCGACGTCACGGGGAAGAAGGTGCTGGTCATCGGATCCGGCGCGACCGCGGCGACGGTCGTCCCGGCGACGGCCGCGACCGCCGAGCACGTGACGATGCTGCAGCGCTCGCCGTCGTACTGGTTCCCGGCGCCGACCGTGCACGAGCTCGCGACGATGCTGGAGCCGCTCGACCTGCCCGGCGAGTGGACCCACGAGATCCTGCGCCGCACCTACGTCCAGCAGCTCGACTGGCTGGCGACCACCGGCCGCGACGACCCGGACGCGCTGCACGAGTTCCTGGTCGAGTCCATCCGGCCGCTGCTGCCCGAGGGCACCGACGTCGAGAAGCACTTCGTCCCCCGCTACCGGCCGTGGCAGCAGCGCATCGCGTTCGTGCCCGACGGCGACTTCTTCGCCGCGATGCGCGAGGGGAAGGCCTCGGTCGTCACCGACACCATCTCCGAGTTCACCGAGAAGGGCGTGCAGGTCTCCTCCGGCGAGGTGATCGAGGCCGACGTCGTCGTCACCGCGACGGGCTTCGACCTGGCGGTGTTCGGCGACATCCCCTTCACCGTCGACGGCGAGCCGGTCGACTTCACCCGGCACGTCACCTGGCGCGGTCTGATGATCAGCGACATCCCGAACATGGCCTACGCCTTCGGGTACTTCCGGCACAGCTGGACGCTGCGGATCGACCTGGTCAACGACCTGATCGGCCGCATCCTGGCGCGCATGGACGAGCGGGGGGACCGGGTCGTCGTGCCCACGCTGCGGGCCCAGGACGCCGACATGCCACGGCTGCCGTGGGTCTCGGAGGACAACTTCAACCCCGGCTACATCGGACGCTCCCAGCACCGCATGTTCGGGCAGGGCGACCGCGAGCCCTGGACCCACATGCACGAGCACGACGTCGACCGGGTCGAGCTGCCGAAGGCCGACCTCGACGACGGCCTGCAGTACCGCTGACCCCGACCGACCGCACACCCCGAGGAGACCCACCGTGCCCCGCATCCCCGTGTCCACCGGCGTCGAGCTGAACTACGAGACCGCAGGCGACGGCGACCCCCTGCTCATGATCATGGGTACGTCCGGCGCGATCCCGCTGTGGGGCGAGCTCGCGTCCCGGCTCGCCGAGACCCATCGTGTGATCACCTTCGACAACCGGGGCCTGGGCGGCAGCGACCGCGGCGCCGGCCCGATCAGCGTCGGGTCGATGGCCGCGGACACCTCCGCCCTGCTCGACGCCCTGGAGATCCCGCGGGCACACGTGCTCGGCTGGTCGCTGGGCTCGGCCGTCGCGCAGGAGATGGCGCTGTCCCGCCCGGAGCAGGTCGCCTCGCAGGTCCTCTACGGCACCTGGGGCCGCACCGACGGCTTCCAGCGCGCGGTGCTCACCGCGCTGCGCCTGCCCTACGTGCACCGTGACATGGAGTCCGCACTGGCCGCGTCGGGGCTCGCGTTCTCCCCACAGGCCCTCGACGACCCGAACGTGGGCGCCCTGCTGGAGGCGCTGCTGCCGGCGTTCCCGCAGGACGAGGCGCAGATGCAGGTGACCGTCGAGCAGTGGGACGCCGACCTCGTGCACGACACCCTCGACCGGCTGGACGCGATCACGGCACCGACGCTGGTCGTGGTCGGCGAGCAGGACCTGCTGACCCCGCACTGGCAGTCCCGCGCGGTGGCCGAGCGCATCCCGGGCGCCCGGTTCGAGCTGGTCACCGGGCCGGGGTCCAGCCACTGCATGCACCTGGAGCGGCCCGAGGACCTGACGAAGCTGGTCACCGGGTTCCTCGGCGAACAGCGGATCTGAACGGAGCGGCCGGGCGGGGTCGCCCCGCCCGGCCGGCGATCAGGAGTCGCGGTGCGCCTTCGGGGACCGCCCGAAGCGCGCCCGGAAGGCCCGGCTGAACGCGGCCGGGTCCGGCATCCCCCAACGGGCACCGACCGCGCCGACCCCGACGTGGGCGAGCTCGGGTCGGCGCAGGTCGGTCCACGCGCCCTGCAGGCGTTCCTCGCGGATGGCCCCGGCCACCGTGGTGCCCTCCTCGGCGAACAGCTTGTGCAGGTAGCTCACCGAGATCGCGCAGGCGGCGGCGACACCCGCGGGGTCGAGGTCGCGGTCGGCGATGTGCTCGCGGATGTGCCCGCGGGCCCGCGCGATGTGCAGGTTCTCCGGCGCGGACGCGGGCACGGTGCTGCGGACCAGCGCGACGAACACGTCCCCGATGGTCCGTGCGACGGCCTCCTGCGCGGCCACGGGGACGTCGTCGCCGATCGCCCGGTCCAGCGAGGACAGCAGCGGCGGCAGCATCGCGCCGACGCCGCGACGGCCGTCGAGGGCGACCGCGGTGGCCTCGGCCATCTCCGCCCGGGACAGCGGCAGCGCGCTCTTGGGATGCAGGCAGACCTGGTACTCGAAGCTGTCGGTGGTGACGAAGGTGAACGGCCTGCTGCTGTCGTAGATCACGAACTCGCCGGGGCCGATCACCGCCTCCCGCCCGTCCTGTGCGACGAGTGTGCGGCCACGGCGGGCCAGCGCGATCTGCAGGTAGTCCTCGTCTGCGGCGCGAACCTGGCGTACTGTCCTGTCGAAGCGGTGTGGAACCGAGGAGATCCGCCGCAGATGCGTGCCGGCCACCGACGAGGCGGTGACCCGTCCGGAGACCAACCCGGTGGTGGACGGTGTCACGTCCAGCGCGACGAACTGGTCGCACACCGTCGCGCGCCAGAAGTCCAGCCGGTCGGTCTCGGCCACGGTGGTGGTGTCGATCGTGACCAATGCCATACCCGAGCATCGCACGTGGACGTCACGGACGTGTTGCTCCGATGTGAGGAGATCGTCGCGCGGCCCGCTCGGCCGCCCGGGCCCGCACCCCCTCGTCCGTACAGAAGCCGGCCCCGGACCGCTTGAGGCAGAGCAGACCGAGCAACCGGCCGTGCCCGTCGACGACGGCGAGCCGCCTGCGCCCCTCGGCCCGCATCCGGTCGCGCGTCGCGGTCGCCGGCGCGGTGGGGGCGACGGTGCGCCCGGCCAGCGTGCCGAGCCAGCGGACCGGCGCCGCGGCGGGACGGCCGGCGAGGTCGCCGCGCTCCACCACGGCCAGCAGCACACCCCGGTCGACGACGAGCAGCGCGTGCACGTGGTCGTCGCGGAACACCTCCCGGGCCTGGTGCACCGTGGTGGTGCGCCCGCACGTGCGGGGGTGTCCGATCATCGCCGCGCCGGTGCTGCCGGGGGCCCACCCCACCCCGGACCGGTCGGGCGCCGCGCCGGTCATGCCGCGTCGCTCGAGTGTCCGGGCACCACCGGGAGGTCGGGGCGCACCAGCGGGACGAGGTTGTTGACCGCCAGCGCGGCCTCGCCGAAACCGACCGAGATCAGGCGGACCTTGCCCTCGAAGTCGGTGATGTCCCCGGCCGCGAACACCCGGGGCAGCGTCGTGCGCATCGACCGGTCGACGGCGATGTGCCGGCGGCTCATCCCGATCCCCCAGCTCGACAGCGCCGCGAGGTCGGCCTTGAACCCCAGCGCGGCGACGATCTCGTCGACCCGCAGGGTCTCGACGCCGTCCGGGCCGGACACGTCGACCTCGGAGACGCGGCCGTCGCCGCGGACGTCGGCGACCTCGTACGGGGTCAGGATCCGGACCGTCGACGCGCGCAGCTCGGTCACGCTGCGCTCGTGGGCGCGGAAGGCGTCGCGGCGGTGCACCACGGTCACCGACGCGGCGATCGGCTCCAGGCAGAGCGCCCAGTCGACCGCGGAGTCCCCGCCGCCGACGATCAGCACGTCGCGGCCGGACAGCTCGGCCGGACGCGGCACCGCGTAGCGCAGCCCGCGGCCGGCGTAGTCGCCACCGGCGGGCAGCGGGCGCGGGGTGAACCGGCCCATGCCGCCGGTGACCAGCAGCGCCCCGGCCCGGACCCGCACGCCGCGGTCGGTGGTGACGGCGACGCCGTCGTCGAACTGCTCCAGCTCCACGGCGTCGTGCCCGAGCAGGTAGGTCGGCTCGGCCAGGGCGGCCTGCTCGACCAGGGAGTCGACCAGGTCCTGCGCGCGGACCCGCGGGAAGCCCGCGACGTCGAAGACCGGCTTCTCCGGGTAGAGCACCGACATCTGCCCACCCAGCTGGTCCAGGGCGTCGACGACGACCACGGACAGCCCGCGGAAGCCGGCGTAGTAGGTGGCGTAGAGGCCGGTGGGCCCGGCGCCGACGACGACCAGGTCGGCCGTGAGCTCCCCGGTCATCGCGGCTTCCGCTGCGTGACCAGCGGGTGGTCGCTGTCGGCCGGGTCGGCGTCCTCGCCACCGCCGGAGAACCCCTGCTCGCGCACGAACGCCGCGTTGGCGTCGACGAACGGGAGCAGGTCCGCGGGCATCTTGTGCTCCCAGTGGATGGCCTCGCTGGGGCAGGCGGGCATGCACTTGCCGCAGTCGACGCACTCGTCGGGGTGGATGTACATCATCCGCTCGCCGGGGTAGATGCAGTCGACCGGACACTCCTCCATGCAGGAGCGGTCCTGGATGTCGATGCAGGCCTCGGTGACGACGTAGGCCACGAGTCTTTCCTCCGATGTGGACGGTCGGGGTGGGGCACGGCCCGGCCGGGCCGAGAAGGGCGATCCGGCCGGGCCGTGCGGCTCAGGCGGTCTCGACCTCGACGAGCGTGTCGGAGAACGTGGGCGCGTTGCCCAGGTCGCCGAACACGGTCGGGTTGACCGCGGCCAGGGTGGTGCCGGCCTTGGAGTTCTTGCGCCAGCCGCCCATCGGGCTCACCACGACCCCGCGGGACACGGTGTCCTGCAGGGACGCGACGACGGTGAACTCGCCCCGGTCGTTGAACACGCGCACCGGCGCACCCTCGGCGATGCCGCGGGCGGCGGCGTCGTCCGGGTGGATGATCAGCGTGTGCTCGTTCGCGACGCGGCGGTGGAACTCGTGGCTGCCGAAGCTCGAGTTCAGGAACGCGTGCGACTTGGGCGTGAGCAGATTGAGCGGGTAGCGGGCGGCGAGCTCCGGGTCGGCCGCGGCGGACTCGCGCGGCGGGATGTAGTGCGGCAGCGGGTCGACCGGCTGGCCGGGCTGGTGGTCGTTGGAACCCTGCCGGAACAGCGGGACGACGAAGTTGCCGCCCGCCGCCGCGGCGGAGACGAACTCGGCCTTGCCCGACGGCGTCGGGAAGTTCCCCTCGGCGTGCGGGGCGTAGGCCTCCGGCGGGGCCACGTTGAGCCGCTGCCAGCCCTTCTCCTTCAGCGACTCGACGGTGATCCCCTCCATGTGCGGGTGGGACCAGTCGAACGCCTCGGCGATCATCTCGGAGTCGGTGCGCCGGAAGACCGGGTCGTCGAAGCCCATCGCGGCGGCGAGCCTGCGGAACATCTCGGTGTTCGGGACGGCCTCGCCCAGCGGCTCGATGGATCGGTGGTTGTAGGTCACGAACAGGTGGCCCCAGGAGAACATGATGTCGTCCTGCTCGAGCTGCGTCGTGGCCGGCAGGACGATGTCGGCGTACTCCGCGGTGTCGGTCATGAACTGCTCCGACACGACGGTGAACAGGTCCTCGCGCTCCAGGCCCTTGATCAGCCGGTCCTGGTCGGGCGTGGTGACGACCGGGTTGGAGTTGTAGACCATCAGGCCCTTGATCGGCGGGCCGGCGGGCAGGTCACCGGCCAGGGCGGCGCCGAGCCGGTACTGGTTGACGACCCGGGTGCCGGGGGTGAGCATCTCCGGGTGCATGAAGGCGCCCCAGTTGACGGGGAACGCCCACAGCGGCAGCTGCAGGATGCCGCCGCCGGGCCTGCGCCAGGCGCCGACGAGGCCGGGCAGGCAGGACAGGGCGCGCACGGTCTGGCCGCCGCCGGCGTGCCGCTCGACGGCGACGCCGATCCGGATGACCGACGGCTGCGCACCGGCGTACTCGCGGGCGAGCACCCGGATGGTCTCGGCGGGTACGCCGGTCTCGGTCTCGGCCCACTCGGGGGTGTAGCGGGAGACGCGCTCGGCGAACTCGTCGTAGCCGACGGTGTGGTTGGCGATGTAGTCGTCGTCGGTGAGGCCCTCGGCGATGATCACGTGTGCCATGGCCAGCGCGAGCGCGCCGTCGGTACCGGGGCGGATCGGGATGTGCTGGTCGGCCGCGGCCGCGGTGCGAGTGCGGACCGGGTCGACGACCACGACCTTCGCGCCGTTCTTCTTCGCCTTCGCGATGTAGGGCCAGAGGTGCAGGTTGGTGCTCATGATGTTGCAGGCCCACACCAGGATGAACTTGGAGTGCACGAGGCTCTCCGGGTCCACCCCGGCGGTGTCGCCGATGGTCATGGCGTAGGCGGTGCAGGAGCCGGAGTCGCAGTAGGTGCGCTCGGCGACGGTGGCGCCCAGCTTCGCGAAGAAGGGGTCGCCGACGTTGAGGCCGTTCAGGATGCCCTGGGTGCCCAGGTAGCTGACCGGCATGATCGCCTCGGGACCGTGCTCGGCGGCGATGGCCGTGAAGCGGGTGGCGATCTCGGTGACGGCGTCGTCCCAGGTGATCCGCTCGAAGCGGCCGCTGCCCTTGGGCCCGGTCCGGCGCATCGGGAACAGCACGCGGCCCGGGTCGTACACGCGGTCGAGGTAGTTGTTGACCTTCACGCAGAGGCCGCCGTTGGTGTACGGGTGGTCCGGGTCGCCGACGACCGAGGTCGCCGTCCCCGAGCCGTCGACGGTCACCAGCATCGCGCAGGTGTCCGGGCAGTCCTGGGGACAGGCGGCCTTGACTACCTTCTCGGTCAGCGGCGTGGCCGGGGCCTCGTGCGTCGCGGTCATGGGTGCTCCTCGCCTCGTGGTGGGATGGCGTCACCCACGAGACTGGTCGCCCGCCGCGCGCCGGTCTTGGCACCGGGAGCACTGACGTTGTCCCGGGGAGCACAATCGCGCCCCCCGGGACGCCCGGTCAGGCGTAGGTGTGGAAGCCCCGCCCGGTCTTCTTGCCGAGCAGGCCGGCGTCGACCATGCGGGCCAGCAACGGCGGCGGCGCGTACAGCGGCTCCTTGAACTCCGCGTACATCGACTCCGCGACGGCCTGCACGGTGTCCAGGCCGATCAGGTCGGACAGCGCGAGCGGGCCCTGCGGGTGCGCACAGCCGCGGACCAGCCCCTCGTCGATGTCCTCGGCGGTGGCGAAGCCGGACTCCATCATCCGGATCGCCGACAGCAGGAACGGCACCAGCAGCGCGTTGACGACGAAGCCGGCGCGGTCCTGGCAGTCGATCGCCTTCTTGCCCAGACCGTCGGAGACGAAGCTCCGCGCCCGGGCCAGGGTGTCCTCGGAGGTCATCAGGCTCGGGACGAGCTCGACCAGCGACAGCACCGGCACCGGGTTGAAGAAGTGGATGCCGACGACCTGCTCGGGACGCTTCGTCGCCACCGCCAGCTTCATGATCGGGATGGACGACGTGTTCGACGCCAGCACCGCGCCGGTGTCGGTGACGAGCCGGTCCAGCTCCCGGAAGACACCGGTCTTGAGCGCCTCGTCCTCGGCGATCGCCTCGACGACGAGCTCCCGGTCGGCCAGCGCGTCCAGCCCCTCGACGACCTCGAGGCGGGCCAGAACCTCCTCGGCGGAGTCGATCCGGCCGCGCTTCTCCGCCCGGGCCAGCGACGACTCCAGGCGGGCCCGGCCCGCCTCCACCGCGGCGGCGGAGGTCTCGACGACCCGCACCCCGTACCCGGCCCGTGCCGCGACCTCCGCGATCCCGGATCCCATCTGACCGCAGCCGACGACGCCTACGCGCTCCATGAGCACCTCAGTTCCCTCTGCGCGTCCCGGGATCTCCGGGACGCGGTCGAACCGTCGAGACTTCCGTCGGCGGGGGGCGGGGCACAACCCGGCGCGACGACGGGTGCCCGGCCTCACTCCGCCGGCGCGGCCGTGCGGCGGCCGCGCACGCGGGCGGCGGACCCGGACGCCGCCCCCTCCGGGCCAGGCCGTCGGCTCAGCGACGGTCGGCCGGGTGCCCCACGGCGCGGGGCGCGTCCCCGCGACCGACGGCGGGCAGCTGCACGGTGGCGTCGTCGGGGAGGCGACGACGGCCCCCGGTCGCCGCCGGGGCGGCCGCGTCGGCCGGGCGGTCCGGCCTCGGCCCGCGCGGCGCGCCGCCCCCGCGCAGGCTCCGCACCACCGACAGCTCGGCGGCGAAGCGGCCGCGCAGCACGACCAGCGTGCCGACCGACGCGACCCCGCCGGCCAGGGCCGCGGCGGCCAGGGTCACCAGGTCGATCCCGAGCGGGCGGACCAGCACCGCCACGCCCCAGGTCGCGGCCACGGTCAGCACCAGCGCCGGGACGTGCTTGACGTACATCCGCAGCACCGCCCCCATCAGGCCGGGCGAGACGCGTGCGGAGAACTGCAGCATCACCAGGAAGTGGACGACGATCGCCAGCGACGCCCCGGCCGCGACGCCGACCAGGCCCCACAGCAGCCCGCCGGTCACGGTGAGCACGACGACGTAGCCGGCGTAGAGCCACTGCCGCCAGGCCGCCCGGTAGACGGCGCCGGTGGCCCGGGTCAGCGAGGTGCTGATCTTGTACGAGGTGCGCGGCAGCAGGACCAGCGCGAACAGCTGCACCAGCGGCACGACGGCGTCCCACTGTGCCCCGAGCAGCACCCGGACGACCTCGGGGGCGAGCACGCAGAGCAGCACCGCGGCCGGCGCGGTGACCAGCGCGACCAGGCTCGCGCTGCGCACGTAGGCGGCGCGCAGGCGGGGGCCGTCGTCGCGGACCCGGGCCATCGCCGGGAACAGTGCCTTGTCGGCGGCGCCGCCGATGATGTTCGCGGGTTCGGAGAGCAGGTTGTAGGCGCGGCCGTAGACACCGAGCGGACCGGTGCCCAGCGCGTTGGCGACGACGAGCTTGTCGGCGTTGAGCGCGAACCAGTTGCCGAGCTGGGCGATGGAGAACCCGGCGCCGTAGCCGAGCAGCGGCCGCAGCCGGCCCCAGCTCGCGGTGGGCCCCTCGGGGCGGAACCGCGGCCGGGTCAGCGCGAGGTAGCCCGCGCACTTGGCGACGGCGGCGGCGATCTCGCCGAACGCGAGCGCGGAGGCGCCGAACCCGGCCGCGGCCAGGACGACGCTGACCCCGATCAGCGCGGGGCCCGCCGCGAGCAGGTCGACCGTCGCCATCGAACGGAACCGCAGGTCGCGCTGGAGCAGGCCGAGCGGGGTCGCCGAGGCCCCCGCGAACAGCAGCGCGATCGACAGCAGCGGCAGCAGCGCGGAGTCGGCCGGGAGCCCGACGAGCGGGCTGATCACCGGCGAGCCGAGGGCCAGCACCGCGGCGAACGCCGCCGCGACCAGCACCGAGAACCAGAACGCCGCCGTCACGTCGCGGTCGTCGAGGTCCTCGCGGTGCACCAGGGAGGCGGCGACGCCGAGCTGGGTGACCAGCTGGGTCAGCCCGACGATCAGCAGCGCGGCCGCGGCCGCACCGAACTCCTCCGGGGTGAGCAGCCGGGCCAGCGCGACGGTGGCGCCGATCTGCAGCACCGCCTGTCCGACGGTGCCGGTGAACGCCCACGCGAACCCGCGCGCGGTCCGCGCGGTCAGCGACGACCCGGACGATGCCGACGGACCCGCCGCACCCGGCGGGCCGGGGGCCGGTGCGGGCTCCGGGGGCACGGGCCGCAGCGGCCGGGTCGGGTCGTCGGGCAGGTCGCCACCGGGTCCGGTCACGCGGGTCCTCCGGTCGTCGGGGCGGGTCGGCGCGTCGGGGGGCGCGCCGTCAGTGCCGCTTCCCGCGGAGTGCGGGATGCAACCGCCCGACGGTACCGAGGGCGCTGAACCAGGCGAGCTGGGTGGCCCCGCTGTGCGCGGCCTCGCCCCGGCGCGGCTCGGCGAGCAGCCGGGCGCGGCGCATCCCGGAGATCGCCGGGTGGAAAACCGAGTTGCCGACGCCACGGGTCAG
Source organism: Pseudonocardia sp. DR1-2 (assembly GCF_023717215.1). Lineage (NCBI taxonomy): Bacteria > Bacillati > Actinomycetota > Actinomycetes > Pseudonocardiales > Pseudonocardiaceae > Pseudonocardia > Pseudonocardia sp. DR1-2. The sequence continues at coordinate 11,385 of NZ_JAMQOF010000011.1, read as the reverse complement.
CACCAGGTCGGGCAGCCCCTCGACCGACGCCCGGTAGGCCGGCGGCACGCCACGCAGGCTCCAGCAGTCCGACCACGCCGGCGGCTCGCCCGGGTACTCGAGGACGAACTCCAGGTCGAGGACCTTGAGCCCGGCCCGCTCGTCCCACACGAGGTTGTGCGGGGACAGGTCGAGCACGAAGCGGCCGCGCTCGTGCAGGTCGCGGCAGAACCGCAGCAGCGTCCGCACGACCTCCGGGCGCAGCTGGGCGAGCTCGCCGGGCAGCCGGCGCACGATGTGCCGTCCGGTGTCGCCGTAGAACGGGGTGAGCAGCCAGTTCGGGCCGTGCTCGAGCAGCTCCGGGACCTCGGGCAGGTCGCCGAGGTCGAGGCGGGCCCGCAGCTCGCGGCCGAAGGCCTCGTGCGCCCCGGGCCGGAACACCTTGCACACCGACGGCCCGTGCACCGGGTGGTGGACCAGCGCGACGCGGGCGCGGAACCCGGGCGAGGTGCCGCCGAGCATCCGCACGACCGGGAAGGGCATCGCGCACCGGCGGCCGAGGTCCTCGACCGGTCCGGCGATGCGGTGCAGGATCCCCGGATCGCCGAGCGCGTCGAGCAGGGCGAGGGCGTGCTCCGGCGACGACGACGCCTGCACCGGCAGGTAGTGCTCCCGCGGCGGGACGCGGCGCAGGACCCGCTTGTCGGTGTAGTCCAGGACGGCGGCGACCCGGTCGGCGACCGCCTGCACGCCCGACGTCCCGACCGGGGCGACGACGTCGCAGGCCACGATCAGGGCGTAGGGCGCACCGGACGGGACCGGGCGCGACGCCGGCGCGGGCAGCGTGCCGCGGACCCGGGCGACCTGCGCGTCGTCCAGGACGACGACGTCGAGGATCTCCAGCCCGCGTGCGACACCGGCGACGGCCTCGTCGAGCAGGGGCGCGGCCGCCGACCGCACGACGAACACGGCCAGACCGCGCCAGCGGTCGGCCGCGGCCGGTGCGCCGCGCCGTGTCTCCTCGAGGGTCACCGGCTCGTCCCGAAAGGTTCCGCCATGAGCGAATGATAGGACCCCCTTGAACAAGGGGTTAACTCGACCGGTCCTGTGGTTGTCCCTGGGATGGCGGATTCACCGGTCCGTGTGACGGCATCGGAGGGACCTCGTCCGGCCCAGCCACCTCCGGCACCTGCCGCCTAGGTTCACTCGGGTGAGCAGCGCCGAACTCGCCGACCTGTACCGCGACCTGCACCGTCACCCGGAGCTGTCCTTCGCCGAGACCCGCACCGCGGGCATCGCCGCGGCCCGGTTGCGCGACGCCGGCTACGACGTCGCCGAGGGGGTCGGACGCACCGGTGTCGTCGGGGTCCTCCGCAACGGCGACGGCCCGACCGCGCTGCTGCGGGCCGACATGGACGCGCTGCCGGTCGCCGAGGACACCGGCCTGGACTACGCCAGCACCGTCCGCGCCGTCGGCCGCGACGGGGAGGAGACCGCCGTCGCCCACGCCTGCGGGCACGACATGCACGTCACCTGCCTGGTGGGCGCCGCCGCCGAGCTGGCCGCCGCCCGCGACAGCTGGCGGGGCACGCTGCTGGTGGTGTTCCAGCCCGCCGAGGAGTTCGGCGCCGGCGCCGACGCGATGCTCGACGACGGTCTGTTCGCCCGCTTCGGCACCCCCGACGTCGTGCTGGGCCAGCACGTCGCGCCGCTGCCCGCGGGGCTGCTGGCCCTCGCCGCCGGCCCGGCGTTCGCGGGCAGCGACACCGTGCGGGTGACCCTGCACGGCTCGGGCGGGCACGGCTCGCGCCCGGAGACGACGGTCGACCCGGTGCTGCTCGCCGCCGCGACGGTGCTGCGCCTGCACACCGTCGTGCCGCGGGAGGTGGCCGCGACCGAGACCGCCGTGCTCAGCGTCGGCATGCTGCGGGCGGGCACGAAGGAGAACGTCATCCCCGACTCCGCCGAGCTGGGCCTGACCGTGCGGTCCTACACCCCGGGCGTCCGGGACCGGGTGCTCGCCGGGATCGAGCGCACCGTGCGCGGCGAGGCCGCGGCCTCCGGGGCGCCGACCGACCCCGAGATCCGGCTGCTGGAGTCCTTCCCGCCGGTCGTCAACGACGCCGACGCCGCCGAGCGCACCCGGGCCGCACTGGCCGCGGTCACCCCGCTCCCGGTCGTCGACCCGGGGCCGGTCACCGGCAGCGAGGACGTGGGCCGGTTCGCCGTCGCCGCCGGGGTGCCGTGCGTGTACTGGCTGCTCGGCGGGGCCGACCCGGCCGCGTTCGAGGGCGCGGGCACCGTCGCGGAGATCCGGGAGCGGACCGCGTCGCTGCCGTCGAACCACTCCCCCCGCTACGCGCCGGTGGTCGAGCCGACGCTGTCGGTCGGCGTCGCGGCGCTGGTCGCGGCGGCGCGGGAGTGGCTGCCGGCCGGCTGACCGGGGTCAGAGGGCGGGGGCGCGCAGCGCGTGCACCGCGACCCGCGCGGCGGCCCCGATCGCCGCGTCCGCCCGCGGGACGGCGGCATCGCTGCGCGCGGCGTGGGTGTAGACGGCGACGGCGACCGGGTGCTCCCCCGGGTAAGTCACCACGCCGACCTCGTTGCGGACCGCGCCGACCGTGCCGGTCTTGCCCGCCACCCGCGCGGCCGCGGGGAACCCGGCGCGCAGCCGGTGCGGCCAGATCTGGGCACCGAGCACCCGGCGGGCGAACGCGGTGGACCCGTCCGAGGCGAGCTCGCCGCGCCACAGCAGCCCGAGCAGCGCGGTGGTGTCCGCCGCCGTGGTGGAGGAGCCGTAGACCGGGCTGAGCGCACGGGTCTCGACGGGGACGTCGTTGTCGGCGAGCACCCCGAAGGCCGCGGCGACGTCGTCGGTACCGGTGTCGGCGAGCAGGTCGGCGAACACGTCGTCGGTGCCGCCCCGGATCCGGGTGCCGCCCAGGCCCAGCTCGGCGGGCAGCGCGGCCACCCGATCCCGCCCCACCCGGGTGTGGACGACGTCGGCCGCGGCGTTGTCCGAGGCCGTCACCATCGAGGTGACCAGGTCCCGCCAGCTCATCGTCACCGGGTCGGCCAGCGCGGAGATCCCGGTGATCCCCGGTGTGCGCCGCACCGGGACGACCACGGGCTCGCGTGGGTCGATCGTGCCGGCGTCGACCGCCCGGCAGTACGCGACCAGCACGAACACCTTGTAGACCGACGCCATCACGACCGGCACGTGTGCGCCGACGCCGACCTCGCGCGCCGTCGGGCGGGTCCCGTCGCCGGTGACCGGGCGGGCGTGCAGCCAGCCGCGCACCCCGGCGTCGCGGAACACCGCGCGGACCTCCGCGGCCGGTGTCACGCACCCTCCCGCAGCGCGTCGGCGAGCGCCCCGACCAGGCCGTCCGGGACGCCGTCGCGGTGCACCACCCGGACCCGGTAGGGCACCGGTTCCCCCGCCACCGGCCTGCGGACCACACCGTCGCCGGCGAGGCCGGGATCGGCGGTGAGGAGGAACGCGGCGCCGGTCGCGACCAGCGCCAGCGCCTCCGCCGGGGACGCCGCGTCGGCCGGGCCGGCCGGGCACCCGCGGGCGTCGAGGGTGTCGAGCAGCAGGTCGTGGGCGGCCGGGGCGTGCGCCCGCGGCGCCGTGGCCGGCGCCGTCCCGCGCAGGGTGCGCAGCACCACCGGCCCCGGCCCGGCCGCAGCGGGGTGGCCTGCGGACAGCAGGACCTCGGTCGGCAGCGCGACGACCGGCCCGGCCCGCGCCGACTCCAGCACCGTCGGGTGCGCGACGACGGCGACGTCCACCGTCCCGTCCGACACCGCGTCGACCAGCGCGACGGTGGTCGCCACGGTCGGCGCGACCCGCAGGCCGGTCGCGGCGGCGGCGCGGACCGCCAGCCGGGCGGTGGCGGCCGGGCCGAGGTCGGCGACGACGCCGAGCCGCAGCACCCGGGCCGCCTCCGCGTGCCGGGCGGCGGCGCGGCCGAGCGCCGCGGCGTCCTCGATCAGGGCACGGGCGCGGGGCAGCAGGTCGCGACCGGCCGCCGTCGGGGAGACGCCACCGGGTCCGCGGTCGAATAGCGGGGTGCCGAGCCGGGCCTCCAGCCGTCGCAGGCCCTGGGACAGCGGCGGCTGCGTCATCCCGAGCCGGGCGGCGGCCCGCCCGAAGTGCCGCTCCTCGGCGACGGCGACGAAGAACGTCAGGTGCCGCAGCAGGTCCACCGGCCTCGCCCCATATCGAACGGCTATCACACGCGAAGCACGATCGTATTCGCGCTATCGGTGCGGATGCGACACGGTGCGACCATGACGATCACCCGCCGCTCCCTGCTCCTGGCCGGTGCCGCACTGGGCGGCGCCGCGCTGACCGGCTGCGCACCGGCGGCACCGGCCGCACCCGCGGCGCCCGCCCCGGCGGGCCCGGGTGCCGGGAGCGCGCCGATCCCCGCGCTGGCCGACGTCGAACGCGAGTACGCCCGCACGATCGGGGTGCACGTGCTCGACACCGGTACCGGCGCGGCGGCCGGGCACCGCGACGGCGACCGCTTCCTGATGTGCTCGGTGGTCAAGGCGCTGATGGCCGGTTTCGTGCTGCACCGCTCGCTGTCCGAGCCCGGCCTGCTCGACCGCCCGGTCCGCTACGGGCGCGCCGACCTGCTGGAGTACGCGCCCGTCACCACCCGGAACCTGGCGACGGGGATGACGGTGGGCCGGCTGTGCGAGGCCGCCGTCACCGTCTCGGACAACACCGCGCACAACCTGCTGCTGCGTGAGGTCGGATCCCCCGCCGAGCTGACCGCGTGGCTGCGCACGACCGGGGACGGCGTCACCCGCGCCGACCGGTCCGAGACCGCGCTGAACGACCGCGACGGCGAGCGCGACACCTCGACCCCGGCCGCACTGGCCGCCACGCTGCGCACCCTGGTCCTCGGCGACGCCCTGCCGCCCGCGCAGCGGGACCGGCTGACCGGCTGGCTGCGGGCGAACACCACCGGCGACCGGCAGATCCGCGCGGCGGTCCCGGCCGGCTGGACCGTCGGCGACAAGACCGGCTCCGGGCCGCTCGGGGAGCGCAACGACTCCGGGGTGCTCCACCCGCCGGACGGCGCACCGCTGGTCCTGACGGTCTTCACCGTCCCGGCCGACCCGGCCGACACGGCGCGCGGGGAGGCCGCGGTCGCCGCCGCGGCCCGGGCGGCGATCGCCGCGCTGCGCGGCTGAGCGTGCCGGGTCAGATCCGGGCCAGCACCGCCCGCAGGATCGCGACCTGCCCGATCGGGCTGGGGTGCAGGCCGTCGTCCTCCCAGAAGTCGGGCCGGATCGGCATCCGGGACAGGTCGACCGCGTCCGGGTCGACCTCACGGACCGTCGCGACGAGCCCGGGGACGTCGGCCGGGTCCCACCACTCGCCGGTGAGCTCGCGGGTGGCGGCCACCCGTCCGGGGTCGACCGGCGGCGGGACGACGAACCGCACCCGGGCGCCGCTCTCGGTCTCCAGCAGCAGGCGCAGCGCCCGCAGGTTCCGGGCCGTCTCGCTGATCGACACCATCCGGATCCCGGTGGTCGCGCCCTCCCGGCGGATGTCGTTGGTGCCCAGCATGACCAGCACCCGGGTCGGCACCCGGGAGACCAGGACCGGGCCCAGTGCGAGTGCCTCGGAGCTGGTCCGCCCGGACAGCGCGAGCACCTCGACCGAGGCCTCCGGTTCGACCATCGGGACCAGCTCGGCGAACAGCCGTGCCCAGCTCAGCCGGTCGGCGGACAGGGAGTCGCCGACGACCACGATCCGCTCGCCCGGACGCAGCGCCAACCGGTGCAGGCCGTCCGCGACCGGCGGCTCGTTCCGCAGTGCCCGCGCCGCGGCGCGGACCCGTCCGGCGAGCCCGGCCCGCACCCCGGCGACGGCCGACGGGTCCAGGCCCGCGGTCGTCGCGAGCAGCCGGTCGATCGACTCCTCCTGCACCCCGAACGCCGCGAACGCCGGCCAGGCGGTCAGGTCGGCGAACCGGATGAGCCGGCCCATCAGGTCCTCGTCCACGTCGCCTCCCTCTCCGGCCCGGTCCAGCGGGTCCGGCGGGGGGATCATCGCCCACCGCGGGTCGGCGGCCACGCACGGCTCCGGCACCGTCGTCGCACCGGGCGGGACCGTGCGACGGACGGCTGCCGCCACCGGGCGACCGAACGGTCGGGTGTCGTCGCCGGCCGGTCACCTCCGTGACCGCCGCGGATCACCCGTCCGGCGGGCGTGCAATGTGATTCACACCACACAAGTGCCGCGTTTGCCGCACCGATCGCCCAGGTGGAGGGCGCAAATGAGGCGCCCCGCACCGCCGGTCAGGCGAGCCTCTGTTGCCTGGCGCGCACCGCACGACCCCGACAACCTGAGCGTCATGACCACGGCCCAGGACATGCCCCAGGTTCAGCAGTGCTCCGCCACCAGCTGCTCCTACAACTCCGACTCCAGCTGCGGCGCGGGGGCGATCACGATCTCCGGTGAGCACGCCCACTGCGGCACCTTCGTCGAGATCTCGTTCCGCGGCGGCAGCGGCAACGGCCTCGTCGGTGCCTGCCACCGTTCGGACTGCCGGTTCAACGAGAAGCTCGAGTGCACGGCGTCGTCGGTGAACATCGGCGCGGGCGCCGACGCCGCCGACTGCCTCACCTACGAGGCCAAGTAGGCCAGCTCCTCCGCCCGGACCTCGCCACGCTCGTCGACGCGCAACGCGCCGTCGGCGACGGCGAGGGCCGCGACGGGGTCGATGTCGTCGACGAGGACGGCGACCCCGTCCGCAGCGACGGCCCGCAGCGCGGACAGCACCGTGTTGCGGTCGTGTGCGTCGAGACCGTCGGTCAGGCGGTCGGCGAGGACCATCGCGGTGGGGCCCCGGCGGGCCGCGTCGACGGTGGCCAGCCGGTCCGCCGCCGACTCGGTCGCGCGGGCCCCCAGCCTGCGGACCACGGCGTCGTGCCCGTCGGCACACCGGCCGCTCGCGTCGTCCAGCCGGTTCATCATGCGGCGGCGCTGCACCGACGGCCCGAGCAGCACCGTGATGCTGCCGGTCGGCAGACGCAGAGACATGGAAGCCCTCCCTCACCGGTACTGAGGCGAGGCTAACCGACGATCGCGGTCAGGTGAAGGCCCTGCGGTAGGTCTCACGCAGCTCGCGCTTGAGGATCTTGCCGCTCGGGTTGCGCGGGAGCGCCTCCACGACGTCGACCGAGCGGGGCCGCTTGAAGCCCGCGATCCGCGGCCGGACCCACTCGATGAGGGCGTCCGGATCGATCGTCGCCCCCGGCCGCGGCACGACGACGGCCTTCACCGCCTCGCCCCAGCGCTCGTCGGGAACCCCGATCACCGCGACGTCGGCGACGTCCGGGTGCTCGGACAGCACGCTCTCCACCTCGATCGGATACACGTTCTCCGCACCGGTCACGATCATGTCCTTGATCCGGTCGGTGAGGAACAGGTAGCCCTCGGCGTCGAGGTAGCCGCCGTCGCCGGTGCGCAGCGTGGCGTCGTCGCCGAGCGCGGCCGCGGTGTCCTCGGGCCGGTTCCAGTAGCCGGCGGTGACCTGGTCGGACCGGATCCGGACCTCCCCCACCTCGCCGGACGGCAGCTCCCGGCCGGTCGCCGGGTCCACGATCGTCAGCCGCACCCACGGGTACGCCCGTCCGGCCGAGCGCATGAGGTGCGCCCGGGGGCCGTCCGGGTCGTGGTCGGCCGGGTCGAGCTGGGTGATCGCACCGGTGGTCTCGGTCGCGCCGTAGACCTGGAACAGCGGCGCCCGGAAGGTCTCGACGACCGCCCGCAGCGCGCCGACGGTGATCGGCGAGGCGCCGTAGGCGATCGACCGCAGCGCGGACCAGTCGCGGTCGGCGGCACCGGGCACCGCGGAGAGCATCTGCAGCACCGCCGGCACGAGGAAGGCGTTCGTGACGCGCTCGTCGGACATCGTGTCGAGCAGCGGCCCGGGGACGATGTCGGCGACGAGTACGCACCGCGCCCCGGCGGCCAGGCAGACCAGGGCGTAGCCGACGCCGCCGATGTGGAACAGCGGCATCGCGACGAGCGCGGTCGAGGTGGGGTCGATCGACCAGTGCCCGGCGGCGAGGAGCAGCGCCGAGAACTGCCGGTGGGCGAGCAGCACGCCCTTGGGCAGCCCCGTGGTGCCGGAGGTGTAGAGCTGCAGCACGGTGTCGTCCGGGGTGGACCCGGCCGGCGACGACGGCGGCAGCACGTCGGCGGCCGCGTCACGCCAGTCCGCGTGGTCCTCCCCCACGACGACGACCCGGCGCCCCTCGAGCGCATCGCGCAGCCCCGCGAAGTCCGGCCCCAGCACGACGAGACCGGCCCGGGCGTCGGCGACGAGCGCCAGCAGATCGGCCTCGGTGAGCCGGGTGTTGAGCGGGACCGACACCGCGCCGATCCGCGGCGCGGCGAAGAGCAGCTCCAGGAACTCCGGCCGGTTCTTCCCGATCCACACGACGCGGTCCCCGGCCCCGAGGCCGAGGTCGCGCAGGGCCGCGGCGGTGCGCCCGGCGCGCTGTTCGAGCTCGCCGTAGGTGGTCGTCGCGCCGTCGAACGACAGCGCGACGAGGCCGGCGCGGTCGGGATCGGCGAGGATGTCGGTCAGGCGGAAATCCTCGGCAGGGCTCTGACCCGGCACGTTCTTCTCCCTCGGTCGTCGGCGACGCAGGTCCGGCGAAATCGTATATGATAGTTGCCGTGTCGACGGCCGACTTCGTGCGTGAGCTCGCCCCGGGCCGCGCCCCGCAGCTGCCCGACCGCATCGCGCTCGTCCTGCGGGACCGCATCCTCTCCGGTGAGCTGCGCCCGGGCACCTTCCTGCGGATGGACCGGATCGCCGCGGACCTGGGCGTCAGCCACACCCCGGTCCGCGAGGCCCTGCAGTCGCTGCGCGCCGAGGACATGGTCCACGCGGTGCCGCGGCGCGGGTTCGTCGTCGCCGAGCTGACCCGTGACGACGTCGCGGACCTGTTCGAGGTGCAGGCCGACCTGACCGGGACGCTGGCCGCGCGCGCGGCGCAGCGGCTGTCCCCCGCCGACCTCGCACCGCTGCGCGAGCTCGCCGACCGGATCGCCGCGCTGTGCGAGCGCACCCCCGAGACCCACGACCCGGCCGAGCTGGACCCGCTCGTGTCCGCCGAGCACCGGCTGCACGCCGAGGTCAACCGGCTGGCCGGCTCGCGCAAGCTCGCCTGGCTGGTGGGGCGCTCGTCGCACTACCTGCCGGCGCACTTCTACACCGGCTCGCCCGAGTGGCGGGCCGGCGCGGTCGACGCCCACGTCGTCCTGCTCGACGCGCTCGGCGCCGCCGATCCCGACGCCGCGCGGGCGGCGATGCGCCGTCACGTGCTCGACGGCCGGGACCTGCTGCTCACCCACCTGGACCGCACCGGAATGTGGTCCGACGACCGAGGAGACCCCTGATGCCCGTCACCCTGACCGAGGACCAGACCGACCTGGCGAAGGCGATCGGCGACTTCTGCCGTCGCGAGATCGGCAGCAAGGAGCGCCGCGACGAGCTGACCGGCGGCGGGCGGCACGCCCACTCCGACGAGATCTACCGCAAGATGGCCGACCTCGGCTGGCTCGGCATCGCCACCCCCGAGGAGTACGGCGGCGCCGGCCAGGGCATGCGTGACCTGCTGGTCTTCCTGGAGGAGTCCGCGTACGGCCAGGCCCCGATCGCCGGGTTCGGCACGACCACCATCACCGCCGCGGCGATCGAGAAGTTCGGCACCGAGGCCCAGAAGCAGGAGCTGCTGGGCGGGATGTGCCGCGGCGACGTGCTGTCGATCTCGATGTCCGAGCCGGAGGCCGGGTCCGACGTCGGCGGACTGAAGTGCAAGGCCACGAAGACGGAGACCGGCTGGCGGATCGACGGCCAGAAGACCTGGTGCTCGAACGCGCACATCGCGTCGCACATCCTGCTGGTCGCCCGCACCTCCACCGAGGGCGGCAAGCACGACGGCCTGACCATGTTCGTCGTGCCCGCCGACGCGGCGGGCCTGTCGATCCACGGCATCGAGACGATGGGCGGCAAGGAGGTCAACGACCTCTACTTCGACGGGTGCGAGCTGCCCGCCGACGCCGTCGTCGGCGTCGAGGGCCAGGGCTGGCGCCAGCTCATGGCCGGGCTGAACCTGGAGCGGATGATCCTGGCCGGGCTCATGCTCGGACTGGCGCGGCGCGCCTTCGACGACACCGTCGCCTACGTCAAGGAGCGCAAGCAGTTCGGCCGCCCCGTCGGGAGCTTCCAGGCGATGCGCCACCGCATCGCCGACAACGCCACCGAGCTGGCGGCCACCCGTCTGCTGGTGCACGACACCGCGCGGGTGATCGACGAGGCCCCCGCGGGTGCGCTGTTCCCGCGCGAGGCGTCGATGGCCAAGCTCAAGGCCACCGAACTCGCCAAGCACCTGTCCCTGGAGGGGATGCAGATGCTCGGCGGCTACGGCTACGCCACCGAGTACGGCATGGAGCGGCTGCTCCGCCAGAGCGTCGTCTCGACGGTGTACGGCGGGACCAGCGAGATCCAGCGCGACATCATCGGGAAGTCCTACGGGCTGTAGCGGTTCAGGCCGCGGAGTTCCGGGCGAGCTCCGCGGCCCCGCGGTCGTCGCCGGCCTCGGCCTCGGCCTGCCGGTCGGGACGCGGAGCCGGGACGGCCGCCGGGCCGACGTGGGCGCCGGCCCCGGCCCGGACCCGCGCGGCCTCGGCGGCGCGGCGGATGTGCGCCGGGACGAGTGCCGAGCGCGCGGGCAGCAGCATCGGCGGCACCGCGCCACCGTTGCGCCGCACCTCGCGGGACCGCTGCAGGTAGGCCCAGCCGCCGCGGGCGATCCGGCCGCCGCGCTCCAGCAGCCCGCTGTCGGGCATCGCGTCGCCGGCGCCTGCCTCGCGGTCGGAGATGTGGCGCAGCCGGGCGACCGCCGCCGGGAGCCGGCGCAGCGCGACCGACCGGCCCTGCGGCGACAGCGCCACCTTCGCCAGGAAGCTGCCCAGCCCGATCGCGTAGCCCTCGAGCTGGGTGTTCAGCGCGGCCTGGTCGGGGCGGTGGTGGTGCCACAGGTAGGCGCCCGGGGCGTAGCCGAGGACGTTGCCGGCCAGGATCATGCGGACCAGGAACTCGCAGTCCTCGCCGCCGTGGGTGGGGGTGCCCGGGCCCATGGCCTCGTCGAAGCCGCCGACGGCGCGGGCGGCGCCGGCCCGCACGGCGAGGTTGGCGCCGATGCCGAACAGGCCGGGTGCGAACGGGAAGATCGGGGAGTCCGCGGGGGGCTCGGCGAGGGTGAACCGGCGTGGGGTGAAGCCCTTGTTCCAGGCCAGGGCGACGTCGGCGGCGCGCTCCTCGGGGCTGCCCAGGCGGGCGGCCAGTACCGGGCCGGAGA